>CAWACX010000001.1:0-1174301 GCA_963780755.1 uncultured Acidobacteriota bacterium
GACGCGTAGACCCAGGCCACTGAGGCCGAGTTCCGGTGATTTCATGCTCATCCGCGGCGTAGTCGGGGAACCCTCGCCGTCCTGTTTTCCCCAAGGGGACAAAGCCCCCGCCTCACACCTCCAGTTTCCCTCACGCGCATTTGACATCACTCTCGAGTTCAACCGATTGGCCATAACACGTCGCGTTTTCCTATCGCGTGTGACATCACTCCAGTGGTCATCGTCAGACCGACTTGGAACAGACCCCCACGATGGCGCCTGCAATCTGGATAGCCTCTCTGACTTCGGCTGCACCGAAGGTCCTCGACCCGTATTCGGAGCGGTTCCGATTGCGACGAAGTCGGTCTAGATGTTCCAGGGCGGTTTCACCAGTGTCGTGTGCGAGAGTCTTGGCGAATCGTGCAAGCGCCTCGTGTGACCCGGGGCGGCTGGTGACCCGATGCCCGGATGTGAGCAGCACCGCGGCGACCGACTTGCGGGCGGCGTCGTAGGCAAGGACGTAGGCGCCGGCTGGATCGATCGACTCCACTGCTTGCGCGGCCTGGATATGCCTTCGCGCATCCGCGATCCAATCATTGGCCATGGGCTGGTCACCCGTGACCGGCTCGATCAAGTGGTTGGCGATCAGGTCATCGAGATCGCTCACACCAACGCAACCTTTGGTTGGCTCTTCACCGCTCGCTCAAAGCCGCCGTCTGCACTCTCCCATTCGGCCTTCGAGCGGATGGCGACATTGATCGGGCGACCAACCTGGCTTTCGATCGACGCAACGGTCTCGTAGACACGGGCGACGGTGGGTTCGCCGATAACCATCACGTCTATGTCCTGTGGGGCCGACACCGCCGGGTCAGCCCACGATCCGAAAATGAAGGCTTGGTCGATCCCGTCGAGTTCAGATAATGCCTCTCTCAGGAGCGGCTCGGGGCCCAACGCCTTGGTGAGGAGGCCTCGAAGGTCCGTGTAGAGCGGAGAGCTCTGATTGGCTTCGACCATCCGGGCCCTGCCTGACGGCCTTGAGGTGACTAGCCCGATCGCGGCGAGCCGTTCGATCTCCTTGTGAGCCCCGCCCCGCGAGGTACCGGCGCGCCGGGCCAGCTCACTGAGAGAGACCGGCCCGTCGGCAAAGACGAATAGCTCGGCGAGCAGGCGTTCCTGTTCGGGGGAGCGAAAGATCGGAAGCCGAGATTGGGAGTTGATGTTCACAAGCTATAAACATATGTTCACGCTGCGTGACTGTCAAGCGTGTGGTGGTGACGATCGGCTTCGATCCCGTCCATCGATCTAGGACATCGGGGCACGGTTGGCGCCGGGTTCCGTTAAACCGCCGCCGGTCGTTCGGTCCCTGGCGGCGTTGGGGACGAGGGCTGGTAGGCGAGGCGACCCTTGGTGAAGATCACGATCAGTATCGCCGGGAGGATTGGCACGGCGAGGAAGAGTAGGAACTGGATGTCCTCGCCCACCGGAAGGAAGATTTCGGTGAACCGGTTTTGGGTGGTGGCGTTGTAGGCAGCGTGAAAAAGGCCGACGATCACCAGGCTGCGCCGGGTGTGGTTGTAGAACCACGCCACTATGACCCGGCTCGCCAGTTGAGGTATGAATAGGAAACCGAGAACCACCAGGCCCTCGACCAGAGACCCGGTCTCGACGACGAATCCCGGGATGTGGGCGAATGCGAACGGCACTGAGACGATGGCGGCGGCCTTGAGCGGCTGGTGCCGCTCCTGGACTCTGTCGAACAAGAAGCCGGTCCACCCGACCTCTTCGGCGTAATTGGAGAGCACGAACGCGAACGCCAGGCTGGGCATGATCACGGTAAAGAATCTCTCCCAGTTTTCGGTCACCGCGGTCAACGGAGGCGTGCCTGCCAATCCGGCGGCGAGGAGCAGGGTGAGGACGGTCGGTCCCAGGAGTGCGAGCAGATACCAGCCGATACCGACTCGCCAGCGCAGGCACCGTTGGACTAAGTCCCGCACTCCGGCTCTTCCCTTTACCGCCGACGTGACGATGAATGCCGGAACCGCGCTGCCGACGACGTGCGCCAGTAGGTCGTACGGGGCGTTCTCGTAGGGGAGGAGGTCTCGTCGGGTCAACGCCGGGGATAAGGCGGTCGCCGCGGTGACGACATACACCATGATCAGAAACGAGGCGACGGGATACCGCGCAATCCACATCCGAATCGGTGAGTACCAGGTGGCCCTGGGTTGAACCGTGTCGTCGGACATATCTCCGATCCCGCTTCGGGCGCTTGATGAAGCTACACCTCCAACTTCCTACGGCGTGGAGCTCAAGTGAACGTCCGTGTCGGCATCGCGGTGGAGAGTGTCACTAGCGAGGAGGTGTGCGCCGTGTGTCCGGGTAGCCTCCCGGGCGATGGACGACCATCGGCGGACGCCCAGTCTCACGGACATTTGGAAGCTCGCCCTCGCGATCATCGGAGTCATCGCCATCATCCAAGAGCTCCGTAAGCCCCACGACGAGAGGACATGGCACGGAGAAGTCGCCAACTTCGTGCCATATGACTTCCGTGTGCCGACGATTGGGCGAATGCGAGGCACCTACTGGAATCCGGACGGTCCAGTCCTCTCGGGCAAGGTGTTCGGTGTCGGCTGGGCGCCCAATTTCGGGGCACTGACCAGAATGGCCGGCAGCTGGCGAGGCGAAGAAGATCCGAACCGCCAACCATCCGATGCACAAGGGATCTGAATCGGGCCTTAACGAACAAGCGTCCTCGTCCGGGCGGGTAGCTTCGGCCCCGACCAGGAGGCTGCGATCGAACCGACCAAATTGACGCCCTTCCCCAAGGGCTCGGGTCCCAAGGTAGCGGTACTCGGTGGTGGGGTCGCCGGGATGAGTGCCGCCCACGAGCTGATCGAACGCGGTTTCCGGGTGGCGGTCTTCGAGAAGCAGACCGAGCTCTGTGGCGGCAAGGCTCGGAGCATCCCCGTCCCTGTTGGTGGATCCAGCTTGTCGTGTCCCGATGTGAAGGGCGAGGCCGGCTACCTGCCGGGGGAGCACGGCTTTCGGTTCTTCCCCCGCTTCTACAAGCACGTAACCGACACCATGAAGCGGATCCCGGTGGGCGACGGCCACGTGACCGACAACTTGGTCGACACGACGAGGGTCCAGATATCGCTGTACGGGAAGGACTCGATCGAGCTGCCCTCCCGGTTTCCCCAAAGCGAAGCCGACCTGGTCAAGATCATCCAGGACCTTCTCTCCGACCTGCCCGCCGAAATGGGTCTCGAGGAGGGGGAGGTCGACTTCTTCGTGGACAAGCTCTGGCAGGTCTATTCCAGCTGCGATGCCCGGCGGGAGGAGATTTACGAGACGATGGGCTGGTGGGAGTTCGTCGACGCCTCGAACAAGTCGAAGGGCTACCAGAAGTTCCTCGCCGAGGGTCTGACCCGCTCACTGGTGGCGGCGAATGCCCAACTCGCCAATGCCCACGTCGAAGGTGACATCGGCCTCGCCCTGATCCTCGACATGATCACCCCGGGACCGAGCACCGACCGGGTGCTTAACGGGCCGACCAATGAGGCCTGGCTCCACCCCTGGCTGGCGTACCTGCAGAAGTCCGGGGTCGAATACCAATTCGACCGACACATCGACCGCATCGTGTGCACCCCTCACAAGGGACGCCCCGGCGGGGTCATCGAGGCGGTCCACATGTCGGATTCGGCGGGGAACACCTACCTGCTCGACGACGCCGACTACTACATCGCCGCTCTCCCCGCGGAGAAGATGGCGATGCTGCTCGACGACGGCATCCTCGACGCCGACAGCTCCCTGGAGGGGATCAAGACCATCGGCAAGTCCTATGTGGAGTGGATGAACGGCATCCAGTTCTTCCTCAAAGAAGATGTCCCGCTCTCCCATGGCCACACCATCTACCTCGACTCCCCATGGGCGCTTACCTCGATCTCCCAGCCGCAGTTCTGGGCCGATTACGACATGTCAAAGTTCGGTGACGGCAGCGTCAAGGGGGTGATCTCGGTCGACATCTCCAACTGGCATCAGCCGGGTACCACCGTGACCAAAGAGGCGAAGTACTGCACCGCAGACGAGATCAAGACCGAGGTCTGGGAGGAGCTGAAGAGATCCCACGCCCACGACGAGCAACCCGTCACCGACGAGATGTTGTATTGCTGGTTCCTCGATCCCGACATCACCCGGGAGCAGTTCGTGGCCACCCTCAAGCCGGGGATGAGGCACGACGCCGACGTCCCGATGAGCGAGAACGCCGAGCCGCTGTTCGTCGCTTATCTCAACACCTGGCGGCTCCGACCTCAGGCTTTCACCACCATCCCCAACTTCTTCCTCGCCGCCGACTACGTGCGGACCTTCACCTCTGTGGCCACCATGGAGGCGGCCAACGAGGCGGCGAGGAGGGCGGTGAACGGGATCATCCAACATTCGGGGCACCGGGCATTGTTGTGCCGGCTTTGGAACGTGACCGAGCCCGACTTCGCCTTCGTGTTCCGGCTCGAGGATCAATACCGCTATCAGCGGGGCCTGCCCTGGAAGGGGCCCTCGCCTCTGGCCCGCCAGCTCACCAAGTTCGTGGCCCGTGGTGGCCGTCTCACCACGGTCGCCCGACGGGCGCTGACCCGCTCTTAACCGCCGCGAAGGGCCTGACTGGTCAGGTCCACGAAGTGTTTGGCACCCATGGACTCGAAGAGACCCCGGGCGTGCTCGAGCATGGCCTGGTCCTTGTCCAGCCGACCCAGGTTCATGGAGCTCAGGGCCTCCTCGAAGGGCATCCTCAGCTCCCGGGAGGCTTCGAGCGCCTTGATCCACTCCGATCTGGCGCCGGACTCGTCACCGGTCTGCTCCTTGAGACGACCGGAGTAGCGGAGGGCGGCGGGACGCCCGATCGGGAACACTTTGCTGTATCCGATCAACTTCTTCACCCCGCGTTCGGCCGCGGACTTGTTCGTCGAGGAGCTTCGTGCCCGCCCGCCGGCCCACACCCCGAAGCTGGCCTCCGCCGCACCGGTGAACCCGTCGAGGGCGAAGACGACGCCGGGACGCTCGGTGTAGAGCGACTCGCCGGCCGACGCCGCAGCCGCCCGGGCCCGGTCGTTGTCGTCGAGCCGCCAGTAGGTCTCGGCCATCAGCCCGTACAGCCAGCCGACGTTGGCCCCGCCGATCCCGGCGTGGAGCAGTCGCTCGCCATTGCGGAACCTGCTGATCGCCTCCTGGAGATCGCCGTGGCGGAGCAGGGACGTCCCCTGATAGAGCCAGCCCCACATCTCGGCCTGAGCGTCGTCGCGCCAGGCCCCCAAATCGCGTAATTCCTCGCCGAGGGAGTAGACCTCGTCGAAGCGGCCCTGGGCGGTCATCATCTGACCGGTGGTGCCCAGGTTCTCGGCGAGCTGGCGGAAATCGCTGAGACGTTTGTAGAGGTCGTATGAATCCCGGAGCTCGGGCTCGACCCCATCCCAATCCCCGACACCGACCCCGTAGACGCTGGTTGCCAGCCGGACCCAGGCGTGCTCCGGCATCTGATCGACCTCGTCCGCGACCTCCTTGCTCCGCCGTTGGTAGGTGCGGGCGAGCCCGTGGAGGGGGACGATGCCGGCGACGATGCTCATGTTGGCGTAGATCCGGGCCAGCACCGGGGAGGTCCCGGCCTTCTCGGCCAGGTTGAGCCCCGAGATGGCCGCGGTGAGCAGGGATCCGGGATCGTTGGCGTAGTAGTAGATCTTCATCAGCCGCTCGTACGCCGTGGCCGCCTCGACCAGGTCGTCTCTCCTCTCGGGGTCCTTCTCTCGACCCTGGAACCGGGTGAGCCGGTGCCCGGTCTGAAACGCCGCCGCGGTGAGGAGACGGGCGCCCACTCCGACTTTGCCCCGACCCATGGGATAGCCGTGGAGCTGGAGGGCCCGTTCGAAGTGGAGGGCGCTCTGGTCGACCCGTCCCATGCCGAGATGGGCCTCAGCCAGATCCTGCTCCCAGCGGGCTTGCACCCGGTCGGGGACCGGTGTGCCGGGATGGACTCCGGCCAGGTCGCCCAGCTTGTTCTCCCCGGAGGCGATGAGCAAGGCGTCAGAGAGAAAGCCGATCGCCTCGCGGTGAGCGAAGCTGCGCAGCGACCGGCGACCGGCCCTGCCCAGGTAGTCGAGGGCGCGGTCGACCTCTTCGCCGTCGGAGCCCGGGGAGAGGCTGTTACGGCTGTGGTAGGCGAGAGCGGCGAGGACCTGGTCGGGATCGTCGGCGTATCTGGTCTCCATCCACCGGGCCACGGCCCCGTGAAGCTGATGGCGTTGTGAGTAGAGGAGTAGCCCGTAGGCGATGTCCCGGGTGATGGCGTGACGGAATCGGTAGCGGCCCTCTTCGCCGACAACAAGCTGGATCAGGTCGAGAGGGACCAGGCCCTGCAGGATCTGGTCGACCTGCTCAGGGGTGACCGGCCCGGGATAGATGTCAGCCAGGGTCTCCACGGCGAACTCCCGCCCGATGACGCTGGCCACCTTCAACGTGGACTGCTCCGGCACGGCGAGCCGATCGAAGCGCCCCGTAATCACCTCCTGGACGCTCTGGGGAAAGTCGATCTCGCTCAGGTCGTGCACCTCGGGGGCGAGCCGGCTCTCCCCGTTCTCGATGATCAGCAGCCCGGCGTCACGAAGGGCGAAGCCGATCTCCTCGCTGAAGTAGGGGTGACCTCCGGCCTGTTCCACGATCAACTCGGTCACCGGGCCGGGAAGGCTCTTCACTCCGAGGGAGTACTCGACCAGCTCCAGGGCCTCGGTGGGCTCGAGCTCGACGAGTAGGACATGGTTCGTGTCCTCTTCGTCGAGGAGGCGCAGGTACTCCTCCGGGGGCGGGTTGCCGCCCGTTTCGCTGAACGGCCTGGTCCCGATCACGACCATCAGCGAGGTGATCTCCCGGCCCGCGCGCTCCGCCATCGCCCACGACGAGGAGTCCATCCAGTGACCGTCGTCGAGTACGAGGACCAGAGGTGCCGACCGGGGAGCGTCACGGACGATCGCGGTGAGCAGCTGCTGGGTGTTCTCCATCCGCAGCCCGGGTTCCATCCCCGCGGTGAGGTAGGTGTCTTCGACTGGTGAAGCAATGATCGACTCGAGCAGGCCGATTCGGTCCGCCCGCCACGGGTCGGCCGCCACGAACTGGAGGAGACGCTCCTCGGCCTCCACGTCGTCACCTCCGAACAGCTGACGGATGACCGACCTCCACGCGAAGAAGGCGGTGGCGTGCTCGATCTCTTCGCCGGTGGTGGTGATCACCGCGGTCCCCATCAGCCTTGCCTGTTCGACGAAGTCGGCGAGAAGCCGCGACTTACCGATCCCCGCCGCCCCCTCGATGATGAAGGTGTCGCCCTGTCCGCCCTGGAGGCGCGCCAGGCCCTCGGCGAGCAATGCCCGCTCCGAGTCGCGCCCGATCAGCCGTCCCGAGGCCCGCTCGCTGCGCGACACCGAGGGGCGAATCGCCGAAGGCTGGGTGGAGTAGACGCTCACCGGGTGTTCGATCCCTTTGAGCTCAATCTGCCCCATGTCGGTGAACTCGGTTTGGTGACCCTTCTGCCGGGCGATGTGCTCGGTGACGTAGATCGAGCCCGGGGGGGACTGCTGCATCAGCCGTGCCGCGAGATTGACGCTGGGGCCAATCACTCCGAAGGTCATCCGGTGGCTGCCCCCGTAGGCCCCGACGTACACCGCGCCGCTGGCGATCCCGACCCGGATCCTCGATCCGGCATCAGCCACTCCGACGAGCTCCTGGGCGGCGACCACCGCACGTCGCGATTCGTCCTGGTGGGACATCGAGGCGCCGAAGACGGCATAGATGTGCGGTCCCTTCTCGTCGATCAAGGCTTGAAGCACCATGCCCTCGTATGAGGCGACCACCTCCTGTGCCCGCGAAACGAAGGCATCGAAAGACTCAGACGCCTCGCCGCTTTCGGAGTGCTCGTGGCTGAACCCGACGAACATGGTGACCACATCACGCAACTGGCCCATGAGCCCACCCAGGCCCTGCTGGAGATGGTCTCTGACGAAGGGGAGCAGCCACTCTCCCGCCGTGACGTGATCGGCGAACTCAGTATCGAGACCGGGTTCGGGTCGGGACGTCTCGGTCATCTCATCGACGAGATGCCGGACCCTTCCGTTTTCCGTGATCGTCCTCAATCGCGCCCTGCCGGCGAGGGCGGAAGCCACTTCAGGGCTGACCGCGACCTCCCCAGCCCGGAGCCGGCTCGATTCGGCCACCAGCGAGACGATGACCTCGCCGGTGAGGACGTCCATGTAGCCGTGCCTGGCCCGACCCACCCGCATCCGATAGGCGGTCCCCGAGGCGACCGCCGCCTTGATGTCGAGGGACTCTGCCGGTCCCACCTCGGTCTGGCGGAACTGTTTGAGGATGGAGACCAGCTCCACACCGACCGCGCTGGCTCGGGTGCCGTCGTCATCGGCGAACCAGCACATGACGGAGTCCCCACCGAACGAAATGATGCTGCCGTTCTGGCGGTCGATGGCGCCGGTGATCGACCCGAACACCCGATTGAGCACGGTTGTGAGCTCCTCGGCCCCTCGCCGCGGGCCCAGGGTGCGGCCTAACTCCTCGGTCATCCTGGTGAAGCCGGAAATGTCGGCGAAGAGCACGGCCCCCTGCGACAAAGCCTTGACCTGGCCCAGCCCGGCCAGCTCGCGCCTGCGGTCCATTGGGAGGTAGGCCCCAAACGACGGCACCGCATCGCTGTATTCGGTGGATAGCAACCCAGGAACCTCTCTCGTTGCGGCCGATTGTACGTATCGGTCGTGATTGCCAACGGGCCTAATTGACTTCTGCCTTGCCCAAGCTCCTCGACCCGCACCCAGGTGGTGGGCCGAACGGGTCACGAGGGTGGAAGCCCCCCTTAGGATCCGGTGGGCGTTGACCAGCATCCGAGGAACCGAAGAGCAGGGGGCGACCTTCGTCGAGCTCTTCTTCGATCTGGTCTTCGTATTCGCCGTCACCCAGGTCACCGCATCCTTGGCCCACGATCTGACGGCATCGGGTCTGCTCCGCGCATTGATCGTCTTCTGGCTCGTGTGGTGGGCGTGGACGCAATACACCTGGTCGCTCAATGAGGCCGACACCGAGCACGGGCGGATTCGTTTCATAACCCTGGTGGCGACGGCGCTCGCCTTCCTGATGGCGGTGACGGTGCCCCTGATCACGACCGAGTGGGGATGGCTCTTTGCACTGGCCTATCTGGTCCTGCGAATCGTCGGCATCTCTCTGCAGTGGCGGCTGGCGGGAGACGACATCGTCTGGACTCGGAGTGTGCAGACCTGGACTCTGATGTCGAGCATCGGCTTGCTGGCGATCCTCACCGCGATCTTCCTCCCACCGGATCGCCGATTCCTCGCCCTGGGCGCGGCCGCCATTCTCGACGTGATCGCTGCCTTGCGAGCAGGACGCAACGAGTGGAGGCTGTTCGCGGGTCACTTCTCGGAACGGCACGCGCTATTCGTCATCATCGCTCTCGGAGAGGCCCTGATCGCAGCCGGTGTCACCTTGAGCGACCAGCCGCTGAGCGGGCGTTTGCTCATGGTGGCGGTCACCGCGGTTGCCGGCTCGTGTGCCTTGTGGTGGACCTACTTCGGATGGGCCAAGGATCGACTCGAAGAGGGGATGAGGTCGCAGACCCCGGCGAGGATTGGTCGATATGCCCGGGACGTCTACTCGTTCGCCCACTTTCCTCTGATATTCGGGGTGATCGGCTACGCCATCAGCGTCGAGGAGACGATCGCCCATCCCAAAGACCCGCTTGCAATTCAGGGAATGCTGGCACTCGGTGTCGGTGTCTGTCTGATCGTGGGCGGCACCGCGCTGGCATTGACCTTGGCCGGGGTCAGGGTCCCGGCGGTCAGATGGTTGATGATGATCGGCCTCCTGGCGTCGATCCCGGCGCTGGGGCTGACTCCGGCCTGGGTGGCCCTGGCCCTCGTGTCGCTCCTGGTCGCTGTTCTCGCTCTCGTCGAGGCGCGCCAACAAGGCGCCGACTAGCGCATCGCCGCGGCGCGGATCTATGCGGCAGCGTGGGAAGCTTGGTCGCGGAATCGGTCATCTGGTGCCTCAATCGTCGATTTCGGTGACCTGTTCATCGTCGAGGAAGGGGACTCCGATCGGTAGAGGCGAAGGCAACGAAAGCGGTAGCTTCACCTGGTGCCTCCGCGACTGAACACTGATGTGTCCGAGAGTGTCTGGCGGGCGTTGTCGGACGAGTCCGAGCAAAGCGGAGACTCACTGTCGACGGTCGTCGATCGCGCCCTCTCAACCGCCTTCGACCTCGACCGCCATTCGCTGTTCCAGGTTTCGACTTCCAATGCATTGGTCCAGGGGGTGTTCAGCGGGGCGGTCACCGTCGGGGAACTGAAGCGAAACGGCGACTTCGGACTTGGAACCTTCGACGGCCTCGACGGAGAGCTGATCATGCTCGAAGGGGTCTGTTACCGGGCCACTGCCGGCGGAGTGGTCACTTCACCACCTGACGACGCCCGGGTGCCGTTCGCAGTAGTCACCCATTTCCGCCCCGATCTGAGTCTGGCAACGGGCCAGGGCACGTTGGCCGATCTGACGACGGCTTTGGACGCGTCGAGGCCATCGGAGAACCTGTTCGTCGGGCTCCGGGTCGACGGACATTTCGAGAGGTTGTCGCTACGGGCCGCCTGCGCCGCCGCATCAGGCGAGAACCTGCTCGAGGCCACCGCCCACCAGAGCGAGTTCACCATCGTCCAAGAGGTGGGCACCCTGGTCGGGTTCTGGGCACCGCTCTATGCCCGGGCGGTCAATGTGCCCGGCTATCACTTCCATTTCATCTCCGAGGACCGGCACGTCGGCGGTCATCTACTCGACATGGACGCCGATCGCCTCGAGTCCAAGCTGCACATCGAGACCGAGCTGCACATCGCCATCCCCGAAACCGAGGAGTTCCTCACCGCCGATCTCAGTGGCGACCACCAACGAGCCCTCCACCAAGCAGAAACGGCGAACCACAGACCCAGGGCGGACTAATCGGGACGAGCTACGCGCACAGCTCCACGGTGACCCGGGTTTTGGGGCGATCGACCTAGGCGTGAAAGAGTCACAAATAGCACCCTGAACTGGACCGAGGCCGCCGGAGTCGCCCTGCCTGGGAGACCGTCAGCCAGGTCCGCTTCAATAGGGCGCGGTCGGGACGAGTGGGCCACACATCCCGATAGGCACTGACCATCTCTTCGATGACACCGAATTGGCTCTCGGGCCCAGCCACCTGCCCATTGCCGGATTCGGGCCCGAGTCCGAGCGATCGGCAAACCAGAGCCGTTGACGGTCCACTGGCATACTCGGCGAATGTCCGGTGACCACCAAGTAGTCGGCGATCGCTGGACGCTCCTTGGAGCCGACTTCAAACTCGGTCAACTCCCAGCGACATTGGGCACCGGACTCGTTCTGGCGTTTGTGAACTGTCTCCTGGGCATCGCCCTGATATCGCTGATCTTCCAGGGCGATCTCGAGGCCGCCCTTCCCATCGGAGTCGGATTTGGGTTGGTTGCCTCTGCGGTGTTGGCGTTCGTCATCGCTATGGGCAGCTCCTTCCCCGGCGTGTACGCAGGGATTCAGGACGCCAGCGCAGCGATTCTCGGACTAAGTGCAGCGTCGATCGCATCAACATTGGTCGGGCCCGAGGCGGTCGAGACAGTCCTGGCGATGATCGCGGTGACGTCGCTGGCGACAGGGGTGGTCTTCCTGTTGATGGGCTACTTCGGCCTCGGGGAGATCGCCCGCTTCGTGCCCTTCCCGGTGATCGGCGGTTTGCTCGCAGGCACCGGATATCTGATCTTGGTTGGAGCGATTGGGATCCTGGGTGATGGGTCGCTTGGCGACTCGATGACCACCGAGGCTCTGGGGCGATTCTGGCCGGGGGTAGCGCTCGCCGTCGTGTTCTTGATCGCATCACGCAGGGGCTGGCCATCCTGGGTCTATCTGGCGTTCCTTGCCGTCGGTGTCGTCGGTTTTCATGCCATCACCCAGTTCTCGGGCATCGACCAGGCCACATCGCTGCAACGAGGATGGTTGCTCGGCCCTTTCCCGGATGGCGGAATGTGGCCCGGACTGGCCACTGAGGCTCTTGCCGGAGCGGACTGGGCGACGATCGCGGGCGAGGCGGCCGGTCTCGTTGCCATTCTGCTCATCGTTCCGATCTCGGTTCTGCTGTACATAAGTGCACTCGAAGTCGAGACGAAATTGGATCTCGACATGCGGGTTGAGCTGAGGGCTACTGGTTGGGCCAATCTCGCCGCTGGCGCCGTCGGGGGCCCTCCGGGGTATCTCTATCTGGCAGACACAGTGATCACGCAGCGTCTCGCCGGCAGGCGGCGCGGCCCTGCGCTGGTCGCCGCAATGCTCATCCTCGTCGTGGTCATTGTCGGAGGATCCATCCTCGAGCTCGTACCGCAGTTCATCATCGGGGGGCTGCTCCTCTTCGTGGCAGCCGAATTCCTGATCGAATGGCTCTGGGCCTCACGGAAACGGATGACACGCCCGGATTACGCCCTGATGTGGGGAATCGTGGTGATCATTGCCACCGTCGGCTTTCTCCCGGGGGTGGCCGCCGGTCTGGTGGCAGCGATCGGCCTCTTTGTCGTTCGCTACAGCCGGATCGACGTGGTCAAGCATTCGCTCACAGCGAAGGAGCACCAGAGCAACATCGAACGCCCCGCTGACGATGCCGAGTACCTCCAAGAGGTGGGTGATTCCGTGCTGATCCTCGAGCTGCAGGGATTCATCTTCTTCGGGACGGCAAGTCGGGTCATCGAGCATGTCAGGTCTCATTTGGAGACTGCGCCAGACCTGCAATTCGTGATCTGCGACTTTCAACTGGTCACCGGCGTGGACTCCTCGGCGGTGGTGTATTTCGAGAGGCTCGCTCTGCTTGCCCGGGACAATGAATTGGTGGTGACACTCAGCGGGCTGAGCCCTTCCCAACATTCCCAGTTCGCCGAGCTCGTGGCCGAATACGAGGACGTGCTGAGATACGAGACCGACCTCGATCACGGGATGGCCTGGTCCGAAGACCGCGTCTTGGCGAGTGCCGGCGATCGCCCGGGATCGGAGCGAGCGCTGCCAACAGCGTTCGCCGCTGAGCTTGCCCCATACCTGGCTGCCCACACGATTCCCGCCGGTGAGGAATTGATGCGAGAGGGCGATCCCTCGCCTGGCATCTATCTGATCATCTCAGGCCGGGTGACGGTGTCCGTCGAAGGGCCCTCGGGCCACCAGGTTCGACTCCGGACTCTCCTCGAGGGCACGGTCTTGGGTGAGATCAGTCTGTATCGAGACGAGCCATGCACCGCGACGGCAGTCACCGAGACCGAATGCGAGGTCCTTCATCTCACGGCCGAATCGTTCGATGCGCTCTGCCGCACGGATCCGGTGGCGGCCGCCGAATTCCATGCATTCGTTGCCAGAACCCTGGCCGGCCGGGTGAGCTACGCCAACCGCGCCATCAGGGCGCTGCACGGCTGACTGATGACGGGCGGGAACGCCGATCATGGTCGCCCTTTACGATCGTGCGATGCCGACCGTGCGTGTCAGCGATCACAGCGATCTGGCGCCGGCGGTCGTTCTCATGGCGGCGCGGGACTTCTCGGAGCGGCGTGCACAGATGTGGCCGGACGTTCATGTCGAGCACCTACAGGTTCACGAGATCGGTGACGACTACGCGGAAGTGACCGAGGGCAACCCGTGGCCCATCGGGCACGTTTGGGAACGATTGCATTATGACTGGTCAGACCCCAACTCCCTGCGGGGGACGGTGGTCGACTCCAACCTGTTCAAGCCGGGAAGCACCTGGGAGCTCTGGGCTACTCCCGAGGGTTACGGCAGCCTGGTGGAAATCCGAGCAGTGAGACACCTGCGAGGCCGAGGTTGGCTGCTAGCCCCATTCTTCATCCCGTTCATTCCGGGTTCGGCCACGCAGACAGTGCGAGACCATCTGCGCCATTTCCTGGCCAACATCGAGGTAGACGATCTCGGAGCATGAACCCGAGGTTCGTCTTTGGGGCGGGGGGCCGAGGAGACGCTCGGATCAGCGGTCGATCATGCGCTGGGCACCCTCGTTGTAGCGCTGCCCCTGGACGCTGATGCCTTCGAGCGCCTGCTCGATGTCGCGCAAGTCATCGGCCGTGAGCTCCACCTCGATCGCTCCGAGGTTCTCCTCCAGGCGGTGGAGCTTGGTGGTGCCGGGGATGGGGACGATCCAGGGCTTTCGACTCAGTAGCCACGAGAGGGCGATTTGGGCGGGGGTTACCCGCTTCTCTTCCGCAATCCGCTTCACAAGGTCGACGAAGTCCTGGTTTGCCCTTCGGTTCTCAGCGTCGAAGCGGGGGAGCGTGTTGCGGAAGTCGGAGTCCACGAAGGTTGTGTCCCCGTCGATGTTGCCGGTGAGAAAGCCTCTCCCCAGTGGGCTGAACGGGACAAAACCGATTCCAAGCTCCTCGAGCACTGGGAGGATCTCGCTCCTCGGGCTCCCGCCACCACAGCGAATACTCGCTTTGGAGGGCGGTGACGGGCTGCACGGCGTGGGCCCGGCGAATCGTCTCCGCGCCCGCCTCCGAGAGACCGAAATGCCTCACCTTTCCCTCGGCGATGAGCTCGCTCACCGCTCCGGCGACATCCTCGATCGACACGTCGGGATCGACCCGGTGCTGGTAGTAGAGATCGATGTGGTCGGTCCGCAGCCGGCGTAGGGAGTCCTCGGTCGCCTCCCTGATGTAATCGGGGCGGCTGTTCAACCCCTGTGACTCTCCCTCCACCAAATTGAAGCCGAACTTCGTAGCGATGACGACCTCGTCCCTGAACGGTGCGAGAGCCTCGCCGACTACGTCCTCGTTGGTGAACGGGCCGTAGACCTGGGCGGTGTCGAAGAGGGTGACGCCGCGCTCTACTGCGGCTCGGAGGATGTCGATTGCCTGGTCCCGATCGGATGGCAGCCCATAGCCGGAGCTGAGCCCCATACAGCCGTAGCCGAGGGCCGAGACTTCGAGACCGTTGCCAAGCTGTCGTGTTCTCATGGCACCACGATTATGGCGAGATTGGGGGCAGCGGCGACCCGGAGTCAGCCAAATGACGGGGCCCCCGGCGCCTTTCCTTGGGGTCGGACCGTAACTGAACGACCGCTGATCACCTGCCTCGATTCGGCGTCGGGGTAGCCTCAATTCGAGCCGGAATCGGGCCGCCGAACGGCGCTGGTCGCAGCCTTGCCAGGGAGTCCATGAGAAGCACAGCGGCACATCCCGAGGTGGTCCGGTGACCGGCCGTTTCTCCCGGATGCATGTCTTTGTCACCTATCGCCGGGCGGACAGCGCCGCGTATGCCGGCCGTCTCCACGATGCGCTTGTCGATGAATTCGGTGAAGACAAGGTCTTCCAGGATGTATCCGGCATTGACCCTGGTGAGGACTTCGAAATGGCGATCGACGCCGCCCTGGACCATGCGGATGCGGTTCTGGTACTGATCGGGCCCA
Organism: uncultured Acidobacteriota bacterium; assembly: GCA_963780755.1. Classification (GTDB taxonomy): domain Bacteria; phylum Actinomycetota; class Acidimicrobiia; order Spongiisociales; family ZC4RG35; genus JALYNX01. Next base: position 15,509 of record CAWACX010000001.1, read on the forward strand.
ATTGGCTTGCGCCAACCGCTGACGGCGTGTCGCGGCTTCACGACCCAAGCGACTACGTCCGTATCGAGATCGGCAAGTCGCTGGCGAGGGACATCAGGGTGGTCCCGATCCTGGTGGGGGGCGCTGCCCTGCCGTCAGCGGCCGAACTGCCCGAGGACCTGGCCCCACTGGCTCGCAGGCAGGCGGTTCAGTTGCGCGACACCACCTGGCGCGACGACGTCGAGGGCTTGGTGCGTCGTCTTCGTGGCGAATCAGCTGCCAAGAAGGGGAAACTGGCATGGGTCGCCGCCGTGGGGGTCGCATTGATTGCGGCCATAGTCACCTGGGTAGTGCTCGCCGACGGTGAAGACGGAGGTTCAGACGACCTCACGGACTGCCCGACATCCATGCCGCCGGATTTTGTGAGCCTCTTCGAGGGAACCGAGTCGAAAACCGTCATTGGTACAGAGGGCACGATGGTCTTTGAAGTCACGGAGGCCTGGTACCGAGTCACTGGCGGCGGCGATGGTGAGATCGTGCTCGTCACCACTTTGAGCAACAACAGCGGCCCACCCAACTACGACCACGACGAAAACCGCTATCACGCTCTGGTGGTTGACGACGTCCGGGTTGAAGAGAAGTGGTGCTTCACGAGTGAGCCGGCCACGGTGAACCCAGGGGAGAAGAGCCCTGGCTACGTCGGCTTCACGGGCTCCACGGAGCCGACAAGGACGCTGGAACTGGTGGTCGCGCTGGGAAGCGGCGCAGAAGGGACCGTTCAGATCGAGCTACCGGTCGGGTAGGTCTGCTCGTTACATTTCTTTAACGGTCGTTACTGGAGCGGGACTATCCGACAGCGCCGGCCGCAGCCATGTTGATCTCGATCAGCCGGTTCATCTCCACGGCATACTCCATCGGCAGCTCCTTGAGGATGGGCTCGACGAAACCGGCGACGATCATCGACGTGGCTTGCTCCTCGGTGAGACCTCGAGACATGAGGTAGAACAGCTGATCGTCGCCGACCCTGGAAACCGTCGCCTCATGGCCGACCTGCGCGTCGGATTCCTCGATCTCCATATACGGGTAAGTGTCGGATCGTGAGTGATCGTCGAGGATGAGAGCGTCACAGCGCACGAAGGACCTGGCGTTCTTCGCTCCAGGCTCGATTCGGACCAACCCCCGGTATCCGGCGCGGCCGCCGCCCTTGCAGATCGACTTCGACGTGATCAGCGAAGTCGTGTTGGGAGCGAGGTGGACGATCTTGGCTCCTGCATCCTGATGCTGGCCTTCCCCTGCGAATGCGATCGAGAGCACCTCGCCGTGGGCTCCCTCTTCCATCAGCCACACGGCGGGGTACTTCATGGTCAGTTTCGAGCCCAGGTTTCCGTCAACCCACTCCATGGTGGCGTTCCGATAGGCGGCGGCCCGTTTGGTGACCAGGTTGAACACGTTGTTCGACCAGTTCTGGATCGTGGTGTAGCGGCAGCGCCCACCTTCCTTGACCACGATTTCGACGACTGCGGAGTGCAGCGAGTCAGACGCCCACACCGGAGCCGAGCACCCCTCGACGTAGTGCACGAAGGCGCCCTCGTCGACGATGATCAGCGTCCTCTCGAACTGGCCCATGTTCTCGGCGTTGATCCGGAAGTAGGCCTGGAGCGGCTGGTCGACGTGGACGCCCGGCGGTACGTAGATGAAGGAGCCACCCGACCAAACTGCCGAGTTCAACAGCGGCGAACTTGTTGTCGTTCGGAGGGATGATCGTTCCCATGTATTCCCTGACGATCTCGGGATAGTCACGAACCGCGGTGTCCATGTCGCAGAACAGGACACCCAGTTTCTCGAGATCCTCACGATTTCGGTGGTAGACGACCTCCGACTCGTATTGGGCGGTGACACCGGCGAGATACTTGCGCTCGGCGGCAGGGATGCCGAGCTTCTCGTATGTCTCCTTGATGGACTCGGGCACCATGTCCCAGTCGTTGACCTGGCCGGTCGTCGGCTTGATGTAGTAGTAGATGTCGTCGAAGTCGATGTCTTCGAGGGCCCCGCCGCCGCCCCAAGTGGGGATTGGTTTGCGCAGAAACCGTTGGTAGGACTTGAGTCGAAACTCGAGCATCCACTCGGGTTCCTTCTTCATCCCTGACATCTCCCGGATGATCTCCTCGTTGAGACCCTTCTTCGGCTTGAAGACGTACTCGTCTTCGCTGTCGTGCCATCCCAGCTGGTACGGGGAGAGGTCAATGTCGACTGCTAGCGCCATTCCATTAGCCCGCTTTCGCCTGGGGACCTCTCAGCTCGCCACCGAGCAACAGATATCCGACACAGACACATCTCGGAACGGAGCAACTTCGGTCGTAGTGCTCTCGGCGTGGATGTCCGCAATGGTCACAACGTGCTTTCGGATCATTTCGCCATTCCATCACGGGAGGGTCTGGGACTGTCGTAGACGCTCGAGTTGGTCGCGGTCACGCTGCGTCCGTCGCCTTCTTGCCCGGTAGAAGAGGCCGAATAGCTCGTCGAGGACGACGCCGATCAGCAGAGCGCCAAGGACGATGACGATCAACGGGGTGGAGAACTCCCATCCCGTGAAGGCCAGGGTGACATTGGCGGTGTTCTCCGCGGCCAGGATGACGACGCCGATTGCGAGGACCACGCCAACGATGAGCCCCCAGAAGAGTCCCGTGCCGACAAAGACCCGTTCCTTGGTGCCGCTTGGGTCGGTGCATCGGGCTGAGCCACGACGTCGGACGACCGGCCGGTCAACTCGACCATTTCACCGGAGCTCCTGCTCGGCTGGCTCATCTCGAGCAGGTCCAGGACATATTCGCCTCGGTCCGCGACGGGACCGGGGGCGAGGCGGTATGTGGTGCGATCAGCGGCATTGGGACGAGACGTCGATCGAGTCTGATCGGCCACGGTCGCCGATAGACGACCTCGTTGAGCTGGGTTTGGAGTCCCGCCAAACCGAATCTGTTCTTTGCACGGGCCACGAGAGGCTCCTTCGTTGGTGTGATCTACTTGAAAGATTACTTGTAATCTAACTATAAGTCAAATAATATGCCCAGGCAGGCGACCAGAAGGGAACAGGGAATGGACGATCGCGTGGACGGCATCATCCGGGAGTGGCATGGACGACGGCCCGAACTCGACTTCTCGTCTCTCGAGATCGTGGCCCGGTTGATTCGCGCCGCGCACTTCCTTCAAGCCAGACTGGATGGCATCGCCGAGGCCTACGGTCTGAGCCACACCGGCGATCTCGACGTTCTGACCGATCTCGACCGGGCTGGCCCGCCTCATCAGCGGACACCGTCAGAGCTCGCCGAGGCCCTTCTCCTCACCACCGGGGGAATGACCGTCCGTCTCAACCGTTTGCAAGGAGCGGGCCTCGTCGAACGGCTCCCCAACCCTCGTGACGGCCGCGGAGTCCTGGTGCGCCTGACGCCCCTGGGAAAGGAACTGGCCGAAGATGCCCTGGCCACGCTTCTCGACACCCAGGCCGCCAGCCTGGGAACGCTCCAAGGTTCGGAACAGGCCGACTTGGCCAATCTGCTCCGCACCCTCCTGATAGCTCTCGCCGATACCCCGGCATTTCGCCCCGCCATCGCGGTGCCGACGCGGATAGAGCCACCTAGGCGGCACGACAAAGGCCCCCCGTCGGATGTCCTCCAGGGGGCCTCGGCTTTTCAGATGTCGTTTCAGACCTCTGTCGACATTTCCCGGGGCCTTCTCAGGATCCGGGGATGCGAACTAGATCGACTCGACTTCTTCGTTGATTTCGATCCTCGGGGCGCCGACGACGCCGGCTTCGGTCATCTTGACCTTGAGGTTCGGGTTGTCCAGGAATGTCTTCGCCAACTCGAGGGTATCGAAACCGGCGACAACGGTCACCATGTTGGGATCCTCAACCGAGCGATTCACTCTTGCGTACTTGGCTCCTGCCGTTGTGGGAAGGAACGTGTCGTACACGCTCTTCCACTTGGCATAGTCCGTCACTGAATGGCGGATTGCAGTATTGATCATGAGACCTCCTCATATAGATGCTGCTTGCTGCATACTCTAACACACCTTTGGAGTTCTATATTCAAGACAGAATTCTTAACCAGTTGCGTGGTTTTGAGGTAGGTTGATCGGGAGCGCGATGCAACTCAGTCTCAGACGAAAGGGCGACTACGCCGTCAGGGCCATGATCTCGGTGGGCCGACACCATGGAACCGGTCTCCGCCAGGCCCGTCAGATCTCCACCGAGATGCACATCCCCTACAAGACCTTGACCCTGATCTTGGCCGGACTGGTCGCCGAGGGACTTCTGGTTGCCGCCCACGGACCCCGCGGAGGCTATCGCTTGGCCCGGCCCCCCGATGAAATCAGCCTCCTCGAAATCGTGGAAGCCGCCGAAGGGCCAGCCACATTCGATCATTGCGTGCTGCGGGATGGTCCCTGCGATTGGGAACAGACCTGTCCCGTCCACGACACCTGGGCCCGCACCCAGGCGGCACTTACCCGAGAGCTGGCCTCAACTTCCCTTGCCGAGATGGCTGGAATCGACGCCGCCATCGAAGCCGGTGCATATCAGCCCAAGGCCCCTCCCCACACCGTGTCCACAGATCGACACGGCAACCGCACCTAGCCATCACAACAGCCGGTCCCGTTTCCCTAGAAGGTCGATCTCCCTGAACGCCAGTTTGGGGCGATCGACCTAGTCGCCTGGTTGAAGGTAACCACCTGACGCTTCGTAGCCTTGAGCTGTGAACCCTTCACCCCATCCAATCTCTGGCGCGCGTCCCCACCAGTTTTCGAGGGGATGAATTGTGGCGATCTTCGAAGGCGGATCGCCCCACAACCGGGGACCCAGCTGCATGACCGGCAAGGTGATGTATCCCAGCGAGACGGCCGCCACCAGAGTGGCGAAGCAGTTCGAGCAGAGGATCTATGTCTGCCCTCATTGCTTCCAGTACCACCTGACCAGCCAACCCGACACCACCCTCAGCCAACCACGGTTCGGCAAGCGCAGCCGGAAGTGGTGAATGAGCTCCCATCCTTCGGGAGCCTGTGACCAGGCAATCGATCACTGAAACGCCACCAAGCTCGGAACCGCATCGGGCGCGTTCCGTACACTTCTCGCCGTGCCCGCCACCCGGTACGCCAAGAGCGGTGACGTCAATATCGCCTATCAAGTGGTGGGCGAAGGACCAGTCGACCTGATTTATGTCCCGGGATTTGTCTCCAACATCGAATTGATGTGGGAGGACCCCGGATTCACCCGATTCTTCGACCGGCTGGCATCGTTCTCTCGACTGGTGATCTTCGACAAGCGGGGCACCGGGCTCTCCGATGCCGTCCCCTTGGAGCATCTGCCCACCCTGGAGGTCCGCATGGACGACCTCAGGGCAGTCATGGACGCAGTCGGGTCGGAGAACGCCTTCCTATTCGGTCACTCCGAAGGTGGAAACATGTGCGTCCTCTTCGCTGCCAGCTACCCGCAGCGGGTCAGCGGGCTGGTTCTCACCGGCTCCTATGTGAAGCGGATCCGCAGCGACGAGTACCCGTGGGCACCGACCTGGGACGAGCGCCAGGCGGACATCGCAAAGACCATCGCAACCTGGGGCAATTGGGGGGACGAAGACTTCGAGTACGTGGCTCCGAGCCGGGCCGACGACCCCGCCTTCCGTGCCTGGGCCCAGCGCTACATGCGGCTCTCCGCCTCGCCTCGGGCGGCGGGGGTCTTGATGGAGATGAACTCGAAGATCGATGTCATCTCGATCCTCCCTACCATTCAGGTGCCCACCCTGCTCCTCTACCGGACAGAGGACCGCGACGTCTCGATCGAGGAGGGCCGATACATCGCCTCCCGCATCCCAGGCGCCCGCTTGGTGGAGCTTCCGGGAGCGGATCATTTCTTCTGGGCGGGGGACAGCGAGCAGATGTTGGGTGAGATCGAGGAGTTCGTCACCGGACAGCGCACCGTGGCGCCCTCGGATCGGATCCTGGCCACTGTTCTCTTCACTGACATCGTCGGATCGACCAGCGCCGCCTCGAGCCTGGGAGACCTCGCCTGGCGCGACCTGCTCGACCGTCACAACTCAGTCGTCCGCTCCGAGCTGGCGAGGTGGCACGGAGTCGAGATCGACACCACCGGTGACGGGTTTTTGGCCCGTTTCGACGGGCCGGCCCGGGCGATCCACTGTGCGACGTCAATCATTCAGGTGTTGCGCCAACTGGGCATCGAAGTCCGGTGCGGGGTCCACACCGGCGAGCTCGAGCTCGCGGGAAGCCGCGTGGTGGGCCTTGCGGTGCATGTCGGGGCCCGGGTGGCCTCCCTGGCCGGCCCAGGGGAGGTATTGGTGTCGAGGACGGTCAAGGATCTGGTGGCCGGCTCGGGCATCGATTTCGTTTCTCGCGGGGTCCACGAGCTCAAGGGCGTCGCCGAGCCCTGGGAGATCTTCGTCGTCGCCTGAGAGGGGCAGGCCTGTACCAAAGTCGAGCCACGTTCGATTCCCTGCTTTCGGGTAGCCGCCCCTCACCCAAGCCAGGAGTCGAACCGCTTCTCGACACGTCGGTAGGTCTTCCTCCAGTTCTGGACACGCCCGAGGCTGTCAGTCGCCAGCTGGTGTGAGAGCTGGCCCACGGTGAAGGCGGCGGGGCCGGGGAGAAGCGGTGAGATTTCAGACAACCAGGCCCGGGTGACCACCGCGTCGTTGAGCTCACCGAGCTCATCCTGGAGGACCGCCGCGGCCTCCGCGAATCGAGTGGCCTTCCTGCCGAATACCGGGGCGACAGCCTCCGTGGCGTATCGCACCCGCTTGGTCAGGATTCGGATCCGATGCAGGTCATCGAATTCAGCGTTTGGTGGCAGGGCGTCGACGGCCCGCTGGAGTCTGCGCCACCGCTTGCGTATCACCGGCTCGAGCAGAGCCTTGGCCGGAGCTTCGACTGCAGGTAGAAACGGTAGGTCGGCTGCTTCCACCACCAGGCGACGGAGCAGGCGAGAAGTCGTGGCTCCATCGATCCGGGCGATGAGAGACGCCCGGTCACGAAGTTTCTGGTCGCGAAGCGCCCCGTACACCTGCGCTATGTGTTCATTTCCGATCTCAGGGTGCAATTGGGCGAGTTTTCGAAGCCGGTCGTCGAGCACGTCGTCGTCGCGGACACGTCCGAGATCTAAGGCCAGTGGGGCAAGATCAGAGCGAAGTCCCTCGGCCCACTCATGGCCGAACAGTGAATCGAATGTCTGTAGGTTGGAACGGAGCCGCCGGATGGCTACTCGTGCCTGATGCACGGCCTCCGGGTCGCGGTCGTCACGGGCCAGCGGCAAGTTGTGCAACAAGTCGACGACGGACCGGGCGATCACGACCCGAATCATGTCCCTCGCCGAGACGTCGGGGCCGACTTCCATGTCGGCAAGCCGGAGTAGTTCTCCCTCTGATGTCGACGGTGGCTGCAGGTGAAGCGCCGGCCGTGACCCGGTCATGTTTCCACGGCGGGGTGGCCCCAACCGGCGGGCCGGATCGATCCGCGCCCCCACGATGAGTACCAGATGGTCGCTTTCGGAGGGTTCGTGCATTTCCAAGTCCGGTTCGCTCATTGCCGATCGAGCGCTGATACCGAGTCAATGCAACACTGTTGCTTCCCGATAGGGGCTTAGGGCCCGATTGAGGAAAGCCCGAGGAGCATCGGCGGCAGGCAGTCGCTGGAGCTCACGGGGAGACGACGAATACTTTGGAGGTCACCACGTGGCTGAAGAGCTGGTCAACGTCCGTTACATGGTGGAGGACGTCGACACCGCGGTCGACTTCTACACGAAAATATTCGGCTTCGAGCTCCGCTCCAACATGGCGCCGGCGTTCGCCGACGTGGTGCGGGGTCAGCTTCGACTGCTGCTCAGCGGCCCCACCAGCTCAGCTGGGCGTCCCATGCCCGACGGGGCCACACCAGGCCCCGGCGGCTGGAACCGCATCCATTTCATCGTGGATGACATCCAGGGGGAGGTCGAGCGTTTGCGTGCCGATGGGGTGCGTTTCCGGAACGAGATCATCACCGGCCCCGGCGGTAAGCAGATCCTGCTCGAGGATCCCTCGGGCAACCCGATCGAGCTGTTCCAGCCTGCAGGCACCTAGCGAGCTGGCGCGCCAGCGCGGCTGAGTAGCCGCATACCACCACTAATCTCGCTCACCCCCCTCTCAGGAGTCGGTTTGTTCTCCAAGCTTGGACGTTGGTGTTTCCGCAACCGGGGCAAGGTCGCCCTCGGCTGGCTCGGCCTCCTCATCCTGGTCGGCGCCCTCTCCAACGCGCTGATCGGCACCGCCTACAGCACCGAGTTCGCCCTTCCCGACGTGGAGAGTCGGCAGGGCTTCGACATCCTCGAAGAGCACTTCGCCGGCTCGGCGGCCGGTGGCGAGGGCGGGACCATCGTCTTCCGGGCCGAGCAGGGCGTCACCGACCCCGAGGTCCAGGCGGCCATGACCGAGTTCTTCGAACAGGCCAGCCAGATCGAAGGCATCACCATCGTCAGCCCCTACAGCGAGGAAGGGGCGCAGCAGATCGCGTCCCAGGGCCCGGAGGCGGGCAAGATCGCCTACGCCCAGATCGGCATCTCCCGCGACACGACTTTGGAAGAAGCCGGGGCCATCACCGACCAACTCAACGAGTTGATGCCGGAGATCGAAGGGCTCCAGATCGAGCTCGGGGGCCAGATCTTCGCCGAGTTCGAGGTTCCCAGCTCCGAGCTCCTCGGGATCGCCTTCGCCATCATCGTCCTCATCCTGGCGTTCGGGTCGGTGCTAGCCATGGGCCTCCCCATCGGGATCGCCCTCGCCGGGATCGGGGTCGGGACCGCCCTGGTCGGGATTCTGAGCAACGTCCTCTCCATCCCCGAGTTCTCCACCACGGTGGCGATCATGCTCGGTCTCGGGGTGGGCATCGACTACGCCCTGTTCATCGTCACCCGATATCGGGAGAACCTGCACGCCGGGGCCTCGATCGAGGAGTCGACAGTGGTCGCCATGGACACCGCGGGCCGGGCGGTGGCCTTCGCCGCCTCCACCGTGGTCATCTCACTGGTGGGGATGGTGCTGATGAATCTGTCCTTCATCACCGGGATCGCAATTGCCTGCGCCGCGGTGGTGGCAATCACCGCTCTCGCCTCTCTCACCCTCCTCCCTGCGTTGGTCGGCTTCGCCGGCGAGCGAGTCGAGGTGACGAGGTGGCGGGGCCTGATCGCCGCCCTGTTGCTCGCCGTCGGTCTGGTCGGGGTGGCCATCGCCTTCCAGCCACTGGCCATCGTCGGCCTGTCCCTCGCCGGTGTGGTCCTGGTGGCAAGCCTCCTCTTCGCACCGCTCCGCCGCGAGGTGCCCCGCCGGGCCCAGAAGCCGATCCAGGAGACGGTGCCCTATCGATGGAGCCGCTTCATCCAGCACCGGCCCTGGCTGTCGGCGATCGCCGGAACCCTCATCCTGCTCGCCCTGGCCTATCCCTTCCTCGACCAGCGTCTCGCCTTCTCCGACGAGGGCAACTACCCCGAGGACACCACCACCCGCAAGGCCTATGACCTCCTCGCCCTCGGATTCGGACCCGGTTTCAACGGTCCGTTGCTGCTGGCGGCCGAGCTCCCCGAAGGCACCGACCCGGCCCAGCTGGAGGCGGTCACACAGGCGCTCGCCGGCGACTCCGGGGTGGCCTTCGTCACGCCGGCGATACCAAACGACCCCGAGGCGCCGACCGCGGTGCTTTGGAGGCTGTTCCCCACCACGGCGCCGCAGGACGAGGAGACCACCGAGTTGGTGCTCCGCCTCCGCGACGAGGTGGTGCCAGCCGCTACCGCCGGCACCGAGCTCGATGTAGTGGTATCTGGTGGAGTGGCGGCGACGGTCGACTTCTCCGAATACCTCACAGACCGGCTGCCGGTTTTCATCGCGGTGGTGCTCGCCCTGTCCTTCCTCCTGCTGATGGTGGTGTTCCGCTCCTTGCTGGTGCCACTGAAGGCGGTGATCATGAACCTGCTCTCCCTGGCCGCGGCCTTCGGAATCGTCACCGCCATCTTCCAATGGGGATGGGGTGGGGAGTTGCTCAACATCGAACCGGCGCCGATCGAGCCCTTCGTGCCGATGATGATGTTCGCCATCATCTTCGGCCTCTCCATGGACTACGAGGTCTTCCTCCTGTCCAGGATCCGCGAGGAGTTCGTGCGGACCGGCGACAGCAGGGGATCGGTGGCCGATGGGCTGGCCCTGACCGCCAGGGTGATCACCGCGGCGGCCGCGATCATGGTCGTCGTGTTCGGCAGCTTCATCGGTGAGACCGATCGGCTGGTCAAACTGTTCGGGGTCGGCCTGGCCAGTGCTGTCCTGGTGGACGCCACCATCGTCCGCATGCTGTTGGTCCCGGCGACGATGGAGTTGCTCGGCGATGCCAACTGGTGGTTGCCGAAATGGCTCGACCGGATCTTGCCGAAGATCTCGGTCGAAGGTCACGCCCTCGAGCCCGCGACTGTGGAGACGGTCTAGCCGGTCCAGTCCATGTGAGGGCAGTCGTCTACGACCGGTACGGCGCTCCCGATCTCCTTCGGGTCGAAGAGGTTCCAACGCCGACACCGGGCCCGGGTCAGGTCCTAGTCGAAGTGGTGGCGACTTCGGTCAACCTTTCCGATTGGGAGGGCCTGCGGGGGACCCCGTTCTATGCCCGTATCGGAGGCCTGCGGGCTCCGCGTCGACGGACGCTGGGCTCCGACATCGCGGGGAGGGTGGAGGCGGTCGGCCCCGACGTCACCCGGTTCCGCCCCGGCGACGAGGTCTACGGCGACAACCTCGCCCTGATGGGCGGGTTCGCCGAGTACGCGGTTGCTTCGGAGAAGGCCCTGGCCCCCAAGCCGCAGGAGCTGAGTTTCGTCGAGGCCTCGACCATCCCTCAGGCGGGACCGATCGCCCTGCAGGGGACCGCCGGGATCGGTCCCGGGCAACGGATCCTGATCAACGGCGGGGGAGGCGGCTCGGGGTCCTTCGCCATCCAGCTCGCCAAGCGGGCCGGAGCCCATGTCACCGCTGTCGACAACGCGGGCAAGCTGGAGCACATGCGGTCGCTGGGCGGCGACGAGGTGATCGATTACCGCAGTCAGGACTGGACCAGGCTGCAGCCACACGACCGGGTGTTGGACCTCGTCGCCCACCGCTCGGTGTTCGCCTATCGGAGATCACTCGCACCCGGTGGCCGCTATCGATGCGTCGGAGGCTCGGTCCCGGCGTTGCTCCGGGTGGTGACCGTCGGAGCGCTCCTCGGTCGGCTCACCGGGCGTCGGATCGGGCTGCTCGTCGTCAAGCCGGGCCCGGCCAACTTCCAGCCGATGGCCGACCTCTGCGTCTCGGGTGAGATCCGGATCCACATCGACCGCACCTTTGGCCTCGAAGAGGTGCCTCAGCGCGCTGGCCCACGTCGGCGAGGGGCAGGCCCTGGGCAAGGTGGTGGTGGAAGTGAAGAAGGATCTGGTCGGCTAGGCCGGCGCCGAGACGGCCACTGGTGCCGGCTCGGTGATCATGTCGAGTGCCAGGGTGTTCAACTGGTAGAACATGCCGGGGGCGATCGATCCCTCGCCGTGTTGGCGATTGAGGTCCCTGAGGAGGCCAAGCCACTGAGAGCATGCTTGCGCCGGTGTGACGGCTTCCGACCTGAGCATCAACCTCACTTCCAGGACACGCCGTTCCAAGTCGGTTGGTTGGTCTTCCTGGGAGGTCGGTTCGGAGACCCGCCGCTTCGGCTTCACCACGCTCAGGCGTCGGTACTCCTTGATGCCAAGTGCGGCCGCAAATCGGGACGAGTCCCCGACGATCAACACGACGTCCTCCCCATCGATGTTCAGATGGAAACCGTCGGACCTGCTGCTGACATCGAGGTCCTCCAACGGCAGAACCGCCACCTTTCTGTTCCCGGAGATCAGCGTCATCCGCTCGTGTTGAATGTCGATCTCCACCCCGAGGGGGAGCTTGGCCCGACCCGGCAGGTGAAGCCTTGCACTGAACGTCGACATCGTCCCTCCATCTCGTTCTGTCCGGTCGGCACGGGTGGTCATCTCACTCGTGTAATCGCCGTACCAGATCTCAGGGATACGGCTATTTGTCAGGAAAGCGAAGAGGGGGGCGGCCGTTGGCTGCCCCCCTCTTCAGGGGCTCCGTTTGGTCGGAGATCTGTCGTTAATCGTCGTTCCCAGGATCTGACCTTCCTGGGTTGTCGGGCTTGCCGGCGTGATCCGGTTTCCCTGCGTGGTCGGGCTTGCCGGCATGGTCGGGTTTCCCGGCGTGCTCGGGTCTGCCGTTCCCCTGGTCCTCAGCCTCAGTGACCTCACCCTCCGTGACATCACCCTTCTTCTTGCCGTGCTCGCAGTCGGCCTCGATCGACTCGAAGTCGATCTCACCCGTCTCGCCACCCACAATCGGCGCGTAGTTGAGCGTCGCCTTCCGGTCCGACCTGCTGGTCGCCCTTTCCCAGGTCGGAATGGGCGATGAAGCGGACCACGCAGCCCCGGCCCTGCCCTTCGTAGAGGCTGTTGAACAACTTCATGAACATGCCGTGATTGACCTGTCCCGCCGGTCCGGTCACGTCGCCACCGCTGAGACCGCATTCGCCGTCGGCACCGGTGTACGGCGCCGGGGCGCCGGCAGGCTCCAGACCCTCGGCCAGCTGGTCTTCTGGGCGGTCGGGGAAGGTGACAACTCCCACCTCGTCCTCGAGGTTGTCCACCGGAATCGATCCCTCATCGGTGGGCGCCCCGTAGGTGAGTGTGAATTCGCCGTCTTCCAGGCTGCAATCGAAGAGCCCGTCGAGTGCGCTGAGGTTCCAGCCGAAGAAATGGTGGAGGATGTCGTATCCGAAGTTGAACAGGGTGTCGGAGGCCTGGTCCGACTCGACGCCCTCGACTTCGGGTGGGTTCTCCTGTGCCCACGCCACCCCAGATCCGATCAGCAGCCCGAGCAGGACGAGACTGGTTAGCCCGAGCTTGTTGAGTTTCCGCATCGATTTCTCTCCAGGTTGTGAGTCCCTCACCCAGGTAATCGATCGGAGGTGCGGTTGGGTTACGCACCGCTCCAACGGGACCTGGTTCGTGCACTCGCTCGTGGGGAATGAACGACGCAGAACACGGACGAACACCGCTCAGGAGTCCGGGTTGATGCCGATAACTGATATGAGTTAGATCCTCATGACGAACCAGCAGATACGGACACGGCGGAGTTGAAGATTGCCTCTTGGTGCCAACTTCGACTCTGCGCTGGGCGCGGCCAAATCAGGAGCCGAGTGGGCCTGGGCATTGCTCTACCGAGACCTCGCAGGCCCGGTGACCGGGTACCTCGCCAGTCGTGGTGCCCTCGAGGCAGAGGATCTGGCAGCCGAGACCTTCCTTCAGGTCGCTCGCAACATCCAGAGCTTCGAAGGGGGAGAGGAGGCGTTTCGCTCCTGGGTGTTCGTGATCGCCCATCGCCGGCTCATCGATGTCCGTCGAAAGCGGGGTCGCTCACCAGAGCTGACGTCGCTGTCTGACGATGACCGCCCCGGTGGAGACGTGGAAGGCGAAGCGCTCGAACGGTTGGCGGCAGACGATCTGAGGCGGGCACTTCGAGCCCTCACCGAGGATCAGCGCGATGTCCTTTCGCTCCGCATCATCGCCGACCTGACCCTCGAGGAGACCGCGGATGTAGTGGGCAAGCGTGTCGGGGCAGTCAAGGCTCTGCAGCGCCGAGGTCTCATTGCCCTCCGTGATCATTTAGAGCACAACCGGGTATCCCTGTGAGCCGGCCCGACGATTACGAAGCTGAGATGACACAGTCGACGCTGTCTGATCTTGAAATGGAACGGCTGCTCACGGGGATGGCTCCCGAAAATGACGAAGCGGCGCAGCTCGTCGCGCTCCTGGACTTGATCCGTGCCGAACGAGATCGATCCCCGTCCGAGGCAACAGTGGCCCGGGTTGCGAGCCAGGCGGCGAGTCTTGCCCGAGCGACGCATACCGCCACGGTTCCGACCCGCCCGTCTGGACGAATGGCAGGCTGGAGATTGCGTCCGCAGGTTGCCGTCGTCGTCGGGGCCATCGTCGTGTTCGGTGCTTTCTCGGGAGTTGCCGTGGCCGCTGACGGTGCGGTGCCCGGTGATGCGCTCTACGGGATCGACCGGGCCCTGGAGAAGATCGGGATCGGGGCTGGAGCTGCCGAAGAGCGGCTGGACGAGGCGAGGACACTGCTTTCCGAGGGCGAGGCAAGTCAAGCGCTTCGGCACGCCGCCGTGGTGCTGACCGAAGAGCAGGATGGTTCCGACGTCGGCGACGCCCGTGCCGCATTGGAAGATGCTGCCGTGACCCTGGAGGATGACGGTCAGCTGAGTAATGCTCCGGCTCGTGAAGACGTCACCGCGCTCCTCGATTACATCCGGGCGAATCGTGGGGCGGATGTCGGGGCGGACGGGAAGGAGTTCGGGCAAGGCGTGGCCGACCTGGCGCACGAGATCAATCGAGGCGACGAAGGCGGCCCTCCCACCTCCAACCCGGGGCAGGGCAACGGCCAGGGTGGTGAGAACCAGGGCAACGGCAACGGCCAGGGCGGTGGGAACCAGGGCAACGGAAACTCTGGGACGGCTCCCGGCCGCGGTGGCGACTCCTAGAGCCAGGGCAGCCGTCAGCAACCACGATTGCGGCTAGGGCTCGTCAGGTCACTGGAGCCAGCGCGCTGACATCGGCAAGGGCATTCCGAAACCGGTCGATCGAGTAGACGTCTCCGCGGGGCCAGCCTCCGCCATTGACGGCTTGCTTCGGGTGTGGAACCCTCGCGGCGATGAGCTACGGCTGGTGGAAGTTCATCCATCTACTCGGGGTCATGGGCTTCATTGCCGCCCACGGCACGTCGATGGCGGCCACCCTCCTGATGAGGCGGATCGGTGAGCCGCAGCAGGTGGCCGGAGTCCTCCAGCTCAGCGCGGCCACGGTGAATGCGTTCTATGTCTCGACCCTGGTGCTGCTGGTGGGAGGGATCGGCGCCGGCGTCCAGGGACGCTGGTTCGATCAGGGGTGGATCTGGTGGTCCCTGGGGCTGCTGGTGGCGGTCGGGGTGCTGATGTTCCCCATGGCCCGCCGTCATTTCCGACGGATCCGGATGATTCTCGAGCTGATGGAGACCGGGACGGCCGTTTCCCGCGACGATTTCACTCGGGTCGTCAACTCGGGGAGCCCGGTCCTGACGGCCGGCACAGGATTCGTCGGCATTCTGCTCATCCTCTACCTGATGGTCCTGAAGCCGTTTTGAGTGCCTACCGCTCGATCATCGTCGGGGCCCACGGCTCCCCGACCTCGGCAATGGCAGAAGAGGTCGCAGCCCGGCTCGCCAAACAACTCGGAGCCGACCTGCACCTCATCAATGTCGACGACACAGGGAGCGGTAAGGAGGTTCTTCGGGAGGCGGCGGACCGAGCCCGCGCCCTCGGCGCCGAGGCGCAGATCTTGCTTCGCGAAGGTGCCATAGCCGAGTCGATCGTCGCCGCTGCGGCCGAGCTTCCCGCCGACCTCTTGGTCATTGGCGACCACGGGATGGGACCGGCGAGCCGGTTCAGCCTCGGTGGCCTGCCGAGCCAGGTTGCGCATCATTCGCCGGTCGACATTCTGGTGGTGAGGACCGCCGACCCTGGCCGAAAGCACGCCTACCGCAGGGCCCTTCTCGCCACAGACGGCTCTCTGACCGCCTTCCAGGCGACCCGCCACGGAGATGCCTTCGCCCAGGCGCTCGGCGCCGAGGTCGCCCTGATCTACGTCGGCGACGAGTTGATCGGTGACATCGTTCTCCGGGATACCGCCGCCCGACTCGAACGCGACGGCATCGAACAGATAGTGACCAAGGGCAACCCCGCAGTGCAGATCTCGAGACACGCAGGCGATTTCGACCTGGTCGTGGTGGGGAACAAGGGCATGACCGGATCTCGGCGATACATTCAGCGGGCCGTGCCAAGTCGGGTCGCGCACGAAGCCGTCTCGGATGTGCTCATCGTGCGGACTGTGAGCCGTTCCCTCTTTGATCTCCGTCCCGGGGAGGGCGCTGTTGTCGAAGTAGATGGTGAGAAGGTCGCGGCCTACGCCCACGAGGACGGAACCACCTACGCCCTCTCTGCCCGGTGCCAACACATGGGCTGCATCGTCGAATGGAACAGCCGGGCCCGAACCTGGGACTGTCCTTGCCATGGCTCCCGCTACGAATACAACGGAGCGATCATCAGCGGACCGACCACCAAACCGCTTCCCGCCGTCCGGACCTAAGGGCTCCTAGCCCGGCGCGCCCTCCATCGAATCGACCACTGTCTCGAGCACGATCGCCTGAGTCGGGCAGGCCGCGGCTACCTCCCGAAGGATGTCGTCGTCGATCGTGGTGACGTCGAGGAGCTCAGGCTTCTGGAAGTCCCCCTGTCTCCATTGGAATGCCGAAGGGGCGAGCACGATGCAGGTGCCGGCTCCGATGCAGCGCCGCCGGTCGATGATCACCCTCACTGCCATGTGACACCTGTCTTGATTGCATACTCGATGGCCTCGGCCTCCGTGGCCACTCCCAGTTTCGACAGCAACTCCTGCAAGTCCCCCTCGCCAGCCGGCCCCCCGACGGTGACTGATCCGGATGCCAGGTCCCGGAGCAGCCCGAGCTCGTCCTCGCCCAACGCAACCCGATCCTCAGGTTGGCTCGCCAGGGACGGCTCGAAGCCAACGATCTCGGCCAGCTCGTGGTGGGTCGGAAGTCCGAACCACTTGGCCTTGAGATCCGGGTCGGCGATCGACATGTCGATGTAGCCGAACCCGGCGAGGATCTCGGCGCTGAGGGCAGCCGCTTCCGGTGCGTCGGCCAGGATCAGGACCCGCCCCGCCACCCAGAGCACATGGAGATATTGGGCCAGGAACGTCTCTCCGTCGAGTTGGAGGGCGGCCCGGGCCTCGTCGGCAGCCGTCTCCCCGTCCTCCTCGGCCTGCGCCACCAACGCCAGGGCGGCATGGGCGTCGGCCTCCCATGGCAACTGACCGGTTATGGGCCGAATCGCCCGTAGCGTTTCGGCTGCGGTTGCTTTCGCCTTCGCCATCGCCGCCTCGTCTCCCGTGGCGACACCGATCCGGGCAGCCTCAAAGGCCATGGTCGATAGCGCCTCGCATCGGGCGCCGAGGTTCTTCTGACCGGCGAGCTCCGCGGCCCTCTCGAAATGAGACTCCATTCCTTCCAGGTCGTCCCGGGCGGCAGCGTGAGCCCCCCGCCACATCTCGAGCCGTCGGGCCATCGAAGTGCTGGCCACGGAAACGGCGGCGGCGGCGGCGCGGTCGAGCCATGCCCCACACTGGGATTCGTCACCGATCGACAGATAGGTCATCGCCATGCCACCGGCGGCGAGGGACTCCAGCCAACGGTCGCCGAGGGCCCGGGCCGCCTCGAACGCCTCGCGCCCCCTCTCCAGGGCGAGACCCGGCTGGAGGTTGCTCCGGGCGTAGGTATGGATGCTGTACAGCATGAGGGCATCGTCGATCGCCCGCTGACTCTCGGTGACCTCGCCCTTCCTGCTGTGATGGAGGGCCCGGATGTGCTCCATCCGACCGGCGATGCCGGTCGCCGTCAGGTCGGTGACATGGGCGTATGCCATCGTAATCAGCGCCGACATCGATCCTCGTTTGTCCCCGATCTCCTCGTAGATCCGGAACGCCTCTTCAGCGAGCTCCTTCACCTTGCTGAACATCTCCGGCCCCTGGAACATGATCTCGATCCGGGAGGATCCCCCCTCCAGGGCCGCCGCCGCCGCCGTGTTGACCCGTCCCAGCCCGATCACGGCCAACTCCCGAAGCGAGTCGGCCTCTCCGGCCCTGTCACCAATGTCACGGGCGATGGCCAGTGCCCGCTCATACGCGGCTTCTGCGGAGTCCAGGTCGACATCGTCGAGCGGGTAGTAGCCCTCTCCGATCGGGGCCTTGGTCCTGGCCTGTCCCAGCTCGAGACAGGCGGCGAGCTCCAGGGCGCGGTCACCGGAGTCCACCGCGCCATGACACACGCCGAGGGCGAGGTCGGCTGCCAGCTCGAAGTCCTGGCTGGCCCGGGCGGCGGACGCCTTCCGCAACCTCACCTCGGCGTCGAGTGCCGGGGAGGGGACAGCGGCGGTCAGGGCGGTCATCTCGGCGAGGTTGGCAAGACGCTCCATCCCGCGGTCGAGGACTTGGAGGGCATCGTCCTTCACCCGGAGCATCTCGATCCGGTCTTCGGGTGCGGTAGCGGCGGGAAGGGTGGCGTCGATGAGGCGAATCGCCTCCTCGGGGGCGGAGATCGCCAATGACGATCGGGCCGCCTCCAGAGCCGTAGACACTGCCAGCCCTTGATCGCCGGCCTCGAGAGCATGGTGGGCCAGCATCGACAGGTTCTCGGTGCCACCCTCGGCGGCCATCGATTCGGCGATGGCCCCGTGGATGGCGCGCCTGCGCTGTCTCGAGATCGATCCCAACAGCGACGCCCGGATCTGATCGTGGGAGAAAGAGAAGTCGTAGCGCGAATCGGCCGGCTCCTCGACGATCAGACCGAGGTCGACGGCGTTCTGCAGCTCTTCGCCCAGCTTCCACTCGGCCTTCTCCGGCTCCCCCTCGATCCGGGCCAGCACCCGGGCCAGGTCGCCGAGGGCGAAGCGTCGGCCCAGGACCCCGGCGTCTGCCAGCAGGTCCCGGCACTCCTTCTCCAGTTGTGCCAGTCGCCGCTCGATCAGCGACTGGATCGAGGACGGCACCGCCGGCCCGCTCAGCTTGGTCATCGTCCAGGTCCCGTCGATGAGCTGCAGGGCTTCTGCCTCGCGGTAGGCCCGGGCCAGCTCCTCGATGAAGAAGGGGACCCCTTCGGAGCGGGCGTGGAAGCTGGCAACGGTCGCCTCGTCCGCAGGAGCCGCGAGCAGATTCCCGAGCAGCTCGCCGGTCTCCAGCCGGCTCAACCGCTGCAACCTCAGCACCTGCGTCACCCGCATCCGATCGAGGTCGGCGATCAGCTTGCCGGCGCCTCCGGATGCCGAGTCGGAATGCGGGCGGAGACTGATCAGCAGGAAGATTGGGCCGGTGGCCAGGGTGCGCACCAGGTACCTGATCAACTGGATGCTGTCGTCGTCGGCCCACTGCACGTCGTCGAAGAGCAGGGCGAGCGGGCGCTCCCTGGTCAGGGCGAGGAATGCCGAGGCGACCTCGTCGAAGGTCCGAAGCATCTGCTCCTGCGGGGAGAGACCCTCGACTCGGGGGCTTCTTCCTCCGACTGCCTCCTGGGCACGGTCCAGCTGTTCGAGCGCCACTGCCTGCTGGGCGATGGAAGAGGTCCGGGGTGAGTTGAGCAGTGACCGGAAGAGGAGGAAGGGCCCCGCAGCTCCTCGTCGGCACTGACGTCGAGTACCCAATAGGGGGTCTCCATCCCGGTCGCGAGATCGGCGGTGGCGTCGAGCATGCGGGTCTTGCCGATTCCTGCTTCGCCTTCGAGGACGACCGCGCGGAGGCCGGCGCCGGTGCCTTGGAGTTGTTCTTCGATGACCTTGAGCTCCCGGGTCCTGCCGATGACGGGGCCCGACGCCCGTGGCGCGTCGAGGTCGAATGCGGCTGCCGATGCGGCCTTGGTCTCCCTGCTGATCCGACCCTCTGCTGCTTCCTTCTCCCTCCACAGGACTTCGTAAAGCCGCCACCTCTCCGGGAAACCCTTGAGCCAGAACAAACCCCGGTCGACGATCTTGGTGTCTCCCAGAGACCCCGCTAGATCCTGCACGACCTGGGAGGCGAGAATCTGGCCACCCTGGGCCTTGTTGGCGATCCTCGAGGCGGCGTGCACGGCGGTCCCATGGACCTCCCCGCCGGCATGGGTCACGTCACCACTATTCAGTCCGATGCGAATTGAGAGCTGTTGGTCCGGGTTGGACTCGTTGTGCTCCTGGATCGCTCTCTGAATCGAGGTCGCGGCCTCGATAGCCCGATTGGCCGAGCTGAAGAGGGCCATAAACCCGTCACCCAGGGATTTGGTCTCCATGGACCCGGCGGTCTCCAAACGCGAGCGCACCAGATCGTCGTGGAGACGGATCAGCTCATTGGCGGTGGCGTCACCGACCCTGACCCGCAGGTCGGTAGAGCCCTCGAGATCCGTGAACAGGATCGTGAGGGTTCCCTGAATAGTGGTTGTCTCCGCCTCACTCACAGGCTGGGCACGTTACCGGTGGCCGTCGAGGTAGGGACGGTTGGGGGGTTGCGGCGATCCGCCAAATGAGATGGCCTGGTTCATAACATCGCCGGCGTGGAAGGACAGCCCTTCTTCACCTCGATCGCCGGCCTCTCGATCAGCCTGGCCGGGTTCGGAGCGGTCATCGCCTGGCTTCGCGACGATCCTTCGGGTTGGGACCCGGTCAACCTGTGGCGGGTCAAGACCATCGTCCGTCATGCATTGACCATCGCGTTCTTGTGCCTCTCTCTGGTGCCGATCCACACCTTCACCCAGGATGACGCCCTGACGATCAGGATCGCCTCGGCGACTCATCGTCCTCTTCGAGCTCTCCGACATGTGGCGTCTTCGTCGGCGCGACCCCTCGGTGTGGGATCCGGTGTCGTTGCGTGTCTTCGTGGCGACGACCGGGGGGCTGGCCCTGATCGGGATCGTCAATATCGCCTTGGCCAGCCTGGGAGTCCTTCAGGCGCTGGTGCTAATCCTCCTGACCTCCCCGGCCGGGATCTTCTCCAACTTCATGCGAGAGATGGGTGGTCGGTCGGCGGTGACGGATGCAGGGGAGTGACCGGTTAGAGCTAGTCCCGTTGCCTTCGGTCCTACAGGCCTTGACCATCTTCACTGGAACGAAGTGGCGACTCCAATCGAGCCCGAAGGCCGCATCGTGGTTCTCTTGCCTGCTCAAGCTGGTCTTCGAATGTTTGCTTCAGAGTCCCCGTCTTCGCCGACCCCGTAGGTCGGCCTCAGCGTTGCGTCGAATCCTCTCGAACTCCAACTCGGTCGATCAACTCGCTCCTTCGAGGACGGCATCGTGTCGAGAGTAAGTCTCCGTGGACTTCCATGCCTGCTTCATTCCAATCCGCGGTGATCAGAATCGCACAGCCAGGGTCGATTCTGCCATGGTGAACCCCTCGAACTCCGAGTCTGCCTCTGTCAGACCCGGTGCGAGAGACGCCATGAGGTCGATCGTAGTCTCGGCTCGGAGGCAATGGCATTCTCCTCGGATCGAGTGAACTCCGAAGCTGGGGCAGCGGGAGCCGGGACAGTGGGAGCCGGTGCTTCAGACTCGATTGCGCTGTCGTTTAGCCCCGAGGAAGTTGTCTCAAGGCTGGCCTCCGGGCTACCGCCCCCGGCGTTGGCAATCCCGATCAGGACTACAGCAGCCATCGCGTAGACCCACCACCGCTTGTAGAGGGGCTTGCGTGCTTTCTCTTCCACCACGGGAGGAGTGATTGTGTCGGTCATTAGTGACCCTTTCTGCCCCTGATTCGGGCGCGTTTGTCTTTCGAACGAACGGCGATGGATCGCGGCGGTTGGAGGCTGTTCGGAACTCAACCGGAGTCCCGGCACGGTCTAAGCCGCCATCGAAGGGGGGTGGCTGGGAAACCAGCCGTCGCAATTGTCCACGATTCGACGCTGTTACTTGCCCGACCGGCGTCGGGCCAACGACTCATCGGTCGCCGGGCCCGAGGTGCGCCGATGTGCCATCGCCTCAGCGACGCGCCAAGCCCGGCCGCGGCATTCCAGTACGGTGCGGAGGATGGTGCGGCTCGATCTGACGCGGTCTCAGATCCTCGCCTTCCGACGACGAGTGGGAGCACTCGATGAGCGTTTGCCCCGCGGCCGGCGGTCGCTCCGCCAGGCCGCGTGGGCCGGACTGCAGGACAGCATGCCGCGCGCCGCGCTGCTCTCGATCCACGCTCGGGTCAAGGGGACCGAGCCCACTTCGTGGGAGGACTCCTCCCTGGTTCAGCTCTGGGGTCCCCGGTTCAGCGCCTATGTGGTCGCGGAGCGAGATCTCGCCGTGTTCACGCTGGGGAGGCTGCCCGACGACGAAGACGATCGACGGTATGCCGAGGACCGTGCCGCCCGCCTCCATGCGCTCCTTGACGGAGACCGGATGACCTATGGCGAGGCGGGGAGGGCTCTCGGTGTCCAACCCAACAGCCTCCGGTATGCCGCTCCCACCGGCACGATCCTGATGCGCTGGGACGGCGCCCGACAGCCAGTGATCTGGACGGTGCCGCCCCCGGAGGTCGACCCGCATGCTGCCCGTCTCGAACTGGCACGGCGTTACCTGCACGTCTTCGGCCCGGCCGACCCCGAATCGTTCGCCGGGTGGGCCGGGATCGCCCCAAAGCGGGGGATCGCCGCCTTCGACGCCCTCCGCAGGTCGCTGACCCCGGTGCGTACGCCGATCGGAGAGGGTTGGATCCTCACTCGTGATGAGTCGGCGTTCCGCGCAGCTCCGGCGCCGGCGGCGCCGGCGCGCCTCCTACCGAGCGGTGATTCCTACTACCTGCTCCAGGGCGCCGATCGAGATCTCCTGGTCGCAGATGCCGATCGTCGTCGCGCCCTGTGGACCTCACGGGTCTGGCCGGGAGCGGTCCTGGTCGCGGGCGAGATCGTTGGGACCTGGCGACGTTCCCAGGACCTGGTGACGATCCAGGCCTGGCGCCGCCTCTCCCGGGCCGCACGCGATGCTGTCGAGGCGGAAGCGGCCTCATTGCCCCTGCCCGGTATCAAGAGGCAAGTCGGCGTCCGCTGGGGATGACTGGGCTCGAAGTTGTGACTCGGGGGCCCGGTTACCCTGCGTGGCAATGGACCAGGATCGGAAGTCGTTCAGCGTCAGGGATATCTGGAGACTCGCCCTCGCCATCCTCGGCGTCGTCGCAATAATCCAGGAGCTCCGCAAGCCGCGGGAAGAGAGAACGTGGCACGGAAAGGTCGCCGACATCGTGCCCTACGACTTCCGCATGCCGACAGCGGAGCGATTTCGGAGCACCTACTGGAACCCGGAGGGACCGATCATCGCCGGCAAGGTGTTCGGTGTCGGCTGGGCGCCCAACTTCGGGGCGCTGACAAGGATCGGGGGCAAGGCGCCGGTCGAGGCAGATTCCCAGCAACCGCCTGCTCAGTGATCGGGATCCGGCCCGAGCACGGCCCGCGGGCATCGATCGGCGGACTCGCCTGATGCCACCAACGCCGTCGCCCGAGATCGAGTCGGTGGCCCGGCGGGTGCTGGTGGCATGGAAAGAGAACGACATGGCCGCCATGGCCAACCTGATGTCGGCAGACCCCAATCTCCGTGTCATCGGCTTCGCCCAGGATGAATGGTGGGCCGGCCTGAGGAGTTCCTGACAATTCGGGAGCCCGGGCGGCGAGTCCTGGTCGACATCGAGTTCGAGGTGGACGCATTCGAAGACGGTGAATCGGGTGGGGCAGCCATTCGATCGGATCGTCACCTCGGGGACGAAGACTCCATTGCGACACATCGGTGTCTTCAGGCTCGAGGTTGCGACCTGGAAGGTGATCCTGTGGCACAACTCGGTCGCGGTCCCTAACAGCCAGGTCTTCGGTATCGAGCTGACTTGATCGTCGCGCTCAAAGGGCTCTCCGCACACCCATCAAATCGTCCCGGTGGAGTGGGACTGAGGTCGACTACCGACTCAACTGCCCGGGGGTGAGGAGGCCGGTTTCGAAGGCGGCACCGACGGCGCCGGCGCGGTCGTTGACCCCGAGCTTGGTGTAGATGTGGAGAAGATGGGTCTTCACCGTCGCCTCGCTGATGAAGAGACTCTCGGCGATCTCCTTGTTGGTCGATCCTGCCGCCACCAGTCGCAACACCTCGAGCTCACGCTGGCTGACCGCCTCTTTGCCCGACCCTCGCACCTGACTGAGCAGGCGGGCGCCGATGCTGGGGGAGAGGACCGCCTCTCCCTCTGCCGCCGCGACGACCGCCCGCAACAGCTCCTCACGTGGGGCGTCCTTGAGCAGGAAGCCGGTGGCGCCGGCCTCGATGGCGGGGAGGACGTCGGTGTCGGTGTCGAACGTGGTCAGCACCAGCACCCGCGCCTCTACCCCCCTTTCGATGAGTTCCTTGATCGCGCCCACCCCGCTCATCTCGGGCATCCGGAGGTCCATCAGAATCACATCGGGCTCCAGCGTCAGGGCTCGATCGACGGCGTCCCGGCCGTTCTTGGCCTCACCCACCACCTCGAATCCGTCCTCGTTGGCGAACATGCCCCGCAGACCATCGCGCACCACGGGGTGGTCGTCCACGATCAGGACCCGGATCGGCGATTCAGCCACTGCCCTGGTCCACCGTTATCGCGGGTAGAAACGCGGAGACCGCGGTCCCCGCTCCCGGCTCGGACTCGACTTCCAGGGTCCCGGAGAGCCCTTCGACCCGTTGTCGCATCGCGGTGAGGCCGAACCCAGAGCCCGATGCGCTGCCATTTGCCATGGCGGCCGGATCGAGGCCGATCCCGTCGTCCCGCACGTCGATCGACACGATGTCGCCCATGTAGGAAAGGGTGACGCCCACCCGGGTGGCGCCGGCGTGTTTCGCCACATTGGCCAGGGCTTCCTGGGTGACCCGGAGCACGGTGACCTCTACCTCGGGATGGAGCCGGCGGGTGGTGCCGGTCGTGGTGAGTTCGGCGGGCACATGATGTAACGACGACCAGCGGGCGGTCACCTCCTGAAGAGCGGCAGGCAGTGCTCGCTCCTCGAGGGCGGTCGGGAGCAGATCGCGCATCGCTCGCCTCGCTTCGCCGAGGCTGTCTCGGGCCAGGTGCAGGGCATTGTCGATGCGTCTCTGCAGCTCAACGTCATCACCGCGTGCCTGACCGGCCGCTTCGAGCTGGGTGATGACACCGGTCAATCCCTGAGCGATGGTGTCGTGGATCTCCCGCGCCAACCGCTGCCGCTCCTCGTCCACCGCCGTTTCGCGGGCCTGCTCGAGAAGCCGGGCCTGAAGTGCGGCGTTCTCGTCGATGACCTTCTTCAACTCGCCGATCGCCACCCGTCTCTGCTCGCTCAGGTCCCAAATCTTCTCCCCGCCGATGATCCCGAAGCCGATGGCCGTGGTCTGGATGACGACGATGATCGAGAACGACACCCAGGCCTCGGTGCCGCCGTCGGGGTAGACGATCCTGGAGTTGATCACCAGCGAGTTCAGGAGAACCGCGACGAAGGCGACCGGGGCGGGCTTGAGGAGAAAGGCGTGGATGAACCCGGTGATCACGAAGGGGAAGAACCCGGGCCGGTAATACATCATCAGTGCCCCGATGACGATCAGCCCGGCTATGTAGACACGCATCCACCTCTGGTCCTCGCGGCGTGGGCCGGCCCTCGTGTACATGAAGAGCACCCAGCCCGCGGCCAGCGCCGCCAGCCCCAGGGTGAGCGGCAGGCGCGATGGATCGCCGATGGCATTGAGCACCTCGAGGACCAGACCGACCAGCAGCGTGGCCCAAGGGGCCCACTCCAGGACCATGTCGAACGGCGTTTCCCAGGCGCCGCTCTCCTCGAGCAGCCCCGTCGACGGATCGGGCTCTACTCCCATCGGAAGAAGACGGTGGCAAGGAGACCGAAGCCCAGGGCGTATGCGGCCATCACCAGGAGACTAGAAGCCGGGGGTGCCTGGCCCAGCCAGGTGGCCTGCAGGGCCTCGACTCCGGCACCGGCCGGGGTGAGGTCGCTCAGCCGGCGCAGCCCCTCGGGCATCACGTCCCTTGGGAAGTAGACCCCGGCGAAGAACAGCATCGGGAAGTAGATCGCCATCCCGATTCCCTGGGCAGCCGATGCACTCGGCGCCACTGCCCCGATGAACAGGCCCATCGAGAGCATCGAAGCCGCCGTGAGTAGGAAGGAGAAGACAAAGCCGCCCGGGTTGCCCGGTACCGGGATGTCGAAGACCAGGTTGGCGACGGCCAAACCCAGTACGCCCGCCACACAGGCCACCGCGACCTGCAACGAGAGTTGGGCGCCGACCAGCCTTCTCGGCCCCACCGGGGTGGTCGACAGCCGCCGGAGAAGCCCCATCTCCCGATAACCGGCGAGGACAGGTGGGAAAGTCGCGAAGGCGACGGTGGCCAGGGCCACCAGCAGGACTATCGGCGCATAGAGATCGACGAGGCGGTAGCCACCGAGATCGGCGCTGGGCTCCTGTCCTCCGGGGAAGGCGAACCCGAGCACCAACAGCAGCACGGCGGGGAAGGCAAGGGCCCAGAACACGGCCATCGGTTCCCGGGAGAACAGCTTCGCTTCGACTGCGGTCATCTTTGTGTAAGCAGACATCTCGGTCATACCTCCTCGGTGTCGGTCTGGATGGAACGGCCGGTGAGCGCCAGGAAGGCGTCGTCGAGGGTCGCCTGCTCCACCCGGAGCTCCTGGGCTACCACCTGGTTGTTGACCAGCGCGGTGGTGACGGCGTGAAGCACATTGCCCACGCCTTTGACCTCAATCTGGTCGCCCTGATGAGTCACCCCGGTGACCTCGGGCAGTCCGGCAAAGACCGAATCGTCCATGGGCCGGGAAGGCCGAAACCGGATCACCTGCTCGTTGTCCGTCGAGGCGATGAGGCCGGTGGGGGTGTCCAGCGCCACCAGTCTCCCCGAGTCGATGAGGGCCACCCGATCGGCGAGACGTTCCGCTTCCTCCATGAAATGAGTGACCAATATCACCGTGACCCCTCGCTCCCGGAGCTGTTCCACCATTGCCCAGGTGTCACGACGGGCCTGAGGATCGAGGCCGGTGGTCAACTCGTCGAGGATCACCACCTCGGGGTTGCCGACCAGGGCCAGTGCGATCGATACGCGCTGCTTCTGGCCGCCGGACAGCTTGCCGAACCGGGTGTCCGCCTTGTCGGTGAGGTCGAGTTGCTCGAGCAGGGCTTCCCAGGGGAGTGGGCTCTCATAGAACGACGCGTAGAGGTCGAGTGCCTCTCCAACCTTGATCCTGTCGGGCATCCTGCTCTCCTGGAGCTGGACGCCGAGACGGCGACGGACTTCTTCCTGATCATGCACCGGATCGAGTCCCAGGACCCGGATCGTCCCGCCGTCCGGGCGACGCAACCCGGCGATTGATTCGACTGTGGTGGTCTTGCCGGCGCCGTTGGGCCCCAGGATCCCGAAGATCTCGCCCTTCTCGACGGAGAAGCTGATCTTGTCCATGGCCTGGACGTCGCCATATCGCTTGGTCAGATTCTCGATTTCGATCGCGGGCATGGCCGCTCCTCGCTGTTGGTGGTCATGTCACGACTATGCGAGAAGCCAGCGCTCAGCGCATCGGCCTGCCGGGGATAGTTCGAGGCCCGAACGGTCGATCCCCCGGGTCAGTCGAACGGCTGATCCTCGTCCGCCTCGTAATTGGGACGACAAGCGTCGCTGAGGCGACTTTTTCGTCTCAATTTTGGGAGGAGTAGCTTCCTCGCCTTCCTCGAGGATCCGGATGAAGCTCACCTGGCTGGCCGAAGAGTTCCGCAGTGCCGGGCTTCGCGTCGTCGAGGAGCCAGGCTGGGAGGACCGCGGCAAGTCATGGGTCAGGGGACGGCCGATCGGCGCTCTGCAGCACCACACCGCGGCACCGGTGCCGTACCCGGTCCGCAGCCTCTATCTGCCGGTACGGATCAAGTGCAACTTCAACGTGAAAGGCGACGGCACCGTCCACGTGATTGCCGCCGGCTCGTGCAACTACTCGACCGGGGAGGGATCGTCGACCGTTCGCAAGGAGACCTCGAAAGGGGTCGCCCCCACGGGCACTGCAAAGGCGCGTGGACTCCCCAACGACGCCGGTGGCAACGCCTGGTACCTGACAAATGAGACCGACCACCTCGGGGATGGCAGCCCAATCCCGAAAGCGCAGTATGAGGCGGTGCTCGGATGTTGGATCGTCATCTTCGATCGAATGGGTTGGACGGCGGAGCGGTTGATCTCCCATGGTGAATGGACCGACCGCAAGACCGATCCGCGATGGAATGACAAGAACAGCCACCAGAACCTCGAAGACCTGAGAGCGGACCTGAGATCCGCCCTGGGCGGGGAGACGACCCGGCTGATGACAGCGATGACAGCGCCCGCGCCAGAGGAGGATGACGACACGATGCTCCCGCTCCATTTCAATGATGGTTTCAGCGAGCCGACCGGCAAAGGAAGAACCCGGAAACGAGAAGACGTGAAGCTCCTCCAGGCCCTGCTCGGGATGTCGGACGACGATATCGACGGCAAATATGGCGATGAGGTGGCAGGTCGCGTGAAAGCGATCTGCGGTGGGGACGGCAAGGTGGTGGACGGTCAGTGCTACATCAAGATCCAGGAGAGCTATCTGATGTCATTTCTCCGAGACACCGGGAACGGGCTCACCGAGGATGAGGCGAACACCATCTACTCCCGTAAGAACCACACCCACTGAGCGTGAGGGCTGCGCTTCTTCAGACTCCGGCGTAGTCCTTGTCGCCCGCAATCTGGGGAGCTTGACCCGAAGCCTGGGTGCGCCCTGATCCAAGATGGGTATCCCTCCCGATGTGCCTTTTCCGGCCCCGCCATACCTTCGCCATGTGACAGGCGGAACGGCGCTCACCGAGCGCCTCGAGCATGGAGGCAGGAAAATGACAGTTGCAATTCAACGACAGCCCCGATTCCACAGGGTGCTTATCGTCGTCGGTCTCATCGCCCTCGTGGCATGGCTCGCCGTGGCCATGACCCAGATGGTGGAGCCCGAGAGGGCAAGTGGAGACCCGGCGCCGGCGCAGACCAGCAGGCAGGCCGGGCCCGGGAACGTCTCTCCGGCGATTCAGGACGGATATCTGACCCCGCAAGCGATTCTCAGCGCGCAGGCAGCCCGGGAAGCCGAGCTGCGTCTGCAGGACGGCTATCTCCCGTCGGCGGCGGTCGTCCGATCAGGCTGGGGTGGCGATTCCTCGCGGTGCAGGACGGGTATCTCCCGCCCGCCGGTTGGACTGGGAGCGCCGAAGGATCTGAGGGAGCCGACCACTCCCCGGTTCGGCCGCCAGTAGTCAGGATCACCTTCACTCACCCCCGGGCCATCCCGGGGGTGAGTCGCGCCCTGCCAGGGCTCCGTGAGGCGGGCGCATACGCTGGAGTGATGGCGGTCAACCGAAGTCGCAAGGCTCGCAGCGCACGCAAACGCAAACGTCGGATGGATCGCGTCGAACACGACCTCAGTGACGAGCAGTGGACCGCGCTCAAGGACAGCCTGGGGCGGCTGCGCCTATTGCGGCGCCATCGATAAGCCGCTGCAGCGCGATTGCGTGCTCGCGATCTCTCGTGGTGGCCGTTACACCCTCGACAACATCGCCCCGGCCTGCGGCTCCTGCAACGCCAGCAAGGGCAACGAGGAAGTGACCGGCTGGCTGCGGCGACGACGATTCGACGAGGCCGCCTTCTTGTTGCGCCATCTCGAGATCAAGACCGAGCTTGGAATGCAGTTCCCGGACAACGCCGAGGTCACCCAGCCCACGACTCTCTGCCTAGCCGGTTGGCGCTCCGAGTTCGGTCAGACTCAGCCGCAGCAGGTGCTCCGGGTCGTCGTCGTCGAATTGGACGTCCCCGACGAGCTCGAAGCCATAGTGCAGGTAGAACGGCAGTGGTCCGCCTTCACCCTTCCCGCAGCTGGTCCAGAGGACGTCTGCGTTGGGCCGGGTTCGCAGATACCTGACCACGGCATCAATGGCCGCCGCGCCGTAGCCCCGACCCTGGAATGCCTCGTCGATCAGGAGCCGCCAGAGGTAGTAGGGCCCGACCAGGTCGTCGCCGAGGTCCTCGATGTTGTCACTGATCATCACGAAGCCGACCAATGAATCGTCAGCATGCACCGACCACATGCGTGGCATCGCACGGGGTTCCGCCGCGGCGTCTTCGAAGTGGCCCTCCATCGATCCCAGGAAGCGCTCCTGACCCGGTGCCCGGCGCAGGGCCAGGACGGCGGTACGATCGGCATCGGTGAGGATGTCGCGGAGCTCGACGGAGGACACGTTCAATAGCCGAACCTAGCCATCGACCGACTTCTCCGATCGACTGTTTCACCCGAGCGGTGTGACCCGGGCGGGCCCAGTGGAGAGGGCGGGCCCGCCCGGGGTCAGGTCATCTCTTCGTCGAAGAAGCGCCTGATCGAGCAAATCGGCAACGTCCTCGCCGAGCTCCGCCCCCTGGACGTCCGGAGTCCGGAAGTGGATTCCCAGCCAGATCCGGGCATTGATTGTGTCCTTGGTCACGTCGGTGAACCGCTTGTAGGTCCGGGTCACGTCCGGGGAGCCCGGTGTGATCTTGACCAGGCTGAACTGCACCTTCTTCTTGCCGAAGAAGTCCTGCGCGGTCTCCATGAATGCACCGGTGACGCAGTTGTACCCGGATGGGTGGTCCGGATAGGGAGGCGACGGAACCAGTGAGTTCCAATTCGGGTCGCCAACGGTCCGGTGGTTGGTGTCGTTATCGCCGTTCTGGATCGCGGTGACCGGTCGCCAGAAGCTCCAGTAAGCCTTGTCGTCCCAACAGCCGATGAGCGCGTCGGCGCCCGCCAGGTTCAACTTGGCGAATAGCCGGGCCTGATCGACCAGCTTCATCTTCCGATCGACGGCGAAGGTCCGGAACGCCCTGTTGTACATCTCCACCGGGTTGGCGGTGAAGAACATGGCTGTGGCGGTCTGCTCGGGACTGCGAAGCGTTGGGGTGCCGGTGATTGGGATGCCGTTGCCGCCGTAGTCCTTGACTTCCTGGTATTCCTTGGCATAAGCCCGGGAGTCGAGGTCGAGCGGGCCGTCGGTCCGGAACTGTGAGTTCTTCTTCATCAGGAACGGCTCCACTATGGCCACCCACGCATTGGGGTCGTTGCCACTACCGGTGGGCACCCATTCACCCGCTTCGTCACCAACCACGAACGAAAACGCCGTATACCGGCCGTCTCCGGTCCGCTCCAGGAGCATGGCCGCCGCCGCTGCCGCACCGGCATTGATGCCGGCGGTCTTGGCCGCGCTGTCCGGGATTGCTGCCATGGCGTCGGTATACAGGGTGTTGAGGCGGGCGATCACCGGCCCCGGTAGGGCCGGCACGGGTGCGATCCCCAGCCCGACCAACACGTGGTGGGCCGCGGTCGCCACCGCTGCAGGCTTGGAAGCTCTGCGCGATGCCCGGGGCAGGTCGTCCAGGTAGGGCTCATAGCCTCGATCGATCATGTTCACCGCGTCGAATACGGCGGTCTGCACCATCGCCATGTGCAGGATCGAGACCGGGGGTGGCTGTCCAGCTCCGGGAATCAGCGCCTCGGCTGCATGACGATTCCAATCCAGGACAGTCGTGTCCTGCGCGCCGCCCGACTTGGACGTGGCACCGGAGGTTCCGGTTGCGGCGAGTAACAGAATCAGGCTCAGCCCAATGACTAGAAGGCGTCGAGCCATGGTGGTCTCCTTTGGTCGGGCCGCACCCGGACCGGCCCCGGACCGATCCTTTGGGTCATGCGGCTCCTCCTCCGCGGGCGTTTCGCCCGCTCCTTACCTATAAATGTCCTGTCGACCCATTTCGTTCGACAGGTTTCTTGGTTTTTTTCTTCTTCTACTCAGCCCGAACCCGATTCGCGATCGCCTTTCGGAACACGGGCAGGCTGCTTTCGATCATCTCCGCGGTGCCGGTGAGTGAGATGCGGAAGAATCCCGGCGCCCCACAGGTGGTCCCCGGCAGGACGAGGACACCCTCGTTCGCCAGGCTCTCGGCGAAGGCGGAATCATCGGGATCGGGGGAGCGGGCCCAGAGGTAGAACGTCCCCTCCGGCCGCCACAGCTCGTAGCCGGCTTCCCCGAGCTCGGCGACGAGGAGATCCCGCTTCCGCTCCAATTCGACCAGGTCTATGGAAAGCGTCTCCAGCTTCTCCAATGAGTACTGCATGAGCGCGCTGGGGAACATCCATCCGCCCGCGATCTGAGCCGAGAACACCTCCGAGCGCAATGAATGCCGATCCGGCATGTCCGGGGTCCACGCCAGCCACCCGATCCGCTGTCCCGGCGTCAGCAGCACCTTGCCGTAGCTGTACGAGATCAGGGTGGGCGGGTAGAACTGCGCAGGGCTGGTGAACTCGGCGTCACTGAACACCAGCCGGGCATACGGCTCATCGGAGAGGATGTGGATCGGGGCTCCAAACCGGTCCGAGGCTTCGGTCAGGACTTCGGCCAGACCCTGGAGGGTGGAAGGGGGATAGATCCGCCCGGTCGGGTTATGCGGGGTATTGACGATCACCAGCCGGGTTTTCTCGGTGATCGCCCCGGCGAGCCGATCGAGATCGAGGTCGTGGTCGTCGCCGATCGGCACGCTGACCGGGATCGCCCCCGTGGACAGGATCATCGACCGGTAGAAGAACCATGACGGATCCGAGTACACCACTTCGTCGCCAACGTCGACCAGCGTGTCGAGAGCGACCGCGATGGCGCCGAAAGCCCCCGGGGTCATCGCGATGTCCTCGGGATCGAACTCCTGACCCCGCCACTCGGTCAGCGCCCTGGCGACGATCTGCCGCGACTCCTCCTCGGAGAACTTGTAGGCGTAATGGTCCTTGTCACGTGGGGCTGTTGCCGCAGCCAGCGCCTGAGGGAACCCATCGACCACCATCTCCTGGGGGTTGCCGAAGGCGAAGTTGGCGACACCCGGCCGATGCCGGTGCTTGTCCCAAATCTCGAGGAAAGCAAACAGCGTCTCGTTGGCTGCCGTGATCTCTTGGATCCGCTTGGTCGCCATGCCGGCCGACGACCCTAGCCATCTGCGGTTGGAGGCTGAGCTTGGCGTACATTCGGCACCCTCTCAATTCCTTGGAGGGTTCGTGGACCTCGCAGACAAAGTCGTAGTGGTGACCGGTGGCGGCAACGGGATCGGCCGTCAGGTGGTCCTTGAGCTATTGCGCCGGGGCGCCCGCGTCGCCGCCGTCGACATCCGTGAGGAGAGCCTGAGCGAGACCGCGGACCTGGCCGGGGCCGGTGATCGCCTCGCCACTTTCGCCATAGACATCACCGACCGCTCCACCACCTCAGCACTCCCCGACAAGGTGATCGCTGCCCACGGTGCGGTCGACGGGCTGATCAACGTCGCCGGGATCATCCAGCCCTTCGTCAAGCTCAACGAGCTCGACTACGAGATCATCGAACGGGTGATCAACGTCAACCTCTACGGGACGATCCACATGGTGAAGGCATTCCTGCCCTATCTCCTGGAGCGGCCGGTGGCGCATGTTGCCTGCGTCTCCAGCATGGGCGGATTCCTGCCCGTTCCCGGGCAGACCATCTACGGGGCGAGCAAGGCAGCGGTCAAGCTGATGACCGAAGGGCTCTACGCCGAGCTCCTCGATACCAACGTCGGGGTGTCGGTGATCATGCCCGGGGCGGTGGGCACCGAGATCACTGCCAACTCCGGCGTCGAGGTGCCCAACATGGACGCCATCGATCAGAGCAAGATCAAGACCACCTCGCCCGAGGACGCGGCGAAGATCATCCTCGACGGGATCGAGTCCGACGACCTCCATATCTATGTGGGCCGGGACGCGAAGTCGATGAGCCTGATGACCCGAGTTGCGCCGAAGCGGGCGACCCATCTCATCTATCGGCAGATGAAAGATCTGCTCGGCTCCTAGTCCGGACGGCCCTACGTGTCGGGCTCGGAGGACGTCGGGATCAGGTCGAGGAGCCGCGTGTTGAGCTCGTAGAACACCTCGGACGGCATGGATCCTCGCTCGTGTTCGCCGTTGATCTCCTTGAGCAGGCCCAGCCATCGGGCAAACGCCTCGGCAGGCGATATCGAGTCCGAGGTCAGGGAGATGGCGACCTCATCGACGCGACCTCTCACCTCGTCGAACGGATCGAAGGTTGTCTCGACGACCTGGGAAGCCGCATGCTTTCCGGTTCCGTCTTCGTCTTCGTCGGGGCTCGCGGCCTCCGTCGGGACCTCGGCCGGCGGTTTGCGGTTCGACTTGGGCGCAACCGGCCGGCTCGGGGGTCGGGAGGGAAGGTTCAGCTCTTTGGCGAATTTCGGCGCATCGGTGACACTGAGGACCACTTGTTCGTCGTCGACAGTGATGTGAAATCCGTCCGGGCGGGCATCGACTTCGAGACCCTCCAAGGGCCAGTCGGCCACCGTCTCCTCCCCGGCGGTCAACCTCATTCGCTCCTGGGATACATCGATCTCGACGGCCAACGGCAGTTTGGCCTGGCCTGGCAGCCGGAGCCTTCCATCGAAAGAAGACATCGCTCTCCCGTCACCCAGCCGCGCCCGCGCCGTCAGGCTAGTAACACTTCGAGGCTCGGCGCCAGGGTGTTGTTCCGGGCCCCCCCGGCCTCAGCTCCTCCGATCACCCACCCGATACAGCCGCCAGCGGTCCGGAATCCCTTTCAGTTCGTGCTCCCCGGCTTCCTCGAATCGAAGGTCGCCGCCTGCAGTCAGGTCCTTGACCGTTTGTGAGACCAGGATCTCCGACGGTCCCGCAAGCGCCATGACCCGGGCTCCGATCGACACCGCGAGGCCGGCACATTTCCCGTCGGCGATCTCGCACTCGCCGGTGTGGATGCCGGCCCGGACCTCGATGCCGAGCGGGGCCAGGTCGGTCACGACATCCCTGGCGCACTGGATGGCTCGTGCCGGGCCGTCGAAAACGGCATAGAAGCCGTCACCGGCGGTGTCCTGTTCCCGCCCGCCATTGCGGGCAAGATGCCGGCGAACAATCCCATGGTGGGTCTCCAGCATCTTCTTCCATTCCCGGTCGCCGAGCGTGGCCTGGAGTCGGGTGGAGTCGACGATGTCGGTGAAGAGAACGGTGGCCAGGATTCGATCCGTCGTCGCTGCCGGTCGTCGACCAGTGACGAACTCCTCGACCTCATCGGCCAGAGCGTCGCTGTCGCCGGCGAAGGGGAGATGATCGATACCCGGGAGCTCGACATAGCGGGCGTCGGCGATTTGCTCGGCGACATATCGTCCCTGTTCTGCGGGCACCACCAGGTCGCCGGTCCTCTGCACCACCAGTGTCGGGACGTGAATGCTCGACAGCACTTCGCGGATGTCGAGATCCCTCATGATTTGGGCCAACTCCCGGAAAG
The DNA here is from genome assembly GCA_963780755.1 of uncultured Acidobacteriota bacterium. Lineage (GTDB taxonomy): Bacteria > Actinomycetota > Acidimicrobiia > Spongiisociales > ZC4RG35 > JALYNX01. Next base: position 50,555 of record CAWACX010000001.1, read on the forward strand.
CTGCTGGGCTGGCCACCAACCGCTCGAAGCGCGCCCACCATTTGACGAAGGCAGGGTCCATCGCAAGTGTCGGGGCCTGGACCGACAGATGCTTGCCGGTTCCCATCTCGTCGACGAAGCGGTTGAAGAAGTAAGCCTCCTCCTCGGTGGTCATCCCAGACGGGTAGCCCTCCGACGCCACCCGTTTCACGGTAGGCGCATAGAGGAGCAGGGCTTGGGTGCGCTGGGGATGGGTCGCGGCGAAGAGCATCGACATGGTCGCCGCTCTGGCCACCCCAAACACCACACCGCTCTCCACCCCCACGGCATCCATCACCGCACCCAGGTCGTCGCGTTGACGCTCCAGGATCGGGGCGTCGCTGCCCCGGTCGGAGAGGCCGACACCACGCATGTCGAACAGGGTGAGCCGGGAGAAGGACGCCAAACGCTGCAGGAAGTGCGCCCATCGGGGCTGTTCCCACATCACGTCGAGGTTGGAGAACAGCCCGGAGCAGAAGACCATGTCTGGCCCGTCGCCAACCGTTTGGTAAGCGATATGAACGCCGTCGCTCATGGCGTAGAGGGTGTCGGGGGTGTCGGTCACGCGAGGATCACAAGGTAACGCCATGGCCACCGGTGATGCCTGCCCCGACTCAGGCGGAGAAGAAGTCGAGTAGCTCCCGGTTGACCAGCCCGGGCTGTGCCAGAGCTGTGATGTGGTGGGCATCGGGGATGAGTGCGATCCTTGCTCCGGGCATCAGTTCCGTCGCCGACCCGATGGCCGATTCGAGGTCGCCATAGATGACCTCTTTCTCACCGAGGACCAGCAATACGGGCGCCGTGATCTCCGCCAGCTCGCCCTTCTCGTATACCCGGGGTAAGACCCGGTTCAGCAACTTGCCGTTGGTCATGTTGGCGAAGAACAGCGGTTCCCAAAGAGGATCCGGGGCGAGTCCGTTGTGCATCCAGTCGATCGTCGACCGCATGGTTCTGGCAACCCCCGGCAGCCAGGGGGCCATCAAGTAGAGCCCTTTGGGAAAGAACATGTGGAGCATGAACGGCCTCATCGAATGGATGGTCGACGCCGGTCCTATCAGGACCAGTTTCCGCACCCGGTCCGGGAGCTTCATCGCGTAATAGGCCGCAGTGAAGCCGCCATAGGAGTTCCCAACGAGGTAACAACCATCGATTCCAAGGCCATCGAGCAGCTCGGTGAACCACTGCAGGAAGTCGTCCATCGAGGAGACCGGACGGGTGGGTTGACTCCTGTTTGCCTCGCCGATGACATCCACGCAATAGGTGCGGTGAGTCGAGCTCAGTTCCTCGACGTTGCGATACCACGACGTGGCGGTGGCGAACAGTGCGTGGAGGAGCACCACGGGTGGGCCTTCGGCAGGACCACCGGCGATCACATGGGTGTCGCCGAAACTGGTGCCCACGGTCACGTCGTCGTAATGAATGGGCCACGATCTCAGCACGGCGTCATAAGCGCGAGTGGCATCGAGCTCACCCCCGTGGGTGGTGAACACCGGGATCGCAACGGAGCCCTGTGGCGAAGATTCGGTCTTGGCGGTCATGACTACATCGCACCGGGGTACGCACAGAAAGGCCAGAGTCCAAGGTCACATTCCACCTCACGCGAGACTGAACAGCACGTGGGCACGAATACCGAGATGACGACACCGGGTCTCCCCGACGTCGACCCGCTGACTGCGCCCGTCGGCGAGCAGTTCGTGATCCAGCAACACCACGCCACTGCCCTCCATCACGACTTCCGGCTGGAGATGTTGAACGAGGCAGGCCCGGTGTTGGTCTCCTGGGCGGTGCCCAAGGGCCTGCCCCGCCGTCGGGGGCAGCGTCACCTGGCGATCCGCACGCCGGACCACTCCATGGAGCACGCCACCTTCTCCGGGTCGATCCCCGGGGACGAATACGGCGGGGGAGAGGTGCGGATCTTCGACCATGGCGAGTTCGAGATGGTCGCCCGGAGCGATGACCGGATCACCTTTCGCCTGGACGGCGAGCGTCTCGCCGGCGTCTGGCACCTGGTGTCCACCGGTTCGGAGAGGGGCAAGGAGCAGTGGCTGGCGATGATGCGGGAGGATCTGCGCCCACCAGGAGAGGAGCGGCCGCCGCTGCAAGCCGATGGTGGCCACTTCTGGCACCGAGCCGTTCGACGACCCGGGATGGGGTTTCGAACCGAACTGGGACGGGAACCGCATGTTTGCTGTCTGTGGGGAGGAGACCCATTTGATCTCTGGCAGTGGAGAAGACCTGACCAGCACCCACCCCGAGCTGAAGAACCTGAACCGTCAGGTGATTGCCCTGGAGTCGATTCTCGACGGGGTGCTGGTCGCCGACGCGTTCGGCGCTGCCACCTACGTTGCATCCGACCTCCTCTACCTGGACGGCAAGGACCTGACCGATGAGCCTCTATCTGAGCGTCGACGGCTCCTCGAGGAGGCCATCGTTCCCAATTCCTACCTCCAGGTCTCCCCCATGACCGAGGGCAGTGGGACCGCCCTCCACCAGGCCGCCACCGGGCAGGGCATGCCCGGGATCGTCGCCAAGCGGCTCGATTCGACCTATCAGCCGGGGGCGGGATCGGGGGATTGGCTCGTGATCAGCTGATGACGGTTGGCGCCTCCTCGGTCCTCGATCCTGGCTACGAGGAGAGGCGGATCCGGGAGTTACGACGCTGGAAGCGGCGCGCCAACGGCTTCCTTCTCGGCGCTCTCGTCGTCTTCCTGATCAGCCACCTCACCGGCGACGGAAGTGGCCTCAATGGGTGGATCCGCGCCGCCTCCGAAGCCGCCCTGATCGGGGGAATCGCCGATTGGTTCGCCGTCACCGCCCTCTTCCGGCATCCGTTGGGGATCCCGATTCCGCACACCGCCCTGATCCCAAAAGGCAAGGACGAGATCGGCCGGGGGCTGGCGGAGTTCGTCCAACAGAACTTTCTGGATCCGACCAACCTCCGTCTGTGGCTGAGCAACGCCAACATCGCGGAGCGAGTGGCGATCTGGCTCGACTCCCCTGAACACGCGACCCTGGCCGCGCGGCGCAGCATCGAGACCGCAGCCACCATCGCCGAGTCCATCGACGACGAGCGAGTGGCGACGGTGGTCACCGACACGACCCTCGATTGGATGCGACAGACGGCGATAACCCCCCTGATCTCCCTGGTGGTCGACGCCTGGCTCAAAGACGGGAGAACCCGGGAGTCGATAGAAGCCGGCCTCCGGGGAATCGAAGTCGTCCTCGTCGACAACCTGCCCTACTTCAGGGAGAGCTTCGCTCGTTCGGCACCCTGGTGGGTCCCCTCCTGGGCGGGGAGCCTGCTCTTCGAGCGGATCATCGCCTCATTCCGGATTCTGGTCGACGACATGGCGTCGGACCCAAGACACCCCATCAGGTCGGACATCGATCAGATGCTCGCGGACTTGGCCGACGACCTGCGCAACTCGCCCGATCTGGCGCAGCGCATCGAAGAATCGAAGCTTCGCATCCTCGACTCTCCGGAGTTGGCGGCAGCGATCCAATCGCAGTGGCAGCTCCTACGCGGAAGTTTGGACCGCGCGGCCCGGGAGCCGGGCTCCGATTTGGAACAGCGGTTGGCGGAGCTGATCCAGTGGTGGGCGCGCCGGGTTCTCGACGACGCCGCGCTGCGAACGAGAATCGATGGCTGGATCGCCGAGTCTGCCGAGCGACTCGCACATCAATGGGACGACGAGGTCATCGGGTTAATCGAGACCACGGTCGCCGGATGGGACCCGATCGAGATCTCACATCGCCTCGAGCTTCAACTCGGACGCGATCTCCAGTTCGTTCGGATCAACGGCACCGTGGTCGGGGCGCTGGTCGGTCTGGTGATCCATGCCCTGCTGCTGCTGGTCGACGGGTAACGGCCAATCGTCGCGACCCCTTTTCGGGGACAAGAGCAGGGATCTCACTCCAGTGAGGAGCCGATCATCTGCGACTCGACCACCGCTCCGAGACGCTCGAACTCGGCCAGCGCCGACTTCAACTCGATGTCGGCCATGGTCACGGCACCATCGTCTCGATACGCCGAGGCGAGGTCGGTGCGGGCCCGGGCGGCGTCGAACGGCAGTCCGAGCACGGTGAACAGTCCTGACTGCTCCTTGGAGGGCTTCGATCGCCTCGGCTGAATGGCCTCGGGTCCGGGCGATCCTTCCGGCACCGGCCAGTGCCTGGGCGGCGAAGAGGTCGGATCGAGCGAGGCGCCCCACCCCCTCCAGTTCCTCGACTGCCTCCTGAGCCCTTGTCAGTTCATCAGCCTCGAGGGCCAGTTCGATCAATGCAGGCAGGATCCGGGCACGGGCCCACGGCGTGAGATTCGGGGAGCGAAGGGTGCGCTCCAGCAGGTCGATGCCGGATGCGAGGTCGCCCCGGCGCGCCAGCAGCAGCGCATATCCCGGCACCGGCTCACGGCCCCGGACCAGGGCGTTCTGAAACGCCTCCTCGGCCTTGACCTCGTCGCCGACCCGGAGGCGCATCTCGCCGTATTGATACCAGGCCTCGCCCACCACGTCGGTGAGCATCCCCAACTCGTCGGAGGCCCTCATCACCTCGGCCTCGGCCCGCACCCACTCGCCCTTTTGCCACAGGAGTTCGGCCTTGAACACCCGACACACACCCGGATAGGGCCCGTGATCGTTTTCGCTGCACCAGCGATCGGCTTCCTCGCTCCATTGGCCGGCACGCCGGATGTCTCCGGTCTGGTCGCAGACCGCCAACATGTTGCAGAAGCTGCGCCCGACGACCATCGGGGTCACGTCTCCGGCGATCGCAGCCAACATCGCCTCGTCCATGAGGGCCATCCCCTTCTCGATCTCCCCGGTCGCCACCAGGGTCCGCCCTTGATCCTGGAGTGCCAATGCCTCGAGGCTCCCATCACCATGGCCTCGGGCGATCTCCATTACCCGATTTGACAGTTCCATGGCTCTCTCGAACTCATGGTCGGTCTCCAGGGCGCCCACCGTCTGCCAACGCAGCAGATGTCCTCTGGCCAGTGAGCTCTGGTCCTCGTCGTCCTCGAGAAGATGCTCGGCCCGGCGCTCCCAGGCCCGGGAAACGTCCGGCGCCAGGGCGTGTTTGTGAGCCTCGGAGAGCATGAGTGCGGCCATCACCGCCCGGTGTGGGTTGTCCTCCGAGAGATGAGCGCTGTAGGCGGCCTCGAAGCGCGCGGTCATCTCACCGTGGCGACCGAGCCACCACATAGCGTTGGCCATCATCTCATGAAGCTCGCCATCGAGAGGCTGGCTGGCCTCGATGCGGAGGAGGAGAAGCCTGGTCTCCTCCCACTTCTTTGCTTGAAAGGCGGCACGGGCTTCTGCCGCCAGCCGGGAAGATTCGGGCTCGATCGTCCGCAGGGCTGCAAAGTGCTCGGCAGAGTCTCCGACGACCACCTGGAAGATCTCTTCCGGCTTGTCGAGATCTTTGAGATAGTGAACACCCAGAGATCGCAAGGAGACGCCCTCCCGGAGGCCGTCCACAGCAAGCCCGCGGGTGGCCGAAGACATCAGGATTTGGCCACCATGACCCGCGGCCATCACCCGGGCTACCCGATTCAATGCCGGTCCGAAGTAGTCCCCACCCTCGTTGCGGGCGGCTCCGGTGTGAATCCCGATCCGGACCCGTATCCCGGGCTCGGTGGGCCAGGTCGACTCTCCGAGACCGCTTTGGGCGTCGATCGCCGCCTCGACCGCCGCAACCGGGTCGGCGAAGGCTGTGTAGAAGGCGTCGCCGACCGTCTTGAACACGACACCGCCGTGAGCATCGATCGCATCACCGATGATCTGATTGTGCTGGGCGAGAGCGGCGCGCATGGCTTGCGGCGACCGTTCCCAAAGCTGGGTCGAGCCTTCGATGTCGGTGAACAGAAAGGTGACCGCCCCATCGGGCAGGCGGCTCGAGATCTCCACCGATTCGAATCTACCGGAGACCTCCGACAACGACCGACGCTCGAATCGGGTTCAATAGGAGCATGACGATTTCATTGGGCCGGTTCGGCTTCTGGCGGATGCTGCGCAACACGACCCCAGAGATGGCCCGGGAGGCCGAGGCTCTCGGATTTGGTGCGATCTGGGTCGGAGGCTCGCCGCCGGGTGACCTCCAGGCCGTCGAGTCCCTACTGGATGCCACCGAGCGGATCCCGGTGATCACAGGGATAGTCAATATGTGGCGCGAGGAAGCGGGCACCGTTGCCGCCTCCTATCACCGGATCGCTGCGCGGCACTCCGACCGATTCCTGCTCGGGGTCGGGATCGGGCATCGTGAGGCCACCGAGGAATACAGGGATCCACTTGCGAAAATCAACGAGTACCTGGAACAACTCAGCGGCGCCGGCGTGCCCCGGGACCGCCTGCTCCTGGCGGCGCTCGGGCCCAAGGCGCTCCGCATCGCAGCCGAGCGAACCGTCGGCGCCCACCCCTATCTCACCACGCCCCAACACACGGCTTTTGCCCGTGAGGTGATGGGCGAAGGGCCCCTCCTCGCCCCGGAGCACAAGATCGTCCTCGAGGGGGATCCGGAACAGGCCCGGGCCCAGGGGAGAAGAGTGATCGGCTACTACCTGGACCGGGTCAACTACCGGAACAACCTGCTTCGCACCGGCTGGTCGGAGTCCGACTTCTCCGACGGCGGCAGCGATGAACTGATCGATGCCCTGGTGCTCCACGGATCACCTGAGCACATCATCGCCGGAGTCGAGGCGCATCTCGATGCCGGTGCCGATCACGTCGGAATACAGGTCCTCGGCGACGACCCGATATCCGCTTTCCGTGCCCTCGCCGACATCGTGTATTGACGTTGTGTAGCGTTCCCCGTCCCATTCTGAGAGGACGAAGACCGCATGTGCTGTTTGTTCGCCACCCTGGTCCTGGCTGGGCCGCGTCTGGGAATCATCGTGTGGGGGTTGTGGCAGCCGGCACGCTGGGAAGCGACCTTCGACACCTTCATCTGGCCGTTGCTCGGGTTTCTCTTCCTCCCCTGGACCACGCTGATGTATGTGTCGGTGGCCCCCGGTGGAGTCGACGGCTTCGACTGGTTCTGGATCGTGCTCGCAGTGGTCTTCGACATCATGTCCTACGGGGCCAGCGCCTACGGGAACCGGGACACGATCAAGAGCTACAGCACACCCACCCCGCCACCGTCGGCCGCATGAACTCGGGCTAGTCGATCGGGTCCAACCGCAGGGTGGTATCGAGCACGCCGGGGGTGAGCATGGCGTCGAGGGATCGCCCCGGCCGGTACTTGGCGCGGAGTGCGTCCGAAACCCGTTCCACCGACACGCTGTCGGTGACACGCGACGCCCGGAACGGGTAGCTCTCGGCGCCGACGATCAGGGCGACGTCGGGGTTGGCCAGGGCCCGCTGATACCAGCGTCCTGCCGGTCCCCGGACCGAGCGCACGAACACCTCTCCGTCATCGACCATCACCCAGATGATCGTGCGCCGGGCCTGATCACCATTGCGGGTCTCGATCTCCACCATCTGGGTGTCGTCGATGCGACCTAGCTGCTCTGGGCTGAGAGGCATGAAGCAACGCTACCCACGACCGGCCCGGACGCGACTCGACGGCGGGGGGACATCCGCCGTCGAGCCCGGTCCGAAGGTGAGAGGTTCGGGTCAGTCCACCGCCTCCTCGGCGTTGACGATCCCGCTCCCGTAGAAGCCGTTGAAGTCCTCGTCGCCCTCGCACAGAGCGGTGAACTCGGCGGGTCGGCCCACGTTCTCATAGGAGAACGGGTTGGGCGTGGGGCATTCGGTCTCGGTGGCGGACCGGGTCAGGGCCCGCTCCACCCGCCGCGGGTCCATCCCGAACCCACCACGACGGTTGCGACCTTCCTCGCTGATGATCAACGCCACCACCCCGGTGACGTGCGGGGCGGCCATCGACGTCCCCTGCAGGTACTGGTAGTAGGCGCAGGTGTCACCCTTGCAGTCCTTGACCACGAAGTCGTTGGTCGGCTCACCGTTGGCGTCGATGTCACCCAGTTCGATCCCGACGCTCTCCGGATAAGGCGCCAGCACCAGGTTGCTCACGGTCTGGAATGCCGGGGTTCCGAGCCCGTCACGGAAGTAGCCACCAGGGGCGCTCACCGTGATCTGCTCCACCCCGTAGTTGGAGTAGTCGGCCTTGGTGGTGCTCGGGCCTAAGGCGGAGACCCCGATCACGTGCGGCCCTTCGACCGGAAGGTCGATGCAGTCGTTGTCGACGGTGCGGTCGATCTCGGTGTTCAGCGGGAAGTCGGGGCTGGTGTTGTCGAACTTGGACGGCGCACCGAGGTCGATGTGGCTGTTGCCCAACGAGCCGACCAGAGTCACTCCCCGGTCGTGCGCGTACTCCATGGCCCGGAAATGGGCCTGGATGATGGTCTGCATCTCGATGAGGTCCTCGGCGGTCACCGCCGGGCTCGCGTCAGCGGCCGAGGGGCAGTTGTAGAGCCAGGGGTCGGTGTAGAAGCTCATGTTGACCACGTCGACCCCCTTGTCGCCGGCATAAGTCGAGCGCGTCGACCACCGCGGGGAGGAAGAAGAACCCTGAGTCCTGTCCGGCCCTGAGGTTGACCAGGGTCACCTTGGGCGCCACACCCGAGGTCCCCAGTCGGTTGATCGGGGCTGCCACGGTTCCGGCGACGTGGGTGCCGTGCCCGTTCTCGTCGACGTTGGCCGCGTCCTCGCAGGAGGCATCGGCCTCGGCGGCACAGTCGCCATCGATTTCGGGGATGTCCGTGGTGAAGTTGCGGCTCAGCTTGGAGCTGAAGTTGCGGGCGATGTCGGGGTGGGTTCCGTCGATGCCGGTGTCGATGATCCCCACCAGCACCTGCTTCTTCCCCTGCTGCTCGTCATAGGAGCCGTCAGCGGTGGCGTCGATCATCTTCATGTCCCACTGGAGAGAGGCCAGGGGCTCCTCGCCGCGCCGGGACTGCGACTTCGACGAACCCTCGGTCTGCGCGTCGCGTTCCGACTGCAGCCGCTCATCGTCGAACTTGCGCTCGTCGGGTTTGGTGGCCCCGATCGCATCGTTGGAGGCGGCGCCGAAAACCGCTTCTTCGGCCGAGACTTCGGTGACGAAGTTCTCGGGGGCGGCAACGGTCACCGTCGCTAGGCCAACGGCTTCGTTGACCGCGACAACTTCCCCACCTGCGGCCTCGATCGCAGCCACACCGTCAGCGGTGCTGGCCCCCTCTTCGAAGAGGACAACGAACTCCTGTCCCTCACCGTCGGCGGCGTTGGAAGCAGCAAACCCTGGCACGGATAGGGCCAGGGCTGCGGTGATGGCTACAAAGATCACGAACGAGCGACGCATGGGTTCCTCCCTTGTCTGCGACGTCAGAACCGCGGCCTACCCGATCGCAACCGGGTGTAAACCTCCGAATAGGTTTGGCTCGGTGCCGCCCTTGATCCGACCTGCCGAACTCGATGACCTGGACGCCCTGTACGCGGTATGCCTTCGCACCGGCGACGCCGGCGAGGATGCGACAGGGCTATTCGACGATCCACGACTCCTCGGCGAGGTCTATGTCGGCCCATATCTGGCGATGCCGGGCGGTATCGGACTCACTGTGGTCGAGGACGGCGTCCCTTCGGGATATGCCCTGGCTGCCGTAGACACCAGGAGCTTCGAGGACCTGTGTGAGGAGCGATGGTGGCCCCCCCTGCGAATCCGCTACCCGGACCCTGGCACCAATCCGGCGACGCCCGACCAGAAGTTGATCCAGGTGTTCTACGGCCCGCCACGGGCAGCAGACGAGGTGGTTCACGCGTTATCCGGCGCATCTCCATCTCGATCTGCTTCCCACCCTCCAGGGAAAGGGAGTGGGCCGTTCGCTGATGGACCGACTTCTCGACGACCTGGGCGCGCGGGGAGTGCCCGGAGTGCATCTGGGTGCCGATCCACGCAACCGGCGGGCGATTGGCTTCTACACCCACCTCGGGTTCGTCACACTCGCGGAACATCCGGAGGTGGTGGTGATGGGGCTACGACTCAGGACGTGATCCCAAGGCGGCCCGGTACAGGTCGTAGTTGTCCGGGTCGAAGCAGACGAACGTCACTCGAGACAGGTCGTCCGGGCGTTCCTCGATCCATCTGGTGACGGCCCGGACCGCAGTCTCCGCGGCTAGGCCGAGCGGAAACCCATAGATTCCGGTCGAGATGTTGGGGAAGGCCACGGTGGAGCAGTCATTGGCGACGGCGAGGTCGAGGCTGGCGCGATAGCAGGAGGCCAACAAGTCGACCCCCTCATCCGGCTCGACACGGTCCCAGATCGGCCCCACGGTGTGGATCACATGCCGGGCGGGGAGGAGCCCGGCCCCGGTGATCGCTGCCTGACCGGTGGTAAGCGGGCCTCGTTCTCGCACGATCGCCTGACACTCAGCGAGGATCGTGGGCCCTCCGATGGCGTGGATGGCCCCGTTCACCCCGGCCCCACCCGCCAAGTTAGAGTTGGCGGCGTTGACGATGGCGTCGACCTCAACCGTCGTGATATCGCCTTGAATTGCCTCGAGAATGGTGATGCTCCGACGTTACGCCAGGAAGATCTGTCACACCCACCGTTCATAGTGGGGGCATGAGCGAGCACAGCACCCCGGTCCACATATCCGTCGTCCTCGACCGTTCCGGGTCGATGACGAGCATTGCCGACGACATCGTCGGCGGCTTCAACACCTTCCTCGCCGAGCAGCGGCGCCAACCCGGCGGGGGCCGGATCACCCTGGTCCAGTTCGACGGTCAGGACTCCTTCGAATTGCTGATCGATGGCGAAGACCTCACCGACGCCGCCGACCTCGATCCGGCGCGCTACCTCCCCCGGGGGAGCACCCCGCTCCTCGATGCCGTGGGCCACATGATCGCCAGGATCGATCAGGGAATCCTTGCCCGCGCCGACGACGGGCTGCCCATCGAGGACCAGATCGTCCTCATCGTCACCGACGGTTACGAGAACGCCAGCCAGGAGTTCGACTATCCGACCGTAGGCGGGCTGGTCGAGACCCGTCGCGGCCGGGGTTGGGTGTTCACCTTCCTCGGGGTCGACGAGGCCAGTATCAGGGATGGGGCTTCGATGCGGGTCTCGGCGGCCAATACCGCCCGCTGGGAGAAGTCGGGGAAGGGGTCCAAGGAAATGTTCGGCCGGCTCTCCACGGCGACGTCGGGCTATCGCTCGATGTCCCCAGAGCAGAAGTCGTCCACAAAGGACCGGTTCCTCGAGGAGACGGAGGGGAAGGACGAGGAGTAGGGCCCCGTCAAGCCAGGAGCTCCCTGGCGACCACGAGGTCGTGCTCGTCGAATCCTTCGGTGAAGCGGGCGTATGCCACGGCAAGCTCCTCTGTGCCGTCGGGCGTACTGCCCGTCTCACGTCTCAGCGAGACCAGCCTGTTAAGCGCTAGAAGCTCGATGAGGTACAACCCGGCGGCGTTCGATCCCTCGGCGGCGGCAAGGTAGGCCTCCTCTGCACTCTCGAAGTCGGGCTCGGGGAGCATTCGAAGGAAGTCGCCCCTGGACACCCGGAGCTCGGGCGAGATCAGTCGGTCGTCATCGGGGTTGGCCAAAGCTATGGCTTCGTCGATCAGGTCCAATCCTCGCTCCGGTTTCCCTGCAAGAGAATGAACCAGGCCCCGCAAGTGAAGGACCTGCGGCCAGAACACCGGTGGTGCGGTCAGCCCCTGATAGAGGTCGATCGCCTTCTCGGTCAGCACCAGGCCCTGGTCGGTCTCACCGGTACAAGCCAGGGACACTCCTTCGAGCATGGTGGCCAGAGTGGCCCAAACCGGATATTCGTTCTCCTCCGAGATCACCTTCAACTCGGCGGCCCTCTGCATGCAGTCCTCGAATCTGCTCCGAAGGAAGGCGAGATATCCATTGTGATAGATGCCGTAGGCGATGCTGTAGGGGTGGTCCATCTCCCGGGCCACGTCGAGGGCCTCTCCGAGACGAGCAACCGCTCGATCCAACCCGCCGCATTGCCACAGGATGAGGGCTGAAGCCGTCCTCGCAGTCACCCCGGTATTAGGCCCGAGCCGGAACCGCATCGAGTGGTGGAGGCCGGGGTCGTGGAGTCGGATCGCCGTGTCGATGTGGGGCAGGCCGGTAGCCAAGTCACCGGAGAAGGCCATGCCGACCCCATACACGTAGTGGCCATCGATGAGGATGGCCAGATCCCCGGTCTCCTCGCCCAACTCCAGCAACTGCCTCCCGTGCTCGGCGCCTTGTGGGAAGTCCGCTGTGCCCATGTAGTAGGTAGCAAGCGCCCTGAGGACGGGATAGCGGTCCGCCGGAGCGCCGGCGGCGTCCAGTATGTCGAGGGCGCGTTTGAACTCCGCCTCCACCTCCGGGGTGTAGCCCTTGACCGCCATCAGGGCCCTGGCCAGGCTCGAGCGCAGGGTCACCTCTTGAGCGAGTAGTTCCGGTGGTGGGCCTGCGGCTTCGAGCAATCCGAGCGCGTCGCCAGCGATCTCGGTCGCGGCCCGGTACCAGCCTTTGCCTTCATGTAATGCCCATAGCGGTTCGACCAGGTTGAGGACCTGATCGAGGTCACCCTGGTCCACCCAGAAACGCCACGCCGATCGCAGGTTCCCGTTCTCCATCAGGAAGTCATCCAGCGCCTCGGTCCTATCGGCGCGCCTCATCCGTTCCGCCAGGCGATCACCGAGTTCGGAGAAATGAAGCGCATGGGCTCTTCTCACCTGGTGCTCCCTTTCCGGGTCGGAAGAGAGCAGGGACCCCGCGTACTCCTTGATCATCAACAGCATCGAGAACCGTTGCCCAGTATCGGTGACATCGGCCCGGACCAGGCTCTTGTCGACGAGGGAGGCCAGCGAGTCGACGACCGAGCCCGAGCCGAACGCTCCGCAGACTGCCTCGAGGGAGGCAAGGCTCGTTGTTGTGAACACCGACATGGTCTCGAACATCTCTCGCTCCGATTGGTCGAGCAGCTCGTAGCTCCAACCGATCGCACCCCAGAGGGTCCGCTGTCGATCGGGAAGGTCCCGACCTCCTGCGCCGAGAACATCGAGCCGCTCCCGCAGGCGGTCCAACAGGTCGGCGGGCGTGAAGACGTTGAGCCGGGCGGCTGCGAGCTCGATCGCCAGGGGAAGCCCGTCGAGTCGGAGGCATATCTCGGCGATGGTGCGAGCGTTGCTGTCGGTGATGGTGAAGCCCGGCTGGACCGACCGGGCTCGATCGGTGAACAAGCGGACCGCCTCGGACTCCGCGATTTCGTTGGCCGGAGAAGCTGGGTGGGGCAGCGAAAGCGGTGGCACCGGGAAGACCTTCTCCGCCCTGATCCGCAAGGTCTCTCTGCTGGTGACCAGGATCTTCAACGCCGGAGCGTGCTGGAGGAGCTCGGAGAGGCCGACCGCAGCTGCGGTCACCTGTTCGAAGTTGTCCAGCACCAGCATGATCTGACGGTCGCGCAGCCTCGCTTCCAAGAACACGAGCGGATCACCTCCGGTGATCGGGAGATCCAGCCCACGGGCGATCGCTTCGTAAGCCGCGACCGACTCCCGCTCTGCGGAGAGGTCGATGAAGAACACGCCATCCCGGAAGCGATCCACCTGTTCCGCCGCGACCTGGAGCCCGAGTCGGGTCTTCCCGGCACCCCCCGGCCCGGCGATGGTGAGCAGCCTCGTGTCCGGCGAATCGAGCATGACCTGGATCGCCGCCAACTCATCCGATCTGCCCAGGAACTCGGTCGCCTGCTGGGGCAGGTTGTGCGGCCGGGCGTCCAGAGTGCTGGGAGGCGGGAAGTCCGATGGCAGTTCGTCGTGGAGCACCTGGTAGAGGTGCTCGGGCAGTGTGAGGTCCTTGAGGCGGTGGATTCCCAGGTCGCGGAGGGTCACGCCAGGAGGGAGATTGCCGTCGGTCTCGGCAGCGGCCGCTTCGGACACCAGTATCTGGCCACCGTGGCCCGCGGCCATGATTCTCGCGGTCCGGTTCATGGCGGGGCCGAAGTAATCGCCATCCCGGCTCTCGGTCTCGCCGGGGTGAACCCCCATTCGCACCCGAAGCGGGCCGGTTGTCTCCCAGGTCTCGGCGGCAAGGCCTTGTTGGGTGAGGATCGCGGCCTGCACGCTGTCGGCGGCCCTGTCGAAGACGGCGATCATCCCGTCGCCGGTCGTCTTCAGCACCGTGCCCCCAGTCTGGCTCACCGCGTTATTGAGGATGGCGTCGTGACGGGCCAGGGCTTCGGCCATCAAGTCACCGTGCTCCTCCCAGAGACGCGTGCTCCCCTCGATGTCGGTGAAGAGGAATGTCTGCATCGGGTGGCAAATATAGGGACACGATTGATGGCGGTTGCGTGGGGTATTGAGACGCCATGGCCTCGTATCAGGTGAATCCAGCGGCGGTGGATCATGCCCGGGCGCTCATCGATGCTCGGCAATACGTGTTACGCAGCGAATGGGGCGAAAGACAGCCCCGTGCCGACGACGAGAACGCATACCTGGAGACCCACTCCTGGGAGGAATACGCCGAGTGGCACCTCGGACTGACCGAGGGCGCCGTCGACGAGACCAAGGGTCGATATGCGTTCGTCTATGGCGACTTCCGCCGCATTCATCGCATGGGTCTCATCGCATGTCGATACCGGGCGGCGGAATGGATGCACAAAGAAGTGGAACTGGCGGCACACGACCTGCTCCAGCACCTCGACAGGACGAGGAACTGAAGTTCAGGCGGTCCAGCCGAGGAAGGTCTCGCCGGCCCATGCGGTGAGGTACCAGAGCCCGACCATGACAAAAGGGAGCGCCAGGAACACCAAACGGTTGTGGCGCTCACGGATCGCCGCCACCAGCCCGATCAACCAGATCGCTCCGAGGAGGGCGACCGCCCACAGCGGCATGATCAGCCCGGCGAAGAGGATGGGAAGCCCGGCGGCGGCGTAGAGGACGAATCCGAGGATCGTGACGATCGGGTTGGGCCTGGGGTCCACCAGTCCCTGGTCGGAGGTGCTCATCGGGAGGCAGCGTATTCGGGACGACGGTCGACCAGATGCCACACCGGCATCGTCCCTTGCCCTTGACGTCGATCGTTCCCCTGGGGCTCACAGACGAATTGATCCTCGACCAGGCGGAGTGCTGCCGGCGTCCAGCTCGTGGCTCCCGATCGATTAGAGGAGCCTATGTCTGCGATCGGGACAGAAACGGTATGTGGGATGTCGATTGGAGGGCAGGTTGTTCGTTGTAGAAACGACAGTCCATCCCAATCCAGGAGGTAGGTCATGACCAACGTTGCAGAGATCCTCAAAGACAAGCTGACAGGGCGGGTGATAGCGCCGACCGACGCCGACTACGACCAGGCCCGCGCCGTCTTCTCCGGGACCATCGACGGGCATCCGGCCGTGATCGCCCGGGTCGCCAACAATGCCGACGTCGCATCCGTGGTGAACCTCGTCCGGGATAGCGGGATAGAGCTCTCGGTGCGGGGTGGCGGGCACAGCGGGGCCGGCCACAGCACCAACGACGGCGGCATCGTGCTCGACCTCTCCGACATGAAGGGCATCGACATCGACGTCGAAAACGGAACCGCATGGGCGGAGACCGGGCTCACGGCCATCGAATACCTGGAGAAAGTGGGGGAGCACGGGTTCGTGACCGGGTTCGGCGATACCGGTTCGGTGGGGATCGGTGGGATCACCTTGGGCGGTGGTGTCGGGTTCCTGGTTCGGAAGTTCGGTCTGACCATCGACTCCCTGATCGGCGCCGAGTTGGTGACTGCCGACGGTGAGGTGGTGGCTGCTGACGAGGAGACCAATCCCGACCTGTTCTGGGCGATTCGCGGCGGCGGCGGGAACTTCGGTGTCGCCACCCGGCTCCATTTCCGCCTCAACCGCGTGGAGTCTTTCGTGGGCGGGCTGATGATCCTCCCTGCCACCAAGGAGGCCGTCGCCGGGTTCATCGCCGAGGCCGAGGCGGCTCCCGATGAGCTGTCGACGATCGCCAACGTGATGAACTGCCCGCCGATGCCTTTCGTCCCCGAAGAGGTCCACGGGAGCCTCGTGATCATGGCCTTCATCTCCTGGGCAGGGGAGTTGGACGAGGGGCAGGCGGTGATCGACCGTTTCCGAGCTCTGGCCGTGCCGTTGGCAGACATGACCGCTCCCGGCCCGTACCTGAGCATCTACATGCCGGAGGATCCGGACTACAAGCCGGTGGCCGTGTCACGCACCCTGTTCACGGATTCCTTCGACTCGGCGACAGCAGGGGCCATTCTCGAACAGCTCGAGGCGTCCGACGCATCGATGCGGGTCACCCAGATCCGGCCCCTGGGCGGTGCCTATGCCCGGATCTCCAACGACGACACCGCCTACGCCCATCGCGATCGGCGTTTCATGATCAACGTCGCCGCCTTCTACGAAGGGCCTGACGACCTCCCGCGGCGTCAGGCGTGGGTCGAAGAGTTGGCGGCGTTCCTCGGCGGCGGCGACGACCGGGGCTATACCGGCTTCCTGGCCGACGAGGGACCGGACCGGGTCCGGGCTGCCTATCCCGGCAAGACGTGGGACCGGCTCCGCCAGGTCAAGGCCAAGTACGACCCGGGCAATCTGTTCAGCAGCAACCAGAACATCCCGCCTGCCTAATCGGGCAGTAGCGGGACGCTGATCCCCTGGTCTTTGCCCAGAAGAACCGCCCGAGTTACGGCGTCGCGGCCGAACTTGGTCTTCACCTCGTCCAGGGCATGGTCCAGTTGCTCACCCGGTTGCCGCTCGAAAGGGAGCTCGAGTTGGACCGCGTCAGCGTCGTCCAGGTTGGTAAGGGAGATCCCGATCAGGGTCAGGCCGTGGTTGTCGATCATGGGTTGAGCCTCGGCGAAAAGGGCCTGGGCGGTCCTCAGAATGACTTCGGTGTGTGCACTCGGCTTGATCAAGGTGTGCGATCGCGTTGCACGTGTGAAGTCGTCGAAGCGGAGCCTGAGCACCACGGTTCTCGCCAGCCGTTCCGCCTTGCGCAGTCTCCGCGTCACCCGGTCGATGATCGCGATCAGGGTGGCATCGATCTCTTCCGGGGTCCGTGGTCTTAGGCCCAGGGCGCGCTGGGATCCGATCGATCGACGACGTCGTCCGAGCACCGGGCGGGGGTCGTAGTTGTGGGCAAGCGCATGGAGGTGACGTCCCGAGGCTCGACCCAACATCGCAACCAATGTCGGTTCTGCGAGCAGGGCCACCTCACCAACACTTGCGATTCCCCTCTCGTGGAGCTTGCTCGCGGTGACCTTGCCCACGCCCCAGAGCCGTTCGACGGGAAGCGGATGAAGGAAGTCGAGCTCACCCCCGGGCGGGATCACCAATAGCCCATCGGGTTTGGCCACGCCGCTCGCCACCTTGGCCAGGAACTTGGTGCAGGCGACCCCAACCGTTATCGGAAGTCCAACATCGGCCAGGACCCGCTCCCGCAGTCGTCGGGCGATCTCGACCGGCGAGCCGGAGACCTGGCGTAGACCTCCGACGTCGAGGAATGCCTCGTCGATGGAGATGCCTTCGACCAGGGGAGTGGTGTCCTCGAAGATCTCGAACACAGCCTTGCTCGCATCGGAGTAGGCGTCGATCCGGGGCGTGACCACAACCGCCTGAGGGCAGAGGTTGAGGGCGAGCCTGCCTCCCATGGCGGTCCGCACCCCGCAAGCGCGGGCCTCGTAGCTGGCGGCGAGCACCACGCCACCGCCGACGATCACCGGACGGTGCCGAAGTTCCGGGTTGTCGCGTTGCTCGACCGAGGCGTAGAAAGCGTCGAGGTCGGCATGGAGGATCGAGGCCGTGGACCGCATCGAACACATGTTCGATCATGAATGGCATGGGGGCAACTGGTTTCTCTGGCGATCTACGCTTGGCGGATGAGCAACGTGTCCCTGGTCCGCCCCAAAGAGGGAAGAGTCATCGCCGGGGTCGCGGCCGGGCTCGCGGACCGGTTCGGGATGAGCCGTACCGCGATGCGGGTGCTCTTCGTGGTCCTCACCCTTTTCGGATTTCCACTCCTGGTGTATCCGATCCTCTGGATCGTCATTCCCGAGGAGTAAGAGATGCGGGCGTTCGTGGTCCGCGGGCCCGGCGACGCCGGGGTCGAGGAAGTGGAAGCCCCGGTTCCCGGTCCCGGTGAAGTTGTCGTCGACGTGGAGCGGGTCGGGATTTGCGGGACCGACGTCGAATTCTTCACCGGCGAGATGGCCTATCTGTCCCAGGGCCACGCCGCCTTCCCACTCCGTCTGGGCCACGAATGGGTGGGGCGCGTGAGCGTGCTCGGTCCAGGTGTCGATCCGGGGTGGATTGGAAAGCGGGTCACGGCGGACACGATGCTGGGGTGCGGCTCCTGTGAGCGGTGTCTCAGTGACCGCCGCCATCTTTGTGCCAATCGGAGCGAGATCGGGATCCGTGGTGGCTGGCCCGGTGCATTGGCCGATCAGTTGCCGGTTCCGGCGTCAGCTCTTCACGAGATCCCCGAGTCGATGACGGCCGCTGCCGCGGCTCTGGTCGAGCCGGGCGCAAATGCGGTGCGGGTGGTCGAAGCCGCGCCGGTCGCGGGGAAGCGCGTCTTGATCTTCGGCTCGGGAACCATCGGCTTGCTGGTCGCCCTCTTCGCCCGCTCCGACGGCGCCGAAGCGCACATTGCTGGCATCGAGGAGCCCACCCTGGAACTGGCACGCAGCCTGGGGATCGAGCATGCCGGTCTGGTGTCCGAGCTGGAAGCGGTGCCCTTCGACGTCGTGGTCGACGCCACCAATGATCCCGATGTGCCCTCTCTTGCCCTGAGATGGGTCGAGCCTGGAGGGCGGGTGGTGCTGATCGGGCTGTCCGGAGAGCCCAGTCTCATCGACAGCCGCGATGCGGTCCTTGGTGACGTGACCGTTGTTGGGGTACTCAGTGGTTCGGGAGGGATTCCGCGGGCCATCGAGGCCTACGCCACCGGCGAGGTGGTTCCTGATTCTCTTGTATCCGAGGTGGTCTCCCTCGATGAAGTCGCGTCGAGGCTGGCGGGGGAGTCAGGTTCCGACGCCGGTCCGGGGCCCAAGGTCCAGGTCGACCCCTCCATTCTGGCGCAGGGATTGGGCGCCAGAGCCCAATAACCCTGCGCCAAAACGGGGGTTTCTCGTCCTGGTAATAACCTGGCCCCATGGAGGTGACCCATCCCGAGCGTGTCGTGTTCCCCGAGGACGGGATCACGAAGGGGGAGGTGGTCGACTATTACCGGCTGGTCGCCGACCGCATGCTCCCCTTCGTCGAGGGCCGGGCCCTGACCGTGGAGAGGTTTCCGCAAGGGGTCGGTGGCAAGGGCTTCATGCAGAAGAACGCACCCGACCACTACCCCAAAGACCTGATCCAGCGGTTCGAAGTGCCCAAGGAGGAAGGCGGGACCACGGTTTACCCGGTCATCGATTCCGTCGATGCCGTCGAGTTCTTCGCCAATTTTGGGGTCATTACGTTCCATGTCCCGCCGGTCCGCGCCGCTGACGAAACCCACCCCGATTGGGCGATCTGGGACCTCGATCCGCCACCCGGCGAGGTCGGACTGGTGCGAAGCGCGGCGCGGGCGATTCGCACCGTCCTGGAGAGGCACGGCATAGCCACGGAGCCGATGACCTCGGGTTCCAAGGGCTATCACCTGCGGGCCAAGCTGAAACCGACAGTCGATATCGAGGACGTTGGTCTGATGACGAGGGGGATCGCTGCACTGGCCTGCGAGGAGCACCCGGACCTGATGACCCTCGCCTTTCGCAAGGCGGACCGTGGAGACCGGGTGTTCGTCGATTGGATGCGGAACACACCGCGCTCGACATCGGTGGCTCCGTGGTCGCTGCGTGCAAGACCAGGCGCTCCGGTGGCTGCCCCGATCTCCTGGGATGAGCTCGATTCGATCGAGCCCGATGGGATTCGGCTCGGCTCGATCGAAGAGCGGTTTGAGACCGATCCGTGGGCGGATCAGAAACCGGTCGACCTCAGCCCGGCCGTGGAAGCTGTCCAGGCGGCAATGGATGACGCCGGAATCGAGTTGGAGCCCTTCGACCGCTTCCGAAGCTGAGAATTACTCTCGGCACGGTGCTGCTCGCCGAATTGGTGACCGTTTCCGAGGGTGTCGCCTCGACCCGTGCCCGGTCCCGCAAGATCGACCTTCTCGCTGCCGTGCTTCGCCGATTGGCCCCTGACGAAGCACTGGCCGCGGTCTCCTTTCTCACCGGAAAGCCGAGGCAGCCTCGCCTCGGTGTGGGCTGGGCGACGCTCAGTGGGGTCGAGGCCCCGCCCGCCACGGAAGCGATGCTCGAGATCGAGGATGTCGATCGGTCCTTCGAGTCGCTTGCCAAAGCCTCGGGATCGGGGTCGAAGCAGGCCAGGGAGAGTCAATTGGAGAACCTGATGGCGAGGGCCACCACTGCCGAGCAGGTCTTCTTGAGGGGATTGATCATGCGGAATCTCCGTCAGGGGGCGCTGGAGGGTGTGATGGCCGATGCGGTCGCCCTCGCCCTCGATGTCCCTGCTGACCGGGTGAGGCGGGCGGCGATGCTCGAAGGCGACCTCGTCGCGGTCGCATCCCGGGCACTGGCCGAGGGGCCCGAATCACTTCGGCTGTCGACTCTCACCGTGCTCACTCCGGTGCAGCCGATGCTGGCCGCAACCGCGTCCACCGCCGGTGAGGCGGTGAGCGGGCTCGGCAGGGCTGTTGTGGAATGGAAACTCGACGGAGCCCGAATCCAGGTGCATCGCGATCGGGACCGGGTGGCGATCTTCACCAGGAATCTGCGAGAGGTCAGTTCCGGCCTCGCTGGGATCGTCGACTCGGCCCTCCGATTCCCATCGGACGCATTCATCCTCGACGGTGAGGTCTTGCTGCTCGGCGCCGGGGGAACACC
Source organism: uncultured Acidobacteriota bacterium (assembly GCA_963780755.1). Classification (GTDB taxonomy): domain Bacteria; phylum Actinomycetota; class Acidimicrobiia; order Spongiisociales; family ZC4RG35; genus JALYNX01. The sequence continues at coordinate 71,390 of CAWACX010000001.1, forward strand.
CGAGGAGTTTCAGGAGTCGATGAGCCGGTTCAGCACCGAGGGCGGCGGAGTGGGCGCCCCGCTCACCGCGTTCTATTTCGACTGTCTTCACTTCGACGGGACCGGCCTGATCGATGAGCCGCTCCGATCTCGAAGGGCGGCCTTGGAGGCCATCGTGCCTCCAGAACATCTGGTGGGGTCGATCACCACAGACGACCCGGCGCTGGCCGACCGGTTTTTCGAAGAGGCGGTGGCCGCGGGCTACGAGGGAGTCGTGGTCAAGGACCCTGAGCTTCCGTACGAAGCAGGCCGCCGCGGGTCGGGATGGCTCAAGGTGAAGCCGACCCACACACTTGACCTAGTCGTGCTCGGTGTCGAGTGGGGGTCGGGGAGGCGGCAGGGCTGGCTGTCCAACCTCCACCTCGGCGCCCGCGATGGGGAGGGTGGTTTCGTGATGCTGGGCAAGACCTTCAAGGGGCTCACCGATCAGATGCTGGAGTGGCAGACAGAGAAGTTTCTCGAGATCGAGGACCACCGGGCGGGCAATGTCGTGTTCGTCCGACCCGAGGTGGTCTACGAGATCGCGTTCGATGGTGTGCAGCGCAGCACCCGATATCCGGGTGGGGTCGCGCTGCGCTTCGCCAGGGTCAAGCGCTATCGGGAGGACAAGGGCCCGGCAGACGCCGACACTCTGGAGACGGTCCGGAGCTATCTACGGGGGTAGGACATGTCTCCCCCCAAAATCGAAATTTGGACGCTTAGGTCTCTATGCGAGCCCCTTTCGTCCAAATTACGGGTGGGTCCTCCCCTCCAGACTTTGCCGCGCTGCGATTGCCGCCTCTCCGATCGCGGCCAGGAAGTCCCGGACCGTCGCCAGCTGCTCGGCGGTGAGATCGGCACAGATCTCGGTGATCGCATCGTTCATCGGCGCGTAGAGCCGAACCAGTTCCGGCGCCCGGGTGCGCAACGCGCGCAACTTCACCCGCCGCCGGTCCTCCGCAGCCGGCTCCCTGACCAACCAGCCACCCGCCTCCAAGCGATCGATGACCCCGGTCAGCGTCGCTGGGTGAATCCCCAGGCTGGATGAGAGCTCACTCGGAGAGACCGGGCCGATACGCCCGATGTGGTCCACCAGCTCGATGTCGACGGCTCTCAGCTCGACGACGCTGCCCACCGCTCCGTTGAGGCGACCGAGTTGGGCGCCCATCTGGCGCAGGGCGAATCGGATCTGCTGTGTGTTCTCGGAGCGACGTGTCATTCGTAACTCATATATTATGAAGTCCGTATATTATGCGTTGGAACCTACTTCGGGAGATTATTGACATGAGTGAGTTTCGCCCCGGCTTTGGGCTCCGCTTCGGCAATCGCGTCGTCAGCTTTCTGCTCCGTGCTGGGTTGCCGGTCGGTTCGATGGCGTTGCTCACTGTGAAGGGGCGCAAGAGCGGTGCGGCGAGGACGACTCCGGTGGCCATCGCACCCCTGGATGGCGGGTGGAGGCTGGTAGCCGCGTACGGAATCGTCGACTGGGTCAAGAACCTCCGGGTTGCGGGGTCGGCACACATCGAGCGCGGTGGCAAGACCTTCGAGGTAAATGCGATCGAGCTCGTGCCCGAGGAGGCGGCGCCGCTGCTCCAGCAGAGTCTGCGCGAGGTGGGGCCGATCACCCGGTCGGCGGTCGGCAAGTACTTCGACACCGCGGTGGATGCCCCGATCGAGGAATGGGTCTTGGAGGCCGAGCGGCATCCGGTCTTCATTCTCCAGCCAATAATCAGGGCTTCCTCGGAGGGGGAGGCTGGTTGAATCGTGGACTGTGTTCCAGCCGCTTCGCACCGAGCGCCTCTTGATAAGGCCTTTCCAGACTGAAGACATCGCCGCCTTCGTTGCCCGCCGCAACGACCCCGAGGTGGCCAAGTACCAAGACTGGGCCCTTCCCTTCACGCAGGAGCAGGCGGAGCAGATCGTCGGCGAACTGGTCGCCATGGAAGGACCGGAGAAGGGCGAATGGTGGATGGCGATAGTGGCCGACGCCACCACCGCCCAGGTGCTCGGTGACCTCGCCTTTCACCTCAACGACAACGGGAAGACAGTCGAAGTGGGGTACACCTTCGATCGTGAGCACTGGGGCAACGGCTACGCGGTCGAGTCGCTGACCGCGCTGGTCGAGTACGCGTTCGAGGAACTGGACGTGACCCGCGTGTTCGGGATGCTCCACCCCGACAACCCGGCGTCGGCCGTGCTTCTGGAGCGCGTCGGCCTCCTCTACGAGGGGCGCACCAAGCTCTCCTACTGGCTGGGCGAGGAGAACTCGGACGACCTGATCTACGGGATGATCCGCTCCGATTGGGAGAGCTGGCGAGACCGGCCCCGGCAGGTGCCCAAGGAGGTGCGGCTCATCGAAGTCACCAGCGAGAACGAGGAAGAGGTGCTCGCTCTCAAGACCCACAAGAGCCAGGAGCAGTTCGTGGCTCCGATGCTGTGGTCGTTCGTCGATGCCTCCCGCCCGGAGGTGGTGGATGGCGCCCCGGTCGTCCCCTGGATGCGGGCCATGGAGGCGGACGGGGAGATCGTCGGCTTCACGATGCTTGCCCTGACCACGGAACACCATCCCGAGCCCTATCTCTGGCGCCTGCTCGTCGATCGCCGGCACCAGCGTCGCGGGATCGGAGGCATGGCCATGGACCTGGTCGAGGAGGAGTGCCGTCAGATGGGTGACAAAGCGCTTCTCACCAGTTGGGTGGACGGAAAGGGCTCGCCGGCCCCTTTCTACCGCGCCCGGGGGTTCGAGGAGACGGGGCGGATCGTCGACGGTGAGATCGAGGGGCGAAAGAGTTTGGTCTAGACCCGTCAGCCAGAGGTCACGGGCGGGGCCACACCGTTCTCGTTGTCGATGAGCACGATCTGACAACACTCCGCCCACATGGCGTCAGAGGCTTGGCGGCCCACGTCCTCAGTGCCGTGTTGGGTGCTCGGCTCTTCGACGAACCCGATGACCCACCACGCCTCCCCTGTGTTCTCAAGGGTCAATCGCTGCTGGTAGGTCTCATATGCGAGCTCTTCGGGCAGGTTGACCGGGCTCGCCCACTGGAGATAGAAGGCAACCTCGGCCGCACCGTCTTCGATCACTGCCGGAGCGACTCCCACTCTGCAGCGCGGATAGAAGTCCATTGCGAACTCGTCCAGGCAGAGAGAGGCGTTGTCCCGCAGCCACAACCGGGTCGCAACCTCCGTGGGATCGGTTCGCCAAGCCAATTCAGGATCGCCCTTGCCTAATGCCGACTCGACTTCCTCTTGGTACTCGGGGAAGTAGGAGTGCTTGGTCGAGTAGGCATCCGTTCCCTCACCCCCGGACCACTGGATTCGTCCGCCTTCCTCACATAGGTCGTATTCGGTGGGTGTCACGCCATGGTCACATATGGCTCGCGCCGCCGACGTGGCGTGGTGTTCGTCGTTTCCCGAAGCCAAGCGAGCCATCACCCATTGGCCGCCATCGCCAACGCCGCCGCACTCCTCACCGGTCACATGTGCGGCCAGCACGGCATCGGGATCGATTCCAACGATCGGGCGCGCCTCATCCACGAAGACACCTCCGCCACCGACGGCGACGACGTCCTGAGACACGGATTCCGGTCGAACCGCGTTGCAGTTCATCGCCCAAAGGTCGCCGTCGATCTCGATGGCGAGGATGCAAGAACCCGTGTCGTCGCACTCGGGGACGGTGATCCTCCCCGGGCCGGAGTCGGGTGACGGCGCTCCGCAGGTGCAAATCAGCAGTGTCACGGCGATCACGAGCTTCCGCACGCTGACCTCCTCGCCAATGAGTATGGCAAGACGCCCCATCAACCCGGTAGCTTGGCGGCATGTCCGCCCAGCAGCCGTTGGAGATGATCCTCCTCCGCCAGCTCGCCAGCTATCTGACGATCCCGATGTGGATGATGGACGAGCAGGGGAACCTCATCTATTACAACGACGCGGCGGAGTCGCTCCTCGGTGTGGAGTTCGATGACGTCGGAGTGATCAAGGCCGAGCAGCTGGTCGGAAAGTGGAATGTGACCGCGCTCGACGGCTCACCGATCCCCGAGGAGGAGTTCGTGGTCGTCGGCGCTCTGGTCAAACAGGTGCCCGGACATCGTGCGGTTCGGTTCCAAGCCCTGGACGGTGTGTGGCGTGAAGTCGAGGTGACTGCGATCCCGATAAAGGGCCAGGGCAACAGGTTTCTCGGGGTCCTCACCGTCTTCTGGGAGGTACGAGACTGAGGCTCACCTTCGCCGGGACCCGGGGCTCGATCGCCAGCTCCGGCCCGGACAAAGTCGTGTACGGCGGCGACACCTCGTCGATCGCGGTGACCAGCGACGACGGACGCCTGCTCGTGCTCGATGCCGGGACCGCGGTGCGGGCATTGAGCGAGATCGCATCAGGGCTGGAGCAGATCGACATCCTGGTCTCCCACCTCCACATCGACCACGTCCAGGGTCTTCCTTTTTTCAGCCGCTGCTCGACCCCGACGTCCAGGTCGACATCTGGGGCCCGATCTCGACCGACATGAACATCAGGGAGCGCCTGAGCCGCTACCTGTCACCTCCGCTGTTCCCGGTTCGAATCCGCGACCTGCCCAATGTCTGGTTCCACGACGTGCCACCCGGCGACTTCGAGGTCGGCCCGTTCAAGGTGTTGGCCGATCTCGTGTCCCATCCGGGACCGACCCTCGGCTACCGCCTGGAGGAGGATGGCGCCTCCATTTGCTACATCCCAGACCATGAGCCTGCGCTGGCGGGTGGGGCGGTCAGCACGGATCCGGAGTGGATGTCGGGATACCAACTGGCTCGAGGCTGCCAGGTGTTGATCCATGACTCCCAATACACCGACGAGGAGTACGCCGACCGGGTGGGTTGGGGCCACACCTCCCACTCCCACCTCCTCGCATTCGCCGCAGGCGCCGGTGTGGAGCGACTGGTCACCTTTCACCATGACCCGGGGCACGACGACAGCATGCTGGATGCCATCCATGACGACCTGAGACAGCGTGCCGACGGGTTCGAGATTGTCCCGGGCAAGGCCGGCCTGGTGATCGACCTTTGAGCTCGGGTATCGATCGTTTCAGAGAGCTCCATCGAGAGGGCACCTTTCTCATGCCCAACGCGTTCGATGTGGGATCGGCTCGTGTCCTGGAGTCGCTCGGGTTCCCCGCGATTGCCACCACCAGCGCCGGCTTCGCCGCCTCATTGGGGAAGATGGACCAGACGGTGACCCTCGATGAAGTGGTCGAGCACGTGAGTGCCTTGACTGCTGCCATCGACATCCCGCTCAACGTCGACGCCGAGAACCTTTACTCGGAGACCGGCGACGGGATCCGGGAGGCGGTGGACCGGCTGGCCGAGGCCGGAGCCGCCGGCTTCTCGATCGAGGACTACAGCCCGACCTCCGGCATCTACTCGCTCGACGTGGCCGTCTCCCGGGTGACGACCGCCGTCGAGGCGGCCCGAGGTCACGGATTGACTCTGACTGCCCGCGCCGAGAACTACCTCTACGACATCGACGACCTCGACGACACCATCCGCCGGCTGGCCGCGTTCCGAGAGGCCGGGGCCGATGTCGTCTATGCCCCCCGGCTCACCGACCCCAAGGCGTTCCGCCGGATCGTGGAGGAGACCGGAGCCCCGGTGAATGGGCTCCTCGTCCCCACCGGCCCGACGGTCACCGAACTCACCGAGCTCGGAGTGCGTCGGATCTCGGTGGGTGGGATGTACACCTGGGTCGCCTACGGAGCTTTCGCCGCTGCCGCCCGCGAGCTGTTGGAGAGCGGAACTATGGACGCTGCCGCGGGCGCCTTACCCCACGAGGACCGGCTCAAGGCATTCGAGTGAAGACGAAGGGTCGGGTTCAGGCGACCGAAGTCTGGGGGTGGAGCTCAGAGCGGCTCCGGATGTGGAATCTTTCCTGGCCGGCGAAGACCCGAGCAATGAAAGTGTCCACTTCATCGGTCGGCTCGGCACCGATCACGAACCAGGGGTCGTCGTCGTAGACGACTGGCTCCGGAGCGGGCACGTCGGCAGGTCGGATGAACCGCTCCCGGTCAACGGGACCGATGGAGGCCTCAGGGAAGCGGAAGCTGAGATGCCCGCAGGCCTCACAGACGATTCGCTCCAGGCCCGCAGTGGTCGTGCTGATGGTCTCCGCATGCAGGCACTCTTCGAGCTGTCGGCTCCGCTTGGTGCCGACGGCGATGTTGATGCCTCCCAAAGCAAGTTCCGCCATAGCACGAGGTTTATCGAGATTGGTGGCAATCCGGCATGGGTCGTGCGACCCATATGTGTGGATAAGTCGAAACCAGTTTATCTACAAGCCGCGGTCAGACTTCGAGGGCAGCGGCCAGCACCTCGTCCACGGTGTCGGCGATGTGGAACTGGAGATCCTCGCGGACCTTTTCCGGCACGTCGTCGAGGTCGGCCTCGTTGCGACGGGGAACCACTACCTCCTTGAGCCCGGCGCGATGGGCGGCGAGCACCTTCTGCTTGACCCCGCCGATCGGGAGCACCTTGCCCTGGAGGGTGATCTCACCGGTCATGCCCACCGTGTCCTTGACCTTGCGCCCGGTGAGCAGTGAGACCAAGGCAGTGAGCATGGTCACGCCCGCCGAGGGGCCGTCCTTGGGGATGGCGCCGGCCGGCACGTGAACATGGAACCGCCTCTTCAGGGCCACGGAGTCGATTCCCAATTCCTCGGCGTGGGCCTCGACGTAGGAGAGGGCGATCTGAGCCGATTCCTTCATCACGTCACCCAGCTGACCGGTGAGGGTGAGGCCGGGCTTCCCGTCCATCGCAGTGGCTTCGATGAAGAGGACGTCCCCGCCGGTGCCGGTGACCGCCAGACCGGTGGCCACTCCGGGCACATCAGTGCGGTCGGAAGCTTCGTCTTTCCACACCTTGGGCTTGCCCAGGTAGTCCTTGACCTCGGGCTCGTCGACGATGACCGCAGCGTTCTCCGACTCGGAGCGGCGGGCCACTTCGGTGGCCACCTTTCGGGCGAGCTTGCCCAACTCCCGCTCCAAGTTCCTGACGCCCGCCTCCCGCGTGTAGCGATCGACAACTGCTGCCAGCGCATCTTCGGTCACTTCCAGCTCCTCGGGCTCGAGCCCGGCTCCCCTGAGCTGGCGGGGGAGCAAGTGGTCGCGGGCGATCTCCACCTTCTCGGCGTCGGTGTAGCCGTCGAGACGGATCACCTCGGTGCGGTCGAGTAGCGGGCCGGGGATGGTCTCCACCACGTTGGCGGTGGCGATGAACAACACATTGGAGAGGTCGAGGTCGACTTCGAGATAGTGGTCGCGGAAGGTGTGGTTCTGGGCCGGGTCGAGCACTTCGAGCAGCGCAGAGGACGGGTCGCCCCTCCAGTCGTTGCCCACCTTGTCCATCTCGTCGAGGAGGAAGACAGGGTTCATCGTGCCGGCCTCGGTGAGGGCTCGGGCGATCCGCCCCGGTCGGGCGCCGACATAGGTGCGACGGTGCCCCCTGATCTCCGCCTCGTCGCGGACACCACCCAGGGCGACTCTGATGAACTTCCGTCCCAGGGCTCGGGCCACCGATTCGCCGAGAGATGTCTTACCCACCCCGGGCGGCCCGACGAGGAGGAGGATCGCGCCTGCGTTGCGCTCGCCTTCGTCGGTCAACCCGCGCTCGGCCCGCAGCTTGCGGACCGCCAGGTGCTCGACGATGCGCTCCTTGACGTCTTCGAGACCGGTGTGGTCGGCGTCGAGCACGGTCCACGCCTCCTCGAGGTCGAGCCGGTCTTCCGAGGTGACACCCCAGGGAAGGTCGAACATGGTGTCGAGCCAGGTCCGGATCCAGGAGTGCTCCGGCGATTGCTCGCTCATCCGCTCCAGGCGGTCGATCTCTCGTTCGATGGACTCGGCCACCTTCTCGGGGAGCTCGCGCTCGGCGAGACGCGCCCGGTACTCGGCGGCGACGTTGCCCTCTTCCCCGAGCTCCTTGCGGATGGCGTCCATCTGCTGACGGAGCAGATACTCCTTCTGCCCTTTCTCGATCCGCTCCGCGGCGTCCTCACGGACCCTTCGCTTGAGCTCGAGATCGGCGAGCACTTCACGCATCCAATCCAACAAGAGCCCGATCCGCTGACGGATGTCGACAGCCTCGAGCAGCTCGACCTTTTGCTCCATGGAGAGGTCGGGGGAGTACACGGCGAGGTCGGCGAGCCGTGAGGGGTTGTCCATCGCCAGGAGGCGCTCGGCGACCCCGGCGAGACCACGGTTCTCGAGCACAGCGCCCACCACCGCCCGGTACTCGGCGATGAGCTCCTCGAGCTCGTCGTCCATGATGTCGGCCTCGGGGTAGGGCTCTGCATCGACCCAAAGCGCCCCGGTGTCGTCCACCGAGCCGGCTCCGACTCGGGCCCGGGCGACACCGGTCACCACCACGTTCTCTTCGTCGTCATCAGTCTGGATCTCGGCGATCGTGCCCACGGTCGCGTAACGGCCCTCGAGCCGGGGGACCAGGAGAAGGCGCGATCCACTCCGCGAGGAGGCGGCGAGGGCGGTCTTGCCCTCGTCGGTCTCGATGCGGACGGTGACCACCATGTGGGGGAAGACGACACCGTTGTGGAGAGGGAGGACGGGGAGGGTGAGCTGTGCGGTTTCAGGCATCTGAGCCGGGTTCCTTTGAAATAGCAGGCGAAACCCGGACAACCTCCCCTCAGCGGCGGCTATTCCCGATATGAGTGAGTGCGACTCAGGTTTTAGGAGTCGTTCGACGTGCCGTTGATCCGGTCGAGCAGCGCCTGATCGACCAGGGGTTGATAGTCAGGATGGCGGCGAACCCATGCGGAAATAAAGGGGCATAAGGGGACGATCATCCCGCCCTTCGCCTTGACATCATCGAGGGCGAATCGGGCCAACGCCGTGGCCACCCCTTGACCTTCATAGGCATCGTCCACCTCGGTGTGCACGAAGATATGGCGGTCACCTCTGATGTGATAGACGGCGTGCCCGACCGACTTCCCATCGATTTCGACCACATATCGGTGGCGCTCGGGGTCGTCGTGGATGTCGAGTTGAAGCGCTGTATTGGTTGTCTGCGGTTCGGTGATGTGCTGGCTCCTACCTCCGCGCAACCATAGATACGATCCCCGGCCAAGGAGGTGTCGACATGGCGACCGCGATGCGACCGATCACCGTGTCGGCCCTGATCTCCGTCGATCCGGACGAGCTGTTCGAATTCGTCTCGGACACCAGGAAGGACCCTTTGTGGTGCCCGAACGTCGAGACCGTCGACCAGCTGGCCGGGGAAGGTGTCGAGGTCGGGGCGCGCTTTCGCTTCCATCAGCACCTCGATCGGCCCCGCCAGGAGCGAATGCAGTTCGACGTCGACCTCGAGGTCATCGATCTCGAGGAGCGCTCGATCACCTGGAAAGCAAGGGACCGGTTCCAGGAGCGGATCATCGACCTCACCGTCGAGCCTCACCTGACGGGGTCGAAGATCACCCAGGTCACGACCGCGACCTTTCTCCGCCCTCCTGGTTTGGCCCGATGGGTGTACCCGACCCTGGCGCGGCGGATCTTTCGTGACCAGTTCGAAAGGTTGGCCAGGCATTTCGCAGATGAGCCCTGAGGATCAGCACGAAACCCTGCCCGAGCGCCTGATTCGGGAAGCGATCGAGGCCGGAGAGTTCGACGACCTCCCCGGCGTGGGCAAGCCCTTGCCCGGCGCAGGCACCGCCGATGACGAGCTCTGGTGGGTGCGGGAATGGCTGATGCGAAACCGCGATGGGGAGCATTCCCCACCGGCTCCGCGTATCGACTGACATCGACCCTGCTCTTCACAGCAGGACAAATCGATGACTTACAAAGACCTCTCCCGTGTGATCGGCACCCTCGTGTTCAGCGTCACTGTCACCGTGGCCCTGCTCGCGAGTGCCCGGATCGAGCCTCCTCGCCTTGGCGCCCCTGGAATATGGCTCTGGCTGCTGACCGGGCTCCAGGTCCTCTCACTATGGGCGGCGGGCCGGCGCCGCTGGTGGGGATGGGGTCTGGGAGCATCGTTGCAACCGCCGTGGATCGCATACGCCATCCTGACCGGACAGGCCGGGTTCATTCCCGGATGCGTGGTCTCGGCCGTGGTCCAGGCCGTCAGCTTTCTTCGCAACCGAGCCGAGACTCGTGAAATCGGGGGGAATTACAAGCACCAACGATTGGCTGGAAGTCGCGCACATCGAAACCGGCCACAATCACAGTCGACACATGGAACTTGGAGTCACCACATTCGCCGAGACGTACCCGGACCCTCGCAGCGGAGAGCTGCTCACTCATGGCGACCGGTTGCGACAAGTCCTGGATGAGATAGTCCTCGCCGAGGAGGTGGGCCTCGAGGTCTATGGAGTGGGTGAACATCATCGTCCCGACTTCGCCGCCTCTGCCCCAGCAGTGGTCCTCGCCGCGGCTGCCGGAAGGACGTCGCGCATCCGCCTCAGCCCGGCAGTCATCATTTTGAGCTCCGCCGACCCGGTGCGAACGTTCCAGGACTTCGCCACTCTCGACCTGGTCTCTTCGGGTCGCGCCGAGCTGCTCGTCGGTCGAGGCTCGTTCATAGAGTCCTTCCCGCTCTTCGGCTTTTCCCTCTCTGATTACGACGAGCTTTTCAGCGAGAAGCTCGACCTCCTGTTGGCGATCAGGGACAACGAGAAGATCTCCTGGTCGGGGAAATTCCGATCGCCGCTGAACGACCAGGCGATCTACCCCCGCCCTGACCAGGATCCGCTCCCGGTCTGGGTCGGTGTCGGGGGTACGCCCGAGTCGATAATCAGGGCCGCAACGAGGGGGTTACCAGTCGCCCTCGCCATCATCGGCGGGAACCCGGACCGGTTCGCCTTCTTCGCCGACCTCCATCGCACGACCCTGGTCGAGTCCGGATTCGATCCCGAGCAGGTGCCACTGGCGGTCCATGCCCACGGCTACATCTCCGACGACCCCGATAAGGCCGCCGACGAGTACTTCCCGTCGTATGCGGTGGCGATGAACAAGATCGGGAGGGAGCGGGGTTGGGGCCCGATGACCCGCGAGCAGTTCGACATGATGCGTGGCCCCGACGGCTCACTGGTATTCGGAGACGTCAAAGCCGTGGCCACCAAGATCAAGCGCATGCGTGAGGTTCTCGGCATCCAGCGCTTCATGCTTCACATCAGCGTGGGGACGCTTCCACACGGTCAGGTGCTGAGGACGATCGAGCTGCTGGGAACGAAAGTCGCGCCGCTGGTGAACGGCGACTAGCCGCAGCGATCCCATTCTCACATCGGTTAATTTCGTCCGGTGACCGGACCGCTCGCATTCAGAAGGTGGTGGCACCCGCCGGCCCGTTTCGAGGACCGACCCGAGGATCGCCGGGTCACGTTCCTCGAGCTGTTCTTCGATCTGGTCTTCGTCGTCCTCGTTTCAGAGCTCGCCCATCGCCTCGCCGAGAACCCTTCGTGGTCGGGCGTCGGATGGTTCGCCTTCCTCTTCTACGTCGTCTGGTCCTCGTGGCTGAACGGAACTCTCTATTACGACCTTCACGGCACCAACGACGTGAGCGTCCGTGTCTTCACATTCCTCCAAATGCTGACCGTGGCGGTGATGGCCGTCTTCGCCGGATCGGTGCCCGGGTCGGGATCGGCGGGATTCGCCCTCGCTCACGCAGTCAACCTCGTGCTCCTCGCCACCATCTGGTTCCGCACCGGAGTCCATGATCCATCCCACCGACGGGCGTCCAACCCCTACTCGGCGGCATACCTGGTCTCGGCGTTGCTGTTCGCGAGCAGCGCCCTCGTGTCCGAGCCCGGTCGCTACTGGATGTGGGCACTGGCCTTGCTCGTCGAGATCACGGGCCAGGTGATCGCCTTCGGGCGTTGGGAGCCACCGGAAAGCCAGGAAGGGGATGCCGTGATCGCAGTGACCCCTTCGCTGATCGAGCGCATGGGACTGTTCGTGATCATCGTCCTCGGTGAGGTCATTGTCGGCGCGATCGTGGGGATGGCCGACCTCGACCCGCTACAGGTAGATGGGGTCGTGATCGGCCTTCTCGGTGTGGTGGTTGCGATCGGGCTTTGGTGGATCTATTTCGACCTGATCTCGAGTCAGGTCCCAGTCTCCCGATTTACACAAGTCTGGCTCAATCTCCACTTCCCCCTGGTGGTGGCGATCGCCGCCGGGGGCGCCGGAGTGGTCAACACCGTTGAGCACAGCGACGAGCCATTGTCGAGCTCTGTTCGCTGGCTGTTGGTCGGTTCACTGGCGGCAGCGATGCTCTCGCTCGCAGCCCTGGTGCGCACCCTGGAGATCCGATCGCTGAGCCCGGAGATCTACCGACGAGTCGAGCCGGTCCTGTTGCTCAACGCCGGGCTGATGCTCGCCGTCGGGCTCACCAACTGGCAGGCAAAAGGGACGCTCCTGGTGATGGTCGTGCTGCTTCTGGCGCCGATCGGCTTGGGGATCGTGGTCTGGCTCCGGCACAACGACCCCGACGAGATCGGGCTGGGAGCTGGCGCGGACAATCAGCCTCCGTCGGGTTGACGCACGAAGAACTCGGTGAACTCCGAGCACTTCCCATCGGCGTCGAACTTCATCAGGAAGCAGTTGTGATACATGCGCTCCGGCTCGTCTTCTGTCGCCAGGTATCGGCTGGTCCCCACAGCGACTCCGAGGTCCCCGTCGACAGCCCAGGCTTCATAGACAGCCTCCCAGCTGTCCGGGTCGTCGGCTAACTCCAGCCAGGCTGCGACGATTTGATCCCGGCCGTTGGCAATTTCCTCGTCCTTGTCGTAGGGGTGAAAGCGATACATAGCGTCCTCGGTGAACAGAGACTCGATAGGCCCCGGCGAGTTGGTCCGCCACGCCTCGATATACCTGTCGAGCCAGGTCTGGAGATCGGACTTGGTCATGGGTGGATCGTAGGCCGGTTCAAACCGGTGCCTCCGGGCCTTCAGTGACAAAACAGAGGACCCGGCTCAGCGAATCCAATTCGATCTCGCTTCGCGCCGAACCGGCGTGTTGCACGGCGCTGAGCCCGGCTGCACCTGAGGGAGTGGTTTCGATCCCATGGTCCCCGAGCAGTCGGGTAGTAACCGCAGCCTCCTCGTCGCTGATGGTCATGAAGAAGTCGGAGTCCTGGGCCAACGCGGCGAGTGCCAAGATCGATGGCTCCTTGGCGTCGAGCCGGCCCATGTTCGAGGCGGGGCCGTCGCTGCGCACTGCCATGCCTTCACGAATGCTCGCCATGAGGCAGGCTGCGCGATCCGTTTCGACTATCACGATGACCGGCTGGTCCCCCCAGCGGTGTCGGGCGTAGGCGGCGATCGAGGCTGCCATCCCGCCCACGCCTGCCTGAAGGAAGATGTGGGTCGGAGCCTCGCCGACGGCCTCTATCTGGTCGGCCGCTTCAGCTCCCATCACCAGATAGCCCTCCATCACCTGGAGCGGGATTTCGGTGTACTCGGGCCACGAGGAGTCGGTGAGCAGCGACCAGCCCCTGTCCTCTGCAAGCCGGACCGCCTCCACCATGCTCTCGTCGTAATCAGAGCCGGCGCGGACCACCTGGGCGCCGAATCCCCGAAGTCGGGTGGCGAACGCCTCAGGCACCCCCTCGGCGAGCACGACGACCGCGGCGGCACCGAAAACCCTGGATCCGGCTGCGACCGACATCCCGTGGTTGCCGGAGCTGGCGGTGACATAGGTCACGCCATCGAGCAAGGCGTTGACGTCCTCGGGCCAGGCATCCCCGCGATTCAACCGCTGTCGGGCCTGGTCGGCGATCACATAGGCCGCACCGAGCGCCTTGAAGCTTCCCAATCCCAGCCGTTGCGACTCGTCCTTCACCCAGAGCCGATCGACCCCGATGGCCTCGGCGAGGGGCTGCGAGTCGACCAGTGGCGTCTCGCCCGTCTTCGGGCACCAGCGGAGCAGTTCGAACACCGGGGCTGGATCGACTCGAGGCATCGGCAAGTCCAAGTCGGGCAGCCCCGACGACCGCCAGGGATTCGCCAGGACAGTGGGCATATGCGGAACCTAACGGCTCAGGCGCGCCCCGCGGCTGTCGCCAATAGAATCGTTCCTCTATCCAGATCGAGGTGATTCTTTGAGCGCGAGCGTTGATGTGGCGAGGAAGGCGGTCGAGCGCCGCGCCTGGTCAGACGCACGCGACGCGTTTCACGAAGTCGAACAGGAAATGGCACTCACCCCCCAGGACCTGGAGTTGCTCGCCGACGCTGCGTGGTGGTCCGGCGAGCCGGACGAGACGGTCGAAGCCCTAGAGCGGGCCTTCGCCGGTCACATCGACCAGGGCTCGAATCTGGACGCGGCTCGCGTGGCTGTGCTGCTCGCATACCTCGCCGCGAGGCGATTGGCGATGTCGGTCGTGGCGGGCTGGGTGGGTCGGGCCCATCGACTCCTCGAGGGCGAGCCGGAGTCGATGGTCCACGCCGAGCTCAAGGTAGTGGAGCTGATCATGGCCTTTTTCGGAGGCGACCTTGCGGCATCCCCCGATCTCGCTGATGAGACCATCGAGTTGGCACGGCGGGTTGGAAACCGCGATTCCGAATCGGAGGCGACCGCACTCAAGGGAGCGATGCTGATCATGGGTGGCCAGTGGAAAGAAGGCCTGGCCCTGATGGATGAGGCGACCGCGGCCGCTGTCTCGGGCGAGCTCAACCTGCGTGTCGCGAGCGACATCTACTGCCAGACCATCTCGGCGTGTCGCTCCATGGCCGACTTCAAAAGGGCCGGGGAGTGGACCGAGGAGGCCGATCGCTGGATGATCCGCAATTCGGTCACCGGTTATACCGGGGTCTGCTCGGTGCACCGAGCCGAGTTGAAGAGGTTGCATGGCAACTGGACGGAGGCCGAGGAGGAGGCCCGGGCGGCTTGTACCCAATTGGAGAAGTACCACATCCTCGACGGGGTCGGATTTGCCCATTATGAGGTGGGTGAAGTCCGCTTCCGGACCGGTGACTACGTCGGGGCCGACGAGGCTTTTGTCCTGGCCTACGAGAATGGGCAGAACCCGTACCCCGGCCTCGCGTTGCTGATGCTGGCCCGAGGGGAGGCCGACGATGCGGCCGCTGCCCTGGCCCGTGCCCTCAAGGAGTCGGGGAGCGGCAACCTTCTGGCCAGGGCGACCATGCTGCCGGCTCAGGCCGAGGTCGCTCTGGCCCGAGCTGATATCGACACCGCACAGGCAGCCATCTCAGAGCTGGAGGTGATCGCTGAGGAGTTCGAGCGACCGGCATTCGAGGCGGCCGCCCTCACCGCCCGAGGCCAGCTCGCTCTCCACCTCGGAGAGCCTGACCGGGCAGCCGACGACCTGGAGCGCGCCTGGAGGTTGTGGAAAGAAGTCGACTTCCCCTACGAGACCGCCCGGGCCCGCATGCTCCTCGGTCAAGCCAGGGCGGCCGGCGGTGACCTGGGCTCGGCGCGCATGGAGTTGGGTGCGGCGCGGTCCACCTTCACCCGCCTCGGCGCTGCCCCCGACCTGAGACGAGTGGAAGAGCTCCTTTACGAGTCGCGGTCCGAGGAGGCGGAGCGGACGCGGGTCACCAAAACCCTGGTGTTCACCGACATCGTGACTTCGACCGACCTCGTGGGTCTGATCGGGGACCAAGCGTGGGAGGAGTTGTTGAAGTGGCACGACAAGGAACTCCCATCACGATTCGCTTCTCACCATGGCGAAGTGGTCAGCCACACCGGGGACGGGTTCTTTGTCGCCTTCGACAAACCGACGGATGCCATCGAAGCCGCGGTGTCGATCCAACGGAAGTTGGCGGAGCATCGGCGTGAGTCCGGCTTCGCCCTGATGGTCCGGATCGGCATCCACCACGTCGAGGTGACCCGCGAAGGATCCGATTATCGAGGGCAAGGGGTCCACGCCGCGGCCCGGGTCGGAGCGGTGGCGGCTGGGGAGGAGATAGCGGTCACCCGAGATGTCCTCGATGCCGCCGGGGAGTTGCGATTTGGCATCTCCGAGCCGCAACCGATCGAGCTCAAGGGGATCGCGGAGCCGGTCGAGGTGGCGCTGGTCGACTGGCGATAGCCCAGGAATCCGCCCGCGCCAGCCAGATCACGGGGTGTAGTTTCGGGGTTCGCTCTATCCCGAAGGAGGAAACATGAGCGAGCACCCCAACGCCGTGATGTACCGCGAGGCAATGGCGAAATTCAATGCCGGGGACACGTCGGCCATGGTGGATGCGATTGCTGATGACGTGGTGTGGTGGCAGATCGGCTCGTCGGAGCCAATCCGGGGCAAGGCGGCACTCATCGAGTCGATGTCCTACCTCGACCAGATCGACCTCACCGTCGATCTCACCGATGTCGTCGCGAGCGACGACATGGTCGTCGGCCTGGCAACTGCCACGGTGGGGAAGGGCGCGGACGCCTTCACCTATCAGACGGCAGAGGTCGCCTGGCTCAAGGACGGCAAGGTCACGGAGCGCCGTGCCTACTCGGACGACACCGAGGCGATCAACACCTTCTTCTCCCAGTTCGGCTAGATCGTCGACTCCCGGAGTTCGTCGGCGTACCAGCGCAGCGATCGGCCGTAGTCCTCGACCGGTCCCGGGTTGGCGAGGAGTTGGTCTAGCAATTCCGAAACTGCTCGCTCGGGCTGCCCGGCGCTGGTGAGGGCGAGGGCGAGGAAGGCTCGCCCCGCCCGGTGGCGGGGATGCTCGGCGCACAATTCAGAGAGGATGGAGACCGCTTCGTCGAACCGATCGAGATTGCGGAGGGTGCTCGCCAGCTGAATCTGCGCTCGCAGCGTCTCCTCGTCATCGAGGCCCGTGGCGAGGGCTGTTTGGTACGGGGCCACCGCCCGCTCTTCTTCTCCTGCGGCGTCGTATGCGCCGGCGAGATGGAAGAGGACTCTGGGGTCCTCGGGGTGCTCAGCGGCCAGCGTTTCAAAATGCAGGATCGCCTCTTCGTACTGCTCGGCTTCGATCAGGTCCTGCCCGGCGTCGAAGGCGCTCTGGTCGACATGTGAGGTCACGACCCGCTTTCTAGCGGGTCGTGACCTCGGGTGGTTCACCTGCGGCCGATGATTCGATCGGACCGCAGATCGTCGAGAGCTCGTTCGATCTGATAGGCAGCGCGATCCCGGGCCAATTCCCGCAACCGCCTGGCCTGTGCCGAGGGCTCGTAACTGGTCACATTCGAGTTGGCCGGGCTCGGGTCGGATTGGGCGTTCTGGATCCCGAGGCCGATGCCAAGGGCGATCGCGATGGCGGCCAGAGTGACGGCAACGACTCGGTCCCAGGACTGTGGCTGGGGGATGCCACCGGGTCGAATGACAGTCGTGGTCATGGGTTTCTTCCTCCGATCGGACCTGTGTCTCAGGCCCGGACCCAGGAAGGAGGCGCCGCGGTCGATGCTGATACCTAGATTCCGCCAGTGAGCCGCACTCCCAGCCAGGTAGCCGGTGCCGGCATCACCGGTGCTTTGATCGGAGCCGCCGGAGGAGCCGCGCTGAGCAGTTCGCTCCCGGACGGAGACTGGCCAGTTGGAGCCGCTCTAGGGGCGCTCAGCCTCGGTTTGATCTCGGCTTGGGCCGACCACAGCCGTCAACCAGGGCGACCTCAGCCCCTGGTGATGCGCATCGTGTCCGCCGCATTTCTGGCGGCGGTGCTGGGGTGGCTGCTGGAGTGGATACTCCCCGACTGGCCCTCAGCCCTCCCCGGGGCCTTGGTGGGTGCTCTGTTTGGCCTTGCCGGCCTCCGACCGGCGAAGCTGCTTCTCGGCCTGGCGGTCGGTGTCCTGGTGGGACTCGGCTTCGACCTCTGGCTCCCCGAAGTGGGTTGGGCCTGGGTCTCCGCCGTCACCGTGGTGATCTACCGCTCGATCGTCGCCGTCTTGTGGCGAGGGCGTGACCAGGTCCGGGTCGTCGGGGAACAGGTGCGACCCGAGCTGGTGCCGTTCGTCGTGCCGTTCGCCGAAGCGGGCAGACACGTCGGCGTCGACTATCTGGAGCGCTATGCCCGGGCGGTCGGTGCTCGGTATTCACACCGTCCCCACGACATCGGGATCCTTGCCCGGTTCGAGCAGCTTCGTGGCCCCGACTTCGATCCGGAAGCCGTCGATCCGCTGATTCGTGAGTTCTACGAGCACACGAGCAGGTTCAAGCTCTCCATCGTCCCCGAATGGAGATGGTGGATGCGCCTCCCGTACCGGATCTACCGCGAAACGGTGGCCCGCCCCTTGGGTCAGGCCAACGCGCCGTTCGAGATCGAAGAGGTGCAGCACGGAGTGGTCTCTTGGATCGACACCATCGACATCGATCACGATGGTGAAGCAGACGTTCGAGCGTGGGTCCGGGCCTACGAGGACGGGGAGCCCATCTACGTGGGCATTTACACCGTGGTCGACATCGAGGATGTCCCCCACGTGGCTGTGGGCTTCCCGCTGCCCTCGGGGAGTTTCACCGCGACCCTTCAACCCCAGAACGAGAAGGAGGGAGGCTTCTCACTACGGTCCCAAACCGGGTCCAGCGCCGCGGGCCACTATCTGTCGTTCATCGAGCCCGACGGAAATGTCACCTCACTGCAGCTGGTGAGTTTCGGCGAGGAGATACGGGTCTTCCTCGAAGGCGGGCAAATCAAGACCGACCAGTCATTTTCCCTGGGTGGCGTCGTGTTCATGACACTGCACTACGAGATCACCCGGGCGGCTGCCGTCCAGGAAGGTTGAGTCAGGCGGCTTCTTCGATCGGAGCCGGGTCCGAGATCTGGCGTCTGGCACCGAAGTCCGCATGGGCGGTGGCCACAAGGGCGACGCCGAGCAGGATCAAGGGAAGTGCGATGAAGATCGGGCCAGTGATGATCTCGCCGCCGAGAGTCAGGCCAAGCACGACCGCTACCACCGGGTTGACATAGGCATAGCTGGTGGCGAGGCCGGGCCGCACCGTGCGCATCAGGAAGTAGTAGGCGGTGAAGGCGATGATCGACCCGAACACGATCAGGTAAGCGAGCGCGAGCCACGCCGAAGTCGAAGGGTCCCCGGCGACACGCTCGCCGCGGAGCAATCCCAACGAAGTCAATAAGACTCCGCCGGACAGCAACTGCGCTGCCGGCCCCATCAGGCCTCGAGGTAGATCGAGACGGGATCCCCAAACCGTGGCGAATGACCAGGAGAGGGGGGCGATGACGACGAGAAGCGTCCCCAGGGCACTCGATTGGAAGTCGCCCTCCTGGGCTAGGACGAGAACGCCCAGGAGGCCGATGGTGAGACCGATCCACTCACGCCGCACCGGCCACTCGCCGTAGAGGCCGCTCCATAGCGCTGCCCAGACCGGGGTCATGGCGATTGCGGTCGCGGTGACCCCGGATCCCACTCCGAGGTTCTCGGCGAACGTCACCAGGCTCAGGCCACCAACGAATAGAGGGACGCCCAAGGCGAGGAGGTTGCGCCACTGCCGCGGAGTGGGTGTGACTCCGCCCTTGACCTTGAGGACGGTGAACATGATCCCTCCGGCAACCAGGAACCGGATCCCGTTGAGGAGAAGCGGTGGAAATCCCTCGAGCCCGAACACCAGCCCGAGATAGGTCGATCCCCAGATGAAGTAGACCGCTATCAGAGCGGCCACCACCTTCCCCCGGGAGGGAGTGGGGAGCGTGGTGGCCGTCTCTGAAGTCTGCATGGCTCTTGGATTGGGAATCTGTAGCGGGCTATACTGTGTTCGTACCTTACAGCTTAGACCTCATCGAGTAAGGCTCCAAATGGATTTCTCGCATTACAACGATCACCCGGTCGATCTAGCGGTCGATTTGGTCAACACCTTCGACACCGCCGACAACTCAGAGGACCTTCTGACACCGGCTGACGTGGCCCGATTCATCGACACACACGAGAACCAGGACTGGTGCAGCCCAGGTTGGAAACCCACCGAACGGGACCTCCACGAGGTCCGCGCCTTGCGCTCCCGATTGCGCGAGGTGTTCTCGGCCGAGGACGAGACATCGGCGGCGGCGGTGCTCAACGGCATCCTCACCGATGTGAACGCGGTCCCGCGCCTCAGCGTCCATGGCGAAGGCCCTCACCTCCACTTCGAGTCCCGGGACACGAGCCCGGCGCGCTGGTTGGGGGCGATCACTGCGATGGGCCTCACTGTCGCCATGATCGAAGGTGGCTTCGATCGTTTCGGGATCTGCGCCGCGGGCACCTGTGAGGATGTCTTCGTCGACACCTCCCGCAACCATTCCCGGCTCCACTGCTCGGGAAAGTGCACCACCCGGGAGAACGTGGCCGCCCACCGCGCCCGGCAGAAGGAACAGGTCTGACCCAAGCCGGTCAGGTCTCTGCCAACCAACGCCTTATCTCGTCGCCGTGCTCGTCGAGGCGCGGCGGCGGTCTCGGTTCCCGGCGCTCGCCACCGAGGCCCCGCAACGGGTCCGCGACCAGGCGTAGGGGACCACGGACCGGGTCCTCGATCTCTGTGACCATCCCCGCCGCCTGAGGCAGGGAGAACACCCGGTCGATGGGGAGCACCGGCGCGGCTGGGACTCCCGCTTCCTGGAGCGCCGTCACCCACTCCTCGACACTCCCCACGGCAAACGTGGCTGCCATGTCGCTGATCAGCGCCTCGCGGTGCTTCACTCGCTCCCCGTTGCTCGAATATGCCGGATCGACGGCGAGGTCGGGTCGTCCCATCGCATGGCAGGTAGCGAGGAAGAGCTTGTCGTTCCCTGCGGTGACCACGAACTGGCCGTCTCTGGCGTTGAACGCCTGATAGGGAACGATGTTGGGGTGGGCATTTCCCGAAGGCCCCGGGACCATTCCGCCGAGGAGATGGTTGGCGGCCTGGTTGACCAAAGTCGCGAGGCTGGTCTCGAAGAGCCCAACGTCGAATGCGGCGCCCTCCCCGGTCTGATCGCGTTTCCGCAGCGCGGCCAGGATCGCGATCGCCGAGTAGAGGCCGGCAACCACGTCGAGTAGCGCCACGCCCATCTTCACCGGTTCGCCACCCTTCTCGCCGGTGATCGACATGAAGCCGGTCATCGCCTGCATTAGGAGGTCGTACCCCGGCACATCACCCGCCTCGGAGTCGGCGAAGGCGGGGATGGAGCAATAGACCAGGCCCGGATTGTGGGTCGAGAGGTCACCGCGCCCCAACCCGAATCGGGCCATGACACCCGGTCGGAAGTTCTCCACCAGGACGTCGGCGCGGATGGCAATGGCCGTTGCGAGTTCACGATCGTCGGGATGGTTCAGGTCGAGTGTGATCGATCGCTTGTTGCGGTTGACGCTGAGGTAATAAGCGGCATCGTCGCCAACGAACGGCGGGCCCCAGGTGCGGGTGTCATCGCCGGAACCGGGACGCTCGATCTTGATCACGTCGGCGCCGAGGTCAGCCAGGATCATGGTGCACAGTGGGCCGGCCAGGATCCGGGTGAAGTCGGCGACAACCACGCCGTCCAAGGGTGGGGTCACATTGGGTTCGATCATCGCGTCCGCCGGGGAGGGTAAATGAAGCGGGAGCAGCCCTAGTGTCGGAAGATGCAACGGGCGCTGCTGATAATGGGTGTGCTCATCGTGGCGTGTGCGGAGACCAGAAGCCCTACGACCACCATCCAGGAAGCCTGGACCGAGGTGGCTCCCGACCCCGTGGCACGCAGCGAGCATCCCGCCGTGGTCGTGGGCGGCGAGATGATGGTGAGCGGGGGTTTCGTCGAGTCCGGGTTCGGGGACGACTCGGTCACAGCCTCGGTCGGCGCCTACGACCCCGAATCCGACTCATGGCGCGAGCTCCCCGACATGCCGTCTCCCCGTCATCACGGGATGGCAGCGGTGGTCGATGGCCGCGTTTTCATGATCGGCGGCTATTCGCTATCCGGGTTCAACCCGACCAGCACGATGTGGGAGCTGGTCGACGGCGAATGGGTGGACCGAGCGCCGATCCCGGTGCTGGTTGGTGCCGGGGCCGCCGTGGAGCTAGACGGCCTCATATATCTGGTCGGCGGGACGCCGCACGGCAGCATCTTCCGCTACGACCCGGCGGCAGACACCTGGGAACATCTCGCCGAGCCGTCGCTGCAGCGGGAGCACCTGGCCGCCGTGGCCTATGACGGAGAGATCTGGGCTCTCGCCGGCAGGTGGGATGGTGAGATCTTCGACTCGGTAGAGATCTACGACCCGTCGAGCGGCGAGTGGCGCGATGGGCCGTCAATGCACGAAGCCCGATCCGGCTTTGGCGCGGTGGTGGTCGACGATTCGATCTTCGCAGTCGGCGGGGAGGTATTCGATCCCAACGTTGCCCTCGACAGCATGGAGCGGATGAGCAATGGAGGGTGGACGCTGGTCGACCCGTTCCCCTACGGGATCCACGGCAATCCCCTGGTCGAGATCGGGGGATCGTTGTATCTGCCAGGGGGCTCGACTCAGGCTGCGGGGGTGGAGAACGACGGGCGGACGTTCCGCTACAACTGAATTGGAGGGGCAGCCCCGATGAAACACCTACTCCGACTCCTGATCACCGCGGTCGGTCTGTGGATCGCGGTCACACTGGTCAGCGGGCTCGACTTCAACGGGTCATGGTGGGCGTTTGCCGGCGTCACCGCTCTGCTCTGGGCGGTGAACGGAGTGGTGAAGCCGATCATGAACATCCTCAGTCTTCCCGCTGGTCATGTTGACGCTGGGGCTGTTCATGCTGATCACGAACGCGCTTGCGCTTCAGTTCGTGGTGTGGCTGTCAGAGCCGGAACGCCTCGACCTCGGCCTGACCTCCACCGGCTTCTGGTGGGCGACGTTCCTCGGGGCGTTGACGATCAGCGTGGTCCGAATCGTCCTCGACAAGCTGCTGCGGGTCTAGGTCTACGGCGTTGTGGGGGCCGTGACCATGCCTCCCGTGGCGCTCATATAGACGAGACCCGGGACACCGGCGTAGTCCACTGGCTGATCCAACCACCAGGACACGTCCTTGCCGTTGGTGGGGACCTGCACCGGACTCTCATTTCTGGCCCACAGGCTCACAGCCACAGCGGTGGCAAAGGATGACCCGCTCCAGGACACGAGTGTGCTGTTGGCGGTAGCTCCTTCTCCCGCGAGACCGATCAGATGTGAGCCGGCAGCCACATCGTCGATCCACCTGCGTGCGCCCGGCGCCTCGAATTCGGACTGGTCGGGCAGCCACACCGTCTCGTTCCCAGCTCGGTTTGCGGCGCCGACCGCTCTCACCTCATCCAGTGCACCGGGCCAGAACGGAGCCGTTGACATCTCGTTGCCACCTGCCGCGAAGATCCCCGAGTTACCAAACGTGGCAGTCCAGGTTTGGAGTGCTGTGGTCAGCGATACGACCAGGGCATCCGACGCGGGGTCACAGGCGTAGGTCCCGAGGGACATGTTGAGGCCGGCCACTGTGTCCTCAGCGTGTCGCTGAATGAGCCGACCCACCGCCTCATAGGCGTGCAGTTCAGTCGACAGGGGGACGGTCGGAGCGTTGTGATCGCTCGCGACCAGCTCGGCGTAGGTGCGGGCACGTGCCATGGACACCCGATTGTCCGGGGCCAACGTCCTGATGAGACCGGTGATGAAAGTCCCATGGCTTGCTTCGAACCCTTGCGGCTCTTCATCGACCGTTTCGTATACGACATATGGTTGATCAGCCCACGCCGGACCGCCTGGGGCGATCCCCGTGTCGACGACAGCGATGACGTCCCCTTCCCCGCCCCCTGGGTCTGGCAGCTCGCCAGCGATGGCGACCGGATCCGTACCCGGCTTGAACAGCCAATGGTTCGCAGGCGCCATGGCGTGAATTGGTGACGAAACCAACTCGAGGTTTTGGTTCAAGTCCTCCGAGGCCTCGAGCGGATCGCGTTCGGGATCGATAGCCACGAGCCCGAGTCGTTCGTCGATGCCTTCCCAAACCGCGGTCAGCGAGGCGAGAGTCTCCTCGTCGAGGTCCTCAGTGCCTGCGGTCAGAATCTGCGCCGCGTCCGCGGGGGCGGATTCACCGCCCAGGAAGTCAGCCGCCTGAAGCTCGACCTCGTCCGGTGGGGTCTCCAGGTCCGGAGCCTGGACCGCGACGTAACCGGCGACGTAAATGCACCCGAGAGCCTCGCCGGGACGAGTCGTCGTCACCGACGAAGGACTCGTAGTCGAAGTCTGGACGGAGTCGGTAGTGGTGGTCCCGTCTTCGGTCGTGGTGGTCGCGGCATCGGTGGTGGTGGTCCCGTCTCCGTCACCACTGCATGCTGTGACGAGCGCCGCCAACACGATTGCCGACACAAGTGCTCGAGCCCTCATGGTCGCCCCCTGTAGGTTCCTTAGGCCAACTGGCACTCGACCGTGACCCGAATTCTCTTGAAGCTAGTCCTGGATGGAGTCATCTTGTGGCCGCTGATACCACAATTTCAGACGCTCTGGTCAGCCTCCAGAATCTGGCCCGCGAAGCACCATTAGACGCCCTGGGTCAGGGGCGAGACCTGCTGGAATCTCTCGAACCTCTGGATCACACCCGCCGGGCCGAAGTGCTGAGAACGATGAGCATCGCCGCCCGTTTCACGAGCACGAGCGACGACTCGGTCCTCCTTGCTAGATCGGCATTGGTTGAGGCGAGAGAATCGGGTTTCGACGATCTGCTCACCCAGGTCTCGATAACGCTGAGCGGCTCGCTCGCCCTCGCTGGCGAGAATGATGAAGCATTAGACGTGCTAGATCGGCTCGCTCCTTCGACCGAGGCATTGCTCGCAGAAATCGAGTTTCAGCGGGGAGCAGTGCTCAGCCGGATTGGGGATTACGGCACAGCTCTGGCCTCATATGAAATCGCCCTCTCGATCTTTCGAGCCAGCCAGGATCAAGAATCGTTGTCGATGACCTTGCACAACATCGGCTTGCTCAACATGTATCGGAACGATCTCGACGTAGCCGAGTCTTCTCTGCGCGAGGCGATGGACGTCCACGCGTCAATCGGTCGCGCTGCCTGGTTCGCGGCAGCCGAGCACAACCTCGGGATGGTGATGGCTCAGAGGGGCGATTTGCCTGAGGCATTGAGACTGCTGTCGACCAGCGAGATCCGGCACCGTGAGTTGACGGGCAACGCCGAGGAACTGATGGTCGGGCACTGCGAGGTCCTCTTGTCGGCCGGCTTGTTCAAGGAAGCCTTGACGCTCGCTTCCGACCTCACGGCAGAACTTCGTCGCGCGGGACTAGGCGAGGACGAAGCGGAGGCATATCTCGTTGCAGCTCAGGCTGCACTCCTCGCAGGCGACCTGGCGCGCGCCCGCGAATGGGCACAAGTCGCTGCCTCGGCTTTCGACAGGCAACGTCGAGCGAAGTGGGGGGACAATGCCCACCTGATCGAGATTCTCGCGGCTAGGCGGAGTGGCGATGTGGACCCTGCGTTGGCCCAACAGGCGAGAGACATTGCCACAAGGCTGGAGGCGGACGGCCAACTGATGCGTGGTCTGAGTGCCAGGCTTGCCGCGGGGCTGATCGCCATGGACCTCGATCAACGAGATGAGGCAATTGACGACCTGAGCAGAGTGGCGTCGCATGGCGCAGGCCCCATCGAGGTGCAGGTTCAAGCATTTCGGGCAAAGGCCCTCCTCCGGTTGGCGCAAGACCGAAGGAAAGCTGCCGACTCCGCTGCCCGAGCCGGGATGCGGCTTCTCGATCGCTACCAGGCCGCCCTTGGTGCAACCGACATCCGTAACGGTGTCGAGCGCCATGGTGCCGAGCTTGGAGCTTTGGGTCTCCGCCTCGCTCTCGACTCGAGAAAGCCACGTCGGATCCTGGCCTGGATGGAGCGCAGCCGTGCACGGGCCCTGCGCCATCCTCCGGTCATCCCTTCAGACGATTCCGCTCAGGCTGCCGATCTGGCTGACCTGCGACGTGTCTCGGCGGAAATGCGCTCGGCGGAGGGCGATGAGGCGACCCGATTGACCCGGGAGGCCAGGTCTCTTCAGGAAACGATTCGGTCCCGAGCACGGACCCAACGAGGGCATGGCACGACTAGCGAGGAAAAGCCCGACATCGTGGGCGCTCTCGGCTCGCGCACCCTGATCGAATACGCCTCCCTCGACGATCGGTTGTGGGCGGTCGTGGTCAAGAACGGCCGGCACCGGTTACATGACCTGGGTCCTGAGACCCCGGTGCTCGCCGAGTTGGAGAGCCTCCGTTTCACCATGCGGCGCCTGGCGCGACGCCGCGGAGCGGCGACCGGGGACCTGGCCCGGCAGATCGCCAGCCGACTCGATGCCATGCTGTTTGGACCGCTCAACACGGGTGACGGCGCCCCGGTGATCGTCCCCACTCCGGCGTTGCACGGCACACCTTGGGGCGCCCTGCCCACCTGTCGGGGTCGTGCGGTCACGATCTCGCCTTCCGCGGAACTTTGGTGGCGGGCCTCCCGCACGCGCCGACGGTCGGGGCCGGTGTTGGTCGCCGCAGGGCCTGACCTGGCTCATGCCGAGGCCGAGATGCGGGAGGTTGCGTCCTTGTATGCGGGTGCGGCAACTCTGGGCCCGACCAAGGCCAACGTCGAAGACGTCCGGGAGCTGTTCCAGCCCTCGTCCATGGCCCACATCGCCTGTCACGCCGCTTTCGAAGTGGAAAACCCGATGTTTTCCTCGCTCCGGCTGTCAGACGGCGACCTCACCGTCTACGACATGGAGCGGATGCGCCGGGTGCCCCAACTCGTCGTTCTTTCCGCCTGCGACTCCGGCTTCAGCGACACCCATCCCGGCGAGGAGTTGATGGGGCTCAGCGCCGCGCTGCTCAGCATGGGTGCCCGCTCCTTGATCGCCAGTGTCGGCCTGGTCCCCGACTCCGACGCCACTAGGGCCCTGATGCTGGCACTGCACCGGAACCTGAGAGCGAAAATGACGCCAGCCGTTGCCTTGAGCCAAGCCCAGATCGCAGTCGACGACGGCGGGGACGGGTTCGTGGCGGCCGCCTCATTCGTCTGCATCGGAGCCGGCTGAAAACCTGCGAATTTCCTTGTATCACAGGGCGGCGCCGACCCTCTTCTCCGTACCATGAACCAAATGGCAGAGGCCACCACCCACGGCGAGTTGCTGACTCGCGCCGCCCAGGGCGATCAGGACGCGTGGAACGCACTCGTGGAGGCCTTCGGTCAGATGGTGTGGTCGATCGCCCGCAGCTTCCGGCTCGATGACGCCACCGCCAAAGACGTCACCCAGACCGTGTGGCTCAAGCTCGTGGAGAACCTGGATCGCATCACCGATCCGGAGCGACTCCCGGGATGGCTTGCCACCACCTGTCGCCGCGAGGCGATCCGGGTGTCGAAGCTGCGCCAACGCACGATTCCCACCGAGTTCGAGTACGACATCGAAGATCCCACACCCTCCCTCGAGTCCATGCTGATCGAGGACGAAGAGGCCCGTGCGGTGATGAACGCCATGTCCACGCTGAGCGAGGGCTGCCAGCAGCTGCTGCGCCTCCTCGCAGCCGATCCGCCCCTCAGTTACGAGGAGATAGCGGAGATCACCGGGCGCCCGATTGGGAGCCTGGGCCCAACACGCTCTCGGTGCATCGAAAGATTGAAACTGGCAATGGGTATCAAACCGGGGCAACCCGGCTCTATGGATCTAGGAGAGGGCATCAAATGAGCGACAAAACGGATTACACGGAAAACGAGCTCCTGCAGCTCATTCGCAAGGGAGTCACCGATAGTGACCCCGTCCCCTCGGACGTCACCGAGTTCGCCACTGCGGCATTCGCCTGGCGCAACATCGACGCCGAGCTCGCAGCCATGGCATTCGATTCCGCCGAGGAAGAGACGCCGGCCGGGGTGCGCAGCGCAGGAGCAGAGCGGATGTTGTCTTTCGAGTCGCCAACGCTCAGCATCGACATCGAGTACCGCAGTTCCACCCGCCGTGTCATCGGCCAGGTGTCACCGCCCCAGCCGGCCACGGTCGAGCTGCATCATCGTGGCGGCACAATCAGCACGGAGACAGACGAGCTGGGTCGGTTCGACTTCGACGGGTTCGACCCGGGACCGGTCAGCGTGGTGATCCGCACTCACGGTGACGAGCCCGAGGTGGTCAAGACCGAGTGGACCGTCCTCTAAAACGCAACAACGCGTATCTGACACCCGCTCGCCGCCTCTCATCCAACGAGACGCCCCACGTCTCACGCACCGCTTGGAGAGCAGGACCATGAGCGATTCCAACCCAACCCAACGCAAGGCACGAGGCAAATGGCGTGCGCTGGCATCTCTACCCATTGATCTCCTCGATCGACCGGTCGGTCGTTGGCTTCGCTCCAGGCCCCGGGAACCCGGACTGAAGCAGGGCCACCGGGGACGCCTGTGGCCACCAGCGAACGGAATCACCGCCCGCCCTGCGATTTGACCCGACAAGGACCGTAAGGGACGGCCCCGCCGATGGTGGGGCCGTTTCTTCGTGCGGTCCAGGGTTGCCACCGAGGTTTTCGGGTAGGTTTGGCCGCGGTCAACCCTGGGTGTCACCTGGAGCCAGATGATGCGGGTTGTTGAGTCGAGGCGACACACAACGCTGCCGAGTTCGGCGCACAGATCCCACAGATCCCACAGATCGCCATCCAAAACGCCGGTGGGATCCGTCAATCGGACACTCTGCTCCTGCCCGGCGCCACCCCTGCCACTCCGGCCAACCTGACCCGGCTCGAAGTCAACAACCAGTTGCCGTTCGCCAACTTCGTGGCAGTCGTGGGTGACGTGCCGTTGAGGGTCGTCAAGGCAAACCTGGAGAATGGGTGTCGCGGATGCCGGTCGCCGACGGCCGATTCGCCCATGTCGCCGGGCTGACCTTCGAGTGGAACTCATCCGGGCGCCGAACATGAAATCGCGTTAAGAAGATCACGATCGGCGGGACGCTGGTCTACGACGATGCGGCCGGCGGGTACATCGCCCCGGCGACAGCGGCTACGACCTACGACGTGGCCACCATCGACTTCTTGGCCCGCGGACAGGACGGCTACAGCTATCCGGGTTTGCCATTCGTGATCGTGGGCGCCACCTACGAGCAGGGATTCCTCAACTATCTGGCGGGCCCGCTGGGAAGGGCGGTCACGCAGGCTGCTTACCCCAACATCATCAACTACCGGGCAATAATGACGGGTTGATTCAGTCCCTCGTAAGGAACACCGGGATCGCCGGTGGTTCCCTACAAATGAGAACACCGGGATCGCCCTGAGGCGATCCCGGTGCCTGTGCTCCCCGGGTTCTTATCGGAATCGTGGGCAAAATCCTGTAACGGCCTGCCCGGATTTTCAAAGCCCTAGGAACGCTTCTCGCGGGGGAGCTTGACCGGCTCCTCATCGGTGGCGTTGGCCTGGAACATCCGCTCGGCATACTGGTCCATCACGTCCTGAGACCATGAAGCCGAGAAAACGGCCTGGCCCTTGGGGACCGTCAGGTTCTCGAACCGATCGATCAGGTCCTGATACCGCTGGGACCACATGGCCTGGAGGCGACTTGAATTCACCGCCTGCATGCGGGCCAGCTCAGGGCTGAAGACCGGTGCCGGGACTGCCGACACGATGCTCGGGACGTACTGCTCGAGTTGTGGTTGGACTCGGGCAGCCTCCGGGCTGAACACCGGCGCCGGCACTGCCGACACGATGCTCGGGATGTGCACCTGAGCCCTGTTCTGGAGAGCCTTCACGGCCTCCGGGCTGAGCGCAGGCGTGATCTCGTTGCCCGTGCCAACCAGACCAGCGGTCTGGAGCTTGTAGAGCTCGATGTTGGTGTCGGGGCGCCGGGCGGCCTGGGCCTGGTGCTGCTTGGTCAGGAAGTCGATCTTCGACTCCCAGATCGCGTTCTGGTCAACTGACCGGACCACAGGGACGGCTTCGGTGGTCTCGTTCGCCTGGTTGCTGGCGAAAACGAAGCCAAGGGCAATCGCAGCCGCCAAACCGGCGATGACGAGCCCGACCAGCCGACCGGAAGGACCGGCCGTCCCGGTGCTACCGGGATGAATGACGCTCGTGGACATGTGTTCCTCCTATTCCCGACCTGGGCGCTTTGCCCAAGTCGGTGAGGAGAGGAGGAGCTAGAGCCTGTGATACGTCGAATCTCTCCCTATTGGTCGGCGGACATCGTGCCGGCGATCGCCAAGGTGTCCGCGAGGTCGAGGTTCGACTCGATCCGGTAGGTGACCCCCTGGCGCTCCCAGATCAAAACATTGGCGGCGAGGCGTGAGAGTCGATGACCCTGGACTCCGCCATCCCCCTCGGCGATGAGGAGGTGGGGAGCCCCCTCCAGCCAGAAGGCATCCTCCCCGAACACGGAGACCACCATCACCCGGGTCTCCGGTGTCGGCGCGCTTCAAATAGTCAGCTGTCCCGGCCACATGGAACTGGGTGATCAGAAGCCCGACGCCGGTGTCCTCGATCTCGGGGAGATCCTTCGCCGGGGCCCAGACCATGCTCACTTCGTCCGGCACCGGGGACTCGGCGAGATAGATCGCGGCTGGCGCAGGCAGGCCGGCCGGTGCCAACAGCTCCAATCCGGACTCGGACTCTGCACCCGCTCGGGTGGTCTCTTCTCCGAGAGCAAGATCGAAACCCACGGATTCCAGCTCGCCGCCTCCGAGCTCGATTCTGATGCCGGACACTCCGAGAAGGTCGGCGATTGCCATGTCGGGTGGATGGGATCGCCACTAGGAGCCCGACCAGGATCAGCACCAACGCCGCCACCAGGGCCCAGCGATAACGCGGCGATGCCGGGGCTGGTTTGGCGACACGCTCGAGCACCCGGTGGCTCAGGTCTTCGCGTTCGGGCCAGTCGATCAGCTCGCCTGTCGTCGTGAGCAACGCCTCGAGGGTTGTCATCGTGCGTCCTCCGTTGAGAAATGCGCTGCTTCGAGGTCGCCTTTCAGTCTCTCCAGGGCGCGGCTTGCCCTCGACTTGACCGTGCCCACCGGTATTCCCAGGGTTGTCGCGGTCTCCGCTTCGCTGAGCCCAACCAGGTACCTGAGCCCGATCACCGCCCGTTGGCGTTGGGGGAGCCGGTCGACGGCGTCGAGGACTCCGCGATGCATTTCGGAGTCGACGGCGAGGCTCTCGGGGGATCGGGCCGTATCCCCCGAGCTCGCCTCGCTGGCCATTCGCATCCCGAGAACCGTCTCACGACCTCGCCTCCTCAACCTGTTAAGCCCTTCGTTGCGGACGATGGCGAGCAGCCAGGGTCGAAACGGTCGTTCGGAGTCGAGGCGATCCAATGCCCGATAGGCCTTCACGAAAGCCTCCTGGACCGTGTCCTCGGCTTCCGCGTGGTCGCGCACCACGAAATAGGCGACCCGCAGCGCGATCTCCTGATGAGCTCGGACCAGTTCCCCATAGGCACCGGTGTCTCCGGACTTCGAAGCCTCGATCAGTGACGTGTCATTCAGCGGACGACCCTCCACCGACATCATCGAGGCTCTCTACGCCAGCCGCAGCTGAAAGGTTCCATGATGGAACCTTTTGCAACTTTCCGGTGTAGAGGGATCGAGCGTCTCATCAGGAGGAAATCATGCGTAGTCGAGTCGTCACTATCGCCGTTATCTCTTTGCTGGTCCTGTTCATCGCTACACCCGCGATGGGAAAGGTGATCCCTACCGACACCGAAGTAACGGTGGATGGGCAAACGGCGATCGTCACCGTCGACGTCGACTCTCACACAGGCCTTGGCGGCGAAGAGTGGGCCCACGAGCTGGGAAACATGGTGGCCCTCTACCCGACGGAAGCCCTGGATGAGTCGGGGCGCCCGTCGCCCGGCGACACCGGCACCCCGCTCCAATTCCAGATGGTCGACGATTTCACGTATCGCGCGGTTCTCGAGTTCCCCGAGGGCGGAGAATGGGCGATCGTGCCCTTCCCCTTGGACCCCTCGATGTCGGCTGCGATATTTCCGACGACGACGTTCACCGTCGCCGACGCGGGCGCGCCACTCCTCGCCATCGGCGGTCTTGTCCTCGCAGTCCTGCTGGTCGGAGCCGTGGTGACCTGGATCGTCACCCGGGGTCGACGCCTCCAGAGGTCGGCGGCAGTTGCAGCCCCCCGGGTCGGCCAGGCATGACGTAGCCAGTAGGCGAGTGCCCTGATTCCCGCTTCTTCGGGCTTCCGGGCAGTTCATCCAGGACCGTGATCGGCCGAGGGACTAGTTACAGCAAAACGCTGTTGTTACCGATACATACCGCACATGATCCAGGCGGATATGCGCTGGGCCGGGCGGGACCCAATCACAGCTCGCCGATTTCTTGCCGCCTCATTGGTGGTTGCGCTCGGTGCTGCGCTATGCGTCGCCGCCTTGCCCGCCAACCATGCTCAGGCAGCGACGACCTCTCTCTACGTCCGAGGGTCGTCGATCCCAAAGGCTGGACTCCTGGGCTCGGCGCCTACCTCCGGGACCCTGCCCAATTTCGACCCGAAACGGGACTCGTTTCCCGGCTTGCTCCTTCAGAAGTCCGGGTCGGGACTGACCGAGAGCGATTCCAACAAATACCAGATCTGGGTTTCAAGCAACGGTGGGCTCCAGATTCAGGGCCAGGTGAGCTTCCGGTTCTGGAGTGCGATGAAAGACTTCAATGACGACAAGGCCGGTGTCGTCGAGGCCTTCTTGCTCGAATGCACTCCGGGGGGAACCAATTGCGTCCTTATCGACCAGGGCTCGGCGGCCGTTAGTCCCTGGAATTCGTCGCAGACCTGGGTAGTCCGGACGATCGACTTCGGTTCCATCGACCACACGATCCCTGCCAACCGGTCCCTGGCTCTGAAGATCGTCGTTGGAAGCGCCTCAGGGGATGACATGTGGTTCGCCTATGACACGGCGTCATATCCCTCGAGTCTCACTGTCGACATGGCGAATCCAACCACCACCACGAGCACAACCGCGCCCACAACGAGCACCACCGCTCCGCCCACCACGAGCACGACAGGCCCTCAATTGACGACAACCACCACGGCTCATAGCGGTACGGGGTCGACTGTGACCACGATCGAGTCGACAACGACCACATTGCTCGATGACGAGATTTCGACGACCACGGTCGCAGCCGGGGGAGGGACATCGGGACGCGGCAGCGGTGGCGCCGGCGGCCCGGGAAGCGACGAAGGGGGCCCAGGAATCCGTCCAGGCCAAAGTGCCGACACTCCGGATTCGGCTGAGGTGACCGTGGCAGGGGAGGATCCAGTAGTCATCGCAGCAGCGGATCCGGCGATGGGCGCAATTGCCGGCGGGAGCCCGGTGGTCGAGTGGTCGACCCTTGATCAGTCCTGGGCAGGCTCCATCATCTCAGGGCTCGACCTGGTGATGCCTCCTTGGGTCACCGATTTCGTGACGTCGCCGCTCATGGTCTTTGGGTTCGTGTTCGCCGCAGTGACCGACAGCGGCCAGGCGATCTTGTTGCCGATGAGCTTGCTCCTCGTGGGAACCCTTTGGGTGCTGTTCGAAAACCGCGCCTTCACCCTCACCGTGGTGCGGAGGAGTCGAGGCGAGGGAGGTATTGGGGAGTGAAAGGCCTCATTGCCAGCTTCCGTGAGCGTGACACCACATCGCCGCGAGGCGAGACCGAAGGGGGGGCGGATCCGACCCAGGCCGGGATCAGCCCCGAGAGTGCCGATCAACGGGCCGGCCTCAAGATGGGAATCGTCGTCGTTGTTGTGACGCTCATCGTGTCGATGGCCGCGGTCTTCGGGTCATCGCGGAGCGCAGTCCAGATTTCGGAGCTCGGCACCCGTGGCATCTATGACGAGGCGGCGCTCAGTGCGGCCGCCACCACCCGAAACCGCGCCGTGCAGGCGTACCTGATCGACTCGGCCTCGGCGTTGGGCGTCTCCAATGACGACGAGCTCGCGGCTGCGATCGAAGCCGCCGACCTCGGGATCGACGAGTTGATGGTCAGGGTCGAGCGTCTTGGCACTCTTCTCGTCGAGCAGCGTGACCTGACCCGTGTCCAGGAGGCAAATGCAACCTTCGTCGCGGACCTCGACGGGTTACTCGCAGCGCTCGAAGTCGATGGCGAGGCCCCGCAGGAGCTCCTGGCGAAGGTCGACGCGGGATACCAGGAATTGGCTGGGCTTCTGATCGCGGATCGGGACTCAGTGGTGACCGACCTCGCCCTTGCCCGACAGGAGGCGGGGAGAATCGCCAACGCAGCGAGGTTCCTCGTCGCGTTCGCCGTCCCACTCGGTGCGGTTTTTGCATTTCGCCGCGGCATACGCCGTCGCCAGCGGCAGATCGAGCTCGAGCAGGAGTTGGCGCGACAACGACAGGTGGCTCAGGCCAAGGATCATTTCATCGCCGACCTTTCCCACGAGCTGAGGACACCTCTGACCAGCATCTACGGGTTTGCCTCGACCCTCCAAGACGAAAATGTTGCGGCAGACATCGGGCTGACTACGGAATTCGCCTCTTTGATTGCGACAGAGGCTGATGAGCTCGGGCGGATGATCGACGACCTGCTCGCTGCCGCCCGTGCGGAGGATGATGCCCTCACCTTCCGACGTGAGAAGGTCGACCCCCAAGCCGAGGTGGAAGCGGTCCTCTCTCCTTTGCGTGCCATGGGTTTCGACATCGCTTCTCGGGTTGCCCCCGACCTGGTCAGTGCCGATCGGCTTCGGTTGCGGCAGGTGTTGCGCAACCTGCTGTCCAACGCCACCAAGCACGGCGCCCCTCCAGTTGCTGTGACAGGTCACGTCGAGCGCCTCCGTTACGTGCTGGCGATCACTGACAGCGGGCCTGGCGTGCCACCCGAATTGGAACGGCGGCTTTTCGAGCGTTTCATACATCAGGGCAGGGACCCTTTGCTGACCGGAAGCGTCGGGCTCGGGCTCTCCATCGCCCAGCTCCTGGTTCGAAGGATGGGTGGCAACCTCTTCTACCGCCGGTCGGATGCCCTGACGACCTTTCAGGTCGAGTTGCCACTCTGGGTCGACCTCGATGAGACGACCATTGAGAGCCACGACCGCGAGCGGGTCGGAGTCGACTGAGGATCAGGAGGTCGTCGCAGCCTGACCGAGGACGCCGATCGGGCCGAGGATCCAGAGTTCGGAACCAGTGATGGTGTTGACGACGCTGCCATCGGCAAGCTCGATGACCTGGATCTCTGACATCGCGTCACCCCACGAGGTGAGATATGCCATCCCATCGAGGCCGTAGGACACCGGGCTGAAGTTGCCCGTGGTGGGATCTTCGAGTCCGTATTCCGACACCACTTCGAGGCTCGCCGGGTCGATCAGGTAGTAGCTCGACGACTCATAGGTGTAAGCGTTCAGCCGCTGGGTGTCGCGATAGCCAGTGCCCAGGAGCCTGGCCCCATCCGGTGAAATCGAGATATTGGAGATTGGCGCTTCCAACGAATCGCTCACCTGCCACTCGACCGTGTCAATGGCAGTGAGGCCCACCGGGAACGATGCGGTGTGCCACGAGTCCTCGGTGACGTTCACCTCGCCGGCCTGGGTGGCCACGAACAAGATGCTGCCGTCCGGAGCGAGTGCAGCAGACCGGTAGTGGCCCAGATAAGCGATCTGGTTACTCAGCGATTCGTCCAGCTCGCCCGAAGTCTCGAGTTCGGTCGGCCCGAAGCGATGTTCGGCGATGGAACCGGACTCCAGGTCGACTTCGGTGACCACATCCTCTCCGGCATGAACCACGAATGCTCGTTCGTCGTCCCAGACCACTGCCGGACTGGCGTCGACGACGGCGATTTCGGTCGGGTTGATTTCGATCTGGTCGACCGTTCCCATCGGAACCGCCGGCAGCAGATGATGGGTCACCTCACTGGTGGGAAGGTCGATCACGACGATGGACGCGTCCGACTCCATCCCGTTCATGGTCGCGCCGAAGAGACGAACTCGATTTTGCTGGACGTCGATCGGAGACCAGCTGGAGAAGCCGATGGGCAGATCGATGGCCGCTCTGCTGCCACCGGGGGTCGGCGTGAACGACAGAAGCTCTGACGAGCTGCCAACGGTTCGCACCGTGCCTTCATCGTCTACGTGCAGGGGCCCGCCGTCACCCACGGGCCAGGACTGGACCACCTCCCAGGTCTCGAGGTCGACCAAGCGCAACTCCGATGACCCGCTGGACTCATTTCCGACAGTGATCGCCAGCCAGCGTCCGTTGTCGGAGGCGTCGCTCCAGTACCAGTCCGCCCAGTCGCCCATGGGCAAGGGTTGGAAGCCGGCCAGTGGTTCGAGGTTGGTCGGATCAACCCTGACGGCGGAGGCTTGCTCGATGTCGAGGGTGGTTGTGGGCGCCGGTCTGGTGGTGGTCGGCGAACTCAGTGTGTCGGGCGGGGCGAGAGGAGCGAGGCTGTTCTGCGTGGCCTGGGGCCGGGTGCAGGCGACCGACACGAGCAGGAGCCCGATGACGATGATCAGCCTTCGTTGCGTCATGGGAGCGCCTCCCGGACCGGAAAGCTATCAACGGTCGGGGCAACAGCCCCGGTTCCTACTTCTTCTTGGCTGCCAGGTCCCCGATGATCTGCTGCGACGCGAACCTGCCTGGGGCGCCCATGACACAGCCGCCGGGGTGGGTCCCCGAGCCGCACTGGTAGTAGCCCTCAATCGGGGTCCGGTACTGGTTCCAACCCGGCGCCGGGCGGAAGAAGAACATCTGTGGCGCCAGGAACTCGCCGGCGAAGATGTTGCCCTCGGTGAGCCCCACGGTGCGCTCGATGTCGAGCGGGGTGACCACCTCGCGGTGCAACACCAGGTCGCCGAAGCCGGGGAAGAAGCTCTCCAGCGTTGCCTGAACGGTGTCGCCGAACTTCTGCTTCTCGGTGTCCCAGTCGCTCTCCTTGAGGTGATACGGGGCGTACTGGATGAAACAGGACATCACGGCCTTGCCCGGGGGTGCCATGTCGGGATCGACGTTGGATTGGATGCACCCATCGATGTACGGCTTCTGCGAGTACCAGCCGTACTTGGCGTCATCGAAGGCCCGTTCCAGATAGTCGAGGGAGGGCCCGATGTTGATGAAGCCCCGGTACTGGTCCGAGCGGGCGGCCAGTGCGGGGTAAGTTGGATTGGCGTCCAGGGCGAAGTTGACCTTGGCCGAGGTCCCCTGGAACTTGAAGCGGCGGATGTTGTCCACCAGGTCGGTGGGCAACTCCCGGGGGTCCACCAACTCCATGAAGGTGCGTCGAGGATCGACCGCGCTGACCACGGTTTTGGCCTCGAGCTCGGTCCCGTCCTCGAGCATGACTCCGGTCGCCCGGCCGTTCTTTGTGATCACGTGGTCCACCGGGGACTCGAGCCTGATCTCGGCTCCGAGGGCCTCGGCGGCGCGGGCCAGGACCTGGGTGAACCCACCGTTCCCACCCTTGTGGAACGCCCATGACCCGTACGCAGCATCGTGTTCCCCGAAGGAGTGATAGAGGAGCACCAGCCCCGAGCCCTGGGAGCGGGGGCCGACCTTGGTCCCGATGATCCCCGATGACGCCAGCCAGCCCTTCATGATCTCCGACTCGAAGTAGTCGTCGAGGATGTCGGCGGCGCTCCCGGTGAGGAGGCGCATCAGGTCATGCAGAACACCCGGTGGGAGGTCGGCGAGGTACGAGCCCATCGCGGCAAGTCGGGCCCGCTCTTCGGGGTCCTTGGAAGTGATGTCAGGTGGAATCGAGTCCATGAGCGGCCTGATGGCGTGGACCACTTGCTCCATCATGTGGCCGTAGGCGTCATAGGCGTCGGCGTCGTGGGGCGAGTGCCGGGCGATCTCGTGGTGGTTCTCGTTCTTGTCCTGGCCGAGGAAGAGGTAGTCGCCGTTTTCCATCGGAGCGAACGATGACGGCATGAGCAATGGCATGAACCCGTGCTTGGTCAGCTCGAGCTCGTGGATGATCTCTGGACGGAGCAGGCTCAATGCGTAGGAGAAGGTGGTGAAGCTGAAACCGGGGTGGAGCTCCTCGGTGATCGCGGCCCCACCCACGAGGTGGCGGCGCTCGAGGATCAAGGTGTCGAGCCCGGCCTTGGCCAAATAGGCGCCATTGACCAGGCCGTTGTGCCCGCCACCAATGACGATGGCGTCGTACTTTCGCTTGTCTCCCATCGCTACCTCACGCAGTCTTTCTCGGCGGGTTGTAAAACGGCATCCGGGTCACCTCGGCGTCGACCATGTCGTAGCGGTGGTCGATCGTGACCTCCAGGCTGACCTTCGACCCGGGCTTGGCATGCTCGGGACGGACCCGGGCGATCCCGATGTGGCGCTGCATCATCGGGGAGTACACGAAGCTCGGTGTGTACCCGATCCTCTCCACCTTTTCGTCGTAGAGCATCATCCCCCCGTGCTCGGGGGTGTGGTCCTTGGGTGGTACCAGGCTCCGCTCGTTGTAGACCCGGTTCCAGTCCTCCCAGTCCACCATGACGCCGACGGTGCGCCAGCGCGAGGTGCCATCGGCCAGCTCGCGCTCGATGGCCCGGCGTCCGATGAAGGCGCGGTCATCGGTCTCAAGGTCGCGGAGCATCCACGACATCCCGAGCTCGATCGGCGTGGTCCTCTGGTCGTCGTTCCATGCGTAACGGGAGGAGTAGAAGTCGACGTCGATCAGCACCAGGCCGGCCTCGATCCGGCTGATCAGGAGCGCGATCTGCCCGGCAGGGATCACTCCCCAGGGAGTGCCCACGTCTGCAATCGCATCCCAGACGTCCAGGGCGTCGTCGCGTTCCACCCAGACCTCATAGCCGAGGTCCCCGGTGTACCCGGTACGAGAGATGGTCACCGCAGCGTTGCCCACCTTCGCGGGCGTGAGGTGGAAATAGCCGATCCCCTCCATTTCGGGGGCGAGGGTCTTGAGGATCTCCCTGGCGTATGGGCCCTGAAGCGCGACAGCCCCGAAATCGTCGGAGACGTCGCTGATCTCGACCGAATCGTGACCGATCAGGTCCTCGAAATAGGCCTGGTTCGGCTCGGCGGCGGTCAGGAGGAACTCGTCATCGGAGAGGCGGAGGATGACCCCGTCCTCGACTACGAAGCCGTCGTTGTCACACCAGATCGTGTAGTGGGCCTGACCCGGCCGGCACTTGCGGATGTCCCGGGCCAGGACCCCGGAGAGGAAGTGCTCCGCATCGCGGCCGACGATGCGGTACTTGTAGAGCGGGGAGGTGTCGATCATCGCCGCCGCATTGCGGATGGCGAAATACTCGAACTTCTCCGAGCTCTGGTACTTCTCGGTGGCCAGATATCCCGACCAATGGCTCCACAAACCGGTCTGGTTGGCTGCGCTGGTCCGCGGGTGAAACGGGGTCTCACGGATCAATTGACACCTCGGGGTCGGTGGCGCAGGTTACCCCGTGCCGGGTCGCTTCAGACCGCGAATCAGGGGGTTTTCTGAATCGTCGTTCAGGAATCCGCTGCTAGCGTCAGACGCGGTGTCCACCTTCCTCTCACCCGCCGAACGCGCCCTGCAAACCAGGGCCCGCGAGTTCATCGACGAGCTGATCCCGTACGAGGTCGAGGCCGAGATGAACCACGGGGAGCTGGCTCCGGAGGTGACGAAGGCCCACCATGAGAAGGCCCGTTCACTCGGGTTTCTGTCGATCAACATGCCAGAGCGGATGGGCGGGCCCGGTTACGGGATGCTGGTGCAGACCCTGATCCAGGAGCAGAGCGGACGGGTCACCAACGCCCTTGGTTGGGTCGTTTCAACCGGGCCATCGTGGATCGCCGATGTGGTCACCGACTACCAGATGGAGCGTTGGATCCGCCCTACGGTCGATGGCGACATCCACGAGTG
This sequence comes from uncultured Acidobacteriota bacterium, assembly GCA_963780755.1. Taxonomy (GTDB): domain Bacteria; phylum Actinomycetota; class Acidimicrobiia; order Spongiisociales; family ZC4RG35; genus JALYNX01. The sequence goes on from CAWACX010000001.1 coordinate 111,035, forward strand.
CTACGCCATCACCGAGGAGGGCGCCGGCTCGGATGTCGATGGGATCGAGGCCACTGCGGCCCGGGATGGCGACGACTACCTGCTGAACGGGATCAAGTGGCACGTCACCTCGGCCAACCTCGCCGCCTACGTGTTCTTCCAGGCCAAGCTCGTCGACGGCCCCAACGCCGGGCGGCACGTGCTGTTCTTCGTCGACATGGACACGCCGGGGGTGGAGTGCCTCCGGGTGCCCGAGTACAGCCACACCTACGGGCACCACCACTGGGAGATGAAGTTCACCGATGTTCGGGTTTCGAGCCAGAACCTCGTTGGGTCCGAAGGCGACGGCATGAGCTTTTCCCACGCTTGGTTCCGCTATGAGCGGCTGATGATCGCGGCCCGCTGCTGTGGCGCTGCCGAGCGCCTGATCGAGGAGGCCACGGCCTTCGCCGAGGAGCGACAGGCGTACGGGTCATCGATCGCGGAATACCAGGCGATCCAGTTCATGCTTGCCGACTCCCTCACCGAGTTGTGGGCGGCCCGTCTCATGACTTACGAGACGGCGCGGGGGATCGACGCCGGGACCGATCTCAAGGTGCAGCACGCCCAGTGCTCGATGGCCAAGCTCTACGCCTCAGAGATGGCGAACCGGGTGGCCGATCGGGCGGTCCAAATCTTCGGGGGCCGGGGGTTCATGCGGGAGAACGTCGCCGAGCGCTTCTACCGGGAGCTGCGTGTCGACCGGATCTGGGAGGGAACCTCCGAGATCCAGCGCATCATCATCGCCGACCAGCTGCGGAAGCGGGGCGCCCGCTCGCTACTCGGCTGAGGAGGCAACCGCCTTCGCGATCATCTCCTCCAGGACCTGCTGGTCCACGTCCTCCAGCCGCTTGATGTAGAGGCATGACTTGCCGGTGCTGTGCTTGCCCAGCCGATCGAGAAATGCGTTGTACTCGGAGGCGACGTCGCTCAACGACAGGTAGAGGGTCAGGTTCTGCTTGCGAGGCGAGAAGCCCACTTTGAACCAGTCACCCTCGGTGCCGGCCTTGGACCGGTAGTGGAACTCTCCGAACCCGACGATGCTCGGCCCCCACATCTTCGGCTTGGCACCGGTGATGCGGCCCATCATCTTCGACAACGTCTTGCTGTCCTTGCGTTGGCCCTCGTCGGGGATCGCGTCGAGGAATTCGGAGACGCTGGAGCCGGTCTTCTGAGTCTTGAGCTCGGCCATAACTCAAAGCTATCAGAACCTCCTAGCGTGCCAACATGGCCGGCTTCCGGGATGACTTCGAAGGCGACACGTTGGACGAGTCAGTCTGGTTCCCCTATTACCTGCCGGCGTGGAGCTCGCGTGAACTGACCAGAGCCGCCTATCGAATGACGGACTCGAGTCTCACGCTGGACATCCCGGCCGACAGAACTCTGTGGTGCGCTGACGAGCATCCTGTCCCAATCCGGGTCTCGGGTATTCAGTCAGGCAGCCGTTCGGGGCCGGTCGGGTCGAGCGCTGGACAGCAGCGGTTTCGGGACACCCTCCGCGTTCGCGAGGAACAGCCACGGTTGGAAGGATGGCTGCCCACCGGCGGACGAGCGGAGATCCGATGCCGGATGGATCTGTCGCCGCGGTCGATGGCGGCGATGTGGATGGCCGGATTCGAGGAGAATCCCGATGATGCCGGCGAGCTTTGCGTCGTCGAGGTATTCGGAAAAGGGATTGCCAGAGGCTCGGCTGAGGTGGGGGTCGGAATCAAGAAGGTGAATGATCCGCGGCTGGCGCACGACTTCGTGAGCCCACGTCTCGAAATCGACGTTTCCGAGTACCACGTGTACGCAGTCGAGTGGGATGCCGACCAGGCAGAGTTCTTCGTCGACGGTCAGGTGATCCACGCCTCTCGCAAACCACCTACCTATCCGATGCAGGCAATGCTGGCGGTCTTCGACTTCCCGGAGTGGGGTTCCGGCAGCGACGATCATCTCATTCCGTCGTTTGCCATCGACTGGGTGGCTGGAACCTGACTCGAGTAGGAGCCGCGCCGGCGGACGTGTGGAAATCTCAGGTCTAACCGAGGTTCAGGCCTTCAGCTCCCGCTGCGGGACCTTCGGGACGACCAGGCCTTCGCCGAGGTAGGCGTGGGCCATGATCCCGAGGAACTGGTACACGGTGCCCTCCCACCCACTCAGGGGGCCGGGACGGTATCCCCGGTTCTTCACGCCCCTCATCACGGCCTCGCAAGCGGTCCAGTCTTCCCGGTTGGTGATGTCCCAGAAGTCGACTGCGTACGAAGGGTCGAATCCTTCGAGCTCGAACGCTTCCGGCGGGAACAGCCATGAGCACTCGATGAACGTCTGCCCGGTGGAGAGAGGGGTGAGCCGGTGGGTCATCACGTAGTCGGGGTGTATCGACAGCAGGAAGTTGGGCATCACGGTGAGGTACCACACGTGACGGGCCAGGTCGTCGTCGATTAGCCGGAAGTTGACGCCCTTCGAGGCTCCGTCGAGAGACATCGTCACCGCATGGTCCTTGAGTTCCATCGTCCCTCCGCACCACATGCCGGTAGGGATGTGGTCGTAGCCGCTGTCCGGCGGGGTCACCTCACAGAGCTCGGGGTGGATCGTGGAGCAGTGGTAGCACTCGTTGTAGTTCTCCACGACGATCTTCCAATTGGCCTCGACCACGTAGGAATGGGTGACCGCGGGGATCAGTCGGTCCAGCTCGTAGGGGGCGGTGATTTCGGGCAGGTTGCCCAACTGAGCATCGAGTGGGCCCGCATGGCCGGAGAGATCGACCCAGAGCCAGCCGCCAAAGGTCGCAATTCCCAGCTCGGCGAGCGGGTAGTCCGCGGTGTCGAAGTCGTCGCTCTGGGTGAACCGGGGTGCTTGGCGGAGGGTTCCATCGAACCGGTACGCCCAGCTGTGATATGGGCATCGGATCTGGCGGGCGTCGAAGGCTTCACCGACTGGTGCAAGCTCGTGGCCGCGGTGACGGCAGACATTGGAGAAGGCGCGCAGGGTGCCGTCCTTCTCCCGGCTGAGCAGGACGCTCTCGCCGGAAACGTCGACAGCGCGAAGCTGGCCGGGCATCAACACCTCGTCGAGGCGCCCGACGCAAGTCCACATGGCCTGCCCGAGGTTCTCCGACTCCCAGGCGAGGACTTCGGGGGAGAGGTATGCGGCAGCGGGAAAGGTGAGGCTGGAACCGAAATCGCGCAACACATTTCGCACGTCTTCTTGGTGCAGCGGGGCAGGTGTCAACGCAATCCCTCCTACGGGCGCCGGCCCCTCAGTGTATCCTGAACGGCGAGTCAGGATGCCGAAAGGAAGGTGACTCATGCTCCCCGTGGATGATCGGATGTCCGGTGTTCTGGACCGTCTGATCGAAACAGAAGAGCGGAAGTTCTTGGAGCGGGCACCCGAGGCGACACGGATCGACTCGGTGGCACGGAAGTCGCTGGCCGGGGGAGTGACCTCCAGTTGGCAGATCTCACGTCCTCAGCCGATCTGGATAGATCGAGGCCTCGGATCCAGGGTCTGGGACGTCGATGGCAACGAGTACGTCGACCTCCACGGCGGCTACGGCGCCATGCTCGCCGGCCACGCCCACCCTGCCGTGGTCGCAGCGGTCACCGAGAGGGTGCGCAAGGGCACTCATTTCGCCCAGCCCACCGAGGATGCGATTGTCGTCGCCGAGGAGCTGGGCTCCCGTTACGGGTTCCCGCTGTGGCGGTTCGGCAACTCGGGCACCGAGGCCACCATGGACGCCATCCACCTGATGCGCGCCATCACCGGGCGTGATCTGATCATCAAGTTCGAGGGCGCCTATCACGGTCACCATGACTCGGTCATGGTCTCGGTATGGAACGAGGAAGACCTGGGGCCAGCCCTGCAGCCGGCGAGCATCGCGGCCGGCGGTGGGATCCCTGACGCCATCGTGGGGCTCACCCTGGTGGCGACCTTCAACGACCTGGAGGTGGTGTCGAGGATCTTCGAGGCCCACCCCGGTCAGATAGCGGGTGTCATCGTGGAGCCGATCCTCCAGAACTGCGGGGTGCTCCTGCCGATCGATGGCTTCCTCCAGGGCCTTCGCGATCTGACCCGAAAGCACGACGCTCTGCTCACCTACGACGAGGTCAAGACCGGCCTAACCGCGGGCAAAGGTGGTGCCACCAGGAAGTTCGGCGTCCAACCCGACATCGTCTGCCTGGCGAAGGCCCTCGGTGGAGGCCTCCCGATCTCGGCGATCGGTGGGACCGAGGAGGTGATGTCGGCGATCATCGACGGCACCTATGAGCAGGTCGGGACGTTCAACGGCAACCCACTGAGCATGGCGGCGGCGCGGGCCATGCTCAAAGAGGTGATGGTCGAGGATGCCTACACCAACCTGGCCCACATCCAGCAGCGGATGGAGAAGGGCGCCAACGAGGTCATCGGCCGTTACGGGCTGCCGGCCCATGTCGCCATGGCGGGGGCCAAGGGAAGTGTCATCTATTGCGAGGAGCCGATGCGCACCTACCGCGATTTTCTCGAGGTCGACGGCCGGTATGCCCAGGCAGCATGGCTCTATCAGTACAACAGAGGCGTCTTCCTCCCGCCCTGGGGCAAGGGAGAGCAGTGGCTGGTCTCCGTGGTCCACGGGGACGACGACGTGGACCGATACCTGGAGACGTTGGACGGTTTTGCGGCCACCATCACCGCCTGACCCTCACTTAGACTCGCCGGACTCATGAGCGGCGTCGTCGAACTCGTAGACCTCGAGAAGAGCTTCGGTGATGCGGCGGCGGTTGACCGGATAAATCTCGAGATCGCGAGCGGCGAGTTCTTCTCGCTCTTGGGCCCATCAGGCTGCGGTAAGACCACGACACTCCGGCTCATCGCCGGGTTCGAGCGACCCGACTCCGGGGCGATCCTGATCGATGGCGTCGACCAGGCCGGGACCCCTCCCCACAAGCGCCCGGTCAACACGGTGTTTCAGAGCTACGCCCTGTTCCCCCACATGGACGTGGCCTCGAACGTGGCCTTTGGCCTGCGCTACCAGGACGTGAGCAAGGCCGACCAGAAGCAGCGGGTGGGTGAGGCGCTGGAGAAGGTGCGTCTCGCGGGCTTCGAGACACGTAAGCCAACGCAACTCTCGGGTGGGCAACAACAGCGAGTGGCTCTGGCCCGGTCTCTGGTGCTAAATCCCTCGGTCCTGCTGCTGGATGAGCCGCTGGGGGCGCTCGACGCCAAATTGCGCAAGGCGCTCCAGGTGGAGTTGAAGAGCCTCCAGGAGGAGCTCGAGGTCACCTTCATCTACGTCACCCATGATCAGGAAGAGGCCCTGACCATGTCGGACCGGATGGCGGTGATGACCGAAGGCAAGATCGAGCAGTTGGGAACGCCGTCCGAGGTGTACGAAACGCCGACTTCCAGCTACATCGCCGACTTTCTCGGCGTCTCCAACCTCATGTATGCCGATTGTGTCGGGGTAGGCCAGATCAATCTCGGCGGGACGGTGCTCGCCTGCGTTGCGAAAGACGGGGCGATTGGCGAGGCCACGGTGAGCATCCGGCCGGAGCGGGTCGAGCTCCACCCACCCGACTTCGAAGGCGACAATGTGTTGAAGGGTGAGATCGAGCGGGTGGTGTTCGCCGGACCCCTGCTCAACGTCCTGGTCAACATCGAAGAGGTGGGGATGATCCAGGTCACCATCCCTAATCAGGGCGCCGCCTTCACATGGGACTGGCCCGACCCGGTTGCCCTCCGCTTCCCCCCCGAAGCCCTTCGCATCGTGTCCGAGACCGGCACCGCAACCGAAGAGCTCGACGCCGAGCCGGATCAGGAGTGAGTGGCCGCCAGCGAGCGGCCGATCTTCCGCAGCTCCTTGGCCAATTCCTCGGGCTCCTCGACCACGAAGTCCCAGGGAAAACTGATCAGATATCGGGCCAGCCAGTTCAGGTCATCGGCACCGATGACCAGTCGGGTCTCCTCCGGCCCAACGGCCTCCAGGACCCCCACGGTCGCTGGTATTGCATGAGCGGCCCGCTCCCGGGAGACGAGCAACCGGACCGAGCAGCGGTGGGTGTAGGCGTTGATCGCGACACCGCTATTGACCAACTCAACGGGATCGGGCGCGGGACGCCGGGCCGAGCGCATCCCGGTCGCCTTGGGATCGGACACCCGATCCAGCCGGAAGGTTCGCCAGTCGTCACGGTCCAGGTCGAATGCCACCAGGTACCAGCGACGGCCGGTGTGGACCAGTTGCAGCGGCTCGATGTGCCTGTCGGAGCGCTTGCCTTCGTTGTCGGTGTAGGCGAAGCGCATGCGTTGTCGGGATCGGGCAGCCGAAGCGGCCAACGCCAAGGTCCCGTGGTCGGCGGAAGACGCCGATGTCCTGACTGTCGACACCGTCGCCTCGGAGATGTCCTCGAGTTGGGTCCGCAGGCGAGGGGGGAGGACGTGCTCCAGCTTGGATAGGGCGGACAGGGAAGCGTCTTCGAGGCCACCCACCGCGGTTGCCGCGGCGACCCGAAGCCCGAGGGCGACCGCCAGAGCCTCCTCGTCGTCGAGGAGGAGGGGAGGGAGCTTGCCGCCCGCGCCGAGCCGGTAGCCACCGCCGGGCCCGGCCACCGCCTCCACCGGATACCCGAGGTCGCGGAGCCTGGTGATGTCGCGGCGCACGGTCCGCGTGGTGACCTCGAGGCGGCGCGCCAGGTCGTCTGCGGTCCAATCGATGCGACCTTCGAGGAGTCCCAGCAGTTTCAGCAACCGCTCAGCAGTGTCCATCCACTGTCATTGTACGCGTTATGCGGACAGTATCTGTCCGCATCTTCCCGTATGGTTCCGAGACGTGATCAGGAGGAGTGAGATGCATCCATTCGCTAGCTACGAAGTGGCCATGGGCATCGTCGACGAGATAAGAGTCGGGTCCGAGCGTGCCTGGTGGTTCCGTCGCCCGGGCAAGGGAGAGTCGAAGCAGCTGCCATCGGCGGACACCGAGTTGGCTCTGCTGGTAGCGACTGAGGAGACATCCCAGACCGAGTCGATCGGGGCCTGAGTGGATTGGTCCCTTGTCGTCCCGATCGATGGCGGGTCGATCGCCACTCACCCACTGACATCGGATCGGCTGACCGACCTCGACCAGGTGTTCGGAGAAGCCGGTGTGGCCCGCCGCTGCTATTGCATGCACTGGCGGCGACCCGACGGTGGGTACCCAGACCGGAGGCCGAACCGTGACCGGTATGGCGATCGGGTTGCGGAGGGTGAGCCACCGGGGCTGGTCGGTTACCTCGACGGGCTGCCGGTGGGCTGGGTCCAGGTCGGGCCCCGGGCGGAATTCCCGACACTGGACCGATCGAGATTGCTCCGTGCAGTCGATGATGAAGAAACCTGGTCGGTCAACTGCTTCGTGACCCGTGTCGGATATCGACGTCGAGGCGTGGCGAGTGCGATGTTGGCCGCGGCGAGGGCGTTCGCCACGCACCATGGCGCCGAACTGGTCGAGGGCTACCCGGTGGACGGCGATCGGTCGTCCTCGGTCGACTATTTCACTGGAACGCTGGGGATGTTCGAGGAAGGAGGGATTCGTGGAGGTCCTTCGCCGGAATCCGACGCGACCGATCGTGAGGCTCAGGTTGTCCCCCTGTCAAGGGGGGACCGCCGAACGCAGTGAGGCGAGGGGGGTTGACAGCCCTCAACGCTCGCTCCGCTCGCTGGGGAGGGAGAAATTACATCTCGAAGCCGGCCACTGACTCCAGGGCCGAGCCGTCTCCACCGCTCCGCTTGTTCAGGGCCTTGAACATGAGGCCGGCAATCACGATCGCCCCGATCGTGATCACCATGAGGATGGTGGCCAGCGCGTTGAGCGAGGGCGGAGGGGCGAGACGAGCCCCGGAGTAGAGCTGCACCGGGATGGTCACCGACTCGGCGCCGCCGAGAAGGAACTGGCTGATGACGAAGTCATCGATTGAGATAGCGAACACGATGGAGAGGCTGGCCAGCAAAGCCGGAGCGAGAAGCGGGAGTAGCACGCGGCGCATGGCTTCGAACTGTGATGCTCCGAGATCCATGGCAGCCTCCTCGTAGTCCCTCCCGATCGCGAAGAGGCGTCCCCGAACGATGATTACCACGAACGAGATCGAGAACGTGACATGTCCGAGGAACTGGGTCCAGGTCCCGAAGGGGACGAAGTCGTACACCTCCGCGAAGACCAGGAACAGGGCCACGCCCATCACGATCTCCGGCGTGACCAGCGGAATCAGCATCAGGAGATTTGCGGATTTCACGCCGCGCCCTCTCCATCGCGCCAGCCCAAGTGCCAGGGCCACGCCGATCGGAGCTGCCACCAGCATGGTCAGGATGGCCAGCTTGAGGCTTTGGTTGAGGGCGAAGCGCAGGGACGGGTCGTAGAGCACGGACTCTGCTGCAGCCGGTTCACCGACGTACCAGCGAGTGGAGAACCCCTGCCAGGTGCTTCGCGATCTGCCTGAATTGAACGAGAACAGAACCGCGATCCCTACCGGGATGATCGACCAGAGCACATAGAGCAGAGTCACCAGCGGCAGCATCCGGGACTTTCCCCAAGGGTTGGTGATCGCTGACCTCAACCGCGACGAGCTGGTGGTTGTCATTCTCGGGCCTCCTGCGAGGCGCGATTGATCGATCGCAGGTAATAGATCATCAACCCGGCGATGAAGATCATCAGGATGATGGTCAGTGCGGCGCCGACCGCGCCGCCGCTCGTGGTCTGATTTATGAACTGGTCGATGGTGTTGCCGTACATTCGGGTGCGGGGCGACCCCGACAGGAGATTCGGGGTGTAGTAGTCGCCGAACATGGGGAGCATGATGATGACCAGGCCCCCGAGCACCCCATTGCGGGACAGAGGCCAGGTGACCCGCCAGAAGGTCTGGGCATTGTTGGCCCCGAGATCACGAGAAGCCTCCAGGGTCGCTTCGTCGATGCGATCGAGGGCGGCGAATAGCGGGAGGATGAAAAAGGGGATATAGCCATAGACCAGGCCGAGGATCACCACGATGTGGTTGCCCGCCAGCCAATCGGGCGGCACGAAGTCGATCGAGAACCAACTCGCGATGGTGGTCAGCCAGCGGTTGACTTGGCCGTCCGGGCTCAGGAGGTTCACCCAGGACATCATTCGCATCAGGTAGTTGATCCAGAACGGGGCCAGGATCAGGAGCAGCCACAGCCATCGCCAACGTCCCGCCCTCCGAGAGACGAAGTAGGCGACCGGATATCCGACGACCAGGCAAACAAGAGAAGCTATCAAGACATAGGCAAGAGTCCGGAGGGCTATCACACCCAACTGGCCACCGAACAGCTCTGCGAATGCCTCGGCCATAACGGTCAGGTCCCAGTAGAAGGGGTTCCACTCCGGGGTGGCGCGTTGCAGGATGGGATCGAGTTGGCCCATCGCGATTGCAAACACCGCATAGAACGGGACCAGGAAGAGGAGAATCAGCCAGAGCACCCCGGGAAGAGCGAAGCCGGGCCACACCCATCGCCTCTGTCCGACGGTGTCGTAATCGGCACCGGAAGCGAGATTGGTGGGCATGCCCTCTAGGCGCCGGGGTCAGCCACCCGAGTTGGCCCGATTCCACTGCTCGACCCACAACGCCTCGGTGGCGGCGTCGAGCGGTCCCTGCACCCAGGCCGAGCCCAACTCGAAGTCCTCTGGCGCCACCAGGGCCGGCGCGAGGTGGGGCAGCAGCCATTCCTCGCTCACCAGATAGTCGGCAGTCAGGCCGTTCTGCGGGGGCTGGTATCCGACGTACTCGAAGTTCTTCAGGGCATTGGCTTCGTCGAGCATGTAGTTCAAGAACATGTGGGCCAAAACCGGCCGCTCCGAGCCCTTGAGCACCGTCATGGTGTCGCTCGATATCGCCCCCTTGGTGGTCGAACCATCACTCTTGGCCGGCCACAGGTATCGCGTCGTCCCCTCGTCCTCCCCGCCGGGCCAGAAGTATTGCGAGTTGACCAGGTCGCCCGACCAGGCCTGGTGGATTGCGTACCGGCCCTCGGGCAGGCCTGCGTAACTGCCGTCGATCCGATATCGGATGTCGACGAGATCGATCAATTCGACCAGGGCGTCGCCGGCGGCGGTCAATTCGGCCTCGGTGGCCTGGGAAGGGTCGGCCACTCCGTTGTGGAAAAGGGCAACCGGTATCACATCCGTGAAGGAGTCGAGCATCCCGATCACTCCGGAGTACTTCTCATTCCAGAAGACGTCCCAGGGGTTGGCCTGACCTTCGATATCTGCGCTGTCTGCCAGGTCGATCCGCCAGCCAATCCCGGTCGTGTACGTCACATAGGGAACCGTGTACCGGGAGCCCCTGTCGTAGTAGGGGTCGGCAAGTTGGGGCCATACGTTGGGTTGGAGATTCGGCAAGTAGTCGTGGTTCAAGGGCTGGATCAACGACGCGGCCACCGCCACCGGAACCCGCTGCGACGTGGGGAACCAGACGTCGAACTGAACCTCGCCGGACGAGAGACGGGCGAGGGCTTCTTCCTCGTTGACAAAGGTGGTCACCTGGATCTCCACTCCGAGGGCCTCTGCAGCAAGCGGGATGGTCTCCGGGTTCATGTAATCCTCCCAGTTGTACAAGAGGAGAGGGCCGGCCTCAGGATCGAGCCCGGACTCGACAGCCGGGTTGTCGTCGAACAGTGGTTGCTCGATGGGGCTGGAGGGTGTGCCGATTGCCAGGTCGGCCGCGGTCGACCCCTCACGACGGCCGCACGCCGCGAGCAGAGAGGGAAGGGCGGGGAGCGCGATGCCGAGCAGGGCAGCTCTCTGCAAGAAATCCCTTCGGGTGTAGACCCGCTTCCTGGTCCGGGGATCCCAGTTCTGCCGTGGGTGGTACACCATGTCTACTCCTAGTCGAGCCGGTTCACGATGCTAAACAGCCGTTCAATCTTCAGGCGGCTCAAAGCGGGGTTTTGAGCATCAGGTCGATGAAGTGGTGGGCCAGGTCTCGCATCCGGTCGGCGTCGACGGTGGGATCACCGAGCATCACCTCGATCGCGAGCCCGTCGAGCATCGCCGCGAGTTGGATGGCGAAGTCGTGGGTGTTGAGCGGTTTGAACTCTCCCGCTCCGATCCCGTCTTCGACTATCGAGGCGATCTGTGCCCGCCAGGACTCGTCGAGCCGCGCCCGGGCCGCGGCAAGCACCGGATCATGCCGGGACATCTCCCAAGCTGCGGGCCACAGCGTCCAACCATCATTGGACCCGTTGCTGCGGCTGGGCCGGGGGCAGCTGGCATCGATGAGGACGCTCAGCTTCTCGTACGCCGTGCCGGCTCGCTCCAACTCGTCCTTGACCGACTCGTGAAACACCTGGTCCTGATAGACCAGGGCCTCCGTGAGCAGCGCCGCCTTGGACGGGAAGTAGTAGAGGATGAGCGCCGGGCTGGCCCCGATGTTGTCGGCGATATCGGCGATCCGCGTCTCGCACAGCCCTCTCTCGGCGATCGCGGCGCTGGCCGCGGCGAGTATGTCCTGGCGCCGGCTTTCGGTAAGACTCGGTCTCGGGCTCACGCCCACGGATATTGGCACAATGCGGTGTGCTTCGTTGCCCGGCCTACGCACCTCTCGGTACCCTGAATCGCTGTTCAGTATGAGCTCTAGACCATGAATCTCGACCCCATGCTCCGCGCCCGGTCCGTCGCCGTCGTCGGGGCCAGTGAGCGGCGGGGCTCGGTTGGCGACCAGACCATGCGTCAGCTGATCTCGGGGGGCTTCGCGGGGCCGGTCTACCCGGTGAATCCCCGCTACGAGGAGGTGCACGGCCATCTCTGCGCCCCGGACCTGGAGAGTGTTGGCGAGTCAATCGACCTGGTCGTCCTCGCCGTGGCCAACAGTCATCTGGAGCGGGCAATGGAGGAAGCGGTCAAGATCGGAGCAGGATCGGTCGCCATTTTCGCCAGCTGTCATGGGGTATCTGCAGACGGCACGCCGCTCCGAGGCCGCCTCCACGACCTCGCTGCGGACGCCGGCATCCCGATCTGTGGCGGTAACGGGATGGGGTTCCTCAACGTCGAAGCCGGGCTTCGGGTGTGTGGCTTCTATCAACCTCCAGATCTTCGCCCCGGGGGCGTCACCTTCCTCAGTCACTCCGGTTCTTTGTTCTCCGCCTTGCTCCACAACCGGCGCGGCATCGATTTCAACCTGGTGGTCTCGACCGGTCTCGAGATCAACACCAGCATGGACCGCTATCTGGAATGGGCCCTGGGCCGAGATTCGACCCGTGTCATCGCCATGTTTCTCGAGACCATCCGTGACCCGGAGGGATTCCGTTCGGCGTTGGCTGCCGCCGACACTCGCGATATCCCGGTGGTGGCGCTCAAGGTGGGAGCAAGTCCCAAAGGCCAGGCAGCCGTGAGCACCCACAGCGAGGCGCTGGCCGGTGAGGATGCGGTCTACGAGGCGCTGTTCGAGGCCCACGGGGTGCACCGGGTGCAGACCATGGATGAGATGGCGGACACCCTGGAATTGTTCGCAACCGGCCGTCGGGCCACTGCGCCCGGCCTGGGAGCGGTGCACGATTCTGGTGGAGAGCGGGCCCTCCTCATCGACACCGCCGAGCGCGTGGGAGTCGAACTTCCCCAGCTGGGAGAGGAAGCGACCAGGCGGGTGGCTGCGGTCCTCGACCCGGGCCTGGAGCCTTCCAATCCGATCGATGCCTGGGGCACGGGGAGGGACGCCGAAGAGGTGTTCGCCGAATCTCTCGGCGCCCTGGCCGACGATCCCGGCATCGGTGTGGTGGTTTTCTGCGTCGACCTGACCACCGAGGAGGACGGGGACAGCGCATATGTGAGGGCGCCGTTGGAGGCTTCGGTGCGGAGCGCGAAGCCGGTGGTCGTGTTGGGCAACCTCTCGACCACCATCGACCCCTATCCAGGCTCGGGCGATCCGGGACGGTGGAGTCCCAGTCCTGGAGGGCACCGAGACCGGATTGAGAGCGGTCGGTCACCTGCTCGCTCGCCACCGCCGGCGCTCCCTCCCTGATCCTGCCCCTCGACTGACCGACACCGGGCGACCCAGGGAAGGGCTCGGGCGGCGAGGCCGCGGGCCTGTCGGTGCTCGCCTCCTACGGGATCCCGGTTCCCGGGTTTGCCGAGGTGAGCACTGTCGAGGCGGCGCTGGCTGCAGTCGCCGAGCTCGGGTACCCGGTGGTCCTCAAGTCGGCTCGGGCCGGTGACCACAAGACCGAGCGTGGTGGTGTGGTGACCGGGATCGACTCCGATGCCGGGTTGGAACGGGCCTACCTGGAGATGTCGGATCGCCTCGGCCCCGAGTGTTTGGTCGCAGAGATGATCGGCCCCGGTGTCCAGGTGGGACTGGGCATGATCACCGACCCCCAGTTCGGGCCGGTGCTGATCGTTTCCGCAGGGGGCACCCTGATCGAAGTGCTCGATGACCGGGTGGCCCTCTTCCCTCCGGTTGACGTGACACGCGCCAGGATGGCGCTCGAGCGATTGTCGATGAGGCCGTTGTTCTCGGGAACGCGAGGCCAGCCGGAGGTCGATCTGGGCTCCCTTTCCGAGGTGGTTGCCCGCTTCTCCGAGCTGGTGGTCGATGCCGCCGGGATCCTGGCATCGATCGATGTCAACCCGGTGATCGCCGGGGCCGAGCGAAGTGTTGCGGTCGATGTTCTCATGAAGGAGATGTGATGCCAGACACCGTGTTGTCCAGGAACGAGGGCTCGGTGCGGGTGATCAGCCTCAACCGTCCCGAAAAGCTCAATGCCCTGAACCGGGAGATGGTGGAGGCTCTCTCCTCGCATCTCGCCGAGGCAGCTGTCGACGACGCGACCCGGGTCGTCATCCTTGGCGGGGAGGGACGCTCCTTCTGCTCCGGCTATGACCTCGTCGAGGAGGCCGATCCGACCCGGAGCCCGGCTGAGAGCCTCGGGCACAGCCTCGGCGCCATGCTCGAGATCTTCGACCACCCCAAGCCGGTCATAGCCCAGGTCCACGGGCACTGTCTCGCCGGGGGATGTGACTTGATGATGATGTGCGACCTGGCGGTGGCCTCCGAGGACGCGGTCTTCGGACAGCCCGAGATCCGGTTCGGATCCGCCGTGGTCGCCTATGTGATGCCCTGGCTGATCGGGGCCCGGCGGGCCAAGGAGCTGCTGTTCACGGGTGAGGACCGGGTGACTGCCGAGGAGGCAATGCAGATCGGGCTCGTGAATCGGGTTGTTCCCCGGGAGCGACTCGAGGAGGAAACGATGGCGCTGGCTGTGAGTCTGTCGGTGGTCGACCCTGGGGCCATGCAACTCACAAAGCGGGCGGTGAACCAGGCCTGGGAGCGGGCCGGCTTCGCGCGAGGCTCTCACGGCCGGAGTCGCGCTCGGCGGGATCATCGAGTCGGAGCGAGTTCCCGAACGCGAGGAGTTCGAGCGAATCGTCGCCGAGCAGGGCCTTCCCGAGGCGGTCCGCTGGCGGGATGGGAGGTTTGCCAGGTGAGGCAATACGTCCTGACCCTGAGCTGCCCGGACCGGCCCGGGATCGTCAATTCCATCACTGCCGCTCTGCTGCAGGTCGACGCCAACATCCTGGAGAGTGCCCAGTTCGGCGACATCGAGACCAATTCCTTCGCCCTGCGCACCGTGTTCGAGACCCGCCATGTCGACGCCGGACAGGTCGAAGAGCCATTGCGCGAGGTGGCCGAGCGACTCGCCGGCAGGCTCAAGTTGCGCCCCGTGGACGTGAGGCCACGGGTCCTGGTCATGGTTTCCAAGTTCGACCACTGCCTCCTCGACCTCCTTCATCGCCAGCAGTACGGCGAACTGGCGATCGATATCCCGTTGATCGTCTCCAACCACCCCGACTGCGCCGAGCTCGCGGCGCGCTACGACGTTCCCTTCGTCCACATCCCGGTCACGGCGGAGACCAAGTCCGCGGCTGAGGCCAAGCTGTTGCTGTTGGTGGAGGAGAACGAGATCGACTTCGTTGTCCTCGCCCGATACATGCAGATCCTTTCCGCCGAGACCTGCCAAGCGCTTGAAGGGCGTGCCATCAACATCCACCACTCCTTCCTGCCAGGTTTCAAGGGCTCACGGCCCTACCACCAGGCGCATCAGCGAGGGGTCAAGCTGATCGGGGCAACCGCCCATTTCGTAACCGTCGACCTCGACGAGGGCCCGATCATCGAGCAGGACGTGGCCCGCGTCAGCCATTCCCACACCGCCGAAGACCTGGTCTCGATCGGGCGGGACGTCGAGCGGATGGTCCTCGCCCGTGCGGTCCGCAACCATGCCGAGGACCGGGTGATCCTGATCGGGTCGAAGACGGTCGTGTTCGCCTAGAGCCAAGCGTTGTCCCCCTTTTGAAGGGGGGACCGCCGAAGCGAAGCGAGGCGAGGGGGGATGGGAGTAGCTTCCGCCGCGGGGCGAAAGGAGACTCATGGCAACCTTCATCATCCTCGCCAGCTACACGGCGCAGGGGATCGCAAACATCAAGGACGCTCCAGGCCGATTGGATGGCGTCCGCGAGGGGCTTTCTCAGTACGGGGTGACCCTCAAGGATTTCTATCTCACGATGGGTGAGCACGACATCGTCGCGGTGCTCGATGCGCCCGACGCCGCTACCGCCGCCAAGGGGCTCTTGACGCTGGGTATGGCGGGCAACGTGAGCACGGTCACCATGACCGCCCTGACCGAGGACGAGTTCCGCCAAGTGGTGTCAGAGTTGCCCTGAGGGCGAGCCCGGTCAGCCGTGCTTCACCATCACGTGCTTGGTGATGGTGTAGTCGTGGACCGACTCCAGCGACAGGTCCTTCCCGAACCCGGACTGCTTGAAGCCACCGTGCGGTGTCTCAGAGGCCAGGGGGATGTGGTCGTTCACCCACACCGTCCCGAACTCGAGGGCCGACGCCATGCGCATCGCCCTGCCAATGTCCTTGGTCCACACCGAGGCGGCGAGCCCATAGAGGACGTCATTGCCGAGCTGGGCGCCCTGCTGCTCTCCCTCGAACGGGAGCACCACAAGCACCGGGCCGAAAACCTCCTGCTGCACGATCTCCGACTTCTGGTCGGCGTCGACGATCAAAGTGGGTGAGTAGTAGTAACCGCGGTCCATGCCGTCGGGCACCCCTCCTCCGGTCACCACCCGCGCCCCTGACTCCTTGGCCCGGTCGACGAACCCGCTGACACGCTCGTGCTGGGTAGCCGAGATCAACGGGCCCATGAAGGTGTCCTCGTCGTTTGGATCGCCGATGGTCACCCCCTGGAAGGCGGTCACCACCGCGTCGACGGTTTCGTCGAGCAGGTCCTTCTCCACGTAGAGCCGGGTGGCCGCGGTGCAGTCCTGGCCGGTGTTGTACAGCGCCCCGACCATGGCCGCTTCCGACAACGCCTCGACGTCGGCGTCGGCGAACACGATGAACGGGGCCTTCCCGCCGAGCTCGAGGTGGACCCGCTTCAGGGTGTCGGCCGCGGTCTTCATCACCTTCTTCCCGGTGCCGGTGGACCCGGTGAGGGAGATCATGCGGAGCCCGGGGTGCTCGACCAGGGCCTGGCCGGCATCGTTGCCGCCCGTGATCACGTTGAAGACACCGTCGGGGATCCCCGCCTCCGATGCCAGCTCACCGAGCATGAGTGCGGTGCGCGGCGTTCCCGGAGCGGGTTTGAGGACGGTGGTGCACCCTGCGGCCAGTGCGGGGCCAACCTTCCATATCGCCATCAGGAGCGGATAGTTCCACGGTGCGATCTGGCCGACCGGGCCCACCGGCTCCCGGCGCAACATCGAGGTGTAGCCGGCGGCGAAGTCACCGGCTGCGGTCCCGGCGACGTTCCTGGCTGCAGACGCAAAGAACCTGAGGTTGTCGACGCCGAAGGGGAGATCGGCGCCGAGAGCGACCTGAGCGTAGGGCTTTCCGGTGTCTTCGGACTCCGCCCGGGCGAAGTCCTCGGCCCGCTCCTCGAGGAGATCGGCGAGCTTGTGGATCACCTTGGCCCGCTCTCCTGGGGTCGCCCCGGACCAGCGGCCGTCGAAAAACGCAGCGCTCGCAGACTCGACCGCGGTGTTGACGTCATCAGTCGAGGCGTCCACCACCTCGTCGAACACCTCCCCGGTAGCCGGGTTCTCCACCTTCAGCGGCGCCCCTCCGTTGCTCGGCGTCCACTTGCCATCGATCCAAAGGTCCCATGCCATCTCGAGTGCTCCTGTCTGCTCAGCTCTCCTCGGCCCGCTGCGCGTAGCGCTGGGCGAGGATGATCGGAATGAAGGTGATGACGATCACGAATACTGCCACCACGTTGGTGACGGGGCGGTTCCGGGGACGGACGAGTGAGGAGAAGATCCAGATCGGGAGGGTCTGCTGATTCCCGGCGGTGAATGTGGTGACGATGATCTCGTCGAAGGAGAGGGCGAAGGCCAGCATCCCGCCCACCAGCATGGCGGGGGCAAGTTGGGGGAGCAGCACGTGGCGGAAGGTCTGCCATCCCCGGGCCCCGAGGTCCATCGATGCTTCGAGGATGTTTGGAGATGTGCGCCGCATCCGGGCGATGACGTTGTTGAACGCCACCGCAACGCAGAAGGTGGCATGCCCGATCACCAGCGTCCAGAACGAGAACGAGAGATTGCCGAGGTTCATCGCCGAGCGGAGGGCGATCCCGGTGATGATCCCGGGGAGGGCGATGGGAAGGATGATGAACAGGCTCAGTGTGTTCTTCCCGAAGAAGTTGGTCCTCCACACCGCTGCCGCGGCGAGGGTGCCGACGATCAGGGCGACCAGGGTCGAGATGGCGGCGACACGAAGGGAAAGGCCCAGACGCGGCACGGATATCCGAGCTCTGCCACGCGACGGCGAACCAGTCGGTGGTGAATCCTGGCGGGGGAAATCGGAAACTCGCCGACTCGGTCGTGAAGGCATAGAGGAAGACGAACAGGATCGGGATGTGGAGGAAGGCGATGGTGAACCCGGCCGCCAGCTTCAACGCGAGGCTCGCTTTGGTTCTCACAGCGCCTCGAAGGCTCCAAACCGGCGGGCCGCCGTGAGGTAGATCGCCATCACCGCGATCGGGATGAACGAGAACGCTGCTGCCAACGGCAGGTTGCCGGCCACGCCCTGGTAGGAGTAGATGGCGAGCCCGATGAACGGGCTGGAATCGCCAATGATGGTGGGAATGATGTAGTCACCCAGGGTCAGGGAAAAGGTGAAAATCGACCCGGCGGCCACTCCCGGGATGGCCATCGGCCAGGTCACCTTGCGGAACGTCACCGCGGGTCGGGCGCCGAGGTCGGCAGAGGCCTCGAGCAGCGATCCCGGAACCCTCTCCAGCGAGGCGTGGATGGGAAGGATCATGTAGGGGAGCCAGATGTAGACGAAGACCAGGAATTGCCCGAACAGCGAGATCGAGAGCGAGGGCCCCCCGATCACGGGCGTGTTCAGGAACCACTGGAGCGCCCCGCCCAGGCCCAGTCTCTCCACGAACCAATTGATGATTCCGTCCGCAGCCAGGATCAATTTCCAGGAGTAGACCCTCACCAGGTATGAGGACCACAGCGGCACCAGCACCGCCAGCACGAGCAGGGCTTTCACCTGCTTCCTCGCGTAGCGGGCCATGTAATAGGCAAGCGGGAAGGCAATGACCACCGAGGCGACGGTGACCGCCGCCGCCATGCCCACCGTGCGCACCATCACGGCGACGTTGGCCTCGGTGAAAAGTTGTCTCCAGGAGTCGAGCGACAACGTGTTCCCGATCACCCCGCTGAAGGTGTCCAGGGCATAGAAGCTTTGAACGAGGAGGGCGCCGAGGCTCCCCCCGTACACGCCAACAAGCCAGATCACCGGCACGGCGAGCAACAAGAGGACCTTCAGCCAGGGTCGTTGGTGAAGGCTTCTCGCGATGCGATGGGTGAGGGTCGGGCCCTTGGTGTCCGTCGTCATGGGCAAAGCCCGATGTGGGTGGCTCCCCGGCAACCACCCACATCAGCGAGCTACTGGGTCATCGGCCGCCGATCACTGCCAGGTAGTCGGTGGTCCACCGGTAGTAGGGGACGCAGGACCCCGTGGAGGCGGTCCCGTTGCAGTCGTCGGTCGGGGTCTTCCAGAACAGGATCTCGTCGAAGGACTCGCTCCCGTTGTTGGCGCAGCCCTCCGGGCCGAGCAGCTCGTTGCCCTCACAGGCGGCAGGAACTGCGGGCACGGTGCCGAACCAGGCCGCCAGGTCGCCCTGGAGCTTCGGGTTCAACGAGTGCTCCATCCACATGTAGGCGCAGTTGGGGTGCGGGGCGTTGGAGCTCAACATCGTGGTGTCTGCCCACCCGGTCGCCCCCTCCTCGGGGACCACCTTGTCGATCGGCGCACCGCCCGCCTGCAGGACGTTGGTCTGGAACGGCCAGGTCGAGGAGGCGGCGACACCCTCGTTGGTGAAGTCGTCGATCTGGATGAAGGCATCGTGCCAGTAGCGACCGATCAACTCTCGCTGCTGGCGCAGCAGAGTGAGAGCCGCCTGGTACTGGTCCTCGTTGAGCTGGTAGGGGTCTTCGATGCCCAAGTCGGGTTGCGTACTCATCAGGTAGAGAGCGGCATCGGCGATATAGATCGGGCCGTCATAGGCCTGGACCCGTCCCACATTCGACTCGCCATCGGGGAGGTCCTGTTCCTCGAACACCACGTTCCAGGAGGTGGGTGGGGTGTCACCGAAGACCTCGGTGTTGTACCCGAGCACGTTGAAGCCCGACGAATACGGGGTCCCATAGTGCTTGTCGTCGATGGTGTGCCACTCGGCGTCCTGTAGGCGGGGGTCGATTGTGTCCCAACTCTCGATCAGGTCGATGTTGATCTCCTGAACGGCTCCACCTGCGATGAGGCGGAGGCTGGAGTCGCCGGACGCGGTCACCAGGTCGTACTCCTCGGAGCCGGTCATCAGGGCCACCATCTCATCAGAGGTGCCAGCGACCTTGTTCTCGACCATGCAGCCGGTCTCTTCTTCGAAGGAGGTGACCCAATCGAAGTTGGCGTCGGTATCTCCTCTTTCGATATAGCCGGCCCAGGAAACGATGACGACGTTTCCTTCACCCTCGCCGATCTCGGTGGGCAGGTCCGCGCCTTCCTCGCCTCCTGAGTCGGTACAGGCAGTCGCCAGCAGGGCGATCGCCGTGATCAGGAGAATCAGCTTTCGTGATCTCATTCGATGGTTTCCTCCTCTGGGGTGTTGTTCCCGGCACCGGTCAAGACCGGCGCCCTCTCATCCGGCTCTCCCTCTCGAGGGGTCTCCTCGAGTGGTCGGCACGAACTCTTCATCCAGGTCAGCGTGACCGATCGTCCGATCTGCCGCTGGGCGTCGCTGTGATCTGCGGCAGTGTTCTGGGCGGCGACCTCGATGACGGCTCCGCCCACGTCGACGCGATATCGGGTGTACATGCCGAGGTAAACGGCCTCGGCGATCGTCCCTTCGACGGCAGCCCGATCCGACGGGACTGTCGTGGCAGGCTCCTCGACGCTGATCTTCTCTGGCCGGACGGTGAAGGGGGCAGGTGATCCCATGATCCGCTCCGCGACGGCTCCCGACATCACATTGGAAGTGCCCACGAACCCGGCGACAAACGCATTGCGAGGGTTCTCGTAGACCTCCGAGGGTGTTCCCACTTGCTCGACTCGCCCATGGTTGAACACTGCGAGTCGGTCGCTCATGGTCAACGCCTCCTCCTGATCGTGGGTGACGTAGATGAAAGTGATCCCCACCTCGCGCTGCAGGGTCTTCAACTCCAGTTGCATCGCCTGGCGAAGCTTGAGATCGAGGGCGCCGAGCGGCTCGTCGAGGAGGAGCACCGAGGGGCGGTTGATCAGGGAGCGGGCCAAGGCCACCCTTTGCCGCTGCCCACCGGAGAGCTGGCTCGGCTTCCGCTCGGCGAACCCGTCGAGATGGACCATCGCCAGTGCTTTGGCCACCCGATCCCCCTGGTCTGCTTCCTTGCGGACCATCGGCCCGTAGCCGACGTTCTCGGCGACCGTCATATGGGGGAAGAGGGCATAGTCCTGGAACACCGTGTTCACGTCCCGGTCGTATGGCGGGACGCCGGTGACGTCCTGGCCGTGCAAAGAAACCGATCCCGAAGTCGGGATCTCGAAACCGGCGATCATGCGCAGGCAGGTGGTCTTGCCGCTTCCGGACGGGCCGAGCATGGAGAAAAACTCACCATCGGCGATGTCCAGGGTGACTCCGTTGACCGCCGGCACCTCGCCGAACACTTTGGTCACGTTGTCAAGCGTTACGGCATAAACCAATCGCGGTCCCCATCTGTCGCGGTCCGTGGGTCGGAGATCTGCCCTTGCGGGCAGATCTCCGTATCAACAGGTGATCAGGTCTCCGTGGTCTCCGCCACCGAGGTCGTCCCGTATCCCTCTTCCTCGGGGCGCCCGTGCTCACCCCTGGTCATAGCGAACTCCTCCTCGGGGGAGAGCACCAGCTTGTTCCTCCCGGAGAGCCCGAAGTAGAGAAGGCCGAGGGCGAACCAGATGGCCACCCCGTAGACCCCGGGGAGGTAGGCGTCGTTGAGGAACAACGCGGCCAGCGAGATCAGCGCGATCAACCCGGCGACCGCGGCTCCAACGACTCCCACCGGGCTCCGGTAGGGGCGCTCGATATCGGGCATCTTGCTCCGGAGCCTGATGAACGAGACCATCTGCATGAAGTAGGAGATCACGGCCCCGAACACCGCCATGCTCAGCAACGCTGCGCCGGCCGTGCCTGCGGACTGGCTGTTGAGAAGCCATGTCAATCCATACCCGACGGCACCCCCCAGCAGCAATGCCACATAGGGCGTCTTCCGTGTTCCGTGCGTCACCGACATCCAGTGCGGGAAGTACCCGGCGCGGGACAAGGAGAAGATGTTCCGTCCGTAGGCATAGATGATGGTGTGGAAGCTGGCGATCAATCCGGTCAGGGCAAACAGTCCGAGGACTGCTGCACTGGTGTCGCTTCCCAGGACCACCCGGAACCCATCCAGCAGGGGCTCTCCTGCAGTTCTGATCTCCTCCGCCCCGGTGACCCCGGTGTTGAGGAAGAGGACTCCGAACCCGGTGAGGACCAGGGTCCACAAGCCCCACATCGTGCCCCGGGGCACGTCGCGCTTGGGGTCCATCGACTCCTCGGCGGCGAGTGGCAGTTCCTCGATCGCCAGGTAGAACCAGATTGCAAACGGCAAGGCGGCGAAGATCCCGGCAACCCCAAAGGGGAGGAACGTGGTCCCGCCCGCATCGGCGGCGATATTGCTCAGGAGGTCCGCATCGAAATGGGGGATGGCAGCGACGAAGAACACCGCCAGCACCGCCAGTGAGATCACTGCGATCACCACGGAGAAGCGCATCGTGGCCTCGATCCCGATGATGTTGAGCCCGACGAAGATCACGTAGAAGATCAGCCACCACCAGGGCTGGGCGATGTCGACGTTGAACAACTCCAGGAACACCGGTTGGGCATACGCCCCGGCGAACCAGACCACCACTGCCGGCGTCACCACGTACTCGATGTTCTCCGCGAGACCGGTGACGAACCCACCCCATGGGCCCATCGAGGATCTTGCGAACGAGTAGGCGCCACCGGTGTGGGGCAAGGCGGGTGACATCTCGGCGATCGAGTAGCAGAGCCCGATGTACATGATCGTGATCACGATCGTGGCGATCAGGAGGCCGCCGAAGCCACCGACATCGAGGCCGAAGTTCCATCCGGAGAAGTCGCCGGAGATGACGGCCGCCACACCCAAAGCCCACAGCATCCAGACACCGGCGTGTCGCTTCAGGCCCCGCTTCTCGAAGTAGCCCTGGTCGACGTCGCGATAGGTGACCGAGCCGACCTTCTTTTCGGTCGACATGTGACGTACCTCCCTTCGGATACCGGCGGAGATTAGGTAGAGGGGTTCCCCCGGTGACGCCCGCAACGGGCTATTTCTGAACCCCGGTTCAGGGGCAGACCGAGGGTCGGCTCACCTACTCTCTGCTCCCAGTTCGAGGCGTATCGAGGAGCAGGATCCGATGGCTGGGGTGCGTGGGTTGATCAGCAGTGACGAGTTGGAGGCCAGCGTCGCCGCAGGCGACATCGACACCGTGGTGGTGGCGTTCACCGACCACTATGGCCGGGTCCACGGCAAGAGATTCGACGCCCACCACTTCATCGAGGAGATCTCCGACCACGGGACCCACGGGTGCGACTACCTGCTGACCGTCGACATGGAGATGGAGCCGGTCCCCGGGTACACCTACGCCAACTGGGAGTTGGGCTACGGCGACTTCCACATGGTCCCCGACCTGGCCACGCTCCGGACCGCAACCTGGCTCGACCGCACCGCTTTCGTCCTCTGCGATCTCGAGGACCCCAGGACCCACGACCTGGTCACGGTTGCGCCTCGCTCCATCCTGAGGCGGCAACTGGAGAAGGCCGGGGAATCGGGGTTCACCGCCAAGGGCGCGTCAGAGCTCGAGTTCTTCCTCTTCGAAGACTCCTACCGCGAAGCCGCGGAGAAGCGCTATCAGGGGATGCGCCCGGCGGGTTGGTACATCGAGGACTACCACCTGCTCCAGGGGACCCGGGAGGAGTTCTACAACGGGCAGGTGCGACGCCATCTCTCTGCTTCGGGCATCCCGGTGGAGAACTCAAAGGGTGAGTGGGGCCGGGGCCAGCACGAGATGAATATCCGTTACGCCGAGCTGCTCGACATGGCCGACCGGCACACGATCATGAAACAGGCGATGAAGGAGATCGCCGACGAGACCGGAGTCTCGATCACCTTCATGGCGAAGCCCGACATGTCCGAGGCCGGAAGCTCATGCCATCTCCACGTGAGCTTGTGGGAGGGTGACAACAGCGCCTTTCCCGGCGACCAGGTGTTCGGGCCGGTGCACGGCTCCGACACCTTCCGCTGGTTTCTCGGGGGTTGGATGGCCCACGTTCCCGAGCTCATGGTCTTCTTCGCTCCCACCGTGAACTCCTACAAGCGCTACCAGGACGCGTCGTGGGCGCCGACCCGGCTCGGTTGGAGCTACGACAACCGCACTGCCGGGTTCCGGGTGGTCGGCCACGACCAGAGCCTCCGCATCGAATGCCGGATCCCTGGTGCCGACGCCAATCCCTATCTCGCCTACTCGGCGGTTCTCGCCGCGGGCCTGGACGGGATCGCCAATCAGATCGACCCGCCGGAGATCTTCGAGGGCGACGTCTACCAGGCACGGGAGCTTCCGCGAGTCCCATACACCCTCCGTGATGCCACCGACCTCTTCGAGGCATCGGAGTTCGTGCGGGACTCGTTCGGCGCCGACGTCCAGGAGCACTACAGCCATTTCTTCCGGGTCGAGCAGAGCGCCTTCGACAACTCGGTCACCGACTGGGAGCGCTGGCGATACTTCGAGCGGATATGAGCGATCGGCTCGCCGGCAAGGTGGCTCTGATCACCGGCGCCGGCTCCGGGATCGGCAGGGAGTCCACACTGCTGTTCGCCGGAGAAGGGGCTGCGGTCCTGGCTGTCGATCTCAACGAGGAGGCCGTGGCGGAGACCGTCGACATGGCCCACTCCGCGGGAGGGAGGGCCGAGGCGCAGCGGGCCGACGTCTCCTCGGCCGAGGACAGCGCGGCCATGGTGGCTGCGGCCGAGCGTCATTTCGGTCGCCTTGACGTGATGTTCAACAACGCCGGGATCATGCACTCGGACGACGATGACGCCGTGTCCACCGAAGAGAAGATCTGGGACCTCACGATGGACATCAACGCCAAAGGCGTGTTCTTCGGGTGCAAGTACGGGATCCCGGCCCTGCGCCGGGCCGGTGGCGGCTCGATCATCAACACTGCATCCTTCGTAGCCCTGCTTGGCGCCGCAACCCCACAGGTGGCATACACGGCTTCAAAAGGGGCGGTGCTGGCCATGACCCGGGAGCTCGCCGTGGTCCACGCCCGGGAGAACATCCGGGTCAATGCCTTGTGCCCCGGGCCTCTCCGCACCGAGCTCCTCATGAAGTTCCTCGACACCGATGAGAAGAAGCAGCGCCGCCTGGTCCACATCCCGATGGGCCGCTTCGGAGAGGCCGCGGAAATGGCCAAAGCCGCCCTCTGGCTCGCCAGCGACGAGTCGTCCTACGTGACAGGCACCGAGTTCGTGGTCGACGGGGGGATAACCGCCGCCTACGTCACCCCGGAGTGAGCGAGCACCACCCCTTCGTCAACGGCTCACCTTGGCCCGGCACCGGCGGCGAGGCGGCGGTCTTCAACCCGGCCACGGGCCTGCAGGTCGGGACCGTGTCCCGCGCCGCTTCCAGCGACGTCGACCGCGCGGTGACCATCGCTCGGGACCGGTATGAAGAAGGGGATTGGCGCCTGGCCCCGGTCCGGCAGCGGCGCGATGTGCTGCGCAATATCGCCGACCTGATCCGGCGTGACCAGGAACGGCTCGCCGCTCTCGAGTCGACCAACGCCGGAAAGCCGATCGCGGCCGCCCGCGGCGAGATCGGTGCTGCGGCGACCACCTTCGACTTCTACGCCGGCGCCGTTGACAAGTTCCACGGCCAGACCATCCCCGGGAATGCCAACGGAACGCTGATGACGTTCCGTGAGCCGGTCGGGGTGTGCGCGGCCATAACTCCCTGGAACTTCCCCATGTTGATCCTGAGCTGGAAGGCGGCCCCGGCGCTGGCGATGGGCAATTCGGTGGTGGCAAAGCCCGCCGAAGTGACCCCGCTCACAGCTCTGGCCCTCGCCGAGCTCGCCGTGGAGGCCGGGCTGCCACCTGGAGTCTTCAACGTCGTGACCGGTCGTGGCTCGGAGGCGGGAGAGGCTCTGGTGCGTCATCCCAAGGTGGCCAAGATCTCCTTCACCGGCTCCACCGAGGTCGGTTCCGGGGTTATGGCAGCAGCGGCCCCCGACATCCGCCGGGTCTCGCTGGAACTCGGTGGCAAGTCGGCAAACGTCGTCTTCTCCGATGCCGATCTCGATGTCTGTGTCGAGTCCTCGATCTTCTCGGTCTACGACAACGCAGGCCAGGACTGTTGCGCCCGGAGCCGCCTCCTGGTCCAGAAGGAGATCGTCGAGGAGTTCACCGACCGCTTCACCGAGCGGGCCCGGTCCCTGGTGGTTGGGGACACCGCGGATGAGGCGACGGAGATGGGGCCGCTGATCACACCAGGGCAGCGTGAAAGCGTCGAGGGCTATCTCCGCATTGGCGAGGAGGAGGGGGCGACACTCCTCACCGGTGGCGAGCGACTCGGCGACCAGGGCAACTTCCTGACTCCTGCGGTGTTCACCGGTGCCCGTTCCGGGATGCGAATCGTCCAGGAGGAGATCTTCGGTCCGGTGGTCGCGATCACCGCGTTCGAGGACGAGGAGGAGGCGATCGGGTTGGCCAACGACTCGATCTACGGGTTGTCGGGGTCGATCTGGACCCGGGACATCGGCCGGGCGCTTCGTGTGGCCCGGGCGGTGGAGACCGGGATGCTCTCGATCAACTCGTCGTCCTCGGTCCACATCGAGGCTCCCTTCGGAGGGGTCAAGGCCTCCGGCATCGGCAGGGAGCAGGGCATGGCCGCCCTCGAGCACTACACCGAGTACAAGACGGTCTTCATCGCCAACGACTGACCCGCGCCAAAGTCGGTGTCACCCAATCCCGGGGTCTGCTCCGTCTCAACGCCATGATCGCCGTTACGGGTGTGATGGACGACGAACAGGTCTACCGGTCTTACGCGGTCGAGCTCACCAGGTATGCGACAGGCCTGGTGGGGCCCTTCGACGCGGCAGACGTGGTGACCGACGCCTGTCTCAAGGCCTTCTCTTCCAAGGGATGGCCCGACGTGGGCAACAAGCGCGCCTATCTCTACCGCACGGTGCTCAGCGTGGCGACCGACCACCATCGGAGCACCCTGTCCCGGCGCCTGAGAGAGCTGAAGAGCTCAGGGCCCGAGGCAATGCCGGCCGCGGATGTCGACATCGACGTCCTGCAGGCAGTGGACCGGCTCGCCATGCAGCAGAGGGCAGCCGTGTTGCTCACCTACTGGGGGGATCTCCCGGTGGAGGCAGTCGCGGAACGAATGGGGATCTCGACCGGTGCCGTGAAGCGGCACCTGGCTCGCGCCCGGAAGCGTCTCGAGGAGTGGCTGTCATGAGCGAAGACTTCGACCGCAGGATGAGAGAGCTTGCCGACCGTGTGGTGGCGATGTCGCCGGACCCACCGCCTTTCCCGGAGGAAACCGTTGTGACCCAACCAAGTGGAGAATCAAAGCCGAAGCCCGTGCTCATCTTCGCCGGCGCAGCCCTCGCGGTGCTGCTGCTCGTGGGGATCCCGATCCTGCTGTTCACCGGGGATGAAGGAGAGCCTGCGGTGACCACCACACCGACAACGCTGCCATCAACGGTGGTCACCGAGCCTGCGCCGTCCACGACCGGACCGGCCCCTTCCACGACGACGACGGTTCCGGAGACCACCACTTCGGTCGGCCCGGTCCTCGAGCGCCGGAACGTCCCGATCTTCCTGGTCCAGCAGCCGGAGAACTCCTTGACTGGCAACCCAGCGGTGGTCCCGTTCTTCTCCGTCTCCGAGGCCCTTCCCGAGGAGTCCGACGAGATGGCGGCGCTCCGCCTCCTCACCCGGGACGACCTGATCCTGCCCAATGATTTCAGCAACGTGATCCCGGCGCCGGTCGAGGTGATCGGGGTGGAGCTCTACCCCGAGGACCACTGGATCATCGTCGACATGAATCCGGCGTTCCTCGAAGGGGCTGGGGGCGCGCTCGCCGACTTCACCATGCTCAACCAACTGATCTTCACGGTCACCTCGAGTGAGGGCGGCGGATTCACCGAAGTGCTGTTCACCGTCGACGGCGAGCCGATCACCCAGTTCGGGAGCGAGGGCCTCGATCTCTCCGAGCCGGTGGGCCGGGACTCGTTCCTCGACCAGCTCAACCCTGTGATCATGGACTCGGCAGCCGCCGTCAGCGAGGACGGCCCCCTCACCATGACCGGGGTTGCCAACGTGTTCGAGGCCACTGTCAACTATCTGCTGGTGGATGAGGCCGGAGACACGGTCCACGAGGGCGTCACCATGGCGACCTGTGGGACCGGGTGCTGGGGCTCGTTCAGCATCAACATCGACGACTTCGACTTTTCGGCCACTCCGGTCACATTGAAAGTGTTCACCTATTCGGCCAAGGATGGTGAGCCGGTGGACGTGGTCTCGATGCCCGTCGGTGTCGGGGACCACGCGGTCTGGGACATGTTGCCGGTCGATTGAAGGCAGCCCCGGTGCGAGAATGGGCGCCGTGAAGGTCGGCCTCCTCGTCTGTGACCACGTCCGAGCCGAGTACCTCGGCATCTCGGGTGACTACGACGACATGTTCCGGCGCCTGTTCTCGGGCCATCCCGAAGTGGAGGTCGTGACCTACGACGCCGTCGGGGGCCGGCTTCCAGACCACCCCGGTGAGGCCGATGCCTGGATGACGACCGGTTCGCGCCATTCAGTAAATGACGACGAGCAGTGGATCCGGGAGCTGGAAGAGTTCGTGCGCAGGACGGCGGAGGCCGGGGTGCCCTTCATTGGGATCTGCTTCGGCCACCAGCTGATCGCCAGGGCGCTCGGGGGGACCGTCGTCAAGTCAGACCGGGGTTGGGGGGTCGGGGTCAAGGAGGTCGAAGTCAGTCCGGACCTGGGATGGGGCGAGTCCTATCGAGTGCTGACGAGTCACGAGGACCAGGTGGAGGCCCTGCCCCCGGGCGCTGAGATCTTGGGATGGAACGAGCACTGCCCGGTCTCGGTGATGGGCGTGGGCTCGACGATGCTCGGCATCCAGGGCCACCCCGAATTCGAGTCGGCCTATTCGGCGGCGCTGATGGAGTCGCGGCGAGGGACCATCATTCCCGAGCAAACCGTTGACGCCGGGATGACCTCCCTCGACGAGGGGTCCGATGGGGAACGGCTCGCCGACTGGATCCTCGAGTTCATCCGGTCCGGCCGCCGAACTCCCACCGCCTGACCCAGAACGACAGCGGCGCGGAGGGTCTGGCCGATATCATCGTCGGGCGTTCGTCGCGGAGGATCATTGGTCACCAAGAAGGAGACAATCGAAAGGCTCGGCTCGGTGCCGCTCTTCAAGGGCCTGTCGCAGAAAGACCTCG
Source organism: uncultured Acidobacteriota bacterium (assembly GCA_963780755.1). Lineage (GTDB taxonomy): Bacteria > Actinomycetota > Acidimicrobiia > Spongiisociales > ZC4RG35 > JALYNX01. Next base: position 140,099 of record CAWACX010000001.1, read on the forward strand.
AGAAGATCCTGGACCGGACCAAGGAAAGCTTCCACGTCGCCGGTGATGTGGTGATCGACGAAGGCAAGGCCGGAATCGGGTTCCACCTCATACTCGAGGGCTCGGCCAGCGTCGTGCGAAATGGGCGCACAGCCGCCCGGCTCGGACCCGGCGACTTCTTCGGGGAGATGGCACTCGTCGATGACGGCCCTCGATCGGCGACGGTGCTCGCCGCAACCGACTTGACCACGGTCGTGCTCTCCAAATGGGAGTTTCGGCCTCTCCTCAAGGACCACCCGGAGATGGCCTGGAGCATGATCGAGCATCTGGTCCACCGGGTCCGGGAGGAACAGACGGGTCGGGACGCGCTGGTCTGCTGACCGGCTTCAGTCGCTCTCTTCTACCTCGACCACCAGCCGGTCGTCCCACTCGACCCGGACTCGCACTCGCATTTCGTCGCTCTCGAACTCGACGTCGACGTCGGGCGGCCCCTGCTTGTTGACCCTGACCGAGAATCCCGGTGCCGGGGTGGCCGCGTCGAGCACGACCTCTTCGGGCCGATAGCTGACGACCACCGTCCCCCCGGAAGTTGGAATGCTCTTCACCTGCCAGCTTTGCGGAGCGGTAGTGGTGGTCGGATTGGTGGAGCTGCTCGACGATGAGGTGGACGAAGTCGTCGACCCGGGCGTGGTGGTAGAGGTTGTCGAGGTGGTAGAGGTCGAGGCCTGAGAGCTCGACGTGGTGGGCGCCGTCGATGAGGTGCTTGTCGAAGAGGAAGGCACCGGAGTCACCGGCCCCGGGCTCACTTGCTCACCGGCAGCGGCCACGATCTGCCATGCGATCACCGTCGTCAGAGCGGTCGCAAGTACCCAGACTGCGATAAGGACAGGGCGACTCATGTCGTGATTCTCCCAGGGCTCCAGTCACAGGCGGATCAAAGGCTCGTCAAGGTTTCCTCAAGCTGAGGGCTCATGCCCGGTGCCACCGATACTCTGCCGATGTGACCCGAATCGTTCTCATCGAAGACGACGTGGACATTCGACGGCTGGTCGCCGATGCGTTGGCGGCCGAGGGACACGATGTCGACAGCGCGGCCACCGCGATGAGCGGGCTCGAGTTGGCCGTCCGAAGCGACCCGGGCCTGGTTGTGATGGACCTGGGGCTTCCCGATCTCGATGGCAACGAGTTGCTCCGGATGATTCGGGCGGTCAGCCAGGTGCCAGTGATGGTGATAACCGCCCGCGGCGCTGACGAGGCAGTAGTCCGGACCCTCGACGCCGGCGCTGACGACTACCTGGTGAAGCCCTTCTCGGTCGCCCAGCTCCTGGCCCGGGTGAGGGCCATCCTGCGCCGGGGTGGCCCGGGAGAGGAATCCGATCGCCTCGTGGTCGGAGGGCTCACCATCGATGTCTCGGCGAGGGAGGCGCACCTCGACGGAGTCCCTCTTGACCTGAGTCCCAAGGAGTTCGACCTTCTCCGGTCCCTGGCCGAGCGCCAGGGGGAGGTAGTCACCAAGCGAGAGCTGCTGGCCGAGGTGTGGCGTGAGCCGTACGGGGGGAGTGACCGCACCGTCGATGTCCACCTCTCCTGGCTTCGCAAGAAGCTCGGCGAGACCGCCTCCGAGCCCCTCTACTTGAAGACGGTGCATGGAGTCGGCGTCAAACTGGTCGCGCCCGACTGATGCGCCGGCGTCTGGCTCTTTGGAGCCTCTCCATCACGACAATGGTGGTCATCTCGCTGATGGTGCCCCTCGCACTGTTGGTGCGCCGCCAGGCGATCGAACGAGCGCAAGTAGAGGCGGAGTTCAATGCCCAGTCGACCGCCTCCCTCGTCGCTCTCGCCGCCGCGTTTGCCGATGAGATCGACCCTGCGGCAGTGTCCGATGCTGTTGGAGACCTGCCGAGCGGTCAGATCGTGGTGCTTCCCGACGGCACGACCTTGGGGGAGCCCGTACCTGAACGGACTCTGGTCGCAGAGGTCGCAGCCTCAGGAAGCTCAGCCGCCGAATTCGTTGAAGGCGGATGGGAGCTCGGGCTGCCGGTCGTGGTTCGCGGAGGAACCATCGTCGTTTCCACCTTCGTCCCCGACGAGGTGCTGACGGAGGGTGTCGCCCGAGCGTGGCTCTTGCTCGGTGCCCTAGGCCTGCTCATCGTGCTCGCTGCGGTGGTGGTGTCCGACCGCATGGCCAAACGGCTGGTGAAGCCACTGGAGGAGCTCTCAGAGACAGCGACGAGGCTCGGTGCCGGAGACCTTTCGGCAAGGGTCGAAGTGAGCCCTCCCCACGAGATCGAGGAGTTGGGGCGCTCGTTCAACTGGCTGGCGGATCGACTCGATCAGTTGCTGGCCGAGGAGCGGGAGTCGGTCGCCGACCTTTCGCACCGCCTGCGGACCCCACTCACCGCCCTGCGGCTACAGGCCGAAGCGGTCTCCGGTCCCTGCGGAGAGGTCGGCCCTCGTCGCTCAGGTCGATCGGATCGAGCAGGGTGTCGACCAGCTCATCCAAGAAGCTCGGAAGGACCGATATCGGGCGCCCGGGAAATGTGATCTTGGGGTGGTAGTTGCCAACCGGGCCGGGTTCTGGCAGGTGCTCGCCGAGGAGGAGGGCCGTCAGTTCAGCGTGGTGATCGGAGAGGGGGACCTGGAAGTGGGACTTGGAGAGGATGCGATCGCGGCGGTGGTCGACACCATCATCGAAAACGTGTTCAGTCACACCGAGCCGGGGACTGCATTCGAGGTCGAGGTCCGGGACGGCGCGATGCCGGTGCTCGAGGTCCGGGACGCCGGGCGCGGCTTCACCACTGGCGAAGCGGTCAATCGGGGGGTCAGTGGAGGAGGCTCGACCGGGCTCGGGCTCGACATCACCCGTCGCTCGGCCGAACTGAGTGGCGGTGGCCTCGAACTGAGCGACCGCCCCGGAGGCGGGGCGGTCGTCAGGGTGTGGTTCGGTCGGGGGTAAAGGTCAGTCGTCGTCTCCGCCATGTCCGGAGCCACCGTGCCCGGAATCGTCGTCACCGGAGTCGTCGTCACCGCCATGTCCCGAGCCACCGTGCCCGGAGTTGTCATCCCCGGAGTCGTCGTCTCCGCCATGTCCGGACCCACCGTGGTCGTCGATGGTCGATGAGGTGTTGTCATCGACGGTGGTCGATGTCGTCGAGTTGTCGTCCAGTGTGGAGCTGGTGTTGTCGTCGATGGTGGTCGATGTCGTCGAGTCGTCGACGGTCGATGAAGTGGAACCATTGACCACGGTGCTCGATGTCGAGCCGTCGTCGTCCAGGCTGGTCGATGAGCCGTTGTCGTCGAGAGTCGCCGACGAGCCGGGGGGCAGCGTATCGCTGCTCTCTTCGCCAAGCCCGCTCGCCAAAGCGATCCCGCTGACGAGAAGGACCACCGCGACGATCCCGCCGATGATCGCTGTCTTGCTGTTCCGCATCCTTGAACCTCCTAGGTCTCTGGTGGTTCTCAGAATGCGACAACGCGGGTCATCCCGACCTCAGGAGGCGATCAAGGAGTCCTTAAGACTGTTAGCCGGCGAAGACGTGGGTGGTCCAGATCGTCCCGGAAGCATCGACCCAGACCCCGATCCCGAAATGAGTGAAGTTCCCCAGCATGTTGGCCCGATGCCCGGGACTGTCGGCTAGTGCTCCAAACAGACCTGAAACCGATCCGCCGGACCCGACGTTCTCCCCGGCCGTGGACCACGGGGGCAGGAAACGCCCAAGGCTGGAGTGCGATATCGACCCGGCCGCCGCCATCCTCTTCGACCATTCCCTGGCCTCGGCGTCGAGGGAACCGTTCCGACTCAGTCCCTCGAGCCCGTTCGAGGAACGCAAGCCGTTGATGCTGGCCGCGAAATTCAGCTTCGAAACTGGAGTTGTAGGCGCCACCCGCGGCCGCGGTCGTCGTGGTCGGCTGCGCCTTGGGTGCTGTGGTGGCGGGTGGGCTGGTCGTGGCGGGCGGAGCGGTGGTTGTCGTTGTCGCAATGGTGGTCGTGGTGGTCGTCGTAGTGGTCGTGAGACGACGGGAGGAGTCGTCGTCGTGCTCGACGAACGGCACCGTGGTGCCAGTGGTCCCGGCGTTGCTCAGCGGGTGACGTCGAAACGAAGCCTCTGCAGCGGAAGCAGGAGCACCCAAAGCGAGGGCATCGGCCTTGTCGTCAGGGGCCGGGCCGAGAGTCGCGGCGAGGCCTGTGGTCAGGGCAAGCAATGCCGCAGCACCCAAGAAGTATGTCTTGTACATCGGGGAGGCAGCGCTTCCTCGTTCGGGGGGTTGAGGAACCTACCCGAATCGGATCAGCCCCATACGGGCCGATGAGCTATCTCCCGAGATGCCCCCATTCTTCGAGATCCGACATGGTGTCGAGGATGGTCTGATCCGGGTCGCGAAAATCGATACCGAGCTGTTCTCGCGCTTTCGAGTTGTCGATCTGGAACGTGCCACCCACATGGGTCTTCAGGTAGGACTTGGCCCCCGGCTTCTGGAAGTTGGCAGCCAATCGGACCAGGAATGAGCCGAACGCATTGTCCAGGGGCAACGACGGCAGCCGGTACTTCTCTCCCCAGCCGTTGGCTCGCAACAGGTCCACCGTCTGACGCAGGCTGCGGACTCCGGCGGCAGCGAGATTGCGTCCTGACGCCGTCGGCAACTCAAAAGCGCGGATGTGGGCTGTCGCGACGTCACGGACATCGGCGATCACCCATTGGATGTCGATGAGTCCCGGCCAGAGCCCATTGGTCAGTCCGGCGATCACCCCGGCGCTGGTGTTGAGCTGTGGAATGAGCGAGGGCCCAATGATCAGTGGCGGGTTGATCACCACGAGATCGAAACCGCGCTCTCTCTCCTCCATGAACTGCCACGCTGCGCGCTCCGCCTGTGCCTTCGAGAAGTAATAGGGGTTTCGCTTCAGAGTCGACTTGGTGTTCCACACCGTTTCATCGAGCAGGCTCCCATCGGGCTCGTCCGTGATCGCCGCAAACGAAGAAGTCAGGACCACCCTCTTCACAGTCCCCGCCCGCTCGCATGCGTTCAGGACGGAGAGGGTCCCTTCGACGGCAGGATCGACGAGGTCTCGCTGCGGGTCCTCGACGTCGGTCATGTACGGGGAGGCGGTGTGCACCACATACTCCGATCCGGCGACCGCTTCGTCGAAGGCGTCGGGAGTCATGAGATCGGCGGCGACCAGCCTCAGTCGCTCGCCGGCGCCCGGTAGCGAGGTGATGTGACCCTCACGCTGCGCCCGCTCCGGGTCCCTCGTCGTCCCCACCACCGAGTACCCGTCTCCGAGCAATTGGGAGACGATCTCACTGGCGACATACCCGGTGGCACCGGTGACACAGACCGGAGCAGTGCTGATCGGCATATATGGCGAGCCTATCGGCGCCCCGATGGGCGATACTGACGCCCATGCCGCTCGATGAGTATCGAATCGCCAACCGAGCCAATTGGGACTCCCGGGTCGACATTCATTACGCCTCTGCCGATTACGGCATCGAGAAGTTCGTGTCCGATCCGGACCATCTCAGTGACGTGGTCACACTCGAGAAGGAGAGAGTCGGCGACGTCAGCGGGAAGAGGCTCATCCATCTCCAATGCCACATCGGGACCGACACGGTTTCGTGGGCCAGGCTCGGCGCCGAGGTCACAGGAATTGACCTCTCCGAGAAGTCGATCGGGGCGGCGAAGCGGCTCAGCGCCGACACGGGCACGCCGGCCCAGTTCTTCGTCTCCGAGCTCTACGACGCTCCCGCCGTCGTCCCCGAGAAGTTCGACATCGTGTACACCGGGGTGGGAGCCATCTGCTGGATTCCGGACATTCGAGGATGGGCCAAGGTGGTCGCTTCGTTCCTGAATCCGGGTGGCACCTTCTCGATGCTCGAAGGTCATCCGATGCTCTGGTCGCTCGATTGGGAGGACACCGAAAAACTATCGGTGAGGTATCCCTACTTCGAGACCGTCGAGCCGATCTCCGACATCGAGGAGGAGACCTATGCCGGTGAGGGAATGGTCGCCAGCCCTCTCAACTACTCGTGGAACCATGGAATCGGGGAGATCCTGACCGCGTTGCTCGATGTCGGATTCCGCATCGATGCCGTCGAGGAATACGAGTTCTGTGCCTGGCAAGGCATCCCTCAGCAGGTCCTTGGCGAAGATGGCTTCTGGCGACTTCCCGAGGACCCGAAACGGCTTCCAGCGATGTGGTCCGTGTCGGCGACAGATGATGTGATGTCTTCAGTTGTTCGGAATCGATGCCGATGTATGAGCAGGGTCTCGCGACAACCAGTCTGAGATTCCTCCTCCTCCATCATGAGAGGGGCCACCCTTCCGGGTGGCCCCTCTCTCGTTTCCGGCTAGTCCGTGATAACCGACACGATCTCATTCACCGGATAGTCCACCGAGGTCGTGGTGTTGGGCACGTCGAGGAACTCCCATGGGTCGCCGACCACTCGCCAGCGCGCGGTCCAGTCGTATGCCACCGTGAGGTCATAGCCGTCGGACGCCTTGGACTCGTAGACATGAGCCGCGATACCGGTCGGGTAGCCGGCCATCGCTTCCCGTGAGGCGGGGAAAGTGTCGGTGCGACCGTCTCCCCATTCCACGATCACCCCGCTGACTTCGATCTCGAGGTCGAGGGTGAGGCCGCCCGCCGACAACTGGGTGGCATGGTCCTGCGGGATCGGCACCCCGACATAGGTCTCCAACCCGGTCACCCCGTTGCCCTGATCGGGGTTGACGTCGGGCGCCGGGGGCGGGTGGACGTATTGAGTGACATAGGCCCAAACCACGGCCGTCGGATCCACGGTCACGCCGGGCTCCGAGGTGCAACGGGGGACACGCCCCGTGGCGTACAAGACAACGGCTGGGTTGGTGGGGTCGGGTATCCAGCCGAGCTCGGCGTCTCCGTTCAGGAAGTAGGCGAGTGAGACCCACTGCGATTCGACGGTCGTGTAGTACCAGCAGTCGCCGGTCAGATCGACCCCGGCGCTTGGATAGAGCACCGCCGGCACCGCGTCGTCGCTGGCGTAGTCGACGACGTCGCCTCCGGCGATCCGACAGCGGGTGAGCTGGGTTTGACAAGCCAGTGACAGGATTCGTCTCCGCTTGCGACCCAGCACGCCGAGAAGTCCACTGCGAGCGCAGGGACGGCGAGGTAGGAGAGCAGGCACTATCGCAATGGTTCCAATACTGCGTCGCAATCTGCCTCCCAAAGGTCGTTCCGGTAGCTCCAGAGCAGAAGCGACGTACCCAGTGTCCATCCTGGCTACGAAGCACGTGGACTCCGGCAGTACTCATGGCGCCTTGCCGGAATGCGCTCACGTCGAGCGCTGCCCAGACAGCCAGGCAATTTCCGGTCGACTCCAGAGATCTCGACGTCGCTAAGGACACATCTGAGTCGGGTGTCGGCGCCGCGGTGAATTCCATGACTCCGAATTGGCTGACGGCATTGTCCAGTGCTGTTTGGCTCCCCACCACTTCCCTGATTCGGGCCTCGTCCTGGTTGTAGATCCCTTCGAACCAGCCGAACCAGAGATCAGCGAGGATCGCTTCTGCCTCCTCCACGGTGGTGACCACGTGTGCAGCCGCGGTCGTCGATGTCGCCGGTTCAGTGGTCGTCGTGCTCGGCTCAGATAGCGATGTGGAGGTGGTGGTGTCGATGGCGGCGATCGTCGTGCTCGACGGTGACGGTTCGTCGGTGGGCCACAACATCCAGACACCGATCGCCAGACCCGCCACCAGCAGACCTGCGATCAGCCATCTGATCATTGATTCGTGAACCTACGCCAACCACCACTCTTCGTGAAGGGCTCCGACCAAGGGCCGCGAAAAACTCGAACTTTCATCTCTGTATGGTTTGGGTAGGAGGTGACCTATGAGTAATGAAGAAGTCGAGAGCCACCCCTTCAGGGCGCTCTTCAAGTTCCTGGTGATCGCCGGGGTCGTCGCCGCCGTCGCCAGGGTGCTGGCGTCGAAGCGGGCCGAGTACGCCGGTCTGACCGAGGCCGAGGCAAAGGCTCGTTTCGAGGAGCGCATGGGCCCGTGGTTGGGCGATGAGAAGGCGGCCGAAGTCGCTGACCAGGTCATTCCCAAGCTGAGGGAGTCCGGGATCCTCGACCCCGATGCCCCGGAGAAGGCAATGGCCTCGGTGAAGGAAGCTGCAGGACAAGCCGCCGACAAGGTCGTGGACCTCGCCGAAGAGGCCGGGGACAAGACGAAAGAGATGGCGTCCAAGGTCGGCGACGGGGCGAAGTCTGCCGCCAACAACATCGGAAATGCCGTCGACGACGCCGTCGAAAAAATTTCGGAAACTTCCAAGAAAGCCAAGGGCAGCTGACCAAATCTGTCACACCCCCCTCGTACGGTTCGGAGTATGAGGGGATTGACAGCAGATCAGGTCGAGCAGGGGATGCTCGACGAAGAGAAGATCATCGCCCAGGCCCGGGCTCGGCAAATGGCCTGGATGGTCGTGGCCGATGCCATGCAACTTCCGGGTGCGGACGGTTGCCGTTCGATGCGGGAGTGGGTCGCCGGGAGGCTCGACATCTCAGTCGAGTCGGCGTCGCGGCTCACCTCCACCGCGAAACGACTCCAGGACCGGCCCGAAGTCGCGTCTGAGCTCCAGGCCGGCGAGATCACATTCGATCGGGCCGAGGCGCTGGCACGACTCCCCGAGGACGTTGAACCCGACCACCTAGCCGGCGTCGACATCCGGGGCCTTCATCGCATCGTGGCCCAGCACAAGCGGAGAGCGTGGGACAACGGTCACGAGTCTCACCGGTCGCAGTATCTGGCCATCCAGCCCAATCTCGACGAGTCATCCTGGAAGATGTGGGGCTTGCTCGATGGCTATTCGGGCCATGTCGTCGACAAGGTGCTTGCCGAAGCCGCCGACACCGTGCCTGATCTCCCCGACGGCACCAGACCCGGGCTCGGCTACCGCCGGGCAGTCGCCCTCACCGCGATTTGCGAGGAGAACCGTCCCCGATCGATGAGCACACCGCTGATCACGGTCTTCGTGGATGACACCGGCGCCGAGACCGCAGCTGGTACCTCGATCGGCCCCGAGATCCTCGACCGCATCGCCTGCAGCGCCAGTCTCGAGGTGATCAGGACCACGGATGGCCGCCCACTCTCGATAGGGCGCAAGAGCCGGATAATTCCCAACCGACTCCGACGATTCATGTTGCATCGGGACGGAGGCTGCACCGCCGACGGATGCGTGAGTCGATACCGGCTGGAGGTGCACCACAAGATCCCCTGGTCAGAAGGGGGCCGGACCGACCCCGAGAACCTGACCACTCTCTGTTGGTTCCACCACCATGTAGTCGTCCACGGAATGGGATTCCGCCTCGATCCCAAATTGGGACCCGGTCGGATCCGGTTCATCCGTCCCGGTGCCGACCCGCACTACGAATCCGACCCCTGATTCAAATCCAACCCCGGATTCGCTAGCGCCAACAAAGCCTGGTCAATCAGCAATCGCCGTTTAGCCTGCCCGACCGACAGCCCATGTACGGGAGGGACACCGTGCTCTACCAAAGTGACAACGCGTCCGGAACGAGCCTGATCATGAAAGTGCTCGTGGTCTCCTTCATTCTCCTTGTCGCCTACTGGGCCTGCAGCAGCATCGACACCATCGTTGTGTCATCGGAAGCCGAGTCGCTGGCCACCCGGCTCTCCTAATTCACCGGCAGTCATTCGCTGCCCACTCCTAGCCTCGAACAGTCATGGCCGTTCGCCTCGCCTCCATCGATGCCGCCGACGCGCCCGAGGAAACCCTCGAGGCGTTGCATGAGCTCTATCTCGAGTTCGATGACGAAGCCCGTCCCGGGGATCCGCCCAAGCCGATTCGCCAGCGAATGGTCGATTGGACGCACCTCCCTGCCTTTCTACTGGTCCGACATTGGCTCCTCTGGGAGGACGGCAGGCTGGTGGCGACCTCCGGCGCCGAGATGAACCTCGAGCAGGACCTGGACAACGCCTTCGGGTGGGTATACGTCAGGAAAGAGGCCCGAGGGCACGGCCTCGGTCGTTTGGTGGCGACGCCGATGCTCGACCTGGTGCAGGAGCAGAAACGACGCCGTCTGGCGGTAGGGATTCCGGAGAGCTCTGAGTTCTCCGCGATCCCGGAGCGAGCCGGGATGAAGGACGCGCTCCTCGAGCAACACAATCGGTTGCTCCTCTCCGACATCGATTGGGACTTGGTCGACGAATGGGTGGTGCGAGCGGCCGAGCGCGCCGCCGATTACGAGCTCCTCTTCAGGGCTGGCCCCCTGCCGGAGGACGACCTCGAGCCGTACTGCAAGCTCACCGAAATCATGAACACCGCGCCCATGGAGGACTACGAGCGGGATCCAGAAGTGATCACTCCGGAGATGTGGAGGGCGTGGGAGGAGCAAGACAAGAAGCGAGAGCTGGAGTTCCTCATCTACATCGCCCGACACAAGCCCAGCGGGACCATGGTCGGACTGACCCAGTTCCTCTATCAGCACCTGAATCCGGCACAGGCGTTTCAGTCGGATACGGGTGTTCACCCGGAGCACCGGGAGAAAGGTCTCGGACGCTGGCTCAAGGCTGCGATGCTGCAGAAAATCAGGTCCGATTACCCCGAGGTGGAGCGGATCGACACCGACAACGCCGGCTCCAACGAGCCGATGCTGAACATCAACATCGCGCTCGGCTTCAAGCCGATGCAGAAGTTCCACATCTGGCAGGGCGACGTCGCCACGATCCGGGATCGGTTGCAGGTCTAGCCCATCGGGGAATTGGTCCCAAGAGCTTGGGACCAAGGGTCCTGGGTGGCGGGCATCGGTGTTTCTAACGTTCAGCCGATGCCACCCGAAGTCGATTCGTCCACCCCGGCCGGTGCCTTCGACAAGGCGCTGATCTTCCTGTCCGTGATGGCAGCAGGGGTGGTGGTCCTGGCCGCGGTGCTGGTGATTCGGGGAGGCGGATCCGCTGAGGCTGCTCCCGCAGAATCTCAGACCGGGACGGTGACTCTGACCGAGTTCGCCATCGAAGGCGACCTCGCGTTCACCGGAGGCGCGGTGACCCTCACCGTCGACAACGCCGGCTCCCAGCTCCACAACCTCACTGTCGAGGGCGGAGATGCGACGCCTGACATCGCCGCCGGCGAGTCGGCCACACTCGAGCTCGTCGACCTCAGCGAAGGCTCATACGTCGTCTTTTGCTCCATCGCCGGCCACCGGGAGGCCGGCATGGAGGCGGTTGTGTCGGTCAGCGCCGGGGGCGAGGCGGGCCATGAGGCCGAACACGGGACCGACGCCGATTGGGCAGCGATGGACCAGATCATGGTCGACTCGATTGCGGCTTTCCCCGTCGAGACCGAGGGCAAGGGCAACCAGCCGCTGGAGCCGCAGGTCCTCCCCGATGGGACCAAGGAATTCCACCTCACCGCAGCCGTCACACCGTGGGAGGTCTCACCCGGCAAAGTGGTCGACGCCTGGACCTACAACGGCATGGTGCCCGCGCCGGCAATCCGGGTGGAGGTCGGGGACAAGGTCAGGGTGATCCTCGACAATCAACTGCCGCTGGGGACCGACATCCACTGGCACGGCGTCAAGGTGCCCAACGCCATGGATGGAGTCGCTCCCATCACCCAGCCGCTCGTCAAGCCGGGGGAGACCTTCACCTACGAGTTCGAAGCAACCGAGCCTGCGATCGCCATGTACCACGCCCACGCCCACGGCCATCTCCAGGTGCCGAACGGCCTGTTTGGCACCTTCATCATTGGCGACACCCCGCTGCCGGCAGGTCAGACGATCTCTGGTGTCGAGATACCGGACGACATCGAGATCGCCCATGAGATCCCGATGGTCCTCAACGACGCCGGGGTCATCGGCCTCACCCTCAACGCAAAGTCGTTTCCCGCCACCGAGCCCTACGTCGGCAAAGTCGGAGATTGGGTGGTGGTCCACTACTTCAACGAGGGGATGCAGGCCCACCCGATGCATCAGCACCAATTCCCCCAACTGGTGTTCGCCAAGGATGGAATCCCCCTCGACAATCCCTATTGGGGGGACACGATCAACATCGCGCCGGGGGAGCGGTACTCGGTCCTGTTCCAGCTGTCCGATCCGGGGACCTGGGTGTGGCACTGCCACATCCTCAATCATGTCGAAAGCGACCAGGGCATGTTCGGCATGGTCACCGCATGGATCGTCGAGGAGTGACGGCTACCTTGTCCCGATGTTCAAATGGGTCCATCCCCACGTAGGAGAGGTGGAAGACATCCAGGGGCTGGTCATGGAGACCAGTCGCGCGTCATCCGGTAGGCCGTGGGTGGTGGTGAACATGGTGTCCTCGCTGGACGGTGCCACGGCGATCGACGGCAAGTCCTCGGTGCTGGGCGATGACGATGACCTCGAGTTGTTTCGGGCGTTGCGTGCCGCAGCTGACGTGATCCTGGTCGGCGCGGGCACCGCCCGGGCCGAGAACTACGGCCCGGTGAAGCTCAGCGCGGAGCGCGTCGAGCGGAGACGCGCCCTCGGGCTTCCCGATGTCCCCCGGATCGCGGTCCTCACCGGTCGCCTCGATCTGGAGCCCGATGCCCGGCTGTTCTCCAACCCTGAGCAGAAACCTCTGATCCTCACCGGATCCGCATCCGACCCGGCGCGCCGCGACGCGTTGTCAGAAGTGGCCGAGATCGCGGTACTCGACGACCTGGGGGCGGAGGCCTTGCTCGACCGGCTCAGCGACTTCGCAGTGGTCCTCTGCGAGGGCGGGCCCGGCCTCAATTCGCAACTGGCCCAGGTGGGAAGGATCGACGACCTGAACCTCACCGTGACTCCGGTGATCGCCGGCGGGGGCTCGAAGCGAATAGTCGAAGGAGCCATGGTCGATCCTCTTTTCGAGATGGATTTGGACCGGATCCTGGCCGGAGAGCGCTCCCTGTTTCTCCGGTATGTGGCCAAGGCCTCCGGGATAGGCTGAATCGATGCCGGGATTCGGAGAAATTGTCGCCGCCGTCGCTCGATGGCTGAACCCGCTCACCGGGTCACCGGCTTCCGCGTTGGAGACCACGGTGTTTCTCGACTCGTTCGGGCCCTCCCTGATGCCACGGACGTCGGTCCACCAGGGATTGGCCACGGGGCTGAGTGTCCTCGCAGCTCGGGGAGTCACCAAGGTGGCCGAGATCCCCTTCAACGCAGTGGTGCCCCCTGATGCCGGACTGGCCGCCCATCTCACCGGCCGGGCCGTCATGGGGGCCGCCGGAGTCGCCCTTTCCGAGCTGCCGGAAAAGGACGGAGAGACGATGTGGATGACCACCGCCCGGACCAGCGGCCGCATCGTACGGGCTGCCGCCCTGGGTGGGGCGATCTACGACCTCGGCATCTCGGTGCGAAAACGGTATGGCTCGGATTCGCCCCTTCAGCCGCTAGTCCTCACGGGCTCGATGCTCGCCGGCGTTCTCTTCTGGGCTCAGCGCCGGCGCACGGTCAGGCAGGAGGAAGTCGGGAAGTGGCCTATCCCTCAAGAAATCACCATACCCACTGCCGTAGGAACAGCCATCGTCGTCAGCAACGTGGGCAGGGCCGTGGGCTGGGGCTTCAAGGAGAGCCGCAGCGCCTTGATCAACTACCTAGGGCCCGGATGGTCGAAGAACGTCATGGGAAGGGTGATCAACGCCGGGATCTGGGGCGGCGCCGCGGTCGCCGCCTACAACGCCGGGGTCGGCAAGCTGACCAAGAGCAACGACAAGGTTGAACCGGGATATGCCACCCCTCCCACCGCCCCTGAGGTCTCGGGTAGCCCGGACAGCGTCTCGACTTTCGAGGAGCTCGGACTGCAAGGCAGACGGTATGTGATCGATGTCCCGACTCCTGAGCTGATCGAAGAGATCATGGGGGAGAAGGCCAAGGCGCAGCCGATCCGGGCGTTCATCGGGTTCAACACCGAGCCGCTCTATTCCACCGGCCGCGCCGAACTGGCGCTGGAAGAGCTCGATCGGACGAAGGCGTTTGATCGCTCCTACCTGCTGCTGGTGTCGCCGACGGGGACCGGGTGGGTCGACCACACGGTGATCGAGGCCGCCGAGCTGATGGCCCGGGGCGACATCGCCACCTGCTGCATCCAGTACGCACGGTCTCCTTCGTTCCTGGCGGTGCAGCAAGTTGCCCTGGGGCGAGCCCAGTTCCGGCTCCTGCTCTGGGGGATCAGGGAGAGGCTCCGCGAGCGCCCGCCGGAGAAGCGGCCCAAGGTCCTGATCTTCGGGGAGAGCCTGGGGGCTTGGAGCTCTTCCGATGTGGTCATGCATCAGGGGATCTCGGGTTTCGACCACTACGGGATCGACCGCGCCCTCTGGTTCGGGCTCCCCTGGCTGGCCAAGTGGTCCCGGTCGGGGATGATCCGCCAGGCTTCGGACACCGTTCCCGAGGGCACGGTTGGGGTGTTCGACAGCCACGACGAGTATTCCCAGCTGACACCCGCACAGCGGGACAAGCTGCGAGCAGTGGTCCTCTCCCATGACAACGACCCGATCGCCCTCTTCGGCCCCGACATGCTGGTCCGCAAGCCGGAATGGATTGGCGCTGAAGGCCTCCGCGGTGTCGCCCAGTCGATCGAGTGGACACCGATCGTGACTTTCTGCCAGACCGCCATCGACGCCGCCAACGCCATGGTCACCATTCCCGGCGACTTTCAGTCATTCGGCCACGACTACCGGGCCGACACCGCCCGGTTCGTTCGGGACGCCTTCCAGCTTCCGGCGACCTCCGACGACCAGATGGAGCGGATCGAGAAGGCGTTGCGCACCCTCGAGTTGGACCGTTCCGATCGGATCAAGGCGAGCCATATCGCAGATGCGCCCCCGGCCCCTGCCGAGAAGGAGGACGGCGGTCGCCAGGTCAGCGCCGGAGTCCCCCTTGTGAAGCCCAAGACCAAGGGGGCCAACTGGCGGAGAAGCTTGCTGGGTCGGCGCTCCTCCTGAGCGACCAGGCTCAGATTCGCCCTGCTCGGTAATCTCCCGGCATGGGAAAACACGCCGAGTTGCACGAGCGGCACGTCAAGGTCCTGCCCGGTTGGGCTCCCCTCTACTACGAACAGCCGATCGCCATCGTTGACGGAGATGGGAGGCACGTCGTCGATGCCGAGGGCAACCGCTACCTCGACTTCTTCGGCGGGATCCTGGTGACGATGACCGGATACCGGGTCCCCGAGGTGGTGGACGCCATCAAGGCCCAGGCCGACCGGATGCTGCACACCTCGACGCTCTATCTCATCGAATCTCAGATCGAGCTGGCCGAGAAAGTGGCCGAACTTTCAGGGATCCCCGATGCCAAGGTCTTCTTCACCAACTCGGGGACCGAGGCCAACGACGCGGCTTTGATGCTCGCCACCACCTACAAGAAGTCGAACCAGGTGCTGGCGATACGGGGCAGTTATCACGGCAAGTCCCACTCGACGATCGCCATCACCGGGAACAAGGCATGGTCGGGCACCAGCTTCTCGCCCTTCCAGGTGACCTATGTGCATGGCGGCTACAAGCTGCGCAGCCCGTTCGGGCACCTGCCCGATGACGAGTTCATCGCCGCTTGCGTTGCCGACCTCGAGGACCTGTTGCGAGTGGCGAGTGCCGGGGAGCCGGCGGCAATGATTGCGGAGTCGATCCAGGGCGTCGGCGGCTTTGTCACGCCACCCGACGGCTTCTTCGGGGCGATGAAGGAGGTGTTGGACGCCCACGGGATCCTCTTCATTTCCGACGAGGTGCAGACCGGTTGGGGGAGGACCGGGGAGCACTTCTGGGGATACCAGGCACACGGGATCGTGCCCGATCTGCTCACCTTCGCTAAGGGGTTGGGCAACGGGCTGAGCATCGGCGGAGTGGTGGCACCGGCGGAGATCATGGAGTCCTACCCGGCGCTGGGGATCTCGACCTTCGGCGGCAACCCGCTGGCGACCGCAGGCGCACTGGCCAACCTCGAGGTGCTCCTGAACCAGGACCTGCAGACCAACGCCCTGAAGGTGGGCAACCGTTTGATGCAGAACCTGATCCCGCTCTCCGAGGAATTGGAGATGATCGAGGAGGTCAGGGGCAAGGGCCTGATGATCGGGCTCGAATTGGTCGACTCGGCCGGAGAGCCGGCCCCGGACAAGGCGTCGGCAGTCCTCGAGGCCGCCCGCGAGGAAGGTCTCCTCATCGGCAAGGGCGGGCTGTATGGGAATTCGTTGCGCATAGCCCCGCCGCTGTCGCTCACCGAGGAGGAGGCGGACGAGGGGTTCGCCCGGCTGGAGCGAGCTCTGCGCCGGGTCTAGGCGCTTCAGGGGAATAGGGGTTTGCCCCCGGGGGAGCGATCCCCATGCTATTCCCGCTCCGCTTCAGGCACCGTTGGGGCATGAGCAATCAACAACAAAGCGGCCCGGCCCGGGGTGGAAAATGAACCTCGCAGTCGGCTTCATCTGCCCTGAGTGCAGGCACGACACGGCGAACCTTCTCGAGCTGATCATGGATGATTCCCACATCCTGACCGGCCACCGGCTCCAGTGCGCTCGGTGTGAGGCCGTCTTCGTGGAGATGGACTCGAGAGTCGAGGAAGAGCCCTTGGAGGAATTGGTCCTCGACGAGGTCACCGCGGCGTTGAACGCCGCGTGAAGGCCTTGCTCTAGAGCAGGGCGGCGAGGTCGATGTCGCAGCTGGGATGGCGCAATTTGGCCAGCCCGCGGGCTTCGATCTGACGGACCCGCTCCCGGGTGGAGTTGATCACTTTCCCGACGTCGGACAGGGTCCACGGCTCGTCGCCGTCGAGCCCGAAGCGAAGCCAGAGCACTTGCTGTTCTTCGAGATCGAGGATCTGGAGGGCCTTGATCAAACGCTCCCGGCGCCAGGCTGAGGCGGCTCGGTCCTCGGGATTGGCGGCGCCGGTGTCCTCGACGAAGTCCTGGAGAGAGGCGTCACCGTCTTCGCCTACCGGCCGGTCGAGGGAGACCGTCTCCGCTGGGGCCTCGAGGGCCGCCAGGACCCGCTCGGTATCGAGCCCGGACGCTTCCGAGATCTCCTCGAGCGTCGGGGCCCGGTGATACTTGTCGTGGAGGATCTGCCTCGTGTCCTGAACGGTCCGGACCACGTCGACCATGTGCACCGGGAGCCGGATGGTCCGGCCGTTGTTACCGAGCCCCCTGGTGATCGCCTGGCGGATCCACCAGGTGGCGTAGGTGGAGAACTTGAAACCCTTGCGCCAGTCGAACTTTTCCACAGCCCGGATCAGCCCCAGGTTCCCTTCCTGGATGAGGTCGAGGAGGTCGAGCCCGCGGCCCGTGTAGCGCTTGGCGATCGAGATCACCAGGCGGAGATTGGAGCGAATGAAGGTCATCTTGGCCTCTTCGCCCTCGGCCACGAGACGCATCAGTTGCGGGCGCTCGGCGACCGGGAAATCACCAGTCTCCAAACGGGCTTTTGCCTTCTTGCCCCGCTCCATGGATCGGGCCAGATAGACCTCGTCCTCGGCGGTCAGCAGTAGGTGGGCAGAAACTTCGTCGAGATAGAGACCGACGGTGTCACCCGGGCCTGAGCCTCGCTCCGGTCTCGCATCGCTGGCCCTGATGGGCTTCCCCAAACTGTCCTCCTCAACAACCCCTGTTGAAAACTAACCCTCCTGGCTGAATCTGGCAAACGAAATTCACAGGTAGCACATTCCACCTGGGTACCCTCCCGATTTCATTGTCACGCCGATCCCAGTTCCGCTTGCTGGTGGCGTTCACCATCGTTTGGGCCCTCTGGGCCGGCTGGTCCCTGCTGGGCCGAGCCACCCCCTACACCCTGCGCGTCCTCGACGATGCCGGGAGCCCGGTCGCCTCCGCTTTCGTCGACATCAACGGCGATCAGGTGGGCACGAGTAACACCGAGGGGATGGTCCAGTTGGACTGGAACCGGTCGCGGACCGTTGTCGAGGTGAGCGCACCCGGGCACGTCCCGCATACCCTGACCCTTGCCGAGCGGCCCGAGGGGACGGTCGACATCGTGCTCAAGGCGAGAGTGCTCCGGGGAATGGTCGTGGACGACGCAGGTGCCCCGGTCCAGGCTGCCCGCATCGATGCCGGGCCGGCCGAGGGAGTAAGCGACAACCAGGGGAAATTCAGCATCCGAGGCGCGGAGCCGGGGACGATCACCGTGTCCCGTCCCGCCTGGATCCAGACCGAGTTTCAGTGGGACGGGGGACCGGGCGAGGCCAAAGTGCAGCTCGCTCCCTTTGCGGCGCGGGCGGTGCACATCACAGGCGAGGCAACGGGACACAGCCTGGAGGCGTTCATCGACATGGCCGAGTCGACCGAGCTCAACGCCCTGATGGTCGATCTCAAGGACGAGACCGGCCTGGTTTGGTACAACAGCACCGATGCCACCGCCACCGAAGTTGGTGCCATCCGGGCCAATTTCGACCTTGGAGAGGTGGCGCGCCGTGCCGATGAGGCCGGCCTCTATCTGATCGGGCGGCTGGTCATATTCAACGACCCGACCGCCGCGGTCATGAAGCCGGAGATGGCCGTATGGGACTCGGCGACCAACGCTCCGTTCGAATCGAGGGGCCAGTATTTCCTCGATCCCACCGACGCTGAAGCCAGGGGATATGCGCTCGCACTTGCCGAAGAGGCGTGTGCCATGGGCGTCGATGAGGTCCAATTCGACTATGTGCGGTTCCCGGATCAACGCACCGACTCCACAGTCTTCGACGGGGGTATCAGCGAGGAAGTCCGCATCGACGCCATCAACTCGTTCCTGACCGAATCCGTCGCCCTTCTCCATCCGATGGGCTGTGCCGTTGGCGCGGACATCTTCGGTTTCATCACCAAGGCCGAGGACGACGGGGGGATCGGACAGCGCTGGCCCGACGTGACCGGCATCGTGGACGTCGTTTCGCCGATGGTTTATCCATCGCACTACAGCACCGGCTGGTACGGGTTCGACAATCCCAACGATCATCCGGGACCGATGGTCAGCAATGCGCTCGAGGACGGCCTGGCCCGGCTTTCGCGAAACGTCGTCGTCCGCCCCTGGCTGCAGGACTTCAGCTACACCGCCGACCAGGTACGGGCGCAGATCGACTCCGCCGAGCAGTTCGGCCTGGGTTGGATGTTGTGGCATGCCTCCTCGGACGTCACTACGGAGGCGCTAGGCCCTGCTGAGTGATTGGCACTATCGCCATAGGTGAAATACGATCGGCTGGGCTTCCACCCGGAGACTCATTGTCCTCGTTCGACTCCGAAACCCTCACCAGGCTGACTGCCGCCGCCCCGGTATGGAGACGGCAGGAGATGACTGCCGCCCACAAGGTCTTCGAATCCCTGGAGGAGCCGACAGGCGTCGAGGAAGACTGGCGCTACGTCCAGTTCGACACGCCTTTCTCCTCGCTTCAACCGGTGACCGAGGCTGCAGGGGCGCTGGGACCGAGCCCGTTCTTGGGGTCGGTGGTTGAGACTTCCGGCCGGGTGTTGGTGGTGGATGGCGAAGTTATCGAATCTTCGTCCGATGCGGCGATCGTGAGCCGTTTCGCCGACCTCGATGACGACCCTGGCCTCGAGAGGCTGGTCGCAGTGGACCACAACAAGCTGACTGCAGCCCACGCCGCCTTTTCCACCGATGGGGTGCTGATCGACATCCCGCGCCGATTCGCTGATGCCTCTCCGTTCGTGGTGGAAATCCAGGCCGTCACTCCGGGTACAGCGTCGTTTCCCCATGTCGTGGTTCGGGTCGGCGAGGACGCCGAAGCCAGCGTCCTGGTCGTCTATCGGTCGGCTCCCGACGCGGTCTTGTTGGTCGTCCCTCAGATCGACCTGGTCGTCGGTCCCGGCGGTCGTCTCAGGTACCTGGCGGTCCAGGGCATCGACGAAGCGGCCACCTCGGTGGTCCACCAACGTGTCGCCTTGGACCGTGACGCCACGGCGCGGATCGGCGAAGTCGGCCTCGGCGCGAAGTTGGGCCGTCTCGACCTGGGGATCAGGCTGACCGGGGACGGCTCGTCGTCGGAGGTGGTCGGCCTCTATTTCGGGGAGGGAGAACAGACCCTCGACTATCGAATGCTCATCACCCATGAAGGGCGCCAGACTTCCTCGGACGTGTTCCTGAAGGGCGCCGTGGAGGACGCGGCACAAAGCGTCTTCACCGGACTGCTCCGAATCGAGAAGGACGCCAGAGGGACCACCACCTTCGAGACCAACCGCAATCTCGTGCTTTCCGAGGACGCCAAGGCCCACTCGGTCCCCAACCTGGAGATCCTTTGCGACGACGTGGTCTGTGGGCATGGGTCGTCGGTCGGCCCCCTGGAAGAGGAGCACCTCTACTACCTGCAGAGCCGGGGCCTGAGCAAAGAGCGGGCCGAGCGCCTTCTGATCCGGGGCTTCTTCCAGGAAGTGATCGATCGCCTCCCGATTGCCGCGGTGGGCGAGCCCGTGTCCGAGGAGGTCTTCCGCCGCTTCGTCTCGGCGCAAGCCGAGGGCCGGGTGGCATGAGAGTCGAGATCGGGCAATTGGACACGCTGCCGAGAGAGCGGGGGATCAGGGTCACGGTCGGCGAGACAGTCGTCGCCATGTTCCGCATCGGCAACGAGGTGTACGCGATAGGCGATCAGTGCTCGCACGCCGAGGCATCGTTGGCCGAAGGCGAGGTGTACGACACCACGGTGGAGTGCCCCCGGCACGGCTCTGAATTCGAATTGACCACGGGTGAGCCGCTGTCTCTTCCCGCCACCCGTCCGGTCCCCACCTATCAGGTCAGTGTCGAGGAAGGGACGGTCTACCTCATGTTGGAGGACCAGTGACCACCGCATTGCGCGTCGAGGGCCTGTCCGCCGCTGTGGCGGGAAAGCAGATCCTGGAGAACCTCGACCTCGAGGTGCCCTTCGGGGAGGTCCACGCCATCATGGGCCCCAACGGCTCGGGGAAGTCGACCCTTTGCCATGTCCTGACCGGTAAGGCCGGGTACGAGGTCTCGGGGAGCGCAACACTGGCCGGCAGCGATCTCTTTGCGATGAGCGTCGACGAGCGATCCCGGCAGGGGCTGCTCCAGAGCTTCCAGTACCCGACCGAGGTGCCCGGAGTGCGTCTCCAGGAGTTCCTTACTGAGGCTCTCGAGGAGCGGGGGGTGACAGAGGAAGAGGCCGCCGATCGCATCAGCGCCGAAGCCGAGAGGTTCGACACCACGAAGTTCCTCGAGCGATCGGTGAACAACGACCTCTCCGGTGGGGAGAAGAAGCGTTCGGAGATCTTCCAGATGGCGGTCCTGCGACCGAAAGTAGCGATGCTCGACGAGATCGATTCCGGGCTCGACATCGACGCGGTCCGTCAGGTGTCCGGCGCCGTGGAAGAGATGCGCTCACCCGATCTCGGCGTGGTGATGATCACCCACTACAGCCGGATTCTCCGCTACCTGATGCCCGACCGGATCCACGTGATGATCGACGGCCGGATCGTCGATTCCGGGGGTGCTGAGCTGGCCGAGGAGTTGGAGCAAGGCGGCTACGAGGCGGTCCGGGAGCGGCTGGGAATCAAGAGGGTCGCGGCGGGGCCGGTGCAGAAGGTGTCCGACCTGTTCACCGACACCCCGTTCGACACCTGATCGATGGCGTCCCGGGCTGCTGTCGAGCGCTGGCTCGGCGAATTGACCAATCTGCCCACGGCATCCGGGAGGGAACACGCCGTCATCTCCTGGGCGAGGGCCTGGGTGGCGCGTAGGCAGGACCTGAATGTGCGGGCGGACAGCGGTGGAAATCTCCTGATCACACAAAGAGGCAGAGCGAGACGGGCACCGGTCATCGCCGTGGCCCACATGGACCATCCCGCCTTCGTCATCGAGTCGGTGCAGGGGAGCGAGGCCCGGTTCGAGTTTCGGGGCGGAGTAGGGCCCGAGTATTTCCCCGAGGCAAGGGTGGTGTTCGTCACCGGGGAGGCGACGACCGGTCGCGTGGCCTCTCACGACCCTCGCACTGGGACCGGTTCGATATCGGTCGACGGGCGGACGATGCCGGCCTCCGGCGACATCGCGCAGTGGCGCTTTGGCCGAGGAAAGTCGGGCCGCGGTTCCTTCCAGGCGCCGGCCTGTGACGACTTGGCCGGCTGCGCAGCTGCCCTGGCCTGGTTGGACAAGGCCAGGGGCAATCCCGATCGCCGCCATTTCGGAGTCCTGCTCACCAGAGCGGAGGAGATGGGGTTCATCGGAGCAATCCACGCTTCAAAATCGGGCTTGATCCCGAAGGAGGCACGACTGCTCTCCATAGAGGCATCCAGGGCGTCTGCGGACGCCCCGATCGGTGGGGGCCCCGTGGTCAGGGTCGGGGATGCCTCCACCGTGTTCGACCGTGAGATGACCAACCTCATCAGTCGGGCCGCGACGGCGAGTGGCATCGGTCATCAACGCAAGTTGATGGCGGGCGGGTCGTGCGAGGCCACGGCGTTCGGCGGCTATGGCTACCGGGCGGCGGGTCTTTGCCTCCCGTTGGGGAACTACCACAACATGGGCAACCTCGATGAAGTGGAGGGTGGGGAGGGAGCGGCAACCCCGCTGATGGAGGTCATCTCGCTCGCCGACTTCCATGCCCTGATCGACCTGCTCTTAGTTGCAGCGAGCGCGCTCGACGGCGAAGACCCTCTTCCCGAGCGACTCGATCGCCTTTACGAGGAGTCACGTCACCTACTCCGATGATGGAGGCCGTTACCGTTCTCGTCGACGTCAGGGCTCAGAAGCGAGGACCAGGTGCAGTCAAGGACCGAACGTGACTCGATGGGCGAAGTCGAGGTGCCCGTAGACGCTTACTACGGGGCATCCACACAGCGCGCCGTCGACAATTTCCCGATTTCCGGCGAGCGCTTCAGCCGCAGGTTCATCAGCGCTCTCGGCCTGCTCAAGGGGTCGGCGGCGTCCGTTTCCTCCGAACTCGGGTTCATCGACGAGGAGACCGCTGCTGCTATTCGTCAGGCAGCCGACGAGGTGATGGAAGGGGCCCTGGACGAGCATTTCGTGCTCGACATCTTTCAGACCGGCTCGGGCACTTCGACCAACACCAACGCCAACGAGGTGATCGCAGCTCGGGCCGGGGAGTTGCTCGGAGCGGAGCGCGGCAGTGGGCGGGTCCATCCCAATGACCACGTCAACTTCGGCCAGTCATCGAATGACGTGATCCCTGCGGCAATTCACATCGCGGCCGTCGACGGGATCCGGGACCGGCTGATGCCGGCGTTGCAGACTTTGGCCGAGGCACTCGAGGCCAAGTCGGTGGAGTTCGGAGGTGTGGTCAAGTCGGGTCGGACCCATTTGATGGACGCCACCCCGGTCACGCTCGGTCAGGAGTTCGGTGGGTGGGCGACGCAGGTGAGCAAGGGCGTGGAGCGGCTGTCCCTGGTCCTCCCCGAGCTCGAAGAGCTCGCCCTGGGCGGGACTGCCGTTGGCACCGGGATCAACGCCCCTGCCGGATTCGCCCCTGCCGTGATCGCGCTGATGTCGGAGCGCACGGGCTACCCGTTCCGTGAGGCGATCGACCACTTCGAGGCGCAAGGGGCTAAAGACGCCGCCGTGATGGCATCCG
Organism: uncultured Acidobacteriota bacterium; assembly: GCA_963780755.1. Classification (GTDB taxonomy): domain Bacteria; phylum Actinomycetota; class Acidimicrobiia; order Spongiisociales; family ZC4RG35; genus JALYNX01. The sequence goes on from CAWACX010000001.1 coordinate 163,597, forward strand.
GGGCGCTCAAGACCGTGGCCGTCTCGTTGTTCAAGATCGCCAACGACATTCGGTTCCTCGGCTCAGGGCCCACCTCCGGCATCGGTGAGATCCGGATCCCCGATCTCCAGCCTGGGTCTTCGATCATGCCGGGCAAGGTGAACCCGGTCATGTCGGAGATGGTGATGATGGTGGCGGCGAGGGTCATCGGGAACGATATGACCGTCACCTGGGCCGCGGCCAACGGGAACTTCGAGCTGAACGTGATGATGCCGGTGCTGGCTCACGATCTCCTGGCCTCGATCGAGCTGCTGTCCAACGCCGCCGACGCCTTCCGGGAAAAGTGCGTCGTAGGGATCGAGGCCAATGAAGACCGGGCCCGCGAGTTGTTGGAGCGAAATGCAATCGTGGTCACCGCGCTCAACCCCCACATCGGCTACGACAACGGGGCGAAGATCGCCAAGGAGTCGCTGGCCACCGGCAGATCGATCCGGGAGTTGGTGCTTGAGGCCGGGCTGATGAGCGCCGAGGAGCTCGATGCCGCCCTCGACCTGAAGAAGATGACCGAAGGCGGGCTGCTCTAATGCCGGCCCCCCTCGCCCGGCCTTCGGCCGGACGGTCCCCCCGCTTCGCAGGGGGACAACCTCAGTCGCCTAACGCCTCCGCAAGTACGTTCCAGGCCAGGCTGGCGCACTTGATCCTGACCGGGTATTGACGGACGCCCTGCAGCGCCTCGATGTCACCCAGGGCCGAGCCGGGGCGCTCAGGATCAATACCGGGGTCCTCCCCGTCCTCGAGGGACATCAGCCCTCTGAACTTCGCAGTCAGTTCGTCGATCTCGGCCCGGGACTTGCCTTTGATCGCCTCGCTCATCATCGAGGCCGATGACTGGCTGATCGAGCAGCCCTGCCCCGCAAGGGCCACCGAGGCCACCTGGTCACCCTCGAAGGCGAGCTCGATCGTGATCTCGTCGCCACACAGGGGGTTCACCCCCTGGGCCTTGGCATCGGGTGCGTCGAGGTGGCCCTGGTTGCGGGGGTTGCGATAGTGGTCGAGGATGACCTCCCGGTAGAGGTCCTCGAGGCTCACGAGCCGACCCCGAAGAGCTCGCCGGCCTTCCGCAAACCACCGACCAGGGCGTCGATGTCCTCCTCGGTGTTGTAGACGTAGAAGCTGGCGCGTGCGGTCGCCGCCACTCCTAGCTTGCGCATGAGTGGCCTCGCGCAGTGATGCCCGGAGCGAACGGACACTCCGACCTCGTCGAGGATGGTGGCCAGATCATGGGCATGCACCCCGTCCATCGTCATCGAGAGCACGCCGCCCCGGTCCTCGGTGTTGGGCGGGCCCTGGATCGCCAGCCCGGGGACGTCACCGAGCCGGCTGAGGGCGATCTCGGTGAGCTCGAGGTCGTGCTGGAAGATCTTGTCCATCCCGATCGAGTCGAGGTAATCGATCGCAGCGTGGAGGCCGACGGCCTCGATGATCGGGGGAGTCCCGGCTTCGAAACGGTGAGGGATGTCGGCCCATGTTGCGTCGAAGAGGGTGACGTCGGAGATCATCTCCCCGCCTCCTTCGAACGGCTCCGCTTCCTCCAGTGCCTCCATCCGGCCCCACAGGATCCCTATCCCGGTAGGGCCGAGCATCTTGTGAGCGGAGAACGCGACGAAGTCGGCGCCCATCTCCTTCACGTCGATCGGGGCGTGGGGCACCAGCTGGGCGGCATCGACCACCACCCGGGCTCCGTGGGCATGGGCGATGTCCGCGATCTGACGGACCGGGGGCATCGTCCCCAGGACATTGGACATGCCGGTGACCGCAACCACCTTGACGTCGGCGCCCATCTTCTCCTTGAAGGCCCCGATGTCGAGGCGGTAGTCGTCGGTGACCGGGATGTGGTCGAGAGTGGCTCCGGTCCGCTTGGCCACCATCTGCCATGGCACCAGGTTGGCGTGGTGCTCCATCTCGGTGCTCATGATCCGATCCCCGGGCACCAGGTTCTCCAGGCCCCAGCCGAACGCGACCGTGTTCAAGGAAGTGGTGGTGCCCCGGGTGAAGATCACCTCGCGGGGGTCGGGGGCGCCGATGAACTCGGCAACCCTGTGCCGCGCCGCCTCATAGGCGTCGGTCGAGGCCACCGAGAGCTTGTACGCCCCGCGGTGCACGTTGGCATAGGAGGTCCTTGCGAAGCGGTCCATGGCCTCGAGCACCGGGATCGGCTTTTGGGAAGAGGCCCCCGAGTCGAGGAAATGGACTCCGTCACCGAGGACCGGGAAGTCGGACTTCAGATGGGATAAGTCGGTCACATTCAGGTCAACACCGTACGGAACGAATCGTATCCCTCGGCCTCGAGCCTGGCGGCGAGCCCGGCGTCGCCACTCTCCAGGATCCGCCCGTCCATGAATATGTGGACCCGGTCCGGTGTGACGTAGTCGAGCAGTCGCTGGTAGTGGGTGATGATGAGAAACCCCCGCTCGGCGCCGGTGAGCTTGTTGACCCCGTCGGCCACGGTGCGCAAGGCGTCGATGTCCAGGCCTGAGTCGGTTTCGTCCATGATCGCCAACTCCGGCTGGAGCACCGCCATCTGGAGCACTTCGTTCCGTTTCCGCTCGCCTCCGGAGAACCCCTCGTTGAGGTAGCGGTCGGCGAAGGAGGACTCCATGCCCAGCTCCTTCATGGCGTCCATGACCTTGAGCCTCAGCTCCAGCACGGTGAGGTCGACCCCGGTTCGGTTGGACAATGCCTGACGGAGGAACTGGATCACCGAGACCCCGGGGATGGCCTCCGGGTGCTGGAAGGCGAGGAACATCCCTCGAGTCCCTCTTTGGTAGGCGGGGGTGGCCGTGATGTCCTCGCCGTCGTAGAGGATCCTGCCTTTGGTGACCCGGTAGCCAGGGTGACCCATCAGCACCGACGCGAGTGTCGACTTGCCGGAGCCATTGGGGCCCATGAGAGCATGGATCTCGCCGCGATCGACCGTGAGGTCGACCCCACGGAGGATCTCGACTTTTCCGGCGGCGGCGTGGAGGTCTTCGATCTGCAGCAGGGGTGCGGGGTTGCTCACGAGGCGAATGGTATTTCCATTTTCCTACTCAGTGATATCGGCCCATGTCGGGCCTGCCAGCCGGTCTAGGTCGCCGACCGAGATCGGGAACACTGTGCTCGGCGTGCCACCCGCTGCCCACACCGGGTCGTTCCGCTTCAACGCCGGGTCGGCGAACACCCTGATCGCGGAATCGTGGCCAAATGGCGGGGTGCCGCCAGCCGCATAACCGGTGGCCTCTCGCACTTCATCCAGCGTCGCCCGGCGGGTGTTCGAGCCACCGGCCGCCGTCGCCAATGCATCTGTATCGAGCCTTAGGTCGCCCGGGACCAGGGCGAGCACCGGCTCATCGCCTGCATCACTTCCGACGAGGATGAAGACCAGGGACTTGACAATCGCCGACACCGGGCATCCGATGGCGTCGGCGGCGTCCTGCGCGGTCTTCGTGCCCTGGGAAAACTCCTGGATTCGAAACTCAAGCCCGGAAACCCGGGACATCAGGCGGCGACTCGCCTCGGGGAGCTCGGTCATGCGAGGACCACGTCCAGCATTTCCCCGATTCCGTCGGTGTCGGCCAGGTCGAGCCACTGGAGGTAGATCCTCTCCACGCCGGCGGCCTCGAGCCCCGCCACAGTCTCCGCGGCCTGCGCCGGTGTGCCCAGGACCATCCCCAGGCTCGAGTAGCGAGACTCCACCTCTTCGGGCGTTCGCCCGTTCCCGAACTTGGCCGCGAAGCTGGCGAGGCGGGCCCGGTAGTCGCTGTCGGTGCTCCCGACGATCACCGGGCCCATGACGGTGGCCTCAACCCTGCGCTGGCCTGCTGCCTCCCGCATGGTGGCGATCCGCGCTGCGGCCTCATCCGGGGGGCAGAGGAAGAAGTTGTACTCGTCGGCCCGGGTGCCGGCCAGAGCGGGAGTTCGCTTGGCGCCGCTGCCTCCGATCACAATCCGGAGCCCGGTGGGTTTGGGCCGGACATCGGCATCTAGCCGGTAGTGCTCTCCATCGAAGGTCGAGCGACCTGGCCCGAACGCCGCCTCGAGATAGCCGAGCGCCTCTTCGAATCGCTCCCATCGCTCGGGCCATTCCGGGAAGTCGATCCCGAGGGATCGATGCTCGAAATCCATCCACCCGGTGCCCACTCCGAGATCGAAGCGGCCCCCTGACATCTGGTCCAGGCTGGCCGCGCTCTTGGCGATGACCGCCGGATGTCGAAAGGTGATCGGGGTGACGAGGACACAGAGCCGGATGGTGGAGGTGTCCCTGGCCAGCCCGGCCAGCGTCACGAAGGCGTCGGTGGCATCGGGAGTGGGGTCGCGGTCGGTCAGGAAATGATCGCAACGGGCGAACGAGACCAAGCCCCGTTCTTCGGCAAGGCGCGCCGCGGACAGCATCTGCTCATAGGTGCCGCCGAGGTGGGGCTCGGTCATCAGCGAGAAGCGCATCGGGCCTCAGGGTCGCACGGGCTATTCGACATCGAAACCTTCACCTTGAAGAGCGGCACGGAGTGTCTCCACCTCCCCGGGTCGCACCGAGATGGTGAGGATGCCACCGCCGCCGTGCACCGCATGGCGGAGCTGGAGGTCACGCACGTCGACCCGGCTGGTCTGCAAGGCGTGGCCGACCCGGGCGATCTCCCCGGGCCGGTCGGTGAGGATCACTTCGACCGCGGCCGTCGGGGAGGCCATGGACGCACGCCTGCTTCGGGCGCTTTCCAGGTTCTCGCCGAGGGCGACCAGGTCTCCTTGGGTGATCTCGGTGCGGAGTGCCTCGAGATGGCCGATCATCTCGTCCAGGCGACGCTCACCGAATCCGAGTTGGCAGCGAGGACCTCAGGCCACCAGTCCGACTCGGTGAGGGCAACCCGGGTCAGGTCTCGGAAGCTCCCTGAGACCAACTCCGCGGTGTCGGGGTTGTGCGACACCAGGTCGACGAGTGCCACGGCGAGCAGTTGGGGGAGATGGGAGATCGCCGCGACCACCCGGTCGTGATGATCCGCGGGCATGACCACCGGGTTGGCACCGATCGAGCCGACCACGACCTTCAATAGCTCGACGTCCTCCGCGGCGGCCCCGTCGTCGCACAGGATCCAGGCCGCCCCCCGAAACAGAGCGCCGCTTGCTGCTGCGGGTCCGGCGTGTTCCCGTCCCGCCATCGGGTGACCACCGACGAACCGCACTCCGGCGGGGACGGCCGGCAGCAGCGGTTGTTTGACCCCGGTCACATCGGTGACCAGCGCCGTGGTGGAAAGGCCGGCCAGGGTGCTCAAGTTGGCCGACAACGGCCCGGCCAGGAACACGAGATCTGCGCCGATCAAGGCGTCATGAGGTGACCCGGAGACCTGCACCGCCCCCCTCTCAGTTGCGAGCGCCAAAGCCTCGGGAGTCGGGTCCCATCCCTTGACCTCCCACCCCTGATCGCCCAGCGCCAGGCCGATCGAGGCTCCGATCAGCCCGGTGCCGATGATCGCGGCGCGCTCCATCTCTCGACTCAACCCCGGTAAGCCTCGAACACGGTGTCGAGGATGCTGAGATCGCGGACGAACATCTGCATGTAGAAGCGTTGACAGCCGGCCTCGCCGAGAGCAGCGAGCATCTCCGAGGCCTTGGTCCCCGAACCATGGGGATAGCCCCGCTCCTCGTAGACCGCTTCGATGTGCTCCGGCGTCGACTTGGTCTTGGTGGCATGAAGCTCGAGGATCCGCCGGTAGTCGCTCTGTTTGCGGGCCGCCACAGCCGGGCTTGCCGAGCTGAGGAACATCGCCGAAGGGTCGCGTCCCGCTTGCTCGGCCCACTCACGAGCGGTGGTGGCCATGGTCACGAAGTAGTCGGGGTGCCCGGCGTAGATGTTGAACTCGTCCGCATACAGCCCCGCGAGGCGTGGCGTCTTGACGGGGCCACCCCCACCCACCAGCAGCCGCAGGTTGGCGGGGTGGGGATGGGGGTCGAACTCGCCGAGTTGGTAGTGCTTGCCCTCGAAGGGAGCCTCGGTTGGGTCGAGGGCTGCCCGGATGTAGGCGAAGCACTCATCGAGCATCTCGTAGCGTGTGCTCCGATCGGGATACTCGAAGCCGAAAAGGGTGAATTCCTCGGTCATCCACCCGACACCCACTCCCAGGGCGAACCGACCACCTGAGATCTCGTCGAGTGTCACCGCCATCTTGTAGAGCACCGCCGGGTGCCGAAAGTTGACCGGGGACACCAGGGAAGCCAGCTCGATGCCGCTGGTCTCACGGGCCAGAGCGGCGAGATGGATGTAGTGATCGAAGGCCGGCGTGGTCAGCTCGTCTCCCCGCTCCAGGTAGTGGTCGGGGAGGGCGATGGCGGCGAGGCCCATCTCTTCTGCCCACCGGGCCGTGGCCGAGATCTGATCCCAGGGCCCTCGGGTCTGAACCGCCAATTCCATCGAGCGAGGTTAGGTGTGCGGGTCGGCCCCTCAGCCGACAGCAGCGGCGTCCAGCAACAAGGCGCCGGCATGCGCCGCGACGTCAAAGGTCGGGTCGAGGACGCGGTGCAGTGCGATTCCGTTCAAGGCGAGGACCAGAGTCTCGGCACGGCGAATCGCGTGCTCATCACTGACGTCCGGGGCCTGGCGTTGCAGGGCAGATGCGAAGCGGCGCACCCTGCCCTCATGGTGGCGCAGCAGGCGGGCCTTCAGCTCGGGGTTGGACGCGGCGCCGGAGACGGCGATCCGGATGTAAACCGCCGATAGCGCCGGTTGCTCCTCGAGAAACCGCTCGTAGGCGTGAACCAACTCGTCCAGGGTGTCGGTCCCCTGGTGCTCGGGATCGGGGTCGACAGCGTCGATGGCCTCCCGGACCACGGTGAGCACGGCCTGTTCCTTGGAGTCGAAGAGGTTGTAGAAGCTGCCGGGGAGGACACCCGCCTGATCGCAGATCCCCTTGATGGTGGTTCCCTCCAGGCCTTGGCCCGCGATGAGTGACCGGGTGGCCCCGAGAATCCGGTCCCTGGTCTCCAGCCCTGCCTTGTACCGCATGGGGAAGACGGTAGTTCTCCGGGTTACATTGAGCGTTCGCACAAATTAGAATCATCACTCAAATACTGGGAGCAGGTGGTCGGTGAGTCACTACAGGTCCAACCTCCGGGACATCGAGTTCAACCTCTTCGAGGTGCACCGGATCCAGGACCATCTCGGAACCGGTCCCTGGCCCGATATGGACGTCGACACGGTGCGCGATGTCCTCCATGAGATCGAGCGCCTGGCCCGTGAGGAGTTCGCCGCGGCCTATATCGATCAGGACCGGATCCCCCTCGAGCTGAGCGATGGCTCGGTCACCCTTCCCGAATCCGTGAAGGTGGCCGTCCGGGCTTACCGGGAGGGCGGCTGGGACAGGTTCGGTGTCCCTTCCGAGCTGGGTGGGACGCCGGTGCCCCCAAGTGTCATGTGGGCCACCCAGGAGATGTTGCTCGCATCCAACACCACGGTCAGCTGGTACTCCGGCGGTGGGCTCTTCGCTCGAGTCCTCTTCGAGGAGGGCACGGAAGAGCAGAAAGACCTGGCCCGGCTCTGGATGGACCGGCAGTGGTCGGGGAGCATGATCCTGACCGAGCCCGACGCCGGCTCCGACGTCGGCGCGGGCACCACCAAGGCAATCGACATGGGTGATGGGACCTGGCACATCGAAGGGGTGAAGAGGTTCATCACCGGCGGCGAGCACGACGCCAGCGAGAACATCATCCACCTCGTCCTCGCCCGGCCCGAGGGAGCGATTGCGGGCACCAAGGGGCTCTCCCTGTTCGTGGTCCCCAAGTACCTGGTCAACGAGGACGGGAGCCTCGGGGAGCGCAATGGCGTGGTGGCGACCAACCTCGAGAAGAAGATGGGCCTCAAGGGGTCGACCACCTGCGAGATGACTTTCGGCGCCGACCATCCTGCGATCGGCTACCTGGTGGGTGACCGTCACGAAGGGATCCGGCAGATGTTCCGGGTGATCGAGGGGGCCCGGATGATGATCGGCACCAAGTCGATGGGCACCCTGAGCACCGGCTATCTCAACGCCCTGGAGTACGCGAAGGTGCGCCACCAGGGCGCCGACCTGACGAAGGCGACCGACAAGACGGCACCCCGGGTCCCGATCATCGATCACCCCGACGTGCGCCGAATGCTGATGACTCTCAAGTCCTACGCCGAGGGTCTCCGCGCCCTCGTCACCTACACGGCGTGGGTCCAGGACCAAGCTGAGATCCACCCTGATGACGATCGCTGGGAGCGACGGTCGGACCTGCTCCTCCCGATGATCAAGGGCTACTCATCGGAGGTCGCATACGAGCAGCTGGCGGACGCCCTCCAGGTGTTCGGCGGGTCCGGGTTCACCCAGGACTATCCCCTGGAGCAGTACATCCGGGACACCAAGATCGACACCATCTATGAGGGGACTACCGGGATCCAAGCCCTGGACCTGTTCTTCCGGAAGATTGCCCGCGACCAGGGGAACACCCTGGCCGCGCTGGCATCGGAGATCACCGAGTTCGTCAAGGGCGGGCGCGACAGCGACCCCCTCGCCGCCGAGCGGGAGCAACTGGGCCGGATGCTCGACGATGCCCAGGGGCAGTTGGGGAGCATGGTCGAGGACCTGATGGCGTCCTTCTCCGGGGACTCCACCGAGATCTACAAGGTCGGACTCCACACCACCTCCCTCCTCGACTCCTTTGCGGAGGTGGTGATCGCCTGGCAGTTGTTGCGTCACGCCGAGATCGCCATCGTCGGGGCAGACTCCGACCCCTTCCTGCGGGGGAAGGTGGAGTCGGCCCGATGGTTCCTGGACGGGGCAGCGCCCCGCGTTGGCGCCAGGCGCCGTGCGGCCGAGGCCGAAGACGGAGCCTTGATGACGGTGCCGGTAGAGGCGTTCTAGCTTCGTCGCAGATCGCATACGCATATCGTCTACCCGTGTCGGGATCTGTCCTTGCCCTGGTCATCGTGCTCGTCGGTGTCTTCCTCGTCATCGCGGCCCTGGTCGTGTGGCAAGAGGCGCGGCGGCGCCCCTCGTATGAGCCCCTGACCTATGTCGTCGAGGACGCAGTCCGCCACGTGGAGGCCGGCCTGGTCCTCGAGGGCGAGGAGACACTGCCTCGGGCGGAGATCAGGCGGATCCTGGAGTGGGAAGTTTTCTACCTCCAGGGGTTGGCACAAGAGGACCGGTCGAACCCGGTGGAGACCGTAGCCGGGGGCCACGAGGCCTCTGTGGACTTCATAATCGACCAGGTCGCCACAAAACACGGCGTGACCTACGCTCGCCGCGACGTGGAAAACGTGCTTCGCCTGGAGGCCGACTACCTATATCAGATCGGCGCTGTCGGCGAGCCGGTCGAGGATGGAGGAGAAGGTTCATGATCGTTCGTTGCGGAGCCTGCCGCACCCAGTTCGAGGTGGCAGGGGCCGGCCGGTTCGCCTGTCCGGCATGCGGGTCCGTGAACATGGTCCGTAACCAGGCCGGTGCCGGGCCGGCCACGGTGGGCGGGTATCCGGCCGCCCCGGGTGCTGCGGGGCCCGAGCCCACGGCGCCCTCGGCTCCGCCCCCGCCTCCCCCGGACCGCCCTTCACCCCGGATCAGTTGCCCGGAGTGCGCCTTCACCTTCATCGTCGGCGAGATCAATCTCGCCACCTGCCCCAACTGCGGGAACGAGGTCGACACCGGACGCGGAGAGCCGAGCTCCCCCGTCCCGGAAGCCCTGTCCGAGGAAGAATGAGCCGTCTCGCCCGGTTCGAGCACTTCAGGTTCGTAGGGGTGCGGGACACGATGCTGGTCTACGACTGCGATGACGATGCGCAGTTCGAGGTCATCCAGGGACGGGTCGAGTCCGAGGGCCTCGTCGGCAAGAACCTCGTGCAGGCCTTCGCCCCCGACACCGAGTTGGAGGCCCGCAATCGTGGGTACACCCCGGTCGACCCATCTGGGGCCTAGGTCCGAGGGTCGAGCCCTTCCGCCACCAGGTCCCCGATCCTGCTTCCCCGCCCGTGGAAGAAATGGTCACCCGGAGTGAAAACGCACTCGATCGAATGCTCTCTGCAATACGCGATGAGGGCTTCGGCGTCAATCACCTGCTCCCGGTGACCGAGGATGATTCGCTTCGGCCCGGTCGGGAGCGCGACCGGTAGGCCTTCCGGAGGAGGGGCGATCCCCGCATAGGCCATGGTCTCCTCGTTGTCGGCCAGCCAGTTGAGCGCGACCCCCGCCCCAAAGGACCAGCCGGCAATGCTGACCGGCAGGCCCCGGCCCCGAGCCGCCACAACGGCGGCGCCGACGTCCTGTTGTTCGGCCCCGCCGTAATCGTGCGCTCCGGTGCTTTCGCCGGTGCCTCGGAAGTTGAAGCGAAGCACCGAGAAGCCGCGTTCTACGAGGCGCAGGGTCACCGAGATCATCAGTGGGGCGTTCATCGTCCCCCGATCGAGGGGATGGGGGTGGCAAAAGACGACCGTCCCAAGAGAGTTTTCGGCGTCGTCCCACCGTGCTTCGAGAGTCTCCCCGTCGTCGGTGATCAGGGCGGCGCGCTCGCTCATGTGAGGGCCACGAAGAACCAAATTGCTGCCGCACCGACGACCACGAACGCGAGGACGGCGGTGGCGATCAGGAGCCAGCGGGTGGGCATGAGGTGTGGGGGAGCGTAACCCCGGGCACAACTAGGCTCGATGCCGCAGGCCCACCGAAAGGCAAGTGTTGTACGACATCGTCATCGTTGGTGGAGGCCCCGGTGGTTACGCCTCCGCCCTCTACGCCCACAACTTCGGGCTGTCGGTTGCGATGGTGGAACGGGAGCGTCCGGGTGGCACTTGTTTGCTCCGGGGCTGCATACCTGCCAAGCAGTGGCTGCACATCGCGGACGTGTTCACCACTGTCGCCCACTCCGCCGAGTTCGGGGTCCTCACCGAGCAACCCACACTGGACTGGAAGGCGGCGCTGGCGCGCAAGAACCAGACCGTCGAGGGCGTGGTGCGTGGCCTCGGTGGGCTGCTCAAGCAGAAGGGTGTCGATGTCATCACCGGAGTCGGCAAGCTGGCCGGCCCGGGGAAAGTCGAAGTCACCACCGATTCCGGTACCAAAGCCCTCGAGTCCCGCGCTGTCATCCTCGCCACCGGCTCCTACGCGAGGACCATTCCGGGATACGAGATCGACGGGACCCGAATCGTCACCTCGGATCACGCCCTCGACTGGGCCGAGCGCCCCGATCGGGTGGCCATCATCGGGGGAGGCGTCATCGGCTGTGAGTTCGCCTCATTCCTCGTCGACCTGGGAGCCGAGGTCCACGTGTTCGAGGTCATGGACCAGATCCTCCCCGGCTCGGACCCCGAGGCGGCCCGCCACTTGCAGCGCCAACTCCAGAAACGGGGAGTGAAGTTTCACATCGGGGTCGCGGTGAAGGAGCCGTCCTTGGGCCAGTCGATAACAGTTCCCTTCGGCGAGGAGTCGGTCGAGGTCGATGTCGTGTTGGTCTCCGTCGGACGTGGCCCCAACACCGATGGGGTCGGCCTGGAGTCGACCAGCGCCACGCTCGACAAGGGCTTCGTAGAGGTGGACCTGACGACGATGCTGACCAAGCAGGAAGGTCTCTATGCGGTCGGTGACATCGTGGCCGGCACTCCGCAGCTTGCCCATGTCGGCTTCGCCGAGGGCATCGCCGCCGTCACGCATGTCGCTACGGGGCGGGCACAGCCGGTGAACTACCAGGCGATCCCGAGGGTCACGTACACCCATCCCGAGGTAGCTGAAGTCGGCATCAACGAAGAGCAAGGCGCCGAACAGGGCCTGGAGGTGGTGGCGGCCAAGCATGCCTTCAATGGCGTGGGGCGGGCCGTCATCATCGGGCAAAACCAGGGTTTCGCCAAGGTGGTCTCGATCAAGGGAGGCCCGATTGTCGGAGCCACGGTGATCGGGCCCCAGGCCGGGGAGTTGATCCACGAGTTGATGTTTGCCGTCGGCTGGGAGGCACTTCCGGAAGAAGCAGCGGCTTTCATCCATTCCCATCCCACACTGTCCGAAACGGTCGGCGAGGCCTTGATGGCCGCCGCCGGCCGCAGCTTGCATTGAGAGGAGCCTGACTTGCCGACAACCGTGACGATGCCCCAACTCGGGGAGACCGTTACCGAGGGCACGATCCTGCGCTGGGCGAAGCAGGTGGGTGACACCATCGCCGAGGACGAGGTACTGGTAGAGATCTCGACCGACAAGGTGGACACCGAGGTCCCCTCACCGGCAGCCGGCACCGTGCTCGAGATCCTGGTCGGCGAAGGCGACACAGTTGGAGTGGGCACCGCACTGGCGGTCATCGGCGAGGCCGGCGAACAGCCCGAACCGGCCTCGGCGCCCGAGCCGTCGGCGCCGGTCGAAGCACCCGCTCCCGAGGCCGAGCAGCCCGAGGCACCGGCCCCCGAAGAGGCTGTGGAACCGGTGGCGGCGGCACCGGCAGAAGAGGCACCGGCGGCACAGGCACCTGCCGCAGAGGAGGGTGGGCAAAAAGAGCCCACCGCCGAGGAAGTCGACGCCTTCTTTGCCGAGCCCGACGAGACCGAGCGCCAGCCCAACCTGCTGTCACCAGTGGTGCGCAAGCTGATCAGGGAGAATGAGATCGACGTCGCCAAGCTGAGCGGCACCGGCCAGGGAGGGCGGATCACCCGCAGGGACGTCGAGGCTTACCTGGCGAGCGGCAGTGCGCCGGCCGCCGCTCCAGCGGAGGCTCCGGCTGCTGCGATCGAAGAAGCGGCGGCACAATCCGAGGCTCCTCAGGAGCCGGCGGCGACTCCTGTACCGGCACAGGTTGCCGATGAAGTCGGAGCGGATGTGGTCGGCCTGGACCGGATCCGGCTCCGGATCGCCGAGAACATGATCCTTTCCAAGCAGACCGCTGCCCACGTCTGGACTTCGGTGGAGGTCGACTACGAGCGGGTGGAGAGGGTCCGGCAGGCGAACCGGGACCGGTTCAAGAAGGACGAGGGCTTCTCACTCACCTACCTACCTTTCATCTCGAGAGCCACCATCGATGCCCTCAAGGCGTACCCGGTGGTCAACAGCTCCTTCGACCTGGAAGCGAAGACGGCCACTTTCCACAAGAAGGTGGATCTCGGGATCGCTATCGACCTCGATCAAGGGGGGTTGATAGTCGCCCGGGTGCGCAATGCCGATGGGTTGCGGCTCGTGGGCCTGGCCCGGGAGATCCGCGACCTGGCCGACCGAGGGCGTGCCGGCAAGCTGGGTCTCGACGACCTGACCGGGTCGACATTCACCATCACCAACCCCGGGCCGTTCGGCTCTTTCATGTCGGCGGCGATCATCAACATCCCCAATGTCGCCATCCTCTCCACCGACACGGTGACCAAGCGGCCGACTGTGATCACGACACCCGACGGCCAGGACATGATCGCGATCCGTCACATCGGCTATCTGGGCCTGACCTGGGACCATCGGGCGTTCGACGGGTCCACGGCAGTGCTCTTCCTGCAGCGCATAAAGCAGAACCTGGAGAGTTGGGACTGGGAACAGGAGCTGGCTTGACGGGGGAGGCGGACAGCGCGACCCACCGGCTGCTCCGGACCCGGTGGTTGGGCAGGCTCCCCTACGCCGAAGCCTGGGACCTGCAACGGGCGTTCCACGAGGGCAAGGCCCTGGGCCGCACCGGTGACGACTATCTCCTGTTGATGGAGCACCCGCCGGTGTTCACCATCGGGCGCAACGGGTCGGTCAACAACCTGCTCGCCCCTCAGGCAACGGTCGCCGAAGCCGGGGCGGAGCTCCATCACGTCGACCGCGGCGGGGACATCACCTTCCATGGCCCGGGCCAGTTGGTCGGCTATCCGATCCTCTCCATCGGGGATCCCAAGCAGGTGGTCCCCTATGTCCGTCGACTGGAGGAGACTCTGATCCGGACCCTCGGCGATCTTGGGGTCGAGGCGTGGTCGGAGCCCGGCTTGACCGGAGTGTGGACCGCCCTGGGGAAGGTGGCCGCCATCGGGGTCAAGGTGGCGAGGCGGGTGACCATGCACGGTTTCGCCCTCAACCTCCATCCCGATATGTCCTTCTTCGAGATGATGAACCCGTGCGGGATCACCGACCGAGCCGTGACCGACCTCACCGAGCTGACCGGTCGCAAGGTCACCATGGAGGAGGCCGTCGAGACCCTGATCCCCAATTTCGAAGCGGTCTTTGGCTACCCACGGAACGAGGTGCAGTTCGCCGCTTTCATCCGCGGCCAGGGGAGGGACGAGGATTTCGAGGTCGACCGCCTCCTGGCTTCGGGCACCTTCAGCGCCGACCGTCGCACGCAGGAGCCGATCATGGTCAACGGGCGGCTGCCCGGAGAGCCGCCCCGACCGGAGTGGATGAAGGTCACCGCCCGGCTCGATGGTGACTATCTCGAGCTGAAGAAGCTGATGCGGGGCCTGGAGTTGAACACCGTCTGCGAAGAGGCCAACTGCCCGAACATCTATGAGTGTTGGGGGATGGGTACGGCGACCTTGATGATCCTCGGTGACAAATGCACCCGGGCCTGCTCGTTCTGCAATGTGACCACCGGTAAGCCAACGGAGCTCGATGTCTTCGAGCCGTTCCGCGCTGCGGAGGCCATCGCCAAAATGGGTCTCAAGCACGCGGTGATCACCTCGGTCAACCGCGACGACCTCGACGACGGGGGCTCGGAGATCTTCGCCAGGACCATCAGCGAGACCCGGCGCCGGTCGCCGGCGACCGAGATCGAGGTGCTGATCCCGGACTTCAAGGGGGATCGGGAGTCGCTGCAGACCGTGATGGACGCCAGACCCGAAGTCTTGAACCACAACACCGAGACGGTGCTCCGCCTGCAGCGTGACATCAGGACCTCCGCCAACTACGGGCGGTCGCTGGCGCTGTTGTGGCGGGCCCGGCAGATGGCGGATGGGGGACTGACCAAGTCCGGCCTGATCGTGGGCATGGGCGAGACCCGGGAAGAGGTGCTCGGAGCGTTGGCCGACATGAGGGCGGTGGGCATCGACATCATCACCATTGGCCAGTACCTGCGGCCGACAGCGCGACACCGGCCGATTCATCGCTATGTGCACCCGGACGAGTTCGCCGAGTACAAGTCGCATGGGGAGGGTTTGGGGATCCCCCATGTCGAGTCCGGGCCGCTGGTCCGCTCCAGTTACCACGCCAAAGAGAGCCGTGAAGCCGTTCCGGTGAAGATCGGCACTCGTTCGAGCATCTGATGACCGGGCCGCTCCGGCCCAGCTGCTGGGCGGTCGTATGCGATCCCAAATCGAGCCACGCTTTCTGTCTCTACGGCCCGACGAGTGGGGCTTTTCGATCCGGCTCGCGAACGCCAGAGTGGACGAGGAATCCGAGGATTGCTGTGAGGCGTGGCGGAGAGGCAATCAAGAGACTCTCGATCCGGAAGCGGTGGTCGACTTCTACCTATCGGTGGCCCTAGTCCCGCTCCTCCGACGGGATGGGAGGCGGATCACCCGGCGGCGGCCAGGAAGGCGGTGGCTCGATCGAAGCCGGAGACAACGGCGTGAGGCGGTCGGCGACCCTGAGGAAGAAGCTGGCGGCCTCTTCGCGGCTGAGAGTGCGATTGCGGGCAGAAACGCCCGCCGCCACAACCTTCCGTCAACCCGGCATCCGCAAACGTGTTGATGGCCGACTCCGCCCAATGCCCGCTGTCGTCGTTGAAAGCATTCCCACCAGAGGCTGGGAGCTTCAGGGCGCGCACGGTCATCGTGGCGAACTCGGCGCGGGTCAGCATCCGATCAGGGCAGAAGGAGCCGGGATGACACCCGGTAGTGATCCCGGCGGCTGCCACCTTGTTGATCGCGCCCTCGAACAGGTGCCCGTTGTCGTCGGAAAAGAAGTCCCTGGGTGCAGGTGGGAGCGCGAGGACTCTGGCGAAGAGGGCGGCTACCTCCCCCCTGGTCATCAAGCGCTGAGGGCACGCGAGCCGGTAGCCGCATCCGTAGAGGAGCCCCCGGGCGTGGAGCTCGGTGAGCGCCTTCTTGTGAAGGCTGGCGTTGTCATCGGTGAAGGGATCGAGGCATCCCACCCGCCCTTCCGTCGACACCACCACTTGGTCCATCGACATGGTGAGGTTGTTCGGTGTCGGCCAATCACCTCCGAAGTAGACGTTGAGCCACATCTCCCGGATCCCGACGCTGGATTCGGCCGCGCGACGAAACTGAATCCCGGTTCGCGTGAAGCGCTTCGTCCCGTCGAGCCATCCTTCGACAACGCCATTGGCCTGACCGGGAGTGTTCAGTTTCACATGGCCCTCGATACATTGCCACCGCCCCTGCTTGAGGCTGGCCCCTGGCCAGTACAGGCCCTCTCCACACTCTCCGGGCTGGTCGACGTGATAGAGGTAGATGCCGATGGGAACCGCTCCCGCCGGGGCCCCCTGGGTTCCTGCGGCGCCAAAGAGGCCTCGCGCCGACCATCCCGGGGAGCTCGGAGTCGACGGAATGCAGCCCCTCGCGCTCGCTGAATACAGGCCAGACAGGCCGGGAAGCTTCCCCGAACCGGCAGAGTTCCAGTCGCGCAGCCTGATGTGATAGCGGTACCAGGCCTCGTCTGGAGAGGGCAGCGGCACTCTGTCGAAGGGGCCGAAACCGCGGAAGCCGCCGGTGGGGATGGTGACGTCCAGGCCGTAGCCGGCGAATCCGGTGCTCACCCGCTTGCCTCTTTGGACGTCGAGTGAGCGGTAGTCGACGAGCCCTTCCGCCCAGTCCTCGGTCTCGAAATCTCGAACGGCGACCGGCTCGGCGGAGGCGGGGAGCCCGACACCGGCCCCGACCATCAGGGCGGTCAGGACGAGGACGATTCCAGATCGGATTGCCGTCACCCGATGAAACCGTAGTTGCAGAACCGGGCTACGCGGTCACGAGCCGTCGTCTGGGTAACGTTGTGTGGCTTTGCTGGAAACCCAAGTGCCATCACGGCCAGGACGCCGATTCGATCACGCCGGCCGGATCGGCAGGCTTCGGCAATTGATGTCTGAGACCTCGACCGACGTCGTGATGCTCTCGGTCGGATCGGATCTGCCCTACTTCACCGGCTATGAGGCGATGGCGTCGGAACGCCTCACGATGCTCGTCGTGCGCCAGTCCGGTGACCCGATGCTGCTCGTGCCCCAACTAGAGGCGCCACGAGTCGGGCCCGGCCCGTACGAGATGGTGGCTTGGGGCTGATACCGAGGATCCGATCGGGATCGTGGCCCGGTCGGTCGGCAAGCCCACCCGGGTAGCGATCGGCGATCAGACCTGGTCGACGTTCATGGTCGGGCTGCAGCGAGAGCTTCCGGGTGTGAGCTGGCAGCTGGCGTCGGACCTGACCAAGCAGCTCCGAGCACGAAAGGATCCCGACGAGGTGGCAACCCTGCGATCCGCTGCAGAGGCCGTCGACCGGGTCCTGGCCAGGATCAGGTCAGAGGTACGGTTCGCCGGTCGATCGGAGAGGCAGGTTGCCCGTGACATTGCGCTGCTCACCGTCGAGGAGGGTCACGACGTGGCCTCCTTCACGATCATCGGCTCCGGTCCCAACTCGGCCTCCCCGCACCATGAGCCCGGGCTACGGGTGATCAACGACGGTGATCTGGTGGTCTGTGACTTCGGCGGCCGGATCGGTGGCTATTTCTCGGATGTGACCCGAACCTTCTCGGTTGGGGAGCCTGGCCCCGAGGAACTCGAGGTGCATGCCCTGGTCGAGGAGGCGAACCGCGTAGGCAGATCGGTGGTCGGGCCCGGCGTCGCCTGCCAGGAGGTCGATCGCTGGGCGCGTCGGTCATCGCCGGCGCCGGTTACGGCCGGTACTTCATCCATCGCACCGGCCACGGCATCGGTCTCGAGGTCCATGAGCACCCCTACATGGTCGAGGGCAACAGTCAGGTTCTCCAGCCGGGGATGGCTTTCTCGGTGGAGCCCGGCATCTATCTTCCGGGGCGATTCGGGGTGCGAATCGAGGACATCGTGGTCTGTACGGAGAACGGGGTGGATTCACTCAACAAAGCCGAGAGATCCCTCGTCGTAGTCAGCTAGTCAGCGCGGACCGTCGCCGTGGTGCGCTGAATCAATGCTCCATTCCATCGCCACTCTCCGACGAGTGTGTGGTTGCCCGGGGAGAACACCAATGTCGTGTTCCAGCGTCGCAATGCCTGTGTCGACGATGTTGCGATCGCAAGCCCGGTGATCGACACCGGGTCTCCGTCGAGGATCAGGGTGAAAGTTGTATTCGAGGCGGTGAACTGAGCCTGCTCGCCTGCTTTGTAAGGCAGGACCTGGAAGAAGCCCTTCTTGAACCAGATGGGTCCGCCCGCTGAATGTCTCGATCAGCACCGAGCATGTGATTCCACCCTTGCCACAGCTGATCGGGGACCAATTGGCGAGAGGAAGCCGCTGTGGGTTGTGCGGGAGGTTCAGAGCACGGGTCAGAAGCGTGGCGGTCTCACCACGGGTCAGTACCCGGTTGGGGCAAAAGCGATTGTTGGTGGGAGGGTTGCAGCCCACAGTGATCCCGGCAGCAGCGATCCGGTTGATCGGCCCTTCGAGCACGTGGCCGTTGTCATCGATGAAGAAGTCCTGATTGGTGTTCGGCAGGTCGAGGGCGCGGGTGATGAAGGTGGCGAACTCCGCCCTGGTGAGGTTGCGGTCGGGACAGAAACCGGTTGTTGGTCGGAGGGATTGCACCCAACGGTGAGCCCGGCGCCGCACCTTCGGTTGATCCCACCCTCGAGAATGTGCCCGTTGTCGTCGACAAAGAAGTCCGGCTGGTGTTTGGGAGCTTGAGGGCACGAGTGAGGAATGTCGCCGCTTCGGCCCTGGTCACGCTGTCGTTGGGGCAGAAGCGGTTGTTGGACGGCGGGTTGCATCCGGACGTGATATCGGCGAGGGCCATCGCCTCGATCCCGTTCTCGTGCGGGCTCCCGTTGTCGTCGACGAACGTTCCCTGGAGCACAACCGCGTCAGCCTGATCCGGCCAGAGCACTACAACCGTGCCCACCAGCACCGCCCCGGCGACACCGATGGTCAAGCCAGCGTCTCATCAGTCGATCTGAAGCGTGTCCAGAACCTCGATTGACCCGGGGCAGCAAGTCGGCGCGGTCGATGTGGGAGCCGAGCACCACATAGAGGCAGAAGGCCCGGCCGCGGTGAGTGAAGAACTGCTGTACTGCGCTCTGCTCGGGCAAGGCCTGTTGCAGGGCATCTCCGTCGAACTGGCGAGCCTGGAGGCCGGTGGGGATGCCTTGAGCAGCGAATAGGGGGGTGTCTGCGCTTTCAGGGCCGTATTCGAACAACGATATGAATATGTCCTGGTTGTTCATCAACTCGACAGCGCCGGTTCCGAACGAGCCACGGAAGGGCGGGAGGGGAAAGGTCGAGAGATGCATGACGGTCGGCTCTACCGCTCCATCCGCCATCAGCTCGAATCCGCCACCGCTGATGGTTCCCTCCCATGCAACGGGAAGCTCCACGGCGACGCCTGATCGCTCGAGCCGGCTCATGACTCGTCCTCGAGCGGGTTCTCGTAGAGGGACGGGTCGCCGGGGAGGACCCCTGCCGCTCGCAGTTGCCCATCTGGCGGGTTTCGCCGATCGTTGGGGGTCAGCCTGATGGCATTGGCGTCGGCCGTCGACTGGCGAAGGAGGCCGAGCAGGTGTTTCCAGCTGGCGGCGGCGCCCTCACCGATCACCATGCCGGTCCCGTCGACGAGCATGAAATACGGCGTCATCGGGACTTTGAACGCCTGCCACACCTCATCGGACATGAGCAAGGGGACACGGTGAAGGCGCGAGCTCCCGGACCCGGGATGGCGACTCCGACTCCGGTCCCTTGGTGACGATCACGGCCCTGGTGTCCGGAGTCGGGGGTTCGAAGTCGCCGCTGAGCTCCTTCCAGAAGGTCTCACAGCTCAGGCATCCGGAAGAGAGGAAGGCGAGCATGGTCTTTCCTCGCCCCTGTTCCAGGCTGATGGTCTGAGCACCCCCTGCCAATGTGACCCCGTTGAGCGTGGTCGACGGCGCCCGTTCGAACCCCGTTGTCTTGGGCTGTGTCTGCGCGGAGCCCACGGTGACGGTGCCTTCCTCGCTGACTCCGAGCGCATGGAGCTGGCGCAGGATCTCAGCGTGGCTCTTGAGGAGGCCGGCGACCAGGATCGCCAGAACAGGATGACCACGGCCCTCGATGACGATCACGGCGGTCATCAGGCGTTCCTCCCCCAGGTGACAGGCAGGCCGTTGGGGTTGCCGAAGGTGAAGGTCGATTGCGCCGATCCCGATGACAGGGTGTTCCGGATCGACCAGGTGCCGGCGTTGAACCACCCGATCCCGGTCACCCCGTCGCCGTTCCAGTCCCCGGTCACCGGCCGGCCCGGTCCGCCTCCGAAGGTGAAGTCGAAGTTGGGATTTCCGGCGGAGAGCGAGTTGCGGAGCATCCAGCGACTGCCCCGGACCATGCCGATCCCGGTGGAGCCGTCACCGTTCCAGTCACCGACCACCGGCATGTCGCCGGGCTGGCCGAATGTGAAGTCGTAATCCGGGTCGCCGGCGCGATTCGAGTTGCGGAGCATCCAGCGATTGCCCCGGACCACGCCGATGGTGTGAACTCCGTTGCCGTTCCAGTCGCCGATCACCGGGATGTCGCCGGGCCGTCCATACCGGATCACCAGCTCCGGGTCACCCGGGCCCTTCCACCTGACGCAGGTACCAGATGAGGTCGGTGGCTCCCGCTACGCCGTGGCGGACGTTCTTGACCACGCCAACGGTGCGCACCCCGGAGTTGGAGAAGTCGCCGGCGACCGGGTAGTCGCCGGCGAGCCCCGAAGTCGAATGTCTGGTTGGCGCCGGGCCGCTGCTGGCGGCGATTGCGCAGCTGCCAGGTCGTACCCGGTGTAAACGGCCGGCCAGGCCGGATAAGGGCCTTTGGGTGTGGTGTCCGGTAACAGGCCTGCGGCGTTGTGGGTATACGTCGACTGGGAGACGGCCGAAGTCGTGGAGCACGATGAGTCCCACTCCCACGGCGGCACGCAGGTGACCACGCGACAGGTGATCGGCCCGATGCACGGCTTGTGGTTGTTGCACTGTCCGTAGCGGAACCTGGTGCAGCAGGTCTTGCGCTCGCTGCAGTTGTCGTGGTTGCAATGGCAGTTGCAGTCGACGCAGGTGTGCGCACAGGTCCCAGAGCCGCCACAGCTGCACCCGCCGCAGCTCGCCGAGTTGCAGTCCAGGTAATAGCGGCTGTTGCCGTCGCAATAGGTGTTCCCCTCCGCCCGCCACCAACCGGCGACGATGTTTCCCGGGGGACAGGTGTTGACCCCGGTGATGTTGCAGCAGAAGTCGGTCCAACCGTCGTTGCACCGGGCGCCGGAACTGCATTGCCCGGGGACCACAGCTGCGTACGCGCTTCCGGGTCGAAGCAGGTAGGTGGTGGGTGCCGCCACCAAGGCAGTCCCCACCATCGCCGCCCGCCTCAAGAAGCCACGGCGGGATGTCCTGTTGTCGAGAGCCCGGGACGCGGCCTCGACAAGTCTCGTGCTCACGACGTGCCTGCCAGGGACAGAGTGCTTGGAAGTCGCGCGAGCAATAGGTAGGAGAGGTAGGCCCCGACCATCCCAAACCCGAGGAAGAGCACGAGATCCTCGACTTGGCTCGACCAGGGAACGGGCTCCGCTCCAGTGACCACCAGCACGGACAGGGCGGTCACGGAGATCACGTTGTAGATCACATGGATGACCGAAGGAGGCGTGTCCTCGCGGCCGAAGCACCCGCAGCTCTGTACCGGAATGCGGCGTCGGACCGCTGCCAGGGTGAACCAGGTGAACCCGACATAGAGGAGTGCGGCGGGAGCGATCCACCAGGCCCCGAGGGCCAGCCCAACGACCGAGGCGATGATCTCGACCGCACCCAGAAGGCGGGCGATCATCGCCGATGAGGGGAGCCCGGCGGCCTTCATCGCACCTCGGGTCGGGTTGGGATCGACGACCTTGGCAACGCCGCTGGCCGCCAGGAGGAGGAGGGCGATGGTTGAAAAGGCTGACGCAACCACCGGTGGCACCTTAACCGGGGACCCATTTCAATCAAACGAACGCCCTGAAGGGGTATGCGGTTAGATGCGGCTTGCCTTGCTCGGGGTCATACAATCCTGTCCCGTGGCTGTCTCCACCTCCCGAGGGATCACCTACCGCGCCCGAAGGTTGCGGACGTATGCGACCGACCTCTGGGGGCGCCGCGAGTTTGCCTGGTTCCTGGCGATGGGCAACCTCAAGGCGAGGAACGCTTCCACGGCCTTGGGGCTCTTCTGGTGGGTGCTCAATCCTTTGCTGCTCGGTCTCGTTTACTTCTTCGTTTTTGGCATTCTGTTTGCTGGTTCCAGCCGCCCAGAGGGATACATCGCATACCTGCTCTCGGGGATGTTCGTGTTCCATTTCACCAACCAGTCGATGACGGGTGGGGCCAACGCCATCCTTCAGAACTCGAAGCTGCTGGCGAATTTGAAGTTCCCACGTCTGGTGCTCCTCATCTCGAGCCTCATCGAGTCCGGCGTGGGCTTTCTCGCTTCCCTCGTCGTGTTCTATGCGATTGCCTGGCCTGCAGCCGGCGCTCATCCTTCGCGTTACACCCTGTTCCTCTTGGTGATCTTCCCCATACAGGTGATCTTCAACCTGGGCTTGAGCTCGATCGTGGCTCGGATGGCTGTGCCATTTCGGGACATCAACAACTTCCTCCCCTATGTCAACCGACTCTGGCTGTACCTGTCGCCGATCATCTGGCAGCTCTCGTTCCTCGAGGACGCCGACCCGGCGATCCGCACGTTGGTCGAGCTGAACCCGATGTTCCACATCATCGAGCTCTATCGAACTGCGTTGATCGGATATCCCGAATATCCGTTCCAGTGGGACAACCTGTGGACCGCACTGGCGTGGGCCGTGGGCGTATTCCTCCTGGGGGTGGCCGGCTTTGTCCGCTACGAGACGCGAATGGTTCGCTACCTGTGAAAGGCTGGGCAATCAAGGCCGAGGAGGTAACGGTCGCATTCCGCCCCTTCGTGGAACGGAAGCCGACCTTGCGCCGAACGCTGGCCAATTTTCGGAGCAGGCAACGCGAGCTGGTGACCGCGCTCGACCATGTGAGCTTTGATGTGAAGAAAGGCGAAGCTTTCGGGATCGTCGGCCGCAATGGCGCCGGTAAGAGCACCCTGATGAGGGTCGTTGCCGGGACACTGCGCCCCGACGAGGGTCGCGCCGTCAGCTCCGGCCGCACTTCGACGTTGCTTCAACTCGGGGTGGGCTTCAACAACGAGTTGTCCGGGATCCGCAACATCTACCTCGGTGGGCTCGCCGCCGGCCTTCGAAGGAAGCACATAGACGAGCTATTCGACGACATCGTCGCCTATGCCGAGCTCGAGGAGGCGATCGATCGTCCCATCAAGACGTATTCGTCAGGGATGTTGTCCCGTCTCGCTTTCTCGATCGGCATGCACCTCAACCCGGACATCCTGCTCCTCGACGAGATCCTCAGCGTGGGTGACGAGTCGTTCCGGGTCAAGAGCGAGCAGACGATGCAGGACCTGCTTGGCAGATCGGGGACCATCGTGTTCGTCTCTCACAACTTGAACAAAGTTGCCGAGTTCTGTGACCGGGCAATGTGGTTGGAGCGGGGCATGGTGCGCCACATCGGTGAGGCTGGCGATGTGGTCGACCACTACCGGGCAGCCGTGGCGTCGGGCTTGTGATTGTGACGAGTGAATCGTCGGAGCCTCTGGTCGATCCCGCGCTGCTGGCTGCCCGGGCCAGGTTGGCAATGGTCGCCGCCGAGCTCGGCCTCGGAGTCACCATTGCCCACAGAGGATCGACCGGAATCAGAAACCCCCTTCATGCCCTTGGTCACCGTCGTGATGCCGGTGTTCAACGACGAGAAGTTCGTAGCTGCTGCCGTCGACTCGGTCCGGCGACAGACCTATCCCAATTGGGAGTGTGTGATCGTGGACGACGCGTCGGTCGACACCTCGTGGGACATTCTCCGGTCGGTCACCGATGGCGACGACCGCTTCCGAGTCGCCCGGCAGCCGAGCAATCAAGGCCCGGCAGCCGCACGCAACCGCGCGATCGAATCATCCAAAGGCGACTTCGTGGCTTTCCTCGACGGCGACGACCTCATGCTTCCTTACAGTCTCGAGGATCGGGTCGCCGCCTTGATCCCACATCGTGATGACCCGCACATAGCCGGGTCATATTCCGGTGCCCGTTTCGGGGCCGAGGAATCGAAGTTGGGAGATTTCCCGGTACGTCAGAGCGCAACCCTGCGGCCCTTTGTCGACTTCGTGATCTCCGACGGGGAATGCCCGTTCAGCATCATCGCCCCGCTCGTCGAAGTTGCCGTAATCAGAGGTGTCGGTGGTTTCGACGAGAAGATGCGCTCGGGGGCGGCCGATTGGGAGCTTTGGCATCGCATATTGCGCAATGGCCACGTCTTCGTGTCGGCACCGGTCCTCGGTGCCGTGTACCGGCAGAATGGGAGTGGGTTCACCCGGACCAATCCGGCGTCGCACACAGCGGTCGCAGCTCGTTTGATCGGCGCCGCACACAAGAGATTCTCGAGGCGCTCATTGCGCGCCCCCACCCCGTTCCCGATGCGAGAGCCGATCGGCCACTACCGGATGATCCTCAAAGTCGCCGAGAGGGCGACCCGATTCGCTGCGATGGCCCTGGTTGACGGCAAACCCGACGAGATGATCTCGACGTTGTCGGTGCTGCAGCCCGGGTACATGGCCCCTGCTGGAAAGGCACTTGGCTGTCGGCGACTTGGTGAAGGCGGGCGCGGCGAGGTCGCTCGGAATCCTCCCAGGCCAGCTCGACACCGAGCTCGATGTCTTGTCGCCATTGGTGACCACGGTCAGAGCTGGGATGGCAGAGGCAAGCGCATGACCGCGCCACGGGCCTCCATCGTCATTCGGTGCCACAACGAGGCTGACCACATCGGAAAGCTGTTCGCCGAGCTCAAACGGCAGACTTTCACCGACTACGAGATCGTGGTCGTCGACTCCGGGTCGGATGATGGGACGCTCGACATCGTCGAAGGTGAGGATGTGGTCCTCGAGCACATTCGCAAGGAGGAATTCAGCTTCGGGCGCTCGCTCAACCTGGGGTGCCAGGCCGCTTCGGGGGAATTCTTGGTGTTCATCTCGGCGCATTGCTATCCAGAGCACGAGTCCTGGCTGGAGAACCTGATATCGGCTTTCGACGACGACAAGGTGGCCGTGGCCTACGGCAAGCAAAGGGGCATTCCCGAATCGCACTTCTCGGAGCGCCAGATCTTCCGCCGCTGGTTCCCCGAGGAGTCGGTCCTTCGCCAGGACGGGCCCTTCTCCAACAATGCCAACGCCGCGATCCGGAAATCGCTGTGGGAGTCCCATCCATACGACGAAGCCGTGACCGGGCTCGAAGACGTGGCCTGGGCCCAGCAGGTGATGCGCGAGGGTTGGTGGGTCAGTTATCGCGCCGACGCCGGCGTGATCCACGTCCACAACGAGACACCGAGCCAGATCCGCAATCGATACCGTCGTGAGGCGATCACCTTCCAGAAGGTCTTTCCCGGTGAGCACTTCAACGCATGGGACTTCCTGCGGCTCTCCGCAAGGAACGTGACAGCCGATGCCAGCGCCGCCCGGGCTGAGGGCATGGGACTGGCCGCAATCTGGCCGATCGTTCGCTTTCGGCTGTCGCAGTTCGCCGGCACCTACCAGGGGTTTCACATGCGACGGCCCCCTTCGAGCGATCTCAAGAAGCGCTTCTATTACCCCGAGGAACCTTGAGTTGAGCCTGGCCGGCCTGATCCCGATGAAGGGCCATTCCGAGCGTGTGCCGGGCAAGAACTTGAGGCTGATGGCGGGCAGGCCTCTGTTTCATTGGATAACGGAGACCCTGACCCGCGCAGACAACGTGGACGAGGTCGTGATCGACACCGACAGTGATGAAATCGAGGCCGCCGTCCGTGCTTCCTTTCCGGAAGTCACCATCCATCGCCGCCCCGACCACCTACACGGCGATTTCGTGCCGATGCACGACGTGGTCACCGAGGTTGCCAGGGCGCTCGGCCACGACCATCTTCTCCAGACCCATTCCACCAACCCGCTGCTCCGCACTGAAACCGTGGAAGCCGCGGTCGAGTCCTATCTGGAGCCGGGGGAGCACGATTCGCTGATGTCGGTCACCGCCTTGCAGACCCGGTTCTTCTTCGAGGACGGCCGCCCGGTGAACCACGATCCGGCAGTGTTGCTTCGAACCCAGGACCTGGCTCCGATCCTCGAAGAGAACTCCTGTCTCTACATTGCCCCGCGCTCCCAGGTGGTGACGACCGGCAGGCGGGTAGGGCCGAAGCCAAAGTTGTTCGCCATTCCTCGGGAGGAGGCGGTGGACATCGACGAAGAGCTCGATTTCGCCATCGCCGAGTTCCTGCTGGAGCGTGCTCATGGCTGACCGGGTGTTGATCAGTTGCATCCACGTATGGTCCGACGCCGCCCAGGTCACGGCCCGGCTCGAGGGACTCGGCCTCGAAGTCGACATCCCGCGGTTCGAAGGACAGCAACTGGACGAAGCGGACTTGCTGCCGATCATCGATCGCTATGCCGGGATCCTGGCCGGGGACGACGAGCTCAACCGCAGCGTGCTTCAGGCCGGCACCAACCTCAGGGCGATCTCGAAGTGGGGAGTCGGGGTCGATGCCATCGACATGGTGGCTGCCGAGGAGCTGGGAATCGCGGTCCTCAACACGCCGGGAGTCTTCGGTGAGGAGCTAGCCGACTATGCGATGGGCTATCTCCACTTGCTGGCGCGACGACAGCACGAGGTGAACGAGAAGGTCAAAGCCGGGACCTGGCACAAGGTGAAGGGTCGATCCCTGGCCGGGATGACCCTGGGGATCGTGGGAATGGGAAGCTCCGGCCGTGCCCTGGCTCGAAGGGCAACGGCGGCGTCGATGCGGGTGGTCGGTTATGACCCGTTCCCGGTGGAGGAAATGGCCGAGTTCGAGTTGGTTCCCTTCAACCACCTGCTCGCAGAGTCAGATGTGGTCTCGCTTCACATGCCGGCGTCGGATGACACCTATCACATGTTCGAGGCGGCCGCACTGGGGAAAATGAAGGACGGGGCGTGGCTGATCAACACATCACGCGGCTCGCTGGTCGATGAGGGCGCGCTTCTTTCGGCTCTGGTGGACGGGAAGATCGGCGCTGCTGCCCTCGATGTGTTCGAGCAGGAGCCAGTGGCCCCGGACAACCCGCTCCTCGGCCTGGATAACGTGATCGCCGGGTCGCACAACGGCTCCAATACGTTCCAGGCGGTGGCCAGAACTACCCAGGCGGCGCTGGACAACCTGATCCGTGGTCTCGGCTTGGAGGAACAGTGATCGAATCTGTGATCGTCACCGGAGCCTGTGGTGGGGTGGGGTCGGCCTGTGTCACCGCTTTCCAAGAGATGGGCGCCTGGGTGCTCGGGGTCGACCGGGAAAAGGAAAGCGGTGCCGACGAGCACCTGGTGCTCGACCTCGTCGACCCCGATTGTGGGAAGCAATTGCGTGAGCACCTCGCCGACCGGCCGCTGGACGTCCTGATCAACAACGCCGCAGTCGGATTCGCCCTGGAGGCGACGGAAGCCGATGCCGCTACGTTCGACGAGGTCATCGCGGTGAATCTCCGCGCACCCTTCCTCTTATCCACCGCCCTATATCCCGTACTTGTCGAGAGCAGAGGCTCCATCGTCAACGTGGGGTCGGTCCATGCGGTCGCCACCGCAGCCCGAGTGAGCGCATACGCGGCATCGAAGGGTGGGTTGGTCGCGTTGACCCGAGCACTCGCCATGGAGTGGGCGCCGGAGGTGAGGGTCAACGCTGTCCTCCCAGGAGCGGTCGACACCCCCTTGCTGTCGGACGGGCTGTCACGGGCCAACATGACACTCGCCGGCTTCGGCGAGCGCCAGCCGGTCGGTCGGGTGGGAATGCCGTCCGAGATTGCGGAAGCCGTAGTCTTCCTCGCCGCCAACGGCTTCACCACCGGTGCATCCTTGGTGGTCGACGGAGGGGCTTCGGCCCGATTGAGCACCGAGTAGAGGGAGGATCGTTGTGAACATGACCAACACCCTGTTGTCGGCTCGAAGTCGGCGCGTCGCCCTGTTCCTAATGGTTGCGCTGATCGCAGTGGGATTCCTGATCTACCCGGAGAGCCTCGCCGTCAAGGTCCTCGGTGCCCTACTCACGGCTCTCGTCGGCGTGGTCCTCAAGGCGTTGTCCGAGGTTCAAGGCGAGGTCCGGCGCCGCCTTCGGCGGAGGTCCGGCGAGTCGATGAGGCGGTGATGCGATCTGGAAAGGAACGCGAGGCGGCGGCTCGGGAGGCCGGGCACCGCCTCGATCGTGTGGCGGCATCCGTTTCCACGATGTCGGCCGTCGAGCATCCCGTGTCCAAGAAGACATCGGCCGAATCGAGATCAGCGAGAGCCCAGTGAAGAGACCCGAGTAGCCCTCGCCGCCCTGTCGGACCGAGTCGAGAACGGTGGCGGTTTCGGGCGACGTGGCAGCCGGGTACATGGTGAGGTCGAGGCGGGGCCTCTTCGAGAATTGGGCTTCGAGCGAATCTCTTGGCGGGATCGGCCTGGTGTCGACTCCGAGCCCGGGTGAGACGAGAGGGCTGACAGGAGTACTGGGACGAAGGAACCCGGCTTGGGTGGCTCCATGTCGGCGAACGGCTGTCGTTGCCAGATGGCGATTCCTGGGGTGTACCAACTGCGAAACGGGAGGTTCACCAGGTTGCCCCCGTGGCGCGCCAGGATCGTGCGGAGTGCGCCATTGACCCTCGGGTCCTCGGTCCCCTCGGAGATAAGGGCGGTGTTGTCGAAGATCACGACGCCGTCCGGACGCATGCGATGGACGACCATGTCGAACTCCTTGACAACATGGTCGTGGAAGTGGTTGCCGTCGAGAAAGGCGATCGCGACCTCGTCCACATCAGCGACGATCTCTGGAAGCACCTCAAGGCATCCCCGCAGTAGGTCGGTCACACGCCGGAGACGCCGGCAAGCACGAACCGCCGTTTCGCCTCCTCATGGATGTCCGGATCGAGCTCGATGGTGTTGGCACGGTCGCCTTTCGCCCGGAATCGAGTATCGCCTGGCCGATCAGGATGGCGGTGGAGCCTACGTTGGTCCCGGTCTCGATGATCACGTTAGGGCGATCGGAGTCGAGGAGCATCAGGACGGTGTGATAAACCCAGCCCCAGCCAGGGTGTCCCAGGCTGCGGCCCGATCTGGTCACCCAGTCGATCTCGTCGATCACTCCGTCGTCGAGGAAGGCGACGAAGCGGCTGGGGATGATCGACCGGTCGTATTTCGTGATCCGGTAGCGGTAGTCAGGTTCGCGGACGCAGTTCTCCCGATCTCTCCTCAGAACAGCTCGGTGTAATCGACTCGCTCGAAGATCTCCAGGCGACCTCCGGCGGTGGCATTGACGATGCGGCGACCGTCGGCCTCGAAGATGCTCTTGGCCAGGGCGTAATTGGCCAAGACCCTGTCTAGTTTCGGGTCCTTCCAAACCTTGCCCGCACCGAAGTAATCGGGGTGGAAATGATTCGGGTCGGGCCCGGTAGAGGTGATGACGATCACCTTCGACCTCGTGCTCGGGCGGCACCGTGTAGGAGAAATCCATCCCGATGAGGATCACCTCATCGAACCCCATTTGATAGGCGATCTGGAGATTGATGATGGTCACAGATTGCCCGCTGTAGATCCGTTGCGCCGGGTCGAACGAGAACCTCGGGATGCAGTAGTCGGGGGACAACGGTTCATAGAAGCCACGATTCATCATGAAATAGGTGACGTCGTCGTGCTCGCCGACCATGCTCCTATAGATCGAGGGGAAGAACTTGTGCCCGGCCTGGTACGCCACCACCGCCTCCAAGTTGTCCCTCATCACCGCTGTGTCTTCCACCACGTAATACGTGGGGTCGAATCCCATCGTCGATTCCGCGTAGAAGATGGCGTTGACAGCGATGGTGTTCTCGCCTTTGAGGCGAGTCAGATCGAGCTCGTTTAGCGAGGGCCCGTTCCCGATGATCACGACTCGCTCCCCACGATGGCCGTCCTTGAACCGTGCCATGTCCACTGCGTCGAACGTGGTTCTGGGCGCCTCCTCGACGACCCAGGTGGACGCCGGGTCGAGGTCCCTTCCGTCCGGTCCGGGGCCGAGGCCGATCACAGATCGCCCGAGATTCGCCAGAGTCCCCCGCTGGTTCGACTCGAATCGGTTGCGATGCGCCTCCTCGATCGTCATCAATTCGGAGTACGGCTGCGGGACCACGATGACCTGGCCGCCTTTGGCGGCGAGGGCATTGGCGATCCCATCGACGACGGCAGTCCTCACCTCGCCGACCACGGCGGTTTGGCATTGGCCATTGGCGAGGGCCCATTGGTTCAGGGACCAGATGGCAAATGTATCTGGAACTTCCGCGGCGACACCTTGCGCACCCCCCTCGCGCTCGGTCAGTAGCACCGCCATGTCAACACGCTCGAACCCCGCAGCGTCAGCGGCCTTGATCAGGTCCTGGAGTTGTCCGGCATGTTGAGGCACCAGCAGCACCTCGATCTCGACCGATGGAGGGGGTGGGATCTGTTCCGGCTCGAAACCGGCGAGAGCGGCATAGATCAAGGCCTGCAATCGATCGCGAATCGGCCGTGAAAGAGTCGAGATTGCGTCGAGCTCGCTAGCGCCGAGGGCCAGGGCACGCTGCATCCCGCGACCGGCCAGGTCTTCGAGGTCGAGGTGGCGCCTGAGGAGGGCCGGCGGCACCCCAGATATTGTTGCCAAAGCCCGGTTGGCGGCAACCTCGTCCCCGGCGACCAGGGCCATCGCGGCAAAACGGACCGCCCGATCGGCAACCAGCAGCGCCGCCTGGTATTCGGCTATGGGCCGGGTCAATGGGGTCGGAGACGGCGAAGTGAGGATGCCGGGCTCGACCGGCCGATGCGCCGCCTGGATCAGCCTTGACGCCTCGACGACGTGCCCATCGGCCATCGATCGGACCATCGAGTGTCGCTTCTGGCGATATACGGCAGTCCGGAACTTGGAGGGCACGAACACATAGCCGTTCCGCATTGCCCGATACCAGAGATCCCAGTCTTCTGCTCCAAATCGCATCGACTCGTCGAAGCCCCTGAGGGCCCTGAGCTTTTCGGTCACCAGCAGCGGGGCATGGGCATTGAACGGGCACTCGGCGTCGGCGGTCACCAGGTCGATCACCTGGTCCGCGTCGAACTCCATGCGGGCGGGGTAGTCCTCGAGGACGGCTTCCTCGTGGCCAATGGTCACGCCACAGAAGGAGCCGATCACATGGGGATCAGGCTCGGCGTTGACCAGGGTGGCAACGCGGTCCATGAGGCTGTCCCGCATCAAGAGGTCGTCGGAATCGAGGAAAGTGACATAACGCCCCCGTGCCGCTCTGAGCCCGGTGTTGCGGGACGCGCCCAGACCAGCGTTCTGCTGATGACGTAACACCCGAAATCGATCATCCGTCGTGGCGATGGACCAGATCTCACGTAACGACGAGTCGGTGGAGGCGTCATCGACGACAATGCACTCCCAGCTCGCGAATGTCTGTGCCGCGATCGACCGCAGGGTGCTGGCGACGAATTGCTCTTCGTTGTGGCAGGGGACAACCACGGTCACCCACGGCCCGTCGCCAGCGGCGGACATCTCACCATCCACCAGGCCCATATCCTCCAAACGGCGGATCGAGGTCTCCAACAGGTCGACGGCGCTCGTCATTCGAACCGCGATCCGGTCGTCGGCGTCACTCGGCCGTGCAGTGATCGAGGCGACCGGATGGCGCCTCACGTCATATTCGGCTCGTCTCAGTCGGGCGACCAGGTCGCTGAATCGAACGCTCAAGATCAGAATCAGTGACCCAAAGCCGAGGATGGCGAGAACTCCAAGAATCGCGGACCACGGCGCGGGGGTGAACAAAGCGGCCACGCCGGCAGCCGTCGCCGACATGAGCAATATGCCCCTCCTCGACTTGAGCAACGCGGTGAGCGCTCTCATCCAGGCACACCGGGGAGTGAGGCGAATATGACAGCCCGTGACTGGGTCATGGAGGCGCGAACCCTAGCCGGGGCCAAGGAGTCTCCAAGGGCACCTATCCTCGGTCGATTCGACGACCACCTCCCGTCTCACCCGGCGGTGTGTGTCGGGACAAAGGAGTGCGGATTGGCCAAGACACCCGGAGAGGTGGGCAGGGACTTCGATGAGTATGCCCGTCGATGGCAATCTGCCGGCTACCGAATGGAGGAGTCCTGGGACGGCTCCGAGATGACCCGCTCCGACGCCGCAGTTCGCTTCCCGGGCGACGAATGGGGGGAGATCGCCGATCTGATCTCACTCTACGAGCTTTTGTTCGACCGTCTCCTCCCCGGCACCGAGACCATCGATGTCCTCGAGATCGGTGCCGGTGGCGGGCGATCGACCCAGGCCGTCCTCGAGGTCCTCGGGGAGAGAATCGGCGAATATCACGTCGTCGACGTGTCCGAAGTGTTCGTCTCCGTTCTAGAGGAGCGAATCGACCGGCCGATCGAGGTGCACGTGTTGGATGACGTCCGCCTCGACGAATTGCCGACCAACAAATTCCGGCTCTGCCTGGCGCAGTCTTCCTGGTCACACATCAGCCTGTATGACCAATACCTCTATCTCCGCGACTTGCGGCGCGTGCTCGCCTATGACTGTCCCCTCGTGGTCAACGGGCAGTTCCTCCTCGGAGTAGCCAATGACTGGACCTGGGACCGATTTCGGCGCCGCGTGTACCAGCTCGAGCACGGCTTGGAGGGCGTCTTCCATGAATTCACAGGAGTCGGGATCCTTGTCGAGATGCTGCGTCGCCTGGAATGGAGCATCGAAGTCGTGCACGGATCGGGCTTCGTGGCTCGACGAGGTCAAGCGAACCCCGCGGCCTTCGTCCAGGACCTCGCAGGCCCAATCGGCTTTCCATATCTCCCCACCCTCCACGAATACGCCGACGGCGCGGATACTCGCGAAGTCATCCTGCCCTAGAGGCGCCTCCCCATGGGCTCAGTCGCCGAGATGGGAGAGGACTATCCCTTCCTGGGCCAGCCGGGCATCGATGATCGGTGCCAGGTGTCGGCTTGCAGTCCCTGTGAAGTGGCCGCCGTCGTACCGCATGACGATGTTGTCGATGGTCAGCGGGCACGAGGCGCCCGGGCACACCACGTCTTCGAGTGAGATAGACGCCACTGCCTCCAGGTCGGCCGCGATGCTGTCGAAGATCGCGTTGTACGGCATCTCGCCACTTTCCGGCGTCACGGGCCGAGCGCATGCCTCCGAAGTCGCGCTTCCCGTCTTCAGGCAGTCGACCGTCTTACCTGGTGGCAGCACGCTCAGGAATGCCAATTGAGCGCCATCCGCGGTGAGCAGTTCCACTGTCTCTCGTAGGGCGGTCTCGGTCGCATGGAGATGCTCCGGTGTCCCCTTGAGCAGCAGTTGACCATTTTCGACGTGCTGATTTGTTTCGTTCCACGACGTCGCGATCACGAGGTTCGGGTCGTACTCGTCGAGCACCTTCTGATAGATCCCGGGCATCTCCTCGTAGCACATGAAATTGGATGGCTTGTGCAACTCGCCGTCCAGGCCGGTGGCAATTAGCCGGTGACTGATCGGGCACCCACCAACCGCGGCCTGCACGTAGCGGAACCCGTAGATAGCTGCCAGCTCCTTCAATGCCGGGTCGTAGGCCTGGGCGGTGGAATCTCCGATGAGCACCACGGTCGGTGAGTCCGAAGTGAGGCCCTCGACCTTGACGCATGGCTGTGGATTGTCCGGGCAGGCCTCGTAGGAAGGGTCGGCGAGCGCGGCAGCAGCGAGGTTGGTCTCGTCGGGCGTGAGAACGGCGTACGAGATGACCCCGGCGGCCATGAGGGTTGCGATTCCGATGCAGATTGTTCCCATGGGCTTGAGCTTCCCGACCCAGATCTGGCGTTCCCGGATCGGGTTCTCCACAATCCAGAAGCTCGCTATCGCGACGGCCAATGTCAGGCCGAACTGGGCCAGGTTGACCACCCGTCGTTCCCAGAACCCTACTCCCACGGGGACTGCAAGCCAGAGGATGATCGGCCAGTGCCAGAGGTAGAAGCCGTAGGAGATCCTGCCCAACTGGCGCAGCGGGTTCCAGCCGAGGCCGGTCGACAGCGAACTCGCAGGGCGACTCTCTAGAGCAAGGATCAGGACCGCGGTGAGCAGGGCGACAACGAGACTCCCGCCCTTGTAATAGCCGGTGGAGTCTCCATTGAAGAGCAAGGCTGCCGCGAACAAGGAGAGGACCGCCATGCCACCGACAATCGTGATCGCCGGACCCTCTCGGTCACGGATCCGCTTCACGATCGGGGTTCCGATGGCGAAAGCGAGCAGGGCCCCGATCAGTGGCTGATGCACCCTGGTGCCAGTCCCGTAGTAGGCGCGAACGATGAACTCAGGGGTGTAGAGCAGGGCCATCGCCATGGCCGAGGCGAGGGCCATCGCCAGAACGACCATCATTGACCAGCCCTTCCGCCACCGCCCGATGGCGATCACCGGTATCAGCAGCAACGGCCACAGCACATAGAACTGCTCCTCGATGCTCAGCGACCAGGCGTGTCTGAGGGGTGAGCGCTTGTCCCTTCCGCGAAGTACTGGTCGGCCTGCGAGATCAGGTTCCAGTTCTCGACATAGAACAGGGTTGCGATGGCGTCGCGGAGACGGCTTCCCATCTCCAGGATGTCTCCATAGATGGCCTCGCGGGCCACGACTACGAGCACGAGAACGATTACCGCGGGCATCAAACGCCTCATGCGGCGGGCGTAGAAGCCTGGTAAATCGATGCGCCCGGTCTTTTCCTTCTGCACGAGCAGGATCCGGGTGATCAGATATCCGGAAAGCACGAAGAAGATGTCGACTCCGATGAACCCGCCGGGAAGCCCGGGGCGCAGCGGCGTGGAAGACGAAGACGAGGAGCACCGCTATTCCCCGGAGACCGTCCAGATACGGGCGGTAGTCGAGGGAGCGATCTCTCATCTCGCGGGTGGTCTCGGTTCGAGTTGCCATGGGCGTGGTTGGGCTCGGGTGAGGCGCGGATCAGTGGATTCGACGGGATGAATCTATCGACAGGGCGCCGATATCGGCTATCAGCTCGCGAGGCGTGCTCAGCGCAAGGCCAGCAGCACGGACTTCTCCCCGGTGTCGTACATTCGATAGGGAGCTTCGGTGGCGGGTGGGATCGAGATGACCCGCTCGAATCCGGCGCTGAGCAGCATCTCCACGAGGGCCTTTCGGTCCGGCCGCATCTCGGTGAAATGGCGGACGTTGCCGGCTCTCAGCGTGACCTGGTCACGGTGGAGGTACAACACGCCGTTGCCCCGAAAACGCTGGTTCTCGGGGAATACCGGTGTGTCGGATTCGATCAACGCTGCGATCTCCGTGATTTCGAGCAGATTCCTGAGGAAGAGCATCGGGTTCTCCAGGTGATAGATGATCCCCAGCGCCAGTGAGACGTCATAGGTGCGACCGATCGAGGCCGACCAGGCCACGTTCTCCAGGTCGATCAAAGCGACTCGACCCGGGTTGATTTCTTTGACATGCCGGACTTGCCAGATTCGCCGCAGGTTGCCCTCGTTGAGATCGACGGCATCGATGTCTCGGGCTCCGTGCTCGTATAGGTGATTCGTGACATAGCCTTCGGCGGCCGCGATGTCGATGTAGCTGCAAGTCGCCCAATCGAGACCGGCGATGGACATTGCCATGTCCACCTGCTCCAGCATTGCGTCTACGCGATTCGAATAGGCCTCATAGAGGTCTGACGAGGTCTTCAGCGCCTCGATGTCATGGTGATGGCGCCGAGCGCGGCTCCTCGAGCATCTCGGCGAGGAGTTCTGCGGGGTCCGAGTCCTGGAACGGGTTGTCGATGCGCCAGTCGAGTGGCGCTGCTTGGCCGACGAACTCATCCAGCGGCCGCGATGTGTACTTGTCTCCGAACACGTTCTCGCGGGTCCAGGTGGCCATTAGCGGAACCTACTGCCCTCTCTAGCGGGTGGGTCAACCGATCAGGTCTGCCACGACTTTGGTGAGCGAATCTTCCCAAGGGGGCAACTCCTCGATGTCGAGGTGAGCGAGCCGTTCCGAGCCGAGCACCGTGTATCTCGGCCTTTCCGCATCACCTGGATTGCGTGTCGACGGACAGGGGCGGAGCGGGGATGGGTCGAGTCCGGCAGCCTCGAACGCGTGGGTGGCCAGGCGGTATCTTGTCGTCGACCCCCGATTGGCGAGGTGCAGGACCCCGGTCGCCCCACTCCGTATCGCCTCCACGCTCGCTGCGGCCAGGTCAGCAGCGATCGTGGGACTTCCCTGCTGGTCGTCCACTACATCCACCCTGGGCTCGCCCGCCTTCGCCAGGATTCTGGATACGAAGTTGCGGTGAGACGCCGAGATCACCCATGAAGTGCGGATTACCAGCGTGCGAGCGTTCGCGTCCAGAGCAAGGCGTTCGCCGTGAAGCTTGCTCCGTCCATATGCGTTGATCGGAGCCGGAACTGCCGACTCGAGATATGGGACGGTTGCCGTCCCGTCGAAGACATAGTCGGTGGAATAAGTGACAAACGGGAGGTCGGCTTCAGCCGCTGCCGCGGCCAGGGCCCCCACCGCCCAGCCGTTGACTGACTCGGCGCTCTCAGTCTCACTCTCGGCGCGGTCGACGGCGGTATAGGCGGCGCAATTGATGACGACGTCCGCCCCACTGTGACGGATCAGCTCCCGTGCCGACCCCGCATCGATCCGGGCGAGGTCGAACTGCTCGTGGGTCGGGGCGGTCAGTTCATCGAAATGTCGTGCCAGGGCGCTCCCCACTTGGCCGCTGCCACCGAGGAGCAACACCGACGGCCTCATCGGCCTTCGAGCAGCCGTTCAAGGTAATGGCGGTACGAGGATCGGGGAGCGCCTCCACGATGGCGGTGAGCCGTCCACATTGAGGAACCCGGAGCGCAACGCAACTTCCTCGAGGCAGGCGATCTTGATGGACTGGCGGTGCTCCACCGTGGCCACGAAGTTGGCGGCATCGAGCAAGCTGTCATGGGTCCCGCTGTCCAGCCAAGCGACCCCACGGTCCGAGACAGATTCACGTGAAGCCGGCCCCGCTCGAGGTAGGCGCGGTTCAGGTCGGTGATCTCCTTCTCTCCGCGGGAAGACGGTCTAAGCCCCGCGGCAATCTCGACCACGGCGGAGTCGTAGACGTAGAGGCCCGGGACCGCATACCGGGACCGGGGCCGGGATGGCTTCTCCTCGAGACCTACGACCAGACCGGCGCCGTCGACCTCGACGACTCCGTATCGCTGCGGATCACGGACCGGATAGCCGAAGATCTCGGCTCCTCTCTCATGTGCCTCGACGATTCGGTCGAGCCCGATGTCGCCGTAGAAGATGTTGTCGCCGAGGATCAGAGTGACCGGCGTCTCGCCGATGAAGCTTCGGCGATGAGGAAGGCCTCGGCGATGCCGCGGGGCTCGTGCTGACGCGCATATGCCAGCTCGATCCCGAACGCGCTCACCCTGCCCAGGAGGTCCTGGAATGCGGCAGGTCGTTCGGGGTGGTGATGATGAGGATCTCGCGGATCCCGGCATCCATCAGAGTGGCGAGCGGGTAGTAGATCATCGGCTTGTCGTAGACCGGCTGCAGCTGCTTGGAGGCGACCCGGGTGATCGGGTCGAGCCGGGTGCCGGCGCCGCCGGCAAGGACGATGCCCTTCATGCGAGGCTCGCCTTGATCGGCCGCCACCAGTCCTCCCGGGCCCGGTACCAGTCGATGGTCGCTCTCGAGGTGATCGTCGAAGGCGTGGTCGGGCGCCCACCCCAGGTCCCTGCAATTCGACGAGTCCACGGCGTATCGGAGATCATGGCCCGGTCGGTCTGTCACGAGCTCGATCCAGCTCTCGTCCTTCCCCAGAACGCCAGGATCCGGCGGGTCACCTCGATGTTGGACAGCTGCGCGTCGGCCCCGATGTTGTAGATCTCACCCGGGCTGCCCGCTGTCGATCAGGAGCTGGATGCGCCGCGCAGTGGTCTTCGACGAAGAGCCAGTCGCGCTCGTTGGCGCCCGTTCCCGTAGAGCGGGACCTGCGATCGCCATCGAGGAGGTTCGTCACGAACAGCGGGATCAGCTTCTCCGGGTGCTGGTAGGGCCCGTAGTTGTTGGTGCATCGGGTCACGATCACCGGGCAATCGAAAGTCGCGGCGTAGGCGAGCGGCCACCAGGTCGGCGCCCGCCTTGGACGCCGAGTAGGGAGAGGAGGGCCGGAGCGCGTGCCTCCTCCGAGCGTGCCCACGGCGATCGAGCCGTAGACCTCGTCGGTCGAGACGTGGATGAACCGCTGCACCGATTGTGCCGACGTGCCGCCTCGAGGAGGACTCCGGTGCCGATCACATTGGTGTCGAGGAACACCGATGGCGCTGCGATCGAGCGGTCGACGTGGCTTTCGGCGGCGAAATGCACCATGATGTCGTGGTCGATCATCAGCTGCTCCACAAGGTCGCGAGTCACTGATGTCGCCGGGGACAAGTCTGTGACCCGGTCAAGCCGATCGAGCTCGTCGGCGGTCGCCGTCGACGCCCGCATAAGTCAGCGAGTCGAGGTTGGTCACCGTCGCCTCCGGCTCTCGTCGCCAAGCAGAGTAGCGGACGAAGTTGGAGCCGATGAATCCGGCGCCGCCGGTGACCAGATAGCGACGTCCCATACGGGGCGACGTCTAGTGCGAAGAACTCGGCGTGCCGCAGATGGCGGCGCGCCGGCGTCCTTTGCAGAGAGGAGGGGCTCGCCTGTCGAGGGGCCAGGTGATGGCGAGGTCCGGGTCGTCCCAGCGCAGGGCGCGCTCGGATGCGGCGAGTAGCAGCCGGTGACCTTGTAGTGGACCTCGGCCCAGTCGGAGGTCGTGAGGAAGCCATGGGCGAAGCCGGGCGGGACCCAGATCTGGCGCCGGTTGTCAGCCGACAGCTCGGTTCCGAACCATTGCCCGAATGTGGGAGAGGACTTTCGCAGGTCGACGGCGACGTCGAAGACAGGCCGGGCGGACTCGCACCAGCTTCCCTTGGGCGTCAGGTGGGAGCTGGTAATGGAGGCCGCGCAGCACACCGCGCTTCGATCCGGAGTGGCCGTCCTGGACGAATTCGACGTCGACTCCGGTGACCGCCTGAACTCTCCCGACTCCAGCTCTCGAAGAAGAATCCCCTGTCGTCTTGGTGGGCCGGTGGTTCGAGCACGAGAACGCCATCGAGCGACGTGGCGAGGGCATCCATGGCGGCGGAGGGTACTGCCGGAGCCTGGCGCGGGCAGTGGCGACCTGCGGTGACTCGGCGGATGGCATCGGCCGCTCGCGGGTTACTGTCTCCTCGACAGTGAGCGGATGACGTGCGCGCGCAGCCGGATCAGGGTGGCGGTGCTCGGGGCCGGGTTGCAGGGAAGCTGTGTGGCCGATGGATTTGGCCGCCGGCGGTGCATCACGTCGATCTCTACGACCGCAATCCCGACTGCGATGATGGGGGCATCGCTGCACAACGAGGGCAAGGTCCACCTCGGTTATGTGTATGCCAACGATCGGACCTTGCGCACCGCGGAGACGATGGTGGAAGGGGCAGCCGACCTTCGGCCCGCTCCTCGAGCGATGGCTGGAGATCCCGATGTCGCAGCTCCCGATCTCGACCGCTTTCAACTATGCGGTGCACCGTGACAGCCTGCTCTCGGTCGACGAATTCGAGATCCACCTGAAGCGGACCCATGACGTCGGCGTCGGTCGGATCAGGGGCGGCGAGTATTTCGGGGTCGACCTGGACGCGCGCGCCTGAGAGGCTCTCCCCGCTCGAGCTCGAAGCCGACTATGACCCGGCGGTCGTCGAGGCGGTATTTCGCACCGACGAGGTCGGGATCGACCCGACGGGCCTCGCCGAATTGGTGCGGGCCCGGGTCAGCGGATCCCGGATCATACCCCGATTCGACACCGAGGTGCTGGGGGTGCGGAGTGACGGCGAGAGGTTGGCGGTAGAGAGCACGAGCCAAGGGGAGTCGGCGACGGTCGACTACGACCACGTGGTCAACGCCCTGTGGGGCGGCCGGCTGGCCGTCGACGCCACGATGGGGATCACCCCGGAGCGGCCATGGCTGTTTCGGGTGAAGCACTACCTGCGTGGTCGAGTTCACCGGGGCCTCATTTCCCGTCGACGACGATCGTTCTCGGCCCGTTCGGCGACATCCTGGACTATGGCAACGGGACGTTCTACCTGTCCTGGTATCCGAGCGGGCTTCAGGGGTCCTCGTCAGAGATCGAGGTCCCGGAATGGCTCTTGGACCCTGCCACCGGCCGCCGAGGGCCAGATCCAGAAAGGGATAATCTCGTGGCCTGTCCACGATCGTCCCGAGACTTGGCGACCTGTTCGGCTGGAGCGCTGAGCAAGGCTGAGCTGCAGGGAGGGCTGATCTTCGCCTGGGGAGCAACCGACATCGACGACCCGGCGAGCGAGCTCCACGACCGTCATGCGATCGGGCCCAAGTCGGTTGGTCGATATCACACCATCGACACCGGAAAGCTGACGACCGCTCCTCTTTACGCGCGGATGGTGGGGGAGCAGGATCCGGCGCCGTTCGATGACGCCTCTGGTGACGATCGGCGTCCCTGTGTACCGGGGAGAGGAGCATCTCGACCGAGGCCGTCGAGTCGATACAGGCCCAGACCATGGACGATTGGCAGGTTGTCTGTCTCCATCGACGGGCCGGATCCGGCCTGTGAGCGCATGTGCGGCGGCTTCCTCGACGACCCGCGATTCGAGGTCTCCATTCGACCTCGACGGCTGGGATGGGCGCGCAACATCGAATGGCTTCAGCAGCAGGCCGACGGCGAGTTCTGGTACTACCACCAGCAGGACGATCTGGTCGATCCCACTTATCTCGAGTGTACTGATCGAGACCGCGACGAGGCACGCCCGAAGCAGCGGTGGTCTTCGCCGACATCGACACTTTGGCACCCGTGAATACCATTTCACCCAGCCATCTGTCGTCGGTGGCCCGGTCGCCCGTCAGTTGGCCCTCCTCGACGACCACTTTGCGGGTGTGGCTTTCCGCGGCCTGACACAGGGTGGCGGCCTTGCGGGACACCGGTGGCGGGATCATTCCCAACGATCGCGACGATTTCGCGGTCGACATGGTGTGGATGGCGGTGATGGCCACTTGGGGAGATCTGATCCGGGTGCCCGAGGTCCTCTATCGAAAGCGATACCACGAGCAGTAACTCCCATGGCGACTGGTTGAGCTGGGACCGACCGAGGCGTCGTTCAGCTGGGTTGCACACTGTCACGACATGCTGGATGTCGCGATGCGAGGTCCCGGCCGAGCGAGCGTAACGATGGGAGCTGTGGCAGGCGACGCGTGATCAGCCTGACGGCCTCCAAGCCACTGCGTATCTCCCCTGGGTCCAGAGCTGACCGATGCAGGAGCGCACGGGAATGGTCGACGGCCTTCTGCAACGTGATCAACCGTTTGGGGCGGGTCGACCTTGCCCGCCTTCTCGGGAGCAGCCTGGAGGAGGTCCGGAGCATGTCGTTGGATCTCGCCCGGGCACGGCCTGACCGGCTCACAGACGGTCATAGCTCTACCAGTTGGGGGTGAGGAAGCGCCCACCCCGGTCCCGGAACTCCTTCTCGGGCCATGATCTCCTCTGCATGGTTCCATGCGAGCAACAGCAGCACGTCGGGGTCCTCATCGCCAGCGCCGAGGGAGGGCGGATCAGCTGATGGGTCCCCGGGATGTGGAGGCCCTTGCTTGGCCGGGGTGGAGTCGAGTACCACAGGCAACATGCTGGTGTCGATGTCGGAGTAGTTGAGACGACGTTCCCTTGGCTGGGGCCCCATAGCCGACCACTTTCGTCCCCGAAGCTCGGAGCTCGGAGAGACGAGATTGGAGGGCGGCGCCTAGCTCGACCACTCGAGACGAGACAGGGACGCGACCGCTCGGTCTCCGAGCCTGGAAGTCAGCTCCCTGCAGATCTCCTCCTCGACCTGTGCTGAATGCCCTCGCCATGGACCACAGTGCCCCGGATGCTGCCGCCATGAACCGGGACGAACTGGATCCGTTCGAGGCGCATGCCATGCCGATCGAAGAGGTGTGCCAGCGGGCGAATCGCGAAGTAGGAGAGATGCTCGTGATAGATGGTGTCGTACTCCGACTTCATCAGCAATTCGCCCAGGTACGGCACCTCGAAAACAAAGGCCCCGTGGTCTGCGAGTAGGGCCCGGATGCCGCGACAGACTTCATCGAGGTCGTCGATGTGCCCGAGAACGTTGCAGCCGACGATCAGGTCGGCCTTACCCCGACTCGGACGATCTGCGAGCCACAACCTCGGTGAAGAACTCGGCGATGGTCGGGACTCCTCGGGCCGCCGCCATCACCGAGACGTTTCGCGCAGGGTCGACCCCCAGAATCGCAGGCCACGGCCCTGCAAGGCGGCGAGAGCAGTGCCGTCGTTGGAGCCGATTTCGACTACCAGGCCATTGGGCCTGGCGAACTCGTCGGCATTCTCCACGATCAACCTCGCGAAATGATCGCGGCATGCTCGTCGAACTCGATGTGAAGAACAGATACGAGCGGAACAGAGGACTCGGGAGGCACGACATGGCCCAGCTGGGCGAGACCGCAGATCTCGCAAAGGCGCAGCGAGAGTGGATATCGGGGTTCTGGGTCGTGGAGGTCGTCCTGGCTCAGGTAGGCGTTGGCAGGCGGGAGGTCACCGAGAGAGAGGATCTCCCCGGAGGTGCGTCGAGCCGCACACCCGGCACGTTGAGCGCTCCCATGAGTCGACATCTGCTTGTCCCGGGACGAGTCTCGGATAGTCCCTCCGGACCCAGTCGGCCAGGGCACGAGCTGGCGACTGGCCGGGGTCGCTGACGATGCTCACTGCGACCTCCGTAGGTATCCGCCCGGATTCCATGTCAACAGGAGCTTTTGCCGCGACAGGTCAGGCGAGAATTCGGGCCGCTCACGTGTGAATTGGGCGACAGCCTCGGCTGGTCCGGGGCCGAAGTCCGCGTAGACGGGGTGCCCGTTGATGTTGGTGTCCTCGACAATGAGGTAGGACTCAGGCGAGACCACATCGGCCCAGAGCCTCAATTCGGCCAGAACGTGGTCCTTCGTGTGATCGGAGTCGAGGATGACCATCGCGGTGGCATCGTCGGGAACATCGGCCAGCACGCGGTCCCGCACTTCTGCGTCCGCAGACGACCCGATCACTTTCGTGAGCCGTCGGTGAGAGACATCCTCGGCTCGATCGGTGATGTCGATAGTGACCACGTCGGCCTATGCCGATGAACTCACAAATATCCGCCAGGTAGAGGGCACTCCCCCCGTATGCAGTCCCTGTCTCGATGATCAAGTCGGGCCGCACCTCGTGGATGATCTCTTGATATATCCAAAGGTCAAGAGGGCACTTCCATGTCGTAACTCCGCGGTACGTCAGCCGCCTCCAGGTCGAGTCGTCTGTGTAGTAGAGCCTGTGGAACTGATCGATCACCGCAGCCCGAAGTTGCGGGGGTATGTCGACCTCTCCTGTCGGCGAGTAAGGGAGCCCAGACAGA
Source organism: uncultured Acidobacteriota bacterium (assembly GCA_963780755.1). Classification (GTDB taxonomy): domain Bacteria; phylum Actinomycetota; class Acidimicrobiia; order Spongiisociales; family ZC4RG35; genus JALYNX01. Next base: position 207,252 of record CAWACX010000001.1, read on the forward strand.
GTCCGGGTCGCCGTCCTTACACGGCGGTCGTTGAGCCAACCCGTGTCACACCTCCGCTTCGCTGGGCAGCGCCCGAAGTCCTGCAAAGAAACGGTCTGCGTCTGTCGAAACCGCGGTGCCGAGACGCTGGTCCATGTCGGCATCTATGGCACGGTTGCGGGTCACCCACTGGACGAGGGGCAGTTCCGACATGAGGTGTTCGGGCATCGTTGCGATCGCCTCGTATCCGATCGCACCACTGTCGATCAGCCGTTGCAGTGAGGCGGCCAGGGCCGTTCCGAAGTACCGGGATCGACAGGGCAAGGCCGCCCTGCATGAACTCCTCTTCAGGTCGGCTCAACGCCTCGGCGTTCTTCTCGGCCTGGGTGGGGGTGCGGTGGATCACGACCTGTGTATTCCGATAGAGAACGGGCTGGTCGGCGAACGATTCGATTAGCACACAGGTGCGGGCATACATCGAGAGGTCGAGATATGGGGTGGGATCGACAGCCACGAACGCTGTCCGTCTGAGCACGATCGGACCGGCAAAGCCAAAGGTCGACAACAGCCCTTGCCTGCTCGCGGCCTCCACGAGGGTAGAGAACAAATGGTGCCCTTCAGGGGGAAGGTCGATCGGGATCGATCCCGCGACCTCTGGGCTTGGCGACCCGTCGAGTCGCATGCGTCGCTTGGAGTACAGGAGTACTGGCGCGCGGGCGGCACGGACATCATCAAGGACCGTCTCCAAGGATCCGGAGATCAGACAGTCGTCATTGCCGACCAGCCACATGTATTCGCCGCGGCAGGGCTCACTTGCAGCCAACACATTTCGTTCCAACCCGATGTTGGATGGCTGGACCCGGAGGGAGGCGAACCGATGTTTTTCGACGAAAGTCAATGCCACCTCCACGGTTTCTGGGTCGGGCGAGGCATCGTCGGTGATGCAGAGTTCGACCATGCCCGACGGGCATGCCGCGACTTCGCCGGCGATGCTTTTCAGTAGTTCGGAGAGAGCATCGGGCCGGTTATACGAGGGAATCGCGATGCTCAGCAGCGGAGAGTCGACCTGGTTGTGCGCGGCCGCACGGAGGCGGGGGCTGGCTAGCAGGGCCTGGCGACCCTGGTGGGCAAGCTTGTCAGTCATCGCCCGAGTCGCAGTTAGGCCGATCCGTGTCACCTCGTGTGCGCCGGCAAGGGCTTCGAGCCGGGAGTGCATGTCACCCATGGCCGCGGACTGGGAGGCGGTGTCGGTTGTGTGGGAGCGCTCGACGCCGCGCACCCGCTCGACCAACCGCTCCTCTAGTGACGCGGCCTCAGAGCGGAGACGCTCGAGGGCCTGTTCTTGGTGGACGTCGACCTCCTGCAACCTTTCGTCCACGGCCCGCAGTCCCTCTATTTCCATCAAGGCTTTGGCAGTCACGCGGTCGGTATGACGTGAGGCTCGACCAATCGTCAGCGTGGTAGATCGCAACTCCAGAAAGGCCTTGGCCAGCAACAAGTTTCCCAGTCCGACCAATGCCACACCGACGACGCCTAGCGAGGAGCTTTCGCTCGCGATTGCAATTGCGATGAGGGCCCATCCCACGACCATCCCGGCCAGCAAAGAGATCCGCAACCAGCGGTTGGCGACTACCCGGTCCGCTCTCATGTCTGCCGCCTACGATCCAATATGCCGAGCAGGGCCTGAGCCGAGCGCTGCTCGCTGGGGTTCACCGGATCGATTGACACGTGGTGGGCGAAAAAGCTCTCGGTGCGAGACCTCGTGTAGCCCCCATTGTCGAGGGCTCGGACCGCATGGGCTAGCTCATCTCTCGACCTGGAAGTCTCGAACGCGCCCATCGGCTCGGTGAAGGTCCGCACCTCTTCCCCATGTGGGTTGTGATAGATGAAGGGCACCCCTCGCGCCATGGCTTCGAACGGCATGGTGCTGAACCGGCTGATCAGGACAGTGGAATGGGGGAGGAGCCGTGAAGCCGAGATGGAGGTGACTCGACTCGACTTGATCCGCGACTTCTCAGCGGGGTGTGTGGAGATCACATAGGGGATCCCGGCCTGCTCGCACCCCGAGATGGCAGTTTCCAGCCAAAGTCTGCGGTCCTCGGTCCGCACGCCGTAGACGAAATTGAGGTTGATCACCGCCAACGACTCGGCAGGAGCGACCGGGGGAGCCCACCAGAGGCGTTCCAGCCGAGTGCTACCAACGATCGTGGTCTCTCGATCGCCCAGGGCATCGGCGTCGAATTGGCCCTGACACAACACCAGATCGATGTTCCGGTACGGCCGGCGCTCTTGCGGAGTGTCGGCATCCCAGAAGTCCTGAGCCCCCTCGACCTTTCCGACGACAGGGATCCCCAACTGGCGACAGCGCTCGACGAAGGGACCGAGACTGCCGGTGTCCTTCATCACGAACACCGCCGACACATGACCCGTGAGTTCGTCCGGTTCGGGGAGGGCGTGGACCTCGAGGCCTGGATAGCTGGAGAGCGCCTGCCAGGTCCGGGACCAAGGGGAGGGACCGATTGCGATCCTGGCTGGGATGCCCATCCGCTCCAGCTCGGAAGCCAGGGGCACCACCTCGGCCAGGTGGTAGTCGGCCGCGGGGACCAACAGGACCGACTTGGTCGGGTGAGGTACCCAGGGGAGAGTCGTCGGGTTCCAGGGGCGACGGGTCTCATCTGCAACCACCAGGTCCAGGATCCCGGGCCCGATGTCCGGCTCTCCGCCACCTCGATCGGGCCGGGCTCGGAGCAAGAACACCGCACCGAGAAAGACGATCACCGCCACCAGCACCGCTCGCAGGAGCGGATCGAGATCGTCCCAAACCCACGCCAAGACCCCCGCTCCGGCGGCAACGAGAGCGGCAGTCAAGATGCGGGTTCTGGTCGGTGATGCCATGGTGAGGGGCGAAACGGTACCTGTGCCTCGGTGGCGCGGTCAGGTTTAGAAGTTCAAGTGCCCGGGGTAGGGGGCCGATACGGATGGTCTGTTGCTGAGTCAATGCAAGCGGGAGAGTCAGTGCGAAGGGTGACCGCGCTGTTGGCGACGCTGTTCGTCGTCGTTGGCTTTGCTCTGCCCGCAGCGGCAGCTTTCGACCCGCTGCAGATCGACTTTCCGCTCGATGGGCCGCATCGCATCACTGACAGCTTCGGTGATTGCCGGGGCGCCAATTGCGCCCGAGCCCACGAAGGTGTCGACATCATGTCCACCGGGGGGAAGGGGATACCTGTAGTCGCTGCTGCCGACGGGGTGGTGGATTGGGTACCGACCCAGTGTTGCGGTCTCGGCATCGATCATGGTGACGGCTGGCAGACCCGCTATATCCACCTCAACAACGACACCCAGGCCGCCAACGGGTCGTATACCGACGATGGCAAGGGCTGGGGTATCGCCCCCGGGATCGTCGACGGCACCGTGGTGACCAAAGGCCAGCTCATTGGTTGGTCCGGCGACTCGGGCAATGCCGAGAGCACCTCACCACACCTCCACTTCGAGATCCGGAGGAACGGGACTGCCATCGACCCCTATCCCTACCTGCTCAAGGCTGCCGGTGCTTGGCAGGGATATTTCATCGATGATGACGGGTCGGTCCACCAGAACAACATCGACAAGATCTACGTCGCCAAGATCACATTGGGATGCAATCCACCGCTGAACACGATGTTCTGCCCGCAGCGGAACATCACCAGGGGGGAGATGGCTGCGTTCATTGCAAGGGCCCTGCATCTGACAGAAATGAGTGGCGTTCCGGCCTACAACGACGTCGACGGTCACCTCTTCGAAATTGCGATCGACAAGATCCAGACTGCCGGGATCGGCTTCGGCTGCGACGCAGACAGCTTCTGTCCCGATCGACCGCTCGAGCGCGACGAGATGGCGGAGCTATTGGTTCGAGCCTTCGGCTACCAGAACGAAGCCGGGACCAACTTCTTCACCGATGACGAAGGCAACCCGTTCGAGGAGTCGATCAACAAGCTGGCGAGTGCCGGGATCACCGTTGGCTGCAACCCCCCGACCAACGACCAGTTCTGCCCCGACCGCAACCTGTCACGCGGAGAGATGGCGACGTTCTTCGTGAGGTCGCTCGGTCTCTAGTCGACCACGTCGTAATACTCGGAGACCACTTCCAGGCGGCGCTTCCGATATTCCTCGCTCGAGTCGGGGAGCAGATGCTCGAAGGGGGCGCCCAGGTCGAGATCAGACCGGCTCAACTCGGTGGTGATCGCCAGCGGCAATGGGCCTCCGCCAATTGGAGTCTCAGGGACGTCGACCAATCGCACCTCGGTTCTCTTCCCTCTCGCCGCCGGCTCCCTTCCCAGCATCCGCTTCAGCGAGTCGGTGCGCTCCTCACCGATGGCGACCTTGACCGAGTCTTTCGCCCTTTGCACCGTGTCTGCGATCGCCACCGACGGTTTGCGCCGGCGGGTATCGAAGCCCGTAGCCAATGCGACCACGGTGGATGCCGTCTGTTCTGCGCCGACAACCTCCGAACGGGTGGCGGCTGCGGCTGCGGCGAGCTCGGCGCGTTTCCCGGGTACTAAGAGCTGCTGCAGAGCCGTGACAACAGCCTCCGGCTGGTCGTCCGCGGCGTTCACCCCGATCCCGAGCTCGGTGAGTCTGCGGGCCCTCGCGACCTGGTCGTCGGTTCGGGTGGATGTGTTGGCGACGAACAACGAAGGCACCCCTGATGGCACGAGCTCGTGAACGGCGTTGTACCCGGCGGAGCTGACCGCCAAGTCGAATGCCGACAGGTAGGCCACCAGCGGATAGATCCCTTCGAGGTGGGTGATCCGGTCGGCGGTTGCGAAATCGAGGCGGTTCCGAGCAACGGCCGGCGAGGTCACGGCGAGGTGGAAGTCGGTATTCGACAACAGGGTTTCGATTGCCACCGATCCCGGGCCGGCCACGTCACCGAGCATCCCGGATCCCAGGGTTATCAAGGCGATCTCGGCGTCGAGGGGGAGACCGAGTGCCGCGCGGGCGTCGGCACACGGCAGAGGGTCGAGGACCTCGATCAGGCTCACCGGCGCCACACGCTCGACATTGCGGGCGCCTGCAGTGGGACCACGGTCCATACCGGCGAGGTCCCCGGGCTCGATCACGAGGTCAAAATGGCCGGCTCGGCGCAACTGGCCGGTGTTGGTCCCCTCCTGCCACATCCCCCGCCGCAGCCAGGAAAAGGCGACGTCACGAAGCCGCGGCCGATGCCATCGCGATTCCCGGATAGACCGCGACGCCGTCGAACAGGACCACCTCGGCTCCGATCTCCTCGACGATTGCGATGAGGCGGTCGCGCAAGTAGCCGTGCCATTCCCGGCCGGCGATCCATGGCTTGTCATAACTGGGGGCGTATTCGCCTCGTAATCCGAGGCCCAGCGCAAGCGGCAGCCCGACCGAGAGCGAGAAGAGTGTCGGATGATCCTCGCTTCCCAGTGAGAGCCCGATGGCGGCCTGTCGGGTGAGGTGGCCCATGCCGGTCCCGTTGCTGGTGACGAGGAGGACGCTGGTCATGCCTTGAGTGCGGCCCCAAGGAGATCGCTGGCGTTGGCGAGACGCTCCCGGTAGAGCGACACCGAGCTCACCATCTCTGGTGGGGCCGCATCGCCCATGGCATCGGCCAGGTCCAGCACTTTCGCCGAGCTGAGCTCGTCCGAACGGACCACGAAGTCTCCCATCTCGACCGAGAAGGCGAAGTCGCGGACCTTGGGCCGGTACTCGATGGCGATGAAGGGCCGGCCGGCAGCGGCAGCCAGGACGCAGGCGTGGAGCCTCTCACCGACCACGAGGGAAGCCCCCGCAAGCAGGTCGAGGCTCTCTTGGACGTCCGTGTACCCGGCGTGGTAGCCAACGGGGACCTCGCCGAGCATCTCCTTGATCTGGAGGATCGGGCGATCGTCGCTGGGATGACACGACATCAGCGTCACCTCACGTCCCAGGTCACGCCATGCCTGTATCGCTCCCGCCAGCTCGCGAAAGACGTCGAGGTCCGAGCCACCCCACAACTCGCCATTGGTCCACGCGGGGGCCACGACTATTGGCCCGCCGCCGCTTGATACCTCCCGAGACGGCGTTAGCGCGAGGGCGGAGTCCCCGCAGATCTCCAACTCGCCCTTGTAGCCCCAGTTCTGGAGTGTCTGTGCCGAGTTGGGCCCTCTAACCCCGACGTATGCGCAGGTCCCCAGCCAGCGGAGCCATTCAGTGGTGTCCTCGGTGAGCCCCCAGAAGCCGGGGCTGGCGACACCGGTCCCAAACACTGCTCGCTCGATTCGTGGCGAGTCGCGCTCGGTCAGCCAGCGCAGGTACTGGTTGCGATTGATGAGGGTGCCGCCGCCGAGCAGGAGGAGGTCCCTCGCCTCGCCCCGCGCCTCGACGTCGCCCCACGCCATGAGCTCGCGGACCGCCTCGAGCATTGCATCGTCGCCCAGGTTGTCTTTGCCCACCCAGCCCACATAGCGAACGCCGGGCCGGCGCTCCGCATCGGTCCTTGGCCTGGCAGACGGGGGCCGGGCGGGTCGGAATCGAGCCTTTGCGATCTGGAGCCCGGTCCTGAGAGTGGCTCCCGCCCCCATTTGCGTGGCCTCGTAGAGCTGGCGTGATCGGCTGGTGGCAAACGAGAAACCGTCCGGGCGTTCGGTTGGTTCCGAGCCGGGCAGTGCGATGAGTGGGTGGGAGTGATGGATCAGGTCCGCTCCATTTCGCACATCGGCGAGCGCCGCTTCGACCTCGACCCCGGAATCGAGCCGGAGAACGAGAGCACGGCGGCGCATTGCCAGCGCCAGCGGGAGGTCGCGGCCCCACGACGTCTCGAGATATCTCAGGTCCTCTTCTCTGGTGTAGGGGCCTTCCGGGACATCGATCCCGAAGGTGAGAGCCTCAGCCGTCGGGCGGGCGTCCAGCCGCTTGCGGAGGTTTTGGAGCAGTGTCGGGCCAGGGGCGGCATGTCCGTTGACGAACACCAGATATTCGCCCCGGGATGCCCGCACTGCTTCCTCCACCACCGGGATGAATGAGATCCTCCGCTCACCATCCGCCGCTCCGGCGAAGGGATCGTGATCGCCGCCGTCGGCGAGCACGACCATCTCGAAGTCGGGAAGGCTTTGGCCGCCGAGGGCACGCCACCAGGCGACCGGCGCACCGTCAGGGGTGTCATGGATCAGCACCGAGAACTTCGGTACCTCCGGTGGCGGCTCCGGCATCCCCTTCCGATAGAAACGCTGGGGCACCAGGCTGGTCAACAAGCCCCGGTTCAGGTTGCGAGCCTGATTCCTCCCTTCGGTGCCTCCGGCGGTATCGGAGTCGAGTTGGTGGTAGATCCTGGCTTCCGGATCCTCGACGAACTTCGCGCCCGCTTGCCAGAGACGCCATCCGAGCTCGGAGTCCTCGCTGCCCCACCAGCGGAATCGCTCGTCGAAGCCACCGACGCTCTCGAATAGTGCGCTCGGTAGCGAGACATTGGAGGAGACGAAGGCCCGGTACCCCTCGTCGGTCGCCTGCAAGCCCGATGTGCGGCGGGTGAGGACAACCCGGAAGTCCTCATGCTCTTCGAACTCGAGGGCAGCGAGGTCGACTGCCCCGGAAGCGAGATCGCTCGCCTCGAGGCCGGCGGCGCTGAGATGGACGCGTCCACCTATGACGACGCTGTTCGCCCCGTCCCGATGCCATCCCGCATGCCTCGCCACGAAGTCAGGCCCGACGATGGCATCGGAGTCGAGGAAGATCACGACATCGGAGGAGACGGACCGCGCTCCCAGGTTGCGAGCGCGGGCGGCTCCGAAGCCTTCGTGCTCCTGTCGCACATAGCGTCGGTCGAACGGGGGGTTCCATCCCTCGACCAGGGAAGCGATGTCTTCGCTTGAGCCATCGTCGGCCACGACAACCGTCAGCAGTTGAGTCGGGTAATCCTGGGCGCTCAACGATCCGAGGGTCCGTTCCAACACCGGCGATCGGTTGAAAGTGGGGATCACCACAGCAACCCGGATCCCGGCTCCCTGTTCACTCATGATCTCTCGACCTCGAAAGGCATGATCCGGTAGCTCGGCGCCATGAGGTCGACTCTGGTGATCCCGTCGCGCTCCTCGACCTTCGCTTGGGGGGCCTCGGAGGCGAGGAATCTGCGGAGCCCGCGGGCCGATCCCTCGATATAGATGTAGCGCCGGGCAGCCAACAGGAAGTCCTCGAGGCCATCGAGATCCTCGGCCCGGGTCGCCACCGTTTCCATTCGGCCCCGACCGAGGCGTTCCTTGGTCAAGGCGGCTGCATCCCAGACCTCGCGGTCGGGTAGTTCTTCCACCAGATCAGGCGCGGCCAGGTGGGCGACTCTCTGCACCTCCACATCGTCGTCGATGGCCCTCGCCAGGGTGGATGTTGGGTCGGCTCGGGAGATGGAGCGCTTCTCGGTCCGGATTGCGATCTCGAACAACTCGTCGACTCGATGGTCGTAAGTGTGAAGCCCCATGGCGCGTTCCAGAGCGGAGTCGGCGATGTCCTGAAGCGAAGACGGATCCCCGAGGAGTCGATTCACATCGCGAACCACGTCGTCGGTCAACACGGCGTACTGCGACCCTTCGTCGAGGATCATCTCCATGCCGGGGAGCCGGTCCGACAACAAGACCGCTCCGGAACCAACCGCTTCGAGCACCCGCATCGTGATCGGATAGTGGCGGGTACCGCCCTCGTTGATCACGATCCTGGAGTCACCGTACAAAGTCGGCCATCTCCTGCGCCGAAACTGCCTCTTTGAACCCGAGATGGTCAGCGGGCAGCGCGTTGTCCAACTCGCTCACCAACTGCTGGCGCCGCCCGTAGGGCCCGCCGCCGCGGATCTTGGCCCCAACCATCGCCACGTCGTAGCGGCGTTCGGCAAGCGGGCGCCGTGCGTCGAGCAACTCGGTGGCCACCCCGAACGGAAAGCGGTGCACTGGGGCCGAAAGCCAATAGGCGAGGTGCCATGAGTGAGCCATCAGCACCGCATCGGCTCGGTAGCGATCGGCGAGACGGGAATTTGCGTGGAGATGGTGCTCTCCGTGGTGAAACCAGAACAGGACGGGCACTTGGGTATCGCCGGTCACCTTCAACGCCGGATAGGGGCCTTCGACGAACATCACGAAGTCGGTGTTGGGGTCGACTGCCGAGAGATCGATCCCTTCGGTCTCCACGCGAACGTCGGCACCACTGCGAGTCAGCCCGGCCTCCAGGTACTTGCCCGGGTTGATCTCGCTCTTGCGGTAACAGAGCACGACCTTGCGGCCTCGAAAGCGCCCGGGCTCAGGGAGGTACGGTCGTCGCTGGTCTTGGGGAGTGTGAAAGGAGCCAAACCCGGCGACCGGCGCAGCCAACTCCGGTCTCGTCGGCGCCAGGTCGATGAGATCTACTTCCGGCACCGGATCCATTTTGGGGGTACGGGCAACGGCCCCGCCGGTCTCTTTGGCGGCCTCGACGGCCGCAGCGAGAGCCCGCAGGTCGGTCGGGACATAGATGTCTGCGCCAGTAGAGGCGGCGGATGCCGCCAGCGCACGGGTCAGCCGCGCTGCCTTCTCGTCGGCCGAAATGCCCCTTCCCTGGATCCGGTCCCATAACCCGACCCCGTCGACTTTGACGCGGGTCACGCCTGGCAGAACGGGTCCCGCTACGGGAAGGACTGTGTCGACGGTGTGGCCCGCCTTCCCAAGCAGATATCGGGTGACGCGGGCCCTGGGGTCGGTGAGGGCGTCGTTGGGCGCCACGAGGCAGATATGCACGGCGGAATCGTAGGTATCCCCCTGACCTGCGGGCAGTCAGGTCAATCGAACTCCACCGCTCGCTTGATGAATGCTGCCATCTGGCCGCGCGTCACCAGATCGGTGGGGCAATACCGGTTATTGGTCGGGGGATTGCATCCCTGCGTGATCCCGGCGACCGCGATCTTGTTGATCGCGTGCTCGAAAACCGAGCCCTCGTCGTCTACGAACCGATCGGCTCTGTGTTGGGGGGAGCGACAAGGCTCTGGCCAACATCGCCGCCATCTCGTCACGCCTGATGTCGTCACCACCGCAGAAGCGCCTTGTCCCGCAGCCCACGGTCAGGCCGGCCGCGGCCAGGCGGTTGGCCGCCCCTTCATAGAACTGGCCCTCGTCGTCGTTGAAGTAGTCCGTTCCCGACTCCGGGAGCCCAAAGGCGCGGGAGAGAAACACCGCCATTTCGCCGCGGGTCACTCTCTGCGTGGGGCAGTAATTGGTGTTTGCAGGCGGGTTGCAGCCCTGGGTGATGTTGGCGTCGGCGAGCCAGTCGATGGCATCGACGAAGACGGAGCCCAGCGGTGTCCACGAAGCGGTTGGTGATGCTGCGCCCGATGTTGAGACGACCGCTCTGGACGGTTCCGCTCGATGCCGGCGGTCGGTCGGCGAATGCCTTTAGTCGGGCTATGACCTCCTGATGGCCGATCCCCGGGTCGTGGGCGAGGAGCAGCGCCGCGGCACCAGCAACGATGGGGGAGGCAGAAAGAAGTCCCGTCGGCCAGTATGTATGGGTCGATCGAGGATGAGCCCGGTGGTCAGAATGGCCTGGCCGGGAGCCGCTATGTCGACCCAGTGTCGGCCGTAATTGCTGAAGAAGCGACAGTTGTCCAGGTCGTTGCGTGGCGCCGACTGCGATGATGTTCGAGAAGGGCAGTCCGCCGGGATGAAGGTCTCGCCGGAGGGTGGCAGGGCGTCGAGGTCGATGCCCTCGTTGCCGGCGGCCGCCACGACAACGACATTTCTGGACCTCGCATAGGAGATGGCCTCCCTGAGCAAGGGATCGTCGTCGGTGACGCCCCCAAACGAGAGATTGATCACATCTGCGCCCTCGTCGGCGGCGTAGAAGATCGATTCTGCTGCGGGGAGGCTCCAGCAACCGTCGGAGTCGCAGGCTCGAAGGGCCATGATTCTCGCTGCCGGAGCGACCCCAGCGATCCCAATCCATTGCGGCCGCGGCGACCAATCCGGCGACTGCGGTCCCGTGGTTCGCAGCGGATCCCGATCCCACCGGGCTCGGATTGTTGTCATCGCTGATGAAGTCCCATCCTTGGAGTCGTCCAGAAGCCCACTGCCATCCTGGTCTCCGCCCCCGGACGGGTCGTTGTTCGTCCAGATCTGGGCCGCAGGTCGGGGTGGCACAGCTCGACCCCTGAGTCGATCACGGCGACCATCACACCGGCGCCGAGAGTCGACTCCCAGGCCGTTGGCGAGTCGATGTCGGCGTCGGGGCGGCCGCCGGTCTGCCCGGTGTTGTGGTGATACCACTGGTCCCCGAAACCGGGCTCATCGGTCGGGGCCGCAGGATGGTCGTAGCGATTCTCGACGATCACCTCGACTCCCAGCTCGTCGGAGAGGGCGTCGGCTGCGTCCTGGGCGTTCTCCGTGGTCTGTCACCTCGACCCGCTCCCAGCCAGATCGATGGCCGTCCGCGTCCGGCTCTGCCTGGGCCGCAAATCTCGTCGGCGATGGCAAGCGATGTGCCTGCCGGGACGAGCAGTCGGACAGTCTTCGCCTCTCCCTCGGCGGCGGTTTGCTGGGTGAAGAGGCTCGGCCACGAGGAGCAGCGAGAGGACGAGCGGACATCGGGCCATGCTCCCAGACTTTGTGGCTTTGTCGACAAGAGCGGTTACCTTGACCCGGGTCAATGTCGTTCCTTGCCACCCTTGCTTTGGTGGCTGCGCTGCTCCCCACAGCGGCGCTGGCACCCGGTGGGACGTTCACCGACGACGATCAAATCGTCCACGAGGGCGGCATCGAAGCCATCGCCGCGGACGGGATAACGGTCGGGTGCAACCCGCCATTCAACGACCGTTTCTGCCCGAGTCGCCTGCTGACCAGAGCGGAGATGGCGACGATGGTCGCTCGTGCCCTCTCCCTCCCGGCGCCGCAAAGCGACCATTTCATCGATGACGAGGGTCACATCCTCGAAGGGAGCGATCAACCGAATCGCCGACGCCGGGATCACGCAGGGCTGCAATCCACCGAGCAACAATCGGTTCTGCCCGAACCGTGACCTGACCAGGGCAGAGGCCGCAGCGTTCATCGCCCGCGCGTTTGGATTGCCCGGATCTGGGCAGAACTTCTTCGTAGATGACAACGGCCATGTCCTCGAGGGCGCGATCAACCGCCTTGCAGCCGCCGGGATCACGGTTGGGTGCAACCCGCCTACCAACAACCGGTTCTGCCCCAACCGCGTGCTCACCCGAGGTGAGATGGCGACCATGTTGACCCGGGCGATGGGCTTGACCTCGATGAAGCCCCCACCCCGGCCACCACTTGGCCTGGCAGCTGGTGGTCAGCGGCCTTAGCTGCCCGATCCAGGTCGCTCAACCCCCGGCGAAGACCCGCCTCCTGATCGCTGAGCAGGGTGGGCTGGTCAGGGTCTTCGAGAACGGGGCGCTGCGCACCCAACCGTTCCTCGACCTGACGGACAAGTGGTGTTCGGTGGAGAACGAGGGCTGCTCTCGATCGCGCTCCATCCCGATTACCCAGCCGACCGTCGCCTCTTCGCCTGGTACTCGGCTCCGCTTGCGCTCCGGTGGAGCGGGGAATCACACCACATACATTGGTGGAATTCGACATCTCCGCCGACCTCCAAGTCGGCGTCGTCCCACGCGTCAACTGCTGGCGTCGACCAGCCGTCCAACAACCACAACGGCGGGTTCCTCGACTTCGGCGCGGATGGCTATCTCTATCTCAGCCTGGGTGACGGTGGGGGGGCCAACGACCCGGGCAACCGGGCGCGAAACCTGAACACGCTTTTCGGCAAGATGATCCGAATCGGCGTCGATGGCGCTGCAGCCGTACTCCATTCCCTCGGACAATCCATATGTGGGAGAGCCGGGACGCGATGAGATCTGGGCCTCGGGCTTGCGCAACCCATGGCGGTGGTCCATGGACAACGGGTTCCTTACATCGGCGACGTCGGGCAGGGAGCCCGGGAGGAAGTCGACGTGGTGCGGGTCAACCCTGTCGGATACGACTTCGGGTGGTCCCGCTACGAGGGAACGCTTGTGCAACCCCAACGACAGCGATCCCAGTTGCGCCACGTCCGGCCTGACGATGCCGGTTTACGAGTACGGCCGCTCGGGGGGGAGGACCGTGACCGGCGGGATGGTCTACCGGGGCCCCACTGTGCGTTCCTTGAGCCGTTACTACATCTTCGCCGATTTCGGGTCCGGGCATGGTGCGCGGGTTCCGCCTGCTCAACGGCCGTCCGGTCGAAGCCCGTGACCTCATCGGCCGGCTTCGTGCGCCCGGCCTGGTTTCCTTTGCCGCCGACGCCGATGGCGAATTGCTCGCCGTTTCGCTGTATCGACGGCGCTGTCTACCGTCTCACCGGGGGTTGATATCTGCTTCAGAGGCATGGGCCGCCGACCGATGGACGAGGAGTGAGGCTTCGTCATCCGATTGCGGTTTTGGCCATTGGCCTGGCCCTTCTCACCATCGCCGCGCCCGCCTTCGCTGCCGATGAGGAGTGGGAATTCGACGGCGGGGGATGGGGCCACGGCGTTGGGCTCTCCCAGTTCGGGGCGTTGGGACAGGCCCAGGATGGCCGAAACTCCACCCAGATCCTCCAGCACTACTACGCCGGGACCTCGGTCGTCGAGATGCCCTCCCATTGGAGCACCGCGGCCAACGGTCTTTGGGTCGGACTGGTGCTCGAACGCCGACCGTTGTCAGCCTCACGGCCGGTCGGTGGGCCACTGACCATCTGTCAGCCCGCTGCGGTCTGCCCGCCGGCGAACGGGTCGGGTTTCACCGACGTCACCATCGATCCCGGCGAGTCATGGGTGTTCGAGTCCGTTGGCACCGGGGTGTGCCGTTTTCGCAAAGGGACCGAGGGAAATCTCGGGGCCGGGCCCGTGTGACGGCCGTCTCGCCAAGTCGACGAGCACGAATGTCCGGTTCCGGGTGAATGGCAAGGAGTACGCACGGGGGTCGATTCGCTTCACTCCCTCGTCGGGCGGATTCCACACCAATGTCACGTTGAGCCTCCAGGAGTACCTCTGTACGGGTCTGGCCGAGGTCCCGTCGTCATGGCCAACACATGCGCTCCGGGCCCAGGCGATCATCGGGCGCAGCTACGCAGTGGCCACCGCCGTGGAGCGGGGGGGCAGCGACGGGTCCGGGAAGCTGTCGAGTTGTGGGTGTCACCTGCGAAGCACTCCGGCGGACCAGGCCTACGCCGGATGGAGCAAGGAGGACCCGGCCAACGGTGGCAGCACCTTGGGTCGCGGCTGTGAACGACTCCGCAGGGGACATCCTGACCCATCCCCAGTCCACTTATGCCTTCGATATCGCCAAGGCCTTCTACTCGTCGTCGAATGGGGGAGCTAGCGAGAACGTCGAGTTCGTGTGGGGTGGCGCTGCCTTACCGTGGCTTCGATCCGTGGCCGATCCTTGGTCCTCCGATCCGGACATAAACCCGCTCGCCCGCTGGACCGTGGTGGTGAAAGCCCCCAAGATCGCAGCGGCCTTTGGTTGGGAACGAGTGACGATGGTCGAGGTGACGAGCGGGCCTCCGGGCGCTGTGGTTCGATTCACCGGTCGAAATGCAGGGGCAGTTGTCACGAAAGACCTCTGGGGCGACAGCCTCCGACTCTTCCTCGGGGCAAACGCTTTCCGAAGAGACGGTGACCCGGTCCGGGTGTCCCCCTACGTGATCGGTATCCGCTACCAAGGCCCCTTCCTGGACATATCGGGCCATCTCTTCGAAGACGCCATCATCTGGATGGGCCAGGAGAAGATCAGCGAGGGTTGCAACCCACCCGTCAACTCCAACTACTGCCCCGATGACAAAGTGACCCGTGGTGAGATGGCGGTCTTCCTTTCCCGCATCCTCAACCTTCCGATCCCCTCCGGAGACCACTTCAGTGACGACGACGGGCGGTTCTACGAATCTGCGGCCAACCGCTTGTTCGAGGCGGGGATCACCGAGGGCTGTGGGGCGAATCGGTACTGCGGCGACCAGTTCATTCCCAGGGAGCAGATGGCCGCCTTCCTGGCGCGCACGCTTTCGCTACCGGCGAGCGGCGTCGATCATTTCATCGACGACGAGGGCTCGATGTTCGAAGGGGCAATCGACAAGATCGCTCAGGCAAAGATCACCCTGGGGTGTAATCCGCCAACCAACAACCGATTCTGCCCCAAAGACCATGTGACCAGGGGCCAGATGGCGGCGTTCTTCAAGCGTGCCTGGGGATCCTGAGCCCTCCTACCATCCGGTCGCAGTGACAGATAGAGCGAGGTTCTTCGCCGAGGAGCCGTGGACCGCGGGCATTGTCGGATTGGGCTATGTCGGCCTTCCACTCTTGGTGACCTCGGTGAACAGCGGCCTGTCGGGGATCGGGTTCGATGTTTCGCCGGCCAGGGTTGCGGCCCTGGAGTCAGGCACCTCACACATTGGTGACGTTTCCGATGAAGCATTGCGCTCGGCGGTTGCCAGCGGAGCAAGGTTCACCTCCGATGCCGCGGCATTGTCCGAGGCAGATGCGATCTTCATCTGCGTTCCCAGCCCCCTTGGTCGTAACCGGGAGCCGGATCTCTCCTACATCGGCGCCGCTGCGGAGACAGTGGCCCGGGTGGCCCGCCCCGGCCAATTGATCTCCCTCGAGTCGACCACTTATCCGGGCACAACCGAGGACTACCTGATACCGGCAGTGGAGAAAGCCGGTCTCACTCTGGACAAAGACGTCTGGGTCGCCTTCTCACCGGAGCGCGTCTCGCCGGGTGACGACATGAAGACCGCGGACATCCCCAAGGTGGTGGGAGGGGTCACGGTCGACTCGGGACTGGTGGCAGCCGCCGCCTACAAGAGGATCGTCCCATCTGTGCACCTCGTGAGCTCGGCGCGAGCCGCCGAGCTGGCGAAGCTCCTCGAGAACACATATCGGGCGGTCAACATCGGCCTGATCAACGAGGTCGCCCAGCTCAGCCACGAGCTCGACATCGATATCTGGGAGGTGGTGGACGCCGCGGCGACCAAGCCCTTCGGGTTCCAGGCCTTCTATCCCGGCCCCGGCGTTGGGGGGCACTGCATCCCTCTCGACCCCCAATACCTCGCCTGGCGGGCCAGGGAGGCCAACTTCGCGACTCGTTTCATCGAGATCGCCGATCAGGTGAATTCCGGCATGCCGGAGTACACAGCACAGAGGATCGCCGACCTTCTCAACTCGGCCGGCCGGGCGGTCCAGGGCAGCAACATCCTGGTGGTTGGAATCGCCTACAAGCCCAATGTCTCTGATGATCGTGAATCCGCCTCCGTCGATGTTGCGAGTCGCCTGGCGGCCAGGGGAGCCAACATCGCGATCCTGGACACCCACGTCGCCGCCATCAGATCGAAGCCCACGGGTTCGAGGTGGCTGATGGGAGCGACCTCTCGGGATACGACCTGGCGGCGATCCTCACCGATCACTCCGACCTCCCTTACGAGGTCATCGCTGCAGAGATCCCACAGGTCTTCGACGCCCGGGGCGTCTATCGGCGGCGAGGCATCGAGGCGTCAAACGTAGAAGCTCTATGAGCGGGGCCCTGGTCCTCACCACGGTCCATTCGCCAGATGACACAAGGATCCGGGAGCGATTGATCAAGACCCTGGTCGAAGTGACTCCGGTGACTTATGCGAGCCGGGAGCCCGGGCCGACGGATCACACGGGACTGACCTGGGCACCGTTGCCGGGAGGCCGGATGCGCCGCAATCTTGGGGCGTTCAGGACCATGCTCCGCGGCGGGTGGGAGGTGGTGGTCCTCCACGACCCGGAGACGATCCCCGCGGGTGTGTTGGCTCGTCTGGTCCGGAGACGGCCGGTGGTATTCGATGTCCATGAAGACCTCGAGGCTCAGGTTCGCTACAAGGAGTGGGCCCCATGGTGGGCAAAGCCGTTTCTTCGCATCCTGGCCCGCGGGCTCTTTTGGTTGGCCGAGCGATTCTTGATCCTCACCCTGGCGGAGCCCGGCTATCAGAGGCTGTTTCGCAACCAACACCCGGTTTTTGTCAACTACCCGCGTGCGCAGGGCTTTCCGAGCCCGCTCGAAGCGAGGAGATGGCTCTGCGATATATCTCGGCGACGTGACTGTCGCACGTGGTGTCGTCGACGGTGTCGCTGCCTGTGGCCTCGTCGGGGTGCCCTTCGTCGTGGTCGGTCGCGTCGACCCTGAGCTTGCTGCCGACCTGAAAGCGGCCGGGGATGGGACGCTCCACTTGGTCGGCCCTCTCCCCAACCCGAGTGCCCTTGAGCTGGTGGCCAAGGCCTCGATCGGCCTGTCGCCGCTCAAAGACCTGGCCAACTATCGGGAGTCCCTGCCGACCAAGACCCTCGAGTACCTGGCAATGGGGGTACCGGTGGTTGCCACCGACCTGCCCGGGACCCGTTCGGTCCTGGAAGGCCTCGATGCTGTGCGGCTGGTCACGCCCGGGGATGTCGAAGCATTGAGCAAGGCGATAGTCGATTCCCTGGCGTCGGCGACCAAGCAAGCGGCATACGACCAGGCCGAGAGGGTGAGAGAGCGTTTTCGGTGGCCGGAGGCCGAGGTCAGGTCGTTCTATCTCGACCTGATCGGCCGAGGATGAATCCCGATCCCCAAGCGAGGTGCATCGTCGCAAGGGCAGCGAGGAATTCCGAAGGCTGGAATCCCGAGTTTGGGGAGTCGGGCCAGGCCAATGAGCGCCAGCGCGAGTAGATAGGCGAGGGGTGCGAGCAGGGCCGGCCGCCACCAGATAGCTGCGGGCAAAGACAACGCCAGGGCAAGTACCGCCAAGGGTGGCGCCAGCTGTCGCCAGCGCAACGACCCCGGATGACGGCGGGCGAACTCCCGCTTCCAGGCCCCGTACTGGAAGTACTGGCTTGCCAGGGCCGCAAGTGAGCCGCGGGGTCGGTAGACGACCTGGAGCGAAGGCTCGAACCAGACCAGCCCTCCCGACTGCCGAATTCGATGATTGAGCTCGTAGTCCTGGTTGCGAGCGAAATGCTCGTCGTAGCCCCCGAGGCGCTCCAGGGTCGACCTCTTGAACACACCCAAGTACACGGTTTCGGCCGGTCCCGCGTCGCCGCCGATGCGGTATCGAGCGTCGCCGGCCCCGAACCGGGACGACATGGCGGCGGCGATCGCCCGTTCCCATCCGGATACCCCTACCGGCACCTGCATGCCTCCTACGTTGTCCGCTCCGGTGTGGAGCAGGGTCTGAACTGCGTGCGTCGAGGTAGCCGGGAGGGATCGTTGCGTGCGCGTCGACCCTGGCCACGATCTCCGCGGAGCCGGCGGCAAGCGCGAGGTTGAGCCCGGCCGGAGTGCTCCCTGTGGGGTTTGCCACAACCCGGGCTCCGTGCCGCACTGCGGCTTCTGATGTCTCGGGGTCGGAGCTGGCAACCACGATCGACTCCAACGCCGGATACTCCTGGGAGAGGACGGATTCGATTGCCTGCCCGATCGTGTCGGGGGCGCGTGCCGCCGGAAGGATCACGTCGAGGCCTGGGGCTTGGGTCACAACCTCATCTTCCCAGGGCCGGGCCTCGCGGAGTGCGAATGCAACCGTAAGGTGGCCGCCGTGGCCAGGGTCAGGTCATTCTCTCGTGGAGCAGCGCTCGGGATCATCGGCGCCCTATTGGTGTTGGGCGTAGCGCTTGTTCTCGGACTTGTCGACTCGGCCTCGCCCTGGGTGTTCCTCGTCGGTGCGGGCCTCGGCGTTGTGGCCGGCCTGATCCCGCGAGGCTCGACCCGACTGGAAGCCATGGGGGCTGCGAGCACTGGCTTGGTCGCCCTGGCCTCCGGGCTGGTCTCAGGTTGGGGGTGGCTCGAGACGGCAGGACTCGTCGGCGCCGTGGCAGCAGTCGTGTGGATAGTCACCGGGCAGGCGTTGCCGCGGGGGAGATGGGCTCTGCTGCGTTGGGGAGGGGTGCTCGTCCCATTGGCGATCTTCCTCATACTGCCTCTCGTCTTGGACGGCGGCACTCTCGGTCACGACGAATCGGCGTACGGGGTCAAGGCCAAGAGCTGGCTGGAGGGGACGCCCGACACCGGTTGGTCCCCGCATCGGGCTACCGGCATGTCCGTTTACGGCTACCTGGTCCTGGCGGTTGGGGGAGCAGAAGGCGGGTTGCGCTTGATCGGCCTGGCGGGGTTGTTGGCGATGATCGTGGGGGTTTGGGTTCTCGGCAACAAGATGGCGAATCCCAGAGTGGCGAGTCTCGCGGCAATCGGGATCGTCGCAGGCCCGGCGATACTCCGGAGGAGCACGGAGTACCTGAGCGACGTGCCCTCTGCCGCCCTTCTCGTGTTCGGGATGGTGATCGTCTGGCGGGAGTTCGCCATGCGCGACCTCCCGACGTTTCGGCTGCTCTGGTTTCTCCCGCTGGCATGGACTGCCTTCTACCTGCGCTACCAAAGCCTGCTCAGCCTTGGTCTGATCGCTGTTGTGACGCTGATCCTTTGGTGGCCGAAGGTCAAGGCTCGGCCGGGACCTTTGGCAACGCTCGTGGTTGTCGGAGCGCTCGGCCTGATTCCCCATGCTCTAGAAGCCGTTGGCTTCGAGGGAACCCCTTGGGCGATCATTGCCTACACCAGCGGGATCGCGGAGCGGGCCTATGTCGGCGAGGGTCTCGTCGACTACGCAAAAATGATGGCATGGCCGTTGGCCGGTTTTGTCGGGCCGGTGGCTTCGATCGCTGCGCTCGGAGGATTCATCGGGCAGTGGCGTGAGCCGAAAGCTCGGGAGAGGTTACCTCTTCCTCCTCTTCCCCGCCATCCTGCAGGTGCTGGCGCTTGGATTGCTGTCTCATGGCGAACCTCGGTTCGTCTTCTTTCCCCTGGCCCTGGTCATGGTCGCTGGGGCGATGTCGATTGACTCGTGGCTCAAGGAGCGAGAAAGCAGGTGGGTCTCGGCCGGCGCGATCGGCCTCGGCCTTCTCCTAATTGGCTCGCTCGCCTTGGCGACCGGCTCGGTGCGACGGGGAGTCGAGAATCGAGCCGCAGTCAATCTCCCGGTCGAGCTCGCTGCGGAGGAAGCCCGAATGATCAGTGGCGAAGCCACATGCGGGGTGATGGCGACCCCTGCTCCGCAGGTGACCTTCTACTCCGAATGCTCGTCGCAAATCTTCCAGCCCGGGCGCGATCCCGCCCAGGCTGTCGAGGCCCTGGATGGTGAGGAGAAGTTCATGATCCTCATCGAGGGCGGGAGGCGGCAACCAGGCGAGGCAGACCTGGCGGCGTTGATCGAGCTCACGGACGGTGATCCAGTCTTTATCGAAGGCGCCCGGGTTGCGGCGGTGTACTCGTTCGAGGACTGACGGCCTTCTGCCATATCATGCCGACACGTGCCCCAGGACCTCAATGCGCTTCCCGAGCTCTTACTCGTGGGTTGGGCCGCAGGGCTGGCGGTCGCCTCAGGCCTCATTGCCCTGTCCGGGTTGGTCGGTCCTGGGTTCACATGGCTCACCGGGTCGGTAGCGATGGTTCTCGGGCTGGTCACCGCGTTCGGTGAGAGCGCCTGGTGGGGAAGACTCGGCCTGCTCCTTTTGGTGCTCAGCTCCATCTGGGCGCGCAATCGACGGCTTGGCGGCTCGCTCCAAGTCGCGGCCGGCGCCGCACTCTTGATAGGCGCAGCAGCTCAGGGCGGCGTGATGCCGGCCGCTCTCTCTGCGCTGGCGCTGGGGGGAGTGACCGGGGAGATGATGCTCGGGCACTGGTACCTGATCGACCCCAGCCTCCCCCGATGGTCCCTGCGCGCTCTCGCCGTGGTCGCCATCGTGGGGATCGTCGCCGACTCCACCGCCATGGCTATTTTGGGATTGCCTGAAGGTGGGGCCACGATCGCGTTCTGGGTCTTGATGGGGACTTCGGCGGTCCTGATGGTTGCCGTCATCGCTGCTTTGCGTTACCCGGCATACTCCGGCGTGATGTCAGCCACCGGCTTGTCCTACCTGGCGCTGATTACGACGGCCGGAGGGGTCTTCCTTGGCTGGTTCCTGGCCGGCGGGCTGCTTCCGAACGACTGACAAGGAGAGAATGTGGACATAAGAACGGCGAGCGCCGACACGGACCTCGAGCGACGCGACACTGGTTCTCGGGATGCTCGTCGAACGGGCTCCGTTGCCGGGCGCTGACGGTTGGACTGGCGGATGTCGACGAAGCCCTGCTGGACCTCGCGCAGTTTCGAAGGAAAGGCGGGCCAGGTGATGACGCTACCCCATCCCGATGCGGCGGCAGTGGTGATCGTTGGACTTGGTGACGAGGCGACGTTTCGAGACGATTAGGGCGGGGATCGGCAACGCAGTTCGGGCTGTGAAGACCGAGCGGGCGGTGACCTCATTGGGCCTGTCCCGGTGGACGGCGCGACTCGCGCAGTGGTCGAAGGAGCGGTGCTCGGGGGGCTACGAGTTCCGCGGATACAAGACGAACGGCGACGATCTTTCGTATGAGGCGCCTCGATATGGTGGGAGCCACGACCGAGGCCATCGCTGATGCCTTGATCGGGGCTGAGGCCACGAACCAGGCCCGGGATTGGGTGAACACTCCTGCTCTCGACAAGGCGCCACTCGATCTCGCAGACGCACATCGGTGAGGCCGCTGGGCCTGCCGGGGTCGTCGGTGGAGATCTGGGACTGTCGAACGGATCAAAGAGGAAGGCCTTGGTGCATTGCTCGGTGTCGCGGCGGGCTCGGATCGCGATCCTCGCCTCGTCATTCTCAGGTACGAGCCGAAGTCGGCGGTGGCACATCTCGGGCTGGTTGGCAAAGGGATCACCTTTGACAGCGGCGGCCTATCGATAAAGCAGGCCAACTTCATGGAGGAGATGAAGGATGACATGTCGGGGGCGGCAGCGGTGGCGGCGGCAACAATTGCGATTGCCCGTCACGCGCTCCCGGTGACAGTCACTGCAGTGCTCCCACTCACCGACAACACAATCGGGGGAAAGGCAACTCGACCCGGAGACGTGCTCCGACCGGTGCAAGGTCCGACTATCGAGGTGCTGAACACCGATGCCGAGGGCCGCCTGATCCTGGCCGATGGACTGGGAGTGGTCTCTCGGTTCGAGCCCGATATCACCATCGACGTCGCCACACTCACCGGCGCCGCCCGTGTCGCACTCGGTGATCGGATCGGTGCCGTGTTCGCGAATCCGATCCCGATGTCGCTTCCCGGGTGCTGGTGGCCGCCTCCCGCGCCGGAGAACCGTTCTGGGAGCTGCCCCTGTTCAAGGAGTACCGGAAGACGATCGATTCCGACATCGCGGACCTCAAGAACATCTCGGGCGGCCGATACGGAGGAGCCATCGTCGCCGCTCTCTTCCTCGCGGAGTACGCCGGCGAACGAGCCTGGGCCCATCTCGATATCGCCGGCCCGGCTCGAGCACGCGAGACGATGGGGGAGCAGGTGAAGGGCGCGTCCGGAGTGGCGGTGCGCACCTTGATCGAGGTGGCGCGAGCGATGGCGGAGCCCACTTAAGGCGCCGACCGCTACCTAGCATCCTCACCATGCGCAGCCGGTTTCTGATTTCGTCGAGCTTGACGGATCTCGCCGCCTGGGCAGTTGCGGCCAGCCTGGCCTCTCTGTCGGTGTACGGCGTGTGGCTTCCCTGGAATTCGCTGTTGGGGAACCAGGTGTTCCCAATGTTGGCGGTGCAGGCGGTGTCGATCACCATCATGTCGATCGCCACGGCTCGCATGTCCGGCTATGGGGTGCCTCGGCCGACCTACGGGCGCATGTTCGCCATCTTCTTCGGGACCACCGCACTCACGGCATTGTTCCTGGTCCTGTTCCGCGATGTGTACTTCTCGCGGCGCTTCCTGATCTTCACTTCGATCGGATGGCTGGTCCTGGCCACCGCCCATCGCATGGTGCGTCGTCGCCGTCCCTGGACTGAGCGCATTGGCCTCATCACCGGTGAGAAGCAGCTCGCCGAGGACCTGGCGGAGTCGCCTCACACCGACGTCGTATGGGTCCTCGACCCATCCTTCGATGGCCCGATCGAGACGCCCGACCGTGACCTCACCCTGGCAGTGGACCTGAGGGCCACGTTGTCGGAGAAGGTGGCCCAATTCCTGTCTTCGTGTGACATAGCGGGCTACACGATCAGGCCGCTCACCTCCATTTACGAGGAGCACACCGGGCGGGTGCCGTTTGTCCACCTCGCCGAGGGCTGGGAGATCTCGGCGCCTCTGCTCGCAGTTGCGCCATGGCTACCCGGTAAGAGAGTCTTCGACGTCCTCATAACAGCGGTGACGGCGCCACTCTGGCTGTCTGGTCGCCGGCCTGACCTGGATCTACGTCCGTCTGGCATCACCGGGCCCGGCCATCTTCCGGCAGCTGCGAGTGGGCCACGGTGGAGATTCGTTCACCATGCTACAAGTTCCGGACCATGGCTCTCGACGCCGAGAAGGACGGCCCTCAATTCGCGACCGAGGACGACGTCCGCCTTGTTCGAGGAGGCCGCTTTCTGAGGAAGTCCCGCCTCGACGAGGTGCCCCAGCTTTGGAATGTCCTCAAGGGCGAGATGAGCTTGGTCGGCCCCCGAGCCGAGCAGGTTCCGTTTGCCGAGGCGTTCCGAAAAGAGATCCCTTTCTACGGGCATCGTCATTTGGTGAGGCCCGGGATCACAGGCTGGGCTCAGGTGCACTATCGATATGCCGATGATCAAGCGGACACCATCGAGAAGCTGACCTATGACCTCTATTACATCAAGCACATGTCGCCGGTGATGGACATCAGCGTGCTCTGGAGGAGTGTCTGGACTGTCCTCACCGGGGCAGGTGCCAGGTGAATGGGTCGGTGATCGAGGCAGAGCGCAGGGGCTTCAAGGCACCGGGCACGACCTTCATGCTCGCCGGTGCCCTCATCGGCGCCGTCGGCGCTTATGTGTTCCAGGTTTATGGGGGCCGACAGCTCGGCACCGAGGCCTTCGCACCAATCGCCCAGCTCTGGACCATCTTCTTCATCCTGGCCACGGTGCTCCTCGTGCCGGTGGAGCAGTACGTGACCCGAGAGGTCGCCTCCGGCCGCAAGGCGATACCTCACGACCTGGTGCCGGCTGGTGTCGTAGCCGGTATCGGTGCCGTCTTGGGTGGAGGGTTCGTTGTGGTGACCCTTGACCGCTTGTTCACAGGCAGCTGGCAGTACGTCGCCCAGATCGTCCTGCTCATGGTCGGGTACGGGCTGCTCTTCGTCGGAAAGGGCGTGCTCGCTGGACGCAGGCGCTTCGCAGGGGTGGGGTGGGTGCTGGTGCTCGAGACCGTGGTCCGGCTCGCGGCGGGGATCGTGGCCATCCAGCTCTTTGCCACCGCGGAGTCGCTGGGATGGGCGATGGTGCTCGGGGGGTTTGCGGTCCTCGGCCTTGGTTGGTGGCGTCACGACAAGGGCCAGTCCAGGGCACCCGCCGCCCCCGCGCCCCCGTTCCTCGGCGGATACGTCGCCGGGACTGCCTCGTCTCAGGTCCTGCTCGGCGCGGCTCCAATCGCGGTTGCCTTGCTCGGCGGAGACCAGGCGATCCAATCGGTGGTGTTTGCCACCTTCACCCTGTATCGGGCTCCGCTGACCCTGATCTTCGCGGTGCAGGGGAGGATCCTGCCCTTCTTGGTAGGTCTCGCCGGGACCAACGACACCAAGAAGCTGGGGCGGTTTGCAAGGAACGTCGTGGTCGTAGGCGTCGCCCTCGCCGTGTTGGGTGGTCTCGTCGGGTGGCTGGTCGGCCCCCAGGTAGTGGCCTTTCTCTTCGAGCCCGACTTTGCCCCGAGCCAAACGGTGGCCATGCTCGCCGCGGCCGGGGTGATGGCCGCGGCCGCCGCCCAGATTGCCGGTCAAGTCCTGGTTGCGGAGGCCCGAACCTCCCGCCTGGCGTTGGCCTGGTTCGGAGGTCTGGTCGTGGGGGTCACCGTCCTACTGCTCCTCGGCGGGGAGCCGGGCACGAGAGTCGCGCTGGCATTCGCCATCGGGGAGTTCGTGGCCCTACTCCTGATGGCGGCCCTCGCCGTTCGTCGATAGGCCGATCCACTGGCTGTGCTCGGCGGCCAAGCTCGGTGGGAATCGCCAGCGCATAGTCCTTGGGACCTCGGGTACCCGGTCGACGACGATCAGCCATCCGTCCTCGACCCGGACCAAGTCGGCCCGCATCAAGGTCGGAAGGTATCTGGGTAGCCGCACCCCCTCCCCCTTCTCGGCGGCACGCACCAGGCGGAGCAGCTCGGCAACTGCCGCCGATCCGATGGCGGCTACCCAGAACCGGCGCACATAGGCATCTGTGGGTCGAAAGGTGTCAGTTGAGTGTCGGATGCGGACCGGGACCACGGGTCGAACTCGGGCTGTCGGACGGACCGAAGCGCCCGGGGAGGTATCGATCGTTCGATGCGGAGGACGAGCACCCCGACCACTCCCGGGCACTTCGGCTGTCATGTGTCGAGTTCTACAGAACAACGTCAAATAACGTCAAGAGGCGTAGACGGGGGTCGCGAAAGAAACCGTTGATCGAC
This sequence comes from uncultured Acidobacteriota bacterium, assembly GCA_963780755.1. Taxonomy (GTDB): domain Bacteria; phylum Actinomycetota; class Acidimicrobiia; order Spongiisociales; family ZC4RG35; genus JALYNX01. The sequence continues at coordinate 232,681 of CAWACX010000001.1, forward strand.
GGGCTTGTTCAGCCCAGTTCGCCGACGAACACGGTCAGCTGCGCCGTTCCCTCGACCGTTGCCCCCGGAGGTGGGTTGGTGGTGACGATCCGGCCAACCAGCGACGAATCGGTGACGACAGTCGGTTGCTGGACCAGGCTCAGCTTCACGCCCGTCTCTTCCTCGAAGTCACGAATCGAATCCAACGCCTCCTCGACGGTTAGCCCGATGAGAGCCGGGATTTGGCCGACCGGGATCTCCCCGCTCGACACTGAGATGGTGATGGTGCTGCCCTGTCGCACGGTGGCTCCGGGCTCCACGCTCTGGCTCACGACCATTCCCTCCGGCTCGAGTGACGGGACCTCGACCACGGCAGCGTTGAGCTTGGCCTCGCGGAGCCTTGCAACTGCCTCGCCACTGGTCAGGCCGACCACCGACGGGACAGTTGTCGGCGGTGGGATCAGGTACTTCTCGATGTTGGACGGCTCGGCTGGGAACTCGGTCACCGGTAGGTCGGCCGTGACATAGCTCATGAATTCGCCCCAGATGGGTGCTGGGACCGACCCGCCGAAGACTCGTCGATAGTTCTGGCCGTTGATGACGACGTTGGTGAGAGGGACCTGCTGGGCCTCATAGCCGACCCAAACCGCGGTGCTGAACTCTGGGGTGTAGCCGACGTACCAGGCGTCGAGGTAGCTCTGATGGGTCCCCGTCTTCCCACCCTGGGGGCGCCCGATGTTGGCCAACGGAGCCGTGCCCGACCCGGTGGGGACCTTGGAGAGTGCACGGCGGGCGGCGGCGAAGATCGCCGGGTCGGAGACCTGAGTCTGCTCCAGCTCGTGCTCGTAGATCACGTCGCCCGCGCTGTCCACGATTCTGGAGACGATGTAGTCGTTGGCATGGAGGCCGTTGGTCGCGAAGTTGGAGTAGGCGTTCGCCATCTCGAGCGTGCTCACCGCCGAGCTCCCGAGGACGATCGAGAGCACGGGGTCGAGTGATGACTCATCGATCCCCATCCGCCTCGCCACGTCGACCACGTTCTCCGGGCCTACCTCCAGGGAGAGTTGGGCGTACACCGCATTCACCGAGTTGTAGGTCGCTTGCTCGAGAGTGATCACGCCGTAGGAATTGCCGGCGTTGTGGACGGTCCAAATGTTGGAGCCGTTGGGCGCGCAGGGGAAGGGGCACTCGATCTCGATCGGGCTCTTGCCGCTCCAGGTGTGGCCCATGGTGTATCCCTGCTCCAGGGCGGCCACCAGGCCGAACGGCTTGAACGAGGATCCCGGGTTTCGTCGGCCTTGAACCGCAAGGTCGAACTGGGAGAACTCGAAGGGAAGGCCCGAAGCCATGACCTTCACCGCGCCGGTGTGGTTGTCGACCATGGTCATCGCCCCGGTGGGGACGCAGGAGTGTGTCTCTGCGTAGCTGGCGAGGAAATCATCGGTCTCGTTGGGGAGGATGTCTCGGCACTTGGCGAGGTTCTCTTCGTAAACGGGAAGGGGGAGCCACGAGGCCAGGATCTCATTGGCCTTCTTCTGGAGGCCGAGATCGATCGTGGTGAAGACCTGAAGGCCGCCGCCTCCCTCGCAGGCCACGTCGTCGGCGGGGCAACCGAAGACGGCCTTCTTTCGCTCTTCCGGAGTGTCGCCGAGGAACGCGAACTTGGGATCGTTGAGCAGTTGCCGCTTCACCTCTGCCACCACGTGATCGGCCTCGCCGCGTCGCAGCGGCGCCTCGATCACGCCGAGGGGCTGGGTGATGGCCAATTCGGCCTGCTCGCTCGTGATCCAACCCTCTTCGGCCATCTCCCTGATGACGTCGTCCCTTCGCTCCAGGGTGATCTCCGGGCGGGTCCGCGGGTTGTAGAGCGACGGGTTTCGCACCAGGACTGCAAGGGCGGCGGACTCGTGGACTTCGAGTTGATCGAGCTCCTTGCCAAAGAACTCCTCCGCAGCCGTCTTCACCCCGTAGGCGCCGGCCCCGAAATAGACCGAGTTCATGTAGAACTCGAGGATCCGCTCTTTGGGGAACCTGCGTTCCACCTCGGCGGAGACGAACGCCTCGTTGATCTTGCGACGGATGCTGACCTCGGTACCCACGAAGGCGTTCTTGACCACCTGCTGCGTGATCGTCGATCCACCGCGGGTCGTGTCGTAGATCAGGTTGTCGATCGCCGCAGAGACGATGGCCGAGAAGTCGACTCCGGAGTGCTCGAAGAATTCGGCATCCTCGGCAGCGAGGATGGCGTGGACCAGGTCCGGGGGCACCGAGTCGTACGGCACCGGCTCGGAGTTGCGCCCATCGTGCAGCTCGGCGAGGACTTCGCCCGATTCGGCATATATCCGGCTCACCCGGCTCAAGTCGGGAAGCGTGAGCTCCATCGAGCGGGTGTCCGGCACCCAGTCGTCCTTGATCCCTTCGAATGTGCCATATGCCGAGTTCGTCCCCAGGAACGCGAACAAGCCCACCCAACCTGCAAGGAGGAGTGACATCGAGAGCAAGGTGGCGAGGGCGCCGAACCAACGGCCCCTGCGCTCCCGCGCCTCTATCTGGTGAATGAGCGCTTTTCTGGCCATCTGGAGGGATTGGACGTCTCGGGACCCACCGGAGTTCCCGACCTACGATCCACGAGAAGGCTGTCAGGATACCCCGGCTATGAAAGAAACCAGGAGCACGTCGAGCGACATCGAGGTCGAAGTCGTTTACGAGGGCCCTGCCGACGCCTCTCGAATCGGGGCTCCAGGGGCCTACCCGTTCACCCGGGGCCCCCATCCCACCATGTATCGGGGACGGCTGTGGACGATGCGCCAGTACGCCGGTTTCGGCACCGCAGAGGAGACCAATCGCAGGTTCCGCGACCTCCTCGACGCGGGCCAGAATGGGTTGAGCGTCGCATTCGACCTGCCCACCCAGATGGGGCTCGATTCCGATCACCCACTCGCCGTCGGTGAGGTGGGCAAGGTCGGGGTGGCGATCGACTCGATCGACGACATGAGGCGGCTGTTCGAAGGCATCCCGTTGGATTCGGTGTCGACCTCGATGACCATCAACGCCACGGCCCCGATCCTTCTTCTCCTCTATCAGCTGGTCGCCGAAGAGAGTGGGATCCCACCGTCCCGTCTCAGAGGAACAGTCCAGAACGACATCCTCAAGGAATACGTGGCGAGGGGCACCTACATCTACCCGCCTCGGCCCTCGATGCGGCTCGTCACCGACGTCTTCGAGTACGCGGGGAGCGAGCTTCCGGAATGGAACTCGATCTCGGTCAGCGGGTATCACATCAGGGAAGCCGGAGCGACAGCCGTCCAGGAGCTCGCGTTCACGATCGCCAACGGCCTGGCGTACGTCCGGGCTGCTATCGAGGACGGCTTGAGCGCCGACCAGGTGGCGCCCCGTCTCTCCTTCTTTTGGAACGGGCACAGCAACTTCTTCGAGGAGGTGGCCAAATACCGGGCCGCGCGCCGAATCTGGGCGCGGTTGATGCGGGATGTGATTGGCGCTGTTGATCCCAGGTCCTGGGCGATGCGCTTCCACACCCAGACCGCGGGCTCCACCCTCACCGCGCAACAACCGCTGAACAATGTGGTCCGCACCACGATGCAGGCGCTGAGCGCGGTCCTTGGCGGGACCCAGTCATTGCACACCAACTCGTACGACGAGGCCCTCGGGCTCCCAACCGACGAGGCGGCGCTGCTCGCCCTTCGCACCCAACAGGTGATCGCGTTCGAGACCGGGGTAGCCGACACCGTCGATCCTCTTGCCGGCTCTTATTTCGTCGAGGCGCTCACTGACGAGGTGGAAGCCCGGGCGGAGGCGATCTTGAGTCAGATCGAGGAAATGGGTGGGGCGGTGGCCGCGATCGAAGCCGGCTGGATGCAAGCCCAGATCGAAGAGTCCGCCTATCGGGAGGCGCGCCGACAATCAAGCGGCGAGTCGATCCTGGTCGGGGTGAACCGGTTCCAGGAAGGCCCCGGTGGCCCGGTCCCGGTGTCCGATATCGAACCGGCGCTCGAGGAATCCCAGAAGTCGCGGCTTGCTCTCTGGAAGGCGCAGCGTGACGGGCAGCGCCTGACGTCGGCTCTCGATGAAGTCGAGGCGACAGCGCGAACCGAGTCCAATCTCCTGCATCCGATGAAGGTGGCGCTGGCAGCCGGAGCGACGGTTGGCGAGGTCTCCGATCGGCTCCGCGCCGTCTTCGGGTCCCATCGCAGCGGTTGATCTCCGCTCCGGGTTTTCGTCCCAGTTACCGTCCCACCTCGAGAGACATGGCAGAGACCAAACCGCACCTTCTGATAATCGGTGGAGGCCCGGCCGGGACCCAGGCGGCTACGACGGCCGCATCCAAGGGCGCCCAGGTGACGATCGTCGAGAAGGACATCGTCGGTGGCGCAGCACACCTCTGGGACTGCATCCCTTCCAAGACCATGGCGGCGAGCGCCTTGCGCCACACATCGATACGCAACGCGGCAAAGCTGGGATTCGTCACCGATCCAGGCAAGGTCGATCCCAAGGTCCTCGCCGAGCGGATCGAGGTGATCACCGGCGACATCAATCGCAACTGGGTGTCGCTCCTCCAGTCACAAGGTGTGGCGATTGTCGACGGCACTGGGCGCTTCCGATCCGATCACGAAGTCGTGGTGGAGACCACGGCAGGGGAGCGGGTGATTGCGTTCGACAAGGCGATGATCTCGACCGGGTCTTCCCCTCGGGTCCCGGACTGGGCGCCGGTCGACCGAAAGCAAGTGCTCACGACCCGTGACTGTTACTTCCTCGACGATGTTCCGGAGCACATGGTCGTGATCGGCTCCGGTGTGACGGGGGTCGAGTTCACCCACATCTTCGAGAGCCTGGGTGCTCGGGTCAGCCTGGTGGTCTCCCGACAACAGATCCTCCCGCATCGCGATGCCGAAGTCGCCGCGGTCCTCGAAGAGGACTTCCTGGAGCGGGGTGTGCGCCTCGTGATCGGAGCGCGCGCCGAGGCGATCGATCTCGACGGCGCGGAGGTGGCCGTCAAGTGCGACGACGGGCGAGTAATCCGCGGATCGCATGCCCTGCTGGCGGTGGGCTCGTTCCCCCTGAGCGAGGGCCTGGGGCTGGAGGCGGCAGGCGTCGAGACCGAGGACGGGTACGTGATCGTCGACGAGCATCAGCGGAGCTCGGTCCCTCACATCTACGCGGCGGGTGATGTCACCGGTCAGATGCCGCTGAGCTCGGTCGCTTCGATGCAAGGGAGGAAGATCGCAAGCCATGCCCTCGGGTTGCCGGTGGCCCCGATCGACTATTCGAAGGTCGCCGAAGCCATCTTCACCGAGCCGGAGATCGCGTCGGTTGGCCTCGTCGACGTCGAGGCTGCAGCCGAAGGGCGGAAAGTGAGGACCACCAAGGTCCCATTTGCCGCCAACGCGCGGTCCGTGCTGCAGCACGTCACCAGAGGCTTCGTCAAGCTGACCTCGGACCCGGCGACCGGGGTGGTGCTGGGCGGGACCATCGTCGGGCATCGGGCCTCGGAGTTGATCGGGGTAGTGGCGCTGGCGGTGCAGGCGCGGATCACCGACAAGACCCTGGTCGAGACGTTGATGGTCCACCCCTCGATGATGGAAGCGATCTCCGACGCCGCTGAGTGACTCAGCCTCTCAGAAATTTGGACGGGCAGGGGTCGATTGGTGACCTGTTGATCCAAATTTCGGGGGAAGTCTGCCGGCAATCATTTAACGATGGCGATCACCTGGCCGGCGGTCACGGTATCCCCGGGCTGAACCCTGAGGTCGACCACCTCTCCGGCGTTGGGCGTGGAGACCTCGTTCTCCATCTTCATGGCCTCGAGAACGCAGATCGGATCGCCCGCTTTGACCGAACCCCCCGCCTTGACGTGGACTTTCACGATGGTGCCCTGCATCGGCGCCGTGATCACACCATCGCTCGCTCCTGAAGCGGTTGGGGACGACAGCCGGGGCGGGCGCCGTCGCATCCCACCACCCGGGGCCACGGGCTCCGGCGCCCAGTAAGAGACCGAGAACCGTCGCCCGCTGATCTCCACTGTGATGTCCCGACGCGATAGCTCCTCGTCTTCGGGGAGATTGGGAGTGGCGTCAGGGGCAGCTGCCTCCAGAGTCACTGCCTCTTCCATCCACTTGGTGTGGTGATCCCCTTTGAGGAAGTCCGGATGGTCGAGCACGGCGAGGTGGGCCGGGATGGTGGTAGCCACTCCCCGGACAATGAATTCCTGGAGGGAGCGCCGTCCCTTCGAGATCGCTGCGGCCCGGTCCGGCGCCCACACCACGAGCTTCGCCATGAGGTTGTCGTAGTACTGAGAAACGGTGGTGCCCGGCCGCACCCACGAATCGACTCGGACTCCAGGCCCGGCCGGCTCCTGCCACTCCACCACCTGGCCCGGCGTGGGCAGGTAGTTGTTGAACGGGTCCTCGGCGTTGATCCGGAACTCGATGGCGTGGCCCCGGGTCTCCACCGTCTCCATCGGCAGTGCTTCACCACGTGCGATGCGGAGCTGCCACTCGACGAGGTCGAGACCGGTCACCATCTCGGTCACGGTGTGCTCCACCTGGAGCCGGGTGTTCATCTCCAGGAAGTAGAAGTCACCGCTCTCATCGAGCAGGAATTCCACGGTCCCGGCGTTGGTGTATCCGCAGCTGCGGGCCGCAGCCAGCGCGGCCTTGCCCAGTGCCCGGCGTTGTCTCACGGTCATCCCGGGGGCAGGTGTTTCTTCGATGAGCTTTTGGTGCCTCCGCTGGACCGAGCAGTCACGCTCCCCGAGGAAGAGCCCTTTCCCGTGGTTGTCGAAGAGGACTTGCGCCTCGATGTGTCGGGTGCGCTCCAGGTATTTCTCGACGTAGACCTCGGGATTCCCGAAATAGGCGTCGGCCTCGCGGCGGGCACCTTCGAAGGATTCTTCGAGGTCCTCTGATCCCCGGACCACCCTGAGCCCTTTACCCCCGCCTCCGTGCGCTGCCTTCACCGCCACCGGGTAACCGAACTGCTCGGCGAGTGATGCGACTTCCTCGATGGACGAAACCGGGTCCGTGATCCCGGGGACGGTCGGGACCCCGAACTTCTCGGCGTTGCGCCGTGAGGTGATCTTGTCGCCCATGCCCTCGATCGCCTCGGCGGGGGGCCCGACCCAGACGATCCCGGCCTCTGCCACGGCGCGGGCGAACCCGGCGTTCTCGGAGAGGAAGCCATATCCGGGGTGGATCGCCTCGGCGCCCGACTCGTGTGCGATCTGGAGGATCTTCTGCTGGTTCAGGTAGCTCTCGGCGGCCGGCGCCGGCCCCACGTTCCACGCTTCGTCGGCAAGGTCGACGTGGAGGGCGTCGCGGTCCAGCTCGCTGTATATCGCGATGGTCCGGATCCCCATCTCCCTGTGGTGCGGATCACCCGGACCGCGATCTCGCCACGGTTGGCGACCAGGAGGCTCTTCATCGGGCCGGCGGACCGTAATTTGGACGCTGGGGATCACATATGACCCCTGTGCGTCCAAATTTCGAAGGGGGGGTCACTGCGGGCCGTTCCCGTGCTTCTTGGGGGGCATCTTCTCCCGCTTGGTGCGGAGGATCTCCATGGCCCGAATCAGCTTGTAACGGGTCTCGCGGGGCTCGATCACCTCGTCGACCAGCCCGAGCTCGGCCGCAACATACGGGTTGTTGAACTTCTCTTCGTAGTCCTCGATCAGCTCGGTGCGCTTCGAGTCTCCATCCGACCCTCCGAGCTCGCGCCGATGGATGATGTTCACCGCGCCCTGCGCCCCCATCACCGCGATCTCAGCCGAGGGCCAGGCGAACACCAGGTCGGCCCGGATCCCCCGGGCGTTCATCACCAGGTAGGCGCCTCCGTAGGCCTTTCGTGTTATCACCGTGACCCGGGGCACCGTCGCCTCGCAGTAGGCGTAGAGCAGCTTGGCCCCATGTCGGATGATCCCGTTGTGCTCCTGGTCGACTCCGGGGAGGAACCCGGGCACGTCGACGAAGGTGATCAGCGGGATGTTGAACGCGTCACAAAAGCGAACGAATCGAGCCGCCTTCTCCGAGGCCTCGATGTCCAGGGTCCCGGCGAGCACCGCCGGCTGGTTGGCGATGACGCCGACCGAGTGCCCGTCGAGCCTGCCGAAGCCGACCACGATGTTCCCGGCCCAGTGCTCATGGACCTCGAAGAACTCGTTGCCGTCGAGGACGGTGCTGATCACTCCCAGCATGTCATAGGGCTGATTGGAGGAGTCGGGGATGATCGAGTCGAGGGCATCGTCGACCCGGTCGGGGCGATCTGTCGGGGCGAAGTGGGGCGGCAGTTCCATGTTGTTACGGGGGAGGAAGGAGACCAGGTACCGGACCGCCTCCAGGGCATCGACCCCTGTCGGGTAGACGAAGTGGGTTACGCCCGATTTCGAAGCATGAGTGAGGGCCCCACCCAACTCCTCCATCGTGACCTCCTCGCCGGTCACGGCTTTGATCACGTCGGGACCGGTGATGAACATATGGCTCGTCTGGTCCACCTGGATCACGAAATCGGTGAGAGCGGGGGAGTACACCGCCCCCCCGGCACATGGGCCCATGATCACCGAGATTTGGGGGACGACCCCTGAAGCCCTGACGTTGCGCTCGAAGATCCGGCCATAGCCGTCGAGGGATGAGATCCCCTCCTGGATTCGGGCCCCACCTGAGTCTTTGAGGCCGATGACCGGGGTGCCGGTGTCGAGGGCCATGTCGAGGATCTTGCAGATCTTGTCGGCGACGACCTTGCTCAGGCTGCCCCCGAAGACCGTGAAGTCCTCGGCGAAGACGAAAACGGGCCTCCCCTCGATGGTCCCGTGTCCGGTGACGACGGCGTCCCCCAGCGGGCGCTTGTCCTCGATGCCAAAACCGGACGACTGGTGCCTGACGAACTGGTCGATCTCCTGGAACGACCCCTTGTCGAGGAGGGTCTCCAATCGCTCACGCGCAGTGAGCTTTCCCTGTTCGTGCTGTCGGGCGACCGCCCTTTGGCTTCCTGCGTGGAGCGCCTCCTCGCGGAGCTCCCTCAACTTCTCGATCCGCGCCTCAGTCCCCAAGACTCCTCCGTAACCTCAATCTTTGACTCGCCGGAGGACGAGATGGCTACACCCTATTGGCAGATGAGGCGCGAAGAGGTTCCTTCGACCCAGGACCTCGCTTTGGAGGCGCTGGAGCGGTTGCCGGTCGTGGTGATTGCCGCATCCCAGTCCAAAGGACGCGGTCGGACAGGTGTGGAGTGGTTCAACGCACCTCGAGCGCTTGCTGTCTCCGTGGCCATGAGCCGTGATGAGAATGACAGTCGTCCCCTTTCGCTGATGGCAGGAATCGCCGCACGCCGTGCCCTGGATCACGAAGTTCAGCTGAAGTGGCCCAATGACCTGCTGTGGCGGGAGGACAAGGTGGGCGGCATCCTCGTCGAGCAGGTCGATGGCTCTTTGGTGATCGGGCTCGGCCTCAACCTGTGGTGGCCCGATGCGCCGGAGGGCGTGTCCGCATTGTTCGATGCCGATCCCGGGCCAGGTCGTCATCAAGAGATCGGGGCGATGTGGGCGGCGGAGATGCTCGCGCTGGTCGGTGAGCCAGGGTGGCCCCGGGATGAATATCGGACGGGTTGCTCGACCCTGGGGCGTGACATTGCCTGGGATCCCGGCGGCTCAGGGCGGGCAGTCGACGTTGCCGAGACCGGGGCATTGATCGTCGACACCGGTGCGGAGTCGATCGAGATCCACTCCGGCGCGGTCCGCCACGTTCGGGGCTAGCCCAGGTCCTCTTCGGCGGCCGCGGGGAGCGTCGCCTTGAGGAAGGCGACGAGGCGGGCCAGGGCGTCGTCGGAGGCCGCCTCGTTGTAGGCCGGGGCCGTCACGTCGAGAAAGTCGTGACCGGCGCCGTCGTAGAGGAGCCACTGGCCGTGCTGATTGCGATTTTGCGCCTCGTCCACGGTTCCAGGAGAGATCAGCTCGTCAGTCGCCCCGTACAAACCGAGGACCGGAACCGGGAGATGATCGAGGAAGTCGGCTACCTGATGCTCACGGTCTTCGTCCCCGGTCAGAGGGGTGTAAGCCAACGTCAGTGAACGGACCCAGGGCCGGGTTGCGGCGGCGATCAAGCCGAAACGACCTCCGACGTCGATACCCACGATGCCGACTTCATCGCTGACCGCCCACTCCAGGTCGTCGGAGACCACGAACTCGTGGAGCTCGTCGAGGTCGGTCAACGCCCGGGAGTCGGACAGTCCGTGATACTCCTCGAGGGGATCGGCCTGGCCCCGGTAGAAGTCCAGGGACAGGGCGAGGATCCCGTTCCGGGCAAGCCGCCGACAGAGGTCCTTCTCGAAGCTATCGAGGCCGTTGAGCCCGGGGAGGACGAAGGCAACCGGGAACAGGCCCGCCTCGTCGGGGCGGGCCAGGTACCCGTCGCGGAGCGAAGTGCCCACCGGAAGGGGCAGCTTCCCGTACATGATGGAGTAGGCCCCTTCGTGGGCCAGGACAGCCATGAACAGGCACGATAGACGGCGGACACCGACGTTCCCTTCGCCGTTGGTCACCGGCATTGGAGGGAACCGGGGCTAGCCTGCGCGTCGTCTCAACAGACATGTCCTCCCCTCAATCAACACCTGATTCGCGTCGTGGACTGCCACGTTGGCTCAAGGTGACGATCATCTCGTTCCTGATCGTGGCCAACCTGGTCGCGCTCGGACTCTTCTGGGCCCTCAACACCGGGCAGAGCTTGCTCGCAGGCGCCGACACCAACGAAGAGGTGGTCGACGCCCTGGCCACGCCGACCGGTGATGCGCTGACTTTCCTTGTCGTTGGCAGCGATTCCCGGGAGGGACTCGACGACCTGGAGAACTTCGGGAACTTCGCTGGAGCGCGTGGCGACGTCGTGATCCTGGTCCGCGTGGACCCTTCGACTGGCGAAGCCAGGATGCTCAGCATCCCCCGCGACCTGTGGGTGGACATCCCGGGACACGGTGAGGGAAAGATCAATGCCGCCTATTCCTTTGGCGGACCGCGACTGATGGTGGAGACGATTCAAGAGAACCTGGGGATCGAGGTCAACCATTACGTCGAGATCGGGTTCGTCGGGTTCCAGGAGATGGTGGACGAGTTGGGTGGGATCCACATCTCCTTCCCGAACGATCCGCGTGACGTCTCCTCGGGTTTGGACGTCGCAGCCGGCACCGAGGTGCTCGACGGTGAGATGGCCCTGGCCTACGCCCGCTCCCGCAAGTACCAGGAGTATCAGGACGGCTCGTGGCGGTCGGTGGACGCCGACGACATTGGCCGAACCCAGCGCCAACAGGAAGTGATCCGCGCCATCATGTCGGAACTGAAGACACCCGCTTCGGTCGCGGACGCCGGAGAGGTTGCCGCGGCGCTGGCCGATCACATGACGATCGACGCCACTCTGGCCTCGGCTTCCATCGCCGGGCTGGCGTGGGACTTCAGAAGCTTGATCAGTGGTGGTATCGACGGGACGACGCTTCCGGTCGATGGCGCCAGCGTGAACGGCGCCTCAGTGGTCATCGCCCGCGAGCCGGAAGCCGGCGAGACCATTTCCGCATTCCTCGGCAGCGGAGCTCAGGTCGTCGAGCGGCCGCTTCGTGTCCAGGTGCTCAACGGGAACGGGGTCTCAGGGGCTGCCGGAAAGATGTCACAGACTCTCGAGGACAATGGGTTCGAAGTGGAGTCGGTGGGCAACGCCGGAAGCCGTGACTACGAGGTGACGACGGTGATGGTGCCGGCAGGCAGCACGAACGGGGGCGTGATCATCGATCGACTCGGTTTCGGTGTAGTCGAGTTCGGTGATGTCGATAACGGATATGACGCCGTGGTCATCGTCGGCGCCGACGCTTCCTGAGCGTCGATTTCCCGGCCCGAGGCCGGGCTTTTCTCGATTCGTAGACTGAGGTGAGTATGAATATCGCGATCATCGGTGCTGGATACGTCGGGCTGGTGACCGGCGCCGGGTTGGCCCATCTCGGTCATCACGTTCGCGTCGGAGAGGCCAACGCCGACCGCGTGGAGTTGCTCCGGCAGGGCTCGGTGCCGATCTTCGAGGAGGGCCTGCCTCAACTCATCGAGCAGGCAACGCAGAACGGGCAATTGACCTTTCACACGTCGAATCTCGAGGCAATCGAAGGAGCTCGATTCATCTTCCTCTGCCTCCCCACACCGGAAGGCGAAGACGGGCGCGCCGACCTCCGCTTCATCAACTCGGTGGTCGAGGAACTGGCGCCTGCCGTCAATCACGATGTGATCGTCGTGGTCAAGTCCACGGTGCCACCGGGAACGGTCGCTGGGCTCCGAAAACGGCTCGCCGACCTGGGAAGCCAGGCCCGGATCGTTTCCCATCCCGAGTTCCTCCGTGAGGGGCGAGCTGTCGAAGACTTTCTCGACCCGGACCGGATCGTCATCGGGTCATGGGACGAGGCAGATGCCGATGCGGTCGCCGGGCTCTATGAGAAGTTGGACACCGTCGCCGTGAAGACCGACCCCACTTCGGCGGAGATGATCAAGTACGCCAACAACGCCTATCTCGCCGCCCGCATCACCTTCGTCAACACCCTGGCCAACGTCTGTGAGGCTGTCGGCGCCGACATCGTCGACGTGGTCAAGGGCATAGGGCTCGATCATCGAATCGGGCCTCATTTCCTTCAGCCCGGGCCTGGGTACGGGGGGTCCTGCTTCCCTAAGGACACCTCTGCCCTGATCGCGGTCGCCGGGGACGCCGGATACGACTTCGAGTTGCTGCGGGCCGTCATCGAGGCCGATGAGAAACAGCGACGCTGGGTGGCGGAAAAGGTGCGTCAGGCCGCCGGTGGTGGGCTCCGCAGCCGTCGGGTGGCAATGTGGGGCGTCGCATTCAAGGCAGGCACCGATGACGTCCGCGAGTCGCCCGCTCTCCGGATAGCCGCCCTGTTGCAGGCCGACGGCGCAGAAGTAGTTGCCTTCGACCCCGAAGCCTCGACCGATTCCCTGCGAATGGCACCCGACCCGGTGGCGGCCACCGCCGACGCCGATGTGCTCCTCGTCGCCACCGAATGGAAGGAATTCCAGGAAGTCGACTTCAACGAGGTGGCGCACGTCATGCGGGGACACCGTGTCGTTGACGCCCGCAACCTGCTCGACCCCAAAGTGGTGCGCAGCGCCGGTCTCGACTACTGGGGACTGGGCCGCCCGGGAGTCTGAGCCACGCGTATACGCAATCCGCAGATCCGGACAAATGGACAAGCGGACTTGCGGTTTTAACGGAACAGATCCTCGTGGGCCGGTCGCACCAGGTCCCGCCCCCGACCTTCGCCTCGTGGGCCGTCGTAGCCCCGAATCAATGCGGCCGGGATCCCGGATGACTTGCCCATGACCAGGTCGGCGGCCGCGGCCAACTCGTCGGCAACTGCGATCTCGGTCACCTCCAGCTCCCGGCCGCTCCAGTCCTTGGTCCCTTTGAGGTCGAGCAGGGTGGTGAGTCCCGAAGCGCCGATGGCGATGTCGGTGAGCCCACGCCGCCATGGCCTACCAAACGTGTCGGAGATGATCACCGAGATCTCGGCGCCAAAGTGATGCCCGAGTCGGGCCCGGATCCGCTGCGCCGATCGGTCCGGGTCCTCGGGGAGGAGGATCATCGTCCCGGCAGCCGCGTTCGATCGGTCGACTCCGGCATTGGCACAAATGAATCCGTGCTTGGTCTCGGCGATGATTAGGTCGCCACGGCGGCGAACGATTGACACTGCCTGCCCCTCGATGAGCGCCCGTCGGAACTCCTCCTCGTCACCGTCGATCTCCACCACGGCCCCCTCAGCCTTGGAGACCACCTTGTGAGTGACCACCAGCACATCGCCCGTCGCGACTCCCAGCGGCGCTATCGCGTCGATGAGCATCGAGATCAGGTCCTCGCCGGGGTGCACCTCACCGAGACCGGTGACCGGGATGATCTCCAGTGTCATCGGAGGAGTATTGCCCGGCCCAACCTGCTCGAAGCTGCGACGTCGGAGATGAGGGTGTCCTCCACGATCACCTCGACCCCATCGAGGTGGGACGCATCTGAGGCGTCCGTGCGATCGATCACCAGCGTCTCGATCAACCCTTTATAAGCCTCGGCTACCCCCCGGTTGCCCGGGAGCAGCCCGAGTGATGCGAGCACCTCCGCTGCCGGGCCTTTCAGGGCCATCCCGCCGATTAGCGGGCTCACCGCGATGACCCGGGGATGGCCGGCAACGGCCTCCCTGACGCCGGCGACCGCGAGGACCGGCCAGATCGACAATGGGGGATTGGAGGGGGCGATCAGGACCACATCGGCGCTCGCGATCGCCTCGAGCACTCCCGGGGCGGGGACCGCTTCGGTCGCTCCGTCGAATCGGACATCGGCGACCCGGTCCCGTGTCCGGCGCAACACGAAGTACTCCTGGAACGGGATCCACCCCAAACCCTCGACTTCTATCTCGGTTCGCAACCGATCGTCAGTGACCGGGAGGATTGTTGAGCTGACACCGAAGGCTTTCACGATCGCCGCGGTCGCCGCCGTCAGGCTTTCTCCCGCATGGAGCAATTCGGTCCGAAACAGGTTCAATGCGAGGTCGCGGTCGCCGATCTGGAATCGAGTGTCGGTCCCAAAGCGAGCCAGCTCCTGATTGACCACAAATGTGTCATCACGGCGACCCCACCCTTCCCCGCCCTCGACGGAAGCCATCGTGTAGACGACTGTGTCGAGGTCGGGGCACACGTGAAGTCCGTGGATCAATTCGTCGTCGCCCACGTTGACGACGACCGTGAGGTCGATGTCTTCGATCGCTGCCAGGCCGCGGGCGAGCCTGGCCCCACCGACACCACCGGACAGCTCAACCACCCTCATTCGGCGCGACCGATATTGCTCAGCGCCGTGACCGGGTTCACAATGTCCTCCCGCATGACCGATGCCTCAACTCCGTTGATCGCGGAGGCGCCCACAACCGACACCCTTCCCGGCATGCCCCGAGTCAAGGTGGTGCTGACCCTGGTCAAGGGCGCCGACCTCGACGCGGCGCTGGCCACTGTCGAGCGCCAAGTGTATGACTCGGTCGAAGAGGTCACCGTGATCGCCGACAGCGGCACAGAGGTTCCCGTCGGCATAAGCCGCGAAGCGTCACTCGAGGAAGCGATCGGCTCCACGGGCCACGACGTCGAGTATCTGTGGATCATTCACTCGGATGCCCGGCCCCGGCCCGACGCGCTGACCGCTCTGGTGACCGAGTTGGAGCGAAACGACGCCTCGCTCGGTGGCTCCAAGCTCCTGGTGGCAGGAACCCGTGATGAGCTGGAGTCGATCGGGAGCGCCACAGACGTCTTCGGGGAGCCCTTTTCCGGCCTCGACGAGGGCGAGATCGATCTCCAGCAGTACGACGTGGTTCGCGAGGTCGCCTTCGTGTCCTCCGTCTCGATGCTGGTGCGCCGTGACCTGGCTCAAGGTCTCGGCGGGCTGGACGACCTCCTCGAGCCGGTTGCTGCCGGCCTCGACTTCTCGCAACGAGTGCGTCTCGCCGGCGGGAAGGTGATAACCGTCCCCAGCTCCGAGGTCTATCACCAAGGTCGGTGTCGCGAAGCTGGCCGGGGATGGCGGGAGCATGCGGGTCGGCTCCGGGCGATGCTCAAGGCATACCGCCTGATCACGTTGGCCTGGGTGATTCCCTTCGAGTTCCTGGTCGGCCTGATCGACTCTGTTGCCAGCCTGATCCTGCTCAAGTGGCGGCCAGCCGCCCGCCATGTCGCTTCCTGGGGTTGGAACGTGCTCCACCTGCCGTCGACCATCTCGGAGCGTCGGCGCTTCAAGCAGGTGCGGGCTGTCGGTGACGAGGAGTTGTTTCGCTTTCAAGCGAGGGGATCGATACGCCTCCGATCCGTCGGCGCCGACCTCACCGATCGCATCCTGTTCATGTTCGACGACGACAAGGCCCTGGCCCGGGGCACGAGGCGTGTTTGGTCGAGCCCGGGAATCTGGGGGGCCTTGATCGCAGCGGTCCTGGTGCTGGTCTCTGCCAGGTCGATCATCCTGGCCGGTGTTCCCAACGTGGGGTTCAGCTTCGACTTCGAGCCGCCGTCCGTTTCCCTTGAGCGGTTCTTCGGCGGGTGGAACGATGCGGGGTTGGGCTCGCCCGACCCGGTGCATCCCTCGACCGGGCTCACAGGGCTCGTCTCAGGTATCTGGTTCGGAGCCGAAGGTGCCGCCCGGACGCTGCTCACCCTCAGCTTCGCGGTTCTCGGAGTGCTCGGGATGGGGCGGTTCGCCGGGCGGATCGGGTTTCGGGGCCCAGGCAGGTACCTGGCCGGGTTGGTGCTGATCGCAGGACCCGGCACCGCCATCGCGGTCGGCGTCGGCTCCTGGTTGGCACTGGCCGGGGCTGCGATCGTGCCCTGGGCTGTGCGCTCGGTGTTCATCTACACAGGGGACGACGGGAAGAACGTCCTCGGCCGGGTGGGCTGGGTCGTCCTCTGGTCGGTGGTCCTCGCCTCTTTCTCCCCTCTCCTTGCCCTGGTGCCGCTTCTTACGGCGGCAGTGGCGTCCGTAATGGGGGCAGGGATCCCTCGGATCTGGCTCGGCCTGGTCGCGGTGACCGGCCTGGTGATAGCAGTGCCGTTCTTAGTCGCCGATCCGGGATGGGTGACCGACGTCAACCGAAGGATTGGGCTCGAGGTGCCGGTGCTATGGCCGGTGTTGGTGGCGGCGGCTGCCATTCCACTCTTCTTCCTAGAGGACCGTGCGGCGAAATCCGGTCTCACGGGAGCCGTGCTCGGCCTTGCCGCTCTCCTGCTGGTCCGGCTTCCGATCGGAGGCCCCGGGGTGGAGGAGGCGCTCCTGGTCCTCGGCTCGCTGGGAACGGCATTGGTCGTTGCCGCCGCTCTCGACCAGCTCTCGATGGAACCGAAGCGCGCCATATCAGGAGTGGCTGCAGCCGCTGCTCTGCTGTTGTCCATCGGATACTTGGCAGACGGGCGCCTCGGGCTCCCCGCCGGAGATCTCAACGACCGGCTCGCGTTCGCAACGACTCTGGCAGGTGAGGGCGGCCCGGGCAGGACCTTGTTGATCTCGACAGCCCGGTCAGACATACCCGGGGAGGCGATTCCGGGCCCGGGTTTCTGGTATCGCCCGATCGACGGCTCCGGCATGACTCAGGACGAGGTCTGGCTGCCACCGCCCCGCGCCGGCGACCTCGAGCTCGATGCCGTCGTCGATCAGCTGGCGACTGGAGTCGATTTGCGGCCGGGTGCCGCTCTGGCGCCATTCGCTGTCGATTGGCTGGTGCTTGATGGCGAGGAGTCGTATCTCGACGACGTCCTTCAAACCCAGCTCGACCTGGTGCACACCCCCCTGGATCCATCGCTGAGGATCTTCGAGAATCCCGGTGCCCGTCCCCTGGCCGCCGGCACCTCAGTGGTCTGGGCCGAGCAGGGCGCCGGCTTCGGCGGGGTTCCTGCCAATCAGCCGATCGCTCTGGCGATCAACCAGGACGATGACTGGTCGCCCGGCCCTGCCCTCGATGGCTGGTCGCTGACGGTCGACGGTGGTGAGGGATCGACTCGCTTTCAAAACGACTCCTCTGCTCTTGTCCTCCCGATCCTGGCCTTGGTGATGCTTTTGGCTTCCTTCGTTGCCATCGTGGTGGGGAGGGCCCGTCGTTGAGCCAGGTCATGAAATCGCTGTTGGTCCTTGTCCTCGCCGTAGGCGCGATCGCTATCCCCGCTCTGGCCCAGCCGGAGCCAGGCCCGGCGGCGGCTGTGGACCAGCCTGCCGTGGCGTACTGCCCGATCGAAGAGGGCTCGGGGCGGACGACTGTGATCAACGTTGCCTCCACGGCGAGCGGGCCGATGACCCTGGCCACATTTGCGTCCGGAACCATGACCGGGTCCGTTGAGACGGAGATAGGGGCTAGTGGTGGCGCATCCGTGGCTATCGCCGACGTTGCCGCCTTGGGTACTGCGGGTTCGGTCCTCGACCTCCCCTCGTCGGACGCCAGTGCAATCTCGGTGATCGCCGGCTCGACTTCGATATCGGCGGAAACCTGTCCGCCGGCACCTGCCGGGCATTCGCTTCTCGGCGGCGGTTCCACACTGAGCGGCCAGTCGTTTGTCGTGCAATTGATGAACCCCTATGCCGGTGAGGCCATCGTTGATCTCGTGATCGAATCCGATGCCGGACTGGAGTCGAACCCCGAGTTGGAGGGTGTGATCGTCCCTGCCCGTTCTTCGGCGGTGATCGACCTGGCCGAGATCCTTCCCGGGAGGGCGTGGATGAACGTCGCCCTCGAGGTGACTCAGGGTGGTGCCATAACCGTCGGTCGGCTCGCGATCGGCGACGACGAGGCTATTTGGAACGCGGAAGTCCCGGCCCAGGACTGGTTCGTCACGGTTCCCCATGGCCTGGAGAGTCATCAAGTCGTCATCGCAGCCGACAACGCGGCGGTCGAATACCAGATCGACGTGTACACGCCCGACGGGTTGGAGGAAGCGCATGGCGCTGGGGAGATCGAAGCCAGGGGGCAAGCGATCTTCGAGGTCGGCGAAGTCACGCCTGTCGCTTCCGCGGTGCGGGTGGTTTCCACGGGCCCGGTTTCGGTGTTCCTGCGCGTGAGCAGTGGCACCGGGTTGGCGATGACCGGCGGCGCGATCACACCCAGTTCGGCCTGGCTTCTGCCCGGTGCCGGGTCGATCGCCGGGGCGACCGGCTCGATGATCGTCCTCAATCCCGGCCTCGAGGACGTGAACGCGTCGTTGCTGCCCTTCCGTGATGGGGGAACCGCGACTGAGGTGCTGGTCCCCGCGGGGGAAGTGGTGGAAGTAGCGGTCCCGGCAGAGCCCGCACAAGGATACGAAGTCACCGGCGATGGCGACCTCGTCACCGGATGGTCGATTGTCCGCGGAGGCTCGTTCGCCCTGGGGGGAGGGACTGCGATCGGCGATGACTGAGGTCGGGGCCCGCCTCCTGATCGTGTTGGGGCTGGTCTCGATAGTTGCCGGGACGGTGTGGTGGGCCCGACGCCGTGGCTCGGGCCGTGCGACATTCGAACAAGCGCTTCTCGGCCCCGGGGTCTACCTGTTCAGCTCCGTGACGTGCCTCGAGTGCGAGCCGGCTCGCGACGAATTGATGGCGGCGCTGGGCGCCGATGGTTTCGAGGAGTTCAGCTGGGAGTCCCACCCTGGGTTGTTCGAAGACCTCGACATCAGCGCCGTTCCGGCGACACTGATCGTCGACGATTCACGGCGTTCGACCCTGTACCCGGGCGATGCGGCAGCGGCTCTCGATGCGTTGAGTCCTTGAACGGGGAATCGCGTACTTCTACCGTGCCCGCCATGGTTATCAGTTGCGTCCGGTGCGGTTCGCCTTCGGCAGCCTTCATGACTTTCTCCTACGCCGACAGCGCCGTGTGGCTCGACGACCTGGTCGCCGATGACGGGCCCTTCGGATACGCGCTCTGCGCCGACCACGCCGACCGGATGATTCCGCCCCAGGGATGGACTCTGACCGACCGTCGGACGGTGACCCGACTGTTTGCCCCGTTGTCAGTTGCCTGATGGCCCTCGACCGCGATCTGCTCGACGCGGTCAGGGAGATGGATGAGCACGATCTCCGCCGGTTGCTGATATTGACCCGAGCCCAACTACAGCGCTCCGGCGCACTCGCAGCCGGCGACCACCCCGAAGTCCATCTCCGCCAACAGGCGGTGAGGTGTGGCAAACCCGGTTGCACGCGGTGTCCCCACGGCCCCTACTGGTACGCCTACTGGACCGAGAATGGCCGTCGGAGAAGCCGATATCTGGGCCGTCTCCTCGAAGAGGAGGCATTGTTGTAGGCAATCGGTAGCCGTAACATGAGGCACCCGCCCACAACGAAAAAGACATGGACTGTCCACAGTGCTCCCAACCTGACGTCATCGAGATCGAGCATCTGCTTCCCGATGGCACCGAAGTCCGGTTCTTCGCATGTCACAACTGCGAGGAGAAGTGGTGGAACCGTGAGGGTGTCGACATCGATGTGGCGCAGGTCCTGGAGATAGTCCGCCAGCACCGGACATGACCCTTCCTCGGCGAGCAGGGGGCGCCTCTCCCTGGCCGGCGGTGCTGACCATCGCCGCGATATCAGCTGTCATCCTGGTCGTCCTCAACCCGGGCTGGGTGTTCTCGGCCACCACTCCGACCGGTGGCGACATGGGTGCCCACGTCTTCGGTCCCGCGTACCTGAGGGACCACCTTCTGGCGAGAGGCCAGATCCTGGGCTGGTCGAACGATTGGTTTGCCGGGTTCCCCGCCTTCTACTTCTACTTTCCGCTCCCGTCGCTGGTCATCGTCCTCCTCGATCTGGTCCTTCCCTATGGGGTCGCCTTCAAGGTGGTCACGATCATGGGCCTACTCGCCACACCACCCGCTGCGTACTTCCTCGCCCGGTCGATGCGACTCCCCACCCAGGTGTCCATCGTTGCCGCCGCCTCGGGAGCTGTCTTCGCGTTCCTGGAGAGCTATTCGATCTACGGGGGCAACGTGGCCTCGAGCCTGGCGGGGGAGTTCTCGTATTCGTGGTCCTTTGCCTTGTCCCTCCTCTACCTGGGCCTCTTGATCAGAGCGGTCAGAGATGACCGCAAATATCTGAAATGGGCGGCGATCGCCCTGGCCGCGACCGCCCTTTCCCACATCCTGACGACGCTCGTGGTGATCTTCGCTTCGCTCTTCGTGCTGCCCTGGAAGAAGGGGTTTTGGCGAACCCTCGCCATCTGGGGCTGGGGATTCGCGATGGCGGCGTTTTGGGCCATACCGCTCGCCGCCCGGATCGGACTGACCTCCGACATGGCGTGGACCCCTCTCAGCAGTTGGGGAGAGGTGTTCCCGGTCGAATTGTGGATGTTGATCCCGGTGGCGATCCCGGGCGCGATCTGGGCAGCCCGGCACACGACACGGGCCGGGCCCCTGATGGCGGCGACCTTGCTGCCGGTCATCTACTTCCCGCTACCCAATGTCCTTCCGGAGTTGCTGCCTGATGTGTTCGGAGGAGAGCGCTGGAAGCTGTGGAACGGACGGTTGTTGCCTTACTGGTACTTCGGAGTCGCCTTCTTTGCGGCGGTCGGCGCCGGCGCCGCCGTGGTCTGGCTGTCCCGCCGGTTGCCGTCCCGGGCGTCCACGCACTGGGTCCGTCTCCTGATCGCAGTCACCACCGTGGTCGCTGCTGCCCTCGTTGCCGACTCGGCCGAGTTCCCCAATTGGGCTTGGATCCCGATCGCCATCGCGGGCGCCGGGCTGGTCGCCATCTCATTCGTCTGGCCCTCTGATGTCCAGACCAGGAGGTTCCTGACGGGGGGGATGGTGGCGGTCATTGCCCTCGGTGCCCTGGCCGGAGTCACCTATATCGACGGCTGGTCCAAGTGGAACTACACCGGCTACGAGAAGAAGGAGCCGTGGCCCGAGTACGAGGCGCTGATGGTCGAGTTGGACAAGCTCCCGGACGGTCGCGTCCACTGGGAGGCGAACAATGAGGCTCTCAACAAGTACGGGACCCCGATGTCGCCCATGCTGATCCCGTACTGGACCGAGGGAAGCCAGAAGTCGATGGAAGGGTTGTACTTCGAGTCCTCCCTGACCACTCCGTTCCATTTCATCAACGCGTCAGAAATGTCGAAGGACCCGTCGAATCCAATTCCCGGACTGACCTATCACACGTTCGACATGGAGCGCGGTATCGACCACCTGGGCGTGTATGGCGTGTCGTACTACGTCGCAGTGACCCCCGAGGCCACCGCCAAGGCCGACGGGATCCCGGAGCTGACCAAGGTTGCGACCACGGAGCCGTTCACCATCTACCGGCTTCCAGAGCGGGGACTCGTCGAGGCGGCCACGCACTTGCCGGCCGTCTATGAGGTCGAGGACCGCGGCCTGCTCGCCTCCTTGACCGGGAATGCCACGGTGACCAACGATGAGGGCTTCGAGATGCCGAGCTTCCACGACTTGTCGTTGGAGTGGTATGAGGACATCGACAACATGGACCGCTGGGTGGTCGCCGATGGCCCTGAGGACTGGCCCCGTATCGAGTCCCTCGCCGAGCGGCCCGACGAGCCTCTGCAGGTCCCTGCCGACGCAGTGTCCAATGTGGTGGTTGGGGATGACCGGATCAGCTTCGACACCACCGCCATCGGAGTTCCCCACATGGTCAAGATCTCCTACTTCCCGAACTGGGTTGCCGAAGGCGCCGATGGGCCATGGCGTGCCTCGCCCTCTCTGATGGTGGTTGTGCCGACGAGCGAGCACGTCACACTCGAGTTCCAGGACACTTGGGCTGAGACCGGAGGCCTGGTCGTCTCGTTGATCGGGATCGTGGTGCTGATCGGCTTCGGGGTCACCGCACTCAGACAGCGGTCCGAGAGCTGAGCCCTTCTGCGGCCAACACCTTTCGGATGTTGACCAACCCGACGATGGTGCGGGGAACCCTCTTGACCAAAGAGGAGCGGGCTGTCCTCAGCTCTTCGACCACCACCGGCACCTCGACGATCCGGTAGCCGCGCCTCTCGGCACGAATCACCAGCTCGGTGTCGAAGAGGTCCTGGCGGCTGACCACTTCCCCAGCCAGCTCATCGACGAGAGCGCGCCGGAAGGCTTTCATCCCGTGGGTGTCGGAGACATGAGAGTCGAGGATCCAACGCAGCAGGAGATTGAAGACCCGAGTCGCCACGCGTCGGATCATGGGGCGCTTGTCCTCAGACCCCGGATCGGTCTTCGAGCCGATCACCAGGTCGACGTCGTCGAGGGCCAGGACTTGCTGGAGAAAGGGGCCGGAGAAGTAGTCGATGTCGAAGTTGACCACCCAGTCTCCGTCGGATTCGAGGAAACCGTGGCGCAATGCACCGCCGTAGTCGGCCGTGGCCAGGGACGTCACCTCGACCGGCGATGTGCCGGCCACCTTCTTCACGACCTCGCCGGACCCATCGCTCGATCCGTTTTCCACCACGTGCAGCTGATAGGGGTGGCCCAACGCCTCCAACTCGGAGATCAGCTTGGGCAGGGCCTCGGGGATGAACGATGCCTCGTTGTAGACCGGCACCACGATCGACAGTGTTGGCGTCATCGGAGACGGGCAGTGTAGGAACGGGCAGGAGATAGCCCGGCCCTACAATCGGAGGCCCGATGCCAGCCGAAACCGTATTCAAGGCTTATGACATTCGGGGTCGAACCGACAACGGTGAGCTGACTCCAGAGCTCTTCAGGAAGGTCGGCGGCGCGTTTGTCGAACTGCTGGGAGCTCCTCGAATCGCGGTCGGCCGGGACTGCAGGGAGTCGTCGCCCGAACTGACAGATGCCTTGGTCCGGGGCATTACTGACGCAGGAGCGGATGTGGTCGACCTCGGTGAGGTCCCCACCGATCTCATTTACTACTACTCAGGGGCGCATGAGATGCCGGGGGCCATGGTCACTGCATCTCACAATCCTGCCCAGTACAACGGGTTGAAGTTGTGTCGGGCAATGGCCGCCCCGGTTGGCGCCGACACCGGGCTCGAACAGATCCGGGACCGGGTGCTATCGGGCCCGGGTTTCGTCGCTGGGGAGGCGGGCACGGTCCTGGCCGACCACCCGGTGAAGGCCTATGTCGACCATCTGCTCGAGGTGGTCGATCCCGAGGCGATTGGCGAAATGCGGGTGGCGGTGGACGCCGGGAACGGTATGGCAGGGATCACGCTGAGCGAGGTGTTCTCGAGGCTCGGCGCCACGCTGGACGGCATCTATCTCGAGCCCGACGGGACGTTTCCCAATCACCCAGCGGACCCGATCCAGCCCGAGAACCTGGTCGACCTCGTGAGAATGGTGGAGCAGGGCGGCCACGACCTGGGAGTCGCCTTCGATGGTGATGCCGATCGCGCCTTCTTCATCGATGACACAGGCCAGCCGGTGAGTGGGAGCACGGTCACTTCTCTGATCGCGATCTGGATGTTGGACCGCTACCCCGGAGCCTCCATCGTCCACAACCTGATCACGTCGAGAGCGGTGCCCGAGATCATCCTCGAACACGGTGGCAAGCCGATCCGGACCAGGGTCGGTCACAGCTACATCAAACAGATCATGGCCGAGACCGACGCCGTGTTCGGTGGGGAGCACAGCGGCCACTACTACTTCAGGGCCAACTACCGGGCCGACTCCGGGATGCTGGCGATGCTGGTCCTGATGAGGGTCATTACCGAAGCCGGGGAGCCATTGTCGGCGCTGCGCACTCGCGTCGAGCGCTATGCGTCCTCCGGGGAGGTCAATTACACAGTCGCCGACCCGGCGAGCTCGGTCAGGAACATCGAGTCGGCGTTCGTCGATTCGCCTCAAGACCGATTGGACGGGCTCACCGTGGACATCGGCACGGCGTGGTTCAACGTACGACCGTCCAATACCGAGCCGCTGCTCCGGTTGAATGTGGAGGCCGCCGAGGAGAGCGCGGTGCGCGAAGTGGTCTCGCGAGTCGAGACATTGATCGAGGAGTGAGATGAGCCTGATCGACCCTTCCCTTGCCGAGATCCTGGTCTGTCCCGTCGACCACGGCGACCTGGACGAGGACGAAGCCAATTCGATGCTGGGCTGCACGGTGTGTGGCCGCCGGTATCCGGTGCAGGACGGTATACCGATCATGCTGGTCGAAGAGGCCGAAGGCGGCCCCCGATGAGCGACATGCTGGAGCAGGTGCGATCGCTCGGCGACCAGCTGCGATGGGCCCGGGAACTGGAGCTGCCTTCTATTCGGCGATCTTCTGAAGTGCTCGTCGCGGGGATGGGCGGGTCCGGCATAGCCGGCGACTTTGCCTCGGCGTTGACGACGGGGAGCCCGGGCCGGGTGACCGTGCACAAGTCCTATGGGCCGCTTCCGGGTTGGATCACCTCGTCGCCGCCACTCTTGGTGGCGATCTCGTACTCGGGGAACACCGAAGAGACACTGAGCACCGTGGCCGAGGCCGGAGACAAGGTCTCGATTGTCACGTTGACTACAGGAGGGGAGCTGGGCCGGATCACCGCCGAGAACGGCTGGCCGAGCATTTCCGTCCCTACGGGGGTCCAGCCTCGGGCAGCTGTCGGATACATGTTGGGTGCGGTCGCCCGTGTCGTGTCCGCTGCCGGGCTGCTTCCCGATCAGACCGCCGCCCTGAGCGAGGCAGCCGAGCTTGCCGACCGCGAGCTCGCCGAGGGCAGCTCGAGTTGGAGCGCCGCGTCGACAATCGCCGACCGGCTCGCGGGCCGCATCCCAATCGTCTACGGCGGCGGGCCGATCACGGGGGCCGTCGCCCAGCGTTGGAAGACGCAGATCAATGAGAACGCCAAGACACCCGCCTGGTTCTCGGTGCTTCCAGAGCTCGACCACAACGAGTTGGTGGGATGGGAGGCCATGCCGGATCTCACCAGCCGCTACCTGGGTATCGTGGCGTTGACCGACGCCAGCGACCACCACCGGGTCCGGGCACGGCTCTCACACTCAAAGGCCCTGACGGAGTTCGCGGTGCCGTGGGTGGGAGAGGTGGCCTCGAGCGGTGAGGCCCCGCTGACGCGACTCGTATCGCTGATCGCCATGGGCGACCTCGTGTCGTTCATGCTTGCGAGGAACGCCGGAGTCGACCCGGTCCCGGTCGAGACGATCGAGAAACTGAAGAGACTCCTAGCCGAGGAATGAAATGAATTACGACATCGCCAACACCGACCTCGCCGAGCGCGGCGCGCGCCGCATTGCGTGGGCCGGTCGGCGCATGCCTGTGCTGGCCACGATCCGGGAGCGGTTCGCGGCTGAGAAGCCACTGGATGGCCACGTGGTGGCGGCCTGCCTCCATGTCACTGCCGAGACCGCCAATCTCATGCTGGCGCTGCGAGACGGTGGGGCAGAGCCGGTGCTCTGCGCTTCCAACCCATTGTCCACCCAGGACGACGTGGCCGCGGCCCTGGTCGCCGACGGGATCTCGGTGTTCGCCATCCGGGGCGAAGACTCCGACATCTACTACAAGCACATCAACGCGGTGCTCGACCACGCTCCGGCGATCACCATGGATGACGGGGCCGACCTGGCAACCATCCTCCACACCGACCGACGCGAGTTGGAGGTGATCGGGTCCACGGAGGAGACCACCACCGGCGTGATCCGGCTTCGTGCCATGGCAGCCGATGGAACGCTTCGGGTCCCGGTGGTGGCGGTCAACGAATCGGCGACCAAGCACCTCTTCGACAACCACTACGGGACGGGGCAGTCGGCACTCGACGGGATCATCAGGGCCACCAACATCCTCCTCGCCGGCTCGACCATGGTCGTCATCGGCTACGGCGACTGCGGCCGGGGAGTCGCGCTCCGAGCCGACGGCATGGGGTCCAAGGTGGTGGTGGTCGAAGTCGACCCGGTACGGGCCCTCACTGCGGCGATGGACGGCTTCCGGGTCTTGACTGCGGACGACGCCGCTCCGATCGGTGACGTGTTCATCACCGTCACCGGCAACAAGCACGTGCTGCGTCGCCGTCATTTCGAGGTCATGAAGGACGGGGCGATCCTGGCCAACGCTGGCCATTTCGACATCGAGATCGAGCTGGATGCGCTGGCCCAGATGTCGACCGCTCGCCGCGAGGTGCGAGACAATCTCGAGGAGTACGAGTTGGCCGACGGGCGGCGCCTCCTGGTGGCTGCTGAGGGCCGACTCGTCAACCTGGGGGCCGCCGAGGGACACCCGGCCGACGTGATGGACATGAGCTTCGCCAACCAGGCGCTCGCTGCGGAGTATCTGGTGAAGAACCGGGACGAGTTGGAGCCGGCGATCTACACCCTGCCCCCTGAGATCGATGAAAAGGTGGCAGGCATCAAGTTGAGCCATCTCGGGGGCGGGCTCGAAGTCCTCACCGAGGAGCAGATCTCCTATCTCAGCGGCTGGCAAGAAGGAACTTGAGCCAGAGCGTGGTCCGTATTACGTAACACGTAATACGTGATCTGCCTTGCCTGCCATCGCTGGTGCGAGGGGATTGTCTGTGAGCCCTGTCGGTCGCACTTCCGCCCGGTCCCGGATCGAATCCTCGGGGGCGGAGTGCGCCTGGTCGCCGGGTTCGAGCACTCGGGGCCGGCGCGCGCCCTGATGCACCAGTTGAAATACCGGGGCGTCACCGAGTACGCCGACCTCGTGGCCCGGGTCCTCGCTCCGGCGCTGCCCCCACTGCCCCTGGTGCCGATACCCCGCGCCTGGACGAGGCGGGCCCGGTACGGGGTGGACCCGGCGATGGCGCTGGCCCGGGCCATTTCCCGGCTCACCAGAGTTCCGGTCAGGACTGCGCTGGCAGCGCCGATACATACCGGGAGAAGAGCAGGTGGCGACCACAGGAGGCCCGTTTTGCCTTTCCGATTGAGAGCGATGCCCGATGGTGTTGTCGTCCTGGTGGACGACGTCGTCACCACCGGCGCCACTCTCGAAGCGGCAATAGAAACGCTGGGGGCCAAGCGGGTCGCGCTTGCGGTGGCGGCGAACGCCGCCCCACCGGTGTCTAGTCTGCGATCTCAGCAGGCGGGGCAAAGCTGACCTACTCGAGCCAGGAGCGGGACTGAGAAACATGTCGTCCGTTGTGATCGTCGATGATGCCGAGCTGTTTCGCGAGGCACTCAAAGCCGCGTTCGCCCAGGAGGGCTTCGATGTGGCCGCAGTGGCCGGCGACGCCATGCGCGGCATCGATGTGACCCGCGAGCACCAACCAGACCTGGTGATGCTGGACCTCCTGATGCCCGGGATGTCCGGCCTCGAGGTGGTGGGCGCGATCATGAAGGCGAGCCCGGGCACGAAAGTCGTGCTGCTCACCTCCAGCGAGTCGGCGGAAGACCTGCTCTCCGCCGTGAAGGCCGGGGCATCCGGCTATCTCACCAAGGACACCCCATTGCCGAGGTTGGTGGCGGCGATGCACGACGTGATCGACGGCGGCGCCGCCGTCTCCCCAGCGATGGGAGGCAAGCTTTTCAGCGCACTGCGCGACCTGCTCCGACACAACGGCGTGACCGGGGTTCGCACCCCGGAGCTCACGGGCCGCGAGTTGGAGATCCTCGGGCTTGTTGGCGCCGGCAAGACCTCGAGAGAGATCGCCGACGAGCTGTTCATCTCCGAGAACACGGTTCGCAACCACGTTCGGAACGTGCTCGACAAGCTCGGCTTGAGGTCGAGATTCGAGGCAGTCACCTGGGCGCAGCGCGAGGGGTTGATCGAGGTCCGTTGACCGGGGCCGGCGAAGTGGGTCAAATCGTGCCTATCGGTAGCATGGAGGCCCCATGCCACTTCTCTCCAAGGTTCTACGCGCCGGAGAAGGCAAGACACTCAAAGGGTTCCAGGGCATAGCGACCGCCGTCAACGAGGCGGAGCCCCAGTTCGAGGCCTTGTCCGACGACGAGCTGAAAGCCAAGACACCCGAGCTCAAGGGCCGCCTCCAGGCGGGGGCCTCGCTCGAGGACATCCAGGTCGAGGCGTTCGCCGCGGTCCGTGAGGCGGCGAAGCGCGTCCTCGGGCAACGCCACTACGACGTCCAGGTGATTGGAGCGGCAGCCCTCCACAAGGGGATGGTCGCCGAGATGAAGACCGGCGAAGGCAAGACCCTGGTGTCGACGATGCCGGCGTATCTCAATGCCCTTGGCGGCAAAGGCGTCCACATGGTCACCGTGAACGACTACCTCGCCTCCCGCGACGCCGACTGGATGGGTGCGGTCCACCGGTTCATGGGACTCTCAGTCGGGTTGATCCAGACCTCGATGACGCCTGCAGAGCGGCAGCCCGCCTACGCCTCGGACATCACCTACGGGACCAACAACGAGCTGGGTTTCGACTACCTGCGCGACAACATGGCGATGAGGGCTGTGGATCGTGTCCAGAGAGGGCACCCCTATGCGATCGTCGACGAGGTCGACTCCATCCTCATCGACGAGGCAAGGACCCCATTGATCATCTCGGGCCGGGTGTCGGACAGCGCCCGGTGGTACCGGGACTTCGCCAAGATCGCCCGCCGGCTCCAGAAGGATCGGGACTACCAGGTCGACGAGCGAAAGCGCCAGGTGCTGACCACCGAGGAAGGGGTTTCCCTGGTCGAGCAGACGTTGGGAGTCGAGAACCTGTTCGACCATGCAGCCGTCGACTTCGTCCACCACCTCGAAGCCGCGCTGAAAGCGAAGGAGCTCTATCTCCTCGACGTCGACTATCTCATCGACCACGGGGAGGTGAAGATCGTCGACGAGTTCACCGGCCGCGTCCTCGAGGGCCGCCGATACTCGGAGGGGCTGCACCAGGCGATCGAGGCCAAGGAGGGGGTCTCGATCAAAGACGAGAACCAGACCCTGGCCACGATCACCCTCCAGAACTACTTCCGTCTCTACGAGAAGCTCGCCGGCATGACCGGCACCGCTGAGACCGAGGCCGCCGAATTGGCCCAGATCTACGGTCTGGAAGTGGCGGCCATACCCACCAACCGCCCCGTGGACCGAGCCGACTTCGGAGACTTCGTGTACAAGGGCGAGGACGCCAAGTTCGCGGCAGTGATCAGCGATGTCGCGGAGCGCAACCGGGCCGGCCAGCCGGTTTTGCTGGGGACCATCTCCATCGAGCGATCGGAGAAGCTGTCCCGTCTCCTCGACCATGAGGGGATCAAGCACGAAGTGCTCAACGCCAAGCAGCACGCCAGGGAAGCCGACATCATCGCCCAGGCGGGCCGCCCGGGGGCAGTGACGGTTGCAACCAACATGGCGGGGCGGGGCGTCGACATCATGCTCGGTGGCAATCCAGACGGAATGGCCAAGACCGAGCTGAAGCGGAGGGGGGTCACCGTCGACGACCCCTCGTATCAGGGGATGGAGCGGAAGCTCGCCGAGGAGTTCGAGGCCCAGATCCAACCCGACAAGCAATCGGTGATCGGCGCCGGCGGCCTGTACGTGGTCGGGACCGAGCGCCATGAGTCCCGTCGCATCGACAATCAGCTTCGGGGGCGGTCCGGGCGTCAGGGCGACCCTGGCGAGTCCCGGTTCTATCTCTCACTGGAGGACGACTTGATGCGCCGTTTCCAGGGGGAGTGGGTCACGAGTGTCATGGACCGGCTCAAGCTTCCCGATGACCAGCCCATCGAGGCCAACATGGTGAGCAAGGCCATCGAGCGCGCCCAGCGCCAGGTGGAGTCACAGAACTTCGAGATCCGCAAGAACGTCCTCAAATACGACGAAGTGATGAACCGCCAGCGTGAGGTGATCTACGAGTGGCGTCGATCGATTCTCGAAGGCACCGCTGAGGACGACCTGATCGGCGACTGGATCGACGACGTGGTGACCGAGACCGTCGAGTCGACCTTCAGCGCAGAGATCCCACGCTCGGAATGGGACTGGGAGTCACTGCAGATGGATCTGAGCCAGTACTACCCGACTTCCATCGACCGGCCTCGCTTTGAAGGCTCTCCCACGGTCGACGAGGTGGTGGAGGCCGCGGTCGAGGATGGCCTTGCCGCCTACGAGAAGCGGGAGCAAGACTTGGGGGCCGAGGTCCTGCGCCAGGTGGAGCGCTCGGTGATGCTCTCGGTCATCGACAACAAATGGCGAGAGCACCTCTCAGAGATGGACTACCTGCGCGCCGGGATCGGTCTGCGGGCGATGGGCCAGAGAGATCCGCTTTCCGAGTACCAGCGGGAGGCCTACGACATGTTCACCGAGATGGTGGACTCGGTGAAGAAGGACGCGGTCAAATACCTGTTCCACGTCGAGCTGGCCAAGCCTCAGACGGAGCCGCAGCGGGTGGCGCCGCTGCCCACCGGAGGCCCGGTGAAGCAGGCGACCTCGGACAAGGTGGGTCGCAACGACCCATGCCCCTGTGGCTCCGGCAAGAAGTACAAACGCTGCCACGGAGCGGCGTAACGGCGCTCGTGACACGCAATACGTAATACGTAAGACGTATGACTCTTGAAACAACCGACCCCCGGGCACTGGTCGTCGCTCTCCGTCAGCGGCTGGTCGAGGCGCGCGGGTTCCTCGACCTCGAGACCAAGGAGAAGGAGCTCGACGAGCTTCGCCAGGAGGCGTCCTCGCCGGAACTGTGGAACGATCCGGAGCAGGCCCGGACCGTCACCAGGCGCTTGGCCCGCTACGAGGCGCTCTTCGAGCTCACCGGAGGCCTGTCCGCGAAGATCGACGACGCCGAGGTGCTCCTGGAGATGGCCGACGAGGCCGGCGACGCAGCTTCCCGGGCCGAAGCGATCGCTGAGCTGGGGTCGGTAGCCGCCGACCTGCACAAATTGGAGTTGGAGTCCCTGTTCTTCGACGAGTACGACGAGGAGGACGCGATTCTGAGTGTCCACGCCGGCGCGGGTGGGGTCGACGCCCAGGACTGGGCGGAGATGCTGGGGCGGATGTACCAGAGGTTCCTGGCCGACGAGGGATTCTCGGTCACCGTCGAAGAGGTGACCGAAGGGGACGAAGCCGGGATCAAGTCGGCGACCTTCACCGTTAAGGGCGATCGGGCCTACGGGACACTGGAGGGGGAGCGAGGCGTGCACCGCCTGGTCCGGATCAGCCCGTTCGACGCCAACGCCCGCCGTCAGACCTCATTTGCCGGGGTCGACGTCGTGCCCGACCTGGGCGACCAGGCGAAGGTGGAGATCGACGAGGACGATCTCAGGATCGACACCTATCGGTCCCAAGGCGCCGGGGGCCAGCACGTCAACACCACCGATTCGGCGGTCCGCATCACACACATCCCGACCGGGGTCGTCGTCCAATGCCAGAACGAGCGCTCACAACTCCAGAACAAGGCGAGGGCCATGGCGATCCTGCAGTCGAAGCTGGCCGTGCTCGCCCACCAGCAGCGCCTCGATCACCTCAACGAGATCCGGGGGGAGCAGGGCGAAGCGGC
The DNA here is from genome assembly GCA_963780755.1 of uncultured Acidobacteriota bacterium. GTDB lineage: Bacteria > Actinomycetota > Acidimicrobiia > Spongiisociales > ZC4RG35 > JALYNX01. The sequence continues at coordinate 264,513 of CAWACX010000001.1, forward strand.
CTGGGGGAACCAGATCCGCAGCTACGTGATGCAGCCCTATCAGATGGTCAAGGACCTCAGGACCAAGGAGGAGGTGGGCAACATTCAGGGCGTGCTCGACGGAGACGTCATGCCGTTCGTGGAGGCCTACCTGCGATGGAGGCGCGCCAATCACGAGTCAACGGGTGATTCCCCCTAGCCGGGCCTATCTGGTTACCGTTTCTCATTCCGCACGCCGGGTACGGCAGGCTGTCACACTTCCCCAGTTCGCATGATTCGACTCGAAAACGTCACCAAGGTCTACGAGGGCGGCACTATCGCCGCCCATGACGTGTCTATCGAGATGCAGAAGGGCGAGTTCACCTTCCTGGTCGGCCCTTCCGGTTCCGGCAAGTCGACCCTGATCCGGCTCATGCTTCGCGAAGAGCCGGTCACCCGGGGGAAGATCTGGGTCGCGGGGAAGGACATCACCACCTTGCCCAAGTGGAAGATCCCGTTCCTTCGCCGCTCGGTGGGCACGGTCTTCCAGGACTACAAGCTCCTTCCCAACAAGACGGTGGGGGAGAACGTCGCCTTTGCCCTCGAGGTGCTGGGGCGGCCAAGGTCAGTGATCGGGCCTCAGGTGGAGCAGGTGCTCGATCTGGTGGGCCTCTCCGACAAGATCGGCCGCTACCCCAAGCAACTCTCGGGTGGCGAGCAGCAGAGAGTCTCGGTTGCCAGAGCCTTCGTCAATCGACCACCGATAATGCTCTGCGATGAGCCGACCGGAAACCTCGACCCCAAGACCTCCGTTGGGATCATGAAATTGTTGGACCGGATCAATCGCACCGGGACCACGGTCGTGATGGCCACCCATGACCACGCCATCGTCGACGCCATGCAACGGCGTGTTGTGGCCCTGGACCACGGACGGGTGATGCGGGACGAAGAAGCAGGCCGTTACGAGCGGGTGGCTGAGTGAGCCGGTTCTTCTTCCTCGTCCGAGAGGCCCTGGTCAACCTCCGGCGCAACCTGCTCGTCGTTGCCGGTGCGGTGCTCGCGGTGTTCATCTCCCTGACCCTCGCCTTCGGAGCTCTCGTCCTCAACGAGGTGCTCAGGATCAACACCGTGGCCTGGCAGGAGGGAGTGCACGTCATTGCCTTCCTCAACGACGCCGGATCGAACGGCGTCCCCGACGATGCTCACCAAACTCTGATGACCGAGGTCGAAGGCTGGGAGGAGGTGAAGTCGGTCAACTACGTCGACAAGGCAGGAGCCTGGATCGAGTTCCAGGAGATCTTTGCCGACCAACCCGAGTTCGAGGACATCGATCCCACGGTCCTCCCCGCCTCGCTCCGGATCGAGTTGGTCGACATCGCCCTGCACGAGTCGGTGGCGTTCAAGCTCCAACAGCAACAGCAGGTGGTGCGCGAGGTGACCACCGCCGCCGATTCCATCCAACAACTGCAGAACCTGTCCAGTGTGCTCAACGTGCTCGGGATCGGGCTGGCCCTGGTGCTCGGCCTCGCCGCCGTGGTGCTCATCGCCAACACCATCCGTCTTGCGATCTTCTCCCGTCGCGATGAAGTCGAGATCATGAGGCTCGTCGGGGCCTCCAACTGGTACATCAGGATCCCCTTCCTCCTCGAAGGGACGATCGAAGGCCTGATCGGGGCCGGTGCCGCGGTGTTCGTGGTGTGGCTCGGGTCGAGTCGTCTCGCCGATGCCCTTTCCGGCTTCGCACTGTTCAACTTCGACGTGGGCAACGAGTTCTTCCTGCAATGGGGTCTGCTCTTCCTCCTTTTCGGGGCCTTGGCGGGGGTCATCGGCTCGATGCTCGGTTTGAGCCGCCATCTCCGCGAATCCGAGGGCATCGGGTCGGAAGTGCCCACGGGGACGCTGGAGAGGGTCTGAGTGAGCCGCTCGGAGGGGTCCGAGCGGATCAAGGTGATCGCATCCAACCGCAGAGCTCGACGCAACTACGCAGTGGTGGAGACCCTCGAGGCGGGTATCGCACTCCTCGGCTCCGAGGTCAAGGCGCTACGCGAAGGTCGCATGGACCTCAAGGACTCCTATGCCCTGGTCAGGGGTGGTGAGACCTATCTGATTGGCGCCTACATCGGTCCCTACGAGTTCGCACGAGATGGCGGCCACGAGCCTGAGAGGACCGCAAGCTGCTCCTCCACCGTCGTGAGATCGACCGGATCTCCGGTCAGGTCGCCGAGAAGGGCCTCACCCTGGTCCCGCTCCAGGTGTACCTCAAGGAGGGCAAGGTCAAGGTCGAGATCGGCCTGGCCAAGGGCAAGACCTCCTACGACAAGCGACAGACCCTTCGCGACCGGGACCACGAGCGGGAGATGGAGCGGGCGGTCTCCCGCAAATCGCGGGATTGAAACCGGGCGCCAGGCGTTACCATTGAGCACAACCCACATGGGGGTGAAACGGTTTCGACGTCGAGTGTTGAGGCGTTGGAAGCGAGCCGGGGTCTCCGGGGCCCCGTCAACAAACCGGAAAAACCAATAAGTGCCGAAGATAACTTCGCACTGGCTGCCTAATTAAGTAGCCCGTCCGCCCGACCGCTTCCCGCTCGGTCGGGATCGGGCGCCGCTCAGCGGGATGCTCTCCACGGGGCTCCGGGACCGTGGAGTCAAGACAACTCCGGATAGGCACGGGAAAACTCGTCGTCAGAGTTTCCGCCGCCGAAAGCTCGCTGACGACTGCGCTCGGAGATGCCGGCGCTGACGGCTCGACGGACCGGGGTTCGACTCCCCGCACCTCCACCATGTCATACGATCCGGGGATCGGACTCGCCGCCGACCTCGGATACGGGTACCAGGGCCAGAACCTGGCCCAGCGCTCGCTGGCGCGACTGGGCTCGACCCGGTTGATCTCCGCGATTTCGCGGAGGGTGATGCCACCGCTCGACCGATTCGTGCTCCGACGGAGTCAGGGGAAGACCACTGCCACCGGTTGGCTTTTGGGGCTGCCTGCCCTCTGGTTGACCACGACCGGTGCCCGAAGCGGTGAGAAGCGGACCGTTCCCCTGTTGGGGATACCTTTCGAAGGAACACTGGCCCTGCTCGGCACCAGGTTCGGGCATCACGACACGCCAGGTTGGGTATACAACCTCATGGCCGATCCCGCCGTCGAGGTCGAATTCAGGGACACGGTGATCAACGCGATCGCTCGTTCCGCAACGGCGGACGAAGAGCCAGAGATCTGGAAGGCGGCGGGCAAGGTGTACCCCGGATACGAGATGTACACCGACCGTGCCGCGCATCGCAAGATCGGGGTGTTCGTCCTCGAACCGAGGTGATTGCGATAGGGTCGGCGGGACTGGCCATCGATTCGAGGTGAAGGGACATGGCCGACAAGACACAGTTGATGGTTTGGATAGACCAGGACCTCTGCACCGGTGACGGGATATGCGAGGAGATCACTCCCGATGTGTTCGTGGGTCGCGACGACGGACTCTGGGTCGTCAAAGAAGAGTCGAAGCATTTCGGCCGGACCGTTGTGTTCGATGCCGAAGAAGGTGACGGCCACGGCCCGGACGGGTCGCGGGGCCTGGCGCGGATCCCGGACTCACTTATCGCTGACGCCATCGAGTCGGCGGAGGAGTGCCCGGGGGAGTGCATCATGATCGAGCCCTACCGCGAAGATGCGGTCTTCGGATAGGAGGAGCACATGGACCACAGCGGACTGAGGCCGATCGAACGGGTCATCCTGCGCCTGACCGAGGCCGGACACCCCTCATCGGAGATTTCGCGGCGTGTTGGCAAGAAGCCGGGCACGGTGGTCCGCATCCTGCAGATGATGGAGATGAGAGACGGCCAGGCAGCGACGCCGGCCGCCGAACCACAGCCCCTCCGGCCTCTGGAGCGCGTCATCGTCAAGCTACGGGCCCGAGGTGAGAGCTACGGAGAGATCGGGAACCGCCTCGCCCGGAGCGGTGCCCAGATCCGCCGCATCGAAGACATGGCGAGGATGAAGCTCGAGGGTTGATCTCGGCGCGCTGGCGACCCATCCAGTCGGTCGAGGGCAACTACCGTCTCCGAGGTGAGCTCGCTTCCCTCCCGGGTGCACATCACCGAGTCCTCGCCCCGGGACGGCCTCCAATCACTCTCGGCGATGGTCCCCACCGAGGACAAGGTTGGTCTGATCAGGGACCTGGCGACCTCGGGCCTGCGGGTGTTCGACGCCATCTCCTTCGTGAGCCCCCATGCCGTTCCTCAGATGGCTGACGGAGCGGACGTTGCCTCCGCTCTCATCGGCACCGATGACCTCGAGTTATGGGCGCTGGTCCCCAACATGAAGGGGCTCGAGGCCTCTTTGGAGGCAGGAATCACCCACATCGGAGTTCTGACTGCGGCTTCCGACACGTTCAATGAGCGCAACATCAACGCGACCGTCGACGAATCGATGCATCGCATCAGGAGAATCATGACCGAAGCGCCCGGCGACATCCGGACCCGGGGCTACGTCTCGACCGCGACCCACTGCCCGTACGAAGGTGAGCAGGACCCGGACTGGGTGGCCCACCTGGTCGAGACGCTCTTGGAGTGGGGGGTGGAGCACGTCTATCTCGGCGAGACGATCGGCAAGGCCACCCCGGCGCACATGGAGCGCCTCCTCGACGAAGTCCTGAGGGAGACGCCTGTGGAACGGGTCGGAGTCCACCTCCACGACACCTATGGCCAGGCGATCGCCAACACCGTGGCCGCACTGGAGCGGGGTATCGACAAGATGGACTCCTCCGCCGGAGGGCTCGGTGGGTGCCCTTATGCGCCCGGCGCCACCGGGAACGTCGCGACCGAGGACGTCCTCTGGCTGCTCGACGGCCTCGGGATCGAACACGGCCTGGACGCATCCGTCATTGCCTCTGTCGCTCGGAGCTTCTGTGAGCGTCACGGCCTGTCCTACAACAGCAAGGCGGGGCGAGCGCTACTCGCGGCTGGTGCCTCAGGGTGAAGTCGATATACCTCACCGACGACCTGAAGGCGGTCAGGGCCCAGACCAGGGAATACGTGGAAAAGGAGATCGTCCCCAATGCCGGCGCGTGGGAGGACGGAGGAGTGCCCCGCAGCGTTCTCGACGACATGGGGCGGCTCGGCTTCTTCGGGCTGCGCATACCCGAGGAGCATGGTGGGATCGGATTGGGCCCGCTGGCATCGGTGATGTTCGCCGAGGAGCTCGGTCGCTCGACTTACGGTGGTTTCACGATCACGGTCTTGGTCCACACCGACCTCGCCGTTCCCTATGTGCTCAATTTCGGGAGCGCGGAGCAAAAGGCGCGGTGGCTGCCGCAGTTCGCCAGCGGGGAGATCCTGACCGCGATCGCGATCACCGAGCCCGACGCCGGCTCGGATGTGGCAGCGATCCGGACCACGGCCCGTCGCGAGGGCGATGGCTTCGTGATCAACGGGACCAAGATGTTCATCACCAACGGGAGCATCGCCGACCTCGTCTTCGTTGCCGCCAAGACCAACGCGGAGGTGAAGGGCTCGCAGCGGAGTGTCGATCTTGGCGGTGGAGCGAGGCACCGATGGCTTCACGGCGAGCCGTGCCCTGAAGAAGATGGGGTGGCATTCCTCGGACACCGCGGAGCTCGCGTTCGACGACGTGTGGGTGGACGCCTCCAACCTGATCGGGGAGGAGAACCAGGGCTTCTATTACATCATGGCCAACTTCCAGAACGAGCGGCTCGCCATCATGGGGCAGTCACTGGGAGAGGCGCAGCGGGCGTTGGAGCTCACCCTGGAGCACGTCAAGAATCGGCAGGCATTTGGGAGCTCACTCTGGGACAAGCAGGCCATCCGCCAGCGGTTGGCGATGCGCCAGGCCGAGCTCGACGCCGGGAGAGAGCTCACCTACCGGGCGGCGTGGCTTGCCGAACAGGGGGAGGACGTGGTCAGGGAAGTGTCTGAGGTCAAGGCATTCGTCGGGGAGATGGCGAATCGGGTTCTGTACGACTGTGTCCAGTTCCACGGAGGGATGGGGTTCATCTCCGAGACCGCAGTGGAGCGTGTCTACCGCGATGTCCGCATCGCGTCCATAGGTGGCGGGGCCACAGAGGTGATGTTGGACGAGGTGGCGAAGAGGCTCTGAGCCTCAGGCACTGAGCCGTGCGGCCGCGGCTTCGATCTCCTCTGGTTCGAGCGGGTGCCAACCCATCTCGAGTGCCGTCCACAGTGTCTTCGAGACCGGGTAGAACAGGACCGGGATGACCGCGTTGAGCACGATGGTCACCACCCCGACGGCTGCCCAGGGGACGTCCGGCCAGGTGATGACGATCCCCGCGACAAAGACGACGATGAAAGTCGCAAAGGTGATCGTCGTGTTGATGATCAGGGCTCCCACCCAATAGCCCTCTTCCCTCTCGAAGTGGAGCCCGCAACCGGGGCAGTCGGTGTGCATCGTGAAGTAGCTGCGGAATGCCCGAGCGCCGCATCGGGGGCAGCGTCGGCGCAGCCCCCGCCCGATCCTCTTGGCGGCAGATGGGGCCGGGTCTGAGCTCACCCCGGCGAGGCTATCGTCGGCTTGGTGACAGACGACCGAATTGCCCGACTCCGTCGGGAGTACGAGGCAGTGGGGCTCGTCGAGAACGAGATGGCGCTCGACCCATTCACCCAGTTCGACGAATGGTTCTCTGGCGTTGTCGAGTCGGGGCTGGATGAGCCGAATGCGTTCGTGCTGGCCACCGCAACCCGGGACGGAGCCCCGTCGGCGCGGGCAGTCCTGATGAAGAGCTTCGACGAGTCGGGCCTGGTGTTCTACACCAATCTCCAGTCCCGCAAGAGCTCAGAAATCAAGGCGAACCCCAATGCCGCGGCCACCTTTGTATGGACCCCATTGCACCGGCAGGTCAGGTTCGAGGGGACTGTGACGCAGGTGGAGGCGGGGGTGGCCGATGCCTACTTCTCCAGCCGGCCTCGGGGGTCACAGATCGCGGCTCATGCCTCGATGCAGAGCACCCACATCGACTCCCGAGAAGAGCTGGACCTGGTCTTCTCCGAAGTGGACGCCGGTTTTGGTGACGGCAAGATTCCGCGCCCAAGTTGGTGGGGTGGCTGGCGCCTGACGCCGAACACGGTCGAGTTCTGGCAGGGACAGCCGAACCGCTTTCATGACAGGGTGCGTTACACCAGATCGGCGGCTGGCTGGGCCATGGAGCGACTGGCGCCATGAGGGTTCACGTGATCGGCTCCTCGGGGACCTTCCCGGTGCCCGGGCGCCCGGCCTCGGGCTACCTGATCGAGCAGGGCACGACACGGGTCTGGTGCGACGCCGGCCCTGACACCTACACCCGCCTCCCGGTGGCGCCCGACCTGATCGACGCCATCGTCATCTCCCATCAGCACCCGGACCACTGTTCCGACCTGTTGACGGCGTTCCATGCGTGGAGATACCGCCCCGAGCCCAGACTTGGCGTCCCGGTGTACGGCCCGCAGTCGGTGTGGGACCGGGTGTCGTCTTTCCTCGACTCCGGGCAGGGGTCACACCTCGGCCACTGCTTCGACTTTCACCCCATGGAGGAGGGAAGCCAGATCGAGATCGGGGCGCTGCAGGTGAGCTTCACCGAGATGGACCACTCGGTGCCCACCGTCGGCTCGCGGTGGGAAGCGAGCAATCGCGTCATGTTCTACACGGGGGACACCGGGCCCGGTGGTGGGTGGCGGGAGGCCGCCAGGGACGTCGACGTGCTGTTGAGTGAAGCGTCCTATCAGGGGCCCCCTGGCGTCGAGGAGTATCCCCACCACCTGACTGCCGGTGAGGCAGGAGAGATCGCCCGTGAAGTTGGGGCCAGGCGCCTCATCCTCACTCACATCCCCCCGTATCTCGATGTGACCCGCTCCGTGCACGAGGCCGAGGCCACCTTCGATCGTCCGGTTGCTCTCGCCGTCCCCGGGACGAACTTCGATGTCTGAGCCAACACCCGGTCGCCCCCGGGATGAGTTGCGTCCGATCGCCATGGAGCTCGGGTTCACCGAGTCGACACCGGGCTCGGTCCTCATCTCCTTTGGGAAGACCAAAGTGCTGTGCACGGCTGCCGTCGAGGCGGAGGTGCCCCGCTGGATGAAGGACTCGGGGCGGGGATGGGTCACTGCCGAATACGCAATGCTCCCCGGATCGTCGACCGAGAGGGTGCGCCGCGATCACGTGTCGGGGGGCAGGGCGCAGGAGATCTCCAGGCTGATCGGGCGCTCGCTGCGCGCGGTGGTCGACCTCAAGGCATTGGGCGAGGCCATGGCCCGGGTCGACTGTGACGTGATCGAGGCCGACGGCGGGACCAGGACAGCGGCCATCACCGGGGCTTGGGTGGCCCTCCATCAGGCATTCGACGACGCCGTCGCTCGGGGAACCGTTGCGCGCAACCCGCTGATCGATGAAGTTGCGGCCATCTCAGTGGGGATCGTCGAGGGCGAGGCGACCCTGGATCTCGACTACGAACGGGACTCGACCGCCGAGGTCGACATGAACGTCGTGATGTCGGGGCGGGGGCTGCTGATCGAGGTACAAGGGACGGCGGAGCGGGCGCCGTTCACCCGGGGTGAGCTCGACGTCCTCCTCGACCTGGCGGCCAAGGGGATCGGTGAGCTGCACGAATTGCAGCGAGAGGCGGTCGCAGGGTGATTCCCCGCTTGGTCATCGCCTCGAAGAATCCCGACAAGATCGCTGAGATCGAGCACATCCTCGACCCGATCGGACTGGCCGGCGAGATCGTCACGGGCCTGGACTGGCCGGATGTAGAGGAGACCGGGGACACCCTGGCCGACAACGCATTGCTCAAGGCGAGGGCGGTCTCCCGCGCTGTGGGCCTGCCTGCCGTGGCCGATGACACCGGCCTCGAAGTCGACGCCCTCGACGGACGGCCCGGCGTGCGGACCGCCCGCTTCGCGGGGCACGACGCCAGTTACGCCGACAACGTCGCCCGCCTGCTCGAGGAGTTGTTGGGTGTCGACGATCGGGGCGCGACCTTCCGCACCGTGGCTGCGCTGGTCTGGCCTGATGGCGCGGAGCTCGTGGCAAACGGGTTCGTGCAAGGGGTCATCACAACTCAACCTCGGGGAGTTGACGGGTTCGGCTACGACCCTGTGTTCGAGATCGACGGCCGGACCCTGGCCGAGATGTCCATGGAGGAGAAGAGCGGTCTCTCCCATCGCGCCCGCGCCATCCGAGCGCTGGCGATCGTCCTCGGCACATGAGCACGGCCGGCAGGGTCGTCATCGTTGGCGGCGGGTTCGCCGGGCTCAATGCCGCGAAGGCGCTCAAGGGGGCCGACGTCGAGATCACCATCATCGATCGCCGTAACTTCCACCTGTTTCAGCCGCTCCTCTATCAGGTGGCGGCCGCGGCACTGAACCCGAGCGATATCGCCTATCCGATCCGGTCAGTGTTCCGTCGCCAGTCGAACGTGAAGAGGGTCTTGCTGGCCGAAGTGGTCGACATCGACCTCGAGGCGAAGGCCGTCCATCTCGATGACGGAGCGATGGTCGAATACGACTATTTGATCGTGGCTGCTGGGGCGACCCACTCCTACTTCGGTCACGACGAGTGGGCCGGGGTGGCGCCGGGCCTGAAGACGATCGAGGACGCCCTGCACATTCGGGCCCGGGTCCTTTCAGCATTCGAGGCGGCGGAGCGGGAGCCGGCGTCGGCGGCGAGCCGTCTCACTTTCGTGGTGATCGGGGCTGGACCGACGGGCGTCGAGCTCGCCGGTGCCCTCGCCGAGATCGCGGTCCACTCCATGGCCCGGGAGTTCCACGCCATCGACCCGGGAACAGCCAGGGTGATCCTGGTGGAGGGGACCGACCGGGTGTTACCGGTGTATCCGGAGTCGTTGTCGCTCAGCGCCCGCCGCCAACTGGAGACACTAGGGGTGGAGGTGCGGGTGGGGACCCTGGTCGAAGGGGTCGACGAGGCAGGGGTCACCCTGGTCGGAGGCGAGCGGATCGAGGCGGCAAATGTGCTCTGGGCTGCCGGGGTCAAGGCGTCCCATCTGGGAGCCACGCTCGCCGACACCGACCGGACCGGCCGGGTTCCGGTCTCGTCGGATCTGTCGCTTCCCGGTCGGTCCGAGGTATTCGTGGTTGGAGACCTGGCCGTGGTCCCCGGTGTGCCGGGAGTCGCTCCCGCCGCGATGCAGATGGGCCGTCATGCCGGGCGTTCCATCAGGGCCGACATCGAGGGCGGCGCGCGGGCCCCCTTTCGATATCGGAACAAGGGCTCTCTAGCAACGATCGGCCGGGCTCGGGCAGTGGCCGATTTTCCCAGGTTCGACTTCTCGGGCTTCCCTGCCTGGGTCGCCTGGCTGGCGATCCACGTGTTCTTCCTTATCGGGTTCCGGAACCGGCTCCTGGTCTTGATGTCCTGGGCTTGGAGCTACGTCACATTCCGCAGGGGAGCCCGGATCATCACCGCGGTGCCCCCGACCTCTGGTGCGGGTGAGAGGAGTTGAACCTCCACGACCTTTCGGTCACAGGGACCTAAACCCAGACAGGGCCGTCCCAGCCCGTAACGACCTGTACCGAAACGTCAGTGAATTGCAGGGTTTCGAGGACTCGCCATCTCACCCTGTACCAGGGCGTCACACGTGGTTGGGTTGCAAAATGGTTGCAGTCTCGGGCTACTCGCGAAGCTGTCCTACGGATTCGAGAGCGCTCGGAGGAAAGCGTCGAGATCGCCTTTGGGTACCGACTGGCGAGGAATCGGGCACACATTCACTTTCGTGGTCCATACAAAGACGTGGGACTTTGTCTTCTCGATCCTCTCCAGGTTCGATACGGGCATGGTCAAGGAGGCGCCAAGCGCCTCTCTCGATGAGGTCAACATCCCATCCTGGACGGTGAGTGTGCAGGTGGAGCCGTCGATCTTGCCTCCCTGCTTCGACCTGAGAAACTGGCGCGTAGCCGACCAAACATTCAGTCGCCTGATGCCGAAGTAGAACGCAATGCAGAGGACGACCGATGTCACGACCACCGGTACTAGGGATTGGATCGGTCCAACGACGAAGTACCAGACGAGCACGACGGTCGCGTAGGTCGCCAACACGGCGAACACGGCGTAGATGATCCGAGCTGACCAACGCTTAGACCGAAAGTCCACGGCAGCGCGAAAATCGTGCTGGCTCTGAGGAAAGGTCAGCGCGGTCACGCCGTCTGGAGAAACAGGGAGATCGTTCGGCACGTTCACAGGGAAATTCTCGCGCCTGGGCGTGGGTCGGGAAAGGTCGCGAAAACTGACGTAAAGTTGGAGGCTGATGGAGAAGTATGTGGTGGGCCTCACCGGGGCGGCATGGCTTCGATCGCTCCAAGGATTTCTCGACTGTTCACCAGACATCTGACGAGCTGGGCGCAGTGGTCAATCCGACGACGTTTACCCGGACCACGAAGAAGCTGGCAGTCGAGGCCGGCGTTCCCCCCCTGACCCCTCACCCGGCAGCGCGGCACACATGGGCAACATTGGCACTCAGTCAGGGCGTGAACGCGAAGGTCGTCCAAGAGCGGCTCGGACACAGTTCGATTGCGATCACGCTCGACCGCTACAGCCACCTCATCGAGGGGATGGATCGGGAAGCGGCCGAGCAAGTCGCCGCGCTGATCCAATGACGAGACGGCGTCGGGAATGACACACCGTTCCCCCCGCTTGTGCTGGTCGCCGGGCCGCGTCCTGGATTGAGACTCTCGCGCACCCAGTAGTTTCAGTGAATGAATAGTTCACTCTCAGTGGCGAGCCTGTTCGATTACAGCTACTGGGCGACCCATCAAATCCTGTCAGCGGCAAGCGAAGCCTCGCCTGCGTTGTTCGGTGCTCCTGGCGAATACACATACCGCGGGCTCCGGGCCACGCTCGTCCATGCCCTCGACGTTGAGGAGAGTTGGCGTCAACGTCTCAGGGGCGAGCCGGCGTCCGTTCATGACACGAAGCTCGACCCTGAGCGTTTCCCCGATGTTGCAACGCTCGGGCAGGCGTGGGATGAGGATGAAGCCGTAATGCGAGCATGGCTATTCCATCTCAGTGAGGACGACTTGAGCAACGTGGTCGACCTCGGTCCCAAGGATCGTTTTCCACTCTGGGTGTTCCTGACTCACATCATCACCCACAGCACCCAGCAGCGCCGAGACGCGGCCCTGATTCTCGAACGAGCAGGCCACACTCCACCAGAAATCGACTTCCTTTACTACGCGGACTCTTGAGTCCCTCACCCACTCCGGAACCCGTGCAACCCAACCGAGGGATCGAACGGGTGTCCGCTGAGAATGGTTGCAAAATGGTTGCAAGCGGCCTCCCGGCGCCGGCGAGCGACGCCGAAAAACCCTGGTGCGGGTGAGAGGAGTTGAACCTCCACGACCTTTCGGTCACAGGGACCTAAACCCTGCCGCGTCTGCCATTTTCGCCACACCCGCGTGGTGGGCTTTCGATCTCGAACCCCAGAGAGTGGGCTGTGTAGTGGGTCGCCTGGGATTCGAACCCAGAACCTGCGGGTTAAGAGCCCGTTGCGCTGCCAGTTGCGCCAGCGACCCGGCGGGGAAGAGGTTACTTTCCGGGGTCGGCAACGCCGAGCTGAACAGCAAGGCCTTCGATCCATGCGATGTCGTGTTCCAGGCATCGGCGCACCGTGCACATAGAGCACCGCGCCAGCGATCCAGAACGGGTTGCGAGCGAGGTCCGGGATGCGCGCTCGAGCTTGCTCTCGAATACGCACGATCTCGGCGCGTCGCTTGCGGTTGGTGTCACGCGGAATACCCGCTTGCGACCCGGTGCGCGCCTTGATCGCTTCCCACTGCTCCTCGGTGAGCCTCACCTCCCGGCACCAGGTGGCCAGGGTTGACTTCTTGACCGGGATCAGCTCCATGATCTCCCCATAGGAGAGCCCGGTGCGGCGCAGATCTTTTCCCAACTCGGAGCGCTCCCAGCGCGACAGCGACTCCCACGAAGCAGTTCGTTGCTCGAGTTCCATCCCCACCTCCGTGGTGCAACCGTACGAAGGAGGTGGGACAAGAAAACGGGGAGAAGTAACCTGACCGCACGGGCTGTGGCGCAGCTTGGTAGCGCGCGACGTTTGGGACGTCGAGGTCGTCGGTTCGAGTCCGACCAGCCCGACGAAGGCCGTAGAATCGGGCCATCCGCGGGTGTAGCTCAATGGTAGAGCTCCAGCCTTCCAAGCTGGTGGTGAGGGTTCGATTCCCTTCACCCGCTCGAATGGGTCGCCTTACGGGGCGGTACGCCAAGCCCCTAGCCCCCGTAGCTCAATGGATAGAGCGACGGACTTCTAATCCGTAGGTTGGGGGTTCAAGTCCTCCCGGGGGCGCGAGGATGACCCATTCCATGGTGGCCGTAGCTCAGCCCGGTTAGAGCACCTGGTTGTGGTCCAGGAAGTCGCGGGTTCGAATCCCGTCGGTCACCCTCGAGTGGCCGCTCGGCGCAAGCCGGGCGGCCACATAGACGATCAGAAAGAGCGAATGACAACCACCATCACCGAGACCGGCCCCTTCGAGAGAACTGGTCATATTCCAGCTGAGCGACGACCAGATCACGGCGGGCAAGGCAGCCACGGCGCGCAAGCTGTCTCAGGACATGAAGCTCAAGGGCTTCCGCCCGGGGCGTGCTCCGCTGCCGGTCGTCGAAGCGGCGGTCGGCGCCGACCGCCTTCGCAGCGAGGTCATCGACGACCTGGTCCCTCCGGTCCTCGGCGAGGTCCTCGAAGCCGAGGAGATCAGGCCCGCCGTCACCCCCCAACTGGAGCGTCTCGACGAGGTCGATGGCGGGGTCGAGGTCGAGGTCCGGGTCACCCTCTGGCCCAAGATCGAGCTCCCGCCGTACAAGGACCGGCGAATCGAGGTGACATCTCCCGAAGTCTCCGAAGAGGAGATGGACACCCAGGTCAAGCGGATGCTGGAGCAGTTCGCCACCGTCGAGGAAGTGGAGCGGCCTGCCGCGGATGGCGACTTCGTCTCGGTCGATGTCTCGGCGACCAGCAATGGAGAGCCGGTTGCCGAGGCCACAGCGGAGGACTTGCTCTACGAGGTGGGCTCCGGCCTCCTCATCGAGGGCATCGACGATCAGTTGGTCGGCGCCTCGGCGGGAGCGACCATCGAATTCGCAGGAACCCTGCCTTCGGGGTTCGGCGACCGGGCCGGCGAAGAGGTCGACTACCGCATCGTTGTCAATGAGGTCAAGGAGAGGATCCTCCCCACCCTCGACGACGATTGGGTCGGCGAGAACACGGAGTTCGAGACCGTCGACGAGTTGTACGGCGAGCTCCGCGAGGGTCTGAGCGACGCGAAGCGACAGTCGGTCTCCCGCCAGTTCGCCGAGCGCGCCTTGAGCACGCTCGTCGACCAGGTGGATGTCGATCTGCCCGAGGGCCTGGTTCGCGCCGAGATGGACCAGCACCTCCACCGGTTCCTCCATCGTCTCGAGGAGAACGAATTGACCCTCGAGGACTACCTACAGGCATCGGGAATCGAGCAACAGGCGCTGATCGACGACCTCCGAGAACAGGCGGTGCTCTCCCTGAGGAGCCAGCTGTTGCTCGAGGCTCTTGCCGAGGCCGAGGGGATCGAGGTCACGGAAGAGGACCTCTCCACGGCGCTGCGGGCCCTTGCCGCGCGCTCCGGGGACCCGGTGGCATATCTGACCGCCTTCCGGGAGAGCGGCCGAGAATTGGCCCTGGCCAGTGATATTCTCAGAAACAGGGCAATGGATGTCCTCTTCGCGAATGCCCAACCGGTGGACGAAGACGGCAACCCTGTCGATTTGAGTTTGGAAGATGCCGAGGTCGAGGCGGAAGTCGTCGAGGCCGAGGTCGTCGAGGCCGAGCCACAAGAGGTGGAGGCCGTCATCGTCGAAGTCGTGGAGGAAGAAGAATGAAACCCGAGAACTACGTCATCCCAACCGTCTTCGAGCAAACCAGCCGCGGTGAGCGCTACTTCGATATCTACAGCCGATTACTCAAAGACCGGATCATCTTCCTGGGCACCCCGATCGACGACACCATCGCCAACCTGATCATGGCCCAGCTCCTCCACCTCGAATCGGAGGACCCGGACAAGGACATCTTCCTCTATATCAACTCTCCCGGAGGGTCGATCACCTCGCTGTTCGCCATCTACGACACGATTCAGTACATCCGGCCCGACGTGAACACGGTCTGCATGGGGATGGCGGCTTCTGCGGCGGCCGTGATCCTCGCCGGTGGGGCCGCGGGCAAGCGCTATGCGCTCCCTCACGCCAGGGTCATGCTCCACCAGCCACACGGCGGGGCCCAAGGCCAGGCTTCCGACATCGAGATCCAGGCCAGGCTCATCGTCCAGATGCGCGAGCAGCTCAATCAGATCCTGGCCGACCACACCGGTCAGGACTACGAGAAGATCGCGGTCGACACCGAGCGGGACTACTGGATGCTGGCCGACGCGGCCAAGGAGTACGGGGTCATCGACGGAGTTCTCACCCGTCGGGAGCTCTCTGCGGTAGCCTCCCAGTAAGGAGGAGGTTCCAACACAGATGGCAAGACTCGGTGACGGCGGTGAGCTGCTGAAGTGCAGCTTCTGCGGGAAGTCCCAAAAGCAGGTCAAGAAGCTGATCGCAGGGCCCGGCGTCTACATCTGTGACGAGTGCATCGATCTCTGCAACGAGATCATCGAAGAGGAGTTCTCGACCACCGAGGAGATCAGCTTCACCGAGCTGCCCAAGCCGGTCGAGATCAAGGCCTACCTCGACGACTACGTGGTCGGGCAGGACGACGCCAAGAAGAAGCTGTCGGTGGCGGTCTACAACCACTACAAGCGGATCCGGAGCGGCGAGGTCCAGCGCGACGTGGAACTGCAGAAGTCCAACATCCTCCTCATCGGCCCCACCGGGAGCGGTAAGACCCTCCTCGCTCAGACTCTGGCCCGCCAGCTCAACGTCCCCTTCGCCATCGCCGACGCCACCAGCCTCACCGAGGCCGGGTACGTGGGTGAGGACGTCGAGAACATCCTGCTCAAGCTGCTCCAGGCAGCCGACTACGACGTCAATCGGGCCCAGCAGGGGATCATCTACATCGACGAGATCGACAAGGTGTCCCGCAAAGCGGAGAACCCATCGATCACGCGGGACGTCTCCGGCGAGGGAGTGCAGCAGGCGCTGCTCAAGATCCTCGAAGGGACCCAGGCTTCGGTGCCGCCTCAGGGTGGGCGCAAGCACCCCCACCAGGAATTCATCCAGCTCGACACCACCAACATCCTCTTCATCTGCGCGGGTGCGTTTGGTGGCCTCGAGGACATCATCGCCAACCGGGTCGGCAAGCGGGGTGTCGGCTTCGGGGCCGATGTGCGCTCTCGCCGCGACGGGCGTCCGACGGAGTTGTTGAACCAGGTCATGCCCGAGGACTTGATGAAGTACGGGCTGATCCCCGAGTTCATCGGTCGGCTGCCCGTGATGGCCACCGTCGAGGACCTCGACCTGGAGTCCTTGATTCGGATCCTGACCGAGCCCAAGAACGCTCTCATCAAGCAGTACGCCCGGATGTTCGAGATGGACGAAGTCGAGCTCGTGTTCACCCCGGACTCGCTCGAGGCGATCGCAGAGCTCGCCTTGAAGCGGGGGACCGGCGCCCGCGGGCTGAGGGCGATACTCGAGGAGGTCCTCCTCAACACGATGTACGACCTGCCTTCGCGTACGGATGTCGACCAGGTGCTCATCGACCGAGACGTGGTGGCCGACAAGGTGAACCCGACCTTGGTCCCGGCGCGCGAGATCGAGGAGCCAACCGAGCGCTCGGCCTGAGCGGCCGCCGGAAGGTCGCCAAAGTTTCCGATCCGACCCCAGGGTCTGCTGGCGCGGCCTCGGTTATCGTGCAGGCTGACGGGGATTGACTCCGGTTCGACTTCCCCCCTGAGCCGCCCACCGTCGGAAAGCCACTAAAGCGGGCCTCCGAACGGCGATAGTGGCGGCGGACAAGGGAAACTGGGAGGCGAAGATCCCCGACCTGCAAATGCGGTCACCTGGGTTCGGGGGGAGCCAGTGGTGAGACCGGCCTGTCCCACAAAACTATGAAGGGATAGGAAACGAAGATGGGGATCGGCCTGCGACGGCTGCGTCTCGTCCTTGCAACGACGACCGCTTTGATACTCGCACTGTCACTGCTCCTGGTCATGCCGGGTGCCGCGGGTGCAACCGTGGACAAGGGCCACCACGGGACCACGACCACCACATCCGGCGAGGAATGTCCGCCGGACGGCGACGATGGCCAGGGCTATCACAAGGGTGGTGGGAAGGGTGGGGACCACGACGATTGTGAAGTGACTACCACCAAGCCGGAGGAGTGCCCGCCCGGTGGAGAGCCCGGTCATGGCTATGGCAAGGGTGGAAACAAGGGCGGTGGCGACGAAGAGTGCGAGGGGACCACCACAACCACCAAGCCCGAAGAGTGCCCGACCGACGGAGGCCACGGCGGTGGCGGTGGCCACGACGACGAATGTGAATCGACCACCACGACGACCACCACCACCACGATCGTCGGGGCGGGGACTCTCGTCGTCACGACTCTCCCGGGTGGATCCTCAACGACATCGGCGATCGATGAAGGCTCGACGACGACCACCGAGGACGAAGACGACAACATCGTGGGCGGGATCACCGTCACCACCACGCCTCCGGACGACGACGACAGCGTGCTCGCCGGCACCCTGCCTTTCACCGGAGCGGACAACGGGCTGCTGGTTGGACTGGGGGCCAGTGCCCTTGCTCTGGGAGCCTTGTTGCTCTTCGCGGTGCGAAGGGAAGAGTCCTGATCTAAGCCCTGGTCGTCGAAGCTATCGAGCCCGGCAGCGTATGCTGCCGGGCTTGACTAACTCTCGGGTCGCGTCAGTATGTGGCCATCGATCACTGAGAGTGGTCGCACCCACAAGGGGAAATGGGAGGCTTTGAAACCAGACCCGTAAGGCGGTCACCTGGGTCTGGTGGAGCTAGTGGTGAGACCGGCCTGTCCCACGGCGACGAAGGGATAGGAAGAGAATGAATTCGCTCGTGGCGACCTCGGTCGTCCAATGCAGTGACTCGCGAACGCGCCAAGCGCGCGTTCTTTGCGTTGGGAGGCGGGCTTGACCCATCTCTTCCATCGCAGGCGATTCGAGCGCCTCGTAGCGCTCTTCTCCGCGACAGCGGTGCTGCTGTCGATCATGGTGGTATTCGCCCCGGCGGCCCTGGCCCACCATCCGGAGATAAGCGCACAAGAGGAATGCGACGGCGCACTGACGATCGCATACGAGTCGGTGAGCTGGCTCACAACCGGCGCATCGGGATCTGCGCACAACGACATCCGGATCGAAGTCCAGGTGAGCGGGGACGACGAATGGACCCAGGTCGGCACCGGTGCCTACAACGCGGGTAACAACTACCGGTTCGAGGGTTCCTTCGACGCTTCGTCATATGTCGGTGAGAGCATCGTGGTGCGGGCCCGCGCCGTCGGGTCCTGGACCAATGGGCAGGGCGGGGGGGAGACGAGGCAGACGAGCGTCATCGTTGTGGACCTGGTCTGTACCGAGACGGTGACCGTCTCCGCGAGCCCGCAGGCGTGCGCACTGAACCAACAGGGCCTGCCGCGTGGTGCGGTCAGTTTTGACATCAATCCGGCGTCTGGCGCCTCGGTCCAGGTGTATGCCAACTCCAACTTCACCGGCCCGGTCGGTGGCTCCCTCGGCGACGGTGTGTCGTTGTCGCTGGCCCCGGGGACCTATTACTGGCGGGCGACTACTGCATCCGGGTTCGAGATCTCGGGGCCCGGTTCCGGGTCGTTCTCCATTGCACCCTGCTCTGCAACGGTCGCCGTCGTCTCCGGTCAGTGCGCGATTGGTTCCGTTGGCGGACCACTGGGATCGGTCACCGTGACGATCGGGCAGATCTTGGGGGCGACCGTGCAAATCACCGGTCCCGGTGGCCCGTACAATTTCTCGGGCACGGGAGGCACCGTCCAGTTGGCACCCGGCTCGTACAACTGGACTGCCACACCAGGCGGTGGCTTCGGCTTGATTGGCCCGACCTCAGGCCAGTTCACAGTCGACCCCTGCACGAGCTCGGTGAGCGTGAGCGCCACCAGCTGCCAGGTAGTCGAGGGAGTGGCCCTCGGATCCGCATCAGTGACTATCACTCCGGAATCGGGTGCCACCTTCGTGATCTCCGGCCCGGGTGGTCCCTACGCCTTCTCGGGCAATGGGGGCAGCGTGAATCTGTCGCCCGGGGAATACACCTGGGAGGCGACGGCGGGATCAGGGTTCTCTCTGACAGGAGCCAGCAGCGGCAGCTTCACAGTTGACCCCTGCACGGCCAGTGTGGCGGTCGGCGGAATGTGCCAGCTCGACGGTGACACCGGTAGCGGGATCATCGAAGTCTCCATCACGGGGTCGGCCACGGTGTCGATCTTCGATGGGGCGACTCTCGTGGACACGGTGACCTCCAGCGGCACGATCGTCGTGGACGAGGGTGCGACCTACACGTGGTCGGCGACACCGGGCTCCGGTTTCGCGATCGAGGGTGAGTCCGAGGGCGAGGTGGATATCGAGCCCTGCACTCGATCGCTCCAGATCGTGGCCGAGGGCGAGTGTCGGAATGACGTCCCCTACCTGACCTGGACCGTCACCCCGATCAACTTCTCGGCTACGGAGACCACGATCACCTGGCTCGACATCGATCCTTCGAATCCACTTCACAGCAGCGTCGAGCCGCTTTCCGGCGAGATGATCTGGCCCGGAGCGGTGGTCGGCGGTGGGAAGGCAATCGACTGGCCGGGATGGCTGTTCGTCGACGAAGACACCAGGCTCCCGGTTCCCCTGGGCACCGAAGGCGGCACCTGGGTCGCGGGATCCGATGGGTTCGAAGCGACGCGACCGCTGACCTCGATTCAGTTCGAGGTCAATCCGACCGAGGTAGTCGAGGTCGAGTATCCGGGTGGTGAGCCCACCTGCGCCGGGCCACCGGACGAAGTCCTGGCGGAGGAGATCGACCCCGACGACCCGGACACCCTGCCCTTCACCGGGTTCGACAGTGAAGTCCTCCTTGGAGCCTCGCTCCTGATGCTGGGCGCCGGGATCACCTTGACCCGGCTGGCCCGGACGAGGGAGGAAGGCTGAATCGCCCCAGCCTTCGAGAGGCGAGGGGCCCCGGGATTAACCTCCCGGGGCCCCACCCATGGACTATCGACAAGCTGTCGCCTACCTCGACCAACACGTAGCGCTCGGGGTCAAGCCGGGTCTCGAGCGGATCGAGTCCCTTCTTCGAGATATGGGGGATCCCCATGAGGGATACCCGATCATTCATGTCGCCGGGACGAATGGGAAGACATCGACCTCACGCCTGGCGACCCTGATCCTGGTCGCTCACGGGCTGGCCACCGGCACCTACATCTCCCCGCATCTACAGCGCGTCGAGGAGCGGCTCGCAGCCAACGGCCGGGTCGCAACCGAGGAAGAGTTCGCTCTTGCGGTGTCCGACGTGGCCGCGTTCGCCACCCTCCGCGAGGATCGTGGCGAGGACCCGAACACCTATTTCGAGCTGACCACCGCAGCTGCCTTCGCCTTCTTCGCCGACCAGGCGGTCAATGCCGCCGTCCTCGAGGTCGGGCTCGGTGGGCGACTCGATGCGACCAATGTGGTCGACGCCGAAGTCTGCGTGATCACCAGCATCTCCATCGACCACACCGAATACCTCGGTGAGGACCTGGAGTCCATCGCCGGGGAAAAGCTCGCGATCGCCGGCCCCAACTCGATCCTGATCACCGGGCCCCTTCCCGAGGCTGCGGCCCTGGTCGCCGAGAGCCGGACGCGCGAGTTGGGCATCCATCACCGGAAGTACGGGAGGGACTTCACGGTGGCTTCCGCTGAGCGCGGGATCGGTGGCTGGTTGGCCACCATCGAGGGGGCAGAGGAGACCTACGAGGACCTGTTTCTGCCCCTGCACGGTCGTCACCAGTTGGTGAATCTGGCGAATGCCATCGCCGGAGCCGAAGCCATGATTGGCAGAAAACTGGACACCGAGGCCGTGGCAGACGCAGCAGCCGCGGCGACCATCCCCGGTCGGATGGAGCCGCTCGCCACCGAGCCCCTGCTGATGGTCGATGGCGCCCACAACGTCGAAGGAGTCGGCGTCCTCGTCGACTCACTGATCGAAGAGTTCCCCACCACCCGCTGGCAGGTGGTGTTCGGTGTGATGGGGGACAAGAACGTCGACGCCATGATCGAACTCCTGGGGCCTCTCGCCGCCGGCTTCGTGGTGAGCGCTCCGCAGTCCGAGCGGGCTGTGGCACCGGCCGATCTGGCTCGCCGGGTCGCCTCGCTCGTCGACGTGCCGGTACTGGAGGCGAAGAGCGTGCAAGATGCCATCGACATGGCGCGACTCGAGGCGGGCAGGGAGGGTGCGGTCCTCGCCACCGGCTCGCTCTACCTGGTCGGTGAGGTCCGTGACCTGCTCGTGCCCTGACTTCGCCTCGCGGGCCACCCCGGGATAGCCTCACCCGGCAATGCCAAACGAGCACACGTTCATCATGGTCAAGCCCGACGGCGTCGAACGCCGCCTGGTCGGCGAGATCGTCTCTCGCTTCGAGCGCAAGGGCCTGAGGTTGGAGAAGATACGGAAGCTCGACATCGACGAGTCTCTGGCCAGGGAGCACTATGCGGAGCACGTCGACAAGGGCTTCTTCCCCGAATTGCTGGAGTTCATCACTTCGGGGCCGGTGGTGGCGATGGAGTGGTCCGGTGAATCGGCGATCTCCGTGGCCAGGACAGTGATGGGGTCCACCGATCCCAAGCAGGCCGCACCGGGCACGATCCGGGGAGACCTGGGGCTCGAAGTCACCCACAATCTGGTGCATGGCTCAGACGGCACCGAGAGCGCGACCCGTGAGCTGGGGATCTTCTTCGGCTCCGACTGAGCTCTGGCACGCCCCGGGGCGCAGGGCACCGGCCCTGGCACAAGGTCGCGGCCACACCTACACTTCGGTCGTTCCAAGCGGAGTCCCCAGCTGTGGCTGAAACCCTTCTTTCCTTTGCCGGCCAGGACATGGCCATTGATCTCGGTACTGCCAATACCCTCGTCTACGTCCGGGGTCAGGGCATCGTGCTCAATGAGCCTTCCGTGGTGGCGATCAACGCCCAGAACGGCCGTGCCCTCGCGGTCGGCATGGAGGCGAAGCGGATGATCGGGCGCACCCCAGCCCACATCACAGCAATCCGGCCTCTCCGTGACGGAGTCATCGCCGACTTCGACATCACCGAGAAGATGTTGCGCTACTTCATCCAAAAGGTGCACCGTCGGAAATGGGCGCGTCCTCGCATCGTGGTCTGTGTCCCTTCGGGGATCACCCCGGTGGAGCGACGGGCGGTCGAAGAGGCGGCGTATCACGCAGGGCGCGAGACGGGCCTACACCATCGAAGAGCCGATGGCCGCGGCGATCGGTTCCGGCCTCCCCATCGGTGAGCCCGCCGGTTCGATGGTGGTCGACATCGGTGGTGGGACCACCGAAGTCGCCGTGATCTCCCTCGGCGGCATCGTCGTGTCCCGGTCGATACGGGTGGGCGGCGACGAGCTGGACACCGCCATCATCGATTGGGTCAAGAAGGAGTACAACGTCCTGATCGGTGAGCGCACCGCCGAGCAATTGAAGTTGGCCGTCGGATCGGCCTGGCCCTATGCCGACGAGCCTTCGGCCGAGGTGAGGGGCCGTGACCTGGTGACCGGACTTCCCAAGACGATCCTGCTCTCCAGCCCTGAGATCAGGGAGGCAATCGAGGAGCCGACTCAGGCCATCGTCGATGCCGTGAAATTCACTCTCGACAAGACCCCGCCCGAGCTCGCAGCGGACGTGGTTGAGCGAGGGATCGTGATAACGGGTGGAGGAGCTCTCTTGGTGGGTCTGGACCATCGTCTGGCCCATGAGACGGGGATGCCCATCGTCACTGTGGCGAAGCCGCTGCAGTCGGTGGTGCTCGGATCGGGGAAGTGCCTGGAGGAGTTCGACACGTTGCAGAACGTCCTCGTGTCCTCGTCCCGGCCGTGAACCCGTGACCCGTCTCTTCCCATGCTGAACCGAGACACGTCCGACCGGGCGCTCCCTACCTTCATCACCCTGCTCGTCGTTGGGGTGCTCCTCATGACCTTCGATGTCCGTGTCGAGGGGCGGGGTGTGGTCGAGGTGCTGCGCACCGGGACCCAGGCGATCGTGTCGCCGTTGCAGAAGGCAGCCTCGCTGGCCGTGAACCCGGTGGCCGACATGTTCGAGAGCCTGGGCAACGTCGCATCCCTCCGGGAGCAGAACATCGAGCTCCGGGCCGAGCTCGCCGAGGCTCAGGCCGATCGGGTGGCCATCCAGGACGATCTCGCACTCCTAGCCCTCCTCGAGCAGCTCTACGGGCTCGACAGCGTCGATCCAGAGATTGGACAGACGGTTGCCAACGTCATCGGGAAGGTCGACGCCGCCTTCGTGGTCGACAAGGGGAGCAGCGACGGCGTGCTGACCGGCCAGCCCGCTGTCGACACCAACGGCTATGTGGTCGGAACCGTCAAGACCGTGACCGCGGGGTCGGCGACGATCATCCCGATCACAGCCGGCCGCAACGGACTGACCGTTCTCGTTGACACCCAGACCGGGACTCTGACCCCTCAGGTCAACACATCCGAGATGCGCCTGCTGATCGGTGACGCCAGGGAGCCGGTCCTGGAAGGAGCCCGGGTCGTCACCTCGGCAGGGAGTGGCGCCTATCCCGCCGGACTGCCGGTGGGAGTGGTGACGGCAGACGCCGCGCCATCCTCGAATTCGCTCAGCGTCGGAGTCGAGCCTTTCGTGAACACCGACACGCTGCGGATCGTCGTCATACTCGCCTGGCCACCCGACCCGGTCACCGCGGTCACCGATGACGACGCGTTGGTGGGGGAGACCGCAACCACCACGACCACCCCTCCCGCGACCACCACGGTCCCGCCCGGGGAGGACGGGTGATGAGAGGGCGCACCGGGATCACCGTGATCCTTCTGCTCCTGCTTGCCGTGGTAGTCCAGACCACGCTCCTCGGGCGCTTCCAGCTGGTGACTCCGGACCTTGTCCTGCTCTTGATCATCATCCTGGCCCTTACCAAGATCCGCGCCGAGATCGTGTTGGCCATCGCCTTCACCTCGGGGCTGATCATCGACCTGCTCGGCCCGTCGGTGGTCGGGCTGCGCGCTGTCGTCTTCACCACCATCGCCTACATCGCACTCCGCACCAGGGAGCGAGCCGAGATCGGGCGCCTCGCGGTCGCCCTCTGGGCCGGTGGGCTGACCTTGATCGGGATGGTGCTCCTGGTGCTCGTCGGCACCCTGTTCGGCCAGTCGATCCTTCTCGGCGAGGAGTCATTGAACCGCGTCATCCTCGTCCCTCTGGCGAATCTCGCTCTCGCCGCCCTGCTCGCACCCGTGATCGTGCGCTGGGTGGATCACGACAAGACGGCATTCAGGTACCCATGAAGTTCGCGCTTCGCCTGACGACCCTCGGTGCCCTTTTCGCGGTGATGTTGTCCGTCGTCGGGCTTCGCCTCTGGTTCGTCCAGGTCGCCGAAGGCCCGCAGACCGCCCAGGCGGCTGAGGAGCTGACATGGTTGGAGAAGACTTCCTACGGCCCTCGGGGCGACATCTACGACCGCAACGGGACGCTGCTCGCCACCAGCAGGATGGTCCCGGCGGTGATGGTCGATCGGACATTCGTCGACTCGACTCAGCGTGAGGCGCTGGTGCAAAGGCTGTCCTCCATCGCCGGGGTCGACCCGATCGAGCTCGACGCGATGTATGAGGACGCCGGCGTCAACGGGCGTTTCCAGGTCAAGACCGTGACCAACGAGACCGCGTATCTGATCAACGAGAACCTCGACCAATTGCCGGGCGTCGAGATCGCTCTCGTCCCGGAGAGGGTGTACCTGTCCGGGGACACGCTGGCCCATGTGATCGGGCATCTCGGACTCCCGGAGCAGGCCGACCTCGACGAGCGGCCCGGGCTCGACCGCAACCTCCGGATCGGCAAGCTCGGCGTGGAGCGGGTGTACGACGAATACCTCCAGGGCGTGTCCGGCAAGGTCGAGTATCAGGTGAACCGGGGACAGCTGATCGACCAGAAGCCTCCCCAGGAGCCCCAACAGGGAAACTCGGTAGTGCTCAACCTCGACATCGAGCTCCAGGAACTGGTTGAGCTCGCTCTCGGTGAAGGTGTCGCGCTGTCCAATGCTGTGAAGGACGACCTGCGGGCCGATGGGGAAGACGTCTTCGGAGTGACCGAGCGGGCAGCCGCCGTAGTGCTGGACGCCAAGACCTTCGATGTGATGGCGCTCGCATCCTTTCCCGACTTCGACCCCCAGTTGTTCGTGGCCGGCATCGACGCCGACACTTTTGAAGGACTGACCGAGAGCAACGCGTTCAACAACCTGGCGATCAGCGGCCTCTACCCTCCGGCGTCGACCTTCAAGGCGATCACCTACACGGTCAAGCTGGAGGAGGACCTTCCGTTGCCGGCCGACCTCGAAGGTGTCGATGCTCCAAACGGCCTCGTCCACTGCGACGGCACGCTCGAGGTTTCCCAACTCGAAGACGGGTCGCAACTGGTCAAGAAGGACTGGTATGCGCCACGAAACCTGGGTTGGCTCGACATCCACGGCGCCCTCGAGAACTCCTGCAACATCTACTTCTGGTCGGTGGCACTGGGCACGTGGCGGGCCTTTCAAGGCCAACCCAAGGAGAACATCCTCCAGGACTGGGCGAAGTCCCTGGGGTATGGCGCCAAGACCGGTATCGACCTCACCGCCGAGGCGGACGGGACCGTTCCCACCCGGGAGCTTTTCGAGGAATGGGCCGCCTATCAAATCGAGAACCCGGACCAGCCGCCGCTGCTGGAGCCCGGGCGCCTCGAGTTGGCGAGCCCATGGCTGGGTGGCGACCTGATGGACATGGCGATCGGCCAGGGCGCATTCACGTCGACCCCGCTGCAGTTGGCGGTGTCGTTTGCCGCTTTGACCAACGGGGGACGGATCATGGAGCCCCGTGTCGTCAAGGAAATCGTCGACTCCAACGGCGATGTCGTCGCAGTTCCGGAGCCCGGCCCGGTGCGGACGGTCGACATCGACCCCGAGACCCGGGCCTCACTGTTGGCGGACCTGAATCACGTGGTGACCTCGGGCACCGCCGCCAGCGCCTTCGCCGACTTCGGCCCTGGCTTGGAGAACATCGGAGGCAAGACCGGGACCGGGCAGACCTCGAAGAACCGCGACAACCATGCGTGGTTCGTAGGGGTGGCCCCGGTAGATGACCCCAAGTACATCGTTGTTGTACTTATCGACGAAGGCGGGTCCGGCGGGCAGGTGGCGGCGCCGGTTGGTCGTCACATTCTTCAATACCTGATGGGGAACGAGCCGACCCCGATCGTGCAAGGGGACGCAGCCGACTGATGGCGCTCCTCGACCGCCTTCGTGATGTGGCCGTGGACCGGCGCAACAACCGGTCCGATCACATCCTTTTCGGGACCATGCTCGCGATCTCCGGCTTCGGCTTGCTGATGATCTACTCGGCCACCCGGAGTGCGGGCTCGGCCGGAGTCGAGCGGCAGATGATCTTCGTCGCCGCCGGGCTGACGATCTATGTGATCGTCTCCAACATCGACTACCGCGAGTATCGCGGGGCGATCCCTTGGATCTCCGTCGCGGTCCTGATCGGGCTGCTGGCGGTTTTCCTATTCGATGCGGTGAACGGAGCGCAGCGCTGGATCCCGCTCGGATTCTTCAAGCTGCAACCGGCCGAGTTCGCCAAGGTCGCCGTGATCCTGCTTCTTGCGTTCATCCTTTCCCCGCACACCCGCGACGAGATCGGTCGGCGCAATCTGGGCTGGAACCACGTATTCCAGGCGCTGGTGGTTGTCGCGGTGCCCGCAGTGCTGATCTATCTCGAGCCGGACTTAGGCACCTCCCTCGTCTTTGCATTCATCCTCTTCGCCATGCTCTTCGTAGCCGGCGCCACCTGGCGTCAGTTGGTGGCCCTGTTTACAGCCACCGTGCTCGGTGCGGTGGTCATCTGGCAGCAGGGCTGGCTGAGCGAATTCCAGATGAACCGGATCGAGGTCCTGTTCAACCCCGAAGTCGACCCTCAGGGCATCGGCTACAACCTGGCACAGTCCAAGATGGCGGTTGGGTCGGGCCAACTGTTTGGGAGAGGCCTGTTCCAGGGCACGCAGACCAACTTCCAATACGTTCCCGAACAAGAGACCGACTTCATCTTCACTGCGGTCGGCGAGCAGCTCGGCTTCGTGGGCGGAGTCCTCGTGGTGGCAGCCTTCTCGGTGATCGTGTGGCGGTTGCTTGTGATCGCGGCTAACGCCCGCGACCGCTTCGGGGCGCTAATCGCAGCCGGGATCGCGGCGATGGTGGTGTTCCACGTCTTCGTCAATGTCGGGATGACCATCGGGCTGATGCCGGTCACCGGAATCCCTCTGCCCTTCCTCTCCGCCGGGGGGTCGTTCTACATGGCGATGACCCTGGCCCTCGGGGTGGCGAATTCGATTTGGCTGATGAGGACCCCCGTTCCCGGCGAGAACCAGCTGTCTTGATTGCCGGCCGACTTCGCCCCTCGGCAACCCTCACTCGACCGCCGAGGCCTGCGAAGGGTTGTCGGCCCTCGGTGCGAACAGACGCCGGTCGGCCGGGGCTGCCGCTCCGTTGCCAGGCTCATTACTCTCGCTAGCCATGGACAGGCGTGGGCACGATGGCTGGGTCGAGGTCATCTGTGGCCCCATGTTCTCGGGAAAGAGCGAAGAGCTGATCCGGAGGGTCACCCGCTATCAGATCGCCCGGGTCCCGGTCCAGACCTTCAAGCCGCAGCTCGACGTTCGCTACGCAGACAACGAGGTGGTGTCGCACTCCAGCCTGAAAGTGGAGGCCACTCCGGTGGAAACCGCTGGCCAGCTGTTGAAGGCGGTCGCGGATAGCACCCAGGTGGTGGGGATCGACGAAGGGCAGTTCTTCGACCAGGAGTTGGTCGATGTGGTCGAGCAACTCGCTGCGGCGGGCAAGCAGGTGATCATCGCCGGGCTCGACACCGACTTCCTGCGGCGGCCGTTCGAGCCGATCCCGAGTCTCTGCGACCGGGCCGAGTACGTCACCAAGATGCTGGCTGTCTGTCACAAGTGCGGTGGGCCCGGGATGTACACCCAGCGCATCGTTCACTCCGAGGATCTGGTCGTGCTCGGTGCCCAGGGTGCGTACGAGGCCAGGTGCCGGATCTGTTACGACCCCAACGAGCCCGAGCAGCCGGAGCTCGACATTCACTGAGGTGGCGTAGATTCGGTCGACCTGAGGGCAGAGGGCCGGACTGAGCGGGTATGACGTCACCACAACGACGGCTGGCATTGATCACCGGGGCCACCTCCGGGATCGGACGCGCAACCGCCATGGCTCTTAGCGAGGGCGGATTCGGGGTTCTCGTCGTTGGCCGTGACCATGAGCGAGGCGAGGAAGTCGTCCGCCAATTGCATTCGAGCGAGGCACGATTCCTCGAGGCCGACTTTCAGTCGATCGCTTCGATACGCCAACTGGCCGGGGCGGTGCTGGAGGGGTATCAGTCTCTCGACGTCCTGGTCAACAACGCAGGGATCAGCCCACGCGAAAAGCAGATGACAGTCGACGGCCTGGAGCGCACGTTCGCGGTGAACACCTTTGCTCCCTACCTGCTGACCCGACTACTCATCGAACCACTCACGGCAGCTGCGGGTCGGGTCGTGAACGTCGTCACCGAGGTACGCCCCCGGACCCGGATCGAGATCGGCGACCTCAAGGACCCGGCCCGCTACAGCACGTTCAGCGCATACCTGAACTCCAAGCTGGCCTTGGAGATGGTCACCCTCGAGCAGGCCCGACGGTACGAAGGGAAGGTGATTGTGGTGGGGGTCAACCCCGGGATCTCCTTCGACACCGGCCTCTCCGCGGAGCTTCCCCGTTGGTTCGTGACCCTTGCTCCAACCTTGGCTCGCATGGGGCGTCGTCGGGTGTTGACACCTGACGAGGCGGGAGCGCAGGTCGCCCGCGTGGCGACCGACAAGGTGACATCCGGCGTCATCTACTTCGAGGGCGACGAGATGAGCCTCCCAGACCAGGCCAATGACCCTGCTGTGCGGGCCGATCTGTGGGCCGAGTTGGAGAGGATTGCCGGCTCCAACGACCTGAGATAGGTTCACCGCCCCCGGTCTGGTAAACTTCCACCGTCCGCCAGACGCGACAGCTTCCCCTTTTCGGAGTGTCCCGTTGATGAACACCCTTGTGCACCGGCTCACCGGTGCAGCCCTAATCGGTCTTGCAGGTGACCATCCCGAACCGGGATGGGCATCTGGTCGTGGTCTGTCGCACGTTCTCGTCGACGGTCGCCCCGCCAGGGTCGGCACCGTCGAACCGTCAAATATTTTCAGAGGAGTGAGAGCACATGGCTCTACTGCGTCGAAAGAGCCCGGAGATCATTCGGAAGTCCTCCGCCGAGGGCACCGTTGAGAAAAAGACCCTCCGGGTAAAAGGCCAAAAGGTCGAGGTCACCAGGCTCGAAGCCCGGCCGGCCCCATCAAAGGCCAAGAAGGACAAGCGGCGCCAGCCGTCGAAGTCCGGCCAGCCCAAGAACGGGCTGAGCACATCAAGGACCCGTTCCAGCAGGCCACGGGACGATGAGGTCATCGTCCCCGTCGAGACCGGGCGCAAGCAGATGCTGGTGCGGGTCTCCCGGGGCCAGACCCAGATGGTGGTCCTCGAAGGGCCGGTACTTGTCGAGCATTACGTTGCCCGACAGGACTCGGGCTCCGTTGCCGGCAACATCTACGTGGCCAAGGTGCGCAACGTTCTCCCCGGCATGGAGGCGGCATTTCTCGATTTCGGAGCGCCCAAGAACGGAGTCCTCTACGCATCGGATGTGGCCTCCAACGGTGAGGGCAACGGCCGCAACAACAAGCGGATCGAGCACGTCCTCAACGAGGGCGACGAGGTGTTGGTCCAGGTCACCAAGGACGCCATGGGAGCCAAGGGCGCCCGTCTCACCGGCACCCCTTCGCTTCCCGGTCGCTATCTGGTGCTGGTGCCCGACTCGGACAGCATCGGCATCAGTCGTCGCCTTCCCGACGATGACCGCACGCGGCTTCGTGAGGTGATCAACAAGGTCAGGCCACCCGGCTACGGGGTCATCGTCCGAACTGCCGCGCTTCACGCCAGCGCCGAGGAACTGGCGGCAGACATCTCACGACTTCTCAAGATCTGGGGTCAGATCCAGGAAGAGGCAGCCGAAGGGCACGCCCCGCAACTCGTCCATGAGGAGCCCGAGCTTCTGATCAAGGTGATCAGGGAGCATTTCACCGCCGACTTCCGCAAGCTCATCATCGACGACACCGCCGCGTACGAAACAGTTGTCGGGTATCTCCGATCGACTGCGCCCGATCTGGTGTCCAAGGTCCAGCGATACGACGACACCGTGCCCCTGTTCGAGCGCTACCACGTCGACGATCAGCTCAAGAAGGCGTTGGACCGCAGGGTCTACCTGCCATCCGGTGGCCATCTGGTGATGGATCGGACTGAGGCCTTGACCGTGATCGACGTCAACACCGGGAAGTTCGTCGGGTCGTCGACCCTCGAGGACACGGTTCTGCAGAACAACCTGGAAGCTGCAGAGGAGATCGGCCGCCAGCTGCGGCTGCGCGACATCGGCGGGATCATCGTCATCGATTTCATCGACATGGAGACCATCGAGAATCAGCAGAAGGTGCTGCGTCGCCTCAAGGAGACCCTGGCTAAGGACAAGACCCGGACCCAGGTCTTCGAGGTCTCCCATCTCGGTCTGGTCGAGATGACCCGTAAGAACGTCTCGGCGGGGCTCCTCGAGCAATTCTCCTCCAAGTGTGAGAACTGTGGTGGCAGGGGAGTCATCGTCCACGAGCACGCCATCGAGGCCGAGGACCTGGTCGTGGAGGCGGTCGCCGCAGACTTCGAGTGACGCGTATGCGCGATGGCAGATTGGCTTGAGACCGCTAGCTCCGTACAATCCCCATTCAACCCTTCAGCGAGGTTTCTTATGTACGCCATCATCCGCGCCGGCGGCAAACAGGCCAAGGTGCAATCAGGTGATGTCATCGAGATAGAGCGAGTCAAAGGTGACTCCGAGGAGTTGACGTTCTCGCCGCTCCTGGTCGTCGACGATAAGGGCACTGCCGTGTCCGATCGCTCGATCCTCTCCGAAGCCACTGTCACCGCCAAGGTGCTCGGTGAGAGCCAGGGCCAGAAGATCGACATTTACAAGTACAAGAACAAGACGGGATATAGCCGCCGCCAAGGGCACCGTCAGAAGTACACCCAGATCGAGATCACCGGCATCGTCCTACCTGGAGCCAAGGCCAAAACTGCGAAGTCGGCCACGGCCAAGCCCTCCGCGGAGAAGGCGCCTGCTGCGGACACCAAGCCCGCAGCCGAGAAGGCACCGGCGACCGAAGCCAAGCCTGCAAAGGCCACAGCCGCCAAGCCAGCAACTAAGACCGCGGCGAAGGCGACCGCCGAGAAGCTGAAGGCGCCCGCCAAGCCCAAGGCGCCCGCCAAGCCCAAGGCGCCCGCCAAGCCCAAGACCAGTTCCGAGGAGGGTTGAAATGTCCAAGACCAAAGCAGGCGGTTCGTCCAAGAACGGGCGTGAGTCCCACGCCAAGCGGTTGGGCCCCAAGGTCTTCGACGGTCAATCGGTGACCGCCGGAGCCATCCTCGTGCGACAGCGTGGCACCCGGATCCACCCGGGCGACAACGTCGGCAAGGGGAGTGACGACACCCTGTTCGCCCTCAGTGGCGGGACTGTTAAGTACGGGGTCCGCGCCAACCGGCGTCTCGTCAACGTCATCCCGGAGTAGGCCGCGCCCGAGGGCGTGCCACCGGGGCCATCCAATGTTCGTCGACCGGGTTCGCGTCAGCCTCCGCGCCGGCA
Organism: uncultured Acidobacteriota bacterium; assembly: GCA_963780755.1. GTDB lineage: Bacteria > Actinomycetota > Acidimicrobiia > Spongiisociales > ZC4RG35 > JALYNX01. Next base: position 296,439 of record CAWACX010000001.1, read on the forward strand.
GTGGGGGAGCTGGTGTCGCCGCCTTCGTCAGGTCGAAGGGCAAGCCGAAAGGCAAGCCGATCGGCGGCAACGGGGGCAAGGGCGGCGACGTCATCCTGCGAGTCGACCCCTCTGTGGCCACCCTTCTCCGCTACCAGCGCAACCCGCACTACGCCGCCGAGAAGGGGACCCACGGCGAAGGTGACATGCGCCACGGCAGATACGGCTCCGACCTGGTCCTTCCGGTGCCGCCCGGCACCGTTGTATTCGACGACCTGGGGACCATGATCGCCGACCTGGTCGAGCCGGGTCAGGAAGTGGTCGCGGTTAGCGGAGGGCGAGGCGGCCGGGGAAATGCCGCCTTCGTCAGCCCCAACAACCGCGCTCCTGAGGTCGCTGAGCAGGGGGAGTACGGGCGCGAGGAGTGGTTCACCCTCGAGATGAAGCTTCTGGCAGACGCGGCGCTCATCGGGTTTCCCAATGCCGGCAAGTCGACCTTCATCTCGAAGGTCTCGGCGGCCAAGCCCAAGATCGCCGACTATCCGTTCACCACGTTGGAGCCCAACCTCGGGGTGGTCTCTTTCGACGGGCGGGAGTTCGTCCTCGCCGACATCCCGGGGCTGATCGAAGGCGCTGCTCGGGGCAAGGGGTTGGGCCACGAGTTCCTGAGGCACATAGAACGGGCCCGGGTGCTGGTGATCCTTCTCGATCCGTCACCTCTACAGGAGCATCCCCCGGTCCGTCAGTTGCAGATACTGAGCGAGGAGATCGGCGGATACTCGCCCCAGCTTGCGGCACGGCCCCGGCTCGTCCTGCTCAGCAAGTCCGATCTGGTCGACGACGTTGGTCTGGCCGATTCCCTCGGTGCGATCCCGGTATCCGCCATCACCGGAGACGGCCTCCGCCCGGCCCTGCACGAGGTTGCCGATCTCATCGACGAAGCGGAGCGCGTCGCTCCCGAGCGCAGGGGATTTGTCCTCCATCGCCCCCTGGGCCCCACTTTTGGCGTTGAGCGGGAAGGGGAGGGCTGGAGGGTCGAAGGTGTCGCCGCCGAGCGGGCTATCGGCTTCGCAGATCTCACGATGCCGGAAGCCGCCGAGCTCGCTGCCCTCCGCCTTTCCCGGCTCGGGGTCGACCAGGCGCTTGAGGCGGCCGGAGCGGTTCGTGGCGACGAGGTGCGAATCGGCGCCCTGAGCTTCGAGTTCGTGCCCGATCGCTCTGAGGAGGAGTAGCTCGGGATGGGTTGGCCCATACAATGAGCGCTCACCCCCGAGGAGAGATGCAGCTCGATTCCCCAAGTGCGGTCGCCGAGGCCTTGCGCTCGGTCGACTATCTGCCGAATGAACGGATCGCCCAGGTCGTCTTCCTCTCGGCGCGACTCGACAAGCCGATCCTGGTCGAGGGGCCCGCTGGTGTCGGTAAGACGGAGCTGGCCAAGTCCTTGGCCCTTGCCACCGGCCGTGACCTGATCCGGCTCCAGTGTTACGAGGGACTCGACGAGGCGAAGGCGCTCTACGAGTGGAACTACAAGAAGCAGTTGCTCCGCATCCAGGCTGACACCGACCACGACTGGGACGACATCGAGCAGGACATCTTCTCCGAGGAGTTCCTGCTGACCCGGCCCCTTCTGGAAGCGATCCGGTCCAGTGAGCCCGTAGTCCTCCTCATCGACGAGGTCGATCGGGTGGAGGTCGAGACCGAGGCCTTGCTGTTGGAGATCCTTTCCGACTTCCAGGTGTCGATACCGGAGCTCGGGACCATCGAGGCCACGACCCGACCGATGGTGGTGCTCACCTCGAACAACACCCGGGAGCTGAGCGAGGCACTGAAGCGCCGCTGCCTGTTCCTCCACATCGACTACCCGGACCCGCAGCGGGAACAGGAGATCCTCAGTCACCGAGTGCCCGGCCTGTCCGAGCACCTGGCGGGTCAGGTCGCCAACGTCGCCCGCTCGATAAGGAACCTCGATCTCAAGAAAGCCCCGTCGGTTTCGGAGACGATCGATTGGGCCCGAACCCTGATTGCTCTGTCCATCGAGGACGTCGATGCCGCGATCCTTGGGGACACGTTGCACGTCTTGCTCAAGTACCAATCGGACATAGAGAAGGCCGCCAAGGAGCTCGCCTCGAACCCGGGTGGCTGACCATGCTCGGAGTGATAACCGGGTTCATCGACGAGCTCCGCGCCGCAGGGATCCCGGTCTCGATGGTGGAGGCCATCGATTCGATGCGAGCCGTGGAAGCCATCGACATCGGCGACAGGGTGGGCCTCAGAGAGACGCTGCGCGCCACTTTGGTCAAGAACCTGCGCCACGAGCGTGCCTTTGACACCGCCTTTGACGTCTATTTCGCCACCCTGCCCATTGCCAGCCCGATAGCCGAGCCCGGCGAGGACTCGCCTCCCGGAGAGTGGTCACCCGACGGCCGCGTCGAGCCGGGCAGTCGGGACTTCGATCTCGATGCCCTACTCGACCAGCTCTACCAGGCGCTCTCCTCTCTGGACGAGGAGGCGATCCGCCAGGGGGCACGGGAGGCGGTGGATCGGCTGGCCGGAATGGAGCCGGGGCGACCCGTTGGTGGCACCTACTACCTGTACCGGACACTGCGGCGGCTCGACCTCGCCAGCCTCGAAGAGCGACTGCTCGAGGCGCTGGTCGATGACGACATGAGCGAATTCGACCGCCGCCTGCTCCGCGAGGAGATCGAGGCCCGCCTCGAGCAACTGCGCGACGAGATCGAAGAGGAGATAAGGCGACGCCTGGTCGTGGATCGGGGCAGAGAAGCGGTGGCCCGCACCCTGCGCCGCCCCCTGGTCGAGGACGTCGACCTGATGCATGCCACGACGACTGACCTCCAGGAGATGGAGGCTGCCATCGGGCCCCTAACCCGCAAGCTCGCAGCCCGGCTGGCACGGCGGCGAAAGCGGCGCACCGGGAGACTCGACTTCCGTCGCACCGTGCGGCGCTCCCTGGGCACTGGTGGGGTCCCCGCCGACCCCCAGTTCCGCCATCCACGGCCCCATAGGCCCGAGGTGTGGCTGCTCTGCGATGTCAGTGGCTCGATGGCCACCTTCTCCCGCTTCACCCTGCAGTTCACCCACGCCATGTCCACCCACTTCTCCAAGCTGCGGTCGTTCGCGTTCGTGGACACGATCGACGAGGTCACCGACTTCTTCGGTCCGGGCGTCGACTTCGGGTCGGCACTGCGCCGGGTCGCCACTGAGGCCGAGGTGGTCTGGCTCGACGGGCACTCCGACTACGGAAACTCCCTCGAGACCTTCGCTCGTCGGTTCGGCAGCCAATTGAGCCCTCGCACCACCGTGATCATCACCGGCGATGCTCGCAACAACTACCGACCACCGAGGGATGCGGTCCTGGACGAGATCGCCCGGTCCGCCAGAGCAGTGGTCTGGCTCAATCCCGAGCCCAGCACCTACTGGGACACCGGGGATTCGATGATGTCCAGCTACGCCCGGCATTGCACTTCGGTGCATGAAGTGCGGACCTTGCGCCAGTTGGAGCAGTTCGTCGAGGAATTGACGATTCCCTCGGGAAGAGCCCCACAGAATGCCTAAACCGCCATGCGAATGGTGCCGATGATTCGGGGATACGCCCTCCGTGGGGCAGCTAACAGAGGTAATGGAAATGGGCTCTCGGATTTTGGTTGTTGAGGATTCGGCCGTCATTCGGCGTCTCATCGAGGTCTGTCTTCGTGCTGCTGACCTGGAGATCATCACTCGTGACGACGGCAAGAGCGGCCTTTCGGCGGTGGGCACCGAGTCCCCGGACCTCGTGGTCCTGGACATCGGCCTCCCCGGGATGGACGGCTGGGAAGTTCTGGATCGGATTCGCAGGGACGAGACCACCAAGGGTATTCCCGTCGTGGTCCTGACCGCACATGCCGAGGAAGAGTCGAGGCGGCGGGCAAACGAAGGCGGCGCAGACGCTTTCGTCACCAAGCCCTTCCAGCCCAACGACTTCCGGACCACCGTCCTCTCGCTCCTCGAATAAGGATGCGTTGACCGGCGCCGGTAATCTGGCCCCGGTGACCTCGGACCCACTGCTTCCCTCTTTTATCGGCGCGCCCGTTCAGCGACGGGAAGATCCGGCGCTCATCACCGGCACCGCCCGCTACGTGGACGACATCTCTCCGGCGGGCACCCTTCACCTCGCCGTCGTTCGGAGCCCGTTCCCTCATGCCGATGTCGGACCCATCGATGTCGAAGCCGCTCTCACTGCCCCCGGCGTCCACCTGGTGATCACACCGGACCAGGTGCCCGATGTCGAGATGCCACCGACTCCGAACCCTGAGCGCAACATCCCGCGTCGCTACCCATTGGTGCAGGGACGCGCCCTGATGCCCGGGGACCCGGTGGCGGCGGTGGTGGCCGACACCGCCCGCGAGGCCCGTGACGCCGCGGACATGGTTTTCGTCGACTACGACCCCCTCCCTGTGGTCGGCGATGTGGACGCCGCCATGGATGCCGCCCCTCTCCACCCGGGCCAGACTTCCAATGTGGCCTATGACCGCTCTCGGGGCGACCGTGCCCAGTTCGAGGCGCTCGATGGCGAGATCCGCCTCTCCGGATTGGTCGACCACCCCCGGGTCGCACCAGCGCCCATGGAGCCCAGGGCGATCCTTGCCGAGTGGAAGGAGGGCGGGCTCACGGTCCACCTCTCCAGCCAGGCACCGCACCTAATGCAGGAGGAGTTGGCGAAGTCGTTCGGACTGCCCCAGGGCGCGGTGCGGGTGATCACCCCTTTCGTCGGCGGAGGCTTCGGCTGCAAGTTCGACCTGGCCGAGGAGGAGTACCTGGCGGTCATTGCGGCCCGGGAGACCGGGAGGCCTGTGAAATGGATCGAGACGAGGCGGGAGCACCTGCTCACGATCGGACACGGTCGGGCCCAACGCCATCGTTGGGAGGTGGTCGCCGACTCCTCGGGCAAGATCCAGGGGCTGTGGGTAGATAGCCGCCTCGATCTGGGATGCCGTCACCGTTACCTCGATTTCATCGATGTCACTCCCCGCATCGGCACCGGCAACTACGACATCGAGGTCTACGGGTGGCGACAGCGCGGGGTCTGGACCAATCGCGCTCCGCGCGGCATCTACCGGGGTGCGGGCCGGCCCGAGGCCACGCTGACCGTCGAGCGGGTCGTCGAAGCGGTGGCCAAGGCCTCGGGGCTCGATCCGGTCGAGGTCCGTCGCCGTAACTTCGTCCAGCCCGAGCAGTTCCCCTATAAGTCCCGTGGCGGCTACACGTTCGACACCGGTGAGTACGAGCGAGCCCTGGACACGTTGCTCGAGGTCGTGGACTATCCGGCGTTGCGCGCCTGGCAAGCCGAGCAACGGGAGGCGGGGAAGCTGATCGGGATCGGCCTCGCCGCTTATGTCGAGGTATGCGGCTTCGAGGATTGGGGCGCGGCTCGGGTCCGTGCCCATACAGATGGCTCGGTGACCTTGCACGTCGAGACCATCGATCAAGGGCAGGGACATCGCACCACCTTTCCGCAATTAGTGGCCGCCTCGCTCGGGATACCTTTCGAGAAGGTCTATCTCGAGCAAGGCGACACCGCCTCGGCCCCGTACGGCTGGGGCACCTCGGGCTCCCGCAGCGTCGCTCAGGGGGGATCAGCCAGCCATGCCGCTGCCGAGAAGGTCGCCGAGAAGGCGAAGCGGGTCGCCGGTCATCTCCTCGAGGCGTCGGCCGATGACATCGAGCTCGCGAACGGAGTGGGCAAGGTGGTTGGCACCGACGTGTCGGTGAGCTGGGAGAAGATCACGGCGGCGGCAATCGAGGGAAATGTCCCCGAGGGCGATGAGCCCGGGTTGGACGAGGAAGTCCATCTCCGTTCCGGCGGGATGAACTACCCCTTCGGGGTGCACCTGGCGGTGGTCGAGATCGATCCCGAGACCGGGTCGCCCAGTCTGCGCCAGATGTGGGCCGTGGACGATGCCGGGAACATCATCAACCCGATGCTGGCCGACGGTCAACGCCACGGTGGCCTGGCCCAGGGTGTCGGTCAGGCCCTCTGGGAAGAGGTGATCTACGACGACGACGGCAACCTGGTCACCTCGTCTTTCATGGACTATCTGCTGCCCACTGCCAACTCGCTTCCCATGTTCGATCTGGCCTCGACCGTCACCACCACCCCGACCAACCCACTGGGGGCGAAAGGGATCGGGGAGGCGGGCGCCATCGGCTCCACGCCGGCCGTGCTCAACGCGGTGGCGGACGCCCTCGGGGTCGATGAGATCCAGGTGCCGTTGACGGCACAGAAGATCTGGAGAGCGCTCCAGGCCTGATCAGGCCGGCTGCTTCTCCATCACATCGGCAAGGCGCTCGATCAGGTCCACAACCCGGTTGGAGTAGCCCCACTCGTTGTCGTACCAGGACATGACCCGGACCAGGTTGCCGCCCAGCACCTGGGTGCCGGCGGCATCGAAGATCGAGGAGTGGGGATTGCCGATGATGTCCGTGGAGACGATCGGGTCCTCGGTGTACTCGAGGATCCCCACCATGGGCCCGCTTTCGCTGGCGGCCTTGACCGCGGCGTTGACCTCTTCGACGGTCACGTTCTTGGAGAGCTCCACCACGAAGTCCACCGTCGATCCGTCCGGCACAGGGACTCGCATCGCGATCCCGTCCAGCTTCCCGTCGAGGTTGGGGAGCACCTCACCTACCGCCTTGGCCGCGCCGGTGGTGGTGGGGATGATGTTCTCGGTTGCCGCCCGGCTCCGACGCAGGTCCTTGTGCGGGACGTCGGCCAGGACCTGGTCATTCGTGTAGGCGTGGACCGTGGTCATCACGCCCTTGATGATCCCAAAGTTGTCGTCGAGAACCTTGACCAGGGGCACCAGGCAGTTCGTGGTGCAGGACGCGTTGGAGACGATGATGTCTTCCGGCCCTAGCTCGTCGTCGTTGACTCCGAGCACCACGGTCTGATCCACCTTGTCCTGGGAGGGAACGGTGAGGATCACCCGTTTCGCACCGGCGTCGAGGTGCTTCTGCAGGGCGGCTCGGTCCCGGAACACCCCGGTGGACTCGATCACGATGTCGACGCCCAAATCGGCCCATGGCAGTGATGCCGGGTCTCGCTCCATGAGCATCTGAATCTCGTGGTTGCCGGACTTCATCACCCCGTCGGCGACTGTCACCTCACCTTCGAACCGACCCATCACCGAGTCGTACTCGAGGAGGTAGGCGAGGATGTCGTCGTCGGAGAGGTCGTTTATGGCCACGACGCGAATACCGCTGTCCGGCCGTTTGGCGATGATCCGGAACACCGCCCTGCCGATCCGCCCGAACCCGTTGATGGCCACGTTCACCATGTCATTGTCCTCCATTGAGATAACCGGCGATCGTGGTCGTTACTTCCACTGCGCGGTGGGAATAGCCCCAACCGTTGTTGAACCAGGTGATGGTCTTGACCAAGTTGCCGGTCGTCACCATGGTCGCCAGGCTGTCGAAGACCCCGGAGTGGGAGTTCAGCCTCACATCCGAGGACACGATGGGGTCGGCCACGTATTCGATGATCCCGGAGAAGTTGGACTCGACCTCCTGGGCCACCACCGAATTGACCTCTTCGATCGTGGTCTCGACCGCAGTCTGGGCGGTGAGGTCGACTGTGGACCCGTCCACCACCGGGACGTTGAGGGCGACGACCGCCAGCTTTCCCTCGAGTTGGGGAAGTGCCTGGGTGAGGATCTCGGCGGTGTTGGTGGCGGCGGGGATGATGTTCTCGCCGGCGGCACGGCTCGTTCGGTAAGAGTCGGTGGGCACGTCGGCAAGACGGCCGGCATTCGACATCGCCTTGACCGTTGTCATGAAGGCGTGTTTCACCCCGAACTTCTCGTCGAGCACCCGGAGGATCGGGGCCGCGGCGTTGGAGCTGTTGGACCCGAGAGCCAGGATGTCGACGTCCGGGCCGAGGACATCGTCGTTGATCCCGCGCAGGAGGAGTGGGATCTCACCCGGGGTCTCCGGGCTCGAGGTCAGCACCACCTTTTTGGCACCGGCGGAGAGGTGCTCCTCGAGAGCCTCCCTGGATCGATAGCGGCTGGTCGTCTCCAGGACGACATCCACCCCGAGGTCGCCCCAATGGGCCTCACCGGGTGTCTTCGCCTTGAGAAAGTCCGCCTGCTTCGCGCCGTGAGTCAGCTTCCCGTCCGCATAGGCCACCGGCACCGGGAACCGCCCATATATCGAGTCGTACTTGAGGAGATAAGCGAGCGCTTCGGGGTCGGCGATGTCACTGATCGCAACCACTTCGAGGTCGTCGCGGGCGTGGACCAGTCGGAAGACGTTGCGGCCAATCCTGCCGAATCCCATCAACCCGATGCGGGTCGTCGTCATGTGCGTGTCCCTTTCTCGCCGCGAATGTAGCGGTCAACCCTCTGGCTCCCGCCGCGTGCCGCCGGTACGTTGGCAGGGGGAGGGGAGATGCTGGTTCAAATGGCACTGGCCGCGGTCTGCCTCATCGCCCCGGTCGAGGGGCCGATGACCGCCGGTTTCAACCCCATCGGCGAGTACGCCGGGCACTGGGGGCTCGACTTCGGGGCGCCGGTTGGCACTCCGCTGAAAGCGCCGACGTCGGGGCGGGTGACCTTCGCCGGGTCGGTCGCCGGGATGCTCTCGGTCACCATCGAGCCGGTGACCGGGTACAAGGTGTCGGTGTCCTATCTGAGCGACCTGGCGGTGCGGGCCGGTCAACATGTGGCTCGCGGACAGACCATCGGCACCACGGGGAGTCCGCATGGCTCGCCGGGCGCGCACCTCTCGGTCCGTATCGACGGGAGATACGTCGACCCCCGTGCCCGTCTGGGGTGTGTTTCCACCGACATCAGCCGGGCACTCCGGCTGGTCACCCCGCCCGCGCCCTATCCTCGGCGCCGTGCACACCGGCATCCTGGGTGGGACGTTCGATCCGATCCACATCGCACACCTCCACGCCGGGGAGACGGCCTTGTTTCAGGCAAGGCTCGACCGGGTGCTGTTCATGCCGGCGGGGGAGCCCTGGCAGAAGGCTGACCGTCGGGTATCGAGTGCCGAGCAGCGGGTCGAGATGGTCCGGCTCGCCATCGCCGGTGTCGAAGGCTTCGAGTTGGACGACCGTGAGGTGCATCGCGACGGGCCGTCCTACACCATCGACACTCTGAGCTCGTTTCCCGATGACGAGGAGCTCTCGCTGATTCTGGGGGCGGATGCGGCGTCAGGGTTCGAGACCTGGCATCGATGGGAGGAAGTCCTGGATCGGGCGTCGATCCTGGTGGTGCCCCGGCCCGGCACCGACCCCCGGGACGTCCAGTCGGTGCTTCCGGATGCGGTGTTCCTGGACATGGCAGTGCTCGAGATCAGCGGCACCGAGATCCGGGAGATGGTCGAGCTCGGCGAGCCCTATCGGTTCCTCGTTGCCCCCGCAGTCCACGACTACATCGAGGAGCACGGTCTCTATGCGGATGTTGGGGGAGACGATAGGGTGGGGGGCTCATCCGACCAGGAGGAAGGCTCGTAGAGAACAGCGTGGAACTTGCCCGGATGGCGGCCGACGCCATCTTCAGCAAGAAGGGCATGGACATCGTCCTGCTCGAAGTCGAAGGGCTATTCGTTCTCTCCGATGTCTTCGTGATCGCGACCGGGACCTCCCGACCCCATGTTCAATCCCTCGCCGATCACGTCGAGGAAAGGCTGCGTGAGGATCGAGGTTTGAAGCCACTCCGGATCGAGGGGAAACCCGAGGCGGAGTGGGTCCTCATCGACTTCGGCGACATCATCGTCCACCTCTTCCAGGCGGGCCCGCGTGATTTCTACGGTCTGGAGCGCCTCTGGGCCGACGCAGAGCGAGTCCCCTGGGCGGAGCCAGTGGTCGCCGACGGATAGAGGTTACGGGTTGGGCCTTGGCCCCGAATAGACTCCCGTTTCCCGTACTGGGGCTGTAGCTCAGCCTGGCAGAGCACTTGACTGGCAGTCAAGGGGTCAGGGGTTCAAATCCCCTCAGCTCCACTCCCAAACCCCCTGGTGACATGGCGTTTTCGCGATTCGGTGTTCGGTCCTCCGAAGCTCCCTGCCGCTTATCTGCCGCTTACCCGCATCAACTCGGCCAGCTTTTCGACGGCGTCGCGCTGCATCGTGGGCAGGACCGATGAGTAAATATCCATCGTCACCTTGATCGAGGAGTGCCCCAAACGCTCCTGTACCACCTTTGGGTGTGTCCCGGCTGCGAGGAGCGCTGTGGCGTGAGAGTGGCGGATTTGACGCAGGGTGACCTAGTCCGACGGCGGATGCCCGACCTCGTCGTTCCATAATCCGAAACTGACCATCCCGCGATGGCGTTGAGCGACCGCGAACTCGGCCAACTCGATCGATGATTGCGGGTCACGAGATTCGCGATCGATGCCAGCCATCCATCCGATGGCCAGGCCGTGACGTTCGGACGCTTCATCGAAAACATCGAACAGCAGCGCCCAGCATTCCTCTTCGGTTGCGAAGCGGCTCATGTAGTAAGAGGCGTCGAATATCAGCTCCACGTACACCGCCCCTTCGGCAACGTGGTCGGCCAGCAGCTCGTCTGCGAGCCGTTCCCAGTCGGAGCGGTCCCGCAGCACGTCCGTTGCCGCCACATACAGCTCAATGAAATCTGCGAATGATCCGTACCCCCGAACCTTTGGCACCGACCTGCCGTGCTTTGCTGCCAGCGACGCCAGCGTCGACGAACGCATCCCAGCTTCCAGGTGGAGGTGAAGATGCGCCTTGGGCAGCGCCACCAGGTCGCGAGACTCGCTGTTCAGCGCCAGTACCCCACGGAGACTGAACCTACTAACCACGGGTCGGGTCGTGCGGCCCATGAGGATCTGTCCCCCGGGGTCGACACTTTCTCCCAATGGCTTACGTCGAAATCTCAGACCGAATGACGATCCTCCTCAAATGCCTCACCCTGTCGCTCCCCGAGGAAGACATGGTCCACCTGCGTCGGACTCCTGAGTGGATTCAGGCCCGAGCGTGGGGGTGGGTCATGGAGTCGGGTGAGCTCACCGGGACCGGACACCGCCATGCCCATCCGGTGCCTGGGGGGATACTCCCCAACCAGCTTTAGCGCTCGCTCGTCCGAGAAAAGTCGGGGTGGCGGGCCGCGTCCTCGTGAATCGGATCAATCGGTGTCAATGTCCTTCTTGATGTATTCGGTGCGCTCCTCCTTCTGGGTGGCCGTGTTCGACACCAAGGTCAGGATCAGACCCAGTGCACCGACAACCATCAGGATGATCCCGATCGTGTTCAGGTTGAATCCTTCCGCTTCCACCTCTACAGCGAAAGCCAAGATGGCGCCCACTGCGATGAGGAAGAGCGACCCTCCGAAACCTGCATTCCTGCTCACTTCGTCTCCTTGCTATCTCTTCTCAGACGATCCAGATGAGTAGGGCGATGATGAGCAGGATGCCCACAACCGTCCAAATGATTCCACCACGGCCCATGGCGGCTCCTTTCTGCAGCACCGAGGCGACCCGAACGGTCGCCTCGGATTTAGAGCGGGGCGTCAGTCCTGGTCGAGACGGTCCCTGATGGACTCCTCGGTCTCGCCGGTCTTCTCCTTGATGCGTCCGACCAACTCGTCGTACTCGCCTTCCGCGACATCGAGATCATCGTCCGTGATGTTGCCCCAGAGTTGCTTGGTCTTGCCCTTGAGTTGATCCCAACGGCCTTCCCACTTGGTTCCGGTACCTTCGTTCATATCGTCCTCCTGTGACGATCGATTCTCAGGGTTACCCAGGAAGCTCATTTCTAAAGCGTCAATTTGGGTCGCGTCCTATGCCGCCGAAGGTGGCCGAAAGTATCTAGTGACATTGGTTACCACTTGCCCAGGTCGGCGATAGCTCACAAGAGAACCCTGCAGGTAGCCGAGTAGGTTCGAGGACGTGGCAGAGGTGGAGTTTCATCCCGGCAAGCGGTACCGGATCGTGACGGCTGGCGACGAGCGGGTCGGCGTCTATGGGGGAGAGGCTGGACTGGTGTGGCCGCAGTCTGAAACGCCCTGGATCGACGCGCCGTTGACTTTCGCTAGTCCCGAGACGGGAGTGCCATTCCTCGTCGAGTGGGACGAGATCGAAAGTGTCATCGAGACGGACGGGTGAAGGGCTCGACCGTTTTGAGGGCCTTCGAGGAGTCGAAGCCCCCGCCCTGGCCTTATTTGATGATCAGATGGCTCGGGGCTTGGGGGCTTCGACCTTGTCCATGTGTGAGGTTGCCGTGGGTACGGGCCCACACATTTCGAAAGTAATCCGGTTGGCCGCCGGCGGCTATGGGTACGCGAAGAAATGAACCGGAGCCCCCGGTGGGGTTGACATTGGAGACCGTGTCGGAACGGGGCTCTCGGTTCGTGAAAGCGGGCGAAGCTGGGACACATTGCCCGCATTTCCAAGATATCAGTAGGCGTTCGGATCGTGCGGCCCATGGGAAGGGACCGGGAGCCCCGCTGTTGGGGTGAACTGCGACAGTGGGGGTTGTCGCTCGGGGCTCGCGGTCCTCTGTCAGCGGGCCTGGGGTGACGCGGCCCGCGTGGCGAACCTACCTAATCCAATGCGGAGGGTGAACGGTCGCTTTCGTCGCCGGGAGAGTCCAGCAGTCCGACGAGTCCTGCGATCTCGAGGAGCTTGCGAACGATCCTGCTCGCAGTCAGTTCGAAGCTGTCGGCTGATTCCCTCGCCTGTACGAGAGCTGCAAGACCTGTCGAGTCGAAGAAGTCCACTCCGGTCATATCCACGACAAGTCGGGGAGCATCAAGGGCTGCCGCCAGAGCTGGAGCATTGGAAACGTCGATCTCTCCGGATGCGATGACGTAGCGAACCCCGTCTAGGTCATGCCAAACGATCGAGGCGCTGGCGGACGCAAGCTCAGCCCGACTCATGACCCCAAGCAGAATGCTTGCCCTGACGTTTCAGGGTCAACAGATTGGGTATTCGGTCAGTGCTGCCGAAGCGCGGACCGCTCCTCCCTCCCGTAAGCGGTCCGATCAACGGAGCCCCCCTCTCCCGTTAGAGGCTATGAGGGGGTTCGATGACAGTTGAGGTCACCCGACCAATGAGGACCTGTCACAGGCTGCCGACACAGTGCCTTCATGTCTTGCGTTGAAATCACGGCCCGAATGGCAGAGCTGCTCGACCACCTTCGGAATTACCCGCTGCCTGAACAGGACTTGGCGCGTCTGCGTCGAACACCGGAGTGGCTATCAGCGCGAGCTTGGGGTTGGGTGATGGACTCTGGCGAGCTCACCGGCACTGGAGCACGGCACGCCTACGACTTGCCGAGGGGGATTCTTTCCGACCACATGTAGATCAGCTCGGAGGATTTGGAATGGCGCCAGACCCAGGGTCATCTCGGCCACCTTCACCACTCCAGTCCACTGATTCCGTTTTGGGTGCCTGGGTCGGCACCTGAGAAGGCGATAGCCCGCGTCGCCGCATCTCCGCAGTAATCGCAGAAACGTCAAGCCTGTCGTTACCTGTGCCGTCAGGGAGATCGCCGGTCAAGTAGCCGTATACCTTGAGCACTTGGTCGTCGGACCAAGACTCCATGGGGCCGTCAATGTTCTGTTCCACGCTTCCCTCCATCGTCGGGTGATGACCTCGGTTACCCGCCTCTGTGGCAGCCAAACGAGCAATGGGTCAGTTCGTGGCGGTCGGAAATCCCCACGAGAGAGACCCGGTCTTCCATCGCATGAGCTGGCGGGCTTTGGCTGCCCTCCATCTTTTCGGGGGGCAGCTTGGACTCAAAGCCATTTGTTGCGTTTGGCGACCCACAGTGTTGCGGCGGCGAGGGCGGCCATGATGCCGAGGGTCACCCAGAACATCCACGAGAGCTCGAAGAGGCCGACCTTGAAGTTCATTCCCATGATCCCCGCGATCACCACCGCCGGCAGTAACAGGACGGAAACGATCGTCAATCGTCTCATAACGTCGTTGGTGGCCTGAGCCGTGCGGGTCATGAAGATGTCGAAGGACCCGACGATCATCTCTCTTGTGGTGTCCACGGCGTCCAACGCCTGGTTCAGGCGTTCCTTGAGAGGGCGATAGCTCCCAGCAACCTCCGCTCCCAGCGCAGCGTCCGCTTCGGGATGGCTGAGCATTTCGATGACGTTGCGATGTGGGGTGAGAAGGTTCCGCAGCTCACGAACGTTTCGCCTCATCGTTTGGAGACGACGAAGCATGGTGTCTTCGTCCGGGAAATCAGCGAGGAGCTCCTCGTCGAGCTCGTCGATGTCGGCCTGCACCTCCTCGATGACCTTGAAGTAGCCAGATAGCTGCCAGTCGAGCACAACCGCCAGGAATGCGGGCCCGCCGAGCTCACCGAAACGTGTCTCGCCGTGAAACGGCTTGTTGAACTGGTCGACCAAATCCAATCCACCCTCGTGCAGAGTCACCACCCAGTTCTCACCAACCAAGCAATGCAGCACCATGGGCCGGGTTGTTGAGTCATCCCAACGGACCGCCGTCACCCGGAGCTGAAGGACATCGCCGCGATGAATCAGTTTGGGAACGTCGACCTCATCCGAAAGCTCGTCGATGAAACCATCGACGCCGAGGTCACGCCAGAGACCTTCCAGATCCCCCACGCACTCCAAGTCGACATCACCCCAGAGCATCTCCTGGTCACCCAACGTGCCGACGCTCACATCCTCAGGTGCGATGACGCGGTCCTCACCCTCACTGTCATAAAGCAAGAAATGAATTGCTGCCACATCATCAGGTGTCGCACCAGCCATCGCCCGGAGGGTAGAAGTTTCGGTCGCCATCAATCCTCGATCACGTTGTTGTGAATCGGCGCGATGGGCTACCCAAGGCGGATCGGGCCGAAACTCACAAATGCGCCCCCGCGGTCTCGTCATCCACGAGGTGTCACCCGTGCAATGGCCGGCCTACGAGGCGGCCGGTGTCGTCTCACTGTCAGTGCGGACCGCCGTCGCCGAGGAAACCCAGGGAGCGACGCGAGCAACTCCGCGACAGATACGAGCAGACCCTCCACGAAATCAACATGCGTCAGATCGAGAGGCAGATCCGGCGAGGAAGATGAGGGGAGAAGTCCAACGCCAAGACCATATGTAGCTTGTAGCAATGGAGTTCTGGGCGGCTCTCGCAGGTGCCCTCGTGGGTGGTGTGGCTGCGCTCTGGTCAGGACTGATCGTGAATCGTCGGCAGGTCACGCGGGAGTACAGAGTGAAGATCTACGACGATCTACTCCCAGAACTGAGGACCGGAATCCATCCAGACATCCCAAGGCCCGACCCAAACTGGTACACGCGGCTTGTTGCACAGATCCAGAGGGCGTCGCACATTGCTGGATCGGAGGACACAGCGAAGGCCGACAACCTCGCCACCCTGTTGGAGACGGCAAGATCCCACTCCACAGACCTGCCCAAGGACGGGACCGGCGCGATCAGCTCCGCGGTACCGGACGACGATCCCTATGTCGTCGCCATTCGGGAATTCGTCGACGCCGTGGATGCGTATGAAGTTTGGTTGAGGCAAAACCTGTGACGCGCCCCTTGGAGGCGAGGTCGTGCGGCCCAATGAGGATCTGTCACTGCCTGCCGACACACTCGGTCAATGTCCTGTGTTGAACTCACTCCCCGAATGGCCTGGCTGCTCGAAACGCTGCGTGACTACCCGCTCGACGCCGATCAGCTCACCCGGCTGCAGGGCACCCCTGAATGGCAGGACGCCCGCGCATGGGGTTGGGTCATGGAGTCCGGTGAACTGTCAGGCACCGGCCACCGTCACGCTGGCGGCCAGCATCGAGGGATAATTCCTACCGGGCTCTAAGGGGTCCGATGACCCGCCGCTTATTTGTCGCTTATCGACCCGGAAACGAGACGTGAGAGGTTGGGAGTCGTTGGGGGCGGTTGAAGTCAAAGTCCCTGGTAGCGGCCCATTCCAACGAGACGACGTGAGAGGTTGGGAGCAGTTGGGATGAGCGACACCTGACTGGCAGTCAAGGGGTCAGGGGTTCAAATCCCCTCAGCTCCACTGGATCAATAGATCCTCAGTCGGCGAGCTGGCCGGATTCCCAGTCGACCTCGAAGGCCTGGATCGGCTCATCGAACCCCTTGAGGGTCAGCTGCCCCCGGTCGCGGAACGTGAACCCCTTCCCATGGGCGAGGTCACGCACAGCGCTCGAAACCAGGATCGAGCCGGGTTCCGCGCTGGCACAGAGTCGGGCAGCGAGCTGTACTGCCGCGCCGAATAGGTCATCCCGTTCCGTCACGGGCTCGCCGGCGGAAATCCCGATCCGGACCCGGAGGGGCAAACTCGAGCGCGCGGCGACTTGGGTGAGCCTCTGCTGCATCTGAATCGCGCTGCCGATCCCATCGACGACCGAGTGGTAGGCAGCCATCACGCCGTCGCCGGTGTGCTTTACCTCCGACCCGCCATGCCGGTCGAGAGCCTCTCGGACGACCTCGTCGTGGGTGCGGAGCACCGCCATCGCGCCGGCGTCGCCGAGCCGCTGTGTCAGGCTGGTTGAGTCTTCGATGTCGGTGAAGAGGATGGTGCGGAACGCCGTGTCGACGAACGGCTCGCCGGGCGGGTGGTCGATGATGCCGCCCATGAACCGCTCAACCGCCTGGCGGTCGACCTCGATGATCTGGTACGGCATCTGCCCATGCGAAGCTCGGTGGACGCCCTCGACCGCCTCCTTGTCCGGTGCCGTCGCGAGACAGAAGGCGGTCTGGCGCTCGTCGTCGAACCAATACGTGATGAAGCGGACCTCGAATTGGTCCTGGACTTCGAGATCCCTGAGATGCCGCGACGGCCGCCTCCTCAGCCGTAAGGTTCTCGAACTCGTGGCGGTCCATAAAGAGGGGCACGAGTCAAGGATGCCTGCGATTCGAGCCTGCCGCAACGCCAGAGGCGCATGCGACGGGGATTGGGGCTTACGAGGAGATCGCCAGGTCTGGGTCAGGACCGTCGGTCGATGTTGAGCGTGACCAGCTCGCCATTCGCAAGGCTGGCGACGTCATCCTCGATCCAGTCGGCTACCTCCTCGTCCACGACGTCGAGATTGTCAGACCAAAAGCGAGTTAGGGCCTCCCTTATCTCATCATCTGGCCGACCGACGAGCGTTGCTGACAGCCGGTTGAAATCAGCCTGCATTTCCACCAGGTCTTCATCGACCGCGTGTTCGATGTCCCGGGCGATGTCGTCACTCATGACCTAAGGATATCGACGGGTCAGAGGCTGAAATCACGCCAACTCCACCACTACCGTCCGCCGAAGTATGAAGTCGACTGAATACCCGGAGCGGAGCCAGGCCATATTGCGCTGATGCTGGGGATCCTTGGCGTTGCCATCTTTGGCATTTTCGGCCCCGTCGCCTGGATTTTGGGGAGCACAGCCAATGCCGGACGCCTCCTCGGCGTGGTGGGAACGGTGATCGTCCTCGGCGCGGTGCTCCTCTTCGTTCTGGCCCTGGTGGGCATCATCGAGGTCTCGTAAGTCGAACCGACCGAGGCATCTTCCCGAGGTTTCGGCAGTTTCTGTCACAGCCGCCATGTACAAGTAGGGCATGGCTGGGGGAGACCGGCTTCCGATCATCATCCCGCTCCTGGATGACAAGGAGGGGTCGTCGATCGATGAGCTCGACGATCACATTCTGTTGCTCGAAACGGCGAGGCGGCGCCTCGACGTGGAGTGGACCGAGTCACTCGGGGTATTCGAGGAACGCAAAGGCCACGAGGCCCATGGCTACCCGAGTGCGGTCGCCTATCTGAAGCACCGGGCCCGCATCGCCGGCGCCCGGGCTCACCGCTACGTGACGATCGCCCGGAGCGCTATGAGATTCAGAGCGACTTTCGCCTCCTGGCGGCTCGGTCAGGTGACCAGCGACCAGGCGGACATGCTGTTCCAGGCATCGCGTCAGCTCCCCGACAGGTATCCGGGCGCGGAGACCGTATTGCTGGAGATAGTCGGAGACACCGCCGAGGAGACCCGCAAGACCTTGGATTATTGGCGACACACTGTCGACCGACCCGGCGTCGCTGTGGACCTGGAAGCGCAGATGGAGCGTCGAAGATTCGACTTCTCGCGCAGACCCAGCGGCATGATCGAAGGAGAGTTCGCCCTCACCGAGTGCGCCGGCGAGATCCTGATCGCGGCACTGGACGCGTTGATGCCGCCGCCTGCTGCCAACGATGATCGGAACGCCAGTCAGCGTCGTCACGACGCGTTCGAAGATCTGGCTCGGGGCTTCCTCGAGGGCAGCGAGACTCCTGACGTCGGGGGAGAGAAGCCACACCTGAACGTCTTCGTGGATATGGATGCCCTCAAGGGAATTCCCGGCGGGCTGCACGAAACCGAAGGCGGGAACGTGCTCGACGTGGAGACGATCCGGCAGCTCTCCTGTGACTCCTCGGTTTCCCGCATCGTGTGGAACGGCGAATCCGAGATTCTCGATGTTGGTCGGCGCATCCGGGTGATCCCGGCCGCCATTCGTCGTGCGGTCATCGCCCGGGACCGCCACTGCGTGTGGAAGGGTTGCTCCCGCTCACCGCGTTGGTGTGACGTCCATCACCTGGTCTCCTGGGCAGACGCTGGCGAAACCGCAATCGGCAACCTGTGCCTCCTCTGTCGGTATCACCACACGCTGGTCCACCGTCACGAAGGAGATCTAGAAGACCTTCTCGACTTGAGGGTGCTCGAGCCGGTGGTGGGGCATCGACCTAGCTAGGGCTGGTCGGCCCCACCACCGAGCTGAACTCCTAACCCACACCGGATGGCTGGCAATCTCATCATGTGCTGGCTGGGGGCGGATCACTTCGGCGATAGGCGATCAGAGCCAGCGTGTAGGAAACGACCAGGATCCCCACCGCCCAGGCCACAGCCACCCAAAAGCGAGGACCAGGCGATCCATCGGTGAGCAGCGAGCGAATCGTGTCCACTATCGGTGTGAGCGGCTGATTCTCGGCAAAGCTCTGCAGCCACGGCGCCATTGAATCCGTCGGCACGAATGAGGGGCTGATGAAGATCAGCAGGAACAGGATGTAGCTGAATGCGCCGGCACCCTCAACGGTTCTGGCGAGCAGACCAAAGAACATGGCGAGCCAGGTGGTCGCGAGTATGAACAGGAGCACCAGGCCTGTAGCCAGCAGCCACGCGCCGATGTTGGGGACTGGGCGAAACCCGACGAAGAACGCCACCACTACCACGAGGACACAAGAGAGGGCGTTCGACACGGTAGAAGACAGTGCTTGTCCGCTCAGCACCGACGAAGGTTTCACCGGCATGGTCCGGAACCGACTGATGATCCCCTTCTGCATGTCCATGGCGAGCCGAAATGCCGCATAGGCGATCCCGCTGATCACGGTCATGATGACGACCCCTGGAGTCAGGAAGTCGATGTAGTCCACCGGGGTCTGCGCTCCGAGGGCTCCTCCGAATACGTACACGAAGAGCAGCATCAGCGCGATCGGCATCAGGACAACGGTGATGATCGTGTCCATGCTTCGGGTCGTGTGACGAAGGCTTCGCTTGGCCATCGTCCAGGTGTCAGTGAGAGTTCGCATGAGTTTCCTCCTTGCCTTCTCCGAGAATCTTGAAGAAGACGTCATCGAGCGTCGGTTCCTTGGCGATGAATCTGGTTGGCTCGAGTCCGGCGTGGTTGAGCCTGATGAACATGTCGGCCATATCGGCGACCGAGCCATCGCTGGCGACGACCAGCTTCGAATCCACACGGCTCAGCTCATGTCCGTTTGCAAGTGCCCGCTGTGCCGCCACCAGATCCGCATCTTGGGCGAAGTCGAGTTCGACGAGTCCGCTTGGAACCATGGTCTTTAGCTCTTCCGGGGTTCCGCCGGCCACGACCCTGCCCCCGTGGAGGATGGCGATTTGGTCGGCGAGACGGTCGGCTTCCTCCAGATACTGCGTGGTGAGAAAAATGGTCGTCCCCTTCTCAGCCAGCTCGCGGATGGTCTGCCACATGTCGTTCCGACTTTGAGGGTCGAGCCCGGTCGTCGGTTCATCGAAAAATACGATGGGCGCCTCGCCTACGAGGCTCATGGCGATGTCGAGTCGACGCCGCATCCCACCCGAGAAGGTGAGCAGGCGACGGTCCGCGGCATCGTTCAGGTCGAACTTGTCGAGCAGGGCGGAGGCGACTCCTGGAGGATCGGCCACGTGGCGCAACTCGCCCATTAGTTCGAGGTTCTCCCTTGCAGTGAGAATGTGGTCAACCGCAGCGGATTGGCCGGTGACACTGATCACCTCACGGACCTTCGCCGGCTGGGTTGCCACGTCGAACCCGGCGACAGTCGCGGTGCCCGCGTCGGCCCTGATCAAAGTGTTCAGGATGTTGATGGTCGTTGTCTTTCCCGACCCGTTGGCTCCGAGGAGCGCGAACACGCTGCCCGGTCTCACTGTGAACGAGACGTCGTGCAACACCGGCACGTCCTTGTATCCCTTTTCGAGGTTCCTCACCTCGATCGCATGATCCATTGTTCGTTTCCTTTCTGACATCGATCAGGAGCGATGAATCGAGATGTCCCCGAAGGAGGTCCGGGCACGTATCTCGACCTTGCCGTCGGTGGAAGGGGGGTTGGCGGCATCACCCATCTGGTTGAGCACCCGGCCATACCCGGTCCTCGCGTCGAGCCAGGCCGCCAGACCGGTCCGAACTCCGATGTCGATTCCGCCGGCAGCCGTCTCGAGAACCGCCAGGCCCTCACCGACTTCGCCGATCTCGATGTTGCCGCTGGCCGTCTTGGCCGCTATCGAGCCATGGGCTCGGTCAACGATGATGTCCCCGGCAGCCGACTTGACCCGGGCGGTCCCGGTCACCTCGCCCACCCATGTCTTCCCGACGTTGTTCTTGAGCTCGAGGTCGCCATCGACTGCACCGAGACTCATCTCCCCGGCAGTGATCACCCGGACTCGGCCATCGGCCCGGTTCAGGCTGAGCCTTCCGGCGCCACTGACCACGTCGGCGCTTGCGGTGTGGTCGAGTCGAACGTCCCCGGCGCCGCTGCGTATGTGCGTGTCTCCGAGACGCCCGTCGGCTCGGAAATCTCCCATCCCGGCGTCGCCTCGGAAGCTCGATCCGGAGGGCAGCTCGACGGTCACGTCGACCGACCCTGCCTTCCCAGGACCGATCAAGCTCAGACGGCTACGCCATTTCGGGCCCTTGACCAGGACTCCACCGTTGATGAACTCGACGATCGTCTTCTCGGCCGCCTCGACGTCGTCCCTCCTTGTCCGATCCGACGGGTTCACGGTGACCACGGTGTCGGAACGATCAGATGCAATGAGATGAACCGCCCCGACGGAGATCTCAATGGTCACCGGGGCCGGCTGCGGAGTGTCGAAAGTTTGCATCAGCCGACCCATCCCGTGTAGTGCTCGCCCCCGGTCGCGTGACGTCGCCGGGGGACTTGGTCCGGGCCGAGCGCGGCAGCTGCGGCGCGCACCAGCCAGGCGTTCAGGGAAAGGCCTTCGCTCCTCGAGGCTTCATCGATCCGCAGCTTCAGACTTTCGGGCAAGCGGAGGTTCAGACGGGCGGTGCCACCCTCCTCTCCTTCGGCGGTCGGTACCACGGCCGGGGCCATCGAAGGCATGACCTCGAACGCGTTATCGGTCGGCGCCAGCGTGACCACGAACTCCGGGTCGCCGCTGCGGAGGCGGACCTCCACAGCGCTGGGCGCCATCTCGCGAGTTATCTCGTCGGCCGCGGCCGACAATGCTTCTAGGAGCACCAGGCGCGTGGCCGTTTCCAGCGGGGCAGTGAGCCGCTCGGCCATGGCCTGGGACTCTTCACTGCCGACCTCGGCGGCAATTGCCAGGTGTTGGCGAAGCGTGTCGACGTATAGGTTCAGATTCATGGTGCCACTATGGCACAAGATTGGCACCAGGTCAAGCGCCAACATGGCGCTTGATGGCGCCGCGAATGTGGGGGGGAAATCCCCCATGCTCTTCCTTTGACTCGTGGCCGGGTGTCTGCTCAAATCGGGTGCCTGTTCGCAAGTTGCGAGAGAGCCCGATGACACGCATACCAACCAAGAGCTGCTGCCCGTCGTTCGGGCGTTGGTGCGCCTGTCCCGGCTCTCGGGTTGCCGCCCTCACCCGCTCTTAGCGATCAGGCAGGCGCTTCGAGAGACATTCCCCAGAAAGTCCCAATCCAGGTGCCGCTTTTCCCGGCGGCACGACATACCGACAGCTACAGGAGGTAGCCAATGACCACGACCAACACCCCGGTCGACAATGGAGTCAACGTTCAGGCGTTGCTCGACGCTCGCACCGCCCTGGTGGACACGCCAGAGGGCGCCCAGTTCACCTGGAAGGCCTCAAATGAGTGGGTAGGCGGGACTCACAGCCGCTCGGAGATCAACGGGTTCTTCGGTCTCGGTGGTGAGCAGGCTCACAAGACCACCTTCAGCTATGACGCCGACCACCCCGAGGTGTTTGCCTCTGAGGACCATGGCCCGACGCCGGTCGAACTGGTCCTTGTCGGATTGGCCAGCTGCCTCACCGCTGGTGTCGCCGCTGTTGCCCAGAACCGTGGGATCCAGCTGAACTCGGTGAGGGCCACCATCGAGGGTGACATGGACATCCTCGGCATCCTCGGCGGCGACCCCGAGGTGCGCAACGGGTTCAACGACATCAAGGTGAAGTACGAAATCGACGCCGATGCCTCCCAGGAGGACATCGAGGCGATCGTGGCCCAGTCGCAGAAGCGCTCTGCGGTGTTCGACGTGGTCACCAACCCGACGAACGTGACCGTCGAGGTCAACTGAGCCAACCCGCGATGCAAAAGACCACCACGGTGGTCATCGGGGCCGGCCACGCCGGTCTCGCTGTCAGCCATTTCCTCAGCCAGCGCTCGATCGACCACGTTGTCATCGAGCGCGGCGAGGTGGCCAACACCTGGCGCACGGAGCGTTGGGACTCACTTCGACTGCTCACTCCGAACTGGCAGACCCGTCTCCCTGGCTTTGAGTACGAGGGTGACGACCCCGATGGGTACATGTCGATGGACGAGGTGATCGGATTCATCGGTGCCTACGCGCGGCAGGTCGACGCTCCGCTGCTGACCAATACGACGGTCACCTCGGTGCGGCCCGGCCGGGACGGCTACGAGGTGGTGACCGACGCCGGTGCCTGGATCAGCCTCTCCGTGGTACTGGCGACCGGTGGGTTCAACCTGCCCAATATCCCGGCACTTGCCTCTTCGATTCCGGCCTCGGTCGAAATGGTCACGCCGCTTCATTACCGGAACCCCGACCAACTCCCTCAGGGCGCGACGCTTGTCGTCGGCGCCTCGGCAACCGGTATCCAGATCGCCGAGGAGATCCACCGCTCGGGTCGACCCGTGACCTTGTCCGTCGGCGAGCACGTGCGCCTTCCCCGGGTCTATCGGGGCCGGGACATCATGTGGTGGCTGGAACGGATCGGGACGCTCGATGAGCGATACGACGAGGTCGACGATCTGATCCGGGCTCGCAACATCCCCTCACCCCAGTTGGTGGGCACTCCGGAGCGAAGGACGCTCGACCTCAACGCCCTGACCGATCAGGGGGTCGAGTTGGTGGGGCGCATCGCCAGGATCGTCGACGGAACCGCCCAGTTCTCCGGGTCGCTCCGCAACCTGGCCAACCTCGCCGATCTCAAGATGAACCGGCTGCTCGACAGCATCGATGTCTGGGTGTCGGAGCGGGAGTTGGACGGCGACTTCGACCCTCCGCAGCGCTTTCCGGCCACCCGAGTCGAGCCATCGCCGCCTCTCAGCCTCGACCTGAGCGGGGGAAGGATCTCCACGATCGTCTGGGCGACCGGATTTCGTCCCGACTATTCCTGGCTCCATGCGCGGGTTCTGGATCGAAAGGGACAGATTCGGCATGACGCCGGGGTGGTGGTGGGAGCGCCCGGCATGTACCGGATCGGCCTGAACATGCTGCGCCGTCGCAAGTCGAGCTTCATCCATGGCGCCGAGGACGATGCCCGGGACCTGACCGAGCATCTCAGCCAGCATCTGGGCGTGGGGACTCCCGCCTAGGGTGTAGCCGCTTCGGTGAGCCCCGGCCGCAACTTGGCCCAGCGGGCCGCGGTCAGCCGGTACTGGCGGAATATGAGACCGTGATACTCGACCTCGCCATCAGGCTCGAACCCGAACCGGACAACCCGCGATCCGGATTCCGGGTGGGCGGTAAGGCGATCAAGACCTCGTCGAGCCCGAACTCTCCGAACCCGAGATCGAGAGCGTGCATCGTGATCTCCCGCCCGTGGCCCCAGTGTTCGGGAAGCAAGACCAGCCCGTAGTCGGCACCGTTCTCTTCGAGCTGGAATCCACCCCATCCCGCAAACACTCCATCGAGGAACACTGCCCACGGCCCGTACCCGTGGTCCTCCCAGCGGCTGTCCTTGCCCGCGATCCAATCTCGAGCCTGCTCCGGGGTGAATGGCTCGGAGAGCGGCATGTGCCGAGCATTGCGAGGCTCGTTGAGCAGGCGAAGGAGATCGTCGAACGGCGCCATCGGCAGGCGGGTGAAGGTCACCTCCGGGTTCGTGGAGACCATCGGCTCATTCTCACAGTCTGCCGTTCCGGTCAAGATCGAGCTGCTATCGGTTGCTGTCGTGGTCGATGCGATCTCACTCGCCTCCTGTTCGGGTTGATCTCGCCTTCAGCCCACAGGAACTTGTGGCCCGTAGCTTGAGGTTCATAACTTGTTCCCTCATCTCTCGATGACACCACACCCATGAGCAACGGATCTCTCCGTCACGGGGATAGCGGTCAGATGAACGCACCGCCGGTCACGCGCCGCCGTCTGGTGCCGGTGCTGACCTACGCCACGATCTTCATCGTCGCCGCGGTGGGACTGGTCATCGTGCTCCCCAAGGGCAACGCCATCATTCCCGCCCCCCAGGCACTGCCGGTCGGGAGCGTCACCGGGGCGGCCGTCGAATGTCTCGGCGAGCGGGTCGCCACCGTCCAGTCCGGGGTGTTTCTCGACATTCACGTACCGGGCGAACACGGCGACGAGACCGAAGACCTCGGCCCCAAGATCGTCGGCGGGCGCCTCGAGCAGTCCGGCAGCGGTGTGCTGAGCGGTTCCTGTGCTCCAGGTTCGCCACTCGAGGGGAGCAGTGCTGCCTTCGAAGTCGCGGTGGCGGCCGACGGATCGATGACCGGGGTGGTGACGGTTGACGAGGGCGAGCCGGCCCTGGACGCCAGCATCAGCGCCGCGGAGCCGGTCGGTGAAGCGCCCGACGGTGAGCAGCTTGAGGGAGCAGAGATCCTGGCTCGAGTCTTGCTGGCGGTCGCGGTGGTCATCGTCGCCGCCCGCCTCCTGGGCAACGTGTTCCGGATGATCAACCAGCCACGGGTGATCGGTGAGATCGTGGCCGGGATCCTCCTCGGCCCCAGCCTCATGGGGCTGTTCTGGCCCGGCGTCACCTCCTTTCTGTTCCCATCCCAGGTGATCGACGTTCTCCAGGTCCTCGCTCAGTTCGGGCTGATCTTCTTCATGTTCCTCATCGGGGCCGAGCTCGATCACAAGATGATCCGGGGATCGGGGCACACCGCATTGCTGGTGAGCCACTACTCGATCGTCCTCCCGTTCACCCTGGGGGTAGCGGCGGCCCTTCTCATCTTCCCGGTGATCGGGAGTGGGAACTTCACCGGTTTCGCCCTGTTCATGGGAGCGGCAATGGCGATCACCGCGTTCCCGGTCCTGGCCCGGATCCTCACCGACACCGGTCTGCACCGGACCCGGATCGGGGCTCTTGCGATCACGTGTGCCGCTGTCGACGATGTGACCGCTTGGTGCATCCTGGCGGTCGTGGTCGCCATCGTGAAGGCGACCGGGCCGGCCGACGCCATCGTCACCGTCCTGCTCGCACTGGCCTTCCTCGCCTTCATGGTCTTCTTGGTCCGTCCGCTGCTGGCACGAGTGGCTGCCGTCCAACCGGACAAGGGGAGGTTGGGAGCGACGATCATGTCGGCGCTGTTCGTGGCGCTGTTCCTATCGGCCTGGGCCACCGAGGCGATCGGCATCCATGCCATTTTCGGCGCATTCATGTTCGGAGCGGTGTTGCCGCGCTCCCACTCCATCGCAGCTCAGATCACGGAGCGTCTCGAAGACGTGACAGTTCTCTTCCTGCTGCCTGTGTTCTTCGCGATTGTCGGGCTGTCGACGCGGGTCGGTTTGGTGTCCGGTTCCGACCTCTGGGCGCTTACCGGCCTCATCATCGCCATCGCCATCGTGGGGAAGATTGGCGGCTCGGTGATTGCCGGGCTGGCAGCAGGGGAGAGTTTTCGGTCCTCGACGGTGCTCGGGGTGCTGATGAATGCCCGGGGGATCACGGAGATCGTCATCCTGACCATCGGGAGCAGCCTCGGGGTGATCTCACCGGCGCTGTTCACGATGATGGTGCTGATGGCCCTCGTGACGACTTTCATGACAACACCGCTGCTCACAGTCCTGTATCCGCGGGATCAGATCGAGCACGACATGGCCGGAGATGCGACCCGGGAGATGATGGCGCTGGGCGCGCGGGAACGTCGGGTGATGGTCGGGGTCACCGACCCCTTGACGGCGAGGCCACTCCTGGAATTGGCCAAAGTGCTGCGCGGGATCGACGACACACCAGCGACGATCATCCTGGCCTCGGTGGTGCGGCCGCCCGGATACGAGCAGGTCAGGGCAAACCTCTCGGCTATGGACGACGCTGCTGCAATCGCCGAGACCGCTCTGGGCGCGGTGAGGGACCGCCTCGAGGAGGATGGCCTCGAGGTGGAGGTGGAGACCGCGGTGGGGAACGATCCCGCCACCGAACTGGTGCGCCTCGTCGAGCGCAGGGGCGCGGGGATGATCCTGATCGGCTCTCACCAGGCCTATCTCGGCTTCCGCCCCCTGGGCGGGATCGCCGGGGAGATCCTGGAAGAGGCCAGCTGTGACGTGGCGGTGCTCGTCGGGGCCGGCACCCACCGGGAGTTGGGCTCCGGGCCGCTCGGCGTCTGGTATCGGGGAGAGCCTGCCGACTTCGCGGCACTCGACCTCGCGGCGAGCCTGGCCCGCGGGCTTCAGCGACCGGTGCGCGTGATCTCGCCGATCCCGGTGGAGTTGCCCAATCTGATGGCCGAGGTGCAACAGGTAGTGCTAACGGAGCCCAGCGTGGCACATGCTCTCGAGGCAGTCGAGGGCACCTCTTTGATGGTCGTGGCCCCTGCGGGAGTGCTCGATGGGGTGCTCCCTGCCCTTCGCGAATCGGTAATGGAGCGCGCGTCGGTCCCGGTCCTCGTGGTGCGTGGTGGCAAGCGGCCCCACCTGGCCGACGCCCTGGCGATACGGGAACTGGAGAAGGTGTCCGATCGCTGAGACGGATCAGGTGAAGGCGAGGCCTGAGCCGTGCAGAGCGGCTTCCTCGGTCCTCGAGAGCAGCCTGCTCTTCATCGCCTCCATGACGGCTTCTCGCCGGGGATTGGGCCGGGGCCCGAAGGCGTCGATCGCTGACTCCACGGTCACCCGGGCCGCCCGGTAAGGGTCGGGGAGCAACGCGTTGAGGGCCACCAGCCACACCGCCCTGGTCTGATCCGATGAGGCGCGGAGCCCGGCCATGAGGGCTCGCTCCACTGATTCCAGCTCGCTCTGACGCTCTCCGACAGTGAGCTTCCGTGCCTGGTGAAGGAGTCGGTGGATCAGGTCGCGGCCGGCGTCGTCCATGCCCGGAACGTGGAATCGATAGATGATCGAAGCGCAGTCGATGGCAAAAAGCCGGGCCCATTGCTCGTCCCAGGTGCCGAGCACGTCTCTCTCGGTGTGGAGGAGCTCACAGATCGGGTCGAGATTGTCGGACTCCCCGATTCGATGAAAGGCGTATTCCCTGATCTCGTAGGCCAACATCGACTCCCAGTCCCTTCTCGCGGTCCCACCGTCTTCTCTGTGGATAATTCCGGAATTTGTTGTCCAAGGGCATGGGCCGGGTGGCCCATTTGGTTGCCGCTTGAGCTAGTCCTTCCGACCCATGAACGGCCGGGGAGTTCAGCCGTACTCGTAGAAGCCGCGACCAGACTTCCGGCCCAGGTAGCCGGCCTCGACGAGGCGGGTGAGAAGCGGCGGAGAGGCATACATCGGGTCCTTGAACTCCTCGAACAAGACGTCGGCGATGTGTTTCATCGTGTCCAGGCCGACGAAGTCCGACAGCTCGAGGGGCCCCATCGGGTGATTGGCGCCGAGGCGCATCCCGGTGTCGATGTCCTCGCGGGTGGCGAACCCGGCCTCGAGCATCTCGATGGCCCCGAGGAGGTAGGGGACCAGCAGCATGTTGACAATGAAACCGGCACGGTCCCCGGAGACGACGACGGTTTTGCCGATCGCTTCGGCATGGGCGCGGGCCCGGGCGGCGACTTCAGGGTCTGTCATGACGGTCGTAACCAATTCGACTAGGGCCATGACCGGCACCGGGTTGAAGAAATGGAGCCCGATGACGTGCCCCGGTCGCTTGGTCGCCGACGCCAGCCGGGTGATCGGTATCGAGGAGGTGTTGGAGGCGAGGATGGCGCCGGGATCGGTCACCACCTCGTCGAGGTCGCTGAATATCGCCTTCTTCAGCTGCTCGTTCTCGGTTGCTGCCTCGATCACGAGTTGGCGGTCGGCCTGATCGGCGAGGTCCGTGGAGAAGGTGATCCTGGCGAGCGCGTCATCGCGGTCGGGCGCGCCCAACTTGCCCCGCTCCACCGCTTTGCCGAGAGAGGCCTCGACCCGCCTGATTGCACCTTCGGCGGCCGCGGCATCGATCTCGTGCACCACCACGTGGCTCCCGGATCGGGCGAACACTTCGGCTATCCCGGAGCCCATCAAGCCTCCGCCTATGACACCGACACGCTCTGGGCTCATCGAGAGGATGCTAGGAGCAGGCCATTACCCTCATGGCTCGATGGCATACGACCACGTCCAGATCGAGGCCAAATGGCAGGAGCGGTGGGAGTCGGAGCGCGTCTTCTACACCACTGAGGACCCGGAGCGTCCCAAGTTCTACAACCTGTGCATGTACCCCTACCCGTCGGGCGCACTGCACCAGGGCCACGTCCGCAATTACACGTTCGGTGACCTGCTGACGAGGTACAAGACGATGCGGGGCTTCAACGTGTTGTCTCCAATGGGGTGGGACAGCTTCGGGCTTCCCGCCGAGAACGCCGCCATCGACCTGGGAGCGCCGCCCAAGGCGAACACCGAGGCTCAGATCGCCACGATGACCCAGCAAATCAAGCAACTGGGGGCGATGTACGACTGGGACCGCGAGCTGGCCTCGCATCACCCCGACTATTACCGCTGGGACCAATGGCTCTTCCTCCAGTTGTGGGACCGGGGCCTCGCCTACAAGAAGGAGGCTCCGGTCAATTGGTGCCCGAGAGACCAAACCGTCCTCGCCAACGAGCAGGTGGTCGAGGGCGCCTGCGAGCGTTGCGGTGAGATCGTCGAGAAGCGGAACCTGGCCCAGTGGTACTTCCGGATCACCGAGTATGCCGATCGGCTCCTCGCCGACCTCGAGGACCTCGATCAGTGGCCGGAACGGGTCCGGACCATGCAGAGGAACTGGATTGGCCGCTCCGAAGGTGCCCGGTTCACCATCGAGGTCGATGGCGGCGACCGGTCGTTTGAGGTGTTCACCACCCGTCCCGACACCATCTTCGGGATGACTTTCTGCGTGCTGGCCCCTGAGCACCCTCTCGTCGAGGATCTGATCGCTGGCGGTGCCGATGAGGAAGAGGCCAGGGACTACATCGCGAGGGCGAACCGAGCTTCAGAGATCGAACGTATGGCGGAGGGGGGGAAGACCGGGGTGTTCTCTGGCGCCCATGCGGTCAACCCGGTCAACGGTCAGCGCGTTCCGATCTACATCGCCGACTACGTGCTCATGGGCTATGGGACGGGGGCCATCATGGCTGTCCCCGGCCAGGACCAGCGGGACTGGGACTTCGCGACCAGATACGGGCTCGACATCATCCGGACCGTCGAGCCACCCCCCGATTGGGACGGGGAGGCCTACGGCGGGGACGGGCCCACCATCAATTCAGGGTTCCTCGACGGCCTGGCCCAGGCCGAAGCCAAGGCCACGATCATCGATTGGCTCGAAGACCGGGGAATCGGTGAAGGGACGGTCCAGTTCCGGCTTCGAGACTGGCTGATCTCGCGGCAGAGATATTGGGGCAGCCCGATTCCGATGATCGATTGCCCCGACTGCGGCTTGATCCCGGTGCCGGATGACGACCTTCCGGTGCTGCTTCCCGACATCGAGGACTATGCCCCCAAGGGCCAGTCGCCGCTGGCGGCCGTCGATGAATGGGTGAACACCACCTGTCCCTCATGCGGTGGCGGCGCCCGGCGGGAGACCGACACCATGGACACCTTCGTCGACTCGTCCTGGTACTTCTTCCGATTCACCGATCCCCGGAACCAGGAAGTTGCCTTTGAACCTTCCAATGCGGCCTATTGGATGGCGGTCGATCAGTACATAGGCGGTGTCGAGCACGCCATCCTCCACCTTCTCTACGCCCGGTTCATAACCAAGGTCCTCAATGACATGGGGCTGAGCTCGGTCACCGAGCCATTCGAGCGGCTGTTCACGCAGGGAATGATCACGCTGGGTGGGTCCAAGATGTCGAAGTCGAAAGGCAACGTCGTCGACCCGCTCGATCTGTTCGCCTCTCACGGCGCGGATTCGCTGCGGCTGTATCACCTGTTCATGGGCCCGCCGACGGACGATGCCGCATGGGACACCAACGGGGTCGAGGGGACGTTCCGCTTCCTCGATCGCCTGTGGCGGGTGGTCACAGAGAGCCGGGACCTGGATGGCCCGCCCAACCCCGACCTTCTTGCCCAAGCGCACCGTGCCACGAAGAAGGTCACCGACGACATCGAGCGGTTTGTGTTCAACACCGCCATCCCACCGCTGATGACCCTGACCAACAACCTGGTCGAGGCCACTCGCGACGGCGAGATCGATCAGGGGACATTCGACGAGGTGTCGGAGCGGATCATCAAGCTCCTGGCACCGATGGCCCCCCACATCGCCCATGAGCTGTGGGAGCGGACCGGCCACGGAACGATGCTGGCCACCGAGACCTGGCCGACCTGGGACCCTGACCTGATCGTCGAGGACCGGGCGACGATGGTGGTCCAGGTGAACGGGAAGGTAAGGGACCGCGTCGAAGTGCCCAGCGACATAAGCCCCGAGGAGGCCGAGCAGATCGCCCGCGGGCTGGAAAAGGTGCAGACCTGGCTCGACGGTGGCTCGATTCAGAAGGTGATCACAAGACCGCCCAACCTGATCAACCTGGTGGTCGGATGAACGCGGCCGAGGTCCTCGAGCGGTCCGGGCTCCAAGTAGCCGAGCTCCTGGAGGCGATCCGGCCGGTTCGACCCGAGTCGGTGACCGTGAAGACCGCGCCGGCAGCGATGAGGCGGGTCTGGGGAAAGGGGATCCAGGCGATGACATTGGGCTACAACGTGTTCGTCGACCCACGGGTCATCGCCGGACCGGCCCGGAAGTTCGGCCTGCTCATGGCACACGAGCTGGTGCACGTCCGCCAGTGGCGGGAACAGGGCCTCTTCGGGTTCGCCGGTAAGTACCTCGGCGGGTACCTCCACGGCCGTCGCAAGCGGCTCGGCCACCGTGGCGCCTATCTCCAGATCGAGCAGGAGTTGGAAGCCAGGGCAATCGCTTCCCGCGTGGCCGAACTCAGCTGACCGTCAGCCCCTCCAGGCCGGGCTCCGGGTCAGGGAAGCGGGGATCCATTCGCTCCAGCGTCTGGATGAGAATGCTCGCGACCACCAGGTTGCGGTACCACTTCCGGTCGGCCGGGACCACAAACCAGGGAGCGGCGTCGGTCGAGGTCCTTGCCATCGCCTCTGCATAGGCCTCCTGGAACTGGTCCCACAGCTTGCGGTCCTCGAGGTCCTCCTTGTTGAACTTCCATCGCTTGTCGGGCTCGTCGAGCCTCGCTTGGAGCCGTTCGCGCTGCTCGTCGGCGGAGATGTGGAGGAACAACTTGACGATGGTGGTCCCCTCCTCGGTGAGCATGCGCTCGAAATCGTTGATCTGCTGGTAGCGGCGCTGCCATTGCACTTCGGGGACCAGGTCCCGGACCCTGACCACCAGCACGTCCTCGTAGTGGGAGCGGTTGAAGATGACGATGTGACCATTGCCCGGGACGTGGGGGTGGATCCGCCACAGGTAGTCGTGGGCCAGCTCGGCCTCAGTTGGCCGGCCGAACGAGCGCACGGTCACGCCTTGGGGGTTCACGCCCTTGAAGACGTTGCGGATGGTCCCGTCTTTGCCTCCGGTGTCCATCGCCTGAAGCACGACGAGCAGCTTTTGCCCGGATTCCGCCCAGAGTCGGACCTGTAGTTCGGCGAGACGGGTGTTGAGGCCCTTGAGCGCTTCCTCGCCCTCCTCCTTTCCGGCCTCGAAGCCCGCGCTGGAGCCCGGGTCGTGGGTGCGGAGATCGACCTCGGTGCCGGGAGGCACCCGAAAGCTTGAAGCGTCGAGCATTGGGGGTGCGACCTTAACGGGGGTCTTCCCCGGCCATCCGGCGACTGGTACTCAGTCGAGGGGTGGGGAGGCAAAGGGGATGGGGGATCGGGCTCTGCCTCGCTGCGGTGTTGTTGGGAGCCGGACTCGGTTCTCGTGACCGTGCTCCGGGGCCGGCGGTGACCGCTCCGCAGGCATCGACCACTCCCGCCACTGACTCCAGGATCACGGTGCACGTCTCGGGATGGGTGGTCAACCCCGGGGTGGTCGTGGTCGAGGAAGGGGCGATCGTGGCCGACGCCATCGCCGCCGCGGGCGGGGCCCGGCCCGGGGCGGCCCTCGAGGCAATCAACCTCGCCGGGCCGGTTGCCGGTGGCGATCAGGTTCAGGTCCCGGGCCCCGGAGTCGAAGCGCCTTCCCCCGTCGGCGCCCAACAAGGCGCGCCGGGCCCGATCTCCCTGAACCGGGCCGACGCTACGGCCCTCCAGGAACTGCCTGGTGTTGGCCCGGTGCTCGCCGAGCGCATCATCGCCTTCCGCGAGTCCAACGGGCCGTTTGGCGAGGTTGAGGACCTGCTCGACGTGCCGGGCATAGGGGAGGCGAAGCTCGCAGCAATAAGGGACCTGGTGACCGTTCCGTGACCAGGGACCATCCGGCCCTCCCTCCACCCGTGTCGAGACCGTGGGTACTCGTCGCGGCTATCTGCTGGGCGGGTGCGGTCGCCGCGTCGGCGCTGTGGCTCGAGCCGAAGCTCCCACCTCTGCCGGCAGGGCCGATCGTCTTGACCGGGGTCATGTCAACCGATGTGCTTCCTGGCGAGTTCGGCCCGTGGGCCCTGGTCGAGACCGGATCGGGGCCGGTGCTCGTCGACCTGCCGCCGGGCACGTTTGCCACCCGTGGCCAGGTCGTGGCGTTGAGCGGCAGCACCTCCGGTGAGCCTGGGGTGGCCCGAGGCGACCCGCACCGGGGGACGGTGCGAGTGGAGGACTTCGAGGTCGTTTCGGAGCCGCGCTCTCCGTTGATCCAGGCAGGGAGTGCCATCCGGGACCGGGTCACCCGCGCCCTCGCCGATTCCGGGTCCTCCGGAGCGCTGCTCGCCGGGTTTCTGGTCGGTGACACCAGCGGCCTCGACGAAGTCGACGTCGAGGCCATGCGCCGCGCCGGCCTCTCGCACTTCACGGCGGTCAGCGGGTCGAACGTGGCCCTCTTCCTCGCCTTGCTCTTCGCGGCATCCGGTCCTCTGAGCTGGGGGCCGAAGAGGCGAGCGGTCCTCGGCCTCGTCGGATTGCCGATTTATGCCGCCGCGACCCGGTTCGAGCCCTCGGTGATGAGGGCCTCGGCCATGGCGGCCATCGTGCTCGGCGGCCGCATGTTCGGTCTGGTCCTCGAGGCTTGGCAACTCCTTGCCTCTGCCGTTGTCGGGATCCTCCTCCTCGACCCCCGGTTGGCCACCCACGTCGGGTTCCAACTCTCGGTGGCGGCGACCGCCGGGGTTCTCGTCGGCTCGCGCTGGCCCGTCGGGCCGGGCAAGGCCCGCAGGGCGTTGGCGATCACCATCGCAGCGCAGCTTGCGGTGGCGCCGCTTCTCATCGCTGCCTTCGGTGGCGTGCCGCTGCTGTCGGCACCGGTGAACCTGGTTGCGGCTCCGTTGGTGGCGTCGGCCACCGTGCTCGGGGCGGTGGGGGTCGCCGGGGCGACTCCGTTGCTCGCGATCGCCGTCCCGCTTGCCGGCATGGTTCTAGGCCTCGCTCGCGGCGTTGCCTCCTGGCCACAGGTTGGTTGGGAAGGAGTGGCCCTGATCCTCGGCATCGGCATGGTGTACCACCTGTTCCGGCAGGCCCGGGGGCCGATCGCGGTCGGCGTGGCGGTGGGCGTGGTGGCGATGGTGCTTGGTGCCGGGGCCAAGCCGCCTGATGCCGGGGTAGTGGCCCTCGATGTCGGCCAGGGCGATGCACTCCTGATATCGGGAGGGGACGGACGGTTTGCGCTCGTCGACGGTGGACCGGACCCGGTGGAGCTCATCGAGAGCCTGGCCACCTACCGGGTCCGTCGACTGGAGTTGGTCGTGCTCACCCATGCCCACGCCGATCATGCGGCCGGACTCGCCGGTCTGGCCGGACGAATCCCCATCGATCTGGTCTGGGCAGATGTCGGAAGCCATGCGAACCCGGCTTCGACCGAGGTGCTCGACCAGCTCGGGGGCGTTGGAGCGGTCGTCCTCACTCCAGCAATCGGTGCTGAGTACACATTGGGTGAGCTGCGGCTGACCGTCCGCGGCCCGCTCCGGCGCTACGCCTCGCCGAACGACGAGTCGATCGTCCTCGAAGTCACCGGCCCGATGCGATCGATGCTCCTCACCGGAGACGTCGAGGCGATCGCCCAGGAAGATCTGGGGCGTATCGACGCCGATGTTCTCAAAGTCCCCCATCACGGCGCTGCGACCTCGAACAACGAGTGGCTCGCCGCTGTTGGCTCGGACCTCGCCGTCATCTCGGTGGGGGAGAACGACTTCGGTCATCCGGCTCCTGAGGTCATCTCGGCCCTCGAAGCGGCCGGCGCGGTTGTGGTCCGGACCGACCTCGAGGGCGATGTGATCGTCGACCTCGGATGATGCGAAACTTGGGGCGATGGTCGACGGTCAGGTTCTGGAGTTGGGCACCGCCAGCCTCCACCTGGGGGGTGTGACCCACGTCATGGGCGTCCTCAACGTGTCTCCCGACTCGAAGAACACCCACACCGTTGCCGCGTCCGTCGACGAGGCGTTGCTGATGGCCGACCGATACCGCACCTGGGGGTCAACTCTCATCGATGTCGGCGGCCAGTCTTCACATTTCGACAATCCCACCATTGAGGCAGTCGACGAGATCTCGAGGGTGGTCCCGGTGATCGAAGCCCTGTCCGGCGAGGGCCATCTGGTGGCAATCGACACCTGGAAGCCGGAGGTGGCTCAGGCCGCGATCGAGGCGGGCGCAGTAGTGGTGAACGACACTGGAGGGCTCGCCGATCAGGAGATGAGGGCGGTGATCGCCGGCACCAACCTGGCCGCGGTCGCTGTTCACGTCGAAGGTGCCAACCCACACCAGGTCGATGAGATCGAGATCCTCTCTGATAAGGCTGAGCACATGGCGGCCCAATTCGCAGTGTTGCTCGCGGATCTCGCTGCCGGGGGGATCGACAACGTCATCCTCGATCCCGGCATCGCCCTCAACTACCGCGGGGATTACGAGGCCTACACCAGAATGCAGCTCGAGGTCATCGCCGGCACGGAAGCGCTCCGTCGACTGGGAAAGCCGGTGCTGGTCCCGATACCCAGAAAGCGCGACTTCCACAGGGTGGTGGCATACATGTCGCTGGCCCTGGAACATCAGGCAGACATCATCAGGGTGCACGACGTCGCCGTGGCCTGCGATCTGGCCCGGCTGTTCGGACGCCTTCCCTGAACGTGTCCCGGCCGATGACTACGGTCTGATCGTGGGCTTGCTCCTGATCACCGCTCCCTCCAATTCGGGACCGGGCGAGAGACAGCAGATGCTCACCGCCGCCACCGAGCATTTCGCCACCGAGGGAGTCGACAGGGCAGATCTTGTCCGGGTCGATGTGCCAGGACGCGGTGCCGGCGAAGCGGGAGACGGCACCCTTCGCACGGAGATCGAGCCTCTGGTCCCCCTCCTCCAGTCCGGGTCTCTATTCGGGGCACGCCAGGGCCTCCAGATCGTCGACGCTCAGAACTTTCAGGTTGCCGAGGCGGAAGCCATCGCGGTCCTGCTCCGCGGCGCCGATCTCGAGGCGACGGAGGTGGTGGTGATGGTCACCGGGACCACCCCGAGGCCGATTGCCGCGGTGGCCAAGGAGATAGGGAAATCGGCATCGGTGTCCAAGATGTGGGAGCGGCAGGCGACTCAGTGGCTGGAGGCGGCACTACGGGCCAAGGGGCTCGAGGCCGATCGGGGAGCGCAAGAAGCCATGCTCCAAAGGTTCGGCACCGACATCGCCGCCATGGAGCAGGCTCTGGAGCAACTCGAAGGGACTTCTTCCAAGCTGACCAAGCAGGTGATCCTCGATCGCTTCAAGAACCGACCCGATGAGCCGACGTTCCACATCACCGACGCCATATCCAAGGGAGAGGTGGGCACCGCTCTGCGCCGGCTGTCCGACTTCCTGGTCCACGGCCACCCCTTGGTATATCTGGCTGCGGTGGAATCCGACCTCAAGCGGCGGTCATTGGCTTCGGCGGCACCCGATGAGCAAACGTTTCGGCAATGGACAGGGGCGGGGTCGACCGACCGGGGGGCGTCCCGAGCCTGGTCACAACGGGGCCGGGTCCGAGAGTCGTCCCTGCGCAAAGCACAGGAAGCATTGGTCCGGGCCGATCGGGTGATCAAGTCACAGCCGGAAGAGGTGCACCGGGTGACTTTGGAGCGACTGACAGTGGCTCTCTGCCGCTGGTACGGATAGTTGTTGTCCCCTGCGGAGCGGGAGGACCGACCGTCCGACCGGAGGTCGGGCGAGGGGGGCTAGCCCGAAGCTGAGACCTTCTTGGCCAGTCGTGACTTCTTGCGGGCGGCCGTCTTCTTGTGCATCGTGCCCTTGGAGACAGCGGTGTCGATCTTCTTCTGGGCCGAGCGGTAGAGCTCTTCGGTGGGCTCGCCGGCAGCGGCAGCCGCTTCCACCTTCTTGACGCCGGTCTTGAGGTCGCTGCTGATCGACTTGTTGCGCAGGCGTCTTCCCTCGTTCTGGCGGTTTCTCTTGATCTGCGACTTGATGTTGGCCATGTTGAAAGCTCGAATTTCCGTTCCTGGGAGGGGTCGTCCCGCGGATGGGGCGACGATTTGCGAAGGGTAGCAGTGCCCGTTTCGAAGGTACAATGCCGCCGTTCCACCACCTGTGACCACTCAAACGCGCATCCGCAACTTCTCGATCATCGCCCACATCGACCACGGCAAGTCGACCCTGGCCGATCGCCTCCTCGAGCGCACCGGCGCGGTCAGCGAGCGTGACATGAGGGAGCAGGTCCTCGACACCATGGACCTGGAGCGCGAACGAGGGATCACGATCAAGGCGCAGACCGTGCGGCTGCGCCATGTTGCCGAGGACGGCGAAGAGTACGTCCTCAACCTGATAGACACCCCGGGCCACGTCGACTTCTCCTACGAGGTGTCGAGGTCGCTTGCTGCATGCGAAGGGGCACTGCTGCTCACGGATGCAGCCCAGGGAGTCCAGGCCCAAACATTGGCCAATGCCTACCTGGCGGTGGACGCCGGGCTGGAGGTGATCCCGGCGATCAACAAGATCGACCTGGTGGCGGCCGACCCGGAGCGGGTCGCCGGGGAGATCGTCAACATCCTTGGGGGCGAGCCCGACGACGTGCTTCGGATCTCGGCCAAAACCGGTGCCGGCATCGGCGAGCTGTTGCAGATTCTCGTGGAGCAGGTCCCGGCCCCGACCGGAGATCCCGACGGCCCGCTGCGAGCCTTGGTGTTCGACTCCTACTACGACGCCTACAGGGGAGTGGTCTGTTACGTCCGGGTCGTCGACGGCCGCCTCAACTCTGGCAAGCGAGTCCGATTCATGGCGACCGGGGAGACCCACGATGCCAATGAGATCGGGGTGCTCACTCCCGGAGCGAAACCGGTCAACTCCCTGGGCGTCGGCGAGGTCGGCTATCTGATAACCGGGGTCAAGGAGATCGACCGGATCAAGGTTGGGGACACCCTCACCGACTCGACACGGCCTGCCACCGACCCGCTCCCTGGCTATGCGGAGCCGAAGCCGATGGTGTTCTCGGGGGTGTTTCCAACAGACGGCGACGATTTCGAGCGCTTGCGCGAGGCCCTGGAGAAGCTGCGGCTCAACGATGCCTCGCTCGTTTTCGAGCCCGAGAGCAGCCGGGCCCTGGGCTTTGGCTTCCGTTGCGGGTTCCTGGGGCTGCTCCACATGGAGATCATTCGGGAGCGTCTGGAGCGGGAGTACGACCTGGACCTGGTGGCCACCGCACCTTCGGTTGCCTACCGGGTCACCATGCCGGACGGCTCGGTGCGGGAGATCAAGTCGCCCCAGGACCTGCCCGACCCCGCCAATCTCTCTGGGCTGGCGGAGCCGTATGTGCGGACCATGATCCTGACTCCCACCGAGTTCGTAGGCCCGATCATGGAGCTGGCGACTGCGCACCGCGGTGAGATCGGCAACATGAACTACCTGGGGCCGGAGCGCGTCGAGCTCGACTGCGATCTCCCCCTGGCCGAGATCGTCTTCGGGTTCTTCGACCAGCTCAAGTCGCGGTCCAAGGGGTACGCCTCCCTCGACTACGAACCGGTGGGCTATCGGGAGGCGCAGTTGGTCAAGGTCGACATCCTGCTCAACGGCCAGCCGGTGGATGCTTTTTCGGCGATCGTGCACCGGGACAAGGCCCAGGATTACGGCAAGACCATGACCACAAGGCTTCGGGCGCTGATCCCACGCCAACTCTTCGACGTCCCCATCCAGGCCGCCATCGGAGGTCGGATCATCAGCCGGGAAACGGTCAAGGCGAAGCGCAAGGACGTGATCGCCAAGTGTTACGGCGGGGACGTCAGCAGGAAGAAGAAGCTCCTTCAGAAGCAGAAGGAGGGGAAGAAGCGGATGAAGATGGTGGGGTCGGTGGAGGTGCCCCAGGAGGCCTTCGTGGCGGCGCTCAAAGTCGAC
This sequence comes from uncultured Acidobacteriota bacterium, assembly GCA_963780755.1. Lineage (GTDB taxonomy): Bacteria > Actinomycetota > Acidimicrobiia > Spongiisociales > ZC4RG35 > JALYNX01. The sequence continues at coordinate 335,600 of CAWACX010000001.1, forward strand.
GACGACGAATGACCCCGGTGGACGAGTTCGCCGGCCTCCGTGCCGCGTACGTCCACATTCCGTTCTGCTCCGCGGTTTGCCCCTATTGCGACTTTGCCGTGGTGGCCGGGGCAGAGGCCCTCATCGACCGCTACGCGGCCGCGGTGATCGCCGAGATCGAGATGTCGCCCCGGTTCGGCCCGCTGGATTCGGTGTACTTCGGTGGTGGCACCCCAAGCCACGTCCCACCCGACGTTCTGGGCCGGATCCTCGAGGCGCTCGACCGACACCATCAACTGGCAGTCGGTGCCGAAGTGTCGTTGGAGGCCAACCCGGAGGACTTCGACGCCGATCGGGGAAGGGAACTGGTGGGACTCGGCTTCAACCGGGTCTCGTTCGGGGCCCAGAGCTTCGACGGCGCGGTGCTCGCGGCGCTGGGGCGCCGGCACGGTCCCGAGCAGATCAGGGCCTCGGTGGCCGCGGCGCGAGCGGCGGGGTTCCAAAGCGTGTCAGTCGATCTGATTTTCGGCACACCTGGGGAGACGGACGAATCATGGGCCGAGAGCCTCGAGCAGGCCATCGCCGCAGGGGTGGACCACGTCTCCTGTTATGCGCTCACGGTGGAGCCCGGCACTCCGCTCAACAAGGCTGTCATGGGAGGGGCCCCGGCTCCCGATCCGGACGTCCAAGCCAGCCGGTACGAAACCGCCCTCGATCGCCTGGGATCGGCCGGATACCAGCGATACGAGGTCTCCAATTGGAGCCGGCCCGGCCATGAGTGTCGTTACAACCTGACGGTTTGGGCCCAGGGCAATTATGAGGCCTACGGGAACGGCGCCCACCGGTTTCGGGATGGCGCCCGCAGTCACAACGTTCGCCGGCTCGAGGCCTACCTCGACCGCGTGGAGCAGGGGGAGCGCCCGATCGCCGGTGTCGAGCCGGTCGAGGGTTGGGAGGTCGAGATCGACCGCCTCTTCGTCGGTCTTCGCCGTGTGGCAGGGGTCGCCCGTGGTCCCGGCGTGGATGCCCTTCTCGCCACCGCTGACGGCGCCCGGCTCGTAGAAGCCGGAGTGATCGATCTCACGGCGGACCGTCTCATTGTGAGGAGGCCGCTGCTCACCGATGCGGTGCACCGCGCGGTACTCGGACTGGATGCACCCGCGGGGTGGGTGGAGCCGGCAACTGCGGATATCGTGTAGTCATGCTCGAAGACCGCAGGTCGGAGATCCTCAGGGCTCTCGTCGAGGAGCACATTCGGACCGGTGAGCCGGTCAGTTCCCGTGTCATCGTCGACAGGGCGCACCTCGGTGTGTCCACTGCGACCGTGAGAAACGACCTGGCCGCGCTGGAGCAGGAGGGATTCGTGGTCCAGCCCCACACCTCGGCGGGCAGGATTCCCACGGCCCTTGCCTATCGCTATTACGTCGACCATCTCAGCCCGGGTCGGCTCCGTTCCGGCGCCCAGGCCAAAGTGAGCTCCTTCTTCGGTGAAGTCCACCTCGAGCTCTCCAAGCTGCTCAAGGCGACGTCAGACCTCCTGGCAGAGATCACCGACCTCCCTTCGGTGGTGGTCGCCCCAGGCATCGTGGGGGACACGGTTCGGTCGGTGCACAGCGTCCAGGTGACCGCCGACCAGATCCTCATCGTCGTTGTCACCGAGGGCGGCAGGGTGCTCCAACAGCGCGGCCGGGTCCGGGTCCCGGTCACTCCGCTCGAGATCGAGGAGGCGCAGCGTGTCGTGAACGCGGCCGTCGTTGGGGGTGACCTCGGCGTCGGCCTCGAGTTCGGCGATGAGGTCATCGGCCACCTGGAGGAAGGGACCAAGGAAGCTGTGCTCACCATGGCCGACGGCCTCCATCTGGCGGCGTCATCGGGCTCGGAGATCTTCGTCGGCGGCACACAGCGCCTCGCCTCGGTGTGGGAGGACCTCTCTGCCATGCAACAGGTGCTCGAAGTCCTGGAGCGGGAGGCCGAGGTGATGCGGGTCCTGGCCGGCGCGTCGGGCACCTCGATTCAGATCGGCTCCCAGCTCGGCGGCGACGTCGATCTCGCCGTGGTCTCGAAGACATATGACGCAGGTGGCGCCGGCGGCTCGGTAGGCGTCATCGGCCCGATGCGGATGAACTACAAGAGGGCGATCTCGGCGGTTGAAGAGGTCTCCCGTGAGCTCGAGGATCAGATCGGGTCTCAGGCCGACTGAATCGAATGGCCAGGGACTATTACTCGGTGCTCGGGGTCGGTAGGGACGCGACCACCGAAGAGATCAAGAAGGCCTTCCGCCAGGCGGCCCGGGGCAGTCACCCCGACTCCAACCCTGGGGACCCCCAAGCCGAAGTCCGGTTCAGGGAGGCCGCCGAGGCATACGAGGTGCTGGTCGATCCCGAGCGCAGGCGACGCTACGACCGGGGAGATGCGATCGACCTCTCCGACATCTTCTCGGGAATGGGCGGGTTCGACGACATCCTGCGGTCGGTGTTCGGCGAAGGAGGGCTCTTCGGAACCTCCGGCGGCCGTACCGCTCGAGGTCGAGACATCCTGGTCAGGGTCGAAGTCGAGCTAGGTGAGGCAGCCTTCGGGACCGATGTCGTCGCCGCATTCCATGCCCAAGTGCCCTGCGCCAATTGCCAGGGGAGTGGGGCCGAGCCCGGCTCCGGCGTGGTCACCTGCCCCCAGTGCGGGGGAGGCGGGTCGGTCCGGATGGCACGCCGTTCCCTGTTCGGGACCATGATGACCGTCGGGAACTGCCCGACCTGTCACGGCGAAGGGTCGCTGATCAACGAGCACTGTCATCTCTGCGCAGGCACCGGGGCGATCTCCCAAGAGGTGTCGGTGAATGTCGAGGTGCCCGCTGGAGTCTCCACCGGGACCCGACTCCGGCTCACCGGGCGGGGAGAGTCAGGGGGCGCTCCGGTGCCCCCGGCGACCTGTATGTCGAAGTCGTGGTCCGCCCCGACCCCCGTTTTGAGCGTATCGACTCCGATCTGATCCACCAGGTTTCGGTGGGAATCGCCGAGGCGACCCTGGGCTCCCGGGTCGAAGTCCCGATGATCGAGGGCGGCTCGGTCGATCTCGATATCCCACCTGGGACCCAACCCGGGGCTGTGTTCCGCTTGGACGGGCTGGGGATGCCATACCTGGGTCGGCGGGGCCGCGGCGACCTGCAGGGTCGTGGTCGGTGTGCGAGTCCCCGAGGTTCTCAGCGCCGAGGAAGAGGCATTACTCCGGCAATGGGCCGACCTCCGAGGGGAGCGGACCGACCGCCCGGCCTCGACCGGGTGATGCGACACATCCCCCATCTCTATCTCGGTGGGGCCTGGGACGATGCCTCCCTGTTCCTCTCCCCGGAGCAGGCGCATCATCTGGAACGGGTGCTCCGCATCGGCTCGGGAGCGGAAGTCACTTACACCGACGGCCGGGGCCGGATCGGTCAGGGAAGCTATCGGGGCGGCGAGGTGATCAGGGGTGAGGAATCCACCGTCGGTCGTCCCAATCAACTCAAATTCGCAGTCGCACCCCCGGCGAACCGCGACAGGTGCCGTTTCCTGGTCGAGAAACTCGCAGAGCTCGGGGTCGCCCGCCTGGAATGGCTGGACACCCGCTATGGCGAAGGGAAGGTCCCGTCGGTTGAGAAGGTGAGCGGGTGGGCGGTGGGGGCACTGGAGCAGTCCCGGGGCGCCTGGCTGACCGAAGTCGGCACGGAATTGGTGAAATGGAGCGACCTGGAGCGGCCTCTCGCCATCGCCGCCCCCGGGGGCGACCAAGAGCCCATCGAGGTGGTCACCATGGCAATTGGGCCCGAAGGGGGCTGGGACCCAGCCGAACTGCCCGGGGACGCCGGGTTGGTGGACCTCGGTCCCACGATTTTGCGTGTCGAGACCGCCGCAGTGGTCGCTGCCTCCCGTTTCGGCAGGCCCTGGCACGGGGCGTGACGACCTTCTAGTATTTCCCACGGGCTCACGGGAGAGCAGAATCCTTGGTCGATAAATTCAGTGCCTCTCTTGGCGTGCGCCTTCGGGCAGCAAGACGGCAGAGGGGTTGGTCCTTGGGAGAGGTAGAGGCCTTCACCGACGGCGAGTTCAAAGCGTCGGTGGTAGGTGCCTACGAACGCGGGGAGCGCGCCATCAGCGTCCAGCGGCTCACCCGGCTCGCTGAGGTCTACGGCGTCGGCCCCACCGACCTCTTTCCTGGTTCGCGCCCAGTCGACGGCCCGGTGATCGACATCGATGCCGTCGCCTCTGGCAGGGACCACGATCTGGTCGACCGGTACCTGGCTGCCATCCAGTTCATGCGTCGTGAGGGCACTCCCGGCGAGGTGCGCGATTCGGACAAGGCAGTCATCTCCTCCCTTCTCGAGTCCTCGATCGAGTCCGTTCCCGAGCCTGATTGATATATCTGGCTGAATTCCGGTTCCCGGATAGAATTCTGATGACGCCACAACTGAGGCGTCTGCCCTGTGTCCCCTGACCAAATCGAAGCGCACGTACGCGTCCCCAGCCACCATCTGCTGCTAGATCTGCTGGGAGACTCCGATAGCCATCTCCGGCAGGTCGAAGACCACTTCCCGGAGGTGCGGTTCGTCGCGCGCGGTGACGAGATCGCACTCAGGGGCGATGAGATCGCTGTCGAGAAGGCCCGCACCGTTCTCGGCGAGCTCCTGATACTGGTCCAGGAGGGCCACCAGCTCGACGCGGGAAGGGTCGACGAGGTGGTCAAGATGGTCCGGGACGAGGTCCCCAGCCCGTCGGGGATCCTCAGTGACGGGATCCCGGTGGGGCGAGGCCGGATGATCCGTCCCAAGACCCACGGCCAGCAGAAGTACATGGAGGCGATCCGGGAGAACACCCTCACCTTCGGCTTGGGCCCGGCAGGCACCGGTAAGACCTATCTGGCAATGGCGGCCGCGGTCGCCAGCTTGGTCAACGGGTCGGTGCGCCGGATCATCCTGACCCGACCCGCGGTCGAAGCAGGTGAGCGTCTCGGCTTCCTCCCCGGCGACCTCGCCGCCAAGGTCGACCCGTATCTCCGCCCCCTGTACGACGCGTTGTGGGACATGCTCGGCGCCGAAGAGACCGCATCGCTCATCGACAAGGGAACCATCGAGATCGCTCCACTCGCTTATATGCGAGGAAGGACCCTGAACGATGCATGTGTCATCCTCGATGAGGCCCAGAACACGTCGCCGGAGCAGATGAAGATGTTCCTCACCCGGCTCGGCTTCAACTCGAAGATGATCATCACCGGGGACCTCACCCAGACCGATCTCCCCGACAACCGGCGGTCAGGGCTCAACGTGGTCAGGGAGATCCTTCGAGACATCCCCGGCGTCAGCTTCGTGGAACTCACCGCCCGTGACGTGGTCCGACATCGGATAGTGGCCTCGATCGTCGAGGCCTACGCGCGCTTCGAGAGCGAGCACAAGCGGTGAAGCGGCCGGCCGTCATCAGGGCGGCGATCTTCGTGGTGGTGGTGGCCGCCACCTGGGGTGTCCTTTCCCTGGGCACCGGGGTGACCAATCCAGACCTCGAAGTCGGGGCTCTGGCCTCCCAGGACTACCTGGCCCGACAGCCGGCCGAAGTAATCGACACCGTGGCCACCGAAGCCGAAGCGACCGAGGCCATGAACGACGTGCCCCCGGTCCGGGAGACCAACATCGAGGTCGAGAACCAGGTCCGAGACCAGATCAACGCCCTCTTCGACGACGTCGCGGCGTCTCGCTGTGGCCGACCCGCCGGAGACCACAGTCACGACCTTGCCCCCGACCACCACGACTACCACCACGGCACCGGCCGAAGGTGAGGCAGTCCCTGAGCCACCGGCGCCAGCCCAACTGAGTGGCGTGGTCTTCCTCGACACCGACGGTGATGGCGAGTTCCTCCCTGACGCCGAGATCCCCCGGCCGGATCGTGGTCTGGAAGGCGTGACCATCCAGATCCCCGTGGGCGGGGAGGTGGAGACGGCGGTGACCGGGCCCGACGGAGTCTGGACCATCGAGGTCCCGGCGGGACAAGTGGTCCTGGGGATCGATGCCGGTGACGCTCAGATACCAACGGGATACTTCGTCGGCACCGAGAACCTCAATCAACTGGTGGAGTGCGACCCCGGCTCTGAGTGCAATGGGACCCCGATCGGTTTCGAGGTCAACCTCCGCCCCATCGAGGAGATCACCGAACGGATCGCGGCCAGCCATCCCGTCGAGGATCAGACCGTGATGGTGCTCGCTGCCACCGCGTCCGACGACGTGATTCGGGCCGCACTCGGTGAGCCCCTTCACCTCGATCCAGGTATCCGCCAGGCCACGCTCGAGGAGATCAACGAGCTGTTCGGGCTCCGGGTCACCCCCGAAGAGCTGGCCGATACCAGGGCCAACCAACGGTCCAATCCACCTCTCGTCTTCTACAGCGACACCAACCCCCCGGCGCAGGATGAAGAGGCGAGCGATGCGGCCGGTGAGGTGGTGGCCACCTTTCTTCAGGCGAACTACCTCGAAGACCCTGCCCAGACCCAGGCTGCACGGGATGAAGCTGCCGGCGAAGTGCTGGACAACCCAATCACTGCGTCCTACACGGCAGAGCAAGTCATTGTGAGCCAGGGCGCCGCCCTCACCCAACTCGACATCGACGCCATCGACCAGACCGGGGCGATCTTGCCGGCGAGCCAGGCCCAGGGCGGGCTGCTGGCAATGGTGGCCGTCCTCATCCTGATGCTCGGTCTCTACCTGGCTCGGTTCCGGGCCGAGTTCTGGGCCCGCCCCCGGATGCTGGCTCTCCTTGGGATCCTGATCGTCCTCGCCGCGGCTTCGGTCAGGGCCACGGTCGCCATCGAGCCCAACACCTCCTGGTACGTGTTGCCCGCTGTGGCCTTTGGCTTCATGACCGCAATTCTCTTCGACGCCCGGATCGCGATCCTCATGGCACTGGCCGTGGGAGTCCTCGCTGCGGTGGGCACCGGCGACGTCGGGATCAGTGTTTACGCCACCCTCGCCACCCTGGCCCCGATCCCATTCGTCAGCTCGGTGAGCACTCGCGGCGCGTTTCGCAACGCCGTGGTCCTTTCCTCGCTGGCAGCGGCAGGTGTCGCCGCCGCCACCTCTTGGTACTTTCACGTCGGCCCCAATGACGCCTTCCTGGAAGTCGTGGGGCTCTCTGTGGCCTGGGCCTTCGGGGTGTCGGCGATGGCCTCCCTCGTGGGCCTCGCCGGGCTCCAGTTCTTCGAGTCAGCCTTCGACATCACCACGACTTTGAGCCTGCTCGACCTCACTGATCGCAACCACGAAGGCCTCCAACTCCTCCAGGAGAAGGCATTCGGGACCTTCAACCATTCGCTCATGGTGGGCACACTTGCCGACGCAGCCGCCCGTGCCATAGGGGCCAATGCCCTACTCGCCCGGGCCATGGCCTACTACCACGACCTGGGCAAGACCGAGAACCCCACCTACTTCATCGAGAACCAGTTCGGGATCCCCAACCCTCACGACCTGCTCACGCCCGAGGAGTCAGCAGACATGATCCGCAGGCACGTCACCGACGGTGTGGCGCTTGCCCGCCAGTTCAAGATCCCCTCCGAGGTGGCCGCCGGGATCGTCAGCCACCACGGTGACGGGATCATGCGCTTCTTCTACGAGAAGGCGCGCAGCCAGAGCGGGGACAACGTGAACCCCAACGACTTCCGCCACGTCGGGTACAAGCCACGCACCGCCGAATCGGCGATTGTGATGCTCGCCGACTCCCTCGAGGCTGCGAGTCGTGCCGTTTTCCAGGTCGAGGAGCCCAACCCAGAGGCGATCGAAAAGGTGGTCAACCGGGTGATCGATGAGAAGCTCGACGATGGGCAGCTCCAGGACTCCCCACTCACCCAGTTCGAGATGACCCAGGTGAGAAGGGCCTTCTTCGAGTCCCTGGTCGGTCACTATCATCAACGGATCGCCTATCCGAACTTCCCCGGGACCTGATGGACGATCCTTCCAGTACCAAGGTCGGCTGGTGAGCGTTTTCCTGGCCGACGAGCAAACTGAAGAGCTCGACCTCGCCTTCCTCCGAGGGCTCGCAGAGTTGGTCATCTCCAACGAGGGGTATCCCGCCGACACCGAGGTGACCATCCTCCTCGTCGACGAAGACGAGATGGCTTCATACAACGAGCGTTTCCTGAGCCGGACCGGCCCCACCGATGTCCTGGCGTTCCCGGTAGAGGACATGATCGCCGGAGTCGCTCCCGATCCGGATCCAAGCGGGCCGCCGGTCATGATCGGCGACGTGATCATCGCTCCTGGCTATGTGCGGCGCCAGGCGGGCGAGCTCGAGGTCGAGTTCGAGGACGAGATGGCGCTCATGGTCACCCACGGGATCCTCCACCTGATGGGATACGACCATCAAGAGGATGGCGATGCTTCGGCCATGGAAGGCCGGGAGCGGGACCTGCTCGCCCTTGCGGGGAGGGTCAGGCGGTGAGCGTCCTGGCCGTGGTCGTGGCCCTGGCGTGCTTGACGTTGGCCACCTGGCTCCGTGCCGCAGGGACAGCGATCACCCGGATTCCCAGGGCCGACGCGTTGCGAGATGCCTCCGAGCACGTGGCGGGGGCGGACACGGTGTCTGATCTCCTCGAGGAGCGGGAGGTGATCAACCCCGCGGTGAGCGTGGTCGCGGTCGCCTTGCTGGTGACTTCAGCCGTGTTGGCCACCGCGGTCTTGGTCTCGGGTGACAGCCTCGCCGGCGACCTTGCAGTCGGCCTTGCCATCGGATTCGGCGTGTTCCTCGTCGGAGACTTGATCCCCCGCCAGGTCGGGCGGCACCGCACGGAAATCGCCTATCGGTCTGCAGCCTTGCTCCGGGTGGCGATCCGGCTTGGGGGCTGGGCCAACGATCTGTTGCCCGAGCCGGAGCCTGCAGAGCCTCCGCCCCCGACCAACGGGGTCGAGCAGGAGCAGGCCGAGGAGCAGGAACGAGAGCTGATCGACTCGGTCCTCGAGTTCGGTGAGACCCTGGTCCGTGAGGTGATGACCCCCCGGCCGGACATGGTGACTGCCCCACTCGAGTCCAGCCTCGACCAGCTGATCGAAATCGCATCGAGCGAGGGCTACTCGAGAGTGCCGATCACCGATGACGGAGAGGTGGTGGGGGTCGTCATCGTCAAGGACTTGCTGCCGATCCTGAGCAACGGGCAGCGGGGGGCAAGCCTTGCCGACGTGATGCGCCCAGCCGAGTTCGTGCCCGAGACCAAGCTCGCCTCGGCACTGCTTGCCGAGATGCAGGCACGACGGGTCCATCAGGCGATGGTGGTGGATGAGTACGGGGACGTCGTGGGTCTGGTGACCATCGAAGACTTGATCGAGGAGCTGGTTGGCGAGATCAGCGACGAGACCGACGACGAGGAGGACTTCATCGAGCCTATTTCCGACGGTCTGTGGGAAGTCGATGCCAGGGTCTCGGTCGAGGACCTCGCCGATTCGATCGGGGTCGACCTTCCTGAGGCCGAATCGGACACAGTCGGTGGTCTGGTCCTGGATATCGCAGAGCGGATTCCGACCGAGGGGGAGGAGTTCGAGTTCGGAGATCTCAGGTTCCAGGTGATCCGGATGCAGGGGCGGCGGGTCTCGAAGGTCAGGGTGTCGGTGTCCAGCGCCATCGATTCTCGATGAAGTCCGGCTTCGTCCCCATCGTCGGGCGCCCCAATGTCGGCAAGTCGACCCTGGTCAATCGACTGGTCGGCACCAAGGTCACCATCACCTCCTCCCGTCCGCAGACCACTCGTAATGTCATCCGAGGGGTGGTCACCGGGCCCGATCCGCAGGCGCCCGAATACCAGGCGGTCCTGCTGGACACACCTGGCCTGCACAAGCCGAAGACCGACCTTGGAGGCAGGCTCAACTCCCTGGTTTACGGGACCTTGCGTGACGCCGACCTCGTTGCCTTCATGATCGATGCCACGATGCCGATCGGCCCGGGGGACCGGCTGATCGCGGAGCGGCTGACGGCGGCCGAAGCTGCCGTCGTAGTCGTGGTCAACAAAGTCGACGCGGCGAGTCGTGGCGAGACGGTCGAGCAGCTTGCCGGGGCCGGGGAGTGGGACTTCTCCTCGTATGTCCCGGTGTCCGCTGTCGATGGCTCGGGCGTAGATGAGCTCCTCGACGTCATCGTTGCGGGACTCCCGGAAGGGCCGCTCTACTACCCGGCGGGGATGACGACCGATCAGCCGGAGAGTCTGGTGATCGGGGAGTTGGTGCGGGAGAAGTTCCTGGAGAGACTCCGCGACGAGTTGCCCCACTCGCTGCTGGTGCAAGTGGAGGACCTGGAGCAGCGTGAAGACGGGCTGATCGACATCGCTGCGAACGTGATCGTCGAGCGCAAGAGCCAGAAGGGGATCGTCATCGGGAAGGGTGGGTCATTGCTCAAGCTCGCCGGGACCGAGGCGCGTGCCGACCTGGAGCGTCTCCTCGGCAACCGGGTCAATCTGTCGCTCCACGTGACGGTGGAACGTGACTGGCAGAGGAGCCCTCAGCTTCTGGACCGGTTCGGCTTCACCCCGGTCTGAAGCTTCTTCCCAAGGGGCCTAAACCAAATTGCTGCTCCGGGCCGCCAGCTCGAAGTCCTTCGAGGTGAGACCGCCTTCGGAGTGAGTGGACAGTGTCAGGGTCACCTTGTTCCAGCGGATGTCGATATCAGGGTGATGGTTGGCCTTCTCGGCGTAGACCGCCACCTCGGCGACGAACCCGATCGAACCGACGAAGTCCTCGAACTCGAAAGTGCGGGTGATCTCGTCGCCGGCCAGCCGCCATTCCGGATTGGCTTCGAGAAACTCCTGTATTTCCTGTTCCGATGCAAGCGCCATGTCGACGAGGGTATACCCGGAACCTGGCCTGCTGTACCTACCCTGAGCGCCCCATGGCTATCCGACACGACCAGGGCATAGTCCTCCGCTCCTACCCATTTGGCGATGCCGACCGGGTGGTGGTCCTGCTCAGCCCGAACCAGGGCAAGATCCGCACGGTTGCCAAGGGGATCCGAAAGACCAAGAGCCGGTTCGGGGGTCGTTTGGAGCCGTTCACCCATGTCGACCTGGTGCTCTACGAGGGTCGCAACCTCGACACCATCACCCAGGTTTCGGTCCTCGAGCCCTTTCCCCGCCTCAAAGCCGACCTCGACGCCGTGGTGGCGGCGGGCACCATGGTGGAAGCCGCCGACGCAGTTGCCCAGGAAGACGAGTCCTCGACGCGACTGTTCCTTCTCCTTCACAGAGGGCTGCGCGCACTGGAGGCGGGGCATCGCGGCCCGGACCTGATCACGAGCTACCTCCTGAAGCTGGCTGACGTGGTCGGCGTCGCCCCTGCGCTGTCACGGTGCGCCTCGTGTGGCAAGGGCCAGCAGTTGAACCGCTTCTCATTCGGGGGTGGGGGCGTGGTCTGTGACGTTTGCCGCACCGAGGGCGCGGTCCGGCTTCGTCAGGGGGTGACCGGTTACCTCGAAGCCCTGGCCGGCGCCGAGTTGGGGAGCCTGCCTGACACCGACCTGGCGCTCTCCGGCGAGGCGATGGGGATCGCCCGCCGGTTCGTCGAATACCACCTCGATCGCAAGCTTGTCTCGTTGGCGGTGATGGAGTGACGCTCGACCTGTCGGCCATCGATCTCGATCGGGTGCCTCGCCACGTCGGCCTGATCCTCGACGGCAACGGGCGCTGGGCCAACGCCCGCGGGTTGCCGCGGACGGCCGGGCACCTTGCCGGCGAGGCTGCCCTCTTCGACACCGTCGAAGGCGCTCTCGAGATCGGCATCGAGTGGGTCACCGCCTTCACCTTCTCCACCGAGAACTGGTCCCGGTCAGATGAAGAGGTCGAGTTCCTGATGTGGTTCAACGAGGACCTGCTGTTGAGGCGCCGCGACGACCTCGATGCCCAGGGCGTGCGCATGCGGTTCGCCGGAGACATGGACGACCCCCGCATCCCCGATCGGAACCGCAAGCACATGGCCGAGGCGTCAGAGATGACCTCGGGGAACACCCGGCTCCAACTGGTCTTTGCGTTCAACTACGGGAGTCGGAGGGAAATCGTGGACGCGGTGCGCACTGTGGCGTCGGCGGTCGCGTCCGGTGACCTCGATGCCGATGAAATCGATGAGACGACGGTCTCGGCCGCGCTCTACATCCCCGAAATGCCCCCGGTCGACCTGGTGATCCGCTCCTCGGGGGAACACCGCCTCTCCAACTTCTTGCTCTGGCAGGCGGCGTACGCCGAGTTCTACTTCCCGGGGATCCTGTGGCCCGACTTCAACCAGGAGGCGCTGGTCGACGCGGTTGTCGAGTATCAGGCCCGGGAGCGACGTTTCGGCGCCGCCGACGACAAGGCGCCAGGTTGACTTGCTCTCGGCCCTCGGGCACCGTTCCCGCTCACTCATGACCGAAGTCACCCTCGACACCATTTCCAATCTCGCCAAGAAACGTGGCTTCGTCTTTCAGGCGTCTGAGATCTATGGCGGGCTCCGTTCCTCGTACGACTACGGGCCCCTCGGTGTGGAGCTACTGCGCAACGTCAAAGAGGCCTGGTGGCGGGCCATGGTCCAGGAGCGGGATGACATAGTCGGCCTCGACTCGGCGATCCTCCAGGCCCGCCAAGTGTGGCAGGCGTCCGGTCATGAGGAAGTTTTCACCGATCCTCTGGTCGAGTGTCGAAACTGCAACAGCAGGCACCGCCTGGACAAGCTCGAGGACCCCGACACATGCCCCAGTTGCGGCATGAAGGGCACCCTGACCGATCCCCGCGCCTTCAACCTCATGTTCCGCACTCACATGGGCCCGGTCGACTCCGATGAGAACCTGGTTTATCTCCGTCCGGAGACGGCGCAGGGGATCTTCATCAACTTCGAGAACGTGCGCCGAACTCTCCGCCTCAAGCTCCCGTTTGGCATCGCCCAGGTCGGGAAGTCGTTCCGCAACGAGATCACACCGGGGCAGTTCGTGTTCCGGACCCGTGAGTTCGAGCAGATGGAGATGGAGTATTTCTGCCGTCCCGAGGAGAGCCCGAAGTGGTTCCAGTACTGGCAGGAGGAGAGAATGCGCTGGTATCTCGACCTCGGGATGACCGAGGAGCGGCTCCGGATCCGACCCCATGACGATGACGAGCTCAGCCACTACTCATCGGGCACGGTCGATGTGGAATACCTCTTCCCCTGGGGTTGGGACGAGTTGGAGGGGATCGCCAACCGCACCGATTTCGACCTCCGCCAACACGCCGAGAGCTCGGGCGAGGACCTCACCTACTTCGATCAGGACTCGAATGAGCGGTTCTTCCCCCATGTCGTCGAGCCTGCGGCCGGCGCCACTCGCACCACCTTCGCATTCCTCATCGATGCCTATTCCGAGGAGAAGGTGAAGGACGAGACGCGGGTCGTGCTCCGGCTCGACCCCCGGCTGGCGCCTTACAAGGTGGCGGTGCTCCCGCTTTCCAAGAAGCCTGAGCTGATCGAGCCTGCAGAGAGGATCGCTGCCGAGCTCCGCCGGCGTTGGATGGTCGAAGTCGACACCACCCAGTCCATCGGCCGCCGTTACCGCCGCCAGGATGAGATCGGTACCCCGTGTGCGGTCACCATCGACTTCGACAGCCTCGAGGATCAGGCCGTCACCGTCCGCGACCGGGACACCATGGCCCAGGACCGGGTCCCGATGTCCGGTTTGGTCGACTACCTGGCGACCAGGCTGGGTTGAGGTTTACCTCGGCTTGACCTCCGATCAGCACACTCCCATGCAATGAGACGTGCGATCGGCTGGATCCTGGGCGGGCTTCTCCTTGTCGGAGCGGGGCTCATCGCCTGGCTCTACTTTGCCGGCGGCTCAGGAGAGCCATCGACCGAGCTGACCACGCCGACCCTGGCCCAGGAGTCGACCACTCCGCCTGCCGACGCCCCGGAGACCAGTGCCGGTGCACCCACCACGACAGCACCGGGGGAAGCGGTGGTGTTCGTCATCGACCCGTCGCAATCGGTGGCTGCCTTCGAGATCGACGAGGTGCTCCGTGGGGAGCCGACGCACGTGGTGGGCACCACGTCGGAGCTCGCCGGCCAGCTGGAGATCGATCCATCCGACCTGGCCACAGCCAGGCTCTCTCAAATCGTCATCAATGCCCGGACCTTCGATACCGGCTCCGGGAACCGGGACCGGGCGATCCGGGGGCCGGTGATCCTCAATTCGGCGTCCGACGAGTTCGAGTTCATCACTTTCGACGTCACTTCGGTCGACGGCCTGAGCGGCGAGGCCGCGGTTGGTGACACCCTGGAGTTCACGGTCACTGGTGACCTGACGATCAAGGCCACCACCAACCCGACCACATTCGATGTCACAGCAACTCTCGTCGATGAGGGCACGCTGCAGGGCGTCGCCGAGACCACCGTCACCCGAACCGACTTCGACCTCGGTATCCCCAACGCGCCGGGCGTGGCGGATGTCACCGACGAAGTCGTGATTCGCCTCGAATTCGTCGCCACCGCTGCCTGAAACCGCAGCCGGTCTCCTTATGATCGGCATGCATGGCAGATCGTGCCGACATCGACCGGGTCAGGGAGGCGACCGACCTCGTCGAGTTGATCTCTGAGGTCACCACCGTGAAGCGCTCCGGGCGCTCATTCATGGCGGTCTGCCCCTTCCACCAGGAGAAATCGGCGTCGATGTCGGTGGACCGTGCTCGGGGCCTGTATCACTGCTTCGGATGCGGGAAGGGCGGCGACGTCTTCAGCTTCGTCCAGGAGACCCAGGCGGTGGAGTTTGGTGACGCCCTCGAGTTATTGGCCCGCAAGGCCGGGGTCACCCTTACCCACGACGCGGCCGATGCAAGGGATCGGGGGAGGAGGGCCGCCGCAGTCGATGCCATCCGCCAGGCGATCGAGGTCTATCACCGCAGGCTGCGCTCGGCGGCGGAGGCGGGCCCGGCCCGCGCCTACCTGCGTGGCCGCGGCTACGACGCCGAGCTGATCGACGAATGGAAGCTTGGTTTCGCCGGGGTGGATTGGGACACTCTGACCAAGGAGTTGAAGTCGGCGGGTGTCGACGATCGGGTCCTGATCGACGCCGGGCTCTCTCGAAGGGGGCGCCAGGGCGTATTCGACGTGTTCCGGGGCAGGCTCATGTTCCCGATTCACGACTTGCGGGGCGATGCCGTGGGCTTCGGGGCGCGCAAGGTCGAGGAAATCGATCGGCGGGCGACGAACAACCCGGATGCCAAGTACGTGAATTCGGCGGACTCGGTCGTCTATCACAAGAGCACCCTTCTCTACGGGCTGGACCGGGCCCGAAAGCTGATCTCCGAGGACGCTCCGGCGGTAATCGTCGAGGGCTACACCGATGTGATCGCGATGCACCAGGCGGGGATCGCCACCGCCATCGCCACCTGCGGCACTGCTCTCGGGGATGGGCATTTCGATCTGCTCCGTCGCTTCTCGGATCGAGTGGTGCTGGCCTTCGATGCCGACGAAGCCGGCTCCAAGGCCGCCTTGCGGGGCGACGAGTTGGAGTCTCCGTTCCGGCTGGACCTCGACCTCCGGGTGGCGACGATGCCCGATGGGCTCGACCCCGCCGACCTGGTCCAACAGGGTCGGGGCGAGGAGTTGGCGATGGCAGTGAAGGAGGCGAGGCCGCTGCTGGAGCATCGCATCGAGCACGAGATCGCAAAGCACGACCTCAGCGGCCCGGAAGGTCGGGCTCGGGCACTTCACGCGGCTTCGACTCAGTTGCGAAAGGTCGGGGACACCATCGCCCGCCGCGAGTACGGCCGGTTCGTGGCGCGCCGCATCGGCGTCGACCTGGAGACGGTTGAGTCGGCGGTCGCCGGCGACAAGCCGGTCCAGCCCCGCTCCGGCGCCTCGACCGAGCGCCCCTTCGACCGGATCGATGTCGAGTTGCTCCGCCTCATCCTCGCCAACGAAGGCGGTCTTGGAGATGTGAGCACGGTGGACTTCACGGATGACCGCCTTCGCACTGCCTTCGCCGCGATCGCGCCCCAGGTGGAGGTGACGCCATCGGGGACGCCAATCGACATCTCGAGCGTCGAGCCGCTGCTCCAGGGGATGCTGCTCTCTTTGGCATTGGACGATCGCCCACTGGCTTCGGTCGAAGAAATCGCGGGCCGGATCCGGGAGCGCCGCATCGACAGCCAGATGGCCGAGGTGCAGGCCGCGATGGCCCGGGAGACGCCCGGAAGTGAATCCCATTCCGACTACTTCCAACGCTTGATAGCTTTACAGCGGGAGAAGCGGTCCCCACCGGAGCCGTGAGCGAAGAGATCAACGTGGTCGTTGCCGCCCTGATCAAACGGGGCAAGCATCGTGGCTTCCTGACGATGGCCGAGGTCCAACAGGAGTTGGAGGACGCCGAAGCGTCGGGCGAGGCCTTCGAGAAGGTCGCCGACGCCCTACACGCCCAGGGGATCAGGCTCACCGAGGAAGGTCCAGGGGTCACAGAGGAGTTCGCAGAGGTCGGCCAGATCTCAGTCTCCGACCCGGTTCGCCTCTATCTCAACGAGATCGGCCGTTACCCGCTGCTCACCGCCCAACAGGAAGTCGAGCTGGCGATGCAGATGGAGGCCGGGCGCCGGGCGCAGTGTCGCCTCGACGAGGCCGACCTCACCGAGGAGGATCGCTCTTTCCTCGATCATGAGTTGACGATGGGTGAGGCCGCCCACGACTCGTTGGTGCAGTCAAACCTCCGCCTGGTGGTCGCACTGGCCCGTCGCTACGTGGGGCGGGGCATGGCGCTTCTCGACCTGATCCAGGAGGGGAACGTCGGGCTGATGCGGGCCGTGGAACGCTTCGACTACAGGACGCGGCTTCAAGTTCTCCACCTATGCGACGTGGTGGATTCGCCAGGCGATATCGCGGGCCATTGCCGACCAGGGTCGGACTATTCGGATGCCGATCCATGTGCTCGACTCGGTGAACAAGCTGACCCGGGCGCAGCGGGAACTGACCCAGCAGATGGGTCGGGCACCGACCCTCGACGAGCTGGCGTTCGAGCTGGACATCGAGCCGAGCCGGGTGGCGGAGTTGCAGCGAATCGCCCAGGACACGGTTTCCCTGGAGACGCCGGTGGGGGAGGACGACGATGGGACTTTGGCCGACCTGGTCGAGGATCACGACTCTGACCGGCCCGCCGACGCCGCGACGTTCGCCTCGCTCCAGGACCAGCTGGCTGAGGCCCTCGAAGGACTGAACGAGAGGGAGCGTGAGGTGCTGATCATGCGCTTCGGTCTCGCCGACGGGCGGATGCGGACCCTCGAGGAGGTGGGCTCGCATTTCAAGGTGACGCGGGAGCGGATCCGGCAGCTCGAGACCAAGGCGCTGGCCAAGCTGCGCCACCCCGACAAGTCACACAAATTGGAGGGTTTTCTCGAGGGGTCCTGAGCGGCAGCGACTCTCTATATGCTCGCCTCCGGGACCTGCTCGGTGAGAATGATCCGCGAACAATGATGGAGCTACTGCCGCCTGACTTCGAAGCCCTGGCCTCCAAGAAAGACATTGGCCGCGTCGAGACGGGGATGGGCCGATTCGAGGAGCGAATGGATCGCCTGGACACTCGGATGGACCACTTGGAGGAGCGGATGGACCGCTTCGAGCAGAGGTTGGATCGGTTCGAAACGTCTATGGAGAGGTTCGACGACCGCCTCCACGACTTCCATTCGGCTCTGCGAGAGCAAACCCGGATCTACATCTTGGCGTCGACGACTTCCGCCCTGACGGTGGGTGCAATGGCTTTCGCCGCCGCCAAACTGGTCTGACCAGCCGAATCTGGCTACCCGGGGCGGCGTTGGTATCCTTCCCCTGCCAACCGGCACCCTTCCGCGGTAGCTCAATTGGTAGAGCAGTGGACTGTTAATCCATTGGTTGTAGGTTCGAGTCCTACCCGCGGAGCCGGATTTCTGCTGGTCGTGATTGAGAAATCAGTGCGGCGACGTGAGCGAAGACGTGTGACATGTGTAGCCACCGGGCACGGCCATCGGGCACGGGTGCACATTAAGAGACTGTGAAGGCCTCTTATCCCTTATCCGGGGAGTGAGGACAAGCAGGCGGGGCGTGCTACTCCCAACTAGAACTGCCCGAGCCGCTCTATATGCGCCGTTCCGAGCGGGTGGACTTCGGCTGAGCTCGAACATTCTGATCGGCTTGCGCGGTCCAGGAGTGGGTTGCCGTCCGAGGACAGATCGGCATTTGAAACGGGAGCGATACGTAGGCTCCGTGAATGAGCGACGAGATGACGTACGGGCGTCTGGGGCGCTCCGGTCTGCTGGTGAGCCGAGTCGGGCTGGGGACGATGAGCTTCGGCTTCAACACCGACGAGTCGAGCAGTTTCGCGGTGATGGACGCCGCGATCGATGCGGGTATTAACTTCTTCGACACCGCCGACGTGTACGGCGGTCCGCAGTCGCCGGACATGGACAAGGGCTACGGCATCTCGGAGGAGATCATCGGGCGATGGCTGCAGCGCAGCGGACGCCGCGACGAGATTGTGTTGGCCTCGAAGGTGTACCAGCCGATGGGTCTTGGGCCGAACGACCGCCGGTTGTCGGCGTATCACATTCGGCGTGCGTGCGAGGCGAGCTTGCGGCGACTGCAGACCGACCACATCGACCTGTATCAGATGCATCACGTCGATCGGGCGACGCCGTGGGACGAGATCTGGCAGGCGATGGAGCAGTTGGTGCGCGACGGCAAGATCACCTACGTCGGCAGCAGCAACTTTGCCGGGTGGGACGTGGCCCTCGCCCAATCAGCCGCTGCGACCCGTCACTTCGTGGGGCTGACTTCTGAGCAGAGCTTGTACAACCTCGCTGTGCGAACCGTGGAGCTGGAGTTGATCCCTGCGCTGCGTGCTCTCGGCATCGGCCTGATTCCGTACAGCCCGCTCCACGCTGGTCTGCTTACCGGTGTGTTAGCAGCGGCCAACGAGGGGCGGATCTCCGATGACGCGATGCGGCATCGCGTCGAGGCGCACCGCGATCAGCTCGAAGCGTATGAAGGTTTGTGCCGGGAGCTGGGGGCGAAGCCGGTCGATGTGGCGATCGCTTGGCTGTTGCGGAACCCGGTCGTGGCCACGACGGTGGTCGGACCGACGACGAGCGAGGAGTTGCGGGCCGACCTCGGTGGGTTGTCCCTGCACTTGGATGACGAGGTTGTCGAACGACTCGATTCGATATGGCCGGGGCCGGGCGAAGCTCCGCAGGCATATGCCTGGTGAGCTGTTCACGGCGATCACCACGTCAGGGAACGACGCTGGTGTCGGCGTAACGCCACGCATATCTGCCGATCTGCTCGCTACGACAACTGCTCAGCCACCGCCAGCTCGCTCAGAACAACGCCCGAAGGAGGACGCAGCACCCACGCGCTAACCGGCAATATCGCTCGGCTCAGACGGGCGCACCGCACTCGTGTGTAGCCATTTGTGTAGCCGTACGTACCCGGACTGGACAGCACCAGACAACACGACTGGTCGAAATTCGTAGACAGGACAGCACCAAACGTCACCGACCGGGACTGGACGGACGGGGTGGGCGGGACTGTTAATCCATTGGTTGTAGGTTCGAGTTCTACCCGCGGAGCCCCACACTCGGGATGCATGCCCTCTATCCCGTTCAAAGGCCGCAAGCCGGTCTCTCCGTAGACAAGAAATTCCAAGGACTGGTCGTACGCGCTCTCTGATTTCAGCTTTCATCGGTTAGCAACATCGGAAGGCTGCCCTGGTTCAAGATCGGACCATCGTCGAAGGATTCACCGAGTTCGTCCTCGGCAACGAACAGCGGCTCCGTCACGCTTTGAGCGCAACCCTTGGATTGGAGACCGGCCGTGAAGCGGCAGCCGAAGCCCTGGCTTATGGCTGGGAGCATTGGGAACGGATCAGGGAAATGGAGAACTCGGTCGGCTATCTCTATGTGGTGGGTCGGGACCGGGGGCGGAAGATGAGCCGGACCCGACATGTCGTCTACCCCGATGTCATCGAGGATCGCACCCCGTGGGTGGAGCCGGGACTGCCCCGGGCGCTGGCCGCCCTCCCCGAGAGGGAGCGCGTGGTGGTCCTCCTGGTTCATGCTTACGGATGGGCGATGAGTGAAGTGGCCGAATTGCTCGAAGTGACCAAGAGCACGGTGCAGACCCACTCTGAAAGAGGCGTCAAGAAGCTTCGTCGCAAGTTGGGGGTGAGCCTGTGAGCCATGACTTGCTGAGCCAGATCCGGGAATACGGGTCGCAGATGGACGACTCACAAGCCCCACTCACCGTGTCTGAAGTCATCGACCGGGCCAGTGTGGTGCAGACCATCCCTCAGGACCTTCGTGGCATCCACCCCCGACCATCGAGACGTGGACTCAAAGCCGTCGCAATTGCGGCCGGTCTCGTTGTCGTGGTGGCGCTCAGCATCGTCCTCGCCGCCACCCGCACCGACGTTCCGCCCGCAGCCACCACAATCCCTACACCGAAGCTCCAGAATGAATGGGTCGCCTTCCCGATTGGCGACTCGGCTGGTGATCACGACATTTACTTGGTGAGTGTGGGTGAATCGGCGTTTCGGGTGGTCGGTTCGGATTCCGATGGTCTCGACCAGGAGTGCCCGGCTTTCTCGCCCGATGGTGGCCGGCTGGCGTACGGGGAAGCCGAAGGAACCTTCGAGACTGACTATGCCAGTGGGGCTTTGGTGGTCGCCGATGTCGATCCCGATGGCACCTTGTCGGAGGCGATCAGGGTCGATACTGGGCCTAGCTCGGCCCACCCATGCCCCACGTGGTCCCCGGACGGGGAGAACATTGCCGTCGCTGTGAGGGAGAGCGGCGCTGGCGGCGATATCTGGATAGTCCCCACCGACACCCTATCGCCAACCGTGCTCGAGAGCTCCTACGTTTCTCCTGACCCACCGGCGTTTAACTTCGACTCGGATTTCGAGTTCTCTCCCAACGGGACCGAGATCGCCGTCACGGATGAGGGAGGCATCAGCCTCTATGTAGTCGCCACCCAACGGAGGCGGTCCCTGGAGGGCACAGCTGGGGCCAGGACTCTGACCTGGTCACCGGACGGCACCCAGATCGCCTACGAGTTCGATTTCGATGGCAGTCCGGACGAAATCCGCATAATCGAGGTCGACGGAACCGAGCACCATACGGTTGGTCGGCAACTACGAGGCGCTGCACGGGATCGGGCCGGCATGGTCCCCTAACGGGGATCAGATCCTCTATCAGCGGGTGTGTTGCGGCGGCGAACGGCATGAGGTAGTTCTGGTGACGTTGGACGGACAGGAGGTCATCCTTCCCCAACTGCAATTGCCGGGAATCGAGGGCACTTGGTGGCCTCGCAGTGTGACTTGGTCGCCCGATGGCAGCCAACTGCTGGTGAGGGCGTGGAATTATGAAAACGAAACAGGCCAGAACGCCCTGATTGCTGTGCCCGTCGATCCAGAATCAGATCCGGTCATGCTGTATAGAGGGGATTTCTAGCGGTCCCTGACGCGTGAACTGGGGCAGTCTGCGCTGAAGTGGTTCAGCCCATGATGGTGCGGAGCTATGCGGGGTAGTTGCGCCGGACGATCTCGGTAGCGGCCTCTCGATCTGCAGCGTGGACCAGCAGGTACGACGGCTCTAGAGCGGAGAGACCACCAGTCTCTGGGTAGAGGTTCTTCATTAGACGCACTTCGAGCCCGACGTCTTTGCATGCAGCCTCGATGAGACTCGCACGGAAGAGGTCGTATCCAACCTCGATTCTCACCGTCTGATCGTCCATGAACTCCTCTCGGAGGTTAGACCTCGACCGCGATCGACCTGGTCCGGCGAAGTGCCTCATCGATGACTCCCGCCTCTTCGTCACTGATGTGCCTGCCGAATTCGCGCTCCATCACGTCGAGGACATGGGGATCGGACGCCCTTTGAATTGCCTTGCCTTCCTCGGTGAGAGCGAGTTGAAATACGCGGCGATCCGTGGGACACGACATTCGCGCCACCAGGCCAGCCTCCTCGAGGCGGTCGACGAACCGGGTAGCCCCACTCTTGGTGAGCGTGGTCTCGTCAGCGAACTGGCTCATCTGCATCGATCCACCGGCGAGAGCGATCTCGATCAGCGCCTCGTACCAGGCTCCCGAGATACCTACCTCGCGCCGAAGCGTCTCGTCTATGGCCGAGGTGACTCTGGAGTGAACGTGCATTATCTCGCGCCATGCACGGACCTTGTCAGAAGGGGCTCTGGGCATAAGCCCATGATACCGGGGAATAGTTGCACGGCACAATGGTTGTAGTTAGCAACTAAGTACAGATCGAACAAAGGAGACGCCGTGACAATTGAGACTTCTACCCGACCTCAGATAGAGACTGGAACCTGGACCATCGACAAGGCCCACACCAGGATCGACTTCCTCGCCAAGCACCTGATGGTGACCAAAGTGCGGGGGCACTTCGCCGACTACCAAGCGAATGTGGAGGTCGGAGACGACCTGAGCGACTCCAGAATCGACCTGACGTTCGAAGCTTCCAGCATCACAACGAGCGCAGCCGATCGTGACAACCACCTTCGGTCGAGTGACTTCCTCGACATCGAAAACCACCCCGAGATCAGCTTCGTCTCCACTGACATCAAGAGTGAAGGCGACGTCTGGAAGATCACTGGCGACCTGACAATTCGGGGGACGACTCGACCCATCGTCCTCGACGCGACCTACGAGGGCTCCGCTACCGACCCGTGGGGACGCGAGCACGTGGGGTTCTCGGCGAGCACCCAGTTCAATCGTGAGGATTGGGGTCTCACCTGGAACGCTGCCCTCGAAGGCGGCGGTTGGCTGGTTTCGAAGGAGATCCGCATCGAGATCGAAGGCCAACTCGTCCGTCCCTGACTCGTAGCTTCCCTCCCCAGGGATAGCTTGGCGGGGTGCCACCAGAAAGGTCGAAGCTCGATCTGACGGTTGCGGCGGTGGCGATCGCCTTGCTGCTCGTGTCGTGCAGCAGCTTCGCGGAACGCTCGTTCGAGACCGATTCGGGCTCATGGGTTGTCTTCACCCAGCCGGCACTGCTCATGGGTGGGCGGGAGGCGCAGGTCATAGGGTTCGTCGAGATGGACCGGGAGACGGGCTGCGTCTACCTCCATCAGCCTGAGTTTGAGATCACCTACCCGAGCGTTTGGCCCGCCGGCACCGTCGTCACCCAAAACGGGCTCCGGCTGGGCGATGGTCGGGCGGTGCCTGAAGGGGAGTGGGTCGCCGGAGGCGGCGGCTACGTCGACGTCGACACCAAGGAAAGCGGCGGGGTCGGCTCCGACGAAGCCCGTGTTCTGGAACGCTGCCCTGGGGTCAACAATCAGTACGGGGAGGTTGCTGTCTTCGACTCGTCAGCGGGCGATATCGAGATCGGCGATTGACCCGACGCAGGTCTCAGCGGCGGGGCTCGGTCCGCGTAACGGACCTCCCAACCCTGGGGCCACCGTGCGGACGGATGTAATCGACGTTAAGCAACGGCGGGCCTGGGCACTCTGAGTGGGCGGTGGATACCGCAGGTGAAGTCGGCACTCCCTTTGTGGCCCACCTCTCAGCGGTCCTGAAGACCGGCTCAGTATCTTCCGGGGCGCCAATCGTCGCGGCGAGCCTTCTCGACGCCCGAGCTATCGATCTATGGAGGACATACACCCAAGAGTTCGTCGAGGCAGTCCAGTAGTCCTCGCCCGAAGAGGACCTCGTGGCCCTCGGGCAAATCGTCGACTCGACGATGATCACACCTGATGGTGTCAGCCGGCTGGTCGCCGGGCGCGATCCGAGTAACGGACCTCCCAGCCCTGAGGCCAGCTTGCCGGGTCGATGGCCTCTTCCCAGACGTCGAGGAGCCCGAGCACGGCGTTCAACATGTTGTTTACTGCTTCACGAGCGTTGACTGCCGGGAGGGTGCCCGTGGCCGACCTTTGTATGAGGACCATGCCAGTACTTTCCCCAGGCACGCTGAGTTCAACCGCCATCGGCGACTCGAGCTCAGTCGGGGTCGGAGGTGGAACCTTGGTCGCTGTTCGTCCGGCGCCCCGACCAGATCAGCCAGAGCCCGATCAGGACGGCCACGGCACCGAGGAGGACCCATGTCACGTCGCCGGTCATCCCGCTCTGTGGGGCAAAGGAGACGTCGAGACCCTGGAGGATCCAAACAATGCCGGCAAGGGTGAGGATGATCCCGAAGGCGAGACGGACCTTGTTCACCGTCGAGACGCTAGCTCTTGACAGCAGCGACCCCGCCTGTGGATAATCGCCGCACATGAAGGCGACCTTCAACCCGGCCGATTCCAGCGCTGCGCAGCGTTCGTTCGGGTTCGCCTACTTCTACTTCGGCGCCTAGCGCCGATTCACCCCACCCCCGCGCCACTCGAATCCACCTCTGACGCAACGCGTCCCATATACCGATTGATGAGATGAGCACCAACAACCACCTCGAAGAAGACGACATCAACCAGATCCGAGACGACATAGACCGGGTCGACTCCGAGATCCTCAAGCTGCTGGCCGAGCGCAAGGCATTCAGCCTCCGCATGGCCCGGGAGAAGGGCCTGCACGCCCGGCCCTCCCGCGACATGTCCCGGGAAGAGGACCTGATCTCGGACCGGATAAGCGCCGGCATGAGCCACGACCTCGACTCGGGCCTGGTGAACCGGGTTTGGCGGGAGATCATCAACGACTCGGTGCGGGTCCAACAGGAGTTCCTGGGCCGGAGCGAGGCAGCGCCGGACCAGGTCACCGTGGCCATTCAGGGGATCGATGGCTCCTACAGCCATCTCGCCTCACGCCAGTTCTTCGACGGCAAGGGCTTGACCCCGAACTACGTGAAAGCTCACACCTTCGCCGATGCGGTCCGCGCAGTGCAGCAGGGAAATGCCGATGTCGCCGTGCTTCCGGTGGAAAACACCACATCTGGTGCCATCTCGGAGGTCTATGACCTGCTGTTGGACAGTCAGCTCCACTTCGTCGGTGACGTGCGGTTTCGGGTTCGACACTGTCTTCTCGGGGTGGCGGGGGCGTCGATCACCGGCCTTCGCCGGATCTACTGCCATCCGCAAGCGGTCACCCAGTGCTCCGAGTTCCTGGCCGGCCTCGACCACTGCGAGATCGTCTACTTCTCCGACACCGCCCTCTCCGGGAAGGTGATCGGGGAGATGAACGACCCCACGGTGGCCGCGATCGCCAGTGAGGAAGCGGCACGCCTCTACGGGCTCGACATCCTCAAGTCCGGCATCGCCAACCAGTCAGAGAACTACACCAGGTTCGTCGTGGTCGCTCCCACTCCGATAGACGTGCCCGATGGGGTTCTCTCCAAGACTTCGATAGTGATGGCGGTTGGAAACCATCCCGGTGCCTTGATGGACGCGCTGGCAGTGTTCCGGGAGGCGGACATCAACCTGGTGATGCTGGAGTCTCGGCCGATACCGAGCAATCCGAGGGAGGAGCTGTTTTACCTCGACTTCGACGGCAACCTCTCCGACCCCGCGGTTCAGGCGGTGTTCGATGCCCTCACCAAGCAGGTCCGGTTCCTCAAGGTGCTCGGCAGCTACCCGTCGCGTGATCTCCGCCCCCGGCCGGTGCGCCGGGAGTCGGAGCGGTTGGAGCCTCAGGGTCTCGAAGCGATCCCAGTGGCAGCAGCGCTGTCCAGTGGCCCCAAGGGAGTCAAGCTTGGGAGCAGGGTCCACAAGGAGAACAACACCGTCGTCGAGGTCCAGGGTGTGGAGATCGGCGGCGAGCAGATGGTGGTCATGGCCGGGCCGTGCGCTGTGGAATCGTGGGACCAGGTGATGGCCGCAGCCAAGGGAGTCAAAGAAGCCGGGGGCTCGGTGCTTCGCGGCGGTTGCTTCAAGCCCCGATCTTCGCCCTATTCCTTCCAGGGCCTGGGCTACGAGGGTCTGGAGATGCTGGTGGAGGCGGGCCGGGCTTACGGGCTCCCGGTGGTCACCGAGGTCCTCTCGCCGGAGGACGTCGAGGGCATTTCCCGCAAGGCCGACATCCTCCAGGTCGGCGCTCGGAATATGCAGAACTTCTCGCTGCTCAATGCGGTAGGACGGGCCCATCGCCCGGTGCTGCTCAAGCGTGGGATGAGCTCGTCAATCGAAGAACTGCTCCAGGCGGCGGAGTACATCCTGGCCGGTGGCAACCAGGAGGTGATTCTCTGTGAACGGGGGATTCGCACCTTTGAGACTGCCACCAGGAACACCCTCGATTTGAGCGCGGTCCCGGTGCTGCGCCGTCACACCCACCTCCCGATCATCGTCGACCCGTCGCACGCGGCCGGGGACCGTGAGCTCGTGGCGCCGCTGGCCCTCGCGGCGCAGGCGATCGGTGCGGACGGCCTGATCATCGAGGTCCATCCCAATCCCGACGAGGCTCTCAGCGATGGGCCGCAGTCACTGCGGCTCGAACAGTTCGGGACGCTGATGGGTGCTCTCGGCTTCACACCCGCTCTTTAAACGGATTGGCTTCCGGCGGTGGTCGGGAGCCAGCCCGGCCGTTTCATCTCGTGGCGGGTGATCTCGTCCTCGTGGATGAGGGTGGTCCCGATCCGGTCCAGGCCGTGGAGGAGGCGGTCCTTGACCGACGGATCGAAGTCGAATCCGGTCTCGAACCCGTCGCCAGTGACCGTCTGTTGCTCGAGATCGATGGTGACCGTCGCGTCGGGGTCCTGCGCCATCTCCATCAGTCGACGCACCTCGGCGTCGGGTAGCTCGACGATGAGCAGCCCGATGTTTGCCGAGTTGTTGCGGAAGATGTCGGCAGTCGAAGGGGCGATGACGGCATCGAATCCCCAGTCCTGAAGGGCCCACGGCGCGTGCTCCCGCGACGAGCCGCACCCAAAGTTGGAACCGGCGACGAGGACGCGTGCCCCTTCTCGCTCCGGGCGATTGGTTATGAAGTCCTTGATCTCGGACCCATCGTCGTGGTGGGCCCAGTTGTAGAAGAGGAACTCGCCGTAGCCGTCGCGCTCTATCCGCTTCAGGAATTGCTGGGGGATGATCTGGTCGGTGTCGACGTCAGCTCGGTCCAGGGGGACCATCGAACCGCGGACCACACGGACCGGCTTCATGCCTTGCCCCAATCCCTGACATCGACGAAGTGACCGGCAACCGCTGCCGCCGCGGCCATCGCGGGGCTCACCAGGTGGGTTCTCGCTCCCCGGCCCTGACGCCCCTCGTAGTTGCGGTTCGAGGTCGAGGCCACACGTTCCCCGGAGGGGATCACGTCCGGGTTCATCGCCAGACAGCTCGAGCAACCCGCATCGCGCCACTCGAAGCCGGCGGCGAGAAACACGGCGTCGAGGCCCTCCGCCTCGGCTTGGGCCTTCACCCGCATCGAGCCCGGCACCACGACAGCGCTCACTGTCGGAGCGACCTGGCGCCCTTCCACGACCTTGGCGGCAGCTCTCAGGTCCTCGATTCGGCCGTTGGTGCAGGAGCCAAGGAACACATGGTCGATGGTGATCTCACGGATCGCGGTGCCCGGCTCCAGTCCCATGTACTCCAGAGCGCGGGCGGTGGCGTCACGCTGCAGTGGGTCATCGAAGCTGTCGGGTGATGGAACATGACCATCGACCGTTGTGGTCTGGGCCGGATTGACACCCCAACTGACGTGGGGCACGAGTGCAGAGGCGTCGATCTCGACGACCTTGTCGAAGACCGCGTCGGGGTCGGTGACTAGGGAGCTCCATTCATCGACCGCTTCATTCCATTTCTGGCCGGTCGGAGCGAATGGCCGACCCTCGATGAAGGTCAGAGTGGTGTCGTCGGGTGCGATCATCCCGGCCCTCGCCCCGCCTTCGATCGACATGTTGCAGATGGTCATCCTCTGCTCCATGGAGAGCATTCTGATGGCCTCCCCCCGATACTCGACCACGTGACGGGTGCCACCGGCGACTCCGATCTGGGCGATGATTCCCAGGATCAAGTCCTTGGCTGCGACCCCCAGGGGTATGGCGCCGCTGACTTCGACGGCCATGGAGAGCGGTGTCGACTGCCACAACGTCTGGGTCGCCAGGACGTGCTCGACTTCGGAGGTCCCGATGCCAAACGCCAGCGCCCCGAAAGCCCCGTGGGTCGAGGTGTGGCTGTCCCCGCAAACAATGAGCATCCCGGGTTGGGTCAGGCCTTGTTCCGGGCCCACCACGTGGACGATCCCCTGTCGGGGGTCGTCGATCCCGTACATCGGGATCCCGTGCCGGGCGCAGTTGTCGCGAAGGGCTTCCACCTGGCGCTTTGACATCGGGTCCAGGATCCCGAGGTGGCGGCCAGTGGTGGGAATGCCGTGATCGACTGTGGCGAACGTGAGGTCGGGGCGGCGCACTTTCCTGCCGGCCTGGGCCAGGCTCGAGAACGCCTGAGGAGAGGTCACTTCGTGGACCAGGTGCATGTCTGCGAACAGCAACGCCGGGTCGCCGGGGACAACGACATGGGTTTCCCAGACCTTCTCGAAGAGAGTCTTCGCCGTCATGGGGTCGCCTCTAGTGGCACCGGACCGCTGACCAATGCGATCACCTGATCACCTACCTCGGATGTCGAGGCCTCCATCTTTCCCGCCCGCAGAGAAGGGAGGGACCCGGCGACGGACCCAACCGCTTGCTCCACAGCGCTGGCAGCATCGTGCTCACCGACGTGGTCGAGCAGCATCCCGGCGGCGCCGATGGCGGCGAGTGGGTTGATCTGACCGGTCCCTTCGAAACCGGGGGCGGTTCCGCCAATGGGCTCGAACATCGACACACCGTGTGGGTTGAGGTTGGCCCCCGAGGCTATGCCCATCCCACCCTGAATGGCGGCGGCGAGGTCGGTGATGATGTCGCCAAACATGTTGTCGGTGACGATGACATCGAAGCGACCGGGATCTTCGACCATCCACAGGCAGGTGGCATCGACATGGGCGTAGCCCGTCGACACGTCGGGGTACTCGGTAGCGACCTCGGCGAACACCCGGGCCCAAAGGTCCCAG
Organism: uncultured Acidobacteriota bacterium; assembly: GCA_963780755.1. Classification (GTDB taxonomy): domain Bacteria; phylum Actinomycetota; class Acidimicrobiia; order Spongiisociales; family ZC4RG35; genus JALYNX01. Next base: position 364,498 of record CAWACX010000001.1, read on the forward strand.
GCATAGGTGAGGACGTTGGTCTTCCCGCAGAGGGTGAGGTGGCGCCGGGGCCGGGTGCGGGCGAGGTCGAAGGCGTAACGGATGCAGCGCTCCACCCCGAAGCGGCTGTTCACCGACTGCTGGACCGCGACTTCGAACGGCGAGCCCTTGGCGGTGAACTCGCCGGCACCGACGTACAGGCCCTCGCTGTTCTCCCTGACCACGATGAAGTCGACATCGGAGGGCTCGATGTCGCGGAGCGGGCTCCGAACTCCCGGGTGCAATTTGACGGGGCGCAGGTTGATATAGAGGTCGAGCTCGCGCCGCAGGCGTAGCAGGATGTCCTGTTCGAGGATGCCCGGTGGGACCTGGGGATGCCCGATTGCACCAAACAGGATTGCATCCACCGAGGAGAGCGCCTCCAGGTCCGCTCCGGTAAGGGTGTCACCCGAGCGCAGGTAACGGCTGCCTCCGATGTCGTGGTGGGTGTATTCGACTTCGAAATCGAACACGGCAGAGGCGTGGTCGATGACCTTGACGGCCTCGGCGACCACTTCAGGCCCGGTCCCGTCACCGGGAATGACTGCGATGCGATGTGCCGTCATCCTGGCGACGGTCGGGTCACGATGCGACCCCGGCGGTCGCCGTGGATGGGCTGAGCTCGGACTCGCGCCTCATGGCGATGCGCCCCGACTTCACGAGGTCGAGGACCCCATATCCCGACATGTGGTCGAGAAAGGTGCTGAGGTGGGCAGGGCTTCCCGCGACCTCGAATGTTATGGAACCGGTCCCGAGGTCGATCACTTTCGCGTCGAAGAGAGAGGCGGTGTCACGGACTTCCCCACGATTCGACGCCTCGCAGCGGATCCGGGCGATCATCACCTCTCGTTCCAACGAGGCGCCTGCTTCGAGCTCTTGGACCTTGATCACGTTGACCAGCTTGTTCAGTTGCTTGGTCAGTTGCTCCAACTCGGGGGCGTCGACGACCAAGGTGATTCGGGACCTCCCTTCGACGTGGGTGGGGCCGACCGCAAGGGAATGGATGTTGAAGCCGCGATTGGAGAACATGGCCGAGACTCGGGCCAGGACCCCGGGCTTGTTCTCGACCAGCACCGTCAAGGTGTGCTGCATCAGAGGTCGTCCCGGCTCATCACGATCCGATCGTTGGATCCGCCGGCGGGGACCATTGGGAAGCACATCTCCTCGGTGTCGACCACGACTTCGAGCACCACGGGACGGTCGTTCACCGAGAGCGACTTCTCGATCGCGGGATCGACCTCGGAGGGATGATCGACCCGGAGGCCGACGCAGCCCATTGCCTCGGCGAGCATCGGGTAGTCGGGAGTGTGTGTCGTCAGATCGACGGCCGACAGTCGGCCACCGTAGAACAAGTTCTGCCACTGCTTGACCATCCCGTATCCGCCGTTGTTGAACACGGCGATCTTCACCGGGATGTTCTCGGTGGACGCGGTGATCAACTCCTGGCAGGTCATCTGGAAGCACCCGTCGCCGTCCAGCGCGTAGACCAGGTCATCGGGGCGAGCCGCCTTGGCGCCGATCGCCGCCGGCACGGCAAACCCCATGGTCCCCAGCCCACCGGAGTTGATCCAGGAACGAGGCTCTTCGAACCCCCAGAACTGGGAGGCCCACATCTGGTGCTGGCCCACACCGGCTGCAACCACGGCCTGGCCACCGGTGGCGGCGTGGAGGCGCTCGATGAAGTATTGGACCTTGATCGGGCCGTCCGGCTCCTGGTCGTATGCCAGCGGGTGGCTTTGCTTCCAGCTCCCGATCTGGCCGAGCCACTCGGCACGCGGCGGTGCTTGGGCCAGGTCTCTGCGTGCGGAGAGCTCCTCGATGAAATGGGTGAGCACCCATCGAGCGTCACCCACGATCGGGACGTCCGCCTGGCGGACCTTGCCGATCTCCGCGGGGTCTACGTCGACGTGGATGATCTTGGCCGCAGGGGCGAAAGCCGCCGGATCGCCGGTGACCCGGTCATCGAAGCGGGCTCCGAGACTGATAAGCACATCTGACTTCTGGATGGCGGTGGTCGCCGTGTATAGGCCGTGCATCCCGGGCATGCCCAACGCCAGGGGATGGGTGTCGGGGAAAGCGCCACGAGCCATGAGAGTGGTGACGACAGGGACATTGGCCGCTTCGGCAAAGGCGAGCAGTTCGGGAGCGGCCCCGGCCTTGATCACCCCACCCCCGACGTAGAGCACCGGTCGCTCGGCAGACTCGATCAGGTCGATCGCCGCCCTGATCTGGATGGGGTGGCCCTTCACCGTCGGCTTGTAACCGGGGAGCTTGGTGTCGACCGGCTCGTGCCAGGTGGTTGCCTGGTTGAGGATGTCCTTGGGGAGGTCGACGAGGACGGGCCCGGGTCGCCCGGTGGAAGCGATGTGGAACGCCTGGTGAATGATGTCCGGGATCTCGTCGGCGTGGGTCACCAGATACGAATGCTTGGTGCAGTGCATGGCGAGGCCTGTGGTGTAGGCCTCCTGGAATGCGTCGGAGCCAATCGCCGTGGTCGGGACCTGGCCGGTGATGGCGACCAAGGGTGTCGAGTCCATCAGGGCGTTCTGCAACGGCGTTATCAGGTTGGTGGCGCCAGGCCCGGAGGTGGCCATGACGACGCCGACCCGCCCGCTGGCCTGGGCAAAGCCTTCCGCCATGTGCCCCGCACCCTGCTCGTGACGGGCCAGGACGTGGCGGATCGGGCTATCGACCAAGGGGTCGTAGGCAGGGAGGATCGCCCCGCCGGGCACACCGAAGATCAGATCCACACCCTCGTGCTCGAGGCTGCGGAGCAGTGAATTGGACCCGGTGTATGTCTTTTCGCTCATGAAATTCAACAAAAAACCCTCCGGGCGGGAGGGTCGAGCGCACGCGGTGGACAGCGCGCGCTACTCGATAAGGCTCAATACGTCGGCGGCGAAGTCCTGCTTCATTGTCGTTCGAGTAAACACCCTGCTCAGCGGGATGTCAAGGTCACTTTAAGGGATCGGTGCCCTCCATCTCCCGCTTGAGCAGGTTGAATGCCGGCCATGTTCGGAGTGGCGGAGCTCGGTGGCACCAAGGCCCTGGTTGGGTTCGGGGATCGGACCGGGGCGCTCTCCGATGTGGCGCGGGTCCCGACCACCAGCCCAACGGAGACCATGTCCCGGGTAATCGCCCATCTGGGCAGCCGGGACGACCTGACTGCGATCGGAATCGCCAGCTTCGGCCCGCTCGAATTGCGTGAGCATCACGACGAATTTGGTCACATCACCAACACCACCAAGCCCGGCTGGTCCCAGATCTCGGTGCTGGAGCAAGTCCAGGAGGCCTTCGACCTCCCCATCGGGCTGGACACCGACGTCAACGGAGCCGCGCTCGGGGAAGGTCGGTGGGGTGCGGCCCGCGGGCTCGAGGACTTCGTGTACCTGACGGTGGGAACCGGGATCGGTGGCGGCGCGGTGTCCGGAGGGCGCCTGGTTCGGGGCCTGTCCCATCCCGAGATGGGTCACGTCGTGGTCGAGCGGCGCGCCGGTGACCCATTCGAAGGGGTTTGTGACTATCACGGTGACTGTCTGGAGGGCATGGCCAGCGGTCCGGCGCTCGAGGCCAGGTTCGGGGAGAGCTCGGGGCATGACGCGGAGGAGGTGGTCGAGTTGGCGGCGTTCTACCTGGCACAGGGGATCAGAGACATCGTGTACATCCTGTCCCCGCAGCGGGTGGTGGTCGGCGGTGGGGTGGCGAGTCTCGCTGGGCTGGTCCCAACCATCGAGCGCCACCTCGCTTCACGCCTGGGCTCGTATCCGGGCCTCGCCGAGCACGGCGCCGGATTCGTGGTCCCTGCCGGTCTGGGGGACCGGTCCGGCCTGGCTGGGGCGCTGATTCTCGCCGAGAATGCGCAGTCCTGATGGGCACTCCACATCTCCAGATCCGGCCTGGCAACCCCGATTTCCTCGATCTTCCCTGGGAGCACCCCCTCGACGACTGGGCCGTGGAGCGCATCGTCGAGATGCCATCCGGGATTCACCGTCACCCGGTGCGGTTCGTGGCGTACGACGAAGGGGTCTACGCCATAAAGGAGCTACCCCGACGGCCGGCACGGTCCGAGTTCGCAGTGCTGCGGGCTCTCGAGGACCAGACCAAGCTGGCGGCGAATCCTGCGGGCCTGGTGTCCAGAGCCTGGCTCGACGAGCGATCCGAGCAGGCAGCCGCCGTCATCACCCGATTCGTCGATCATTCATTTCCCTACCGGAACCTGGTGAGCGGGCCCGGATTCGGGCGGCGCCGCGCCCAGTTGCTGGACGCCATGGCCGGGCTCCTGGTCGACCTTCACCTCGCTGGCTGCTACTGGGGCGACTGTTCGCTCTCCAATGTCCTGTATCGATACGACGCGGGGGCGATCGAGGCCATCATGATCGACGCCGAGACCTCCGAGCTCCACCCCTCACTGTCGGACGGGCAGCGTGCTCACGACCTGGGGATCATGAGGGAGAATCTGGCTGGGGAGATGGCCGACATCGCGGCTGAGCACGGTATCGAGATGGAAGATGCCGACCTCTCTCTGGGGGACGATGTCGAGAGGCGGTACCAGGGCCTGTGGGCCGAGCTGAACGACGACCTGATCGTGTCGACCACTGAGCGCTATCAGATACGAGAGCGGATCGCCCGGCTCAACGAGCTCGGTTTCTCGGTCGACGACGTGAACCTGGCGCCGGTGGGAGGCAGCGACCTGGTGAGGATGAGGGCCCGGGTCGGGGGCAGGACCTTCCACAGTCAACGGCTGCGAGAGCTGACCGGGATCGAGGCCTCCGAGAACCAGGCCCGGCACATCCTCAGTGACTTGAACTACTACATCGCCAAGTCGGGTCGGACCTCGGCGACCGGCAAGACGGTGTCCGTGATGGCCTGGCTCACCTCCTGCTACGAGCCATTGGTAGCCCGGATCGGTGAATCGTGGGATGGGGACCCGATCCAGGGGCTCTGTGACCTCCTCCAGTTTCGACTGGGCGTGGCCGGCGTCCGGGGGGCGGATGTCCCCAACGATGAGGCGTTCCAACTCTGGGCCGAGGCCGGCTATCCCGGGTTCGACCTGGCCGATTCCTAGGTGGTCCTGGTCACCTTGCTCAGGCCGCGGGGACGGTCAGGGTCGAGACCTCGGGCCACGGTCAGCCGGTGGGAGAAGACCTGAGCGGCGACGATCGCCGGTATCGGGGTCAGCCATTCCTCCAGCCCTTCCGGGATCGGGATCGATGACCCATTCGTGTCCCGGAGATCGGAGATGGTCAGGACCTGCGCTCCCATGGCTGCTGCCTGTTCCAGGGCGGCGACCTGTTCGTCGTAGGTCGGTCCCTGGACGGTGATTGCCAACACCGGATAGCCGGGCTCGATGACCGCGATCGGCCCGTGCAGGAAGTCCGCAGTGGAGAAGGGCTGTGCTACCACGTAGGTGAGCTCCTGGAGCTTCAGCGCCCATTCGAAAGCGGTGGCGTGGTTGTAACCCCTGCCCAGGACAGCGCAGTGCTCCATGTCGGCGAGGGAGGTGGCAGCCGTCTCGGCGACGCCCTCATTGTCCAGCACCGCGGCCACCGCGGCGGGGATCGGGGAGAGAGAGTTGCCCCCACCGCTGATGGCGTCGGATATGAGACCGATCACTGCCAGCTCTGCGGTGTAGGTCTTGGTGGCTGCCACGGCTCGCTCCTCGCCGGCCATGAGGTCGACGACGACGTCCGCATTTGCGGCCAAAGGGGAGTTGGGCTCATTGGTGATTGCCACAGTGGGCCGCCCCTGCTCCCGCCCTTCCTCCAAGACCGCCACGATGTCGGGCGACTGACCGCTCTGGGAAATCCCCACCACCAAGGCATCGGTGAGGAGCGGCGGTCGGTCGTACAACGAGAAGAGCGAGGGTGTGGTCAGTCCCACCGATAGCTGATTCCGGGTGCCCCACACGTATTGGGCATATCGAGCCGCGTTGTCCGAGGTCCCCCGGGCGGCGACCACGCTGTGGGTGCACTCCGACGCCAGGCCGGCCACCCTCTGCGCGGGCTCGACGTTGCCCTCGATGACCCGCTCCAGAACCTGTGGCTGCTCACGGATCTCGTCGATCAGGCCCATGCGTACGTCCCCGGGCGGCGATAGGCGCCCTTGCCGTCGACCATGGTGAAGACGACCTGAAGGTCGGCGTCGAGCACGGTCAGGTCGGCGCGGAGCCCGTCTTCGACCCGGCCCCGATCGTCGAGGCCGAGCAAGGAGGCCGGTGTCGAAGTCGCACACTGCACTGCTTCACCGAAGCTGGCATCGGTCCACTGCGCCAGGTTGGTGACGGCCTGGATCATGGTGAGGACGCTTCCCGCGAGCCGGCCGTCCCTGGTCCGGGGCCCGGTGTCGCCGACCGTGACCTCCTGCCCACCGAGCATGTAGGTGCCCAGGCCGAGGCCCATGGCCGCCATGGCGTCGGTGACCAGGATCATGTGTTCCGCTCCCAGGCTCCGCCAGGCCAGCCGCACCGCCGCCGGGTGGCTGTGGAGGCCATCGGCGATCAGCCCGCAAGGCCGCCCCGACTCCAGGGCTGCTCCGACGACGCCGGGCTCACGGTGTCGCATCGGGGTCATCTGGTTGTAGAGATGGGTCACCGACTTCCAATTTCCCCTGAGCGCGGCGCTCGCCGTCTCGTAGTCGGCGCCGCTGTGGCCTGCCGAGACCACGACACCGGCGGCAGCGAGGACTGCCGCGGCCTCGGTCGCTCCTTCCAACTCGGGTGCGATGGTCACCATTCGAACCACACCAGAGGCTGCCCATGATCTGGCTGTTTCCGGGTCGGGGAGTCGAAGCAAGGCCGGGTCGTGCGCCCCGTTCCATTCCGGTGAGATCCAGGGCCCTTCGATGTGAAGCCCGAGCACGGCTGCCCCCTCGTAGCCGAGAGGAGGCCCTGCCTTCAGGACCTCGATCGCCCGGTCGACGACTTCGTAGGGGCTGGTGACGATGGTGGGCAGGAAGGAGGTGACCCCGGTCTCGGGCAACCGGTTGCCTACCAGCCAGACCGACTCCGGGTCGGCGGTGAAGTCGTGGCCAAAGGCACCATTGACCTGGATGTCGATCAGGCCGGGAATCACGATCAGGCCTTCGACATCGATCGGGTCCGCTCCCGGTGAGGAGCGGAGGGCGAGGCCCTCCTCGGTGGTGGTGACGGCGGTCTCGACCAAACCGTCGGAAGTGAGCACCCGGCCGCCGGTGAGCACCCTCACAGCGTCAATCCGTGGCCGAGGGGGTGGAGGCCGGGGATGGCGACCGGTAGGCGGCCGGAGCCACCCTTCCCTTCGAAGAGGAGGGCGGCCAGGGCCCGCATCGAGGGCTCGTGGCCCGAATAGGTGCAGAGATGGGTCCGGGCCTCGGGGTACGACATGAGGTCATAAGGGGCCCGCAGCGCGACCGTGACCACAGGCTTCCCGGCACCGAGCACGGCGGAAATCAGGTCGGCCTGCCCTGAGGCGGCGTTGACCGTTCCCACCACGACGAGATCGTGGCTCTCAGCCGCGGCAACAGCTCCGGCGATGTCGGGAGGGGCGGGATGGTGGGGGTAGACGATCTCGGTAACCGCGGGGTGATGGGCCCTAAGCGACGAGGCCAGCGATGGCGGGTACAGGTCCATGGTGTCTGCCGGAGTGACCTTCGACGGCGCCGGCTCCAGGGAGAGCATCCGATCGGCGGGGCCGAGGCGAAGCGGGAGGACGGCATCGTCGTTGCGCACCAACGTCACCGACCGCTCGGCCAACTCGGTGGCGAGACTGACGTGCTCGGGCCGACCCACCATCTCTGGCTCCGACTTGGCTGTGCGCAATCCCTTTCGGAGGAGATCGACGCGGTCCCGGCTGGCGGCGAGGAGGTCGTTGGGAATCAGGTCTCTGGCATGTCCTCGCTCCACTGCCGCCCTCACCCTTGCCTGCAGGTCAGGGTCGGGCATGCACATCAAGAGGTCGACGCCTGCCCGCATCATGGCCACGACCTCGATGGCCTGGGTCGGTCCCTGGTCGACTGCGCCCATGTCGAGGGCGTCAGTGATCACCACCCCGTCGAAGCCCAGGTCACCGCGGATGAAACCTTCGATGCCTCGATGTGAGGCGTAGATCGGAGTCTCCCTGCTTCCGGTCAGGGCTGGAACGAGGTAATGGCCGATCATCACCATCCCCACCCTGGCCTGCAACGCCGCCCGGAACGGTTGGAGCTCGACCGCGTCGAGGCGCTCTTGGTCGAAGTCCAGCGCCGGCAACTCGTAGTGAGGGTCGACTGCGATGTCGCCCTGGCCGGGGAAGTGTTTGACCGCGCTCAGCACCCCGGCATCGGTCAGGCCGCGGATCGTTGCCCCAGTGAGCCGAGCAACCACCTCCGGGTCCTCGCCGAAGCTGCGGATCCCTGTCGATGGGTTGTCGGCTCGCGTCGAGATGTCGGCGACCGGGGCGTAGTTGAGATTGATACCCACGGCCGCCGTCTCCGCGCCGATCGCCCGCGCCACGGCTTGGGCCAGGTCAGCATCGCCGGTGGCACCGATTGCCATGTTCCCGGCGAAAGGGGTGGCCCCGGTGATCCCGATGAGCTGCCCGCCCTCCTGGTCCACTGCTATCAGCAGAGGCTGATCGCCCGCGTTGAATTCCTGTAGTTGCGTGGTCAACTCGGCGGCCTGCTCGGGGGACTCCAGGTTCCACTCTCGGAAGAGGCTCACCCCGGCCGGTGGCGACTCCTGCAACCTGGATTTCAGCCAGTCAGGGACTTCGGTGCCCTCGAAGGCCAGCATCAGGTGGGGATCGGCGACGCTCAATGTGCTGGCGATTGAACTACATGACATCGGCCAAGGGCGAGAGCAGCACTAACTTGCCGCCCGGCATGACTCGAACCCGTGAACGGCTGTGGTGGCAGGACGCAGTCTTCTATCAGATCTACCCGCTCAGCTTCGCCGACTCGAACGACGACGGATTCGGGGACCTGGACGGGATCATCGGGAGGCTGGACTACCTGTCGGAGACCCTGGGCGTGGATGCGATATGGCTCTCTCCGTTCTTCAAGAGCCCGATGGAGGACTGGGGGTACGACGTTTCCGATCACACGGATGTCGACCCGGTGTTCGGCGATCTCGACTCGGCGCAACGCCTCATCGAGGCGATCCACGAGCGTGGGATGAGGGTGATCGTCGACTACCTGATGAACCACACCTCGAACCAACACCGATGGTTCGAAGAGTCGCGGTCCTCGCGGGACAACCCGAAGCGGGACTGGTACGTGTGGCGCGATCCCAAGGAAGACGGCTCCGAGCCCAACAACTGGGTCAGCGTCTTCAGCGGGCCGGCGTGGAGCCTCGACCCCTTGACTGGCCAGTACTACCGGCACACCTTCCTTCCCCATCAACCCGACCTCAACTGGCGGAACCCCGAGGTCAGGAAGGCGATGCTGGACGTTGCGCGGTTCTGGCTCGACCGTGGGGTGGACGGTTTCCGTGTCGATGCTGCACACCAGATGATGAAAGATCCCCGCGAGCGGGACAACCCCCCGGCTCCCGACGAGCGGCCCCGCCCCTGGAAGGACATGGGCCAGTACGACTACTTCATCCACCTCTACGACTTCGGGCACCCCGACGTCCACCAGGCCCATCGCGAGTTCCAGGCCGTGCTCGACGAGTACCCCCACCAGCCTTTCGCCATCGGGGAGATCCATATCTTCGACCTCCCGGAGTGGGCTGCCTATTACGGGGAGAACCTGGACCAGATCGTGCCCTTCAACTTCCACCTGATGGTCACGCCCTGGGACGCGGCGAGCATCCGGGCCACCGTCGAGTCGGTGCTGTGGCATGTCCCCGCGGGCGGGTGGACCAACTGGCTGCTGGGCAACCACGATGAGATCCGTATCGCCACCAGACTGGGAAAGCTCGATGCCCGGCTCGCCGCCATGCTCCTCCTCACCCTGCGGGGAACGCCATTTCTCTACTACGGGGACGAGTTGGGCCTTCCCGAGACCCGGATCGCCCCCGAGGAGGGCCGTGACCCCTGGGGCGCCAACGTCCCGTATCTGAGTCGGGATGGGTGTCGCACCCCGATGCAGTGGGACGAGACCATCAACGCCGGATTCTGCGCCACCGCCCCCTGGCTGCCGCTCGATCCCGAGCAGAAGGGCCTCAACGTGGCCGCCGAGGTCGAGGACCCCAACTCGATGCTCGCCCTCTACCAGCGGCTGATCGCATACCGAAAAGGATGCATCGCATTGAGGGAGGGGAGAATCTTGACGAGCCCGCTATCCAACGAAGATGTGTTCGTGTTCGAGCGCTTCACGGACGATGAGCGGGTCCTGGTCGCATTGAACATGAGCGATCAGTTGCAGTTGCTGGCCATCGAGGAGGGTCAGGTGGTGTTGTCGACCAACCAGGCCTCGGGGCGCGCGGTGGGTCCGGAGGGCTTGTTCCTCGGCCGTCGCGAGGGCGTGATCCTGGAGGTAGCCGCTACCCCTTCCGGTTGAGACCGCTATCTTCCCTTTCACATTTCCCCGGGAGGAGACGCCTTGGCTGAGATCAAGCTGGACCGAGTCGGAAAGGTGTACCCCGACGGCACCCGTGCAGTCGGTGACCTGGATCTGACGATCGAGGACGGAGAGTTCCTCGTCCTCGTCGGACCGTCCGGATGTGGCAAAACGACGGCCCTCCGGATGATCGCCGGCCTCGAGGAGATCACCGAGGGAACGATCACCATCGGCGACCGCGTGGTCAACGATGTTGCCCCCAAGGACAGGGACATCGCGATGGTTTTCCAGAACTATGCGCTGTATCCCCACATGTCGGTCTTCGACAACATGGCGTTCGGCCTCAAACTGAGGAAGTTCAAGAAAGAGGAGATCGAGCGGCGGGTCAAGGAAGCGGCCGACATCCTCGAGATCGGCGAATACCTGCAGCGCAAGCCGAAGGCCCTCTCGGGCGGGCAGCGGCAGAGAGTCGCCATGGGCCGCGCCATCGTCCGCGAGCCGGCAGCGTTCCTGATGGACGAGCCGCTCTCCAACCTGGACGCCAAGCTCAGGGTGCAGATGCGCGCCGAACTCGAGCGACTTCACTCCAAGCTGAGCACCACGACCGTGTACGTGACCCACGATCAGACCGAGGCCATGACCCTCGGTGACCGAGTGGCCGTTCTCCGACCGGTTTCCGCCGCCCGGCCCTTCAACCTGCAGCAGGTTGGTCCTCCAACTGAGCTCTTCGACAAGCCAGACAACCTCTTCGTCGCCGGCTTCATCGGCAGCCCGGCCATGAACCTCTCCTATGGCCACCTCGAGAACGAGGGTGATGAGGTTTGGGCCGTGACCGCGGGAGGCTTCAGGGTCAAGGTCGATCCGCGCTCTCTGGCGTCCCACTCGGGCCTCGAGAGCAAGATGAATAAGGAGCTCGTCATCGGGATCCGCCCCAACTCGCTGGAGGCAGCCCAGGTGGCGGGCGCCGACCCGGACCGGACCATCACCGCCCAGGTCGAGGTCACGGAAATGCTGGGAGCCGAGACGTTTGTCCACTTCACAGTCAACCGCCCCCCGGTGGTGACTCCGGACATCGAAGAGCTCCTCGCCGACACCGGCCAGGACTCGACGTCACTAGGTGACACCACCAACTTCATCGCCAGGGTCAGTCCCGACGCCCGGGTGGCCAAAGGGGACTCGATCGACCTCATCGTGGACTGCGCCAAGCTCCACTTCTTCGACCCCAAGACCGGGCTCCGAATCGGGTCCGAGCTACCGGTCCCGGTCGAGGCTTAGGTCCCGAGGCGGGCTCCGGCGTGAGCCGGGTGTACGAGTGTGGCTGCGGGACGGCGGTCACTGGCAGCGACATCGATGACCTCGTCCCCTTCGTCCTGGAGCACTACGACCAAGAGCACCCCGAGCTGGAGCTCACACTTCCCGCGGTGCGTAACTACCTCGAGGCCGAGGACCGGCTCACCGGCCTCTCCGAGCCTCTGGAAAGCCTCGGAGAGGTCGAGATCCAACCCGTGGCTCCCGCGATCGTGGACGACATCCTCGCCTTCTTCGACCACGACGCGATGGTGGGCCGCCCGGAATGGGCGAGCTGTTATTGCATGTACTTCCTGCTCGGTGGACGATCCAACCCGGAATGGGGTGACCGGACCTGGCAGGAGAATCGCGCCGACCAGAAGGCGCGAATCGAAGCCGGGGAGACCAATGGTGTGGTCGCCTATGTCGATGGTCGGCTCGCCGGTTGGTGTCATGCCGGCGCACGGTCAGGTTTCCCGGGTCTTGCCACCGGCGACGACGAAGGTGTGGGCTCGGTCGTGTGCTTCGCCATCGCTCCTCCTTATCGAGGTCTCGGGTTGGCATCGCTGCTCCTGAGGGCGGTGACGGACCAACTCGAGCAGCAGGGCTTCACCCGGATCGAGGCGTATCCGGTGATGAATGCCGAGAACAACGACCGCGCCTTTCCCGGTCCGGTCGAGCTCTACCTCGGACATGGCTTCGACCTGGTGTCGGAGGATCCGCCCCTGGTGGTGACCACCCGATGAGCGAGCGGCTCGACGCTTGGATGGACGGGTACGTCTCCGCGTGGACTTCCAACGACCCTGCGGAGATCGCAGCCCTGTTCACTCCCGACGCGGTCTACGACCCGCAGACCGCGGTGGGGGAGTTGCACGGGACCGGTGAGATCATCGACTTCTGGCTCGAAGCCGGCGACGAAGAGGACAACTGGGACTTCGAATGGGTGCCCGTGGTCGAGACCGATGAGATCGCAATCATCACCGGTGCCACCTCCTACGTCGATCCTGCCGCCAGCTACCGCAATCTGTTCATCATCCGCTTCGCTCCCGACGGGCGCTGTCACGACTTCACGGAGTGGTACATCGAAGAGGAGCCCTGATGACCACGGCGTTCGTCCTGGGTGGTGGGGGGCGATGGGGGGCGGTCGAGGTCGGGATGCTCAAGGCACTCGAGGAAGCGGGGATCCGTCCCGCGGTGGTCCTTGGAACCTCGATCGGGGCCTTCAACGGCTCGGTGGTCGCTGACCGACCCGGCCCCGACGGGGTGAAGCGACTGGGCGACCTCTGGTATGAGATCTCGCGGTCCGACCTGTTCTCGGGCGGGGCCTGGGAGCGGGTGAAGAACACAGCGACACTGAGGGCCGGGCTGCATGAGACGGACCGGCTGAGGAAGCTGCTGGAGATGGTCCACTCTCCGACCCGGCGCATAGAGGACCTTCAGATCCCGTTTCAGTGCGTCGCCGCGTCGATCGAGAGGGCAGCAGAGCACTGGTTCACCGAAGGCCCGCTCATCGACGCCATCCTCGCCTCGGCTGCGGTGCCCGCCCTGTTCCCGCCCGTGGAGGTCGACGGCGAGCATTTCTACGACGGGGGCCTGGTCAACTCGGTGCCCCTCGCTCGAGCTCTGGAGCTGGGGGCAACCCGGGTCTTCGTGCTCCAGGTTGGGAGGCTGGAAGCACCACTCCGCCCGCCGAAGCGCCTCCACGAGGCCGCCCTGATCGCATTCGAGATCGCACGGCGTCACCGATACTCGACCACGGTCGAGAACCTCCCCGAGGGCATCGAATTGCATCTGCTGCCGTCGGGCAATCCGGTGGCGTTCGATGACAGTCGGCAACGGAAATGGCGCGACGTTTCCGCCACCGATGACCTCATTCAGGGCGCCTACGAGTCGTCGGCTGCCTATCTCACCGGCATCGCAAGTTGAGACTTCCTCCCCGTTGGCTGCGGAGGCTGCTCATCGACCCCGCGATCACGCTCCTGGTGGTCCTCGCCGCGGTGTCGCTCCCACTCTGGGCGATCGCTGCCGCCTTCATCTCCAGATACGTCCCCGGGAAGTGGCGGATCCTCCGGCTCACCTGGTTTCTGTTCCTCTACCTCGCAGTGGAAGCGCTCGCTCTGATCATCATGTTCGCCCTGTGGGTGGGGTCTGGGTTCGGTTGGAAGATGAGGTCGCCGGCGTTCCAGAGCGCCCACTACTGGCTGCTGGGATGGATCCTCCGCCTGGTCATCGGTTCGGCGAAGCGCAGCTTCAAGCTGGAAGTCGAGATCGATAGCCCGCCACCGGTCACCGCCGGCGACGCCGATCGCCGGCCGATCCTCGTCATGAGCCGGCACGCCGGGCCTGGCGACTCGATGCTGTTGATGGATGCGCTGTGCAACGGGTACCAGCGGCAGCCCCGGATCGTTCTCAAGGACTTCCTCCAGTGGGACCCCGCCGTGGATGTGATCCTCAACCGGCTTCCGGCGTCCTTCGTGCCGACGGCCAGGGGGGCAGACAAGGACCCGGTCGTGGAGGCGATCGCCCACCTCGCCGGGACCATGGATGCCGATGACGCCTTCGTCATCTTCCCCGAGGGTGCCAACTTCACCCACAGGCGGCGGGAGCGGGCGATCCAGAAGCTGATCGAGATCGGCCGCCCCGACCTGGCGGAGCGGGCCTCAGACCTGAAGCTGACCCTTCCTCCGAAAGCGAAGGGCGTGATGACGGCGCTGTCCACTGCCCCCGCCGTTTCGGAGGCTTTCTTCGTAGGCCACGCCGGTCTGGAGTCGTTCATCACGGCGGCCGACATCTGGCGGGCGATGCCGATGGACACCACGGTCGCGGTGCGGATCTGGCACTACACCGCGGATGCGATCCCGCCGCCGGAGCAACAGGAAGCGTGGCTCTTCGACATCTGGGGCGAGATCGACGCCTGGATCGAGGAGCGGCTCGCGGTCACCGGCTAGGACTAGGGGGCGGTCTTCGGCTCCATGAACGGCATCATCGTTCGCAACTCCTTGCCCACCTCTTCGATCTGGTGGGCCCGGTTCTGTGCCCGCTGCTCGTGGAGGAAGGGGGCTCCCTCCCGTGCCTGGGCCATCCACTCGTGGGCGAACGCCCCGGACTGGATCTCGGCGAGCGTGTCCCGCATCGCCTGGCGGGTCTCTTCGGTGATGATCCGCTTCCCCCTGGTGTAATCGCCGTACTCGGCGGTGTCGGAGACCGAGTAGCGCATCCAGGAGAGGCCGCCTTCATAGAGGAGGTCGACGATCAGCTTCAGCTCGTGGAGGGTCTCGAAGTAGGCCGACTCCGGCTGGTAACCGGCGTCGACCAGAGTCTCGAACGACGCTTTGATCAGTTCCGAGACCCCGCCGCAGAGGATGACCTGCTCCCCGAAGAGATCGGTCTCGGTCTCCTCTTTGAAGGTGGTCTCCAGGATCCCGGCCCTACCTCCGCCGATCGCCGAACCGTAGGAGAGGGCTAGGTCGTGGGCGGTGCCCGATGGGTCCTGATGGACGGCGATCAGGCAGGGCACACCCGACCCCTGCTCGTAGGTGCGTCGCACCAGGTGTCCCGGCCCTTTGGGGGCGATCATGGAGACATCGACACCATCGGGGGGGACGATCTCACCGAAGTGGATGTTGAAGCCGTGGGCGAACATCAGGGTGTCGCCCGGGTCCAGGTTCGGGGCGATCGACTCCTTGTAGATGTCAGCCGCCACCTGGTCCGGGACCAGCATCATGACCACGTCGGCCCACTTCGCCGCCTCAGCCGGGTCGAGCACCCGGAGTCCTGCAGCCTCTGCCTGGGCCACCCGATCCGAGCCCGACCGGAGGCCGACGACGACCTCGACGCCCGACTCCTTCAGATTGAGCGCATGGGCATGGCCCTGGCTCCCGTAGCCGATGACCGCGACCTTCTTCGATCGGATCAGGTCGGGGTTCGCGTCGAGAGTCGTAGTAGATGGTGGCCATTCGCGAATTGTGGTCGGTTTGATGCCACCGCCAAACCCGACCCCGTAGGATCTCGACCCAATGACCCAAAAGATCAGATCTCAGGACGTCTCCGAGGGTGTAACCAGTTCCGGTGCCCGTGCCATGTTGCGGGCGGTGGGCTTGACCGACGAGGACTTCACCAAGCCCCAGGTGGGCGTGGTCTCGGCGGGCAACGAGGTGACTCCGTGCAATCTCACCGGCCCCGAGCTCTCCCGGCAGGCCAAGTCAGGCGTTGCCGAAGCCGGGGGAGTGGGCCTGATGTTCACCACGATCGCAGTCTCGGACGGGATATCGATGGGCCACGAGGGAATGCGGGCCTCGCTCGTCTCCCGCGAGGTGATCGCCGATTCGGTGGAACTGGTGATGCACGCCGAGCGATTCGACGCCCTGGTCGCCATCGCCGGATGTGACAAGTCGCTGCCCGGGATGATGATGGCCGCGGCCCGACTCGACCTGCCCGCCGTCTTCCTCTACGGGGGGTCGAGCCTTCCCGGCCACTACCAGGGCCGCGACATCTCGATCATTGACGTGTTCGAGGGGATCGGCGCCGAATTCGAAGGGCGAATCACGGTCGAGGATCTCATGGAGATCGAGCGCGCCGCCTGTCCCGGGGCTGGCTCATGCGCCGGGATGTTCACCGCCAACACCATGGCCTCGGTAGGTGAGGCTCTGGGCCTCTCCCTTCCCGGTTCGGCCGCGGTGCCCGCGGTCGATCCTCGGCTCAACGACTTCGGCCGACGATCCGGTGAGGCGGTCATGAGGTTGTTGGAGGCCGACATCCGGCCCCGGCAGATCATGACGAGACCAGCTTTCGAGAACGCGATCACAACGGTGATGGCACTGGGCGGCTCGACGAATGCGGTCCTCCACCTCCTCGCCATCGCCCGGGAGGCCAGGGTCCCTCTGGAACTCGACGACTTCGACCAGATCTCACGGAAGACGCCGCACATAGGTGACCTCAAGCCGTTCGGCCGCTACCACATGGTCGACCTGGACCGGATCGGGGGAGTCCCGGTCGTGCTCAGGGCCTTGCTCGACGAAGGCCTGCTCCATGGTGATGTGCTCACAGTGACTGGGTCGACGATGGCGGAGAACCTGGCCGACGTGACCTTCCCGACGGGGCAGGACGTGATCGCCCCTCCGACGAGCCCGCTCGCCGAGGAAGGAGGGATCGCCGTGCTTCGGGGCAACCTGGCTCCCGACGGGGCGGTGGTGAAGGTGGCGGGCATCGACCTCGACGTGTTCGAGGGCCCTGCCCGGGTCTTCGATGGGGAGGGAGGAGCCCTCGAGGCGTTGGAGAACCATCAGATCCAGCACGGGGACGTGGTGGTAATCAGGACTGAAGGACCCAGAGGCGGGCCAGGGATGAAGGAGATGCTGCAGATCACCGCCGCCATCAAGGGTGCGGGGCTGGGCAAGGACGTGCTTCTCATCACCGACGGCAGGTTCTCGGGAGGTACTACCGGGCTTTGCATCGGCCACATCGCCCCGGAGTCGGAGGTCGGCGGGCCGATCGGCCTCGTCGCCGAGGGCGACCGGGTCAAGGTCGATGTCTCCGGGCGCCGGCTGGATGTTTTGGTCGATGACGACGAGTTGGAGCGACGCGCGGCGTCGTGGGCACCCCACCCGCCGCGCTACGAGACCGGTGCCCTCGCCAAGTACGCCGCGCCTGGTGGGTTCGGCATCGTTTGGGGCGGTGACGGGCTGAGGCTCGGCAGGGCGAGCATGTCACGGGTAGCTTTGCCCTGGTGACACAACCCGAACCCACCGTCGAGGCCGATGTCGAGACCGAACTCGACGCCGCCGTCGACGCGGTGATCGGTGATGTCGTCGGCGTCGAGCCCGACGCCGAGCATTTTGAGGAGCCCGTCGAGGAGCCTGAAGGGGAGCCGACGGAGCCGGAGTCGGACCGTGACGGGTTGTTCACCCGGATGGCGAGAGGGGCCAGCGAGCGGGTGCTGGACGTGGTCCAGCCCGACATGGTCCTCGACCACGTCGACATCAACGCTCTGCTCGATCGGGTCGACATCAATGCCCTACTGGAGAAGGTCGACCTCAACGCGGTGCTCGACAAGGTGGACATCGATGCCCTCCTCTCCCGGGCCGACATCGACGCCATCATCGCCAGGGTCGACGTGCGCGCCATCGTGGACCGGGCGGGTATCCCCGAGATCGTCGCGGAGAGCACCGGCCAACTCGGCACCTCGGCGCTGGACCTCTTCCGGAAGCCGCTGGTCGGGCTCGACGAGATCGTCTTCCGTGGCCTCAATCGGCTGATCGGGCGCGATGCGAATGAGTTCCCGGACGGGCCGGGGGATCTCACTGCCTGGGTCGACCATCAGATCGAGGCCAGGGCGGAGGTCGTGGGCCGCGAGCTCGCCGTAGGCCCTGGATCGGGGAAGACCGGGCGCTATGGGGGCCCGGTGACCCGTTTGCTTTCCTTGATGCTGGACGCCTTCGTGGTGACCACCGGGTTCACGTTGATCGTGGCCGGGATGAACTTCCTCATCGACCTGCTGTCGAACGGTTCGGTCGTCATCGACAACACCGGCCTCTGGTATGGCGTGGGCATCGTTGTGTTCGCCTTCCTCTATATGTGGCTCTCACTGGGCGTGTTCGGCAAGACCCTGGGGATGACGGTGCTCGGTCTTCGGGTGGTTGGCCACGATGGCTCGGTGCTCCAAGGCAAGAGAGCCTTCGTCCGCACGATCACCTTCCCGATCAGCTTCCTCGCGTTCGGGATCGGCTTGCTCGGGATCGTCTTCGGCAGGGAGCGGAGAGCGTGGCACGACCATTTCGCCGGCTCGGCGGTCGTCTACGACTGGGGGAACCGCTCAGCCCAGATGCCCACTCCGCTCGCCGACTGGCTGGAGCGTCGGGGAACTCCCTAGCTATTTCTCCCCCCAGCCAACGTAGTGAGCGTTGGGGGGAGTACCGGCGAAGCCGGGGAGGGGGGCGCCGTCGAGAGAGTCACCACTGTCGACTTGAACGCCGGGGTCCGCGACTGAGGGTCGACCTCCCGCCCCACTAGGGCGTTGGCCTCGGGGTAGTACATGACCGCGTTCCCGGCACGGATGTCGATGGGGCGGACCAGGAGCCCGTGCATCGTCCCGGTCGCGCTGCTCACCATGACCCTCTGGTCTTGAGTCAGCCCGAGGCGGGTGATGTCCACCGGGCTCATCAGGATCACGTCACGCCGATCCTGGCCCCGGTATAGGTCCTCGTCCTCGTAGACCACGGTGTTGAATTGCCCTTCACTCCGCACGGTCATCAGGCGCAACTGCCCATCTCCTCCCGCCAGCGCCGGCACTTCGACGGGATGGAACCGAGCCTTCCCTGTGGCGGTGGCGAACACCCCCTTGTGGAAGGTTCGGCCCCCGATCTGGAATTCCTTTTTGGTCTGATCGATCTGGCCGATCGGCTCGTATCCGGGGATCACCTTGGCGATGGCTTCCCTGATCCGGCCATAACGGCGCATTGAGTCCCAGTCCAGGATCCGGTCACCAGTGAGTGACTTGCCGAGGTCAGCGATCACCGCGACCTCGGCCCGAGGCCCTTCGTGACGGGGCGGCCCGCCGTCGGAGAGCCGGACGTAGTTGAACATCGACTCCTGGGTGGTGGGCTGGGGCTCCTCGTCCCGGGCCAGCACTGGGAGAATGATCGTCTCCTTCCCTCGGCCGGAGACGTGCCCGGTGTTGAGGGTGGTGGACATGTAGACGACCAGGTCGATCGAGCCCATCGCCCGGGCAGCGAACTCAGAGTCGGGATTGGAGCCGAACAGGTTCCCCCCGAGGCAGAGTGCGAACCGGATGCCACCGTCCGCGGCTTCGACGACGGAGGCCATGGTGTCGAGCCCAGGAGTCGTGGGCAGTTCGACTCCGAACTCGGTCTCGAGCGCCGTGAACACGCTGTCCCTCACCTTCGGGGACACCGCCATGGAGCCGATTCCTTGAACGTTGGAGTGGCCTCGAAGCGGGAGCAGCCCCTTGTGCCGCCCGCCCAACATCCCCCG
The DNA here is from genome assembly GCA_963780755.1 of uncultured Acidobacteriota bacterium. Lineage (GTDB taxonomy): Bacteria > Actinomycetota > Acidimicrobiia > Spongiisociales > ZC4RG35 > JALYNX01. The sequence continues at coordinate 384,247 of CAWACX010000001.1, forward strand.
GGTCATCGCCAGGTTGGCGATCGCCTGGACGTTCTGCACACCGTGCTCGTGGTGGGTGATCCCCATCGCCCAGCAGAAGACCGCATTGCCGGCCCGTGAATAGGTGTCGGCGATGCGATCGATTGTCTCCCGGGTGACCCCGGACTTCTCCACGATCTCTGTCCAGGACAGGCCCTCGATCGACTGGCGAAAGGCATCCCACTCCTCGGCCCGCTCCCGCACGAACTCTTCGTCGACGGCGCCGATCTCGATGATCCGCTTGGCGACTCCGGAGAGGAAGGCGATGTCCCCGCCGATGTGCGGTTGGACGTACTCGTCGGCGATCTTGCTCCCGAAGAAGAGGCTCCTCATGTCGGACGGCACCTTGAAGCGGACCAGGCCGGTCTCCAGCAACGGATTGACCACGATCACCTTGCCACCCCGCCTCTTGAAATGGGCCAGGGTCGTCATCAGCCGGGGGTGGTTGGAGGCAGGGTTGGCCCCGATGATGAAAACCACGTCGTCCTTGCCCAGGTCGGCGCAGTCGTCCAGTTCGACTGTGGCGGTGCCCGACCCGGTGACGCTGGCCAGGGCGACTCCCGATGCCTGGTGGCAGTAGAAGGAGCAGTTGTTGACGTTGTTGGTGCCATAGATCCGGGCCAGCAGCTGGAGCAGGAACCCGGCCTCGTTCGATGATCGCCCGCTCGTGTAGAAGAACGACTGGTTGGGCTCGGTGGCGGTCATCTTCCGGGAGATCCGAGCCAGGGCCTCGTCCCAGGAGATCGGCCGGTAGCGGCGGTCGAGCGGGCCTGAGTAGAGCGGTTCGGTCAGGCGCCCCGATGCTTCCAGCTCTCGTGGGCTGAACGCCTTGAGCTGCTCGTTGTCGAAATGCCGGAAGAAGCTGGGCTTGATCGCGCCTTGCATGTCGGCGGCCATCGCCTGGATCGACTTCTTGCAGACCTCGGGGAAGTGGCCCCTCTCGTTGACCATGCCTCCGAGCTGGCCGCCCATCCCCAGCGCACAGGTCTTGCAAGCGTTCTTGGAGCGGAGCGCCCGATACAGGCTGCGATACCCGCCGCTCGCCCGCGCCTGGCGCAAGGTGTAGAAGATCGCAGGGAAACCGCCCCCGGCGGAGACCTGTCTCATGGGGGAGAGCCTAGGAAGGTCAAGCCCTGAAGCGGTCGGGGAGGGTGGTCGCCGGGTCGACGCCGGCCTCCACCAGGGTGGCGGGTAGAGGCAGCCCGACGACCTGGCTGGCGACCAGAGCTCCGTACCCCGGTGAGGTCATGATCCCGGTGCCACCCTGACCCACCAGCCAGAAGAAGCCGGGATGTTCGGGCTCCTCGCCGATGACCATCTCCCGGTCGGGGGCGAATGTGCGCAGGCCGACCCATTCCGAGTTGACGGAGCGAATCCCGAGCGTGGTGGCGGCGTTGATCCGCTCGATGGCCAGGGCCACGTCTTCGGCCCGTGGCCTGGGATCTCCGGGGTCGTCCGGCACCTCTTCGGCGAGTGAGCACAGGATCTGGCTGCCGTCTGCCTTGAAATAGAAGTTGTCCTCGATCTCGTCGACCAGAGGCCAACGGGACCAGGCCTCGTTTCCGGGGACCATGAACGCGGTGCGCCGCATCGGGGTCAGGCCGACGGGTGCGACGCCGGCCATCGCCGCGACCAGGTCACCCCAGGCACCGGAGGCGTTGACCACCGCGCCGCAGTCGATGACCCCGGTGGAAGTCGACACCCGCCAACCACTGCCGGTCGGGCGCAGCTCGGTCACCGGGCTCGAGGTGAGGATCGTGGCCCCGTTTCGCCTCGCCAGGCGGACGAACGCTTGATGGAGGGCGGCGACGTCGAGGTCGCCCGCTCCCGGCTCAAAGAGGGCCCCGGCGAGTGCATCCGCTTTCAGCACCGGGACCAGGCCCAGGGCATCACCGGCATCGAGGACCTCCACGTTGGCCCCGAGTTGCCGACCCTGCTCGGCGAGCTGTTGCAAGAGCGACGCCTGCTCGGTCCGGGCGATCCACATGGCCCCGCGATCGGTGATGAGTGGGCCATCGGCAACTCCGTCCGGGGGACTTTCCAGGAAGGCCTGACTGGCCCGGGCCAGTGGCCGGGAAGCCTGGCCCCCGTAGCTGGCGGTGAACATCGCCGCCGAGCGTCCTGTGGTGTGGGAAGCGAGCGCCTTCTCCATCTCGACCAGGGTCACCGAGCCATGGGGGGCGAGGCTGGCGGCGGCTGCCACTCCGGCGATTCCGCCGCCGATGACCACGAAATCGGGCATCGAGCCAGCCTACGGACACCAGTGGCTCCACTCTGGGACAATCAGACGGTGGCCATCGACCCGATGCCGAGCCGGTTCGACTTTCCCGATCCCCGCTACGCCGAAGGCGATGTGGTGGCGGTGGGCGGGGACCTGAGCTCCGGCACGCTTCTCACCGCATACCGATCTGGCATGTTCCCCATGGAGCTCCCCGATGGGCACCTGGGATGGTGGTCACCCATCGAGCGGGCGATCCTCCCGTTGAAGGGCCTCCACATCAGTCGCTCGCTTCGGCAGTCGACGAGGAGATACCGGGTCTCGGTGGATGCCGACTTCGAGGAAGTCATCGCCGGCTGCGCCGACCCGGAACGCCGCGGGGACAGCTGGATAACCGAGGAGTTCGTCGACGCATACATCGACCTCCATCGTCTGGGCTGGGCGCACTCGGTCGAGGTATGGGACGATGAGGGCGAGCTCGCCGGTGGCCTCTACGGGGTGGCGATCGGGGGGATGTTCGCCGGGGAGTCGATGTTCCACGATGCCAGGGACGCCTCCAAGGTGGCGCTGGTCCATCTGGTGGTGATCATGAACCAGGGTGGGGGCAAGCTCCTCGACGTGCAGTGGCAGACGCCCCACCTCGAATCCCTTGGGGCCCGGGTCATCGGCCGCGATGCGTATCTGGACCTACTTGGCGATGCCTTGCCCGGGCCTGACCCCTTCGCTTCTGCCTATGAGGTGGACAGTCTGTAGAGTCGCCGCACTTCGCCGGGAGGAGTGCTTTGCGGCCCGTGGTTGCGGGAGTCGATCTCACATCAATGGGCCGGCGTGTTGCCGACCGGGCCCGAATAATGGCGGAGGCCGGGGAGACCGAGCTTCATCTCCTGCACGTCCTCGAGCCACTCGGCGAGGCCCTCATCGAGCCGGGGCTGGCCAAGCTGATGCGCGATCACCAGACCAGCGAGGCCGGGAAACTCGCGGACTGGGTTCGCGACCGCACCGAAGTCCCGGTCCACCTCGAGGTTGTCAAGGGCTCGCCTTCCTGGGAATTGGCGGCACGGGCCAAAGGCGCCGAGGTGGTCGTGGTTGGGTCCTCGTCGATTGACGCCTTCGCAGTCGGGCCGGTGGCGCGAAGGGTGGCCCGGAAGGCGACATCGGACACCCTGGTCGTACGTCGGCAACCGCGGGTCCCATACCGTCGAATCATCGCGGCGGTCGACTTCTCCGAGCAGTCCCGCCTCGCGGTGAATCGGGCGCTGGAGCTATTTCCCAATGCCGAAGTGACCGCGCTGTTCTCTCTGCCGTCCCGGTTCGATCCCGTGCTCTCGGCCGCCGGTCTCTACCGGGAGGAGTTGGAGGAATCACGGGCCCGCCGCCTCGCGATGGCGGAAGAGCGAATGGAGAAGTTCACCTCGGTCTGGAACTCCGACATCGGGACCCTGGTGGTCGACGGACCTCCAACCGAGACCATCGAGGAGATCGTGCGCAAGCGAGGTGCCGACCTGGTCGTGGTGGCAAGTCGGGGAGGGTCGGCCACCCGCATGGTCCTGCTCGGCACCATCGCCGAGGGCCTGGTGTCAGAGGCACCCTGTGACGTCTTGGTCGCCCGGGCCCGGACCGCATTCCGGCGCCCTTGACGTGACGCGAAAGAGGGCGGCCTGAGCCGCCCTCTTCCACCTCCGCCCGCCTCCCTTCAGCCGGCGTTGGCCAGCGCCTGCCGCAAAGCCCTAGCCGTGAACACCTTCGCCAGGTGGCCCTTGTACTCGACCGAGCCGTAGAGGTCCTCGAGCACGGTCACCCCTTCCAGGGCCTTCTCCGCCGCCGCCTTGATTGCATCGTCGGACCCGTCGGTGCCGATCAAGGCCTGGCCGACGCCTTCCGCCAGCATCGCCTTGGTGCCGACCCCGGTGAGAGCGACCCGGGCATCCTCTACGGTGCCATTGGACTTCTTCACCCAGGCCGCGGCTCCGGCCACCGCATAATCGGAATGGCCGCCACGTCGTCCCAACTTGTCATAGGCAGAGCCCTCACCAGGCCCGGCCTTGGGGATCCTGATCGAAGTCAGGATCTCGTCGGGACGGAGGTCCGAGGTGAGTGCATCGACGCAGAAGCTCTCGGAGTCGATCTCCCTGGTCCCCGAGGCTGACTGGGCGACCATCGTTCCCCTGCAGGCAATAACCGCTGCCGGCTGGTCGGCCGCCACATCGGCGTGGGCCAGCGACCCGCAGGTGGTCCCCCGGTTGCGCACCTGGACATCACCGGTCAACGAGGCCGCCATGGCCAGGGCGGCGGCATTGGCCGCGATCAAGGGGTCGGACGCCGTTGTCGCATGACGCACCAGTGCCCCGATCGAGATGTGGTCTCCGCCGTCTTCGACAGAGTCGAGACCGGTGATCCGGCCGATGTCCACCACCACACCAGGGGAGAACAGCCTCATTTTCATCAAGGGGAGAAGGCTCATGCCCCCAGCCATCACCTTGGCATCGTCACCGAGTGCGGTGAATGCCTCTTCGAGGCTGGCCGGTGCCACGTAGTCGAAGCTCCTTGGGTACATGTCAAGCCCTCGCTTCCTGCATCGCCTGCCAGACCCGCTTCGGCCGAACCGGCATGTCGACGTGCTTGACCCCCATCGGGGTCAGGGCGTCGACCACCGCGTTGACGATGGTGTGTGCCGAGCCGATGGTCCCCGCCTCACCGATCCCCTTTACCCCCATCGGGTTGATCGGCGACGGTGTCACCGTCCGGTGGAGGTCGAACGACGGCAGGTCAGCCGCCGTCGGGAGCAGATAGTCGAGGAGGGAGCCCGTGAGCATGTTCCCCGCTTCGTCGTAGATGGCCTCTTCGAACATCGCCTGGCCGATGCCTTGGGCGATGCCCCCGTGCACTTGGCCGGCAACGATCATCGGGTTGATCACGTTGCCACAGTCGTCGACGGCGTGATACTCGAGGAGCTTCACGTCACCTGTTTCCGGGTCGATCTCGACCATGGCCAGGTGGGTCCCGAAGGGCCAGGTGGCGTTGCCCGGGCTGAAGGCGGTGTGGGCCTCGAGACCGCTGTCGACGTCGTCCGGGCTGGTGTGCGTCTGGTACGCAGACTTCGCGATCGCGGCCCACTCGACCCTCTTGTCCGGTGATCCGGCGACGTGGGCGCCACCGTCGGCGAACTCGATGTCCTCGGCGGATGCCTCCAGGATGTGGGCAGCGATCTTCGCCGCTTTCTCCTTGACGATCTTCGTGGCTTCGAAGGTGGCCGTCCCGTCCACCGAGATCGAGCGGCTCCCGAAGGTGCCGATCCCCATCGGGTGTTCACGGGTGTCTCCGTAGAGCACCCTGATGTCTTCGACCGGGATTCCCAGGCCGTCGCCGACGATCTGGGCCCATGCCGTCTGGTGGCCCTGGCCGGTAGGCCCGGTGCCGATGACCACGGTGACGGTGGCATCTGGATTCACCCGAACCAGCCCCGAGCCGTTGAAGGACGCGGGGAGCCCGTAGTTGGCCCAGGAGAACCCGATCTCGGCCAGGACTGCCGGGCCGAAGCCGCAGACTTCGACATAGGAACCGACCCCGACTCCGACCAACCGGCCCTCGGCGCGCGCCTCCTCTTGGCGCCGCCTCATCCCGACGTAGTCGCTGACCTCGATCAGCTTGTCCACGGCCGTTTCGTAGTCGCCGGAGTCGAGGGAGAACCCGCAACCCATCTGGGCTGGGAACTCGTCCGGCTGCCAGAAGTTCTTCTTCCGCACCTCGAAGGGGTCCATCCCGATCTCGTGCGCATAGGCGTCGATGATCCGCTCCAGGTAGTAGATCGCCTCGGGCCGCCCGGCGCCCCGGTAGGCATCGGTGGTCATGGTGTTGGTCACGACACAGGCCACCGTCCAGGAGACGGGCATCTTGTACTGCCCCGAGGCGATCCAGAGCCCGAGCAGCGGGATGGCGACGGTGAAGTTCTGGGTGTAGGCGCCCATGTCCGCAATGGCGTCCAGCTTGTAACCGAGGAACTCTCCATCTTTGGTCCCGACCAGGGTCGCAGTCCCGATCCAGCCCCGTCCGTGGATGGTCGACCCTGCCGCCTCGCGTCGGGTCTCGGTCCACTTCACCGACTGTCCCAGTTCCTTGGCGGCAAATGACACCAGGATCTCGTCGTTGTACACGTTGAGCTTGGAGCCGAACCCTCCGCCGACCTCGGGAGCGATCACTCGCACTTCGGTGGACCTCATCCCGAACGTCTTCGCAATCGCCCCGGCCAGGGCGTGGGGGACCTGAGAAGAGCTGTAGACGGTGAAGCAGCCGTATCCGGGGTTGAAGTCGGCCAGAACCGACCTCGGCTCGATGGCCACCGGGATCAACCTTTGGTTGATCATCTCCAGGGAGACCACGACCGCGTCGTCTCGCTCCATGGCTGCGTCGACCTGTGGGGTCTGGTCTTCGAGCCCTAGAGCCTCCCAATAGCCGTGGTAGGTCCAAGTGTGGAGCACGTTGGAATCGAGCTCGTCGTGGATCTTGACCTCGTCCGAGGCGGCCTTCTTGAGGTCGATCACTGCGGGGAGGACATCGAAGTCGACGTCGATCGCCTCGACGGCGTCCTGGGCCTGGTAGCGGTCTTCGGCCACGACCATGGCGATCGCCTCGCCGACATGGTTCACCTCGCCGGCGGCGAGCAGTGGCCGCAGCTTTCCGATGGGTACCTGAGCGAGCAACGGGCCGAGATGGGCGACGTCGTCGTGGGTGTAGATCGTGACGACGCCCTTCATCTCCTTGGCGGCAGAGGTGTCGAGCTTGGTGATCTTCGCCCTCGCCACCGGGGAGCGGAGGAAGGCGACATGGAGCATGCCGGTGCGGGTCAGGTCGTCTACGTATTCCCCATAGCCCTGGATCAGGGCCGGGTCCTCACGGCGGCGGACCGCGCCGCCCATGACACTGGTGGTGGCCATCAGTTCTCCCCCCAATCCGGCGCAGGTGGCTCTTCACCGCGCATCTTGGCCCCGGCGTACTCCACGGCCCGCACGATGTTGTGATAGCCGGTGCAGCGGCAGAGGTTGCCTTCAATGCCGTGACGGATCTCGTCTTCGGATGGGTTGTTGTTCTCCTCGAGGAGCGCTGCCGCCGACATGATCATCCCCGGGGTGCAGAAGCCGCACTGGAGGCCGTGGCGCTCCCAAAAACCCTCCTGAACCGCATGAAGCTCGCCGTTGTTGGCGAGCCCCTCGATGGTGGTGATGTTGGTTCCGTCGGCTTGGACGGCGAGCATGGTGCATGACTTCACAGGCTTGCCGTCGAGATGGACGGTACAGGCGCCGCAGTATCCGGTTTCACAACCGACGTGCGTGCCGGTCAGGTGGAGATTCTCCCGGATCAGATGCACCAGGAGTGTCCTGGGCTCTACGTCTGCCGACACCTCCCGTCCGTTGACAGTGAGGTTCACGTTCACGAAGACCCCTTTCGGCCGCTTCGGATGGGACCGGGGGAACCTATCAAATCCAGGGGGCGCGTGCCGCCGGGAATTTGGCGGTTGTCAGAGTGAAGAGCCGAGGGCGAGGATGTTGCCTTCCGAGTCTTTGAACCAGGAGGTCTTCTCACCATCAGGGGAGTGGAGGATTCCGTCAACGGTGCGGAAGTCGTCGCCAAGGTCATAGTCCTCGAAGACGACCCCACGGGAGAGAAGCTCCGCCCTGACCGTCTCGAAGTCGTCGACCACAAGTCGCACGGCAGTTGCCTTGTTGGTGCCGGCGTTGTCCGACGGGTAGACCTGGAATTGGGCGGTACCGGTGTCGTAGAACAGCTCGTCGCCGGGCTCGGCCGGCTCCAGCCCGAGCTTCTCCGAGTACCACGCCTCCGCCCTTGCGATGTCAGAGGCGGGGAGCTGGGGGTACATCCTGAATTGCATGTGACTCCTTTCGAGAGCCGACCGTACAGCCGGACCGGCATCGCCGCACTGCCATTTCTGCGGAAGGGTCCAATGTCCGATCCCTATCAACTTTTTCGCGGGATTGGCCGATCTTTTGACATGACTACAGGGCGCGCACCCGCGTCGACTCATCTCAAGAGCGCTTCGGTCAGAGAAGGATCGCCACCCCACGGGCCAGCCTCTGACGGCCCCATCGAAAGTGGCGGCTGGCTGCAGGACTGGATGAACCGAGTGTCCGACCTGGCGCGCCTGAAGGCAGCTCATCCCATGCTCGATGCTGTGATCGACGAGGTCGATGTGAGGCGAATCCGAGTGGGCGACCAGTGGCTCGCCGACTTTGCCTCGTGCAATTACCTCGGTTTGGACTGGAACCGGGAAGTCATCGACGCAATACCGGGCTACCTTCGCCGCTGGGGAACCCACCCGAGTTGGTCGCGGCTCCTGGGTAGCCCTGCGATCTACGAGGAAATCGAGCACCGTCTGTCGACTCTCCTGGGCTCTGAGGATGTCCTTCTCTTGCCGACGATCACCCACATTCACATGTCGGTGATCCCCGTGTTGGCTGCATCGGGCGTGGTCTTTCTGGACCAAAGGGCGCACAAGACAATCTTCGACGGCTGCAGCGTTGCTCGGGGCAACGGGGCCACCATCCATCGTTTTCGGCATAACGACTACGAGCACCTAGAGCAACTTCTGAAGTCGGATCGTCGCACTCCGCGGGTCATTGCAACCGATGGTGTCAACTCGATGACTGGAAACGCCCCGGACACTCATGAGTTGGCGCGCCTCGCTCGTGAGTACGACGCGTTGCTCTACATCGATGACGCTCATGGTTTCGGAGTGGTGGGCCATCGGGACCCACACGAGTTGAGTCATTACGGGGTGTCCGGTGATGGCCTGATCCGACATCACGGTGAGACCTACGAGAACGTGGTGTTCGTTGCCGGGATGTCCAAGGCGTATTCGTCACTGCTTGCGTTTCTGGCAGTTCCTACCCCGCTCAAGGACCTGCTCAAGGTGGCGGCACCCCCTTACCTGTTCTCAGGGCCTTCGCCAGTCGCCACGCTCGCCAGCGCGCTGGTCGGACTCGAGGTCAACGAGCGGAACGGTGACCGGTATCGCTACGAGATATTTCGAAAGACACGTGCTGTGCTCGAGTGCCTCGACGACCTGGGCATCTACACACCCAACAGCTCGGGTTTCCCCATTGTCGAGATCCCGTTGGCCCGGCACGAAGATATCGACGGGGTGGGCCGCTTTCTATTCGAGCGAGGTATCTATGTGACCCTCGCCGCATACCCGCTGGTGCCCAAGCGTGAGGTCGGTTTCAGGGTTCAAATCACCAGTGCCAACGATGACGATCAGATTGAGCACCTGTGCGAGGTCATGGTCGATTTGGCGAGACGTTTCGCATTCCAGCCCTCAGACACCACGAGGCAAGCGAGCTGATCATGGCGACAGGTGAGCTGCAGCGACTCATGGCCAGACCGGAGTCGTTTGGGCCTCGCTTCACCCTCACGAGGGAGTCGGGGTGGAAGGTTTACCTACTGCTCGGCTCCCTGATACTGGCTGGATTCCTCCTGATCCCGACGTTGCGGGTGGGGCCGCTGTTCAACATGATCGCGTTGTCGGGAGCGCTCGCCATCATCTTCACTCTGGGTCGCCACCGTCCCGAGCAGCGCATCCCCTGGCTGTTGGTTGCGGTAGGTCAGATCGTCTTCGTGGGCGGCGACATCATCACCTACAACTATGAGCGGTTCTTCGGAGTCGAGCCGCCTTTCCCCTCGCTGGGCGACCTCTTCTACCTGAGCGTCTACCCGTTCCTGATTGCGGGGATTCTCCTCATGATTCGCCGCCGGTCTCCGGGTCGAGATCGGGCGAGCCTCATCGACTCGCTGATCATCGGATTCGGCGTCGGCACCTTGTCCTGGGTGTTCCTCATCGCGCCCTACCTCTACGACCCCACCCTGACCGTCTATCAGAAACTCGTCGCCATGGCCTATCCATTGATGGATCTGGTCTTGCTCACGGTGGCGGTTCGTCTCGGCATGGGGGCGGGTAAACGGTCCGTCGGTTTCTATCTGATGATGGCCTCGATCGGAGTCCTGTTCGTGACCGATGTCATCTACGGCTGGATCGTTCTCCATGGGGGTTACGACAACACCACGGGGTACCTCGAGGCGGGGTGGGGGATGTTCTACCTCCTCCTGGGGGCAGCCGCGCTTCACCTGACCACACCACTGATCGAAACACCCGAGCCCGAGCACGAGGCCACCCAGCCTCGGCTCCGGATCCTGCTTCTGGCATGTGCCGCCTTGATGGCTCCGACGGTGAACATCGTCCAATCGTTGCGCGGGGAAGCCATCGACGTGCCGATCGTCTCCGCCGCCGCTGCGTTGATGTTCATCTTCGTGCTGATGCGACTCAACGGACTGATGGTGGACATCAGTCAGTACCGAAGAACAGCTCGAGCGCTTACCGAAGCAGAGGCCAAGTACCGATCATTGGTTGAAGGGCTCCCCGCGGTGGTTTACGTCGCCGACTTCGGGGAGCAGGGCGACTTCACTTATGTCAGCCCCCAGATCGAGTCAGTGCTGGGCTTCACCCCTGATGAGTTCCAGACCGCCGCCTTCTGGAAGGAGCGCATCATCCCCGAGGACAGGGCTCGCGCCGTCGACGCCGAGCTACGCCTGGCGGGGGGGAACGCCCGACTCGAGGTCGAGTATCGGATGCTCGGGAAGGACGGGCAGGTTGTGTGGATCAGGGAGGATGCAGACGCGGTCCGCGACGAGAACGGCATTCCCCTCTATCTGCAGGGTGTGATGTATGACATCACCGAGCAGAAGACCATCGAACAGAAGTTGGTCAAGGCGCTGGCCGCCGAGAAGGAAACGAATCGCATTCGCTCTGAGTTCGTACTCATGATCAACCATGAGCTGCGCACGCCACTCACGAGTGTGGTCTCAGGCGCCGAGGTGCTCGCCGACTTCGGGCTGTCCGAGGATGACCGACAGATGATCATCGCCGACATGCTGCGTGATGGCCGAAGACTCGACGGGCTCATCTCCCAGATGCTGACTGTGGCTCGCATCGAGAACAGCGGGCTCAACTTCAGCCTGACCAGGACAGAGGTGAGTCAGGTGCTCGAGCGAATCAGGCAGACGGCCGACAGCCGGCTCTACGCATTGGACGACGCCTGGGCTGGCGATGCAGTGGTCCACACCGATCGCGAGGCCCTCGTCCAGCTGCTGACCTCGCTTGCCGACAACGCGTTCACTCACGGGGCATCGAAGGTGGCGATCCAGGTCACCCCAACCCTCCGCTTCAACCCCATACACACGGTGGGGACCCAACCCCAGCAGACGTTGTTCTTCCTGGTATTGGACAATGGGCCTGGAATCGACCACGAGTTCCTGCCTCGAGCCTTCGAAAAGTTCGAGAAGCACAGCCGGAGCTCTGGTACTGGGCTCGGCCTCTACCTGGCCCGGCTCATGGTCGAGGCAATGCAAGGCGCCATCTCGGTCCATACCGGGCCGAGTGGCACGATCATGGCCGTGGCGATACCACTGGTGTCGGTCGACGGGCCGCCCGCGGACGGCGATCCGAGCTTTAACGGCAACGGGCTCGAAACCACCCAGCTTTCCCAACGCCTGTCATCGGCACTGGCTGAATAATGGAGCACCGTTCGGTGCCTGAGGATGGGAGCGGCGCCTTCAGGCTCTTCCGACCGCTGCGGATCCGGGACTTCAGATTGTTGTGGTCCGGCCTCGTCGTCTCTCTGATCGGGGATGGGATGTTCCTGATCGCCATGGCGTGGCAGGTATACGAGCTCTCCGATGCCCCGAGTGCCCTGGCAATGGTCGGGCTGTCAATGTCGATACCTCATGTCTTGTTTCTGCTGATCGGGGGGGTGGTCACCGATCGCGTTGATCGTAGGAAGGTGATGATCGGGGCCGATCTGGTGCGCGGGCTGGCGGTGGGTCTGCTTGGCCTCCTCGCAGTGAGCGGAAACATCGCTCTCTGGCACATCGTGGCCCTCGTGGCTGTCTACGGAGCCGGCAACGCATTCTTCGGCCCGGCGTTCGATGCCATCGTCCCCGACGTCGTCCCACCCGAGCTCCTTACGCAGGCGAACTCAATGGACCAACTCGTCCGGCCTGCGGCATGGCAAATGGCGGGGCCCGCCATCGGGGGAGTGGTCGTCGGGGTGCTCGGAGCCGGCGCGGCATTCCTCATCGACGCCGGAACGTTTGCGATCTCGATCTGGGCACTCTCTCTGATCAGGTCGAAGGTCAGCGATGAGCCGGGCGAGACCGAGGGATCCCTCTTCGAAGAAGTAGCGGTGGGTCTTCGCTATGTCCGGCAGCGGGTCTGGCTCTGGGGCACTTTCCTCGCCGCGACCGTCGGCTACCTCATGTTCCTGGGACCGGTCGAGGTGCTCCTCCCTTACGTCGTCAAGAACGAGATGGGCGGCTCGGCTACCGACCTCGGGTTCATCCTTGCTGTCGGAGGGATTGGCGCCATCGGTGCCGCGATGTTCATGAGTGCTCGTGGGATTCCACGAAGGAACATGACATTCATCTACGTCACCTGGACCATCTCCACCTTGGCGGTGGCCGGCTACGGGCTGGCCAACTATCCATGGCAGGCGATGGTCGCGGCGTTCATCTTCGGCTCATTCGAGGCCGCCGGTCTCATCGCGTGGATCACCACGAAACACCGGCTGGTGCCCCGTCATCTCCTGGGGCGGGTTTCGAGCCTGGATTGGTTCATCTCGATCGGTCTCCTCCCGGTCTCCTACGCGCTCACGGTTCCGGCGGCCGAGTACTTGGGTCCCCGTACCAGCTTGATCGCTGCTGGCGTCTTGGGAGCAGCCGGCACCCTCGCCTTCCTGTTTCTCCCCGGAATGCGTGATCCCGAGGAGATGCAGCCAGCTCTTTCCGGCCCGGTCGAACTGACCACTGCCTGACCCTCCCCGAACGGTGTTCTAGCGACGCGGCCTCCCTGGCATAGGTCTGGTGCAGTCGCCGAACCGGGCGGCGCCGGTGTTGTGGAGGGTCGTCGGGCTCGACGGTGGCTTCCGGGCTCGACGCGTCTGTTCCCGGACCGTTGAGGGCGTTCCTGCTTGTACCCTGCGAATTGGCGGGCCCGTAGCTCAATCCGGTCAGAGCAGCGGACTCATAATCCGTTGGTTGCAGGTTCAAGTCCTGCCGGGCCCACCCGACAAGGGTCGACGAAAGCGCGTATCAGGGACCTCGCTCAGGTCTCTATCCAACACATGCTGTGACAAGCGAAGACGTTGGGCGAGAAGCGGTGGCTAACACGGCCTCTCGTTGGGCGAGGAGTTGTGGCTAACGCAACTTCTCGCAACAACGCGTCTGACGAGAAATGCCCGGTCAGCTGACCGCAGTCTTCACGAGGGCTGCGATTTTCTTTTCGACGGCCGGGGTCCATTCGCCGATCGCAAAGACAACGGGCCACATTGGCTGGTCGTCGAGATTCGCCGAGTCTTCGAATCCCAACATCGCATAGCGACCGTCGAACTTGGATGCGGCCTTGAAGAAGCAGATGAGCTTGCCGTCTGGTCTCGCGTAGGCAGGCATGCCGTACCAGGTCCGGGACAGAAGCTCCGGCACGTTCGCGGTGACGAGCGCGTGTATCCGTTCGGCGATGACCCGATCTGCCTTCGGCATCTCGGCGATTGCATCGAGCACGGCGCCGTTCGTTGTCGGCCTGTTTCTGGCCTCCGCGACCCTGCGCCTTCAACTCCTGGGCACGGGCCTTCATAGCCTCACGCTCCGCCGCCGAAAAGCCGTCCGAGCCGGATTTCTTCGTAGTGGTCACTCTTGTCCTCCTCTTGGGGTTCGTCAGTGACACTACGGGCGAAGCGGTGGGATCGCTTCTCGAATCCTGCTCGATCGGGCCGCGGACGACGGGTCAAGTGGCTGTATCGAATGACTCCTCAGATGCTTGGAGAAAAGCATTGTCGATCGCCTTTGAAGGGTCGGGCCCGTTCCAGGTGATCTCGTCTTTGTAGCAACGCCATGACGGGTCGTCGCCGTAGATCACACATCCGCCGAGCACCACGAGCCCACGCTCGGCCGCGGCCCAAACGATGCCGCTCGGATAGCCGTACACGATGGGGACACCGGTCTCGCCACACACCGGGCAATTTCGACTGCGTCTCACCCCCGACAACCTAAAGGCCGGCTGGGACAAATCCTGCCGTAATGTCTGGCGCACGGGTTCCGAGGAGGGCTGGATGTCAGACGATCGTGAGCAAGCCCCTTCGCTGCCGCCAAGATGGTTCATCCGCCTCGCCTGGTACACCCACCGCGGCTTGTACCGCGTCACCGGTGGCCGATTCGGACTCCGACGTCCGGATACCAACCGATGGGGCATGATGCGAATGACCACCATCGGGCGCCGCACCGGCCAGGAGCGAAGTGTCATCCTCGGCTACATCGAGGATGGACCGAACCTGGTCACCATTGCGATGAACGGCTGGGCTGACCCCGAGCCCACGTGGTGGCTCAATCTCCAAGCACATCCGGATGCCAACGTGGTAGTGCCGAGCGGCCCGCTCGAGGTCAGAGGGCGGGCAGCCGAAGGGGAGGAGAGGTCGCGTCTCTGGTCGCTGTGGCTCGAGGTCGACGCCCGGCTGGGCGAATTCGCGCCGCTGCGGTCCGGGGAGACCGCCGTCGTTGTCCTGGAGCCACTGCCGCCGACGACTGGTTAGGTTGGGCCCATGACCGAGACCTTGCTGGTGATCCACGTCCTATCGGCCGTCGCCTGGCTTGGTGGCGGGATGTTCAACGGCTTCGTTGGGCCGAGGATGGCGAAGGTCGGTGGCGAGACCGCCATCAACTGGATCCGGACGCTGATCGACGCCGCGTCCAAGTACTTCATCCCGGCTGGCTTCGCGACCCTGCTCTCCGGCATCGCGCTGGTGCTTTCCGATGAGGCCTACGACTTCTCGATGGCATTCGTCGGGATCGGTATCGCGGTGGCGGTGATCGCCCTGATCCTGGCCTTCAGCATCCTGCGGCCATCCGCGGTCAAGGCGCTGGCCGCGGCGGAGGCTGGAGACTTCCCCTCGGTTGGCCTGCATGCGAAGCGTGCCGCGTTGACCGGGCGCATCGTCGTGGTTCTTCTTGTTCTTACCGAGATCTCGATGGTCCTTCGCATCGGCGCCTGACCCGGGCAGCCTCA
The DNA here is from genome assembly GCA_963780755.1 of uncultured Acidobacteriota bacterium. Lineage (GTDB taxonomy): Bacteria > Actinomycetota > Acidimicrobiia > Spongiisociales > ZC4RG35 > JALYNX01. Next base: position 399,600 of record CAWACX010000001.1, read on the forward strand.
GACTGACAGGGCGACCACCGCGCAGCAGATAGCGATGGCGAGGGACACGAATCCCCACCACCGCTCCCGTTTCGAGCGGGACGCGAAGTTGGCCAAGGTGCCCAGGATGAAGACGCCGGTGAGGATCCACATTCCGAGTTTCCCTTTCCCGGGGACCCAGTTGGCGTCGATGACTCCGGCTGTCGCCAGGACGAAGATTATGAGCGCAGGGAAGACACCAAGGCCCACGACACCGCTGGCGAAACGCAAACGCCCGGGGAGGACACCCTCATGCCAGCCTCCCCAGGCTGCGAACCCGGCGGGTGCGCCCAGGGCGAGGGCGATGTGGAACACCGCCACCACGCCCATCAACACTGCGGCAATGATTGCGGCCGTTTCCATTTGCGGACGATAGCCCAGGGCCTCGTCGCTGCCCTGGCCGGGTGGAAGAATGCCCATCGTGAATTCCCCGCGCCCGGTGGGAAGGATGAATCGAACCGTCGACAGGCTGTTGTCGATCGGCACCTACCCGGAGGAGCTGGAGGCACAGCGAGCCCGACGGCGCATCATGGTGGCCGCAATCTTCCTGGCGACTCTGTTGTCCATCGTTGGTATTGCCAGCGACGCAAATGCCGGGTTTGTCCTGTCGGTCTGGTTTGGCCTGGCGGTCGTCGTGATCACGGTCGGTGTGCTCGTCGCCCTGCACCTACGACCACTCTGGTTTGCAGCTCTGGTCAACGCATTATTTGTCGCAGTGACCCTTTCCCAGCTCGTGGAGGCCACGTTGTTTGGTGGATTCCTCGAGTCAGGGCTGGTCGTTATGTTCGGTCTGGTCATTGTGACCGGTGCCCTGGTCGCACTCGGCACCAAGGCGGCGTACTGGTGGTTTGCGGCTTTTGTCCTGTCGGTTGTCTATTCGGTCCTCATCCCCAACTGGGTGGACCCGGTCTATGTGATGACCGACCCGGGAGGCGACGCAGCATTCAACCTCGTAGCTGCAGGATCGGTGATATTTGCGGTGATGGTCTATTTCGTGCGACAACGCGACAGATTCCAGAAGCAGTCCGACGACCTGCTTCACAACATCCTGCCGGACGAGATCGCCAAGCGACTCAAGGTGGACACCGCGATGATCGCCGATTCCTTCCCATCGGCCTCGGTGCTGTTCGCCGACGTGGTGGGATTCACCCCGATGTCAGCCGGAATGTCCGCCCCGGAGTTGGTTGGCCTGCTGAACAGCATTTTCACCACCTTCGATGGCTTCGTGGAAGAGCTGGGACTGGAGAAGATCAAGACCGTTGGAGATGCCTACATGGCCGCCGCAGGCGTACCGGAGACCCGGGTCGACCATGCCGAAGCAATCGCTGAGCTCGCCCTGCGCATCCGCGATCATGTGGCGGATCACGAGTTCGCGGGACACAAGATCGCGGTTCGGATCGGGATCAACTCCGGCCCGGTGATCGCCGGGATCATCGGCACCCACAAGTTCTCCTACGACCTCTGGGGAGATGTGGTGAACACGGCGAGCCGGATGGAGTCGGAGGGAGTGCCTGGGGCGATACAGGTGAGCGCCAGCACCTGCGAATTGATACGGAGCCGGTTCTTTTGCGAGCCGCGTGGCACTGTCTCGATCAAGGGAAAAGGCGAGATGGAGACCTACATCCTTCTTTCGCGTCGGGCTCCTGCCCCGGTTGATTAGCTAGTGAGCAAGGGTTGAAGTTCGAGGCCGTCGACCAGTACCTCGCCGCCCAGCCCGAGGAGGTCCGGGAGATCCTGGAGAGGATCCGGGAGCGGATGAGGGAATGGGTCCCCGACGGCGAGGAGGTCATCAGCTACCAGATCCCGACCATCAAGGTCGGTGGCAAGGCCGTGGTCTATTTCGCGGCTTGGAAGAGCCACATCTCGATCTATCCCGTCCACCCGCTCGACGAGCCGTTGGAGGCCGAAGTCTCCAGGTACCGCTCGGGCAAGGACACGTTGCGCTTCCCTCTCGACGAGCCGATTCCGTATGACTTGATCGGACAGGTAGTCGCAGCGATCCTCGCCAGACATCAGGGGAAGACGGGCTGACCGTTCCTAGCGGCTGTCGAATTCCACGGCTTGGGCGATGTAGTAGCGGAGGGCGTCGGTGTCCATCGTGTCCACGCTCTTCATCCTGACGTTCTTCGACACGTGGCCAACTCCTTCGAGCAGCCCAAACTCGTCGTCGAACTCGGCCCCCCGAGAGAAGGCGAGTGTGATGCCCTTCTTCGTCGGGCTGATCACGGCGATAATCCGTGTCAGCTTGTAACTCGGTATCCCGTAGCTGATGATCTCGTCGGCGTCGGGGGCGCACTCTCGCATCATCTCCCGGATCCTCTCGACCACAGGTCGGTACTCGGGGAGGACCTTGGTGGCGACGAATTCATCGACGGTCACGGCGCTGACGGTACCCGTTTACCCAGTCCGCGAAAACTGATCGTGAGTCGCGAAAAAAGGAAAGCATCCTGGCTTGCATCCCCGGAGCGGAGTCCCTACCTTCCCATTTGTCGGTACGGGGGCAACCCCGAATCGACCCCAAAGTGACCGAGAGGCCACTATGGGACCCTCTGGGAGACCAGTCCTTCGGGGCCGGAGTCCGAGAAGGGTCGATAGCCCCGAGAGGGTGGAGGCTTCGGCCGAAACTCCCTCGGGGTTTTTCGCGTTCGGGGTCAGGGGGACGCGACCCGACCCGTATCGACCGGATCGAGGCGAGGGGAGTGGGCGTAGGCCCATCCCAAACACACCAGTCCGGCACACATCGAGATCAGGCCGATCAATGCGGCCCACCGTTCCAGCCCGACCGGCGGTCGGCTGTTCTCGTCACCGAGATGGGCGCCGGCGAGGAACACAGAGAGCCAGAGCAGGGCGCCCACGCCAAGGAGGAGGGGCACGAGGCGGCGTCGATGGACGCGGTATTCGAACAAGGCGATCAGCGCCATCCCGGCCGAGTACAAGGGATGGCTGACGGTGAGGCCGAGCGCTGTCGAACCCACGGCCAACCACCAAACGGCTGTCGACTCGCCTCGTCGAGCAAGCTCGAGCCCGATCAGCCACATCCCCCCGATGGTGAGCACGAGGGCAAGGGCGTGGAGCCCGAGCGCGGCGGGCCAGAACCCCGACAACGGATTGTCCCCGAACCACCCCGGGGCGAGGGTGGTCGGGCTCCACTGGAACAAGAAGTAGGCGAGTCCTCCCGCCGCCATCAGCCAGCCCCCGGCGCGTGACCCCAAGGGTGTCATCGTTCCACCTCCGCAAGTACGGGCACCCTCGTCAGTGTGACCATCGTGATGTCGTCTTCCTGTTCCCAGCCATTCCCCACGAACTCCTCATGGGCAGCGAGGGCCTCGGCCACCAGGTCGCCGCTCCCATCTACGGCAGCGATGGCCTCTCGGAGCCGATCGGTGCCGAACATCTCGCCATCAGGTGCATGTGCCTCGGCGAGGCCGTCACTGGTGAGGGTGAGGCTCTCGGTCGGCCGCAGCGCTCCTTCTACCTCCTCGTAATCCATGCCCGGCATCAGGCCGAGCGGCATGCCGCGAACCATGATCTCCGTCACCGAGTCGCTGGAGCTGACGTAGGGGAGGTTGTGGCCGGCGTTGGCGGCCACCATGGTTCCCAGGACCGGGTCGATCACTGTGAGCAGGCAGGTCACGAACATCCCGTCGGGTATGTCCGGCTCGAGGCGGTTGTTGACATCGGCCAGCACCCGACCCGGAGGCATGCCACTGCTGGCAGCCACCCGGAGCAGGGTCATGCAGGTGGCCATCACCAGGGCGGCAGGTATGCCCTTGTCGCTGACATCACCGATGACCACCGCCAATCGTCCGTCGGGCAGAGGTATCCAGTCGAAGAAGTCGCCACCCACCTCGCGGGCGGGGCGATAGACCGAATCGAAGGCCCAACCTTCGATGTTCGGGGGCTCATGGGGGAGAAGCCCCTGCTGGATTTTCCGGGCCAGCTCGAGCTCGTGGACCTCGCGCTCCCGGTTTCGGGCGTCTCGTTCCCGGGTGCGGACCTCGTATGTCAACTGCAACGCAGGCCCGGCGGCCTGGGCCAGCCGGTCGAGCAGGTCGAGGTCGAGGGCCGAGTACGCGCGACTCAGAGGAGCGCTTGCCGAGGTCAAGCACACCTGTCAGAGACCCGCCTGCAACCAGGGGGACCAACACTGCCGAGCCGTTCGATCGGAATGGGACGAGCCCGGGGCTCGGCGGGACTGATGAGAGGTCTACGGCGGTGCCCTCTCCCAGGTCTTCATGCGTCGCTGGGGAGAATGGCCCGGTGTGCAACTTCACAGACATCGGGTGCAGCGCCTGCTCGACGACAGTCACCAGCCTGGACTCGAGGGTGAGAGGATCGACGAGTCGAGATGCCTCGCCGGCGAACTGATCGATCACCAGGCGGGCGTCATACCGCTCCCGGTCGAAGCGGCGGTCCACCGACCGCTGCACCCTTCGGCGCAACGGGTTGAACACGAGCGCGATGCACGTTCCGAGGACAACACCGGCGGCGCCCGACCCCTCGAAAGCGAGATCGGGGAAGTAAGAAGTGAGGGCAGTGATCAACACGGTCAGGGCAAGAAACGCGAGTCCGACGACCGCGGTCACGGTCCCGTAGACCAGGGCCCGATTGACGATGAGGTCGAGGTCGAACATGCGGTGGCGGACAATGGCCACCGAGACCGACACCGGGAACATGAACACCGCGATCGTGAGCAGGAAGAGGATGTTGAGGGCGTAGACCGCCTTGAGTCGGGGAGTCACCACCACCAGGTCGAGAACGCCGGACGTCAGCTCCGGCTGAAGCGCCCAAAGCAGGAGGAAAGCGCCTAAGGCCGCGATCAGGGAGATCAAGACCGGCTTGGTGGCCGGTGCCAAAGGAGTCCGCAGCCGGCGCACCATCTGAGCAGCGATCGCGGCGATCGGGACTCCGACCAGCCAGAGCGCCTGAAGGGCGTAAGGCCAGGTCCGGGGATCGACGAAGGTGCTGGGCAGGAGCAGGGTGAGGAATCCGATGACCGCGGCCGTTGCCACCAGCCACCTCGTCCATAACGGTTCCCATCGCCCGTCGGGGAAGGTTGCGAGAAACGCAAGCGAGGCAACGCCGGCCAGGGAGCTCCAGAAGGTGAACAGCGACGTCGGGGTGATCGAGCCAAGGAGCGCCGCCAGGTCGAACGAGCCCGGGAGAAGGTACAGGGGCGCGAAGAGGCTGGTCCCCAGTGCGGCCAGGGTGACCGCGGCCAATGGCGCTCGATCGGAGGCGCCGCGCTTCGCTATCAGCAACGTCGCCAAGCCCACGAATACTGCGATCCCGACGATGTGAAGGACGCGCTGGGTGACTCCGAGCGCCGGAAGCTCGAAGAGCACCGCCAGTTCGCTCTCCATGTGGCGGTCCACGGCAGCGGGGCCTTGGGGAAGCAGCCCACGGGCCGGGTTGCGGAGCAGCAGTCCCATCGAGGCAACCGACGCCATGGCCAGCAACGTCACGACGAAGGCACCGATCCAGCGTGGCAGCAGCGCGGTCCTCGGGGAGAGCGTGGTCACTCGCCGGGCCCCACAGAGGCGAGGGCGGCCATGTCGTCCGGCGCGAGGGGCACGATCGCCAACTCGGTTTCGGGGCGGAACGCGATCGGTTCGACGCCGACCTCGATCCGCTGTGTCGGGCCTCCGAGCTCGGGATCGATCTGATGACATCCGGCGCAATCGGTGCGCCCACCCCAGCACAGGCCGTCTTCGCACTTCCGGTTCAACTCATGGGGGTGGTTGAGGCGCACCGGCGATCCGGGTGGCGTGACAGTCGAGGCAGGTCTGGGCGTCGACATCGGACGCCAGCAACTCCGGATGGTTGGGGTCTGGGCGGTGAGGGACGTTGGGCTGGTCGTCGTTGGCGAGCCATATGGCCGAAACGACGAACAGCACCGGAACGATCAGCACCCATTTGACCAGAGGAATCACCGTCGATCGACTCGGCGCCGGTGATGGGTTGTCGGCGAAGCGCAGGATCCCCAGCCAGGCCAGGCCCCAGAGGATGAGGCCGACTGAGTATCCGAAGCGGTGGGATGAGGCATCGAAGGGGAAGATCAGGCTCACGACGCCGTAGCCGATGGCCGCCCCGGCGATGCTGAAACCGGTCACCCGGTACCCCGTGATTCTGAAGGCGACCACCAGTCCCATCCCGAGCAGCGCCAGGCTGAACGCTGCCATCGCCGACCAATGTGTGGTGTGGTTCTGGGCTTCGTCGAGAGCGCGGGCAAGGAGTGCCGCGACCTCGGTCAGGAATGGGAGCAACGCGGCCAGGACCAGCACGATGGCCCACCCCCAGACCGGGCCGGACCTCAGCGGGATTCCCCGAGGTCGGAAGTAGATCACTGCAGCGAGTGGGATCAATTGAAGGAGCAGGCCGAACTGCCAAGGCACGGTGAGGTTGGCGATCGCGAAGAGCGTCAACAGCGTGATCGCCATCTGAAAGAGGCCGGCTGTGCTCCGCTCGGGTCGCAACAGAAGCGAGATGGCCCCGACCAGAGCCAGGGCGAAGAACATCCCGAAGACGACTTCATGGAGCCGGTGGGACACGGCCGCGGCGTCGGTTGCCTCCTGATAACCATTGAGGAACCAACCGAACACGACGAGGAACGTCGGAGAGAGGAAGAGTAGGACCACCAACATGGTCCACACCGAGGCTCGGAAATAGCTCTCCCGGGTGAACGCCACGGGCCCGGGTGCCTGCACTTCGGTCTCGGGTCCGTTCGTCACTGACTAACGGACGATCAACGACCGCTGTCGGGTGACAGAGTCGCGACGGAGGCCTGACGCGAAGGGGCGGCGGATCGTGTGACCCGCCGCCCGTGTTTCCGCCTTTTCAGATCAGGAAGTCGGGACCCATGAGGCCGTCAAACCCCTGGTGCCCGCAGTGGCAGCCGGCGAGGCGTCAACCGTCTCGGCCGCACAGAGCACATACGTCGTCGCTTCGGTGGCAACGTCAGTCGCCGTTATCGAGATCGTGTTCACCTCGGAGGTGGCCTCGGTGTTGATTGCGCCAAGCCAGGAGGCCGTTCCGACAACGGTCCCCGCGCAGCTGTCTCGAGCTATGGCCAGCTGGTAAGTGCCGTCAGCACTTGTTGGTTTCTGCAGCGTGGCATGGGCGTTGAGAGTGACCGCGGCTTCAGCCTTGGGTGTGGCCTCGATCGTCAACAACTCGACCATTGCCGTTCCGTTGGTGGCAACGGTGTCTGCGGAGTCGGTGACATTGGCGCCCGCGCTGCCCTGTGTCTGGGCAAAACGGCGCATGAACGACGCCATTTGCTCACGGGTCACGTTGTCGTCGGGGCAGAAGAGAGTGTTCTCCGGCGGGTTGCACCCGACGGTGATCCCGTTGTCATGCAGCCAGGTGATCGACCCGTGGAACTCATTCGAGTCCGGTACATCGTCGAACGAGTGGGCAGCGATAACCGAAAGCGGCAACGCGAGGACCAGCGCCACAATCATGGCGACCGGCCAGGACAGTCGCTTGAAGCGACCAGATGGGGATTGGGACATGAGTTCCTCCTTCAAATAGAAAGCCGGGTGGTTTGGCCACCCGGCTGGGACTCACTGAGTCCGTCTTACCCGGTCTCTCCGTTTTGATACCCACACCGACCCGCAGATCCGGCGCCCCCCGATAACCTTCGCCCCATGATCGACTTCAAGCAGTACATCGGGGGCGAGTGGTCTGAAGCGGTTGGCGGGGGGACGTGGGACCTGATCAACCCGGCCGATGAGAGCGTGTTGCAGCAGATCCCGTTTGGGGACGAGTCCGATGCCGGTTCCGCGATCGATGCCGCATCCGAGGCCTTCGAGTCCTGGTCACACCTCACCGCCTATCAGCGAGGTGCGGTCCTGGAGAAGGCAGCCCTCTTCATCGAGAGCCATGCCGAGGAGTTCGCGCGCATCACCACAGAAGAGGCGGGCAAGCCACTGAAGGAGGCCTATGGCGAGTGGGTCAGTGCACCCAACTACTTCCGCTGGGCTGCAGAGGAGGCGCGCCGTGTCTATGGGCGATCGATCCCGGCCCGGGTCGCCGGGCGACGCATCGACGTCATCTATCAACCGATCGGGGTGGTCGGGGTGATCACCGCCTGGAACTTCCCGGTGTACAACCAGACCAGGGCGGTCGCTGCGGCTCTGGCTGCAGGGTGCACCGTGGTGAGCCGGCCTTCGGAGTACACCCCGCGCTCGGCCATGCTCATCGCCCACGCCCTCGCCGAATCGGGTCTGCCGGCGGGGGTGCACAACGTGGTCAATGGCAAGCCACACGAGATCGGGCAGGCGATGCTCGACGACCCTCGGGTCCGCAAGATCCATTTCACCGGCTCGACCCGGGTGGGGAAGCTCCTCATGGATGGCGCCTCGCGCACTGTCACCCGCCTTTCCCTGGAACTGGGAGGAAACGCCCCGGTGATCGTCTTTCCCGATGCCGGGGACATTGCCGCGGTGGCAAAGAGCGGGTTGGTGGCCAAGATTCGGAACAACGGACAGGTCTGCGTCGCCCCTCAGCGCTTCTACGTCCACGAGGGAGTGGTCGACGAGTTCAGTGAGAGTGCCGTGGCCACGGCCAACGGCCAGGTCGTCGGCAACGGACTGGACAATGGGACCACTATCGGGCCGCTGATCAACGCGGTGCAGAGGGATCGGGTCGAAGAATTGGTGTCGACCAGCGTCGAGCAGGGCGCCACGGTGCTCACCGGTGGACATCGCCTCGACGGTGCCGGGTACTTCTATCAGCCCACCGTGCTCACCGACGTCAAGCCGGGGAGCCCGGTGCACGAGCAGGAGATCTTTGGCCCGGTGATGCCAATCGTGCCATTCTCCGATGTCGACGAGGTGATCGCTCTCGCCAATGCCACCGACTACGGCCTGGCTTCCTACGTCTACACCCGGGACCTGGCCACCGCGTTCAAGGTGTCCGAAGAGCTGCAGTTCGGGATGGTCGGGATCAACGACTGGTATCTGGCGACGCCGGAGGCACCGTTCGGCGGGATGAAGCAGTCAGGGATGGGACGCGAGTCGGGGCCGGAAGGGGTCCACGAGTACCTGGAGCCCAAGACGAGGTTCTTCGGAGGGATCGGTTAGCGCGTCGAGGGGTCCCCCCTCCCCGGCTGCGCCGGTACTCCCCCCAGCGTCGCTGCGCTCCTGGGGGGAGAAACGGGAGGGATCGGATAACAGCCAGAACCTGGTAGATTGCACATTGCCGCACCGTTCGGGAGGCCAGCGAAGACGCTCCACGGTGACCATCGGCTTCTCTCTCACCCGGTTTGATTGCCTCATCTGCCGACCCAACGACAGAAAGCAGTCATGCCCAATTCCTTCGCCGAGCTCGGCCTGCCCGAGCCCCTGATCGCGACTCTCGAGAGCCGCGACATCAAATCACCCTTTCCGATACAGGCCGCAACGATCCCGGACATCCTTGCCGGACGTGACGTCTGTGGCCGCGCTCCCACCGGCTCGGGCAAGACCTTGGCCTTCGGGCTGCCCATCCTGGCTCGACTCGACCGCGGCCGGCCCCGTCGGCCCCGCGGCCTGATCCTGGCCCCCACCCGGGAGCTGGCAGAGCAGATCACGACCGCTCTGCGTCCCCTCGCCAAAGTCTCCGGCCGCTCGATGGTGGCCGTCTATGGGGGCGTCGGATATCGGGAGCAGAAAACGAAACTCCATCAGGGCGTCGACCTGGTGGTCGCCTGTCCCGGTCGGTTGGAGGACCTCATCGCCCAGGGCGACGTGCGGCTCGACGATGTCGACCTGGTCGTCATCGACGAGGCTGACCGCATGGCCGACATGGGGTTTCTCCCCTCGGTGAAACGCCTCCTGGAGCTGACTTCGAATTCGAGGCAGACCGTGCTCTTCTCCGCAACCCTCGATGGAGACGTTGCGGTTCTCACCCAGCGCTACCAGCGCGATCCGGTGCGTCACGAGTCCGAAGTTCAGGAGGACGCTCCCGGCGATGCCGAGCATGTGTTCTGGAAGGTCCAGCGGGCCGATCGCATGGCGCACGCAGCCGAGGTGATCTCCACGACCAATCCGAGCATCGTGTTCACCCGCACGCGCCATGGTGCCGACCGCCTGGCTCGGCAGCTCGCGGGACATGGTGTGACCGCGGTGGCGATGCACGGCGGACGATCCCAGTCGCAGCGCACCCGCGCGCTCAAGGACTTTTCTACGGGTCGCGCCCAGGCTCTGGTGGCGACCGATGTCGCCGCCCGGGGGATCCACGTCGACGGCGTGGCCAGCGTCGTGCACTTCGACCCGCCGGAGGACGAGAAGGCCTACCTCCATCGCTCGGGGAGGACGGCTCGCGCCGGTGCGACCGGGCTCGTCGTCTCGCTGATCGACGGCTCACAGGTCGGGGGTACCAAGAGAATCCAGCGAGCGCTGGGCCTCGAGGGCCCGATCCTCGATCGTGGTGGAGCCGCCCGAATCGAGGTTGGCCCAGCGAGCGCACGCCCCGTGGAGAGACCGCAGTACGAGGAGAGGCCGCATCGGCAGCCGAATCGAGACGGGTCGACGCTCTACGTGGGCAACCTGCCGTACTCCGTCACCGAGACCGAGCTGATGTCGATCTTTGCCGATCACGGACCTGTCACCTCGGCGTCCATCGTCACTTACAAGGACTCGGGGCGCTCCCGAGGGTTTGGTTTCGTGGTCCTTTCCGAAGGGCAGGCGTCACGGGCGTTGACCGCAGTCGACGGTCGGAATGTCCGGGGTCGGAAGTTGAAAGTCACCAGCGCCCGCACCCGTCCTTGACCTGAGTCCGGCCTGCCACCCATTTAGGGTGAGTCGGTGACGACCACGGCGCCACTCGCCGTCAAAGCCTGGAAACTGGGGCTTATCGGCCTGGCCGCCGGCCTCATGTCCGGGGGATTCGGAATTGGCGGGGGGATCGTGATGGTCCCTCTACTGGTGGCGGTCGGAGTCGATCGGCATCGGGCCCATGCCACTTCCCTCGCAGCGATCATCCCCATCGCCATTGCCGGATCAGTGGCGTTTGGCCTATCGGGGGAAATCAACCTGAACCTCGGCCTCCTCATCGGAGCCGGGGGAGTGGTGGGCTCCACGATCGGCGCCTCGCTCATGAACCGAATGAGCTCCCGGTCGTTGAGCATCTTCTTTGGCATCGTGCTCCTGGTGGTCGCGATCCGGATGGTCGCGGGGGGAGACCCGCTGCCTGGCTCGAGTGACTTCAGTGATCCGCTGCAGGTGGCGATCGCGGTCGGTATCGGGCTCATTTCGGGGTTCTTCGCGGGTGTCGCCGGGATCGGTGGGGGAGTTGTCATCGTCCCGGCCACTGTCCTCCTCCTCGGGTTCACCCAGCATGAGGCTCAGGGCACTTCGCTGGTCGCGATCATTCTCACCGCCATCGCCGGGACAGTGGTCAACGTCAGAAACAGACGAGTCCGCCTCGAGGACGGACTCGTCATCGGCCTGGTTGGTGTTGTCGGTTCGGTGGTGGGCGCTCAGATCGCTCTCGGTGTCGAGGGCCGCACCCTTTCTTTGGTCTTCGGTGTGCTGGTGATGATCCTGGCAATCCGGACGCTCTATCTGGCGTTCCGGGGTGCCGAGCCGGTCACTCAGCCCTGATCGCCGGCCTCGATCGCCTCCTGTTCCCTCTTCGGGAGCAGCGCCGGGATGATCACGGCGAGACCGATTGCGACCAGGAGAAGCGGCCAGAACCATGCTCCTGAGTTGACAAGGAAATCGATCAGCTGCTGGGGCGTCTCCGGGATCAGGAACAGGAGCCCGATGCCGGTGAAGATGAGCCCTGCAATGAACGAGACGGCGTCGAATCTGTGTGTCTTCATGGTCAGTCTCCTAGAAAGATGCCGTGGGTGATTTCGATGTTGCCGATGTCGACCTGGGCGTCGAGGTTGACCGTGCCTTCTGGCCCGGGGGAGTTGAAGTCGAGGCTCGGATCTCCGATCCCTGAGCTCTCCTGGCCGAGGGCCGAGACCCGGCCCACCGACACTTCAGCCGAACCGATGAGGCCCACGCCCGGGGGCAGGATGATCTCGACGTTGCCGGCGTCGACCTGTACGTCGAGCGCAATCTCACGGCCGTCCCACGGCAGGTCGGTGAGGTCCAGCTGCAGATTCCCGATGTCCAACTGGTACTCATCATTCAGTTCTTCGAATGTGTTCGGAGATGATGAGAGTTGGAACTCCTCTGAGTCCCACCGGTACTCGAACGCCTGCGACGAGACTGTGAGCGGGATCATGATCACGCCGACCACGATCAGCCAACGTGCTCGCCCGGCGAAGCCTCCGACCAGGAGCCCGATGCCGAGAATGGTGACGGCCAGCGCCAGGTAGTGCCGGGGCTCGGGTTCTAAAGCCAGTCCAGGCAGGTTGTCGAGGACCGCCAGGACCCCGATGCCGAGGAGCATGAACCCGATCGTGAGCCTGCCCAGCATCGAATGCTCGATTGGCTCATGGGAGCTCGGAGGCAGGACCGGCGGCGTGGGAGTCGGAGTCGGGGGAGGGCCGCCGCCGATCTCGCCCCCGGATGGGGGGGTCGCGGGTTGGGTCACCGGGTCAGTTCTAGTCGTCACCAGAGTGTCGCTTGTCATTTGTTGAACTCCCTCCTTGTCATCGGTGCCTTGCGTTCCTCCACCATTGAACAAGCGAGGGAGATCGCCCGTATAGAGGAGAAGGCCCACAATCAATAGGCCCACTGCCCACACCACTCCTCCGTCGAGAAACGTGAAGTTGTCGAGCAGGATCAATGCGGCGAGGAACACCAGGCCGATGCCGACCCAGGACCGGGTGCCGGTGGCATTTCCGAACACCCTCTGTGCGGCCGACTGGGCCTGGTCCTCGGAGCGGATCAGGAACCATCCTGCCGCGTAGAGAGCGAGTCCCACTCCGCCGGCGAAGGCGAGCAGGATGAACAGACCGCGGACCAGCCAGGGTGCCATCCCCGTTCGGTCCGACAGGCCCTGGGCGACGCCGCCGAAGACCCGACCCTCTTTGGGTCGGACCAATTCGTCGATCGACACCCGAGGCTCGGCGGCCTCTGTGGTTGTGTTGTCTTCCATGCCCCTATTGGCCCAGAAACCGGTGATCACTGCAATCGGGTACTCCCCTGAGTCCCACCCTGATTCCTCAGGGTTGTCCCCGATTGAGGTTGGCCGGTCAGACCGCCATCATTTGCCTGTGCAGGAGCAACCTCGTTTCCAATTCAGCCGGAGACGGACCAGGCGCAGGCTCGCCGGGGTCGCCGGCGGGCTCGCCGACTCCATCGGTGTGCCTGACTCCTTCGTCCGCGCCGGATTCATCAGTCTGGGGACGGTGTGGGGGTTGGGCGCCTTGGTCTACCTCGGCCTATGGCTGTCGGCGATCGACCGTGTGCAGGATGTTGAACCCCGGCGGATCGACACAGGGCAAGCCCTAGGCCTCGGTGTTGGTTTCGCCGGCCTGATGCTGCTCCTCGCGCAGTTCGGATGGTGGCCGTCCAATGTCCTGGTGTTGACCGTCTCTGCGCTGGCCTTTGGGTTCGCGGCCCTCACCGGGAGGGACATGCCCGACTCGGTCGCCTCGTTCTTCGACCCCAATAGCGAGCAACCGGGGAGATGGAGGCTCCTGATCGGGATCGGCCTCGTGATCGGCGGCCTGGCAATCCTCTCGTCGAGCATCGGCCCCTTGCTCGAGGTGGGGCCGGTCCTGTTGGCGGTCGGCCTCACCCTGTTGGGGATCCTGGTCGCCTTTGGGCCATGGGTGAACAGGCTGGCCCGAGATCTCGGAGCCGAGCGCACCGAGCGGATCCGGCAGGAGGAGCGCGCCGAGATGGCAGCCCACCTCCACGACTCCGTGTTGCAGACCTTGGCCCTGATCCAGCGCAGTGACGACCCGGCGAGGATGTCGATGCTGGCCCGGCATCAGGAGGGCGAGTTGCGGGAGTGGCTCTTTGGCAACGCCCCGCTCGACGGGTCGGACCTGGTTTCGACCGCTCTCAAAGAGGCGGCGACCCGCATCGAGTCGGACCATCAAGTCCCTATCGACGTGGTCACCGTCGGCGACCAGGCCCTCGACGAGCCCTCCCGGGCTCTGGTGGGGGCGGCCAGCGAGGCCCTGGTCAATGCGGCCAAGCACTCGGGCTCGGATCGGCTCTCCCTCTACTTCGAGGCCGACGGCGAGGAGGTGTCGGTGTTCATCACCGACCAGGGCAAGGGATTCGATGCCGACGCGGTCCCGGCTGACCGGAAGGGAATCGCCGATTCGATAAGGGGGCGCGTGGAGCGAGTCGGGGGCTCCGTCGAGATCAACAGCGAGCCGGGGGAGGGGACCGAGGTCGTGCTTCGGGTGCCGGTGTCCGGCAAATGAGTACCCGGCTCTACCTCGTCGATGACCACCGGCTGTTCCTGGCCGGGGTCAAGGCCGAGTTGGAAGAGGAATTCGAGATCGTCGGATCGGCCAACGACGTGGACACTGCCATCGAGCAGATCCGCACCGCCAAGCCCGCCGTGGTGCTGATCGACGTCCACATGCCCGACGGTGGGGGTATCGCAGTCGTGGAGGGAGTGGCGGCCACCGATCCCGATGTGAAGTTCTTAGCGCTGTCGGTGTCGGACCAGGCGGAGGACGTGATCGCCATGATTCGGGCCGGGGCTCGGGGGTACGTGACCAAGACCATCGAGCCCGCCGAGCTGGCCGACGCGATCCGGCGTGTCGATTCGGGAGACGCAGTGTTCTCCCCGCGGCTCGCCGGGTTCGTTCTCGACGCCTTCGCGGGCGCCATGCCCTCGGACGAGGACCCGGAGCTGGACCAGCTCACCTCGCGGGAGAAAGACGTGCTCCGGCTGATCGCTCGGGGGTTCGCCTACAAGCAGGTGGCGCGCAAGCTCAACATCTCGATAAAGACGGTGGAGACCCATGTCTCCTCGGTGTTGCGCAAGCTGCAGCTCTCCAACCGCCACGAGCTGGCGAGGTGGGCGAGCAAGCGCCGGATCGTCTAGGCGCTCCGTAATTGGGGCGAAAACCATCCGCCACGAATGCTCTTCGCCTCAATTTGGTGAGGGTTCAGCCCTTGACGAGCTCTCCGCCTTTGAAGACGTGGGTCACGTTGTCCGGGTTGGCGAGGACGGCAACGTCGGCGCTCGGATCGCCGTTGACGCAGATCACGTCGGCGTCGTACCCCTCGATGAGCTGACCGCTCTGCGGTGCCTGCGGGCCCAGGGTGTCGGGCCCGTTGGCAGTGGCGCACTCGATCGCCTGCAACGGCGTCATCCCGGCCTCCACCATGAGTGGAAGCTCCTCCCCGTTGCGACCCCAGAGGCCGGTGGCCCAGATGTCGGTCCCGAGGGCGATCTTCACTCCTTTGTCAACCGCGATCGCCAGATTCTGGGCGTGGACCGCGGCCACCTTCTCTCCCTTGACCCGCGCGTAGTCCGGCAGGGTCTTCGATCCTTCTGCGAGCAGGTATTTCAGGATGAACCTGGTGGGGACCAGGATCGCCCCGCTCTCCACCATCGCGTCGGCAGCCTCCTCGTCGAGGATAGGTCCCATGCTCGATGGTCTTCACCCCTGCTTCGAGGGCCGCCATGATCCCGCGCTGGCCGTGACAGTGGGCTCCGACGAGGCGCTCCATCCGGGTCGCCTCATCGACGATCGCCTCCAACTCCGCCTTGGAGAACTGGGGGAGCTGCGGGTCGTCCAGCTCGCTCATCACCCCACCCGAGGCGTGGATCTTGATAACCCTCGCCCCGAGGCGCAGCATCCGGCGCACCCCGGCTCGGCACTCATCGGGCCCGTCGCAGATGCCGTCCTCGCCCCAGTGGCGGGCAAAGGCGAGCCGGGCCGTGTCCAGGTCCATCCCGTGCTCGTCACCATGCCCGGCGGTCATAGACAGCATCGAGCCGCTGCCATAGACATTGGGTCCAACCACCTCGCCTTCCTCGATCGCCCGCGCCAGGAAGGTGCCCATCCCGCCCATCTCCCGGACCGAGGTGAACCCTGCGTCGAGCACGCGTCGGGCGTCGGCGGTGACCCTCATCGCAGCCACCTGGGGACGGAGGGTGTGCATCTCGGCGATGTTGGCGGTGTAGGTGCCGATGAAGTGGCCGTGGCACTCCCACAGCCCGGGCATGACGGTGTCGGTGCTCACCTTGACGGCGCCATCATCGGCAGGGCCCCCGGCAGCAGGCCCGGCGTAGGTGATCACACCGTCATCGATGACCACGAGACCGTCGTCGATCGGGTCACCCCGACCGGGGATGAGCCGCTTGGCTTCGATCCTGGTGGCCATCAGCGCTCCACACCCGGAGGTGGGGTAGTGCTCACACTGAGCCCACCGAAGACGATGAGTCCCCCGATCTGCACCTTGGGGACGTCGGGGTCAGCAGTGGTCCGGGTGGCGTCGTTGAAACCGCCAAGCACCGCCTTGCCGGTGAACTCGGTCCGCCATCCCTCCGGCACCACGATGCTCACTCCACCCATACAGATCAGGGCATCGAGGTAGATGCCGGTAGGGGCCGGAGTCGCCTTGCGAAGGTCGAGGTACGTCCCCCCGAACATGGTGAGGATCTTGCCCCCGTAGAAGGGCTGAGCCAGGGAGACCAGGTTGTCACCCTTGAAGATGGTCACCAAGTCGATCTCCTGGGTTTCCTGGCCGGCGTTCGACTTGAGGAGGAATTTGCCGGCCAGCGCCGCTGCCAGGGCAGCCAGCATCGCCAGTCGCAGGGTCTTGAGAATGAATTTGAGCACGGCTCCACCTTACGTTTCATAAATGCCTTGACGGATGGTGGCCGGGCCTGGCATTCTTGACGGGTCGAAGGCGAGGTGCCCGATTATGAAGCAACGGAACATGAACTCAACCGGCGTGGCAGCTCTATTCGGCGCGCCCGTTTCCGCTGCCAACGGCGACCAGCCGAACCCCGCCCGGCACCCTCTGATCACATGATGTGACAAGCAGCAACAGTCTGTTGTGAGGCCGCCGGAGAACCCGGCGGCTTTCTTTTTCTCCCGACACGACACAGGAAATCGACATGAACGCACAACTCAAGAACCCTCCACGATCACGGTCGATGTAGCCAGGAGGGGCTCCACGAGCTCTTCTTCTCGGAGCGCCCTTCGGATCTGGCGGAGGCTCAGATGATCTGCGAGGAGTGCCCGGTCAAGGTGCAATGCCTGGACCTGGCGATCAGCGAAGGTCAGGAATGGGGAGTTTGGGGTGGAGTCATCTTCTGGGATGGCCAGCCCTTCCACCGGAGGAGAGGGCGGGGGAGACCCCGACACAATGACTCGACGCTACCTGTCGAGGCCGACCTGCAGGAGCTTCGGGAGTTGGTGAGATCAGCCTGAGCGCAGGCTCAGGAGACAGCCAATTCCCGGAGCCCTCCGGGTGTCGAAGGATGGCGCATCTTGGCCAGCGCCTTGGCTTCGATCTGGCGGATGCGCTCGCGGGTGACGTTGAAGTGGCGACCCACCTCGTCGAGGGTGGCCGGCTCGCGGTCGCCGAGCCCGTAGCGCATCTCGATGATGGTCCGCTCCCGCTCGGTGAGGCGGTCCAGGACAAAGCGGAGGTTCTCGATGTTGAGCTTGGATGCGATCAGATCGAAGGGGGCGGTGGCCTCGAGGTCCTCGATGAAGTCACCGAGCATCGCGTTGTCCTCACCGACCGGCTCGAATATCGAGACCGGCTCCGGGGCGACCTTTCGGGCCTCGATGAGCTTTTCGACGGTGAGCCCCGACTCCTCGGCCAATTCGGCGTCGGTGGGCTTGCGGCCCAGGCGCTTGATCAGATTGGACTCGGCGGAGTGCATCTGGGTGATGGTGTCCATCATGTGGACCGGGACCCGGATGGTGCGGCTCTTGTCAGCGATGGCCCGGGTGATCGCCTGACGGATCCACCAGGTGGCGTAGGTGGAGAACTTGAAGCCTTTTCGGTACTCGAACTTCTCGACGGCACGGATCAGGCCGAGGTTTCCCTCCTGGACCAGGTCGAGGAAGGGGAGCTTGGCGTGGCCGTATCGCTTGGCGATGGAAACGACCAGGCGGAGGTTGCAGCGGATGAAGGTCTGGCGGGCCTCTTCGCCGGCGTGGACCATCTCGTGGAGCTTGCGCCTCTTGGCGGGATCGTGCTCGTTCTCGAGGGCAATCTCGGCTTTGCGCCCGTTCTCGATGGCCTTGGCGAGGGCGACCTCGTCTTCTGCGGTCAACAGGTTGTAGGTGCCGATACCGTCCAGATATTGACGGATGGCCTCGTCGCTTACTTCCCGTTCGATGGCGTTGCCTCTACCCATGTCTCCTCGAGCCTCCAGCCAGCGTAGGAACACGTCTGGTCAGTCCTGGGGATTGTCAACAGGGGTATCGGCCGATTATCCACAGCAGGTAAATAGGCCCAGAGACCTAGTTATCAACAGTTCTGCGGACGGTGAACGAGTTTTCAGTTGTTTCGACCGGTCTTCACCTCCCGACAAGCGGGAGGTGAAGACAAGGTCGATTTGCTAGCCGCCGCCCTCGCCCTCGAAGGCGAAGGGCTGGTGTCGCCACCCACAGTGATATCTCCAGCGGTGTGGACGATGAGCCCGCCGCCGCCCTGGATCATCCCGCTGCCGGTGTCGCTATCGTCGTCGGTGTAGCCGAAGCCGACGAGGCCGACACTGGTCGTGGCGTCCAGGCTGATCACGAACTCGCCGGAGACATTGGCGTGTCTCTCGTTGCAGTCGGGCATCACGACATTGGGGGAGATGAGCCCCTCACCACCGTCGTAGGTGCGTCGTCGTGTCGCCGGTTGCCGTCTACCCAGAATGTGAGCTGAGGCTAGACCCGTCGTCGTCCCGAAGAGGTCGCACTCAATTGGGCCCCCGTCCGTGCTCGGGATCTCGAACGCTCCGTACACCTGGACCAGGTAGTCACCGCGGGCCAGCGACAACGTCGCCCCCGGGAGTGGGGTGTGGTCGGCCGCGATCGTGCCCCCGATCAGCCGAGTCCAGCAGCGGGATGACACCGATTCCGACCTCGGCCGTCACCTGGGCGTCGGTGCCGGCAGGTCCGGCAGGTCCGGTAGCGCCGGCGAGGTCCGGCGGGTCCGGCGGGCCCGTGCGGGTCCTTGGCCACCACCACCGCTACCCGAGTCGTCGAGCGTGTTGTCGTAGCGGAGGAAGATGGTCGCCAACTGGCCACGGAGGACGGGATCCTCGGGGCCGAAGTTGCCGTTGTTGTATCCAACCATCAACCCGTTCTCGGCGGCCCACTCGATGCCATTGGCATGGGTGTGGTCGTCGGGCACGTCCGGAAAGCCGGCAACTACTGCACCGGCTGTGGCCGCTACGACCACAAGAGCAAAGATCGAAATGATCAGAGTTGCTCGTCTCATAGTTCACCTCCTGGTGTCATGAGAACCAGGAGGTACCCTACGCCTCGGTTTCGGTGGCCTATCCAGGCCCGTCGATCACGGGCGTTTAGCTCAGTTGGCTAGAGCACTGCCCTTACAAGGCAGGGGTCGGCGGTTCGAGTCCGTCAACGCCCACGAGGAAGAAGCGGTCATCGGAGCTCAATACTCCCAAGCCCTCTTGAGGAAGGCCGCCATCTGTCCTCTGGTCACGTTGTCGTCTGGGCAGAACCTGTGGTTGGTTGGGGGATCACACCCGATCGTGAGCCTGGCATCGGCGATCTTGTCGATTGCCTGCTCGAACATCGAGTTCTCGTCGTCGACGAAGTGATCGCTGTTGCTGATCGGGAGACTTAGGGTCCGGGCCAGAAATGCGGCCAACTGCTCCCGGGGGATCGGTCGTTCACCGCAGTAACGGCGTTGTCCGCAGCCCACCGTGATCCCGACCTCGTAGAGACGGTTGGCCGCACTCTCGTAGAACTCTCCCTCGTCATCGTCGAAATGGTCGCCAGCAGGCGGCGGGAGCTCGAACATCCGGGCGATGAACACCGCCATTTCGCCTCGGGTGACGTCGTCGTCTGGGCAATACATGGTGTTCGTCGGCGGGTTGCACCCGGCGGTGATTCCTTCTCTAGCCATCCAGGTGATGGCATCTTCGAAGATGTTGTCCGCGATGTCGTTGAAGGATCCGACCTTGCGAGTGTCGATCACATATGGCGATACACGCACCGGCTTGCCGTCGCGTCGAAACGCCGTCGCGGTCAAGAAATCCGGGATCTCTGCCCCTGACAGCTCAGTTGTGACCGCGATGTCGTTGCTGCGACCGGTCAAGAAGAGGACTGCACCCGGCGGCCCAGCGACTACCTCCACACTGGTGAGCAAGTCCCAACCGAGATAGCTGCTTGCCTTTGTGGCTGTCACCACCACTGTCCATCGGGCGTCTGGATTGATCGACGAGCTCGCCGACCATGGATCAGCCACAGAGCGAAGCCAGGGAAGGGGGTCGGTGTCCCAGACATACTCGTTGCTTTCGCTGGCTCCGCCATTAGAAGGCGAGTACACCGGGGTGGCGACGCTGAATGCGTCTCTCGAGGCCGGGTGGACGAAGGATGGCTCCTTCGGTGGAGTCCACCGCGCTCATCCAGGCCGCACCGCCTCTCGAGGGATCTTCCTTGAGCCAGCCGACGTAGTCACCAACCAGATAGCACCCACAAGACTCGAGGTTGGGTACTCCGACGCCCCCACCGGCAGAACGGACGGCGGTCACGAGGGCATCGCTCCGCAGCATCACCGCTTGAGCCCGCAGGGCCTGGGTGGGCCACGATGATGGAATCACGTCCGATCCGTACAAGTACTCCGGAAAAGAGATGTTGACAACGACGTGGAAGCCGTCCGCCGAATCGGTGAGTCCGATCTCCCCCCGCCCGTACTCACGGGAGTTGACCAGGAATCGGACGTTCGTTTCTTCTGGCTTCAGCAACCGGCCATCACACCCTCCCCAGCCCAAATTCCCGACCGGTGCTGGAGAGGTCTTGCGAAACCGACATTGCGTGTTGTCGTTCGAGTTCACCTCGAAGCGCCAATACTCACCGGGATCCATCGTCACGTCTGTGAAAGTTGCATGAGACGGGGGGCATGAGTCGGCCGGCTGACAGATCGTCACTGTTCCGCCGGTTGCGCCCAATTCGACGGAGGTGGTGTTAGGAACAAGGCCGACCGGCAGGGGCTCGGAGTTGATCCAGTGGTCGAGAGGGATCTGCTCTATGGAGGTTCCGACGTAGTAGTGCGCGAGGATCTGACCGTGGCCCCGTCCGTCGAGGGCCTGACCCCGCGCTCCGTACTGGGAGAGACCGACACCGTATCCCCAACCTCCGCCATCGAACTCCCACTCCTCTTCGGCCGCCGACGCCGAAACGGCGAACCAGAAAAGGGAAAGGCATACTGAAACGAGGAATGCCATTCGAGGCATGCCCGTAGTGTGAATCTGGACCAACCAGCCCGGTAGGGCCTTATGTCACCATTCGCCAGATTGACCCGAACGGGATCCTTGGTCTCCCCCTACATCGGTGGTGTTGCCGGCTCGCTGAGATCCGGGGCCGGAACGAGCTCGTCGTGGGTCTCCCGCCAACGGTCCCAGTCCTCGGCGAGGACCCAGACCAATGGCTCCTCGGTCTCCAAGCTGACCAGGTTCTGATCGGCCTCGATCATCCAGTCCAACTCGGGATAGGCGGAGATCACCTCCGGGGTGAGCCCACCCTTGTACAGGGGCCCGATCGGGTTGCCTGCTTCGTCCATCGGCTGGGTCTCGGCGACCCAGACTTCGCGGTATCGCTCTGCCATGAGCCGACCCATACCCGCATCTGTCCATTTCCATTCACACAGTTTGTGGATGCCGAAGGCGGGGAACTGTCCCCGGCACATGACCACAGCAGACTCCATCGCCCTCGCCGAGGAAGCAGGGCTCCACTACGTGAGCGACGAAGGCCCGGGCCTACGGCGAGTCCGTCGCGGCAAGGGGTTCTCGTATCTGGATTCGAAGGGGAACACCGTCAACGGGGCGGTGCGGGAGTGGATTGGCAGCCTGGTGATTCCTCCGGCCTGGACGGATGTTTGGATCTCGGCGGATCGGTCGGGGCACATCCTGGCCACCGGCTATGACAGCGCCGGTCGAAAGCAATACGTGTATCACCCAAAATGGGAAGAGACCCGCGACGCCGCCAAGTTCGAGAGG
Organism: uncultured Acidobacteriota bacterium; assembly: GCA_963780755.1. Lineage (GTDB taxonomy): Bacteria > Actinomycetota > Acidimicrobiia > Spongiisociales > ZC4RG35 > JALYNX01. The sequence goes on from CAWACX010000001.1 coordinate 421,683, forward strand.
GTCGCCGACTTCGGGAAGCGGCTCACCAGCCTGCGGAGGCGGATGCATGTCGATCTCTCCCGGGCCGGCATGTCCCGTGACAAGGTCACCGCGTTGGCGGTCGCAGTCATGGACCGCACCCTGATCCGGGTCGGCAACCGCAAGTACGCCGAGGAGAACGACGCCTATGGCCTCACCACCCTCACCTGCGACCACGTCGAAGTCCGCGGCCCGCACGTTCACCTCGAGTTCGCCGGAAAGGGCGGAGCAGACCATGAATTGGCGTTCCGGGACCGCGCCCTTGCCGGCCTGATCGGACAATGCCTGGAGTTGGACGGCCAGACCCTGTTCGGATACGAGACAGCGGACGGAGTTGCCTCGATCGCATCGACGGATGTCAACCGCTACCTGGCCGAGACCATGTCCGGGCCGTTCACCGCCAAGGACTTCAGGACCTGGGGTGCCTCGACGTTCGTTGCGGAGGAACTGATGACCTCCAGGGGCGACGACTCCGAGGAGCAGCGGATTCTCAACGCCATCGATGCCGCTGCCGAGAGGCTGGGGAACACCCGGGAAGTGTGTCGCAGCTCCTATGTCCACCCCGTGATCCCGGAGGCGTTCCGAGGCGGGGCGCTCGCCGAAGCGTGGTCCCGTTCCCGAAAGGGGATGTGGCTGGGTCGGGCGGAATCAGCGGTCAACCGACTGTTCGCGGAATCCGCCTAGACCTCGTCTTCCCTTGCCGCCGCCTTACCCCTTGGGGGCACCAGCAGCATGACGAGAACCGCGATCACAGCGAACCCACCGAGGGCCATCAGCCATATCGGGGTTTCGTTGCGCTCAATGGTGATGGGGACCGGCTCCAGGCCATCCTCAGGGAAAGTCACTACCGGAGTCTCAGTGATCGGGGTGGGGGTGTAGGCCGGACCGTCCCAGGCTTCCCTCGCCTCCTGGGGGACCAAGAGGAGCCGACCCGGATAGGTGAACAGGGTGGTGAGCTTGGTCGATTCCTCGCTCCCGGGCTCCAGGACACGGATGTCGTATCCGTAAGGGAAGAAGAGCGCAGCGGTCTCGTCGGTCACGTAGCCGGTGCTGCCCCACTCGGGCATCACACCCCCACCGACCAACTCGAGATCGGTCGAATACACGCTGGTGACGGCCGTCATGCAGTCGTGGATTGCGAATTCCTGGTTGTCGAGCCACACCGGGTAGAGGTCACAAGCCATCTCCTGGCTCACCACCGAGCCCTGTTCGAGGTCCACGACATAGAGGTCGCCTTCAATTGGGGTCAGATTCCAATCGGCGGTGGAAACTGCGACATGAGACCCGTCGGGAGAGGCCATCGCGGACACGACGAATCCCGTCTTGCCAGTAAGGGCGACATCGAGGACATTCGTCGCACCGGTTTCGGCGTCGACCTCGTAGAGGGTGCCATCGGTGGCGATAGCGATCGGGGCCGCCCCCGGACGATCCACGAGGACCTCGATGTCCTCGGCGAGAACTTCGGTGCCATCGTCGGTCTGGCGGACGAGCGAGCTCTGCTCCTCTTCTCCCGACAGCGTCCTGATGGCGAGGAACAGGTCACCTGCGGGCCCGGTGCAGATCAGGTTGCGCAGCCAGGCTCCGCCTGTCGCGTCGACTTCGATCTCGTCGATCACGGCCAAGTCGGTGAACGAGACCACCTCGATGATCGTGTCGGAGCTGGCCGCGAGGAATGTCCGGTCATCGGGACAGGCGCTGGTCATCCAGGGGACCGGCCCCTCGCCGTAGCCCACGATGTTTCCATCCCGATCGAGAGCGACCATTCCGGTGCCTCCCAAGTCGACGGGTACCACGAGATGGGGTGGGGACCCAGGCACCGGCTCGGGGAGGCCGTTCGCCGCATCGAGGAGCGAGTCCGGGTCGTAGGTGGCGCAGAGGCTGCCCTCCCATGAGTCGCCGTTCCGGGTCAGGGTGAGACCGACCCGCTGTCCGATCGGGATCTCGAAGCCGCACGCCGCGCCGTCGGCTGCGCTCTCGACCACGACGGTCTCCCCGATGTCACCCTTGAGGACGACCTCGACTTCGAACAGGTGATCAATCATCTCCCCGCCGTCGAACATGGGGCCGACCTGTTCTTCCTCGTCGACCAAGGTCCCCACGAATGCGCCGTCGGCTGAGGCGAGACCGGTGAGCGGGTTGGGCATCGCACAACTACAGGCTGAGGCGGGCTCGGCACCCTGAATCAGGAGCCCGAAGGCGGCGGAGAACATGACGAGGATGGCGCCAAGCCTGCGGGACCACCGAGTCATGTCGGACATTCTTCCGTTTGGACGCACTGACGGCCAGTTTTGGTTCGTTCTGGGTCAGTCCAAGCAGAACAACTGCACCAGGGCCACCACGCCATCCACACCTCGAGCCTGGAAGGCGGCGAGGGCTGCATGAGCATCCTCCTCATTGCGTAGGTAGACGCTCACCGTGTAAACGTTTCCGGAGTCGTCGTCTGACATGCCCAAGGCTTCGGGTGCCCCCTCGTCGCAATCGGTAGGCCCGGAGAAGTCATAGCCCGCCGCCTCGGCGTCCCCGACCGCAATGTCGAAGGCAGGATCCTCGAAGTCGTGCGATCCGGCCAGCACTACGACCCAGGCGTAGTCCCCGTGCTCGGCCTCCGCCAGTTCCGGCGGAAATAGCGGGAGACCAAGGGTGGTGGCCGGTGCCGCAGTGGTAGTAGTGGCCAGCGTGGATGTCGTCGACGGACCCGCCGAGGAGGTGGTAGCCGCGATTGTGGTCGTAGTGGTGGCTTCCGCTTGAGATGTCGGGGTTGCCGCCGTGGGGATGGCACACGAAGCCAGCGCGATGCTCAATTGGGCCAAGGCCGGAACCGAGCGGCGCGAGGTCATCGAATGAATGATCTGCGATCCCGAATCAGATCGCGGCCGACGCCGGCGAAGAAGGTGACCCAGGCCACCAGGCCGAGGAACTTCGCGACGTCCTCGATCACCGCCGAATACGGGGGTGTGGGGAGGTTGGCCTCACCGGCCGCGTCGAGCACGACGGAGATGGCGAACAAGCCGATGGCCACCAGGAACACCGCGAGGTCCGGCCTCGTCCGCAGATAGGGCCAGGCCCGCCAGATGAGAAGGATCGATATCACGCCATAGACGGCGATCGTCACCGGGGACGGGATGCCGAGCCCGTTCTTGATCGCCTCATGGAGGAGGAAGGCGTCGTCGGCGCCGAGAATGATGCTGATCGCGCCTCCAGCAACCAGGAGATGGCGCTCACCTTCGGAGGACGCGGCGTACAGGGAGAGCAGGCAGATCGCGGCCGCTGCGGCCCAAAGTGCCACACCCATGATGGAGACCAGGCCCACGTACCAGGCACCTTCGAGAGTGGCGCTGGGGTCGCGGAGGAGGTCGGTGACCGGGACATCACTGGTGTAGGCAATGCCGAGGACGATGACCAAGACCGCGGTCACGGGTAGGAGGACGCGGAACACCAAACGGCTCAGAGGGGACGCACCCTCAGCTTGGGGATTGCTCTCCGCCACGAAACCTCCCAGGTCCGCCTATCAGACTAAGTCGAGGCGGATTCGACTCAAGGCCCGTTTCCAGGGTTACCGGAGGTCACCAGTGGGTATGCCAGCCTGTTTGTGATCGCCCGTTATGGTTGTGTGGCGTTGACCGAGATCGACGGAGTCCGATGGTGGCGGGCCCGTTGGGCGAAAGACGCGATATGGGAGGCCTCGGTCCGGAGCGAAGGAGATCTGGGATGAGTGCTGTTGGCTCACCACGCTTCCGGGCAAGGCCGGTGCGTTTCTTGCTGCTTGCCCTGATCGGGGCGATGGCCCTCGTCTTCGGCGTGCATTTCGCCACCAACAGCCCTGTGGCCAATGCGGCGGTCATCACCTGGACCGGCAACGTCACCCTGCCCAACGGTACGTACACCATTCCTGCCGGCACCACGGTCCGCTTCAACCCAGCTGTCGACACCAGGGTCACCATCAACGGGAACATCGTTGTCATCGGCGAGTTGGAGATGAAGCCGGCCAACGGCACCATCTCTCACACCCTCATTTTCGCCGGCGTGAACGAGAACACGTTCGTCGGCGGGGGCATGAACTTCCTGGCCAGCGACGAAGGGCTCTGGGTGATGGGAGCAGGCCGGCTCGACCTCCTTGGTGAGTCGAAACCGGCATGGGCCTACACCTGGCAATCGTCGTGGGCTGGTGACGCGGTGCTCGCCGCCCCCAACACTCCCGGCAACTACTCCAACTTCCCGATCGTGACCAAGACGCCAGCCAAGAACGCCCTGGGGTACAGCGCCGAGCTACTGAACCTGACCCGGAACGTGAGGATCGCGGGCACAACGGCGGGTTACACCCATGTCTTCATCCGCTCCACGCCAGCCGTCCTCGATCAGGAACGCCGTCTTCCAATACATGGCGCCGGACTTTGGCGGATCGCATGTGACCGGCCGCTACGGCCTCCACATCCACATGTCCGGCAACGGGAGCCGGGGCACGATCGTCGATGGCCTGGTGATCCGGGACGCCAAGAACCACGCCTTCGTCCCCCACATGTCGAACGGGATCACCTTCCGCAACACCATCGCCTACAACGTCGGGGGCGAGGCGTACTGGTGGGACGAGGGTGACACGTCCGACGACATCGTGTTCGACAAGGCGGTGGCGGCGCGGGTCGCCAGGCATCCGGCGGGGAGAACCACCGGATGTCGGCATTCTTTCTCGGCGCCGGGAGACCGGGTGACGGTCACCAACTCGGTGGCGGTCGGGGTGCAGAACGACGAGGGAGGCGCCGACCGCTCGGGCTACATCTGGCCCGAGGACGCCGAGGCCACCTGGACATTCCGCAACAACCGGGCCCACAACAACGAGGCCAACGGGATCTTCGTCTGGCAGAACAACGAGTTGCCCCACGTGATCGACGGTTTCATCGCCTACTACAACAGCGATGCCGGTGTCGAACACGGGGCGTACACCAATTCCTATGTCTACAAGAACCTGATCCTGCTCAACAACGGGACGGCGATCCACTCTCACGCCATGGGGGAGCCGGGGGACGCCGGAGCGGACACCCAGATCTGGTCGAACATCAAGACCAACGGTGGGACGCTGTACATCGACGAGCATGCCCGGGACGCCGAGCGCCCGGTGCGATTCGTGGACTGCGACTTCGGTCGGGTCCAGGTCGACGACAGCGGGGGAGCAGAGCCGAGCAGGTATGACTTCATCCACTGCGGCCTCGAGCCCTCCGATTTCGACCTGAGCGGCGCCCAGGTCCGGCTCGGTGTTCCGGGTACAGCGCTCCAACGGGACGGCATACCGGCTCACAGGCTCGGGGGCGGTGACCAGCATCCCCGCCTTCTACAACGGCACCGTCCCTGGAAGCCCGGGCGGAGGCTTCGGGGACACCAACGGCCACACGTTCCAGGCCGCAATCGACTGGCTGGCGGCCAAGGGGATCACCAAGGGCTGCAACCCACCGGCCAACACCATGTTCTGCCCCAATGACTTCGTCACCAGGGGCCAGATGGCCGCCTTCCTGGTGCGGGCGCTGGGCTACACCAGCGCCGGGAGCGCCAACTACTTCAACGACACCAACGGGCACATCTTCGAGGATGCGATCGACACGTCTGCGAACCGCAGGGGTCACCCAGGGATGCAACCCGTCAGGGACCAGGTTCTGCCCCGACCGCCGGGTGACCCGGGGTGAGATGGCCGCCTTCCTGGTGCGAGCGTTTGGTTACAGCGCGGGTGGGGGCACCAACTACTTCGTCGACGACAATGGCCACGTGTTCGAAGGGGCGATCAACCGCCTCCGGGCCGCCGGAGTCACGCAAGGCTGCAATCCGCCCAGCAACAACCGCTTCTGCCCTGACGCCTATGTGACCAGGGGCCAGATGGCTGCCTTCCTGAAGCGTGCCATCGAGAGCGGTGCCAGCGCTGCTGCTCCATCCTCGGTCCTGGTGGCCAGGGCGGGTGACGGTGCCGCAGTCATGTTCAGCGACTCGCGTTCGGTGGCAATGAGCAGCGGAGGCGCCGGTTTCCTTCTGGTGTGCCCTGGTCACATGATCCCCGGGCCATGAGTCGGGGACTCCGGGGATTGGTGATTTTGGGGGTCGTGCTGATTCTTGCCGTGGCATGCACTCCTGACTCCAGCGATTCGACGACCTCCGCGCCTCCGGGCAACGCAACCACGACGATGGCCGACCACGGGTCCACTGCGGCCCCACCATCGACCGTTGCGCGCACCGCGGTCATGATCACCGAGGATCGTGACTTCCCCGATGGTGTGACCATCCCTGCCGACGAGTCGTGGGTCCTCGACCCGAGCACCAACATCACCCTCACCGCCTCGGGCAACGTCGAGGTACTCGGCGAGTTGGTGATGCAACCGGCGTCCGGCGACATCGAACACGTGCTCCGCTTCGAGGGCGTCGACAACTCGGCATTCGTTGGCGGCGGAATGGACCCGGTACCGACCGATGTCGGGCTGTGGGTGATGGGTGATGGGCAACTCCGTCTCCAGGGCGAGGAAAAGGTGGCCTGGGGTTATGAGTACGACCCGGCCTGGGCGAGTGACGAGGTGGTCTCCGCTCCCAATGCTCCAGGGGTCTTTGACGCATTCGAAGAGGTGACCACGACCCCGCCGGCCAACGACCTCGGTTACCCAGCCGAGTTGCTAAACCTGACTCGCAACGTCCGCATCGAGGGCACTGCGGACGGATACAGCCACGTCTTCCTTCGCTCCACACAGCCCCAGACCATCCGCTACGTCGCGCTCCGTTATGTGGCTCCGCCCTTCGGGGAGATCGACCAAACCGGTCGCTACGGGCTCCATTTCCACATGGCAGGGGACGGCACCAGAGGATCCGTCGTCGAGGGAGTGGTCATCAGGGACGCCGGGAACCACGCCTACGTCGCACACGCCTCACACGGGATCTCCTTCATCGACACCATCGCCTTCAACGTCCGCAACGAGGCCTACTGGTGGGACCCGCCTCCCGAAGAGGAGGACATGTCCAATGAGACCTTCGACCTCCTCTATGACGGCGCGGTGGCCGCCGGGGTCGATCTCGGGGTGTCAGGGAACAGGTTCCGGCTGTCCGGTTTCTACCTGGGCAACGGGGCGAACATGACGGTGCGGAACTCGGTCTCGGTAGGAGTGCTCGGCGAGGAGTTTTCGGAGAGCTCGGGGTTCATCTGGCCCGAGGACGGTGGGTCGGTGTGGGTCTTCGAGGACAACATCGCCCATAACAACCTGTCCAATGGGATCTTCGTTTGGCAGAACAACGACGAGGCCCACCCCGTCGACCGATTCACCGGCTACTACAACGGGGGGGCCGGGGTGGAGCATGGGGCGTACGAGAACTCCTACCAATACACCGACCTGACACTGCTCGAGAACGGGACCGCGGTCGTTTCCCATGCCTTTGGTGATGAGAGCGACGGGAACGACACACAGCAGTGGACCAATATCACCACCAACGGGGGAACGCTCCTCATCGACGAGCACGCCACCGAGGCCGAGGTGCCGGTCCGATTCCGTAACTGTGACTTCGCCCTCGTGGTGGTGGAAGATCAGGGAGGTTCTGAGCCTTCGGTTTACGACTTCGTCAACTGCGGGCTGGAGCCGGAGAACTTCGACCTGAGTGGAGCCTTCCACGCTGCAGTCTTCCGGGTCCAGCGTGAGGACGGGACTGCCTACGAGTTGACCGGCAACGGCACCGTCACCGAGATCGAGCCCTTTTTCGAAGGCTGAGACCCGTCGAGGCGAACCAGGCCGCGTCGCCGAAGCGTTTTGGGAAGCGCTTGCCGCGCCATTCCCAGCGCCCGTCGCGTCTCGTAGAGGGCGATGAGGGCCTCGTCCGGTGCATCTAGTGGTGCGCCGTCGGCCATGACATAGCCGCGGAGGAACCCGGCGTGCAGCCTCTCGAATCGCTCGGACATCGGCTCGCTCCGGGTGAATCCTCTTCCCGCCAGTTGTCGCCGCAGTTCGAACAGGAAGTTGCCCAGGTCGCGATGTACGACAGCCGAACCGGGGGAGAGCGGTGGGTCGAGAAGGTAGAGGTCCCCGCTCGGGCTGGCATGGAGGTTTCCAGGACCGAAATCACCGAAGCACTTGGCGACTCTGTGTTCCCAATCGATTGCGAAGTCACCGTTCACGCGGAGCCGCCTGGCCAGAGCGGTGACTTCACGACGAGCCTCATCCGTCGCCTCCGGCGCCGGGTGCCTTTGGTGATAGGCAGCGAGCATGGCGCCCGCCCGGCTCACCCAGTCGTCGACCCTGCCCTTCCAGGCTTCGGCATGCGGGTCGCGCAGGATGGTCACCACGTCGCTGCCCTCCAGATACGGCATCACCAGCAAGGGTGGGACTCCGGCCCAGGCCCAGGGGCGAATCGCCCCCGCGATGTCGAATGGGGTGCCTTCGAGGCTGTCGGCGAGGTCGATCATGGCTTCGTACGCCGCTTCCGCCTCGTCCGCCGTCCAGCCCCGCACCGTCTTGATCACGATGTCAGGGCCATCGGGGAGGCCGCGGAACCCGTGGAACGACGATCCCGAGCGCTCCCGCTCCCAGGAAGTCGTGAACTCGTAGCTCTCGGCTCTCTGCGGCCACGAATCAGCCGTCTGGAGTCCGAGGAGCCGTGAGGCGAGCTCTCTGGGGTCTGTGATCAGCGGCCCTTCCGGGAAAAGAGACTGTTGAACTTCTTGGCGATTCTGGTCACGATCTCCGGCGTCTGTCGACGACGGATGGCGGCGTACCAGGTGACCAGGAACCGCGGCGGGTTGGGCCAGAACTGTGACACGACCTGTTCGGCGGCCTCCTGTCCGAGGTCGTCCAACCCGGAACGGAGTGCGGAGCGAGCTTGGACATCCCAGAGCATCACCCGTCGACGCCAAATGAGGTGTTTCCGGTGCTTGTGGTAAAGGCGCGACCTCTCGGACAGCACCCTTTCGCTGACGACGTCCCTCCGCGAGATCCGGTAGTAGACGTAGGTGGGATCATCGACGGCTGCGATTTCCGAGGCCAGGCCGAGGCGGACCAGCATGTCTGTGTCCGCGAGACGGTCGAGTTCCTGGTCGAGAGGGCCGGTCCGGTCGAGCACCGAACGGTGGATGAGGGTCGCAGGGAGGAGGACGGCCTGGGGATCGATGAGCATTTCGATGCCGATCTTGCCGTCCGGCATCGGGCCCTCAGGGAAGAGGCGCTCCCTGCCACTCGTGGGCCGGATCAGCACCCGGGCGTAGGCCACACCTCGTCCCGAGGCTGGGTCCAGGGCAGCCTCCAACCCGGCGAAATGAGATGGCCGCAGCTCGTCGTCATCATCGAGGAAGGCGATCAGGTCGGTGTCTAGACGCTCCAGCCCGCGATTCACCGCGTAGCCGTAACCCGTTTCCACGAGATAGACGCCTTCTTCCCGCTTGGCGCCGGTGCTGATCACCTCGAGGTCGACTGCTGAAAGCCTTTCTCCCAGGTCGGCCACGATGGAGTCGACGAGGGTGGTGTCATCGGCGTCGACGACGACCCGAATTACCTGCACTTTCCGGGTCTGGTCGAGGACCGACTCCAGCATCCGCTTGAGTTCGATCCGCTCCCCAACAGTGGGGATGATCACGCCGAGGCGGGGTGGTTCGATTGATTCAGCCGCCGATAGCTCGCCTGAGGAAGGCGGCCATCTGTCCTCGGGTGACATAATCGTCGGGACAATATCGGTCGTTTACCGGCGGATTGCAGCCCTGGGTCACGCCTGCGGTGCGGAGGCGATCGATCGCACCCTCGAACACGCTGCTGTCGTCGTCGAGGAAGTAGTCACCCAGTCCGGCATCGGTGTGCCCGAAGGCCCGGACCAGGAACGCTGCCATCTGGCCTCTGGTCACGAAGTCGCTCGGGCAGAAACGGTTGTTGAGCGGCGGGTTGCACCCCTGGGTGACTGCGGCGGCTCGGAGGCGGTTGATCGCGCCTTCGAACACGCTGCCGGCATCGTCGAGGAAGTAGTCATTGCCGGTAGCCGGGTATCCCATGGCCCGGACCAGGAACGTGGCCATTTGCCCTCTGGTGACCCGGGCATCAGGGCAGAACCGGGTGTTGACCGGCGGGTTGCAGCCCTGGGTGATACCCTGGGCCCGGAGCCACTCGATCGAGTTCTCGAAGACATGCCCGTCGTCGTCGGTGAACGGGTCAACATTGCCGCCACCCCCACCGCCCCCTCCGCCCCCGGGCTGGGCTCGTGGTGGTGTGGTCGTCGACCCCGGGATCGTGGTCGTTGTGGTCGCCTGGGTGGTGGTGGTCGTGGTTGCTTGAGTGGTGGTGGTCGTGGCCTGGGTGGTTGTGGTGGTGGCCTGAGTCGTCGTAGTGCGTGGCCGTCTTGTGGTCGTTGTGGACGAGGTTGGCTGCGTAGTCGAAGTAGTGTGGTCGAAGTCGTGGACGGGGGCACGGTTCCGTTGAATGTCACCTCGTAGAGGCTCGAATTGTCCCGGTCGGTCAACCAAAGCACTGTTCGCCAGGATCGATAGCTGGCCGGGGCGATACCCATCCCTGAGATCAGGCTCAGCCCGGTGATGCCGGTCGCGTCGATGGTTCTGTGGAGCACGACCGGGTTGGCGAGTCGACCTCGTAGATCTCGGGCTCCAGGGTGTTGTTGCCATAAGGAAGTTCCCGGTCCTCGGGTCCCAGGCGAGTCCCTCCCAGTCGGGCGTTCGGTTGTTGAGAGCGGGTGACCGAGTGCTGGTGCACTGATCATCGCTGGACTTGCCCCAGCCCCGTCGACCGGGTTCAGCTCGATACAGGGAGTCTCCTGGCCCCGTCGACCCAGTACAGCCGACCGTTGTCCGGGTTGTAGCCGGGTCCTCCGTGTCGAGCTGCCGTGTGCATCGGTATCGATCTGAATCATGTTTCCGGCACCGGCCGTCGAAGTCGGTGAAGACGAACTATGCGACCCGTCGTCGCTGAGTGATGAACAGGGTGTTGGTGACGGGGTCGTAGTCGATCCCGGTCGGCTCCTCGACTCCGGTGGCCCTGCTGGTGGCATCCCCGGTCTGGATGTCGACCATCCAGCCATTGGCGGCGGGATTGTTGACATTGGTGTCGACCACGAACAGGTATCCGTCACCATTGGGGTCGCCGTCGGCGTCGATCCAGGCCGCGCCAGATGGCTCGGCCGAGGGCGGTGCCCACTCACCCGATGAGAGGGTCTGAAACAGCATCGCGATGCTGTCGGCCCACGCCGTCATCGCGCCGGTTAACAAGGAGCCCGTGAGTGCGAGGAGGACACCACAGTCGCCCCCCGAGGCTCCTCCCGACTCGCCGCGCTGCTCACATTCGCCCTTAGTCGAAGCGCTCGCTTGAGGAACGCGGCCATCTGGCCACGGGTCACGAAGTCGTTGGGGCAGAAACGGTCGTTGACCGGCGGGTTGCAGCCAACCGTGATCCCGGCCTGGGCCAGTCTCTCGATGGCCCCCTCGAACACGTGCCCGTTGTCATCGGCGAATCGGTCCGGCCCGTTGTATGCCGGCAGGTCGAGGGCTCGCACCAGGAAAGCCGCCATCTGGCCCCGGGTCACCAGACCGTTCGGGCAGTACCGGCTGAAGTTGGGCGGGTTGCATCCCAGTGTCACCCCGGCGGCTCGCAGCCGGTTGATCGAGCCTTCGAAGACGCTTGCCCCGTCGTCTGTGAAGTAGTCGACGTTGGTGTCCGGGTAGACAGGGCGCGCACCAGGAAGGCGGCCATCTGACCCCGGGAGACGTTGTCATTGGGGCAGAAGCGGTCGTTGGCCGGCGGGTTGCAGCCCTGAGGTGATGCCTTCGGCGGCGAGCCACTCGATGGTGCCTCGAAGACATTGCCGTCGTCATCGGAGAAGGTGTCGCACCGGATCCGGGTTGCAGTCGTCCTGGACCGTGACCACGAAGGTCTGCTGGTCGCTGCGCGCCGGGGTCCCGTTGTCCGTGACCTTGATCGTCACGTTGTAGTTCCCGGCGTTGACTGTGGAGGGGTCCAGGTGAAGTGGCCGCCACGCGGTGATCGCGGCGCCCGACGGCGGGCTGACCAGCGAGAAAGTCGAGCGTGCACCGTCGGCGTCGGTGGCCGAGGCGTTGAACGCCAGCTGGTTGCCCCGGGTCACCGACTTGTTGGTGATGTTGGCCAGCACCGGAGCGTGGGCATTGGTGTTGTGCCGGGAGTGATCGTCCACTGCATCATCTCCTGGTCCTGGCTGGTGCCGTCGGTGACAGTGATGGTCACCGAGTAGGGAGAGTTGTTTGCTGCCGTCGGCGCCCACCGTGCCGGAGACCGACTCCGGTGGTACTGTTGATCGAGAGTCCCGGCGGGAGCCCGGTGGCGCTCCACTGAAGGTCTGGCCGGCCGTCAGGGTCCGGTGGCTTCGAAGTCGAAGTTGAAACTTGACCCCCTCGTGTGCTCCGGGGAGAAGGGCCCACCCAGGATCACGGTGCTGCGTGTTCACGTCGCCGACATTGATCACCACGCCTGGAAGTCATAGCCCCTGGATTGGTGGCGCCGTTGTCGGTGACGACCACCGTACACGTTGTTCGGCCCCCACATTGGCCCCGGTCGGGGTCCAGGTGAAGGCTCCCGTACTGGAGTTGATCGTGTCCCCGGTGGCGGGCCACCGGCCTGGAGCGAGAAAGGTCAGGGTCTGACCGAAGTCGGGGTCGGTGGCGTTGGCATCGAAGGTGACCGCAAGTTCCTGCGGTCGCCGGGATCGGGCGTGGTGATCAGCGAAAGGACCGGAGCACGTGTTGGGGACGGCGGGGGCAGGGCCAAGGTGACCCGGTAGAGGGCGCCGTCGACAACCGACGGTGCTGTCGCTGCCCCGCTCGGCGACCCAGTAGGTCACCGGGAGGCGCCCCGTCAGCCGGTTGCGAGGTGAGCCCGGACAGCGAGTTGATGGGAACCTCGGTGAGATCGTGATCCTGGACGAAGACCCGGCGGTGGTGAACTCGTAGATGATGTTGTCGAACCGGTGAGCGGCGATCAGGTTGTTGGTCGCCGGATCGAACGCCAGCGACTCTACATCATCGAGAGGGTCATCATCGTAGATTCTCCGGGATGGCGAATGACGTTGGCGCCGGGTCGTCGATCGTTCCAAAGGACATGTCGACCCGGGGTCGAAGTCGGTGATAAGTCCGCTCCCGGCGAGCACATAGAGGTGGCCGTTGATTGGGTTGTAGGCCGGATCCTCGACATCACCGGTCGAAGCGCAATGTCGTCGATGCCCGGATTAGGACACGGTTCCGAACATGCCGTCGACACCGGGCCCGTGACATAGACGGTCATCGTGGTGTCACTGGTGACGAACAGGATGTCGTCGGTGGGTGACGTCGTCGGTCCCGGGTCGATGGCGACTCCGGTGGGGTCCTGGGTAGCCGGGCTTGGAAGCACGGACCCGGTGTAGGACACCGTGTTGGTGTCCAGGTCGTATTCCCAAAGGTTTGTGTTGTCGAACCCGGCGAAGTCGCGGTTCTGCATGTCGACCACGACCAGGCTGTTGGTGGAGGCGCGATAGGCGACCCCACTCAGCCCTGGCGCATCCGGCACCCACTGGGTGGCATCGACGAAATGCACCACGTCGCCAACCGCCGCAAAGGCAATTCCGGTCAGACCGGGCAGGCACCCCGGTCACCGCCAGCAGGCCGGCCAGCCCGCTGAGGGCCAGCCGGCGTCCCATCCTCCCACTCATCCCCTAATACCCCTCTGTCTCGATGGTCCGTGGAGCGATCAGTTGTCCAAAGCCCGCTTCAGGAACGCAGCCATCTGCCCTCTGGTCACGAAGTCGTTGGGGCAGAACCGGTTGTTCGCTGGCGGGTTGCATCCCTGAGTGACACCCGCAGTCCTCAGACGCTTGATGGCGGTCTCGAAAACGTGACCGTTGTCATCGACGAAGTAGTCGGTGTTGCCACCTGCGGTGTAGTTGAGAGCCCGGACCAGGAAGGCAGCCATCTGGCCTCTGGTGACGAAGTCGTCGGGGCAGAACCGGTTGTTGGCCGGCGGGTTGCATCCCTGAGTAACTCCCGCAGTCCTCAGCCGGTTGATCGCGGTCTCGAAGACGTGACCGTTGTCATCGACGAAGTAGTTGTTGCTGCCGCCGGCGGGTAGCCAAGGGCCCGGACCAGGAAGGCGGCCATCTGACCCCGGGTCCACCCGGTCATTCGGGCAGAACCGGTTGTTGGTCGGCGGGTTGCACCCCTGGGTGATCCCTTCCGCCTTCAGCCACTCGATGGCGTTCTCGAAGATGTGCCCGTCGTCATCGATGAACGGGTTGTCCGGATCCGGCGGCGGTGGCGGCGGTGGGGGCGGCGGGGTCGAGCTTCCGATGACGATCGTCCTGTTGGACGAGGCCACCGTGAACTGACCGTCGGAGATCGTGGCCTTGATGATGTGGGTCCCACTCACCAGGTTGGACTTGGTGAAGAAGCTGCCGCACGCCGATCAAGCCCTGCACGGTTCGAGGTCCACCGAATGGCAGCCGAGATGTCACCGTCCTGTGGGTCGCTGGCGGTACCCGAGAAGGTGACCGGTGCACCGACGGCGAAGGTCTCACCACCATCAGGCTCGGTCACGGAAATCGACGGGGCGGTATTGGTCGCCTGCACTGTCACCGAGACATCGTCGATGTTGGCCAGCGGGGCGGTTCCCGATTCGGTGGCGGTGAGCCGAAGCACATACGTCCCCAGCATGTTGACGTGGAGAAACGCACCTGGCAGGTCTGGCCTCGGCGCGGAGGCGGGGTCGGCGGTCTGTCGGAACACCACGTTGGCTCCGGGCTGGTGCGCTGACCACGGTCCACAGCGAGATCGTCGGCGTGTCGCCGGGCACCGAGTCATTGACATCGGTGACGATGCCACCCAAGGATGCGGCGCGGGCTGAGGTCCACCGTCTTGTCCACACCGGCATTGACCGCAGGCGCCTGGTTTCCGGTGATCGGGAAGCTGGTCTGCCAGATCGTGTTGTCCTGCCCCTCGCCCTCCCAGGCCCAATCGATCAGGACCGGCAGGCGGTCGGTGGCCGACGCCACCGGGTCGCGGGGGACGATGTTGTTCCGGTAGGACTCGAAGTCGGTCTGGAAGAGGCGAAGTTGGGGAGGGCCAGGCACGACCGAAGTGCGCCCAAAGTCTTCTGCCAGTAGGAGCTGTTGGTCCGCCCGTTGTCGATGGCGATGACGTAGAGGGTGGTGCCCAGGATGGCGACCACCGGGCGCTTCCGGTCACCGGTCGAGCTCTGCTGGTCCATCTTCACGTTGTTCTGAGTCCAGACACCGGCAGGGGTTCGCTGGTAGAGGATGACCTGGGGGTCCAAAGTGATGTTCGTTCCGCAGGCGGTGGGGCTCAACACAGGTGCGCTGGGTCTCGGTAGCGATGTAGATGTTGTCCGAACCATCCTTGATCAGGCTGAGCTCGTCGTCGGCATGGACCACGGCGACGGTGGTCGGGTTCGAGCCCTGGGCGACGGGGATCTCCTCGCGAACCCAGGTCGAGGCGCCTCCGGCGAGCGTCGCGGCACCCCAGGAACCACCGGTCACGTTCGTGGTCGTTTGAACCGCATTGCCCTCGGTACCCGATGCCTTGGCGGTGAAGGTGATGGAGGTAACTACTGGGTCGTCGGCGAAGGCATGAGCATTGGGCAGGGTGTCGATGTGATAGTTGACACCCGGCGTGCCGTCACCGTTTACCGCCCAGACCAGGTTCTGACGGGGGTTGCCCCCGATCAGCACGTCGTTCTCCAGGGCAAGGGCGTCCACGAAGCGGTAAACACGGTCACCTACCCGCACCGCCTCGCCGGCGATCGGGAGAGATGGGATGGTGAGCACGCCGCTGGCGAAGGTGACTTGGTCCCAGTTGCCCACGTTGCCCAGGTCCAGGGTGTAGAAGAGGTACTTGGAGAAGCGGCCGTCCTCGTCACCACCGTCCCCGTCCTCGGCGGCAGCGACGGCCAGGGTGCTCCCCGCCTGGGTGATCTGGGTCTGACCCTCGGCCACCGGGAAGATGTGGTTGACAGCGGGGAGCCAGCTCACGCCGTCGTCGGTGGAGCGGCTGACCACGAGTCCGCCGCCGTCCATCTTGGAGGCCCAGAGGTCGCCGGTGTCGTCCTTGAAGATCGAGGCCCGGGAGTTGGCGGCCTCGAAGTCGGGGATGTCAGAAGCGTGGGAGAAGGTGTAGGTGTCGGTGCCATCCACGTACGTGTAGACGTAAATGGTCGTGGTGGCGCCACCGCTCATCAGGACATAGAGGGTGTTTGCCGCGTCGTCCCAGAAGACGTCGGGGCGGTCTGACGACCCGGTGGTGACCTCGACCTTCGGGGTGGGGGCGACCGAGTAGGGGACCGGAGCGCTCCCGTAAGCCTCAGGGATCGCCTGTTGGACGATCCACCATGCCGACTCGACCGAGGCCGGGCCGCCATTGGCGACGGACTTCATGGGAACGACTGCGTCCCAACGTCCCTCGACGAACCAGGAGCGATGCTGGTTCTTGGTGTCCCACTGACCGTCCTCGTCCTCGAGGCCAGCGGTGCTCGCGCCGGGGACCTCCGATGGCCCTAGGTCGCCGGCCACTGCGGCGGCGGGTGTTGCCCGCACGATTCCGACCACCGAGATCAGAAGTGCGAATGCGAGTGAAACGACAAGAAAACGCGTGCTCTCATACAGGAGCGGTCCGGCTGCCCATGAATTGTCTCCCAATTTGCCCGTTGCGAAGAAGCCCCACAGCTTCAGTCGGAATACTAAGAGAGATCGACGACCACTCCAAGTGGTTATCCGACAAGTTTCACCGACCCTAACAGGGATCGAAATCAACCAGTCTGGGCCGCCTGCAACCCGGCTCAGAGGTCGATCTGATCCCGAATTGCCTCGATTCCGACTTGGGTTGGGACGGTGCCATCGACCCGGAGTACCTGGATCCCGAGCTCCTCGAGGTGGTCGGTCACTGCTGTGATCGCGAAATTCGACGATCGGAGGAAGGCGATACGCTGGGCTTCGTCGAGCCCGGCGACGCGCTCCGACCAGCCCCGGGATTCGAGGCGGGTGATGCAGGTCTCGAGGGGAGTCTCGACCACGATCAGGCTCAATGGTCGGGGGATGGCCTTCAGGTACCGGGCAAGGTTGTCATGGTCTTCGGGACTGAACCCATAGCCGAACACCGCAGCCGCTCGCTGCCCGAAGCCCTCGTCGACGACGAGCAGGTCGGAGCCCGGCGACTCGGTGGCCAACTGGAAGCGGGCCATCAGGTTGAGCACCCAACCGAGGACCTGTTCCTGGCCCAGATCCCTCCCTGCTCTCTCCCGCTGGCCGGCAAGCACCGCTTCCAGGGCGGCGGGATGGGCGGCGAGGAAGCGGTTCAGAGCGGAGAGTCGATCGGCGGACCGGGCATACACACCCTTCCAGACCCGGCCCTCGGTGGATCCTGGAAGCCGGGCTGCGACCCGGGCGATGGGGTCGGCACTGCGGGCTTTGATTTCCCCACGGACCGCCTCCTCGAGACCGATTGTCCCGGGGACATCGGTGATCAGGGCTGAGGCGAGCGTCGACTTGCCCGACCCGGGAGCGCCAAGGAACTCAACGTGGCCCACGGATCGCCTCCCAGATTCCGGTCTTTGCCTCGAGCAGGACTCGCTCGTATGGAGGGCCGGCGTCGATCACAAGCCGCTCCGGGCTGGCAGCAAGGCCAGCCACGGCGTCCACCTTGGCTCGATGTTCTTCGACCCCGAGGTCGAGCTTGCGGTCCCTCGAAGACCGCCAGGTCGGCGGCGAGAACCAGCGTCATGTCGGGCCGGGGAATGGCCCGGTACTCGCTCAACTCGCGTCGCTCCAGGGAAGATCCGGATCCGGTGAGCCGGGGACCATCCATGGGCGCTTCCATCAGCTCGAATTCGGGCAAGGGGTAGCGCTCTGCGATCACCAGGACACCGGCCCCGGCGTCTGACTTGGCCTGGTCGGCCCATCGTCTCCGGCGCCGGGCCAGCCAGAGCCATTTCGACGACTCGGCCCGCGACGCCAGCATCCCGGGATCGGCTCCCTTGCTGCGGGCCATGCTCCCCGGCTTGTTGAGCAGTTTCCAGGTGAACCCACCCTTAGGTTGCCCGAAGTAGACATGACGAACGTCGACTTTCGACCCCAGCCAGTCCCTGAGGTCATGTGTCAGTCGACTCTTGCCCGACCCGTCCGCACCAACCACGGCGATGACCGGGGCCGGTGACTCGAGTCGCCGGCCCCGGATGCCCCATCCGAGGCGGGAAGCGATGGCCGAGGAGCGGAGCCGGAGCGAGACCCGCATCGATGCCGTCCGGTACCAGGACATGCGCTGGAAGCGCCGGAGCCGGTGGCGCAATGACCGTGAGCGGTCGCTGACGTAGCGCCAGTCGAGGTCGTTGCTGTCGACACGGTGGCGGAAGTCGACGACCTCGTCGAGCTCGAGGTCGAGACCGCTGCTGGTCGCGGCCTCGGTCAGGGCACCGTCCTCCACCCGCTCTGAGAGCCATCGCGCTTCCTTCAGGATTCGTTCCGGGATCGGGCTCCCTCCTTCACCCTGGCGCGAACCAACTGTCTGCTGGTCGTTTTCAGCATGGCCCGCGCATAGAGAAGGGTCATCTCCCGGGCCGGTTGCGGGACGCGGACTCCGTCCTGCAGTGCGGTGTCGGCCAGCACCCAGCTCTCGATGGGGAGGTGATGGTTCTTTAGTAGCCGTTCACCCACGACGAGGCGGTAATTCACGTCCAGGTGGACCAATGAGCCGGTCTCGGGGTCGAAGCCGAGATAGCCCTCGACACCGGGGATTCGCCGCTCCTCGGCGGGGACCATGAGGACGAAGCCGAGGTGGTTCATCAAGGAGACGAATCCGGGGTGGTCGTCGGCCCGCACCAGGAGGTCGAGGTCGGTCTCACCTCGGACTGCAGCCGGTAGGTGCTCATTGCTCTTCCAATGGCTGTAGATGATTCCCGCGCTGTCGAGCGCGGTAAAGAGCTCATCGGCGATGGCCAGCCGGTTCAAGGTCGGATCACCAGCGGAGTCTGGCGCGGCTCACTTGGCCACCTTGGCCCGGAGCACCGGGTCTCCTCCCGACTTGAGCTCGGCGAGCGACACCGGGGTCAGGTCGAAGGAGGCGAGTTCGTCGAGATAGCGCCTGGTGAGCTCGACCTTGTCGAGGAAGCCGTGATCCCGATCTGTGGCGAGATCCTCCTTGACCGGTGTGTCGTGGAGCAAAAGGATTCCGCCCGCCTTTAGTTTGTTCGAGGTGCGGGCCAGCGGGGACTCAGGGCCGAGCCCCTTCCAGTCCTCGGAATCGACCGACCAAAGCACCGTTTCCATACCCCGCATCTTCACCATGTAGAGAGAGCGCAGGCCATGGGCTCCATAAGGCGGCCGAAAGAGCCTCACCCGCTCCCCGGCCACCGACTCCAGGTCACGGTGTGCAGTCCAGATCTCGTCGACCAGCCGGCTCATCGGCGCAGTGGACAGTCGGGGGTGGGTCCGGCTGTGAAGCCCGATCTCATGACCGCGCTCCAGGATCTCGCTGACGAGCCCGGGATGCCTCTGCGCCGCATCGGTGAGCAGGAAGAAGGTGGCAGGGGCGTGCTGTTCGTCGAGCAGGTCGAGCATGCGCGGGGTCACTTCGGGGTGAGGCCCGTCGTCAAAGGTTATGTGGAAGACCGGGCGCTCGGTCGCGACCTCGCAAAGCGAGCCAGCCAGACGGTGGGCAGCCGACTCCAGGCCGAGAGAGCGGAACACCCGCACCGTCTTGCGATACCGGGCCATGTCCTCAGGGTTCCTGATGCAGGTCGGGCCGGACCGGCTCTGACCCGGCGTACTTGAGCCGCTTCTCGGTCCCGCTCGGCTCAGCGATTTGGCGGCCGATCCGCACAGTCCAGGGCCCGGCGAGCGAGGCAAGCCAGTACCGGTAGGACTCGGCGCGACCTGGATCGACCACGATTGACTTGGTGGTCGCCTTCACCGCGCGCCCCCACTCCCCAGCCCGCAGGTAGGTCACCCCCATCATCGACAGGTATTTCGCGTACCGCCGCGGGTGTTGGCGAAATTTGTCTTCGTGCTTGGAGATCGTTCGATCCATGGCCCGGGCCCGCTCCAGGACCGACTTGGACACTCGGGAGCCGGTATGGGCGGTGATCAGGTAGGTGACGGTCGGGGCACCCTGGATCGAGCTCGCCTCGTTGACGCGGAGGAAAAAGTCGTCGTGGACGCTTGCCAGGAGAGCTTCGTCGAATCCGCCGATACCCCGAATGACGTCGGTTGGGGCCACCAAGGTGGCGTGGGTCTGGAAGCTGCCTCCGTCGGCGAGGTCCTCCAGGAAATAGTGCTGTCCTCGGGTCAGCGTGGGAGGCATTCGGGTTCTGAGGACATTGCCCTCCGGGTCCTGAATCTGGGCTCCGGACAACACCGACACAGGCGCGGGAAGTGTCGACTCGGCCGCGGCCCGAAGAGACACGTCGAGCATCTCAGGAGTCCAGGCGTCATCGTCGTCGAGAAAGGCGATCCACTCGCCGGTGGCGACGGCGACCGCCGAATTCCTCGCCGCGGATACCCCAACGCTGGATTGGTTGCGAAGCAGTCGGACACGGGGATCAGCAATGGAAAGGCGGTATTCGGGATCCGATCCGTCGTCGACGACGATCACTTCGAGGTCCGAGATGGTCTGCGCCAGGGCGCTGGCCAGCGCACGATCGGCCAGATCCTGGCGATCCCGAGTTGTGATGACAACAGATGCCAATGGCGAGGTCACGGTGGCACGCATTCTCACGCCGGCAGCCGTGAGGTCAAGCTGGGCGCCGGCAAGCCCTCAATTAGCCTGCGTCCGGCCGGCCGCGGGCGCCGAGGAAGAGGTGTGTGAAGTTGCCGGACCGGATTCGAAATGCGGTGGTCAAGCTCGAGCGGAAGTCAAAGCGGCTTCCGACCCCCTTGAAGCAGCTTGGCCTGGGCGCGGCGCAAGTTGTCGACTCGATACTGGGCTCGATCACGGCCGTGGATACGGGTGAGCTGCTGGTTGGGCTCGACGTTCGACGATGGCCCCGATCCGGTGGTGACTCCAGCCGTGCTCGACCTCCTCGGGAAGAGCGGCGCGAAAAGGAACCTTTTTCATGCTCGCCGAGCGGGCGGAGCAATACCCCGAGATCGCAAAGCGGGTGGTCATCGAGGGTCATGAGGTGGCGCTTCACGGGGCCAATCACGACAACCTGACCCGGCTCGGCACCCGTCAGGCCGCCGACCGGATTCTTGGAGGCAGGAAGCGTCTGGCTGCCGTTGTCGGCACCCCGATCCGCCTGTTTCGACCCCCGTATGGCGCCCAAACGATGAGAACATTTCTCCTGGCACGGCTCTCGGGGATGCGTGTCGTCATGTGGTCGGTCGATCCCCACGACTGGGACCAGACCCCGCGTGAAGAGATCGTGGAACGTGCAGTGGCCAAGTCCGGCCCGGGGGCGGTGGTGCTCCTCCATGACGGTTGGACGCCGACTCCGGGCAAGGCCGAGCCGGTTCCGGTCCACGAGAAGCCCGGTGTGGTGTCCGCAGTGGTCGACGGTTTGAGCACCGGCGGGCTGCGGTCCACCAGTGTGGGTGAGCTCCTGAAATCCGGGCCAGCCCGGAAGCGGGTCTGGTTCAGCTCCGGTTAGCCGGGCTCGACGGTGCGGCCCATCCGACCGGTGAAGCCGTCCCGGATCGCCTTCCAATTGAGGCCGAGTTGGTGCCAGGCGGCACGGGGGTCGGTCACCAGGTTGGCGATCGGCTTCCCCAGGCCCCGAGCTAGGGCCACCCTGATCGCGGTCATGGTGTGCCCCGAGCGGCGGAGGATGTAGATCATGTTCCGGAGGCTGTAGTACCGGCGCCAGGGGGCACCGCTGAGACGCAGGTTGATCCGCGTCGACCTGGCGACCGACTCCTCTTCGGAGGGAAGGAGCCCGGCCTCTCTCTTGACCGACTTCCTCCTCGACCATTGCTCGCCGTCGGCGAACAGCGGGCGGCCGCCGGCAGTCAGCCTCAACCCAAACTCCAGCTCCTCGAACCCGAAGAAG
Organism: uncultured Acidobacteriota bacterium; assembly: GCA_963780755.1. Lineage (GTDB taxonomy): Bacteria > Actinomycetota > Acidimicrobiia > Spongiisociales > ZC4RG35 > JALYNX01. The sequence continues at coordinate 443,687 of CAWACX010000001.1, forward strand.
AGCTCTTCGAGGAATCCGCCCACAGCCCGGACCGCGGACACACGGTATGCCGGCATCCCACCGGCCGTGATGTGGTCGACCAGGACCGGGCCATGGATCTCCGCGTCGCCGATCCGAATCACCCTCCCGGAGCGGTAATCGAACCGCCCCCCACTAATCCCGACTCCTCCCACTTCGGGATTGGCCGCCTCCATCTGGCCGGCAAATGCGGCCGCACTCTCAATGGCGTCGTCGAAGTAGGGCGGGTCGTCGTCGTCGAAGAGGAAGATCCAGTCCGAATCCCTGGCGTCCTCGAGGACCTTCGCCATGCCGAGGGCGAATCCTCCCGCGGGGCCGATGTTTCCACCGCCATCGAGGTAGACCACGGCGAGATCATCGGCGGCATCGGCGACCATCGCCTCGACCTCGGGGTCGCTGGCGTTGTCCACCACGAAAAGGCGGTCAAGCCGCCGGCTCTGGGCGCGCAGCCGCGCCAGGGTCGTCTGCAGGGAGGTCGCTCGCCTGTAGGTGACCAGCACCCCATAGAGGTTCATCGGGTCCGGCATCGCCTGTAGTCCAGCAGGACGACAGTCGACACCAGGTTCAAGCTGATGCGTAGTCGGCCGATAGCAAAGTTGCGGCCTGCCGGTAGTCTCGCCGCCTGATTCGGCCCGACCCGGGATCGGAAGAAAGAAAGAATGTCTGATCCCATCGTCACCATCGACAGCCTGCGCAAGGTCTATGAGCCTTACACGCGCTGGATGAAGCTCTTGCTCCGCACCTCCGTCAAGGAATCGGTGGTGGCAATCGACGAGATTTCACTCGAGGTGCGGCCTGGTGAAATGGTCGCGGTTCTCGGCCCGAACGGCGCAGGGAAGTCGACACTGTTTCGCGTCCTCACCGGACTGACTACTCCCACCAGCGGTCGGGCCACGATCCTCGGTTATGACGCCACCACCCAGTCGACCGCGGTGCGGCGTTTGATCGGATTCATGCCTGCTGAGAACAGGACCCTGATGCTGCGCCACAGCTGTCGGGAGAACCTGGCGTTCCACGGGCGTCTGCAGGGAATCTCGAGCCATGAGCTCAAGGACAGGGTCGACGCCACTCTCGAGGTGGTCGGTCTCTACGAAGCTGCGGGACCGGGTTGGCTTCGCCCTCTCCTCGGGGATGCTGGCCCGCCTCATGCTGGCGAGGGCCACCCTCCACGAGCCTTCGGTGCTCATCCTCGACGAGCCGACTGCAGCCGTCGACCCGATTGCCTCTTTCGAGTTGTTGTCCTTGATCCAGAAGGTCGCCAGTGAGCAGAAGCTTGCGGTGCTGATCAGCTCACACCGGCTGGACGAGGTGGAGCTTCTCAACGACAAGGTTGTCCTGCTCAACAAGGGGCACGTCGTCTACTCGGGTGACCTCGATGCGATGCTTGCTCAGGCGAAGCGCCCTGTGATCGAAATCGAGTTCGACCGCGATGAGTCTGCGGAGAAGGGCATGGCGCTCCTCCAGGGAATGCCAGGCATCGACGGAATCGATGTCGAGGGGGCGCTCGTCGTGCTCAACACGGAACTTCCGATGGGGCGAATCATTCGGGAGATCGATGGTCATGTCGACCACATTCATTCGATCGGCCTCATCCAGCCGCGGTTGCGTGAGGTGTTGCGCAACATGTTGAGGGCCAAAGGGGTGGACGAGGAATGAGCGTGTTGGCAACCGCCGGGAAGCGGGTGAGGCGTTGGGGGCAGGTCGGCAACGCCTTTTTCCAGCTCGCAGTCCGCGATTCCCTCAACTATCCGCTGGCGCTGGTCATGCACGGGCTGTCGGCGTTCGTTCCGGTGATCACCTTCAGCTTTGTGGCGGAACTGGTGAACAACGACGGTCCCGACGTGGCATACGACTATTACACCTTCGTTGTGTTGGGAGTTGCCGCGATGACGCTGCTTGGGGTGACACTCAATGCGTTTGGGAGCGCCATGCTCAGCTTCGTGACCCAGGGTCAGTTGGAGATGTTCCTCGTCGAGCCAGTGCCGTGGCGGGCATTGCCGTTTGTGATGCTTCCCTGGCCCCTGGTCGAGAACGTCGCCACCGTGATGATCATGCTGGTGGTGTCCATCCCGCTTGGAGCGGATTACGTGGCCTCCGGGATACCGGCCGCGATCTTGATCGTGGTGATGGGCCTCCTTGCCACACTGACCGTCGGGATATTGGGTGCCAGCATCAAAGTGATCTCCAAGCGGAGCGACCCTGTGCTGCAGCTGTACACCATCGCAGCCTCGGTCCTCTCCGGTGCCTTTTTTCCGTTGGAGTTGCTCCCGAGCTGGGTTCGCTCCTTTTCCTGGGTGATACCCCACACATATGTGATCCAGGCTTTGCGCCGTGTCCTCATGCCTCAGGGCGAAGTCCTCCCGGGCCCAACGGCATTGCAGGCCGTCGGCGCCCTAGCGCTGTTCGCACTCGTCATGTACCCCGTGGCCCTATGGACCTTCGGACGCAGCCTTGACTACGGAAGGAAGATTGGGGCGCTCAGCGGGTATTGATCCCGGGGAGCTCTCCAACGGCTTGTGGGTACGCCCAACGCAGGTACTCGCAGGTGGCGGCCATTCCGGCCTCGAAGTCGAACTTCGGGTCGTAGCCGAGGATGGACCTGGCCTTGTCGATCCGGCAGACGGGTTTGGATGTGAAGTCGAAATCGGTGGAGATGCCGACGGGTTTTGATCCCCGTTTCAGAAAGCGGCGGAACGTGCGCCGCAGCCGTCGCTTCTGGTCCTTGCTCATCCGTGAGGCCAGCTTCGACGCTTGACGTCGCGCTGAGGCCTTCAGGCCGGCGTTCTTGGAGGTGGGGGCGGGGGTGGTGGCCTCGGGGGAAGCGGGCTGAAGCGCTCTGAAGCGCAGGGTCTTGACTCCGATGCATTCCTGCAACCGCTCGTAAAAGTTCTTCCAAGTGACCGTGTCGGGTCCGGAAATGAGGAACACCTCACCGTTGGCCTGGGGCGCGGTGGCAGCGAGCATCGTGGCGTCCACCAGATCGTCGACGAATACCGCGTTACACAGCCCGTCACCGGGCTCCGGTAGGACCATCCGTCCCTTGATCAGGTTCTTGACTTGACGATCTGTCCAGTAGCCGCCGAACGGCCCGTAGACGATGGAAGGCCGGAGAATGACCGCGTCCAGCCCGCGGCCCCGGACCGCAGCGAGGATCTCCTTCTCCACTGCGATCTTCGCTTGCGGGTAGCCATAGGCCCCGGATCCAACCGGGGTTTCAGCGTCGATGTCACCTTCCGGGAAAGGCTGGTAGACGGCGAAGGTGCTGAGATGGACCAATCGCTGGACCCGGTGGCGGAGGCAGGCGTCGATGAGGTCTCCGATGGCGACGACGTTCTCCTCGGCCGAGTTGCTGGTGATGTAGGCGAGATTGAAGACGATGTCGGCATCGGCCACGGCGCGTTCGATCGCCTCGGCATCCTGCAGTGAGCCGCCGATCATCTCGACGTCGAAACGCGCGAGGCGTGCCGCGTGCCCGTAGTGGCGCACCAGAGCCTGCACCGCGGCGCCCTCCTCCAGGACCAGTTTCTCCACCAGCCGCCCGCCGATGAAACCGGTGGCACCGGTGACCAGGACCTTCAGTCCCTGCATTGAGCCGTACTCAGGCATTGGTTTCGCTCCGCCGGACCCAGGGAAGAGCCCATTCCTCACGCGCCTGATAGCAACGCTCGATCAGTGCCACGGACGCTGCGGCTTCGCTGCCGGGAACCGCAGGTTGTCCACCTTTGGACAAGACCCTTCTCCAGTCCCGGAGTTGGGAGTCGAACAGTGAATCGGAGCTCTGATCCTTGATAGAGCTTCCTCTCACGCCGTGGAACCGGAGGTCGAGCAACTCTTCGGGCTGCGCTCTGAGGAGGTTGGTGTCGACTCCGACTTCGATCCAGCCCTTCTCCCCTCGGATGATCGCCGACTGGCGAAGATTCCGGGTGCGACTCAACTCGACTGTGCCTCGGGCGCCACTCGCCAAGTGCAGATCGAGCAGGCAGTCGGCCTCTACCCCTCCATAGCTGTCGTCTTTGTATGTCGACATCTGTCGCCGGGCCTAGCCACCAGAGCAGGAGGTCGAGGACATGGGTGCCGACGTCCATGAGCACCCCACCACCTGCTTTCTCCTTCCGCCATATGGCGTCCGAAGTCACCATCCACTGATAGACGAACCCGTCACGAAAGTCGAAGCTTCCGACCCGACCCAGCGACTCGGCCGCGAGGAATGCCTGGGTCCGAGCGCGCAGCTTGGAGTTGGCGTCGCATCAGGCCGACGGCAATAGGCAGGCCGGTCGAGATCGAGAGGTCGACCATGCGGGCACAGTCCGCGGCAGTCATAGCCATCGGCTTCTCCACGAACACCGGTTTTCCCTGTTCGAGCAAGGAGCAGGCCAGAGGGGCATGCAAGGCGTGAGGGGTCGCGACCAGAGCGGCGTCGAAGTCGTCGAGGTGGTCCTCATGGGCGGCGGCAGCGGTTGCACCACTTCCCTGAGCGAGGGACCGGGCACGGTCCAGGTCGGGGTCGACGAGGAGCACGGGATTCCAGCGGATGCGGCGCAGCGCGGGGAGGTGGATCTTCTCAGCGGCCGCTCCACAGCCGATGACCGCCAGGCGGTCGCCCTTGCCCGTTCCGGTCATCGTTTGATCAACGTCCGAGGAGCGCCTGGCTCGCCTTGCGGGCCCGATAGCGGGCACGGCGCCACACCGGTGCTTTCTGCGGTGGCGTCGGTGGAGTACCGCTCCAGTCCGTCAGCTCCAGTGCTGCCCGCCATTCATCGAGGAATGGCAATCTGGCCCCCTTGGTGAGCCACGGTTTCAGGTCGCCGTTGAAATGGACCATCGAAGGGTTGTGGCGAGCTTCGTCGAGTTGCGCTCGATCGATGAAGGCATACGCCGGAGCCCGGTCTCCGCCGAAGGCCCATTCCAATACCACCTGGTAGTTCCAGCCGAGGGGCAGGTGGTGCCAGTTTCCGGCGGCCGTTGCGTTGAGGCAGTCCTGGTCCACGTAGTGGATGCGCGACCCGAACCGGCCGAGGTAGTCGACGCTGCGACGCTCGATCTCGTTGGACCTCCACGCCTCGCGATCTATGAGCAGGAAGCCAGTGTTGAAGGCAGGGAGTCGGCCGTCGAGTCCGAGCTCCCGCCAGCCGGCCACGCCTTTGGGCAGGCCGATTGCGGAGCAACCGAAGTCCTGAACGGCGCCAAGGGGCTTCCCGGAAATGTCGAGTGTGAAGAGTTCGGCTGGGGACTTGCGTATGAGGGTGTCTGGATCGATGTACAGGACTCTCTCGACGTCGACGGGCAGGTAGCGGTCCAGAAAGAGGAGGGTGTACGCAGCGCGCGTGATGTAGACCTCGTCTTTGATCGACGAGATCGGCAGACCCGCGATTTGATCCAGGTCGAAGTCGTGCCACTGGATTGTCAGCGAAGCGGGAGTCGACTTCTCGATACGACTTCGAGCTTCGTCATCGACGTCGACGGCGAGAATGTGGACGGCGGCGGTTTCCCCGTCCTGCATCGACCGGGCGAGCGAGCGAAGCGTCACCGCGGCCGGCATGGCGTAGTTGCCATCGAATCCCATCAGGATGTGCATCGCGGTCCTCGTCTCGAGATGACTGCATACGCGGAGCCCCAGTCCCGGCACGCAGCAGGCGACAAAATCTAAGTCCGACCCGGGAGTGGGTCAACGGGCACCGCAGTGCATGATGAGATCAGCGGAGCAAGAAACCCTGACCAAGGCCGTCCGCCGCATCGATCCAAAACTCGGAGCGGCCCAGGATGTGGGCTTCACCGCCGACTTCGGGGATCACTGCGGCGAGGCCGCCGACCTCCGTTGTCTCGACCACGGTCCCGGTGAAGGTGCTGCCGATGATGCTCTCCACCACGATCGTCTCCCCGATACCCAGCATGCCCCGAGCGTGCTCGATGGCCAGCCGTCCACTGACTCCGGTGCCGGTGGGGGAGCGGTCGACCTCCCCGTCGGCGAACACGCAGACATGGGTGGAGTGGTTGGCGGGATCGCTTGGCGGCCCGGTGAAGATCACGCCGTAGAGGAAGCCGAGGTCGTCCTGGAGCGGGTGGGAGATCGGGCCGGCGCCGACGACGGCCGCCTTGATCCGCTTCCCGGCTTCGACGAGAGCACTGAAGTCGGACGGGGTGCAGGTGAGCCCGACCGACCCGGCGTCGACATAGGCATAGAAGCCACCCCCGAAGGCCAGGTCGTATCTCACCTCTCCGAAGCCGTCCACGGTCACGGTGGCGTCCAACTCGGACACGAACGACGGCACATTGCGGAAACGGACCCGCCCCACCCGGCCATCTGCCACGTCGGCGGTGGCGACCACGGTGCCCGCCGGGGTGTCGATGGTGAGGGTGGTTTTCGGTTCGGTTGCGGGGAGGACCCCGGTCTCCAACGCCACCTTGGTCAGGGCGATGATCCCGTGGCCGCACATCGTGGAGAAGCCCTCGTTGTGCATGAACAGGACCGAGACGTCGCTGCCGGGCGCGACTGGGGGGCCGAGAAGCGCCCCGTACATGTCGGCGTGGCCCCGTGGCTCCCACATCAGGACCTTGCGGAGTTGGTCGAAGTTGGCCTCGGCGTGGCGGCGGCGCGAGGCCATGTCGTCGCCGACCATGGCAGGGGCTCCCGCCACAACCACCCGGAAGGGCTCACCACCGGTGTGGGAGTCGATGACGACCACACGCTCGCCGTCCGGGTTCCAGTCCAGGGGAGCGGTGAGGTCCACGGCGGGGAGGATAAAGACCCCCTCCCCGGCTTCGCCGGTACTCCCCCCAACACTCACTCCGTTGGCTGGGGGGAGAAATGGAGCCTTCTAGCATCGGGGCGTGACCACCGTTTCCGATGTCATCGCCCAACTCGGAGTCGATATCGATCCGGGGACTGCCGCTGCTTGGGACCCGGTCGGCCTGCAACTCGGGGATGCCGGGGCCAAGGTCGAGGGGATCGGGGTCTGCCACGAGATCACCGAAGAGGTGGTGGCAACCCTCGAGGCCGCCCCACTGGACCTCCTGATCACTTATCACCCTCTCTTGTTCCACCCGGTCACCCGGCTCCTCGATGGGCGGTCGCCCACTGCACGCGCCGTGCGCCTGCTCCGGGCCGGGGTCAACGTGATGGTCTGCCATACCGACTTCGATGCCGCCCCAGGTGGCACCGCCGATGCGCTGTCCGATGCGCTCGGATTGACCGCTGCCCAGCCTTTCGGGGCGAATCCCGAAGAGAACCTTCCCGACATCGGGCGGGTGGGAGCCTTCCAGGGGAGCCTTGGCGATCTCGCCGTCCTCGTCGCCGAACGGCTGGGATCGTGGCCGCCACGGGTTTCCGGCGACAGCGATCGGGCACTGGATCGGGTTGCCGTGGTCCCCGGGTCGGGATCCGACTTTGTCGGTGCGGCCGCGGAGCTCGCTGATGCGCTGGTCACCGGTGACGTCTCCCACCACAACGCGGTGGCTGCCCTCGACGCGGGCCTGGCGGTCGTCGACCCGGGGCACATCGCCACCGAACGCCCCGGTATGGCGGCACTGGTGGCCAAGGTGCGCTCCACGGTCGAAATCGAGGTGACCGACCTGACTCATCTCGACCCTCAGACTTGGGTCTGACCCACCGCTACCCTCGGTCGCCCATGGAGATCACGAGTCTTGGCGACCTGCTCGACGTCCAGGACCTCGATCTGCAGATCGACCGTCTGCTCGACCGTCGCCAGTCCCTTCCCGAGTTGGCCGCCTACCGCCAGGCCCACGAGAACCAGCAAGCATTGGAGGCCGAGCTCACCGAAGCTTCAACCGCTCTCAAGGCCTTGGAGCTCGACTTCGACAAATCCGAAGGTGAGCTGGAGATGCTCGAGAGCAAGCTCAGCGAGCACGAGACCCGGCTCTACGCAGGCGGGATGAGCGCCCGGGAGACCGAGTACATGAGGCTCGAGGTGCAGAGCCTGCGTGGACAGAAGGAGGCAATGGAGACGCGGGTTCTGGGCATGCTCGACCAGGTCGATCCGGCCCGGGACAGCGTCGTCAGGCTCAACGCCGAAGTGGCCTCGGTGCTCTCGACCAAGGACTCCCTGGAAAAGGTGATCAAGGCAGAGTGGAAGGCCATCGACGCCGAGTTGGCGCGCAAGGAAGAGCGGAAGAAGGAGGCAATGGCCCCGGTGCCCGCGGACCTCTTGGAGATGTACGAGACCTTGCGACAGTCCAAGGAAGGCGTGGCCATCGGGCGGTTCGAACACGGGGTATGTGGTGGCTGTCACATGGCGCTCTCCGCCCAGGAACAGGCGGAAGCACTCGGCGCCGAGATCCCGCGATGCGTGCACTGTCGCCGGATCCTGGTCCCTTGAACCATGCTCTTCTGGCACACGGGGGCCACGCTCTGGTTGTTCCGATGGATCTTTCGGGACCCCAAGGTCGACGTTCGCTACCTGCTGCTCGGCGCCCTGCTCCCCGACATCCTCGACCTTCCGCTGGGGACGCTCCTCTTCGCCGAGGCGTTTTCGACCGGAGAGATCTTCTTCCACTCACTGACCCTGGCTGCGGTCTTCATGGCGGTGGTCCTGCTGACGACGAGACGGGGACGGCGGAGGCGGGCGTTCATGGCGGTGGGCGTCGGCTGGCTGTTCCACCTGATGCTGGACGCCCTCTGGACGGTGCCGGTGGTGTTGTTCTGGCCGTTCTTCGGATTGGAGATCCCGATGGGAGCCTCGCCGTTCTGGCCCCTGGCCTGGGAGCGGGCCTTGTCCGATCCCTGGCGGTGGGTGCTGGAGGCGGTCGGGCTCGCCTATCTGGTGTGGCTCTGGTTCGCCACCGGGCTCAACGACCCGGAGCGTCGGAAGGGCCTCTGGACCACCGGGCGCATCCCTGACCTGGTAGCCGACCATGCGTAGCTTCGTGCTGATCGCCCTCATCGTGTTGGCGGCAGCCTGCGGTGACCCGGAAACGGGGGAGACCACAATCACGCCTGGGCTCGGGCGCTGACTCGCCGGCACAGGCCGTCGAGGACCTGAGCACCTTCCTCTCCGAGGGGGACTTCGCGGCTGCAAGTTCCCTCGCCGTGCCCGGTCAGGCGGCGCTGGCCTCGTTGGCCGAGGGAGCCAGCCCGGGGGAGGTCGCCGATGCCCTGGAGAACGGGGACACCGAGATCGCGGCCAACTTCTGGAGCGGGTTCGCCCAGGGAGCCGGGGAGACGCTCACCGGCGAGATCGAGGTCGCCGAGTCCGGCACCCAGACTGAGTCGGAAGTCGAGTTCCACATCGTCGAGGTGAGCCCTGAATCGGGTGGGGAGGGCCGGGTCATCACCCAGGACGTCGATGGGCACCGGGTGGACCTGTTCGCCTCGTTCGGCGCCGGGCTCTCCGAGAGCCTGATCCTGCCCTATGAGCAGTTACTGGAGACCCAAAGCGAGGACGGGGCGACCATCCTCCTGGCCTCGCGCGACCTGGTGCCGTCCCTGATGGTTGCTGCCTCCGCTCCCGGTCTCGACCCCGGGTCGGTCCAGGAGATCCTCCGGTTGGTGGAGTTGATCACCCGAGTGGGGTGACCCGGTCAGAGGTTGCGAAGCACGGGGAGGACCTCGCTCCCGATGAGCCGAATCAGGTCTGGCTGGTCGAGCGATGCCATCTGGATCGTGACTACATCCGCGCCTAGGTCCTCGACCAAGGGCCGGTAGATCTCCACGATCTCGTGTGCAGTTGCCACCAACGGGTAGCGGCCGAGGATCTCCTCACGGGGGAGGGCGTCAGCGCGCTCCCTGAGATCGGCCGGATCCACTGCCTCGAGCCGCCCGGGGGCCCTCAGCCCACGCCAGGAGTAGAGAGCCTTCCATGCCTCGTCCTGGTCGGCGGCCATGACCGCCCAACGTGTCGCCAGGATCAACGGGTCGGGCCTTCCCGCGGAACTGGCGGCTTCCCGGACCGGGTTGACCACGTTTTCCATGGTTTCCGCCGGGTCCTTGACGGAGGTGACCACGCCCTGTGCGAGGCGGCCTGCGAGGTCCGCCGACTTGGGCCCGCCGGCGGCGAGGAGGATCGGCACCGGGCCCAGGGGAGGGGAGTAGAGCATGGCGCGGTCGGTGCGGTAGTACTCCCCCTCGTAAGTGAGCTTCTCCCCGTCCAGCAGCCGTCGCATGATCTCGAGAGACTCCGTCATCCGGGCGTTGCGCTCGGCGTAGCCAGGGAAGGAGTACCCCAGCGGGCCCTCATTGATGTTCTCGCCCGTCCCTACACCGAGCGTGAACCTCCCTGAGGAGAGGCGGTCCAGGGTCGCCGCCGCTTGCGCGACCACCCCGGGGTGATATCGGAAGAGGGGAGTGGTGACCCCGGTGGCGAATTCGATGTGCTCCGTCGCGGCCGCCATGGCCCCGATGGTGGAGAAGGCGAAACCCGAGGCCGAAGCGTCGTCCACCCAGGGGTGGAAGTGCTCGGAGACGACGACCATGTCGAAGCCGGCGTCCTCGGCGATGCGGGCGTGCTCCACCAGTTGCTCTGGGTGCCACTGCTCGTGGCCGCAGAAGTAGGCGAACTTGGTCAATGCGCTCTCATTCCTCCCATTCTGGCGCAGGGATGTGTGGCTCTGGCCCTACATCCCTGCGCGAAAACGGTTTCAAGAAAAAAGGGGGTTGGTGGCTCACTGGTAGGAGACGTACACCGGGGTCGGCACCTTGGCGATGGTGTATGCCGGGGTCGGTGTCTCCGGGTCCATCCTGAAGAAGTTCTTCCACCCCCACCGCCAGTGAGCCGCCTCGGTGCCCTCGGTCAGGAAGCGATAGGTGTCGTCCTTGGTCGCGGTCGGTCCCTGCCCGTCCATCTGGATCACCATCTGCAACTCGGGGCGCTCTTTGAGGGTCTCACGGTCCAGGATCATTCGGGTCTGGAACTGGTGGACGAGGAGCATCTTCTGGGGAAGGCCGTTGGCACGGACCAGGTCGGCCAGCCAGTCGACCACGGTGTTGACTTCGGCCGCGGTCACCTGGCCGGTCTGCACCAGGTGCACCTGATCCGACCCGATCCGCCATTCCGGGTCGAGGGCCAGGCCGACAAAGGGCAGCTTCAGCAGTTCCTCGTATTGCTTGGCCTGGGTGAGGAAGTCCTCCCGCCCGGGTTGAAGGTCGAGGATGACATACATCCCGTTGGCCTGGGCCACCTGGATCCAGGCATCGAAGGTGGAGATCGGCCATTCGAAGCTGTAGTCGCTGTCGTCGGTGGCGGTGGCACTGGCAACACTGGCGATCATCTCGAAGGTCGGGATCACCTGATATCCGTCCGCGGCGTACTCGGTGAGGAGCGGCTGCATTCGGGCCAGCGTCTCCTCAGGCCCCTGATCTCCGAGAGCGCCCAGGCCAACCGTCTCGGGGTGACCGTAGAACGCGACGTAACGGCGGGGGCGACCCTCCGGGAGCACGTGGAACCCGCCGCCCGGCACCTGCTGCCCTTTGGCCAGGACCGCCAATTCCCAAGGATCCACCTCGGACATCGTCCCCACGAACCTGATCGCCTCCGCGGGCCTGCCGGCGAGGGCCGTCCCGACCTGGGGGTAGGCGAGCAGGTCGGCGGGGTCGTAGGCGACCACGCTCGCATCAACTGCCCGCCCGGTGCCGGCCGCGGACAGGATCGCCGCCGGGTTGGTGGCATCCATGAGCCACACCGATGTCGACGTAGAGGGACGGGCGAGGCCGGTCACGAGTTGGACCGGGTCGATGGCGGCCGGCGGTTGAGTGCTCCCCGTGGGCGGGGCGGTCTGGGGGAGAACCACCCGATCCTGCGCGGCAATTGCTCCGAGGGTCTCCACGACCGTGGATGCATCGGGGGTGGAAGGGAGGCGGAAGTCGGAGGTGAGACCCAAGGCCAACTTCGCCTCGTCGACCGCCTCGGAGATGGTGTGTCGCAGCACCGTCGCTTCGGGAGGGGCTTGCGCTTCGACATCACCAACCAGGTGCACGTGGAGCGGCTTGAGCCGTCCCAACTCGGCTGCGAGTTGCGGGTGGGGGTGAAGCAAGGGCCCGCCCAGTGCCGCCGCCAGTTGGGCCGCGGTCGCCAGCTCGTTGATGTCGCCTTCGGCGACCACCACGACATCGTCGGCGCAGACGAAGATCTCGCCGGAGAGGGCGAGAGCGTCAGTGGCCACCGACCCCGTTGCCACCGGCGCAGTTTCCGCCGTGACATGGACACATGACCGCTCCGCTGGAATGGTTGTGATTGTGGTCGCGACCTGGGTTGTCGCGGTGGTGGCCACTTCCGTGGTCTCGGTGGGCGTCTCGCCCACGATGGCACTGCAGGCGCTCACGCTGAGCGCGATCAGGCCAATACGAATAGATCTCATCAGGGGTCCCCGGTTGCAGCGCAAGGGTAACTGCGCCCGATTTTCAAGCTCGTCGTTGTCGTTTCCAGAGAACGCCGAGAAGGACAAGGGCGGTTCCAACAAGCCATGTGGTGAGGCTGACGTACAAGGAGAGAAGCAGGCACGAGAGCAGGCCCACCCATGCAGTCAACCGCCCCCGGTCCAAGGCAAGTACCGCCAGATTGGTGATGCCGTAATAGAGCAGGACAGTGAAGGCGGCGAACGACCAGGTGACGCCGATGTCCCCGACCAGGCAGAGGGCGGCGATAGCGACTCCCGAGAGCCATACCGCTGATCGGGGCTGCGAGCGGCGGTCGAGTCGGGACAGCGCCTGAGGCATGTCACCGCGTCGGCCCATGGCAAGCCACACCCGTGACAGCCCCAGTACGAGGTTGACCAGCACTCCGGCCATCGCAGTGATCGCACCGATCGCGACCACCGTTGAGAGCGGAGGTGCCACAAGGTCGGCAGGCGTGGCGCCGGCGTCGAGAAGCAACCCCCACCGCGGCCCGTACAAGGAGCTCCCGGCCACCGCTACCCCGAGGTAGAGGATCACCGCGACCCCAAGGGTGACCACGACGGCGCTGGGGATGGTCTTTGCAGGTGTTTCGATCTCCTCGCCGAGGGTGGCGATGCGGCCGAACCCGGTGTAGGCCACGAAGAGGAAGGCGACTGCCGGTAGCAATCCCTCGAGCCACGCCGGATCCACCATCCCCAATACGCCTTCGCCCGGTTCGAGGACGCTGGGAACGATGAAGGCGAGGAGCCCGGCGAGGGTGACAACAACCAACGCCGCGTTTACGACCGTGGTTCGACGCACTCCTCCGGCCACCAGTGCGGTGAGTGCCAATGTGATCACGATGGCGAGCCATCGGCCGCCAGGGAGCCCCAGGTACAGCGCCAGGCCAAGGGCCGCGCTGGCCGCCGAGGCAGTCTTGGCCAGGAGGAAGAGCCATCCAGCCCCAAAGCCGAAGCTCGGGCCAAGGGCTTGATAGGCAAACTCATAGGTACCTCCGGCCACCGGGAAAATGCCGGCCAGGTAGGCCGAGGACAGCCCACTGCACAGCGCGACCAGGCCTGCGATCGGGATGGCGACGAGCACAGCGTCACCCCACTGGCCGCTTGCGAGCCCGATCGACACGTATGCGCCGGTGCCGAGGATGGCGCCGAGCCCGGTGATGACAGCTCCACCGAAGCCCATCTCCCGGCGCAGGGCGCCGTCGCTCAGAACAGGGTCTCCGGTTCCACCTTCTCCCGGAGCTCAGGCCCGTTGTTGTGCACCGAATTCACCTGCTTTGAGACCCGGTGCTCCATGATCAGGTCCGGGTCGATCTCGTCGACCACCCCCAGCGCGGCCTCGGAATCTCGCAAGTCACGATCGAGCCAGGCATCCCAGGAGTCTGGGGCAAGCGAGACCGGCATCCGATCGTGGATGCTGCGAATCACGCCCCCCGCATCGGTAGTGAGGATCGAGCAACTCCGATCCCACTCCTCGCCGAGCTTTCGGGTCGACCAGATCCCGGCGAACGTCATCGGGAAGCCATCTGCCCGGTACACCCAGTGCGGGGCTCGACCCTCCGTCGCAGGCTCCCACTCGTAGAAGCCGTCGGCCGGGATCAGGCACCTTCTCTTGGAGAATGATTCGCGAAAGGCGCCGGAGGTGGTCACCGACTCGATCCTGGCGTTGATGTGGATCTTCTTGTCGTCCGCCGCGTAATAGGGCACCAGGCCCCAGCGCATGGTGTCGAGGAGCCGTTTCCCGTCCCGCTCGTTGATCACATAGATCGGGTCGGTGGGAGCCACGTTCCAGTTGGGCTCCAGGGCTCCGGTGACAACATCGTCGACGCCGAAGTACTCGGCGTAGAAGTCGAGGTCACCGGTGATCGAGAACCGTCCGCACATCTCTCAGAGGGCCTCGCGTTCGGTTGCCAGGACCTCGAGGAGATCGGCGACCGCCTCGGGATCGGGGACCATGGCCCGGGCAAGGGTGGGGCCGGATCCAACGTGGACGGTGACGTCCGGAGGCTTCAGGCTGGCGAAAACGGTCTCGTCGGTCACATCGTCCCCAATGAACAACACGTAGCTGGCGGCAAGGGAGACCCGCAGGGCCGAGAGCGCCTTCCCCTTGTCGGTGGTGGAGTCGGTGAGCTCGAGGATGTCTTTGCCGTCGAGGAGGGTGATCCCGACCGACTCGGCGGCCAGCCTTCGAATCTCCTCGACCGCCGCCGCCGGGTCCGTCGCCGTCCGGTAGTGGAACGCCACCGAGTGGTTCTTCTGCTCGACGAGTGAGCCCGGCACTTCAAGGCTGAGCTCGCTGATCCGGGCCCTGATCGCGCTCAGGTTGGGCGATTCGGGGAGCATCCCACCTCCGGCATCGGCGCCGTGCTCTCCGATCAGGATGAACCGCCGGTCGTCGAATCGCTCCACGAGGTCGGAGCGACGACGACCGGAGATGATCGCAACATGTGTCCCTGGAGTTGCGGCGAGTCGCTTCAGTGCCTCGACAGCCCGGGGGATGGGGACGGCAGCCAGGATGTCGTCGACGAGATGGCTCAGCGTCCCGTCGAAATCGGAGGCCACCAGCAGCGAGGGGACCGCGCCGAGGAAATCGATCACGCCCCGATCTCCTCCAGGTTGTGTCGTGCCCAGGCGTGGACATCCCAATGCCTGACGACCCGGCGCAACCTCGACATCCGCTTCCCCTGTTCCATCTCATTCATTGTGATCGCCTGGTGGAGCGACAGCGCCAGGGCATCGAGGTCATAGGGATTCGACGATCAGCGCATCCTTCAGGCGCTCGGCGGCGCCGGCGAACTCACTGAGGATCAGAACCCCGGTGTTGTCGAGTCGGGTCACCACGTATTCGAGGGCAACCAGGTTCATCCCGTCCCGGAGTGGGGTGATCAGCATCACATCGGCCGACAGATAGGCACCGACCAACTCCTCGAAGCCGAGCGAGCGGTAGAGGTAGTGGACCGGGACCCATGCCGCCCGGCCGAAGCGGCCGTTGATCCGGCCCACCATCTCCTCGACCCGGCGCCGGATCGTCTGGTACTCCCCGACGTCTTCCCTGCTCGGCACTGCGACCTGGACCATCGACACCCTGCCCAGGAGCTCGGGATGGCGGTCGAGCATGACCTCGAAGGCCCTGAGGCGAAGGTCGATCCCTTTCGTGTAGTCGAGGCGGTCCACACCGAGGATCACGTGATCGGGGTTTCCCAGGTCCGAGCGGATCCGGGCTGCCGCGGTGTTGGCTGCAGCCGAGGCGGCACTGTGCACGCTGCGCTCGACGTCGATCGAGATCGGGACCGCCTGGCAGCGCACGGTCCGGCCCCGGTACTCGAGCGCGGATGCGGGACCCCGGGCCCCGGCGATCTCCCGCGCCGCGGCGGCGAAGTTGAGCACCGCCCGCTTGGTCTGGAACGCCAGATAGTCGGCGCCGAGAAGCCCCTCTAAGACCTGGGACCGCCAGGGGAGGCGCTCGAAGATGTCGATCGGGGGGAACGGGATGTGGAGAAAGAACCCGATCCTGGCCCGGGGGAGACGCTGCCTGAGCATGCTCGGCACCAGCTGGAGTTGGTAGTCGTGCACCCACACCCGGCTGTTGCGGTCGGCGACTCCGGCCACCGCGTCCGCGAACCGCTCACTGACCTGTTGATGGGGCCTCCACCAGTGGCGGTGGAACTCCAGAGGACGAATCGCGTCGTGATATAGGGGCCAGATAGTGCCGTTGCAGAAGCCGTCGTAATGGTTCTCGATCTCGTCGGTGGAGAGCGCCACGGAGCGGTTGGTGATGCCCTCGACCTCGAAGGTCTTTTCCCGTCCGCCGGCGCCGCCGTCCCAGCCCACCCAGACCCCGCCTCGCTCACGGAGCACCGGGGCCAGGGCCGCGACCAGGCCGCCGGGGCTGGTGGACCACTTGCCGGTGGCTCCGTCTCTGGTGACCGGGAGTCGGTGAGCGGCGACCACAAGGGGGCGCTTCGAGGGGCTTCCGGCCATCAGCGATGACCCTACCGATCCCCGGCGTGCCAACATCGACGGCGATGCTGGCCGCACTGAACTTCGGAGCGCTCGGGCTCGGTCTTGGTGCCGGAACTCTGACCACCTGGCTCGCGTCCCTGCTCGGCGGGCTCTTGTTCAACGCGCCATATGCCAACCTTCTGGTCGGAATTCCGCTCGGCTTTGCGGCAGGGGGTTGGGTCGCCGGTAGATACGCCCGACATTCGGAGCATTTTCACGGAGCGGTCACCGGTCTTCTCCTCACCGGCTTGGTGATCGTTGTCTCCGCCATGTCCGGCGGCACCGCAGGCACCGGATCGGTACTCGGGCTCGCATTGCTGGCCATCGTGATATCCGGCCTCGCCGGATGGCTCGCCGGTAGGAGAAAGCGGCGGCCGGAGACCTAAAATAGAGCTGTCGAGCCCGTTGGACGGCCGCGGTCGCAAGATCGAGGAAAGTCCGGACTCCACAGGGCACGGTGCTGGGTAACACCCAGGCGGGGTGACCCGACGGATAGTGCAACAGAGAGCAGACCGCCGATGGCCCGTTTTTGCGGGATCAGGCAAGGGTGAAACGGTGAGGTAAGAGCTCACCAGCGTCCCGGGTGACCGGGCGGCTAGGCAAACCCCACCGGGAGCAAGGCCAAGCAGGGACGACGGCTGCCCGCCGATCAAGTCCCGGGTAGGCCGCGCGAGCGTATCGGCAACGGTGCGCCCAGATGGATGGTCGTCCTAGACAGAATCCGGCTTACAGACTGGCTCGCAACGTGGAGAGGGCTCCCCGAAAGGGGGGGCCCTCTTCGCATTTCAGCCCTCCGAAGGCTCAACAGGCAGCCACTCGCTGGTGTTGCCACCGTCGATGAAGTCATTGGGCCAGCGGACCGGCTCCACCACCCAGGCCTTGCCATCGGTCTCGAATTTGATCTCGATGTTGTAGGGAGCGGCGTCACCCGGGATCCCGGTCGCCCCGGGATCGGCGCTCCCGTGAATCCCTCCGGTCCAGCAAGACGGGTCGAAGCCGGTCTCGGTGTCAAAGGCGAATTCTGAAGTCGCGCCCGTGGCGTCAGTCACCACCGCTTCCATCGCCACCTGATCCGGTTGCTGGGCGACATTCGCCACATTCACCTCCATGCTCACTCCGGGATCGGTCTCGTCGACGTCCTGATACCAATAGACCTCGGCGTGGGGCGGTGGAGGGTCGTTGTCGGCGGTGGTCTCGAAGGCGAACGACCAAATCGCGTCGCCGCCATCGCCCTGGGCGAAGATCTCCACGAAGTGGCCGCCGGCGGCAACCGGGGGCGCCAGCGTCTCTCCGCCGGGCACGACCTGGATCACGGTCTGACCATCGCAGTACTCGCTCCCTTCTGGATTGAAGGTGGCCAGCATTCCCCAATCGAGGGGATATTCGATGACCAGTTCGGTGACCGGCGACTCGAAAGAGGGCAGCGGGTCGGGTGGCATGCCGTCGGCGCAGACTCCGTTGGTCCCACTCGTCCAGCAGTAGGTCCAGGGCTCGAGCTCGAGTCGATCCTCACCAGAAGTGACCACCAGGTTCGGGGGCCGGTCGGACTCGCTCGGGGGTGACGAATCGGAGACCACCACCTCGGCCCCGCATGAGGCGAGGAGCAGGGCGGTCGTGATCACCATTTGCAGGCTCAGCCGTCGCATGAACGCCCCTCATTCAAATCCGGGGAGTTGGAGAAACCACAAATAGCCTGTTCATGTCGAAACCTTTGAGGACGGGCGCGGGTCAAACCGGCCCAATAGGAGGAGCTTTCACATGGTGATCAACAAGTACCTCGCGGAATTCATGGGCACATTCATCCTGGTCTTCTTGGGGTCGATGACGATCCTGGGCAACGACCTGTCGGGCGGACCGCTGCTGATAACGGTCGGGTTTGGCTTCGGGCTGGCGCTGCTGGCCGGGATCTGGGCTGTGGGTCATATCTCCGGCGCCCACTTCAACCCGGCGGTGACTCTGGCGATGCTCCTCGAGAAGCGGACCTCGTTCGGCGATGCCGTCGGTTACTGGGTGGCGCAGTTCGCCGGGGCCGGGGTTGCTTCGTTGGTGGTGTGGGCGGCATCGGATCGACTCGCCGTTGCACTGACCACCTCCGGTTACGAGAAACTCTCCACCGGGATCCTGGCCGAGGTGGCACTCACCGCCATCTTCGTCTGGGTGATCCTGGCGGTGACCAGGACGGGTGGGAACCACGCCCCGATCGCGATCGCACTGACCCTGGTCGGTGTCCACATCGCAGGCATCCCCTTCTCGGGAGCCTCAGTCAACCCGGCGCGCTCCTTCGGGCCGGCGGTCGTTTCCGGTGACGCAGCAGCCCTTTCGGAGTTGTGGGTGTACATCGTGTTCCCGCTGGTGGGCGCCCTGATCGCGTTCGCCCTCTACAAGCTGTTCCCCGCCGCCGACGCCGGGGTGGAGACCACGGACACCATCGAAGGGGAGCGCGAAGTCTGAGATCAAGGCCCGAATGGGCCGTTCTCAGCTGAAGAGCGGGTCTTCCTCCAGGTCTTCGAGGCCGAGGACCCAACCTGCCGGCAGCGACCAGTGGCGGGCCCCGTTGACCATGGCGACGAGATAATCGCTGTCAGGCCGGTGGTCGCCGTTGGGCGAGCCTTTGGCGACGAATGTCAGGCAGTCGTACTTGTTGCCCTCACGGTCAACCGCTTTCTGGTCCCAACCGGCCACCCGGCCCTCGGCCTCCTCGGCCTCGGTGAGGGCAGCCACCTGGCTGTCCGGGACTTCGAAGACTCCGCCCCAGACGGTGTGACCCGAATCGGCGACAAGCGTGGGAATCGCTCCCGTCCCATCTTCGCTCTCGACGAATGTGAGCTTGGTCTCGGGGAAATGCGCGGTGAAGGCGAACTGGGCGTCGGGGGCCACTGCGTTAAGTCGATCCGGGTCCAGGAAGGCCGTATAAGCGAAGTAGAGCGTGTGTTTGGTCACGGATGCCGGATTGTACCGCTGCCCGCCAGGGTGCCGGGTGTCACTCCGGAGGTGCGCCCTTCGGGTGGGGCTTGAACAACATGTCGATGACCGTAAGCTCTCGCCCTTCATGACAGACCGATCCCGCACCACACGAAGCAGATCGCAGAGCGAACTGCTCGACCTGGAGCGGATGCTCCTCGACCCCGAAGTCAGGCACTCGAGAGTCGCCGTGGAGCTGTTGCTCCACCCCCAGTTCAAGGAATACGGAAGCTCGGGCCGGGTCTACGACCGGGAGACGATGATCCGCATGATGAATCGTGAGGCTACCGGGGAGATCACGATCCGTGACTTCGAAGTCCGCATGCTGTCCGCGGACGTGGCCCTGGTCACCTACCGTTCGGTGGGACAGAATCAGGAAGCCCGCCGCAGCTCGGTTTGGCTGAAAGACGACGGGAGGTGGCAGGTGATCTTCCACCAGGGAACCAAGGTGCCGAGTCGGCTGGCGATGGGCTGAGGCGTCACGGCGCAAACCTGATTTGAAGTCGAGTCACCGTTGAGGCGTTTCGAGTTCCTCCTGGTGTTCGCCGCGCTGTTCGCGGTGGCCTGGCCGGCAGTCTTCGGAGTTCGCACCCGGCGCGGCATCGTGTTCGGCGCGCTCTTCGTCGCCTTCCTCATCCATTGGCGTGCGGAGGGCCTGCGCTGGCAGATGATCCCGCTGTACGTCACGGCTCTCGCGCTTGCCATCGGCGATGTGATCGTCGTCGAGCGGAAGGTGGACTGGACCAGCCGGATAGCCCGGGGGATATTCGGGGTCGCGGGCGTGATCCTCGCCATGGTGCCCGCCCTCATCCTGCCCGTGCCCCAGTTGCCGGTCCCTTCCGGCCCGGAGGCAATCGGAACGGTCACCGTGGAGCTCGTCGACAACGAGCGCCAGGAGATCTACGGGGACGACCCGGGCGGGCCGAGGCGGCTGCCGATTCAGGTTTGGTACCCGGCCGAGGCTGGAGAGACGGCTGCTCCGACTCCGTGGGCGGAGGACTGGGAGTTGGTGGCGCCGGCGATGGCGGAGCTGGCCGGCTTCCCGAGCTTCTTCCTCGACCAGACCCGCTACACGACCTCTCACGCCGGAGCCGACCTCCAAGTGTCCCCGGGCACCTTCCCGGTGGTGGTGTACAGCCACGGTTGGACCGACTTTCGAGGGATCGCCGTGAACCAGATAGAGACTCTGGTGAGTCACGGGTACATCGTCATCGCCCCCGACCACACCTACGGGGCGTCGGTGACGAGGCTCGCCGACGGGGAGGTGGTGCCCTATTTCCCCGCAGCGCTTCCTAACGAGGACGACGTCGAGGCCGAGGTCTACGCCGAGGCCAGCAGAACTTTGCTGGATGTATACGCCGCCGACCTGATCAGCATTCTGAATGCCCTCGAGGTGGGGGAGCAGGGCCCGTTCGGGGCCCTCGCTTCGAGTGCCGACCTGACTCGAATCGGCCTCTATGGGCACACCGCAGGCGGCGGAGCGGCGGTCCAAGTCTGCCTTCAGGACGAGCGTTGCGATGCGGTTCTCGGTCTCGATCCCTGGGTGGAGCCGATGTCCGACGAGACGATCGCCTTGGAGGCGACCCGGCCCGCGCTGTTCATGCGATCGGACGAGTGGCGCGACACCGAGAACGACGCCGTGCTTCGCGGCATCTCGGAGCGGAGCGCCGGCGTGACCTATTGGATCGGGGTGGAGGGGACCAATGAGAACGACTTCCTCGTGGTCCCGTTGCTCTCCCCGATCACCAGCGAGGTCGGTGTCACCGGATCGATCGCGGCGGGCCGGATCCTCCCGATCATCGACCGCTATCTGCTGGGCTTCTTCGATGTCTTCTTGCTAGAGACCGGGTCGGCCGCCCTGGACACCGCCAGTTTCGAGGAGGTCACCGTCGAGATCATCAGGAGGTGATCAGGCCTCAGGGGCTTGACGGGTGTCGCCGGTGACCTGCTGGCCCGGTTGTTCCCCCCGGCGGATGGCGTCGATGGTTGCGCCGAGGACGAGAGCGTCGGCTTCGCCAATGATCTTGCCGACCACCATGCCGTCGGTGTCGAGGAAGAAGGTCTCCGGGATGCCAAACACCCCGTACGCGATGGCGGTGCGGCTTCCCGGGTCGGCGAGATAGTCGGTCGACTCCGACATCCCGGCCGTTTCGAGATAGGCCAGGCTTTGCTCGGGATCCTCCTGGTATGCGATCTGGACGAATCGGACCCCGTCGTCGGCGAAGGAGTCCGCGGTGGCGACCAGGTCAGAGTGCTCGTTGCGGCACTCGAGGCACCAAGAGGCGAAGAAGTTGATGACGACGATGTCGCCGACGAGGTCCTGGGAGGAGACCGAGTCCTGACCATCGAGCGTTTCGAGGTCGAATTCCGGCGCCGGCTCACCGATCAGGGGCGAGTCGACCAGGCCGGGATCGGCACCGAATCCGGAGGCAAGGACGACTGCGAAGACGACGGTGGCCGCGATGAGGCCGAGTCCGACCCAACGCAGGATGCGACCGCTCACGGGCAGGCCTCCCCGGCCCGGGCCAATTCGAGGTCGGCCTCTACTTCGCTCCGTGAGTCGGCGGGGAGGTCCGGGGTGTCGAGCACCTGTTCGAAGAGATCGACCGCCGACTGATTGTCCCCGGAGCCGCACCACTGCACCCGACCCTTGAGATAGAGGGCAACCGGGGCGCCGGGCTCGATGGCCAGAGCCTGGTCGAGGAGTCGGTTCGCGGTCTCTACCTCCCCGTTGCCCTCGAATGCCATCCAGCCGAGACGGGTCAGGGACGACGCCGCCTCGATGTCGGTGGCATTCCCGCTTTCGGCAACCGCGAGGTAATGGGGGAAGGCGGAGCGATAGTCACCGTCCTCGAAGTAGCGCTCGGCGAGGGCAAGCCTCATCCCGTTGATTTGGGGATGGTCAAGGTTGGCGGCGATCACTGCCTCCATCGTCTCATTGCTCACGGCTGATAGGTCCTCAGTGGCCAGGTCGGCCACTCCGGCCGTGGCCCCCTCCCGGTCCTGGAGAAACGATCCGGCGACCACCACGATCACGGTCAATCCGGCGACTCCGATCAGCCAGCCGGCGAGCACTCGCCTACGGCTTCGCGGCGATGACTCCGTCCCCGGCTCGGTCGTCGGCGACGGATGGCGCTTCCACCAGATGATGACGGCGATTCCTGCAACGGCCACCAGGGCGGGCGCCACCCATACCCACAAGGTGATCCCGGAAAGGGGAGGGTCGAGGAGCACCGCGCCGCTGTACGACGCGAGCAGGTCATCGATGACCTGCTCGTCAGTGGCGCCGCCAGCGACCTTTTCCTCGACCAGAGCCATCATGTCCCCGGCCATCTGGGAAGGAGAGTCGGCAATCGACTCGCCCTGGCACACCGGGCATTTGATGCGGGACCCGATCGCCTCCACCCTGTCGACCTCGATGGGATCGGTCGACACCAGCAGCGCCAGGGCCACCGCCATCAGGACGATGGCGACGATGAAAGCCGTGTTGGCCAAGCGCTCAGGCATCTGCGGTCTGATGCTCCACCGCGCCCCGGCGCGCCGACCTCCTCGCCAACAACGACCACGCGCCTCCCGCCGCGGTCGTGAGACCGCCCAGCCAGAGGAGCCAGACCATGGGACTGGTGTCGAGGCCCAGAGTGAGAGTCTCCGAGTCAAGCGCCTTCAGTGTCAGATAGAGGTCGCCGGCAGGCGTGGTGAGTACGGCAGGAGTGACGATCCCAGCGGTGTCCGCCCCATAGAAGTTGGCACTCGGCTCGAGAAGTGCAACCGCCTCCGTTCCCCGGAGAACGGTGATCCGGGCCCCTTCGACCACCCGGTTCGGCTCGACGCGTCGAAATGGAGACTCGTAGACGAGTTGGTATCCGGCGAAGTCCACGCTCTCGCCGGGCTCGAGGTCTACGACGGCATGGCTCCCCAGGTTCGCCGCGAATGCGATCCCGATCGCAACCAACACCACACCCAGGTGGGAGAGCTGACCGGCCCAGAACGGCTGGTCCCCGGCGACGACGGTGCGCACCTCGGTGAAAAAGCTGGCCTGCGACTTCCGGACACGATTGAGCGCCAACTCGATGAGCAGGCCAATTATCGCGGAGGCGACGAAGGTGCCCAGCGTGACCGCGAGGACCACCCACCCCAGCCGGGTGACGAACAGCGCAGTCAGCAGCCCGGCGGCGAGGGCAATCAGGGTTGGAGCCCGCAACCGCCTCCAGAGGAGGCCTCTGGGGGCGCCACCCCAGGGCGTCACCGGGCCGAAGCCCATCACGAGGAGCAGCAGGAACGACAGCGGGACGGCGAGCCGGTTGAAGAAGGGCTGGCCCACACCGACCTGGGTGCCGGTGAAGGCCTCGACCAGAAGCGGATAGGTGGTCCCGATGAGGACGATGAACCCGAAGATCGCCAGCAACAGGTTGTTGACGAGGAACAGGCCTTCACGGGAGACGAAGGTCTCGATGCGGGGCGACGAGGCGACGAGGTGTGCTCGCATTGTGAACAAGGCGAAGGAGCCGACGAGGACCAGCACCAGGAACCCGAGCAACGCAGGTCCGATCGCCGATTGGGTGAAGGAATGCACCGAATTTATGGTTCCCGATCGGGTGAGGAACGTGCCGAGGATGGTGAGGGCGAATGCCGAGATGACCAGGACGAAGTTCCAGGCCTGGAGCATCCCGCGGCGTTGCTGGACCAGTCCGGAATGGATGAAGGCGGTCGCGGCCAGCCAGGGCATCAGGGAAGCGTTCTCCACCGGGTCCCAGGCCCAGTACCCGCCCCAGGACAGGACCTCATAGGCCCACCACCCACCCAGGGTTATCCCGATGGTGAGGAACGACCAGGCGACCAGGGTGGAGCGGTGGCTTCTCCGCAGCCATTCCGGGCCGGGCACGGCGAGGGCCAGCGCCCCGATCCCATAGGCGAAGGGGACGGTCAGCCCCACGTAGCCCAGGTAGAGCATCGGAGGATGGATCGCCATCAGGATGTGGTTCTGGAGGAGCGGGTTGGGGCCGGGCCCATTCACCGGCGCCTGTACCGCGGCCAGCGGCCAGGGACTCGAGGCCGCGCATCCCGCTTCCACTGCGCTCACGCACACCTCGAAGGGGTTGGCAACGGTGACCATCAGCCCGAAGAAGAAGATCGCAACGCCGCCCATCACCGCCAGCGCCGCGGCACCCAGAGGGTCAGGCGCCTTTCGATAACGGCCGACCACCGCCCAGGTGAATGCCGCGAGGACCAGGCCCCAGAGGATGATCGAGCCTTCGAGCGCGGCCCAGGCGGTGGCGACGTCGAAGGGGAACGGGGTCGTGGAAGAGTGGTGATTGGCCACATAGGCCAGGGTGAAGTCATCGGTGAGCAGGGCGAGCTGCATGGCTCCCATCGCCGCAATCGCTCCCGCGAGGAGCAGGCGGGCGGGGTTGACCAGGTCGGCGGTGGCCCCCCGGGCCACCGAGGTCCCGCGCCACGCCAGAAGGATCGCTGCGCATAGTGCGGCGATGACCCCGGCGGTCCCGAGCAGGGCGAGCATCAGCCCTCCGGGTAGGCCCCGCCCTCCTCGGGGACCTCGTAGTTCTCGTCGTGGGCGATCAGGGCGTTGTCCGCCACGAAGCGGTCACCGGACCAGGCGCCCTCGAGCAACACAGGGATGTCCTCGCCGAACAGTGACGGCGCTTCGCGGGTGAGGAGGACCGGTATCGCGGCGCCGCCATCGGTGACTTCGAAGGTCGAGCCCTCCTCGGTTTCTGTCAGCGTTCCCGGGGCCACCGTGCCTGCCAGTCGGAACCGCTCTCCATCGGGGAAGTCCGACCGCTGGGCCACTGCCTCACTCGGATAGAGGTAGTAGGTGAGGTTCTCCCCGAGGCTGGTCAGGGTGATGGCGACCACCAGCACGATCACCCCCCCGATGCCGAGGAGCACGAAACGGCGATGGGCCATGGATCAGGCCCCGGCCCGGCGACGCCTGATGTGCAGGTAGGCGGCGTAGCCGAAGATGGCCCCGTAGGAGATGAGGAAGGTCACCACGACGATCAAATGGTCAGACATCGCCGATCTCCGAAAGTCGGGGAGGCTTGACCGAGTCGCCCGCAGTCGCTTCTTCAGCTCCGAGGCGTTCCTCGGTGACGGCAACGTCGATGCGGACTACCAACAGGGCGACGTAGACCACAGTGAAGGCGATCACGTTGACCAGGATCGCAATGCCCATCTCCCGGGGCATGGTGACCCCGTCGGGGCGAATCGATGGTGTCTGGTGCAGGGTGCGGAACAGATAGACCGAGAAGTAGACGAGCGGGATCTGAATCACCGCGATCGCACCGAGCAGGGCAGAGCGCCGGGCCCGCACCACCGGGTCGGGGGTAGCCCCGCGCAGCGCCAGGTAGGCGATGTAGACGAAGAACATGACCGCGGTGGTGGAGAGGCGCCAGTCGCCCCAATCCCAGGCTCGCCCCCACACCGCCTGTCCCCAGACCATGCCGGTGAAGAGGCCGATTCCGGTGAACAGCACCCCGAGCTCGGCGGAAGAGGCGGCGAATCGGTCCCAGCTGTCCTTCTTCCTGATCAACCACATGACCGATCCGAGAGCGGTCATCCCGAAGGCGAGGAACGCCAGCCACATGCTGGGAGCGTGCAGGTTGATGATCCGGGTGAACTCTCCCTGCAGGGTGTCGGTGGGAGCCGTGAAGGCGAACCACAGGCCGACTCCCATCGCCACCGCGGCGACGGCGAGCAACACCTTGACCCGTGTCATCTAGATGCCTCCTCGAGGGGTCGGGCCAGGCCGACACCGCTCACGGCGAGTGCCAGGTCGGTCGCGACCAGGATCAGTATCCAGGGCAGGATACCGGTGCCGCGGGCCATAGCTTCCAGTGCCTGTGAAGCCCCGATGACCAACGGAATGGAGAGCGGAGCGATGATCAACGAGGCCAGAGCGGTGCGATTGGCCATGCCGGCCGTTACCTCGCCGGCGAGGGTCCCCAGCTCGGTGAGGCCCAGTGCCACCAGGATCCCGCTGAGCACCACTGGTAGCGGCCAGCCGGGGGGGAGTCGAGGGCTGTAGAGGAGGACCATGGCCACCAGGAGCACAGCGAGGAAGCCCAACATCAAGACCGATCCGGAGATGACCCTGCCCACGAAGCGGGCAGCAGGGTCGACCCCGAGGAGCGCATAGAGGTCGCGCCGCTCCCGATCGTCGTGGGCTGCCTGGCGCAGGGCCACCTGCATCCCGAAGAGGATTCCCAGCGCCCAGAAGACGGCGGGCCCCAGTTGCGAGATGGCCGCCAGGTCGACCCCGAGGGCCAGGGGGAACACCAACAGGGCAACCACGGCGAAGGGGAGCACGATTCGCAAGGTGTCACCGAGGCGCCGCTCCACGGTGAGGTCGACCCTGGCGATCTCGAGGGCCTGGGGCCAAAAGCTCATGGGATCGCCCCCAAGCGGCCCGAGGCGAGCCCGAGGAGGCGGTCGGCGCTGGTCGCCAACTGGCCGGAGTCGTGCGAGACCATCACCACCGCGCCACCCGAGGAAGTAGTGCGCCCCACCAGCGCTCCGATCAGGTCTTGGGCTTCCACATCCAGCCCGGAATAGGGCTCGTCGAGAAGGAGGAGCGTTGGGGCCGTGATCAGCAGCCGGGCGACTTCCACCCGCCGCAACATGCCGAACGATGCCGCACTGCCCCGGATTGCGGCCGCCTCGTCGAGGCCCACCACGCGCAGCGCCTTCTCGACCCGCCTTCGCTCCAGGCCGGCGAGCGTGACCGCATGTTGAAGGTTCTCTTCGATCGTCAGCTCCGCGATCACCGTCGGCCGGTGCGAGATCATGCCGATGTGGGCTCGGACCGCGAATGCCTCTGCGGTCCCCAGGCCGGCTCCGAGCACCTCGCCTGTCCCGCTACCTGGGGTGATCAGAGTCGCCAGCAGGCGGAGCAGCGTCGTCTTCCCCGCCCCATTGGGGCCACTCACTCCCAGTATCTCGCCGGGGCCGATCTCGACGTCGACGGCGCGGAGGACGGGAGACCCTCCGAGCGAAACCCCGATACCTTCCAGCGACACCAAACGGTCCACCGGGAAAGTCTCATTACCCCGGTGCCGAGACTCAAGTCGGAGCGGAAAGGTGCCTGGCAGGATTGCGAGGCAGAGCGAAGGTCCCGGTGGCGTCGACCAGACGCACCTCCCGGCCGACCAGCCATCTCCAGACCAGGTCCGCCTCCTCGGCGACCTCGACATTGTCCGGGACTTCTTGCTGGCTCCCGGTCAGATCAGGGGTGGGTCGGAGCGGGGGGGTCCGGTCCAGACGCCAGGTGGCCACCAATCGACCGTGATCGATGAGGGCCCGGCTGCCGTCGCTGCTCTCCGCCTCGGCCACGCCCAACCCGAGCAGAGCCTGCCAGCGGTGACGGCGCTCTATGGCCCGTGCCAGCGCCCGGTGCCGGTCCCGGGCCCACCCCGCCTCCTCGTAACGACGTGCAGCCGAGAGCTCCTCCATACGCGCGACCAGCGGATCGAGCAACGTTTCTGGTCGATGGTCGAGGCCATCGACAAGGCCCTCGATCACCGGTTGATAAACCCGCAGGTCGAGATTTCCGTCGCACGGGCACATCGAAACTCCGAGTTGCGCCGGAGCGCAGACCGCGGCCCGGGAGCCGGGGCGGGCAGTGCACCGCCTGATCGCGGTGGCGTCCCAGAGTGCGGTCACCACCAGGTCTGCCGAGCGTTTGGAGCGGAAGGGGCCGAGATAGGAAATCGCCCCTTCCTTGAGGGTTCGGACCACGGAGAGTCGCGGGAACGGCTCGCGGGTCACCTTCACCCAGTGCGAGGCACGGGGCGGCTTCGACTTGCGGTTGTACCGGGGCCGATGGGCATGGATCAGCCTGAGCTCGGTCACCTCCGCCTCGAGATCGGTCTCGCAAACGATGTGGTCGATCGAAACCAACTCCCGGAGGAGATTGCCGATGCTGCGCCGTTCGTCGCCGTAGAAGTACTGGCGCACCCGGGCCCGGAGGTTGGCGGCCTTGCCCACGTAGAGGGGGCTGCCGTTGCGATCGCGGAAGATGTAGACGCCGGGTCGCCGGGGCAGGCCCTCGGTGAGGGCGATCTTGGGATAATGCGATGAGCCCCGCGCCCTGGGGAGCTGGAGAAGGTCGTCGAGGTTGGTGACGCCCATGTTGCCGGTGCGCTCCAACAGGGCATGGAAGACGTGGGCCGTTGCCATCGCATCGTCGAGGGCCCGGTGATTGGGAGCGACCGGGCTTCGAAAATGAGCGGCCAGGGTCCGGAGGCGGAGATTCCTGACCTCCTCGCGGATCAGCCTCCTCGCCAAAGCGGCGGTGTCCACGAAGTCGGATGAGAGCGGTGGGTATCCCAACTGCTGGGCCGCCGCCCCGAGGAAGGAGAGGTCGAAGCGGACGTTGTGCCCGACGACGACTGCGTCGCCGATGAACTCGAGAAAGGCGGGGTAGGCGGAGTGGATCGTCGGGGCGTCGACCACCATCGCCTGAGTGATACCGGTGAGAAAAGTGATGGATGGTGGGATGGCGAGCCCGGGGTCGACAAGCGTCTGAAACGATCCGAGCAAGTCCCCCCCGCGGTGCTTCACGGCTCCGATCTCGGTGATGGCGCAATCGCGGGGTGATCCGCCGGTGGTCTCGAGATCGAGCACACAGAAGGTGACATCGATAAGCGGGGTGGAAAGGTCGTCGAAGCTGGGTTGGAGCAGGGCGGGCACGCCCGGGACAGGCTACGTCGAACACATGTTCGATGTCAACGGAAGTCTTAAGAAGCCCTCGAACGTTGGCGAATGGCCTCGTAGGCGAGTATCGACAGGGTGACCGAGGCGTTGAGGGAGTCGGCGGTGCCGTGCATCGGGAGCATCACCATTTGGGCGGCGGCCTCGCGGGCGGCCTGGCTCAAGCCGGCACTCTCCGAGCCGACGAGGAGGGCGGTAGGCCCGGTGAGATCGACCGACCACAGCGAGACCTTGGAGTCGGGGCTGGCCGCGGTGACGGGTATGCCCTGCTCCGCCAGCCAGTCGAGGGCCGGGGCCAGATCGGAAACCGCGACGGGCACGGAGAAGACGGCTCCGGTCGACGCCCGGATCACGTTGGGGTTGAAGATGTCGATCGGGCCTCCGACCGCGATCACCCCATCGGCCCCCACCGCATCGGCGGTGCGCAGGATGGCGCCCAGGT
Organism: uncultured Acidobacteriota bacterium; assembly: GCA_963780755.1. Classification (GTDB taxonomy): domain Bacteria; phylum Actinomycetota; class Acidimicrobiia; order Spongiisociales; family ZC4RG35; genus JALYNX01. The sequence goes on from CAWACX010000001.1 coordinate 473,181, forward strand.
TCCCCGGCTTCTCCAACCCCTCAGCCACGAGCAGCAAAGGCACCTCTCCGGGCTCGATGCGACCCAGACCGTGGTCGAACTGCTCGAACACCGCGATCACCCCTTCGTGGGCGGCTCGATAGGAGGCTTTGGAGAGGGCAGCTTCCGAACAGGAATGAGCCTCGACCCCAGGCACGGTGGCCGGGTCGAACTCCCCCGGCTGGAAGTAGAGCTCGAGGGGGCGGTGGCCGGCGCCAAGAGCCCGCTTCAGATGTCGGGGACCCTCGACCAGAAAGACTCCCTCACGATCACGTTTGGCGCGCTCCCGCAACCCGATCAACCGCTTGATCTTCGGGTTGGAAGTCGAGGTCAGCTCGATGTCGCCCACTAACCGGCCCACGACTCGAAGTGCACCATGCTCGCCCGGGGGCGGGGCCCTCGGGCCAGTGAGCCGGAGCGCCGGTCCGGAGCGGCCTTCCCCAGGGTGACGACACCGATCGGGGTTTGGTCAGGCGGAAGCCGGAGCAACTCGGCGAGGCCAGGAAACGAGTGCACCCCGAGGAACCCCGCAGCCAATCCTTCGTCCACCGCCGCGAGCAGCACGGCCATGAGCGCGGCCCCGGCGTCGACCCACCAGTAAGGCACGGGCCACTCCATCTCCTCGCCGTTGGGACCCAACTTGTCCGGCTCTCGATATCGCTCCCGGTACCGCTCCTCGCTGACCGAGATCACGATGTGAACCGGCGCCCCTGAGATCCAGGGGTCGAAGCCGGCGGCGAGGTATTCCTCCTCTTCGCCCAGTGCGGCGATCTGGCGTCGGTGGTCCTCCCCGGTCACGACCACGAATCCGAGGCCCTGCGAATAGCCGGCCGAGGGAGCGCGCAGCCCGGCATCGACGATCCGATCGACGGTGTCCGTAGGGATGGGCCCGGGTTGATAGTTGCGGACCATGCGGCGCTTGGTGAGCACATCACGAAATTCCATGAGCCCCATCTTGTCACCGGTGGCGACCATGATGTTCGGAGAAACTCAGGGACAAGGCGGGCCATCTGGCTTATCGTGTTCGGGCGTTTGTCGGGTGCCCGGGATGGAGGGACTAAGGATGAGGGCGGGTCAGAACGGGGACGGGGAGATGTCTGTCGTCTGGACCCGGGGCAAGGGCTGTGCCGAACTGGCCGACCTCCTCACCGGTGGCGGCTCGAGCCGCATCACCGGGGACCTCGCCGAGGAATGCATCAACCATCGCGCTCGATCTCCTCGTATCCCGCAAGCTCCCGGGGTCGTTCGATCTCGTCAGCGTGGCGGTGCCGGTGGGATTCAACCCTGAGCTTGTGACCGGCGTGGTGGCGACTGTCGCCGGTGGCCCCCACTCGGTCCTGGCCGCCCAGACGGCGGCTCGCCTCGGACAGGTCCTGGGGGTGGAGGCCGAGATGGTCTCTGCCATAGGACCCGATGACGACCCGAGCACAGCGGAAACGACCATGGATCGGATCGCGGCGACCGTCCCCGGGTTGAAAGGCAGGGTGATCGGCGTCGACGGGATCAGCAGCCTCGCCCAGGACCTCGACAGCGGGTCGCTCCTCGTCCTCGGCGCCCCTGGTGGCTCGTGGCTGCAGCGCTCGATGCTCGGTCCCGGTGCCCGGCTGCGGAGCAAGGCCCAGGCCGGGGCGGTGATGGTCAGGAGCGCGCCGGACCGGGTGTTCCGCTGGATGGGCGAGCCGGTGTTCGTCGGCCCGCTGCGCCAGGCGGATGACACGCTTCGCATTCACCAGGAAAAGGTCCTCGCGGTCGCCGACGACGGGGTGCTGGTGGGCCTGGTCCGCAGGGACCGGCTCATGGCCGCAGGAGACGCGCCGGTGGCCACCCTCATGGAAGACGCGCTCTCCGCCAAGGTCGACGAGACCATTGCCGAGGCTCGCTCGCTGAAGCCGACATTCGGGGAGGATCCGATCCCGGTCACGGACCGGGACGAGCACCTCGTCGGAGGTTTGTCGTTGCCAGCGGCCTGATTCCGGGCAGAATCACCCGCCGTGAACATGAGGACCATTCTTTGGGGCGCCTTCTGGGGGTTGGTGACCCTGGGGCTGATCTTCCACATTGGCGGGGGCTGGTACTTCTCCGGCGAGCTGATCCAGGACGGTTTTGTCGTGGATGGCGAGGACATCGTCGTCAGCCAGGGCGACTTCGAGTTGGAACAAGTCTCCTACACCTCACCCCTGGGCCCGATGGACGCCTGGTATCTCCCAGCCGAGGGCGGCACCTGGGTCATCCACGTCCATGGCAAGGGGACCACACCGGCGGAAGCAGAGCCGATGTTCGCCCCCATCCATGAGGCCGGCTTCCCCCAACTCGCCATCACCTATCGGAACGATGACCAGCAGCCCCAGGACCCATCCGGCTACTACCAGTACGGGGCCACGGAGTGGGAGGACGTGGCGGGGGCGGTGGCCTATGCCCTCGAAAATGGTGCCGAAAATGTGGTCCTCAACGGGTATTCGACCGGTGGGGCACACGTGATGTCCTTCATGTACCGACAAAATCTCGATTCGGTCGTAGGTGTCCACCTCGACTCCCCGAACCTCGACTTCGGCGAGACCGTCAACCACAACGCTGCCCAGCGTGATCTCCCATTGCTCCCGTTCCCGGTCCCGCAGTCGCTCACGGCGGTTGCCAAGTTCTTCACCTCGCTCCGGATCGGGGTCAACTGGCAGTCCCTCGACTACGTGGAGAAGTCCGAGGGCACCCTGCGGCGGCCGGTCCTGATCCATCATGGGACCGATGACCTCACCGTCCCGATAAACACGAGCATCGAGCTCGCCGACGCCCAAGCGGACCTGGTGCAGTTGATCCAGGTCGACGGTGCGGACCACGTCGGCTCCTACGACGCCGACCCGACGAAGTACGTCAACGAGGTGCTCGCCTTCCTCCAGGAAGTCGGCTGACTCCGCCCGTTCCCACCTAGGGTCACCCGACTGTGAGGCCGACGGCCACCTCTCCAGCCATGATTCGCCTCGAGGCCGTGACCAAGGTCTTTCCCGGCGCCTCGAAGCCTGCCGTCGACGAGCTCACGCTGGAAGTGGGGAACGGGGAGTTCGTGACCCTGGTCGGGCCCTCCGGCTGCGGAAAGACCACCACTCTCAAGATGATCAACAGGATCATCGAGCCAACCTCGGGCCGGATCCTCCTCGACGGCCGGGACGCCCTGGCGACGCCGCCGCACGAGTTGCGACGATCGATCGGATACGTGATCCAGCAGATCGGGCTCTTCCCACACCGGACCATCGCACAGAACATCGCCACGGTCCCCGGGCTCCTGGGGTGGGAGCAGGGGATGATCGACGAGCGAGTGCGCGAACTGGCGGCGGTCGTGGGGCTGGATCCGGAGATGCTCGACAGGTACCCGGCCGCGCTGTCCGGAGGCCAGCAACAGCGAGTCGGAGTGGCGCGCGCCCTTGCCGCCGACCCTCCGGTCCTGCTCATGGACGAGCCTTTCGGCGCCGTCGACCCGATCGTCCGCAAGCGCCTCCAACACGAGTTCCACGACCTTCAGGCGAGGCTGGGCAAGACCGTGGTGTTCGTCACCCATGACGTGGACGAAGCGATCCTCCTCGGCGATCGGATGGCGATCCTCAACGTCGGCGGGGTCCTCGAGCAGTACGACGAGCCGGCGTCGATCCTCGCCAATCCGGCCAACGCCTTCGTCGAGGACTTCCTCGGCGGGGAGCGGGGCCTGAAACGCCTCGCCCTTCTTCCCGTGGGCGAGGCCGGGATGAGAAGAGGGCCGGTGGTCGACATCACCGCTACACCGGGAGAGGCACGGGAGGTGATGGATTCGGAGGCGGTTGACTGGGTCGGGCTCCTCGACAACGGCCGGCTTCTGGGGTGGGTGGACGCCTCCGAGATCGGTTCCGGGCCACTGAGCGACCTCGACCCAAGGCCATTCCTGGTCACTCTGAGCAGCGGTGCGTCATTGCGCTCTGCACTCGATGCCGTGGTGACCGGTCACGCCCGGGTGGCGATGATCGTCGACGACGGGATGTACCAGGGGATGCTCGACCTGGAGGGCATTGCCGAGGAGATAACGGAATGATCCTGGCCCAGGAGACCCCTTTGATCGACTGGGATTGGATCTCGCGGAACCTGGGGGAGATCGCCGACCGCACCTGGGAGCACCTGTCCCTGACCGCGGTGTCGGTCGCGCTCGGGCTCGTCATCTCGCTCGGGCTGAGCGCGATCGTGTTGCGCCGCCGCTGGACCTACACCCCGATCACCTGGGTCACCGGCCTGCTCTACACCATCCCCTCGCTGGCGTTATTTGCCCTGCTGGTGCCGATCGTGGGGCTGAACGCGACCAATGCGGTCATCGCCCTGACCTCCTACACCCTCCTCATCATCGTCCGAAACCTGGTGGCGGGGATCGACGGAGTTCCCGGCCCGGTGCTCGAGGCGGCCGACGGCATGGGGTACACCCGTCGCTCCCGTTTCTGGAAGATGGAGGTCCCGCTCGCCCTACCGGTGATCATCGCCGGATTGCGGATCGCAACCGTGACCACGGTCGGCCTGGTGACGGTGACTGCAGTCCTCGGCTTGGGTGGCTACGGCTACTTCATCCTGCGTGGGCTCAACACGTTCTTCTGGACCCAGATCCTGGTCGGGGTGGTGCTCTCGGTCGTGCTGGCCACCGTGCTCGACCTGGGGTTCGTCTGGCTGCAACGCCTTCTCAGTCCCTGGGCGAGGAAGACGGGATGACGGTCTGGGAATCCGTCCGAGAGTTCCTCTCCGAGCCGTCGACCTGGTCGGGCCCGAACTCGATCTGGGCCCGCCTCGGCGAGCACGTCCTGGTCTCGGTGGCAGCCGTGATCATCGCCGGTGTCCTCGTCCTCCCTCTGGCTGTCTGGCTCGGTCACATCCGGAAGGGGGCCGACATCGCGACCGCCGTGGTCAACATCGGCCGGGCCATCCCCTCCTTCGGCGTCCTGGCGATCGCCTTTCTGATCTTTGTCCAGATCGGCGCCGGGATCGGGGAACCGTGGGCGGTGCTCGTGGCGCTGATCTTCTTGGCGGCGCCCCCGATGTTCACCAACACCATCGCCGGCATCCAGACGGTCGAGCCGTCGACCCTGGAGTCGGCCCGGGGCATGGGGCTCACCGAGCGTGAGGTGCTGACCGGCGTGGAGTTGCCGCTGTCCATGCCTCTGATCATGGAGGGGGTGCGCATCGCCTTCGTGCAGGTGATCGCGACTGCCACCCTCGGTGCGCTCGTCGCCTGGGGTGGCCTGGGCCGGTTCATCGTCGACGGCTTCGCCCAACAGGACGTTGGTGAGCTGATCGTGGGAGCGGTCCTGGTCGGGATGCTGGCGATCACCGCTGAGCTGGGGCTCTCGGCCACCCAGCGGGCGACTACTCCGCGAGGCTTGCGGGTAAGCAGATAGCGGGAATCGCAATTCAACCTTTACGGTTTCATTTCCGGAGCCCCGGTGACGGGGCTCTTCACAATCCATAGAAGGAGATACCCATGCGGAGTTTCCGCTTCCGCGCCGTTGGGGCGATCCTGGGCCTGGCCATTCTGGCTGCGGGCTGCGGGTCGGGTGACGGCGCTACCGATGGTGAGCCGATCAAGGTGGCCTCATTCGGGTTCAACGAATCGGTGATCATCGCCGAGATATACGCCCAGGGCCTGGAGGCCGAGGGATACACCGTTGAGCGACACCTCAACCTGGGGAACCGGGAAGTTGTCAAGCCGGCGCTGGAGTCCGGCGAGATCGACGTCGTCCCGGAGTACATCGGCACCCTGGCCGGATTCCTCGAAGTCGAGGCGTCCGCAGATTCCACCGCCACCTGGGAGGCGGCCAAAGCCGCTTTCGAGGAGCTGGGGGTGACCCTGCTCGCCTACGGCCCCGCCCAGGACAAGAACGCCTTCGTGGTCACCGCCGAGACAGCATCCGAGCACGGGTTGACCAAGGTCTCAGACCTGCAGCCGGTTGCCGGTGAGATGATCTTCGGGGGCCCACCGGAGTGCCCGGAGCGGCCGCTCTGCGTCCCCGGGCTGGAAGAGGTCTACGGGATCACCTTCTCCGAGTTCACGCCTCTCGACGACGCCGGCCCGATCACGATCGCCGCGCTGGAAGGTGGGGAGATCGATGTCGCCCTTCTCTTCAGCACCCAGGGGATCATCGCCGCCAACGGCTGGGTCGCCCTGGAGGACGACCAGGGCCTGAACCCGGCGGAGAACGTCGCTCCTGCGATTCGAATGGATGTGGTCGAGGCCTATGGCGACGAGTTGGTCGCCCTCCTCGAGGCATACACGGCAGCCCTGACCACCGAGGACCTGACCGAGCTCAACAAGCGGGCCGACCTCGACCAGGAGGACCCGGCACTGCTCGCCGCGGAGTGGCTGACCGACAACGGGTTCCTCGAGTAGGGAAATCTGTCACTGGCAATTCGTACCTTCTCAGCTCAGGAGGTGCGAATTGCTCATCGACTGCCGGCAATGTGCGATGCGGGACACCCATGCCTGTGATGACTGCGTAGTCACCTTTCTCCTGGCCGGGTGTCCCCTCGAATTGGACGACTCAGAGGTCGGAGGCCCTCGACAACCTGGCCGGTGAGGGCCTGGTGCCCCGACTCCGTCTGGTGCCCGTGGAGAGGAGGACGGGGTGAAGTCCGATCGCCGTTAGCCTCAACAGAGCATGGTCAAGGTCTATGCAATCGCGCTCGCCCTGGGCCTGATCGGCCTCTTGGTGTTGATCCTCGGCGGTTCTTTCGCCGAGAACACCGGGCACGCCGACCGCGACCCGGGTGTGCGGTGGGGGGCCAACGGCAGGACCGTGATCGGGGCTCTGGTGGGTTTTGGCATGGGTGGGATGTCTGCCGAATTCGCCCCTCTCGACTTGAGCTGGCAGGTGGCCCTCTTGCTCGCTGTCGCCGGGGGCATTGGCGGCGCGCTCTGGGCCAGATTCGGGGCCAGGGTGCCCGAGACTTGATCCTCGCCATCTCCGACGTCCATTTCGCCCTGGACGCGTTGGCGCCGCGTGGTGAACACCGGGCACACGCTTCTCATCCTCGGCGACCTGGTGAACCTCACCGACTATCGGACCGGCGAAGGTGCTGTCGCCGATGTGCTCGGCATCGACTTCGCCCGGGAGACTTCGGCGGCCCGAGCGGTGGGTGACTATCAGGGGATGCGTGACCTGTGGTCGGAGCACGTCGGCTCCGGATTCGAGGATGTCAGGTCCCGGATCGGTGCAGCCATCGACGCCCAGTATCAGCAGGTGGCAGAAGTGCTCGACGGCGGTCACGGCTTCGTGATCCATGGCAACGTCGATCGCCCGCGGAGCCTGCAGGCCTCCCTGCCTCCCGGTTTCGAATACGTCCATGGGGAGGTGGTCGAACTGGAGGGTGTGAGGTTCGGCTTCGTCGGCGGGGGTGCTCCGACGCCGCTCCAGGCCGAAGGGGAGATCGCCGACGAGGAAATGGCCCGGATCCTGGATGGGATGGGCAGGGTCGAGGTGTTGTGCACCCACGTCCCCGCCGCGGTCCCTGCCTTGCGCACCGATGTGATCACCGGGAGGGCGGAGCGAGGCTCTGAGGCGGTGCTCGAATATCTGACACGGGAGCGCCCCCGACTCCACCTCTACGGCGACGTGCACCAGCCGCAAGCAACCACCTGGCGGATCGGCCCTACCCGCTGCCGCAACGTTGGCTATTTCCGGGCCACGGGGCGGGCTCTCCCCCTGGACCCCGCTTGGCTCGCAAGACCGGGTTCCCACTAGGCTCGAAAGAGATGGCCGAGGGAACCTTTCAGAGCCTGGAGATAGACGCCCCGGCCGAGTTGCTGTACGACACCGCAGCCGATATCGCGTCCTATCCCGAGTGGGCAACTGGCGTCAAAGAGGTCGAGGTCCTGGAGCGTGACGCCGAAGGCCAGGTTGCTCGGGCCCGATTCGTGATCGAGGTCATGGTCAAGGAGATCGAGTACGTCCTCAAATACGACCACGACCGACCCAATCACTTGAGCTGGGTGGCCGAGGACAGTGACGACCTGAAGATGCTCGAGGGCTCCTACACATTCACTCCGAGCGACGATGCCACCGAGGTCTTGTACGCGTTGACGGTCGAGCCCAACTTCTCGATGCCCGGCTTCCTGATGAGACAGGCCGAGAAGCAGATCGTGACCACCGCCCTGCGCGGGTTGCGCAAACGGGTGACCGAGAGAGGCTGACCGATGCGGATCATCCTGGTCACCGGCAAAGGGGGAGTGGGCAAGACCACCGTCGCCGCCAGCACGGCGCTCGCCGCGGCGGATGCCGGATACCGGACGCTGGTGACCTCCACCGACCCCGCCCACTCCCTATCCGACGCGTTAATGGTCCCCCTCGGCAGCGACCCGGGCCAGGTGGTTCCCACCCTCGACGGTCAACAGATCGACACCCAGCGACAACTCGACCGTTACTGGGGCTCCATCCGGCGCCAGCTCATGGACGTCCTCGACTGGGGCGGAGTGGCCGGCATTGAAGCCGAGGAGTTCCTGGTCTTTCCGGGGATGGACGAGTTGTTCGCATTGCTCGAGGTCAACCGCCACGCCCGATCCGGTGACTACGAGGTGATCGTCGTCGATTGCGCCCCCACCGCGGAGACCCTTCGCCTGCTCTCTCTGCCTGAGGTGCTCAGCTGGTACTTCGAGAAGGTCCTGCCAACCGAGCGCAAGTTGATGCGCGCCGCCCGGCCGATCCTGAGCCGCCTTACCGATCTCCCGATCCCCGAGGATGAGGTCTTCACCGCCGCACAGTCGGTCTTCGAGTCGATCGACGGGGTCAAGGCACTCATGTCCGATCCTGGTGTGACTTCGGCCCGGCTGGTGGTCAACCCGGAGAAGATGGTGATCGACGAGGCGCGGCGCACCTACAGCTACCTCAGCCTCTTCGGGTACGGGGTGGACGGGGTGATTGTCAACCGGGTGCTGCCCGATGCCGTCTCAGACCCCTATTTCGAACGGTGGCGGGCGATCCAGAAGGGGCACCTCGACACCGTCGAAGACGCCTTCGCCGAAGTCCCGAGGCTGCTGCTCCGACTCTTCGACGATGAGATGGTGGGCATCGATCGCCTTCGCTACATGGCCAAAGAGCTCTACGGGGACCTGGACCCGATCGCCGACTTCGTCGCCACGCAGCCTTTCAGGATCAAGGATGTGCCCGGTGGGGTATCGATGGAGGTCGATATCCCCTTCGTCGAGAAGTCGGACATCGACGTCTACCGGCACGGACACGAGATCTACATCCAGGTCGGCCCTTATCGCCGTTCGTTCATCCTCCCCGATGCCCTCCATCGCCGTGAGGTGACCCGGGCCCGACTCGACTCGGGGACACTGACCGTCTCCTTCTCCGACCCGGACGCCCGGTCATGACCGAGCAGTCAGACGTGATCCCTGCCCTTTCCCGCGCTGGTCGCCGGGCCCTCTATCACCTGGTCCAGGCCGCGGTGGAAGGCCTCAAGGCAGTGGAAGCGGTGATCGAAGAAATAGGCAGCATCGGGGACAGCGAAGACGAGGAGCAGGCCTCGGCTCGGACCAGGATCGAAGTGGAATGACCGACGAAAAGCCGAGCGTGAGACCCGACGAGATCCTTCCGCCCCAAAGCGTTCCGAGTGACGTGAGGCGGCTCGCCAAGGACGCCATTCTCGTACTCCCCAACCTCTTGAGGCTCATCGGCCGCCTTCTCAAGGACCCCCGGGTTCCGCGGCGATCGAAAATCGCGCTCGGCCTGGCATCGGCCTATGTGGTGAGCCCGATCGACCTCATTCCCGAGACGATCCCGGTGATCGGTTGGCTCGACGACGTGTTCGTCCTCGCCTACGCCCTGAACCGTTTCATCGAGCGCGCCGGGCCCGAGATCGTCGAAGAGTTCTGGGAGGGCGAGGGCGACGTGCTGGGCTGGATTCAGGAAGTGCTCGGACTCACCAGCAACCTCGTGCCCCGAAGGATCAGAACGGCGTTGGACCGGCTCGCCGGCTGACCGCGACGGCTTACGCTTCGGGCATGGCCTTCGAAGACGGCATCGCCGACTTTCGCTCAGACACAGTCACCAGGCCCACTCCAGCCATGCTCGCCGCCATGGCAAGCGCGCCGTTGGGGGACGACGTCTACGGCGACGATCCGACTGTCAATGCCCTCGAACAGGAATCGGCCGAAGCCGTCGGCAAGGAGTCGGCGGTGTTCGTTCCCACGGGGACCATGGGCAATCAGCTCTCGATCATGGCCCAGACCAGGCCTGGCCAGGAGGTGCTGGCCCACGAGGGAAGCCACGTTCGTAGCATCGAAGCCGGGGCGCCCCAGGCACTGTCCGGAGTCGGGTTTCGCACCGTCACCGGTGACGGGGGTCGGATCGAGCCCGACGACATCGAGGCGGCAATGGCGATGAGCGGTTTCTTCCCCCACATCCGGCTAATGGTGTGGGAGAACACGCACAACCTCTCGGGGGGCCGGGTCATCCCCATCGACCTCATGGAAAAGACCTCGGCGGTGGCACGCTCCCACGGGTTGGCGATCCATGTCGACGGAGCCCGCATCTTCAACGCGGTTACGGCGTCCGGGGTCCCCGCCGACCGCTATGCCGCGGTTGCCGACACCATCCAGTTCTGTTTCTCCAAGGGCCTCGGTGCCCCGGTCGGCTCCATCGTTTGCGGTCCGGGGGACCTGATCAAGGAGATTCGCTACCTGAGGAAGCGACTCGGCGGCGGGATGAGACAGGCCGGGGTGCTCGCGGCTGCGGCTCGGGTTGCCCTCGCCGAGAGGGAGCGCCTCACGGAGGACCACGTCCTAGCCGCAGAACTCGGCGCCCAACTGGCGGACCGGTTCCCGGGCGCCGTGGACACCACCACCGTGGAGACCAACATGGTCCGGGTTGACTTGGGTCCGCTCGACATGGAATGGCCCGATGTCGCCTCCCGGCTCGAGCGGGAGGGGATCAGGGCCAATCCGCCCATCGCCGGCGGGTGGCGGCTGGTGACCCATCGTGACGTCGACAGCGCCGATGTGGGGCGGCTCCTGGCCGCCCTCGGGTAACCAGGACGTCGCGCGTGGAGTCGGATACCAGGTGAGTGTCGGAGTCCTGTTCCCCGGTCAGGGAAGCCAGCACGTGGGGATGGGAAGCGACCTCTTCGATGCCCGACCCGACCTGCTCGGGCCTGCCGCCGACGAAATCCTCGGTTTCTCGCTCCGCGAGATGTGCCTCGACTCATCCGAGGAGGAGCTCACCCGCACCGAGCACGCCCAGCCTGCACTGTTCGCGCTCTCCTACGCCCTCTGGGAGCAGTTCGCCGCAGAGGATGGCGTCTCACCTTCGGGCGCCGCCGGGCACTCCCTGGGGGAGTACACCGCTCTTGCTGCCGCCGGCGTCCTCGACTACCAGGCCGCGCTGGCGGTCGTCGCGCAGCGGGGGCGGGCGATGGCAGCGGCGGCCGGGTTGGCACCCTCGGGGATGGCGGCCCTGCTTGGCGCCGACCAGGAACTGGCGGAAAAGGTGTGTGAGCAAAGCAGGGCCCAGGGCGGCACACTCCAGGTCGCCAATATCAACGCCCCGGGCCAGGTGGTCGTGGCCGGGTCCATCTCGGACATCGATTGGCTGGTCGCAAATTCGGCGGAGGTGGGCGTCAGAAGGGTGATCCCGCTCAAGGTCTCCGGGGCATTCCACTCCAGCTTCATGGCGCCGGCGGCGACCGAGCTGGTTACGGCTCTGGAGCTGGTCCAGGTCGACGAGCCCAGGTTTCCGGTCTGGGCCAACACCACTGCCGAGCCGCACCAGAGGGACGCGGTCAAAGAGCTGTTGGCCAGGCAGGTGGTGGCGCCGGTCAGGTTCTCCGAGAGCCTCGAGCGAATGTCCGCAGCAGGCATCGACGTCTTCATCCACGTCGGGCCCGGCGACGTGACGGCGGGCCTGGCGCGCAAGACGATTCCCGACGCAACGGTGCTCTCCGTGTCCAGCATCGCCGACATCGGGAACGCCAGGGAAGCCATCGGTACCATGGGCGGGGCATGAGGAGACGAGCATGAAGAACGCCGAGATCACCGGCTGGGGCAAGTGCATGCCGCCCAACGTGCTCTCCAACCACGATCTAGAGCAACTGGTCGATACCTCCGACGAGTGGATCACCACCCGGACCGGGATCAAGGAGCGCCGGATCAGCCATGTCGAGGCCTCCGAGTTGGGGGCGGTTGCAGGGTTGCGGGCGGTTGCGGCAGCGGGGAAGACCGTCGAAGACGTCGACTTGATCCTGGTCGCCACCTGCACCGGAGACTCGATCATCCCTTCGACGGCGTCCGTGGTCCAGAAGCACATGGAGGCGTGGAATTCTGCAGCCCTCGACATCAACGCGGCCTGCTCGGGGTTCGTCTACGGGCTGGTGGTCGGCACCAACATGATCCGTGGGGGGACGAACAAGAACGTGTTGGTGATCGGCACCGAGAAGCTGCACTACGTCATGGACTTCACCGACCGGACCACCTGCGTGCTGTTCGGCGACGGGGCGGGGGCGGTCCTCCTCGAGCCCACCGACGAAGACATCGGCGTCCTCTCCTCCGAGCTCGGGATGGACGGCTCGGCCGGCCACGCTCTCGAGACTCCCCGCGACGGCACCGAAGGGCGATCGCGATCAGCCCGACCCTGCCCTGAGCTCCATCACCATGGAAGGCCAGGAGGTGTTCCGGCGGGCGGTGACCACGATGGGGGACTCGACGGCCCGGGCCATCCAAGAGGCAGGATTGACTCTGGACGACGTCGACCTCTTGGTCCCGCACCAGGCCAACGTCCGGATCATCGACGCCACCGCGCGGCGCCTCGGCATCGACGAGGGCAAGGTCTACGTGAACATCCACTCCTACGGGAACACCTCGGCGGCCACGATCCCGGTGGCGCTCACCGAGGCCCTGGAGGAGGGCCGGATCGCCCCCGGTGACATCGTGGCCTTCACCGCGTTCGGGGGCGGCCTCACCTGGGGCTCGGCGATCTACCGCTGGGGCTCTCGGGTCGAGCCGCTCGGCAAGAGCGACGTCGAGCTGCCGCCGCCCGACCGCACCACTCTCGAGTTGCTGCAGCCGAACTTCGACTTCTTTGGGCTACCAGAGAAGTTGTCGTGACCGGTTCCGCCGACGGGAAAGTTGCCCTGGTCACGGGAGGGTCCCGTGGGATCGGGCGGGCGATTGCGCTCCGGCTCGCCGGCTCCGGGCATCCGGTGGTCGTGAACTACGCCAGCAACGCGTCGGCCGCTGAGGAGGTTGTCAACCTCATCGATGAAGCCGGGGGGCGGGCCATTGCCTACGGAGCGGACGTCGCCGAAGAGGACCAGGTCGAGGAGATGTTCGTCAAGGTCAGCGCCGAGCTAGGCCCGGTGATGGTGCTGGTCAACAACGCCGGCATCGCCAGGGACAACCTGCTCCTGAGGATGAGTGCTGCCGACTTCGACGCGGTGATCGACACCAACCTCCGTTCCACGTTCCTCTGCACCAAGCAGGCCTTGCGAGCGATGCTCAAGGCAAAGTGGGGGAGGATCGTCAACATCGCCTCGGTGGCGGGGATAGTGGGCAACGCGGGCCAGGCCAACTATGCGGCATCCAAGGCAGGCGTCATCGGCTTCTCGAAGTCGATCGCCAAGGAGATCGGCTCGCGGGGGATCACCGTGAACGTGGTGGCACCTGGATTCATCTCGACGGACATGACTGCCGGCCTCGACGATGCTGAGAAGGGCCTCACCGGGTCGATCTCGCTGGGGCGCTTCGGTGTCCCCGACGAGGTGGCAGCAGTCGTCGAGTTCCTGGCCTCGGACGGCGCTTCGTACCTGACGGGCCAGGTGGTGCCGGTCGACGGAGGGCTGGCCCTGTAACTTTCGGCAACCCATGACCAACGAAAGGGAGCAAGAGAATGGATAGAAGCGATGTGGCCGAGCGCCTCAGCGGGGTGCTCGTCTCCGAGCTGGGGCTCGACGCCTCGAAGATCTCCGAAGAGGCGCATTTCGAGGAGGACCTCGATGTGGACAGCCTCGGCGTGGTCGAGTTGCTGATGGCCCTCGAAGACGAGTTCGGGGTGAAGATCCCGGATGAGGAAGCCGAGTCGATCATGACCGTCGGCCAGGCCATCGACGTGGTCTACGGCAAGCTGGAGAGCTGAACTTCGATGTCACCGGAACGGCGACGAGTCGTCGTCACCGGGATGGGAGCGGTCACTCCGATCGGTGATGACGTCACCGCCACGTGGAAGTCGATGTTGTCCGGCGTGTCCGGTGTCGGGCAGATCACCCAGTTCGACACGACCGGATATCGCACCACCATCGGTGCCGAGGTCAAGGACTGGGACCCGGAGAGTCATTTCGACCGACGCGAGGTGAGGCGACTCGACCGGTACACCCAGTTCTTCCTGGTCGCGGTCCGCCAGGCGCTCGAGCAGTCCGGCGTCTCTTTCTCGGAGGACGATGAAGCGGCGGCCCGGGCCGGAGTCATGGTCGGCGCCGGGTTCGGGGGGATGGGCTCCTTCATCGAGGAGATCACCACCCTGATCGAGCGGGGCCCGGATCGGGTCAGTCCCACCGGAGTGCCCCGGATCATCCCCAACATGGCAGCCGGGCTGGCTTCCATCGAGCACAACTTGTTGGGCCCGGTGTCGTGCGTGGTCACCGCCTGCTCGGCGTCGGCCAATGCCATTGGTGACGGGGCGGAGTGGATTCGTCGGGGCATCGCCGACGTCGTGGTGGCCGGAGGGGCCGAGGCCTCGATCACAACTTTCGGAATCTCCACCTTTGCCCAGGCCCGAGCCCTCTCGTCGCGAAACGACGAGCCTTCCCGGGCGTCCCGTCCCTTCGACGCAGGGCGCGACGGGTTCGTGATGGGTGAGGGGGGCGCCGCCCTGATCCTCGAGGACTTGGACCATGCCACGGCGCGGGGAGCCGAGATCCTGGCCGAGCTGACCGGCTACGGGATGTCGGCCGACGCCTATCACATCACTCTTCCCCGGCCCGGGGGGACCGGAGCGGCGAGGGCGATGACATCAGCACTCTTCGACGCCGAGCTGGAGGCGTCCGACATCGGGTATGTCAATGCCCATGGCACCTCGACCGAGGCCAACGATTCCACCGAGACAGCGGCGATCAAGATCGCCCTGGGCGAGGCCGCTTCGCAGATCCCGGTGTCATCGACCAAGTCGATGACCGGTCACATCCTGGGTGGCGCCGGCGCGGTGGAAGCGGTCGCTTGCATCATGGCCCTGCGCGATCAGGTGCTGCCCCCGACGATCAACTACGAGGTCCCCGATCCCGAGTGCGACCTCGACTACGTCCCCAACAAGGCCCGACCCGCTGAACTGAGCCACGCCATCTCCAACTCCTTCGGTTTTGGCGGGCACAACGTGTCACTGATCTTCAGCAAGGTCTGAGGTCTCGGGGCTTCTGCCGTCCTTTACTGAGCGATTGTCGCGGGTGGATCCCAGAGCGAACTCGTGGCGACGAGTGCAGACAGTCCAAGGGACAAGAGGACCAGAAATGTCGTCGTTCCGCCGAACGGCAACCAGGCGGCCGTGATCAGCACGGCGGTATAGACAATCAGTCTCATCGCCATGCCGCGCGAGAGTGCCGGTGCCTTCGATGCACCGACGAGAAGTACGGAAAAACCCAGAATCGCCATCAGTAGCCCGACGAGATTGACCCCGACAATCGTCGCCACACCGGCGATCGTCATGGCGCCACCAAGTGAGATGACCCGTGCCGGGTCGGGGCGTCCGAACAGGATGGCCAGAGGCACAGCCGCGGTGGCCCCTGCCAACGCCAACCCCTGCCGCAGGGAGGAGGAGTCCACGCCGTCGTCCGGGTAAACGAAACCCACCATAAGCAGGACTCCGAGGGCGAGTAGTAGTCCCAGGATTCCCACCACACGTAGTCGTGGCATCAACGTTGCTCGATGCCCTCGATCGGTGTCGACAGTCGCGTCGCTCACACCATCAGCCTAGGAACCCGCTGGCTTTCGGCACCTATTGGGAAGGGGTCGTCAGGCGCGAGGTCCTGAATGGCACTACATAGGAACCGTTAGAACACTCCGGACCGCCCAGCCGCGTAGCCGTCCGCTTGGGATACCCGGATAGCTGAATCAGGGAATACCCCGATGGACGGGCTCCTGCCTCGGCCACATGATTGACCCATTCAAGGAATGGAGTAATCGTGCAGCGAAGCTCGAATGCAAATCGGAAAGCACTGGCCGCCATTGGTGTGGCTGTGGTCCTTCTTGGGCTGGCCGCCTGGTCATGGCAGGGCACCTATGGGGGAACCGAGTTCGGTGGGGTAGTGGTCGGCCCGGACGGAGCCGCCCAGGTGTATGACCCCGATGGACTGGTGGTGTTCGAGGGGACCGAGCATGAGGCTGAGGTGTTCATCGAAGCGGCCCAAGGCGGAATCGGGGTTTTCTTGGTTCCTGGACTGATAATCGGCTTAGGAGCGGCCCTCGTCGTTCTGGCTATTGCCAATCCGGCAAGACCCAAGACGGCGGGCTGGTCTCGTGCGATTACATAGGCGCACCAACTACGACTCGCGCTTCTCGTTCCACTCGGCAATCGATCTGTAGACCAGCGCCAGGATCAGGGCCACCCCCACCGTGACCAGCAAGAACGACAGAAGCGACACCCCGAAGGCCCACCCGGGACAGGATGAGACGTTCCCCGAGGCGTCCGGAGTCTGGCAACTGACGTCGGTGACCACCCAGCCCAGGGCCGCGGCGAGCAAACCCAAGGTGATGCTGGGCACGGCGATCCAGGGGTTAGGAGTCCGCCTCATCGCGGCCGGCCCCGCTCATCGAGTCGGGCGGCGTCCAACACTTCGGTGGGGGCGAGCTCGGGTGGGATCGGGAACACCGTGCCCGCCTCCGCGAGGCGGATGGAAGGCGACCTTGACTTCGGGATGCCAGGCCAGGACGGCCACGACGAGGCCGAGTGCGACGGCGGCCGCGATCGCGAGCACTGGTTGGAATGCGGCCAACCCGAGTGCCAGCGCCGGCCATAGGACACGGACTGAGAACAGGCCGCCGGGAAAGACGCGGGAGTACCAGAGGGCGGCCAACGGAGCCGTGAGCGATATCACCAGAGTCGCTGCAGTAGGGCCTTCCCATGCCGCCAGGCCGAGCAACGCCGGCGCACCGAGGAGCAGCAGCGGGGTGAGCACCGCTCTCCACGGGGGCCCGGTAGCGGCGGGGAGCTTGCGAACTCCGCGGGTCACCACCGGGAGCAAGTAGAGCGCCCCGGCGACCACCGAGGCGAGGAGCGAAGCCCACCAGAGGACGTCGATCGGCCGGATCACGGCGAGGACCAGGGTCAGTGCGAGGGCGGCCATCACAGTCCGCCAGGCCCATCGCCCCCCGACCACGATCACGCCCACCACTCCGACCGTCACCGTCTCCAGCAACCCGAGCCCGACCAGAAAGACCGACCAGGGGGCGAGGGGGCCGGGATCGACGAGCAGGGCAACGACCCAGAGCACGACTGCCAGGAGAGGGGCCGAAGAAGCGAGTGCCACCTTCACGGGGCGAGTTTCGCAGTGAGGCCGGTCAAGCCGAAGTCGGTGCTGTGCCTCCACCGGGGTGGGTGAGGACCCGCAGTCCAGGCTTCTCGCCGGCGACCGCCGCTTCGCCCGGCTCCCACACGGTCTCCTCCCGCCAAACGGCTCCCGGGCGCAAGGTGACGACGGCCCCGTGACCCGGCTTCTCGTCGTGGAGGCCGGACACGTCAGCCCCGATCAGTCGGAGCCGGCCTGCCTGAATCGGGTCCTGATGGGACACGATCACCACGTCTCCGTGGGGATGCTCCACGTCGAGGCGTCGAGCCGTGGAAGCCATTCGATCCGCTAGATGGTCGAGGGTCTCTTCGGCGAAGGGAAGCTTCTCAGGTGTTTCGAGATAGGCCTCGAGCTCCCCCGGAAAGGCCTCGGGAAGATCACGCCAGGTGTGGCCGCGCCAACGCGAGGTGACTCTCCATTCGGTGAGGCCGGGATCGACCTTGACCGGGACCGCGGTGCGGGCGGCGATCTCCTCGGCGGTGCGCAGCGACCGTTCCAGGGGAGAGGACCAGATGGCAACCACGGGGCGCGCCCCCAGGTAGCGGCCCACTCGACGCGCTTGATCGACGCCATAGGGGGAGAGCCCGAACCCGGGGAGGTCGGAGTAGACCACATGGCCGGGGTTGTCGACCTCGGCGTGGCGGACCAGGTGTACGAGAGCAGCCATCTCTGGACAGTTTGCCCGAAGCTGTCCCCGGTCCGGGGTAACTTGGCCAGGTGTGGACCGAGCCCATCCTCCACGTCGACATGGACGCGTTCTTCGTCGAGGTGGAGAGGCTGGAGGATCCCGGCCTCCGGGGGAGGCCCGTCGCAGTCGGGGGCACCGGGAATCGCGGGGTCATCGCCAGCGCGTCGTATGAGGCAAGGAAGTACGGCGTCCGCTCCGCGATGCCCACCATCAGCGCCCTCCGGCTGTGCCCTCAGCTCTCCGTCGTCCACGCCGATCACCATCGCTACGGACAGGTCTCGGAGCTGGTGTTCGAGGTCTTCAGGTCCTTCACGCCCCATGTCGAGGGGCTCAGCCTGGACGAGGCGTTCCTCGACGTCTCGGGCTTGAAGCGCCACTACCCGACACCGGTCGAGGTCGCCGAATCGATCAGGTGCCGGATTCGAGACGAGATCGGACTCCCGTCGTCGGTGGGAGTGGCTGCCACCAAGTTCATGGCCAAGCTGGCATCCGAGGCGGCAAAGCCGAACGGCTGCCTTCACGTCCCTGCAGCTACGCAACTCGAGTTCCTGCACGCCCTTCCCGTGACTGCCCTCTGGGGAGTCGGCCCGGCGACGCTCGCCGGGCTGGAGAGGCTTGGAGTGTCCACGATCGGCGACCTGGCCCAGTTGCCGGAACGGGCCGTCGTGTCGGCGTTGGGTCAGGCCAACGGGCGCCACCTGCTGGCGCTGGCCGATGGGATCGATGAGCGACCGGTGCTCGCCGACCTCGAGGCCAAGTCGGTTTCGGTCGAGGAGACCTACGAGACCGATCTGGTGGGTCGCGCCGTCGTGGAGACAGCACTGCTCGCCCATGCTCAACGGCTCTCCGGGCGCCTGCGAAGGAGTGGCCTGGCGGCCCGGACCGTGACGGTCAAGGTCCGCTACGAGGATTTCTCGACGATCACCCGTAGCGTGACTGGTGAGCCCGTGGACAGCTCTCGTGACCTGTTCCACAGCGGGCGATCCCTCCTCGAAGGAGTCGACCTGGACCGGCCGGTGCGCTTGCTCGGCCTGGGCGGGTCCAAGCTCGAAATCGGCTCCGAGCCCCGCCAACTCAGTCTCGACGGTGGCGAGCAGTGGGAGAAATTGGCCGATGCCGTGGCCGGGGTCAGGGATCGTTTCGGGGAGGGCGCCGTCGAGCCGGCCAGACTTCTGTCGAGTGCAGGCCCGGAGGGCCCCAACTACCCGGTGAACTGATTCCGGGTGGCGTGTATTGTGTCCGTAGGGCTTGGATCTAGCTTGACACGAGGAAGTCATGCCCCTCGACGACCACGAACAGAAGATCCTGGCGGAGATCGAGCGCCAGTTCTATGAAGAAGACCCGGAGTTGGCGCGGGCCGTCCGGGACATCAGCCGCCCATCGAGGCTCGGCACACGGCTCGCCGTCCTTGGGTTGATCGCCGGTCTCGCTGTCGTCGTCGGTTTCTTCGCCACCAACACGGTGGTCGCCTTCCTCGGATTCGCCCTCCTCGTCACGTCGGCGACGGTGCTCGTCACCGGGATCCGGGCCCGCGGTTGGCAGCGCCCGGAGCCCGAGCCGGACGACGACTGAATTCGCGTCGAACCACTTCCGTCCTCAGCGTCGCGCCTGTATGGGAACCGCTAATGTTCCCGCCCCCGGCGGCATCCCAGAGAGGATGGGAATGCCCAAGGAGGACACGGCCCCACCCTCAGGGTCGTCGATGAGATTTTTAGGAAGGGACGAGTGGAGCAGTCATTCACAGCCGAGCAGGCATGCCGGCTGACCAATTGCACGCACCATCAACTTCGCTATTGGGACCGGGTGGGGCTCGTCAGACCCTCGATGCAACAGACCAAGGGCCGGCCTGGGGTGAGGCGGCTCTATTCATTCCGCGACCTGGTTGCGCTCCGGGTGGTGCGCAGCCTGCTCGACAACGGGATGTCGCTGCAGCGGGTGCGCCGGGCGTGGGACTACCTGCGGCGGGAAGGGGAGATGGAGGACCATCTCGCCGACGTGAAGCTGGTCACCGACGGCCAGACCATCTTCCATGTCGGGTCCGATGAGGGTGAGCTGATGGACGCCCTTCGTCAGGGCCAGCTCGCATTCTTCGTGGCCATCGACGAGATCGCCCGTGAAGTGGAAGAGGACGTCACCCGGTTCGAGCTCGACCGGAGCCGGTTCCTCGACATGTTGCGCCGGGTCGAGGATGACGTCGCCGAGGAGCAGCGAGCCGCGACCTCCTGAGGCTCAGTCCCGCTTGGTCAGGGACTTGAGGCTGAACGCAGCCACCGCCCGCTCCGCGTCCTCATAGCTCTGCTTGATCCAACGATCGACGACATCGAGGTCGGCGGCAGACCCGTGACCGTTGCGCCCCCCATAGATCGCGGCCGAGTAGGAGCGGGCGAGCGGCACGAGACGGCGGTCGGTGCGTGAAGCGAATTCGATCGGGGTCTCATGTTCCGGGATCGGCTCCCCGAGGTCGGCGAGGCGGTCGACGATCTCCTCCCACGCTGCGGTCACGTCCCCCTCGCTCAGGCGGGCCCTTCGGCGCCGGCGCCGGACCACCTTGGTGAGCGGGATGGCGGCGGCGAGGGCGACGACGATCGGGAGCACCCACCACCACGCGGTGACATCGAAACCGGAACCTGTGCGGGTGACCGGGTTGCCCTCGGCATCAAACCCGTCGGTGAGGGTTTCATCGAGGAATGCTGGACGATCGGGCCCTGTGGTTGCGTTGGGGTCGGGCGGTGGCAAGTACTCGACGGGATTGAACTGTGCGGAGATCCCTTCGGGCTGGGTCCCGTCGCCGCGTGGCGTTGGGTCGAACTTCACCCAACCGAACCCGTCCATCCACATCTCTACCCAGGCGTGGGCGTTGTTGTCGCGGACCACGATCACCTCGGTGCCGTCGGACTGGGTCTGGGCCTCACCCGGGGTGAATCCCCAGACCACCCTGCTCGGAATCCCCAGGGAGCGACCGAGGACCGCCATCGCCGCGGCGAACTGCTCGCAGTACCCGGTCTGGTAGTTGTCCGACTCCGGGTCGGTCAGCCACGCCTCGAGGTCGAGGGCACCGTGACCCGTGGAGACATCCGTGGAGTAGACGAAGTCGCCGTTGCGGAACCAGTCCTCCAGCACCCAAGCCGCCTCGAAGTCCGTGGTGGCCCCCGCCGTCACCCGGTTGGCGATGCGGAGCAGGCCGAGGGGAGTGTCGGGAGGCAGTTCGACGAATCGGTCGAGATCGGCGGGCCGGATCCGGGCTCCGGGCGCAGGCGCCGGGAGCGCCGTGAACTCTCCTGCTTCTGCAGCGTTCTGGAACATCGGGCTCAGTGTTCCCGCCGGGGTCGACGCCAGGGCCCCGAGGTCGGCTTCGAGGAGGGGGAGCACCGTCTCCACCTGGTACTGGTCCCCCTGGCCGAGCTGGGCCTGATAGAGCAGAGAGCCGTCGGGTGTCGTCTGAAAGCCGGCGACGTCGATGTTCTCGGATTGCAGCACCTGGGCCAGCCCGGAAGTCGGGACCACCGGCGAGCGGAGCAGGTCGATCTGAACTCTGGAGGTGAAAGTGTCGGTGCTGCCCTTGTAGGCGTGTTGGGGATCCCCGCCGGCGGTGCTCGGGGAGTAGAACTCGACGTCCTGGAGCGAGGGCCGCCACTGGATCCCGTCCCAGGTGTCGAGGCTCTCCATTCTCCAATACACCTCGGAGGGATCGGGGGCGTTCTCGCTGAGCGTCGCCCTGAACAGTTGGGCGTTGGTCCGGGTGATGACACGCTGGCGGAGGTCGGCGAGCCGGTCGAAGGCGACCCCACCGAATCCAGGCCCATAGCCACCCCCCAGCCTCCACTGCAGATTGCCGCTGGGTGGCACCAGGCCGGCAGAGGCGGTGGTGGCATACATGGCGCCCACCCCGATGAGAAGGGCGGCGGCGACGGTGATGGCCTGGGCGCGACGGGGGAGTGGCCTCCCGTCAGAGTCTCGGAGACGACCGCTCTCGTTGCGCCGGTCGAGGGCGATCCCGGCGATGCCCAATGCGATGGCGGTGATCGATGCGGCCATCCATCCTCGACCTGCATCGCGGCGGTCCATCACTGCGAACTGGAGGTAGAGGGCAAGCGGGGGAATGATCATGGCGTAGGCAGGACCGCTCCCCGCGCCCCAGACGAAGAGCGCCCCCATCACCCACACCAGGACGGCGAGGACCCCGATCAGGCCAGGTGTCGGGAAGACCGGCGCCACCCCGAAGCGGATCAGGTCGAAGGCTTGGCCGAACTCCCGCGCCAACTCTCCGGGCGTATCCAGGCTGGGAACGAAGCCGGCGATGAGGGTTTGGGGGACTGTGATGCGGAGGAGGAGGGCCAGGCCAAGCAGGGCGAACACAGCGACCTGAATCCGACGGTCCTTGGTCAACTGGCCCAGCAGCCACCAGACGACACCGCCGAGGAGGACCGACGCCACCATGATCAGCTGCCACTGCGGCGCCTGCTCGCTGGTGTCGAGGAGCCGGCCCATGCGGGCCAGCATCAGCACGAAGGCGACGACGCCGGCTATCCGACCGAGGCTGTTGTCCATGAGGTCCTCAATGTCGCCATCCAGGCCGGGGCCCAAAGCTGGTCGGGGTGGATGGACACGGTGGCCACGCCGAGGCGGTGGAAGCCGACCAGGGTCTGTGAAGTGGAGGCCGACACACTCATCAGCACGGTGGTCGGGTAATCACGGGCCAGGAGTTGTTGCACCGAGAGCATCGACCGGTCCGCGACCCCGGTGATGATGACGAGGGCCCCGCCCCCGCCCTTCTGGCGGATCCGGGTGGCGACGGCCTGGATGTCGATCGCGGGGTCGGCCTGGACCAGGGCAAGGCGCTCCATGGCCGTCCCGTAGCGTGTGGCGTCGATGGGCTCGGCGTCGCCGGCCCAGAGGTCGGCATCGAAGCCTGACGAGATGAGATGGGTGATGACCGAGGCGGCACCTGACACTGCCTTCTCGAAGGCGTCCTGCGATTCGTAGCTAGCGGATCTGATGTCGAGGAGGACGAGAGCCCTTGATTGCCATGGGGTCTCCAACTGGCGGATCATCAACTCGTCGGTGCGGGCCGAATACGGCCAGTGCACCCGCCGCAGGTCGTCTCCCCGCTGGTACTCGCGCAGGGTGTAGAAGTCTTCGCCACCGCGACGGCTGTGCTCCGGTCGCGAGGCGGCCATGGCCGGGTCCTGGCCCCTGACGATGGGGAACCCGCTCAAGTCCTCAAGCGCCGGATAGACGACGATCCTGTCCACTGGGCCGACGTCGGAGCGCATTTCGGCGAGGCCCAGGGGGTCGGTGCTCCGGATCGTTGCCGGGCCGACCCGGTAGACACCTCTCGGCTTGCAGGTGACCCTGTAGCTCGCAGTGGTGGTCTCCAACGGCTTGATTCGGGCGACTTCGAAATTGGCCATGCCCAGCCGATTGACGTCGTCTTCCAGGGTGACATTCGACACCGAGCGCCGAGACCGGTTGGCGAGGAGGAGGGTGACTCCGGTGGTGTCCCCGTCATGGACGATCGCCGAGCCCAGGCGCCGGCTCACCTCGACATCGGGACGGCGGGCCCGCACCCAGACGATCGCGACAAGTTGGGCGAGGATCAGGAACATGGCTGCCAGGAAGAGCTCGAGGTCGCCGAGGGCGACCCAGAGCACGACGAGGGCGAGGCCGGCTCCGGAGAAGGCCCAACCCCGCAGGGTTGGCATCAGGTGGCGATCCGGGTCGTGGTTCCGGGGACCCTGAGCCTCGACATGATCTCGTCGATGACGTCCCCGATCGCCTCGCCTCTCATCTGCGCCTCGGGCCGGAGCGACATCCGGTGCTCGAGGACGGGGTGGGCAAGGGTCTTGACGTCGTCGGGGATGACGTACTCCCTGCCCTGTGAGGCGGCATTGGCCCGGGCCAGGCGCTGCAGGAACAGGGCGGAGCGAGGCGAGGCCCCCAGAAGGACATCGGGGTGAGAGCGCGACCCGTCGACGAGGTCGACGATGTAGTTCTTCACCGACGGCGAGACCGCTACCTCACGGGCGATGCCCACCATCTCATCGACCTCCTCGATCGACACCACGGGCTCGAGGTCGAAGAAGGTGGAGCGCACACCGTGGGTGTCGAGAATCTCCAACTCCTTGGCGCGGCTCGGGTAACCGATCACCACTCTCATCATGAAGCGGTCGAGCTGGGCCTCGGGCAGGGGATAAGTGCCCTCGTGCTCGAGTGGGTTCTGGGTCGCCATCACCATGAAGGGGAGGGGCAGTGCCCGGGTGATGCCGTCGGAGGTGACTTGGCGCTCCTCCATCGCCTCGAGGAGGGCGGACTGGGTCTTGGGGCTGGCCCGGTTGATCTCGTCTCCGACCACGAGGTTGGCGAAGATCGGTCCCGGCTTGAACTCGAATTCGCTTCGGTTTCGGTCCCAAACCGACACCCCGGTCACGTCCGAGGGGAGTAAGTCGGGGGTGAATTGCACCCGGTTGAACACACTGTCGATGGAACGGGCCACCGACTTGGCGAGTTGAGTCTTGCCCACCCCGGGCACGTCTTCGACCAGCACATGACCCTCGGCGACCAGGGCGAGGAGGACGAGCTCGACCACATCACGCTTCCCCTGGATCACGGTCTCGACATTGGCCGCGATTCGGTCGAATCGCTCGCTGAACACCGCGATTTGTTGTGGTGTGGCCTCGCTCAAAGACGACTCCCTATGGTTCATGAACTGTACAGATGACAACGAAGTAGCCACGCTAGAGTGTTCCTCGGGGAAAGGGATTTGCGAATGGGACAACGGCTGGGGTTGCGTTCTGGCCTCTTGAGTTTGTTCGGCACGCCCGTCCTGCTCTGGGAAGCGGTCCGCACTGCGTTCGCGATGCGGGGACGAGGCCAAATCTCACCTTCGACCCACTATCTGGCCTGGCGCATGCACACTGCCTATGGCGATGATGCGGTCGCCGCCCGCTCCGAAGACCTCGCCACTTTTCTGCGCTGGCGCCGTGTGATGAGGAGCCTGTCGTGACTACCAAGCTGGTCGGGCGCCTCCAGGACATCCCCGGAGTGGCCGCGGTGTCGGTGAACCTCGAAGAGGAAGGCGGGGGGATCAACGTCCGTCTCCAACCCGACGCCGACGAGGCCGAGGTGCTGGAGAGGGTCAGGGCACTCCTGGTCGCCTACAGCGTGCGGTCCGAATCCTTTCCCCCTTTGCGTGTCGGCCGTACTCCTCTTCCGGGCAACAACGACCTCGGCGTCGACGTGAAGATCACCCCCATCAAGGGCGGGGCGCGAGTCGAGGTGATCGGGGACGCGATCCGCTCGTTCCGGGTGGTGCCACCCGATCCCACTGCAATCGCACAGGGGCTATCCGATGCCTGGAGCCAGGTGCTGGGGCGGCCGCCGACCGAGATTTCGAGCGTGTCGATCGACGACGATGGCCACCTGCTGGTCACTGCGTCGGTCGACGGGATCGAGCACCGTGGCGAGAGTGACCTCGATCAGGGCTGGGCTACCGCGCTGACCCACAGTGTCGGGCGCGCGATTGGAGTCATCCGTGGGGAAGTTGACCTTGCGGAGGCCGATCTTCCCGCTACTGCTTGGTAACGTCGTACCAGCGAACCGTTCTGCTTATGTCCAGGGTCCTTGTACTCAACGCGAGTTATGAGCCGCTTTCGGTGGTGGCAACCCGCCGTGCGGTAGTCCTTGTGCTGCATGACAAGGCAAGCGTCGTCGTCGGCCGTGACGAGCTGTGGTCCTCGGAGTCGTCGACCGTCGAAGTCCCGTCGGTGGTTCGCCTGAACCGGTTCGTCAAGGTCCCTTACCGTCGAGCGGCGCCGGTGACGAGACGGGCGGTCTTCGGGCGGGACGGCCATCGTTGCCAGTACTGCGGTGGTCCCGCCGAGTCGTTGGACCACATTCAGCCTCGCTCCAAGGGCGGGGACCACACCTGGGACAACGTGGTCGCTTGTTGTCGGCCCTGCAACATCCGCAAGGGGGACCGGCTACCCGCCGAGGCCGGGCTCCGGCTCGACAGCCAGCCGGGGCCGCCCCGGCAATACGCCTGGATCTACGCCTCCACCGGGTACCAAGTCGACCCGGCCTGGGGGCCGTATCTCGCCGCGTCGTAGGTAAGGGCGGATTCCATGGCCGACCTCATCTACGTCATCAGCGCATCACTCGACGGTTACATCGCCGACGAGAATGGCAACTTCGACTGGGGAGAGCCCTCTGACGATGCACACGCCTTCTTCAACGACTTCCAGCGACTGGTCGGCACTGTGCTCTACGGCCGTCGCATGTACGAGACGATGCGGGTGTGGGACACATTTCCCCTCGAAGACCTGCCCGAGGTACAACGCGAGTTCGCCGAGGCATGGCGGGCTTCCGACAAGATCGTCTACTCATCCACCCTGGACGCCGTGTCGGAACCGCAGACCCGATTGGAGCGGACCTTCGACGCCAAAGTGGTGCAGACCATGAAGGACGACGCCGACCGCGACCTGGGCATCGGTGGCCCTGGCCTGGCAGCCGAGGCCATTCGGGCAGGCCTGGTCGACCGGTATCTGCTGCGCGTGGTTCCGACAATCGTCGGGGGAGGCACCTCTGCCCTCCCCGACGCAGCGAAGGTCGACCTCTCTCTCAACACGACACGTCGTTTCGACGACGGCTCCGTCCTCCTCGACTACAGCCTGCGATAGCCGCATCGCGTAACGCACATCGCACAACGCTCGCCGCTGAGCTGGTTCCCGTATCCGACCGCCCGATCCCTTCGTTTGGCGTGTTCCGATCTGCGTTTTGTGGCCACCTGGGGCGACGGTGTGGAGCAAGTGGACACCGTTGTGGGGCAAAAGGTTGACAAGTGGGGGGAAGTGGGTCATAGTGGCGTCGATGCCCGAAAGGGAGTCGTGAAGGTGCGGACGGACGGAAACGAGAAGAAGTGTTCCTTGGTGAGTTCTTCCACAGTCTCGACGGCAAGGGACGGGTGGTCATGCCCTCCACTTTCCGCCGTGGTCTCGAAGAGGGTTGTGTCCTCACCAAAGGTCAGGACGGGCAACTCCTTGTCTTTTCAGTCGTCGACTTCGAGGCAAAGGCCGCCGAAGTGATGGAACGAGACCAGGACCGGGGAGGCCGGCGCTTCTCCCGAACGGTCTTCGGTGGGGCGGACCTCCAGACGATGGACAAGTCGGGGAGGCTCTTGGTCAAGCCCGACCTTCGCTCGTTCGCCGGCTTCGAAGGCAGCAATGAGATCGCGGTCGTCGGGGTCTACGACCACGTCGAGCTCTGGAATCGAGACCGCTACGTGGCCGAGAGGGTCGCTGGCGACGAGATGTTCGTCGAGGAGGACGAGTGACCTGAGAAGGCCCATTGCTGGTTCATCGCCAGCCCCCCGGAACCAATTGGAAGGCCCCTGACTCCGCCCGCTTCCTGATTGGTACCAGCGCCCGGGGGGCTGGCAATGAACCAGGACCGGAACACCGCAGACCGGGACTTTCACCGGCCGGTTCTGGCGGATGAAGTCGTCGGGCTCCTGGCCCCCGTGCTTCCCGGAGTGGTGGTGGACGCCACATTCGGGGGAGGGGGCCACGCCAGGCGGTTGCTGGATGAGTTCGGAGAAGATGTGACGCTGATAGGGATAGATCGTGACCCGGAGGCCCTGGCCAACGCCAGAGGGCTGGGGGTGTCGGCTGTCCCCGGCAACTTCGAAGACCTCACCGCACTGGTCACGCCGCTGGCCACCTCGGAGATCAGCGCAGTCCTCTTTGACTTCGGGGTCTCCTCCCACCAACTCGACGAGCCGACCCGGGGCTTCTCCTACCGCTTCGACGGGCCTCTCGACATGAGAATGGGCCCCGACACCGACCTCACCGCCGACGAGGTCGTCAACCACTGGCCCGAGGACCGCCTCGCCGAAGCCATCAGGAAGCTGGGTGAGGAGCCGCTGGCGCGCCGCATCGCCGGTGCGATCGTCGCCCGCCGGCCAATCCAATCCACCAGTGAGCTGTCCGATGTGATCGCCGGTGTCATGCCCGCCGCCCGACGCCGGGCCGGTCATCCCGCTCGACGCACCTTCCAGGCGATCCGGATGACAGTCAATGACGAGTTGGGCGCGGTCACCCGTGGCATCGACCAGGCGATCGAGCTGGTGAAGCCCGGAGGCCGGGTCGTGGCCATCTCCTACCACTCCCTCGAGGACAGGATCGTCAAGCGCCGGTTCGTCGCCGGTGCCACCGGCTGCACCTGCCCACCCGACATGCCGGTGTGCGGTTGTGGCAACAGCGCAGAGCTGCGCATCCTCACCCGCCGCGGGGTCAGGGCCTCCGCCGAAGAGGTCGAATCGAACAACCGTGCCCGCTCCGCGGTGCTCCGGGCAGCTGAGAAGGTGGCGGCATGACCGCCCGCCCGCTTCGCCGCATTGCCAGGCCGGAGTCACTCCGGGTGGTACAAGGTCGAGGTCTCAAGAAGCTGACCCTCGCCCCCTGGATGATCATGTCCCTGATTGCAGTGATTGCGTTCCTCGGTTTGGGCTTTGCCCGGACCTCGCTGGACCGCTCCGCCTTCGAGATCTCCGAGTTGAACCGGTCGATTTCCGAGGCCTCGGCGCTCAATGAGAGTTTGAAGCTGGAGATCGCCCGCCTGGAGAACCCGGCGCGAGTCGCCCCACTCGCCGAAGAGCTCGGCCTTGTGCTCCCATCCAACACCCACCAACTCTTGGTCGACCTCATCCCAACCGGCCCCAAGCTGGCCGACGCCGCATCCGACGGAGCAACGCAATGACGACCCGACGAAGCGCTGGAGCCGGGCCGATGGGCGGAGCGGGAGGCTCCGAGCCACCGGGGTTCCGGCCGGGGGACTGACGGCGTGGCCGGCCCGACGGCTGCCCGACGTTTCAACCCCGCGGTCGCCCGCCTTGCATTGATCGGCCTTTTTCTGGTGGTGGCGTGGGGGGGAATGGCCTACCGGCTGGTCCAGGTCCAGGTCTTCCAGGCCGAGGACCTCGCCAATCAGGGGCTCTCCCAGAGGCTGGTCTCCCGGGAGCTCCCACCCCAACGAGGGAAGATCTACGACCGCAACGGCGAGTTGCTGGCGATGACCGTGGAGGCGCAGAGCCTCTACGCGGTGCCCTCCCAGGTGGAGGACCCGCTCTGGGTGGCACAGCAGGTGGGAGGGCTGCTCGGCGTCGACTCCTCGTTGCTCATGGACCGCCTGGGCTCAGATCGGGATTTCGTCTACCTCAAGCGCCAGGTCGACCCGGTGGTCGCCGACGAGGTGCTGGCGATGGAGATCAGAGGCGTCTACGCCCTCCCCGAGCCGACCCGCGTCTACCCCGCCGGTCAGGTGGCCAGCCATGTGACGGGATTCGTGGACATCGACGGCAACGGGCAGGAGGGCCTCGAGTACGTCTACGACACCGAGTTGCGCGGCGTCGAGGGTCACGCCCTTTTCGAACGGGACCTCGATGGGCGGCCGATTCCCCAGGGGATCAGTGACATCGTCCCCGCCCAGCCCGGCGTCGACCTCAACACCACCATCGACCTCGCCCTGCAGTACCAGGCACAACAGGCCTGCCTGGACGCCGTGGACCGGACCGAGGCCCGCTCCTGCTGGGTGGTGGTGCTGGAGGTCGAGACCGGCGCCGTCCTGGCGATGACCGGCGCTCCGGTGTTCGACCCCCAGACCCGGCAGAACGTGGATTCCAGGTGCAGTGACGCCGAAGATCCGACCCGGTGCCTCGCTTTCTCCAATTTCGTGGTCCGGGGCCTCTATGAGCCGGGATCGACGCAAAAGCTGATCACGGTCGCCGCCGCTCTCGAAGAGGGGGAGGTCGAAGTCACCTCGGTCATCCCGGACGTGGCCGACGTCCTGGAACTGCGGGAGAACGCCTGCAGTTCGAATGATGACGACTTGTTTGGTTGCTACCGGGACTTCGATGAACACGAGACCGCCGATCTGACCGTGGCCGAGATCTTCACTCAGTCCTCGAACGTGGGGTCGATCCTGGTAGCCGAGAAACTGGGCCAGAGCCGACTCGTCTCGTACATCGAGGCCTTTGGGCTCGGCGCGAGGACCGGCATCGACTACTCGGTCGAGGCGCCCGGGCTGCTCAACTTCGAGGCCGGGTGTGAGACTTGCTGGGCTTCTGCGGCGATCGGCTACTCGGTGGCCGCCACCCCGCTCCAGATGGCCGCTGCCTATGCCGCGATCGGCAACGACGGGGTGTGGACCACTCCCCACATCGTCTCCAGCAAGACCGACCTCGACGGAAGCACCGAGGTCGCCGGTTACCAGACACGGCGTGTGGTCTCCGAAGAGA
Organism: uncultured Acidobacteriota bacterium; assembly: GCA_963780755.1. Classification (GTDB taxonomy): domain Bacteria; phylum Actinomycetota; class Acidimicrobiia; order Spongiisociales; family ZC4RG35; genus JALYNX01. The sequence goes on from CAWACX010000001.1 coordinate 503,711, forward strand.
CGGCGATCCTGATGCGGGAACTGCTCGCCGGGGTGGTCGACGACGGCACGGGACATAGGGCGACCATCGAGGGTTACCGGGTCGGTGGGAAGACCGGGACCGCCAACATCCTCGGCGAGGACGGCCGGTACACCGAGCTCACACGGGCCTCCTTTGTGGGCATGGCGCCGATCGACGACCCCAAGGTCGTTGTCGCCGTACTCGTCGACTCGCCGTCCTGGGACTTTCGCACCGGGGGCGCATCGGCGGCGCCGGTGTTCGCCGAGGTCATGGAACAGGCTTTGCATCGCCTCGGGGTCACTCCGGATGCCGGGCTCGGGTAGAGCCTTGGGAGACCTCGCGGCCGGTGTGGGCGGGACAGTTCGCGGCGATCCCGGGATCGTGGTCTCGGACGTCACCCACGACTCGCGACAAGCCGGCCCTGGCGTCCTCTACGTGGCGGTGCATGGTGAGCGGCATGACGGCCACGACTTCCTCGATTCAGTGCGGGAGGCGGGCTCTGAGGCGGCAGTCGTCGACCACCCGACCTCCGTGGAGCTCACCGAGTTGGTGGTTGGCGATACCCGTCAAGTCATGGGGACGATCGCGGCGATGGTCCATGGCGAACCGTCGCGGTCGATGAGCGTGGTGGGCGTGACCGGAACCAACGGCAAGACCACGGTCACCCATTTCGTCGAGTCGATCACCGCTGGGGCAGGGCGGGTCCCCGGCCTCATCGGGACCGTGCACACCAGGGTGGGCGAGACCGCCCTGGTCTCGCAGCGCACGACCCCCGAGGCGACCGACTTCCAGCGCATCCTCGCCGAGATGCGTGATCTGGGGGCCGACGTGGTGGCTGCCGAGATCTCCTCACACGCCCTTGAGTTGGGCAGGGTCTCGGCGACCAGGTTCGAGGTCGCTGCCTTCACCAACCTCTCCCAGGACCATCTCGACTTCCACGGCGACATGGGCTCATATCGAGCGGCCAAGGAACGCCTGTTTCGGGAATACGAGGTCGGGACCTCGGTGATCAACATCGGCGATCCGGTGGGCGCCGAGATCGGGCGCTGGGCGGAAGGGCCCAAGATCCTGGTCGGTCCCGGGGGCGACGTCTGGGTGGAGGATGTGGCCACCTCGTTCGAGGGGACGACATTCGACCTGGTGTCCGCGGGATCCCGGACCGGAGCCCGCTCTCCGCTCATCGGCGCGTTCAACGTCGAGAACGCTCTGGTGGCGACCGGATGCTGCCTTGCCCTCGGGCTCACCATGGGCGAGATCGTTGCCGGCCTCGAGGCCCTGGGCCCGGTGCCCGGGCGGTTCGAGTTGGTCTCCGGCAACTCCGAGATCAATGTCGTTGTCGACTACGCCCACACTCCGGAGGGGATCCGGCAGGCCGTTGCCGTCGCCCGGGGTCTCTCCGCCGGCCGGGTCATCGCGGTATTCGGCGCCGGCGGCGACCGTGACCGCGAGAAGCGCCCGCTGATGGGGGCGGCGGCGTCGGCCGCCGACATCGCGGTGGCGACCAGCGACAACCCACGCTCGGAGGACCCCGATCGGATCATCGCGGAGATGCTGGAGGGTGTGGTGCCGGGGACCGTGACGCTGGTCGAGCCCGATCGGAAGCGGGCGATAGCGCTGGCCCTGGATGAGGCAATTCCCGGCGACGTGGTGCTGGTCCTGGGCAAAGGCCACGAGACCGGTCAGGAGATAAAGGGGGTTGTCCACCCCTTCGACGACCACGAAGTGACTCGCGCCGCCCTGGCCCGCCGGCTGGATGCCACCGGATACGGAGCGGATTCAGGGAGCATGTCGCCGTGATCTCGTTGCTGATCGCCGCCGCCGTGAGCCTGACCGTGTCGATCTTCGGCACGCCCTATGCGATCCGCGTCTTTCGTCGCAGGGAGATCGGCCAGTTCATCCAGGAAGAGATTGCCGGCATGCATGGCCACAAGCAGGGCACTCCCACCATGGGGGGTGTGGTCTTCGTGACGGCCGCCGTGCTCGGATACCTGCTCTCACACGTTCGAGTGGTGCGCCCCGCCGGGTCGCTGGCCCTGGAATTCCTGCCTTTGAGCTCCGGGGGCCTGCTCGCCGTCTTCGCCCTCACCGGGATGGCGGTGGTCGGCCTGCTCGACGACTGGACCAAGTACTCGAACAAGCGCAGCCTGGGGTTGTCCAAGTCCGCCAAGTTCGGCGGCCAGCTGGCGATCGCCGCCCTTTTCGCCTGGGGGGCGACCTCGGCAGGCGTCGTCACCGAGATCTCCTTCGTCCGCCCGTTGGGGATCGACCTCGGCGCCTTCTTCGTGATCTGGGTCCTGATCATGCTCACCGGTGCCGCCAACGGGGTGAACCTGGCCGACGGGATGGATGGCCTCGCCGCCGGGTCCTCCGCCCTGGTGGTGGCGTCCTACACCGTCATCGCCTTTTGGCAGTTCCGCAACCAGCCACCGTTCCGGGTCCCGGGCGTGTACGAGGCGGTGGATCCGCTCGAGCTGGCCATTGTCTCCGCGGCGATGTTCGGAGCGATCCTCGGCTTTCTCTGGTGGAATGCCCCACCGGCGAAGATCAATATGGGTGACGTGGGGTCCCAGGGCATCGGAGGCCTGCTCGCAGCACTTGCCTTGCTCACCAACACCAATCTGCTGTTGGTGATCCTGGGTGCGATCTTCGTGGCCGAGACGATCTCGGTGATGCTCCAAGTGGCCAGCTTCAAGCTGTTCGGTAAACGGATCTTCCGAATGTCGCCCTTGCACTATCACTTCGACCTCGGGGGTTGGCCGGAGACCACGGTGGTGATCAGGTTCTGGATCCTCACCGCCCTCGGCGTCGCACTCGGGCTCGGGTTCTTCTATGGCGACTTCCTCATCCTGGAGGGGGTCCTGTGAACCGGTTACTGGTCCTGGGCGCCGGGATCTCCGGTCGGGCCGCCGGTCGGCTGGCCCGGAATCGGGGGATGTCGGTGACACTGTTCTCCGAGGACTCGTCGCCAGAAGCGATGGAAGAGGGCTTTCCGGTCGCCGGTGGGAAGTGGGACCCGGTCCTCCTCACCGGAGTGGACCTGGTGGTGGCCAGCCCCGGGTTCTCCGAGCGGTCCCTGCCGGTGGTCGAGTCGTTGGAGTCGGGGCTCCCGGTGTGGAGTGAGATCGAGTTCGCATGGCACCACCTCACCAAGCCGGTGGCCGCGGTGACCGGGACCAACGGCAAGACGACCGTCACCGAGGCAACCTCGGCGATGCTCGCTGCCTCAGGGTTGGATGCCCCGGCCACGGGGAACATCGGCATGCCGTTGTCTGACTTCGTCGACGAGCCCGCGGACGCGCTGGTGGTCGAGGTCTCCAGCTTCCAACTTCGCTTCATCGACAGCTTCCATCCCGTCGCCGCGGCCATCACCAACGTCGCCGCCGACCACCTCGATTGGCATGGTTCGGAGGCGTCTTACCGGGAGGCCAAGTCCCGGATCTTCCTCAACCAGGTCGAGGACGACCTTCTGGTCTTCGATGCCGACGATCCGGGGGCTTCGGACATCGTCGTCGGGGCGCGCGGCGAGGTGTTTCCGGTGTCGGGCAGGCGGCTCCCACCAGGGGGCGGCGGGGTCAGCGGCGGGGACCTGTTGATCGGCGAGGTGGCGATCGCCATCGACGACCTCGCCTCTGCCGACCCGATCCACCTCGTGGACCTTGCGATCTCGGCGGCCCTTGCCCTCAGGATGGGCGCCAGCGCCGAGGGAGTCACCACCGCGGCCCGCTCGTTCACTCCTGGGCTCCATCGGCGGGAGGCGATCTTGATCATGGACGGTGTTCGCTGGGTGGACGACTCGAAGGCGACGAACCCGCATGCTGCGATCGCCTCGATCCGCTCTCACGATTCGGTGGTCCTCATTGGTGGCGGGCTCGCCAAAGGGCTCGATCTGGCCCCCATCGCCCGCGAGCCCAACCTGAAAGCCGTGATCGGCATCGGGGAGGACGGCCCGGCCCTGGTGGAGGCTGCCGGGGATCGTGGGCATTTGGCCGGGACCTTGGAGGCCGCCGTCGACTTGGCTCTCGAGCTCGCCACGCCCGGGGACACTGTGTTGCTCGCCCCCGGCTGCGCCAGCTTCGATCAATTCGCCTCATACGCCGAGCGCGGGGAACGGTTCGCTGCCCTGGTGGGGGCGGAGGCCAGGGGATGAAAAACGTGACTGCGAGCGTGACTTCCATTGCGGGCTCCCGGGCTGCCGCACGCGACCGCGACGAGTTGATGAAGGTCAACAACCGCACCGCAACCATCCTCCTGGTCCTGGTCGTGGTCCTCGTGGTCGTCGGCCTCGGGGCCACGCAGTCGGCATCATCGGCAGTCGCGAATCGACCAGGCACAGGATCGCTTCTACTACTTCAAGCGGCAGCTGCTCGGGGTGGGCATCGGCACCATTGCCCTCCTTCTGGCAAGCCGCATCCCCTACCGGGTCTACCGCCGCATCGCCATCCCCGCGTTCCTGGGAACTATCGCGCTGCTGGTGGCGGTCCTGGCGGTTGGCCCCGAGATCGGCGGCGCTCGGCGCTGGCTTCCCGTGGCCGGCTTCAGCTTCCAGCCCTCGGAACTGGCCAAGGTCACGGTGGTCTTCGCCCTCGCCTACCTACTCGAGAAGAAGCACAAGCTCCTCGACCGCTTCGGTCATTTCATGGTCCCCGTGGTCTTCATCGTCGGGACCGTGGGCGTGCTCGTGATGCGACAGCCCGACTTGGGCACCCTGATCATCATCGGCGCCGCCGCGATGGCCGTGATCCTGGCTTCCGACGCACCGCTGCGGTACGTGGCGTTCCTGGCGATCATGGCCATTCTCGCGGTGGCGGTGCTCTCGTTCAGCGATGGGTATCGCGCCGACCGCATCGTCGGGTTCCTCGACCCGTGGGGCAACTCCAGCGGCGAGGGGTATCAGCTCATCCAGAGCTACTACGCCCTGTCGAACGGCGGCATCTTCGGGGTCGGGTTGGGGGCGAGCCGGGCCCGCTGGTTCTACCTCCCCAATGCCCACACCGACTTCATCTTCGCCATCATCGGCGAGGAGACCGGGCTGGTCGGCGCGCTCGCGGTGGTCGGCCTCTTCGTCGCCCTCGCGATCACCGGGTTGGACAGTGACCCTTCGAGCCCCGGACCGGTTCGGGAGGATGGTCGCCGCAGGGATAACGGTCTGGCTCTCGTTCCAGGCATTGGTCAACATCGGCGGCGTGCTCGGTGTGCTCCCGATAACCGGCATCGCCCTGCCCTTCATCTCGTTCGGCAGCACCGCCCTGATCGCCTGCATGGGGGCCATGGGGGTCCTGGTCAACATTGCCCAGTCTGGAGTCACCCTGAAGCGATGAGCTTCGTGATCGCCGCCGCGGGGACCGGGGGTCATGTCTTCCCCGGCTTGGCGGTGGGTGAGTCGCTGATCGATCTCGGTGTCGGCCGTGACGACGTCCTCTTCGTCGGGGGCGATCGGCTCGAGGCCACGGTCTACCCGGACGAGGGTTTTCCCTTCCTCCAGGTGGAGATGCGTGGGCTGCGCCGCTCCCTCTCCGCCAGGAACCTGGACTGCCCCGTGTCGTGCTCCAGGCCCACGACGCCGATCGAGGCGGCGATGGAAGAGCGCAAAGTAAGAGTGGCCCTGGCCATGGGCGGCTACATCACCATCCCGGCCGGGCTCGCGGCGCGCAAGTCGGGTGTCCCCTTGATGCTTGCCGAGCAGAACGCACGGGCCGGGCTCGCCAACCGGGTCGCCTCACGATGGGCTTCTCGCACCTTCACTTCATTTCCGGCCACCGAGGGCCTGGAGCGAGGGGAGTGGGTCGGGAACCCGGTGCGCCGGGCATTGGCCGATCTCGACAAGTCCCAGGCTCGCCCGTCGGCACTCGCCCGATACGAGATGGATCCAGGGCTTCCCACCCTGGGGGTCGTCGGGAGGGTCGCTCGGTGCAGGCGTGATCAACGATGCGGTGGGGCGGATGCTGGAGGAGTGGGACGGCCCGCCGATCCAGGTCATCCACGTCACCGGGCCGTCGCATCTGGAGGCCATGGAGACGATGAAACCGAGGATGGGCGTGGTCTGGCATCGGATGGGCTTCGAGGACCGCATGGACCTCTTCTACGCCGCCTCCGATCTGGTGGTGGCCAGGGCCGGGGGAGCGGTCGCCGAGCTGACCGCCACAGCGACGCCTTCCGTGCTGGTGCCTGGCGAGTTCGCGGCAGGCGGGCATCAGTCGGCCAACGCCGGGATTCATCTCGGATTCGGGTGCGCGCACTGGTGGTCAAGGAGATCGAGCTGGCAACGCTGACCGATGTCATCTACCAGTCCCTCTTCGACCCGGCCGTCCTCCATCGGATGAGTGAGGCCGCTCGCCTGCGTCGGGAAGCCCGAAGCGTCAGGAACCATCGCCGGAGCGATGATCGAGGCTGCGGGATGAGACTCGAGCACGAGACGATCCACCTGGTGGGGGCGGGTGGAGCAGGGATGAGTGCCATCGCCAGGGTCCTGGTGGGGATGGGGCATCGGGTCTCCGGGTCTGACCTGCGGGGAGGGGCCAGTCTCGACCGGCTTGCCGACCTCGGCATGGCCACCGGCACCGGGCATCATCCCGAATTGGCGTTGGAGGCGGACCTCGTCGTCGCCTCTTCAGCCGTGCCCGAGCGTGATCCCGAGCTGGTGGCTGCCGCCGACGCCGGCATCACGGTGTGGCGCCGACCGGAGCTGCTCGAGGCGCTGACCAGGCTCCTGCCCACGATCGGGGCCACCGGGACCCACGGGAAGACCACCACAACCGCGCTTCTCATCGCCGGCCTGCGTGCGACGGGGGCCGACCCCTCATTCATCGTCGGGGGCGACCTCGCCGATCTCAACACCAACGGCCATTACGGACGCGATCCGTTGCTGGTGCTGGAGGCGGACGAGGCGTTCCGCACCTTCGAACAACTCGAGCTCGTCGGCCTGGTCGTGACCAATGTCGAGCCGGAGCACATCGAGCATTTTGGCTCCACCGATGACCTCCTCGAGAGCTTCTCGGAGGTCGCCGCCGGCGTCGACGGGCCTGTGGTGGCCTGTTCGGACGACCCCGGAGGTGCGGAAGTGGCGCGCCGGGTCGGAGCGGTCACCTACGGCATGGCGGCGGACGCCACCTGGCGCATCAGGGACTTCAAACCGTCTCAGGGAGGCAGCAGGTTCATTCTCGAGTGGCCTCGCGGCGAGACCGAAGTCCGACTGCAGCGGCCCGGCGCGCACAACGCGCGCAACGCCGCCGGCGCCTTGGCCCTCCTCGGTGCTCTGGGCCACGACGTGGCCGCGGCTGCTGGCGGCCTGGCATCCTTTCATGGCGTGGGCAGGCGTTGGGAGCACCGGGGTTACGTGGCCGGGGTGACTCTCATCGACGACTACGCCCATCATCCAACCGAGGTGACCGCCACCATCGAGGCTTCGGCGGGCCTGGTCCCGGGGCGGGTGTGGGCCGTGTTCCAGCCCCACCTCTACAGCAGGACCGAGCGCTTCCACGACGAGTTCGGTGCGGCGCTGAGCCGGGCCGACGTGGTGGTGGTGACCGACGTCTTCGGCTCGCGGGAGGAGCCGGTTCCCGGCGTGACCGGGGAGTTGGTCGCCGAGGCAGTGCGCCGCCGGGGGACCGAGGTCCATTACCTCGCCCACAAGTCCGAACTGGCGCGTTTCGTCGCCGACCGGGTCGCGTCGGGCGACCTGGTGCTGACAATGGGAGCCGGAGACATCACCGTCGTCCCCACCGAGATGGCGTCGCTGCTCGCTTTGCGCCGATGAACTCTCCCAGATCTGGCTGACCGGGGCCTGATCGAGCGGGACGTCCCTCTCGGGCCCTACACCACCTACAAGTCGGGGGGGCCCGCCCGCTACTTCGCGGTGTGTGAGGACATGGACGCGTTGGGCCTGATCGGCGCCAGCGGGGCCGCGGAAGAGATGCCGGTGCTGGTGGTGGGACGGGGCTCCAACCTGGTGGTCGCCGATCGCGGCTTTCCCGGGCTGGTGTTGCGGTTGGGAGCAGGGTTCTCCGGGATCGAGGTCAGCGAAGAGCTGGTGACCGCGGGCGGGGCGGCGTCATTGGCGAGGGTGGCCCGAAGCGCGGTCGAAGCGGGGCGAACCGGGCTCGAGTTCTTCGTCGGCGTCCCGGGGTCGGTCGGAGGGGCGGTGCGCCAGAACGCGGGATGTTTCGGCTCCGAGACCCGGGACCGGCTGGTCCGGGCCTCCGTATTCGACTTGCGAGGTGGAGCGACGTCCGACCGTGAGATCGACGAGCTCGACCTCTCGTACCGTCACTCCAATCTGAGGCCGACGGAAGTCGTCATCGGGGCGCTCTTCGAGACGGATCCTGGCGATGTCGAATCCGGGCTCGCCGAGATGAAGCGGATCACGCGATGGAGGAGGGACAACCAGCCCGGGGGAACGCTCAATGCCGGGAGCGTTTTCAAAAACCCTATTGGTGGGACGGCCGGCCAGATCATCGACGGTCTTGGCCTCAAGGGGCTTCGCGTCGGTGAGGTCAGTGTTTCCGAGAGGCACGCCAATTTCTTCGTGGCCGGGGCCGGAGCGAACTCCGAGGACATCATGGCCCTGGTCATCCTCGTGAAAGACCGCGTGTTCGAGGAGACGGGAACCATCCTTGAGCCCGAGATCCAGTTCGTGGGGTTCGACGAGTGACCATTGACCCGAGACTTCAGGAGCGGCGCCAGGCGGTCGCCGAAGACAAGGCCCGGCACAAGTTCGGCCGGCTGCTCAAGGTATGGGTCGTCCTCGCGGTGCTCGGAATCGCCGTGTGGGTGCTGCTCTCGCCGTGGCTCGACGTCGATCGGGTGGACACCGCGGGCATCGTCTCCAGCGGCGCCCACGGTGTGCTCGCCGATTCCAGAGTGGTGGCCGGGGCGCCGATGGTGATGATCCGCTCCGGCGAGGTGGAGGCCGCTTTAGAGGCTGACCCCTATGTCGCCGACGCCACGGTCGAGCTCCACTGGCCCGACCGGGTGGTGGTCAACATCGAGGAGCGGTCGGCGGTGGCCTGGGTCGAGACCGGGTCCGGATGGAGCCATCGCGCCGCAGACGCGGTGGCCCTCCCCTCTCCGGAGCAGCCCGACGACACCAAGGCCTGGATCCGCCTGCCCTCGCTGGCGGATTCCGATGCCGGCTCGTCGCGAGAGCTCCGCGGTGCCCTGGAATTCGTGGCCGCCCTCCCCGAGGCACTCCGGGTCGAGACCACGGTCCGGATCCGGCCCAACGGTGAGTTGTGGGCCGAGATCCCCGATTTCGACGTGAGGCTGGGCAGGGCCGTGGAGATGGAGGCCAAGGCGCTCAGTCTCGCCGCTCTCCTCGCAGAGAAGCCGCCCCGGGGGTCCCTGCTCACCTTGATCGCCCCGGAGCACCCGGCAGTCCTCCCGCCGCAGAGCAGGGACGACGGGTAGGGAGGTGAACCTTGAACGTCTACTTGAGCCTTAACAGTTTGGGGTTTACTTACCCGGCGGCCAACGGTAAACCTCTAGTTCAGCTTTCGATTCGTCTCTGGAGGTATCCGTGAATTCATCGAGTGGTGGCTATCTGGCCGTGATCAAAGTGGTGGGGATCGGTGGCGGCGGGGTCAACGCCGTGAACCGAATGGTCGAGGCCGGAGTCCGGGGCGTGGAGTTCATCGCCCTCAACACCGACGCCCAGGCCCTTCTGATGAGTGACGCCGACGTCAAGTTGGACATCGGGCGCGAGGTGACCCGTGGACTGGGCGCCGGGGCCAATCCCGAGATCGGCCGTGCGGCCGCCGAGGAGCACCGCGCCGAGCTCGAAGACGCACTCAAGGGCTCGGACATGGTCTTCATCACCGCTGGAGAAGGCGGGGGGACCGGGACCGGCGGGGCCCCGATAGTGGCTGAGGTCGCCCGATCGGTGGGTGCCCTCACCGTGGGTGTGGTCACTCGGCCCTTCGGGTTCGAAGGGCGGCGACGGGCGGTCCACGCCGAGCAGGGAATCGATGCCCTGAAGGACGCCGTCGACACTCTGATCGTGATCCCCAATGACCGTCTCCTCGACGTCGGCGACCCCGCCGCTCCGATCGCCGAGACCTTCCGCCTCGCCGACGACGTCTTGATGAGCGGTGTGACCGGGATCACCGACCTGATCACAACTCCCGGGTTGATCAACGTGGACTTCGCCGACGTGCGCACGATCATGGCCGACGCCGGGTCGGCGGTGATGGGGATCGGGCGGGCCACAGGAGAGAACCGTGCCAAGCAAGCAGCCGAGCGTGCAATCTCGAGCCCGATGTTGGAAACCTCGATGGAGGGGGCCAAAGGCGTCCTGCTCTCGGTGGCCGGCCCCTCGGAGATGACGCTGCACGAGGCGACCGAGGCGGCCCGGGTGGTGGCAGACCACTCCCACGAGGAGGCGGACATCATCTTCGGTGCCATCGTCGACGATGACCTCGATCAGGAGATGAAAGTGACCGTCATCGCCGCTGGCTTCGAGGCAAAGCGGGGTGGACGGTCGTCCTCGACACAGAGCCGGCCACGGAGCGCTCCGCTGACAGACCTCAGCGAGGACACCCTCGACATTCCCAGCTTCGTCCAGGGATGATCCGGCCCCCCGGCTGGGACGGGGTGGCGTTCACAGATGCCGGGGACGGAGACCAGCGGCTTGATGCAGCGGCACGAGAGCAGGTCTCGGGCGTACTCGGCATCCCATCGGACTGGGCTTGGGTGCGCCAGGAGCACGGCGTCGAGGTCCGAGTGGTCGATTCACCTGGTGATCACGGAGTGGCCGATTCGCTGTGGACGACTGTTCGCGGCCTCCCCCTCGCGGTGTTCACCGCTGACTGCTTCGGCGTCGTGGTCCAGGCACCGGGAGCGGTGGGAGTGGCTCACGCCGGTTGGCGTGGAGTGAGCTCCGGCGTGGTCCCTGCCCTTATGGCTGCGATGGGCGAAGCCGGGCACGAGCCGACGGGAGCGGCGATCGGGCCCGGGATCGGCGCCTGTTGCTTCGAGGTGGGGGCTGAGGTCACCGGAGGCTTCGAGGGCCATGGCGCGGTCACCACATGGGGGTCGGCTTCGGTGGACCTGCAGGGCGCGATCCGTGAACAGGTGGAGGGGCTCGAGGTCGTCGAGTCGGGAGGGTGCACCCGTCACGAGAATGGGTGGTTCAGCCATCGGAGGGACGGAACCACCTCCCGTCTGGCAACGCTGGGATGGCTTCCGTGAGTTACGAGGAAGTGCGCTCCAGGATGGAAGCGGCCGCCGCCCGGGCCGGGCGGGATCCCGCGTCGATCACCCTCGTGGCCGTGTCCAAATCGAAGCCGGCATCGGCAGTGATGGAGATCTACGAGTTGGGGCACCGTGACTTCGGGGAGAACCGGGCTCAGGAGATGGCAGAGAAGGCGGCGGCCCTGCCCTTCGACATCCGATGGCACTTCGTCGGCGCTCTCCAGGCCAACAAGGCGCGACTGGTCAGGCCCCGCACCCACCTCCTGCACTCGATGGACCGTGAATCGCTCGCATCGGCCTGGGCCAAGGGGAGCGGACTCCCCCCTCCGGCCCTGATCCAGGTGAACACGGGGTCGGAGCCCCAGAAGTCCGGAGTCGAGCCCGACGACGTCGACCGGCTCGCCTCGGCTCTCGGTGGCCTGGGGGTCGAGGTGCTCGGCCTGATGGCAATACCGCCTCTGAGTGACGACCCGGAGCAGATGCGACCCCACTTTGCGGGGCTCCGCCAGATCCGGGATCGAGTCGCGCTCGCTCATCCCTCGATCACCGAGCTCTCGATGGGGATGACAGACGACTATGAGGTTGCCATCGAGGAAGGTGCCTCGTTGATAAGGGTGGGACGGGCTATCTTTGGCTCCCGAACATGACGTGGAGTGGGTGAATGTCCCTCTTTTCCAAAGCACTGATCTATCTCGGGTTGGTCGATGAAGACCAAATCGACGAGGAGGCCGCCGATCGCCCACAGCAGATGACAGGGGACGACAACATCCGGCGGGTCCAGGTCGAGGCGATCCCGCAGAGCCGTCGTGTCGAGCCGCCGCCCACCGCCCGTGCCGCCACCCGACCGCAGTCGCGGGTCGACCCCTCCGATACCATCGGAGTGGTGAGATCGATCGAGGCCCAATCGGACATTCTGGTGGTCGAGGAATTCGGAGACGCCCGCATCCTGGCCGACCGCGTCCGGGACCGGATCCCGGTGGTCCTCGACATGCGAAGGGCCGATCCCGATCTGGTGCGGCGCGTCGTGGATTTCTCGTCCGGGCTCATCTATGCGCTCGACGGCTCGATGCGGAAGGTCGGTGACGGACTGGTGCTCGTGCTCCCACCCCGGGTGACTTTGAGCCGCGACGAGAAGCGCCGGCTGACCACTTTGGGGGCATACGAGATCGACGATCTCGACGACTGATCTGTGGGCATCGTCGAAATCATCATCTTCGCCTTGCAGATCTATTTCTATGCCGTGCTGGCCTGGGTGATCCTCTCCTGGATCCCCACATCCTCGACGCACCCATTGGGCAGGGTGTCGGTGTTCCTCGACCGGATCATCTACCCGGTGATCCTCCCACTGCGCCGGGTGATCCCACCGCTGCGGCTCGGCGGGGGCATGCTCGATCTCACCCCAATTGTCCTTCTCATTGGCATCAACATCCTCATCAGGGTCCTGCGCGGGCTCGGCTGATCCTTGGAGGCGGCAGCCCGGTTTCGTAATCTCACCGACAATTCGAGAGGTCAGGAAAAATGCCCATCACACCGTCAGACATCGAGCACAAGACGTTCTCCACGGCTCTTCGTGGGTATGACCTCGATGAGGTCGACGACTTTCTCGACGAGATAGTCGTCGCGCTCCGCGATCTGCACGACGAATTGGCGACAGCGAAGGCCCGTGTCGCCGAGTTGGAGGCTCAGGGCCCGAGCCCGGATCAGGTCCCGGACGTGAAGCCGGAACAAGACCAGGTCGAGGCTCCGGTCGTTGCAACCGCGGCTGCGGCCGATCCCGCAGCAGTGGGGAGAGTGCTGATTCTGGCCCAGGAAGCCGCCGACCGCCTCACCGAGGAAGCGAAAGTCGAGGCCGACCGCGCACTCGAAGAAGCACGTGCCGAAGCGGAGAAGACCTTGAGCGAGGCTCGGACCGAGGCCGAGTCCTTCCAGGTCGAGCGCGATCAGCGCCGTGCCGACGCTGAGACCGAGATGGCGGAGTTGAGCGGCTTGGTGGCCGGAGTTCGCACCAAGCTGGCAGTGCTCGCGACCACCGTGGCCGACAAGCTGGACGAGATGGACTCGGCGATAACCGAGGGTGCTCCCGCAACCGATGAGCCCGAGGATCTCGCCGATGACGACGAGATCGAAGCCGAGGACTCAGAAGCGGTTGACGGGGAGGACGACGAAGACGAGGCCGCGGTCGAGCTCGACGCCGGTGAGGAGGTCGAAGCCGCCGTAGGCGACGACGACGCCGAGGCCGAAGAGGACGACGAGGACCAGGGGGAGGACTCGGTCATCACCGACCTCGGTGCGGACGATGAAGAAGAGGGAGAAGAGGCCGGCGACGCTGTCGATGACGACGAAGACGCTCCCGAAGCCGAGGATGGTGCCGAGGACGGGACAGAGGACGACGACGACGAGGCGGAAGGCGAAGACGAGGTCAGTTGACCGGCTCGATTGCGAGCCGAATCCGGAGTCCGTCGATTTCCATCACCTGGCCCTGATCCTCACCCGCACTCGAGATCGATGTGGCCAGGGTCTCGGCGGCGATCGTCTCCCGGTGTGATTCCATCGCGGTCATCACCTCGAGGTCGGTGCTGTCCCAGAAGAGGCTGATCCGGTCGCTCACGTCAAGACCCGCCTCCCGGCGCATCCGCTGCACCCGACTCACGATCTCCCTCGCCATTCCCTCGGTCGCCAGGTCATCGGTGATCGTGGTGTCCAGGGCACATGCGAAGTCAGGCCCGGTCTCGACGACCACGCCGTCCTGCGCGGTGCGCTCGATGAACACGTCGTCCTGAGTCACCGTGCGCCCGGCCACCTCGACTTCCCCACCGTCGAGGATCGCTTCGATCTCGGCCGGACCCAACCCGGCGATGGCGGTTGCTACCTCTTGCATCCGGGAGCCGAGCTCAGGTCCCAGCCTTCTGAAGTTGGCCTTGGCCGAGAGGTGGACCAGGCCTTCCTCGTTCCCGGTAGCCGTGACCTTCTTGACGTTGAGCTCTTCGGCAACGATCTCGGCGTGGCTCGTAACCGATGAGGCCACCACGGGATCATGGGTGAGGATGGTCAGCTGGGCGAGGGGCTGGCGGACCCGGTGCCCCTCCTTCTTGCGGAGGTTGCGCCCGAGCCGGACCACCTCACGGACCACCTCCATCGAGCGCTCCAGGTCCTCGTCGATCAACGAGTCGTTGGCCTCGGGAAAGTCGCGGTGGTGGACGCTTCGCACCGCCTTTGGATCGTGGCGGGCCACGAGGTCCTGGTACAGGTGCTCCGAGATGAAGGGCAGCACCGGGGCCAGCACCTCGATGAAGGTCGTCAGGACCTCATAGAGCGTGGCGAATGCCGCCAGCTTGTCGCTATCGCTCTCGCCGGACTCGCCCCGTGCCCTCCAGAAGCGGCGCCTCGATCTCCGCACGTACCAGTTGGTGAGATGGTCGATGAATCCGAGGATCGGAGGCACCACGTCGTAGAGGAAGTAGCCCTCCATCTGGGTGTTGACTTCGTCGACCAGGCTTTGCAACACGGAGAGGATCCAGCGGTCCATCTCCGGGCGGTCCTCCGGGGCCGGGGCCCGCCGCAGGTCGCCCATCGTGAGCCGGTCGGCCTCTGCGTAGGTGGTGAAGAAGCTGTACGTGTTCCACAGCGGGAGGAGCACCGATCGCACCACCTCGGCGACGCCTTCCTTGCTGAAGCGGAGCGGCTCAGCCCTCAGCACCGGGGAGTTGATGAGAAATGCGCGCACGGCATCCGCCCCGAGTTGATCGAAGATCTCGGACGGATCCGGGTAGTTCTTCAGGCTCTTTGACATCTTGCGCCCGTCCTCGGCGAGGATCAGGCCGTTGACCACGCAGTTCTCGAATGCCGGCCGGTCGAAGAGGGCCGTTGAGAGCACCATCAGGGTGTAGAACCAGCCCCTGGTCTGGTCCAGGCCCTCGGCGATGAACTTCGCCGGGAAGGTCGCCTCGAAGCGCTGGGTGTTCTCGAAGGGGTAGTGGACCATTCCGTAGGGCATCGACCCCGACTCGAACCAGCAGTCGAGTACCTCAGGGATGCGGGTCATCGTGCCCTCGCAGTTGCTGCACCCCCAGGTGATGGGATCGATCACGTGCTTGTGCAGGTCGGTCGGACGCTCCCCGGAGAAAGACTTCAACTCGTCCAACGAGCCGATCGCGACCTGTTCCTCGCAGTTGTCACATTCCCAGACCGGGATGCACGACCCCCAGTAGCGGTTACGGCTGATCGCCCAGTCCCGCGCATTGGCCAGCCAGTTCCCGAACCTCCGACTCCCGACGTAGTCGGGCACCCAATGCACCGTGTCGTTGAGCTCGACCATCCGGTCCCGGAATCGCTCTACCGCTACGAACCAGGTCGGGATGGCCTTGTAGATGAGCGGGGTACCGGTCCGATAGCAGTAGGGATAGGAGTGGGTGATCCGCCCCGACTCGACCAGCTTGCCGCTGGCGGTGAGGAGTTCGATCAGCGTGGCGTCGGCAACCTTGACGTTCTGCCCGGCGACCTCGGGCACCTCATCGGTGAAGGAGCCGCCCGCGTCCACCGGGTCGACGAGGGCCTCGATGCCAGCAGCCTGGAGGGCGATGAAGTCGGCCTCCCCATATGCGGGGGCCATGTGGACCAGCCCGGTCCCCTCGTCGACGGAGACCTCCTCGGAGAAGATGACCCGAAACGCGCCCCGGTCCCGATGCTCGGCGAAGTAGTCGAAGGGTGGCAGGTAGCCGACACCGGCGAGCTCTGCGCCCCGGGCCTTGGCGATTTCCTCGAATCCTTCACCGAAGACGGATTCGGCCCTGGACTCTGCGACCCAGTAGTGGCCGCCGTCGTGCCGCACTCTGATGTAGTCGAGCCCTACGCCAACCGCAACCGCCAGGTTCCCGGGGAGCGTCCAAGGCGTCGTGGTCCAGATCAGCAGGTAGTCCCCGGCCTCGACCGGTCCCTTGCCGTCCAGCACCTCGAGGCGCACGGTGATCGACGGGTCTTCCACGTCCCGGTAGTCGAGGTTTGCCTCGAAATTGGAGAGGGGGGTCGTGGCCCCCCACGAGTAGGGGAGCACTTTGAAGTCGCGGTAGACGAGGCCCTTGTCCCAGAGCTGTTTGAAGACCCACCACACCGTCTCCATGAAGTCGGGGTCCATGGTCTTGTAGTCGTTCTCGAAATCGACCCATCGCCCGATCCGCTCGGTGAGCGTCTCCCAAGCCTCGGTGTTCGCCTGGACGCCGAGCCGACAGGCTTCGTTGAATCGATCGATCCCGAACTCCGCGATCTGGCGAGGCCCTGAGATCCCGAGTTGCTTTTCGACCTCCATCTCGATGGGCAGCCCGTGGGTGTCCCACCCGAATCGGCGCTCGACTCGGTATCCGCGCATGGTCCAGTACCGGGGGACCATGTCCTTGATGACCCCGGCCAGGAGGTTGCCGTAGTGCGGAGAGCCGGTAGGGAATGGCGGCCCGTCATAGAACACGTACTCGTTGTCGGCAGGGCGGCGGCGGACGGACTCGGCGAATGCGTCGGTCTCCCTCCATAGGGCGAGGACCGACTCCTCCATTCGTGGAAGGTCGACGGCGGGCTCGACTCGCTTGAATCCGGTGTCGTTGCTCACAGCTGCGCTTTTTCGGGGGCCGGGGAGCGGGAATCGTAGGGATTCCCCATTGCAGTCACGAAGGACCCCGGAATTGATAAGGTTCCCGCCCATTTACGAGGTGAGTGGTGGCCAGAAGTCTCGCCAAATCGACGGTCGACCGATACAAGAAGCGTCTCGAGGAAGAGCGCGACCGGCTCCAAGGCTTGATCCGGGATTACGAACAGGAGCTCGAGGAGGCCAGGCTCACCGAGAGCTCCTCCGACCGGAGCCCCGATCCGGGCAACGCGGAGGCCGGGTCGATGAAGTTCGAGTACGAGAAGGAGCTCTCGATCGAACAGAACACCGTGGATCTCCTGAGCAAGGTGGAGCGTTCCCTCGAGAACATCGACAATGGGACCTACGGGATTTGTGAGAGCTGTGGGAAGTCGATACCGATGGCCAGGCTGGACGTCCTTCCCTATGTGACGCTCTGCGTCGACTGCGCCCGCAAGATTTGATCCGTCGCTACGCCCTCGCGGTGGGGATCGTGATCGTCGTGGTTGCCATGGACGCCCTCACCAAGCGCTGGGCCTCGATCGAGTTCGCAGACGGCCCTTTGGTGATCATCCCGGGGTTTCTCAGTTTCACCTTCGTCGAAAACCCGGGCGCCGCGTTCGGCTCGTTGCAGAACGCGGGGCCGATACTGGGCGTCATCGCCATCGTCGTCAGTTCGGCACTGATGTTCTCGCTGCGCCACCCACGACCAACCCTGGAAGTCGTGGCCTTCGCTCTCGTCGTCGCCGGAGCCCTCGGGAACCTGATGGACCGGATCTTTCGCGGCCCCGGGTTGCTCGACGGCAAGGTGATCGACTGGATCAACCTGTGGTGGATCCCGACCTTCAACCTCGCTGACAGCTCGATCACGATCGCGGTCAGCCTGCTACTGATACAGGCGTGGCGGACCCGCTGACGCTCGACGTCCCGGAGAGCCTGAACGGGGCCCGGGTGGACAAGGCGATAGCCACTCTGCTCGGAGTGAGCCGGGCGACGGCGCGGGCCTTGCTCGACGAAGGCGTCACGATCGACGGACAGCCGGCGCGGCCCGGCGACCGGGTTGGACCCGGCTCCCGGATCCTGACTCCGGCTCCGACCCCCACACCTGATATGCAGCCCGAGAAAGTGACCTTCCCGGTGCTGTTCGAGGACGATTTGGTGCTGGTGATCGACAAGCCCTCGGGGATCACAGTCCACCCCGGCTCAGGCCGACAGAGCGGGACGCTGGCCGCCGGGCTGCTGCATCGTTATCCCGAGTTGGAGGGCGTTGGCGATCCCGGTCGGTGGGGGTTGGTCCATCGTCTTGACCGGGAGACCTCCGGGACGCTGATCGTGGCGCGGACATCCTTCTCCTACGCCAGGCTCGGTGCCGACATCGCCGCCCGCCATGTTGATCGGCACTACACCGCCCTGGCCCGGAACCGGTTCCCGGTGCCCACTGGCACCATCGACGCCCCGATCGGCCCCGACCCCTCCCTTCCGACACGACGCGCGGTGGTGGCGACCGGGAAGCCCGCGGTGACTCACTACGAGGTGGTCGAGGAGCTCGTCGATGGTGAGGTCTCACTGCTCGCCGTGCGCCTCGAGACGGGGAGGACGCATCAGATCAGGGTCCACCTCGCCGCCATCGATCACCCGATCCTTGGAGACCGAAGCTACTCGTCGACTCGATCCCGATTCGACGCCCCGAGAGTGATGCTTCATGCCAGATCGGTGGCTTTCGACCACCCGGAGAGCGGTGAGCGAGTGGTGGTCGAGGCGCCCCTGCCCGAGGACATGCGCACCGTTCGCGACGAGCTCAGGAGCGCGTCGAGCTAACGACGTGAGACATCTACCGTTTCCGTCGTGACCCAGGATCACACCACCGAAGCCCCGGTCTGTTACCGCCACCCGGACCGTCACACCCTGCTCCGGTGCAGCCGGTGCGGGCGGCCGATCTGCTCTAACTGCTCGATCGACGCCGCGGTCGGCCAGCGTTGCCCGGATTGCCTGCGCAGCGAAGGCGGGCAGCCCGTGGAGCGGTTGACTCCGACCCCGGCAGGAGTCCGACCGGCGATGGGGAATCGGGTGGGAGCCCGGTCCGGAGCGCCGGCAACGATGGTCATCATCGCCCTCTCCATCTTCTTCTACTTGGTGACCAACTTCGGGCGTTTCGGCGACGACGTGTTCTTCGCCATGGCCCAGGCCAACGAGCTGGTGCAAGCGGGAGAGTGGTACCGGATCTTCACCGCCGCGTTGCTCCACGGCTCACTCACCCACATCCTGTTCAACATGTGGGCGCTCTGGGTGATCGGCCCCCAGGTGGAGCGGGGAGTAGGGACTTTGCCCTTCATCAGCCTCTACCTGGCAGCTGCGGGGGTAGGGGGCGCGGCCGCCTTCTACTTCGGAGGCCCCCGCGATGTCGCGGTGGGAGCATCGGGTGCCATCTTCGGGTTGTTCGGTGTCTGGCTCAGTTGGGCGCTGCACCGAAGGAAGACGGCCTACGGACGGGCGATGCTCAACCAGCTCGGGTTTCTGCTCCTGATCAACGCCGTGATCCCGTTTCTCCTCCCCGGCATCTCCTGGCAGGCCCACCTCGGCGGGCTGCTCGCAGGCTTCCTCATCGCCGAAGCCTGGGCCCTGATCCAGGGGCCAAGGGCTGCCGTGCTGCGCGCGACGGTGGGCTTCGCGGTGGCCGCCCTGGCCGCGGTGGCGGTATCGATCTGAGCTAAGGTGAAATGACAGCCGTGTCATTCGCCCACCTTCACGTCCACACCGAATATTCGATGCTCGACGGCGCGGCCCGAATCGGGGACGTGGTCGGAGCGGCGGCAGCCGATGGCCAGCCCGCCATCGCAATCACCGATCACGGCGTCCTCTACGGCGTGGTCGACTTCGTCAAGGCGGCGAGGGAGGTCGGGATCAAGCCGATCATCGGGATCGAGGCCTACATCACCGACGGCTCCCGGTTCGACCGGCCCCTCGGTGGCGCCAACAAGCGCTATCACATGAACCTGTTGGCGGAGAGCGAGGTCGGGTATCGCAATCTCCTCCAGCTCTCCTCCAAGGCCTACCTCGAGGGCTACTACTACAAGCCGAGGATGGATTTCGAGCTCCTCGCCCAGCACTCGGAGGGATTGATCGCTACCTCGGGTTGCCTCGGGGGGTTGGTGCCGCAGCTACTGGCTCCGGACTCGATGAGCGAGGAAGGCAACAAGGGGCAGGTTCGTGACTTCGAAGCGGCGACGGCGGCGGCCACCCGGTTCCAGGACATCTTCGGAAAAGACGGGTTCTTCATCGAGGTCCAGGACCACGGGCTCCCGGCCCAGAAGGCGATCATGCCCGACCTGTTGGAGATCTCCCGCCAGATCGGTGCGCCGTTGCTCGCCACCAACGACGCCCACTACACACATCGCTCCGAGCACGACGCTCACGACGTCCTGCTCTGCATCCAGACCGGGTCGTTGCGCAGCGATACGGCCCGGCTCCGATTCGAGGGCAACGACCATTACCTGAAGACCGCCGCCGAGATGCGCTCCCTGTTCCCTGCGGACGACTTCCCCGGGGCCTGCGACAACACACTTCTCATTGCGGAGCGGGCCAACGTCGACTTCGAATTCGGCAAGATCCTGCTCCCGCAGTTCCCGGTGCCATCCGGGGAGACCGAGGTCACGTATCTGCGGAAGCTGGTCGATCAGGGGGCCCGGGAGCGATACGGGCCGAGCCCCGGGCCCGAGGTCTGGGAGCGGGTCGAGCACGAGTTGAAGATCATCGAAGAGATGGGGTTCCCCGCCTACTTCCTCATCGTCTGGGACCTGATCCGTTATGCCCGGGAGAGCCGGATCCGGGTCGGCCCGGGCCGCGGGTCGGCGGCGGGATCAATCGTGTCCTATTGCCTGCGGATCACCGATCTCGACCCTTTGGAGTACGGGTTGATCTTCGAGCGCTTCCTCAATCCGGGTCGGAAGGAGATGCCCGACATCGACATGGACTTCGACGAGAGGTATCGCTCCGATGTCATTCGGTACGCCGCCCAGAAATATGGCGCCGATCGGGTGGCCCAGATCGTGACCTTCTCCACGATCAAGGGCAAGCAGGCGG
Organism: uncultured Acidobacteriota bacterium; assembly: GCA_963780755.1. Classification (GTDB taxonomy): domain Bacteria; phylum Actinomycetota; class Acidimicrobiia; order Spongiisociales; family ZC4RG35; genus JALYNX01. Next base: position 524,586 of record CAWACX010000001.1, read on the forward strand.
TGAGAGATGCGGCCCGGGTCCTCGGTCACCCGTACGGGGTTGGGGACCGGATCGCCAAGGCCATGCCGCCAGCCATCCTGGGGCGTGAGGCCACCCTGGAACAGGTGTTGATCGCCCCGCCGGCCCGACGCCGACTCGACGATCAAGGACTGGTACGCCAACGCACAGGGATTGCGCGAGCTCTACGACGCCGATCCCGCGGTGCGGGAGACGGTCGACGCCGCTCGGGGAGTCGAAGGGCTGCGACGCCAGGACTCGATCCACGCGGCAGCAGTCGTGATCGGCCCCCAGCCCCTGATCGAGATCGTCCCCATCCAGCAGAAGGGCGAAGGCGCCGAGGTCGTCACCCAGTACGAGATGCATGGCGTCCAGGAGCTGGGCCTGCTCAAGATGGACTTCCTCGGGCTGCGCAACCTCTCCATCATCGAGCGCTGTCTCGAGCTGGCCGAGGAGACCACCGGCACCCGGGTCGACATCGACGACATCCCGCTCGATGACGAGAAGACATTCGAGCTCCTCCAGTCGGGGAACACCATCGGCGTGTTCCAGCTGGAGGGGAACGCGATGCGCTCGCTGATCCGGTCGCTGCGCCCGGACTCCTTCAACGACGTGATCGCTCTCGTTGCCCTCTATCGGCCGGGCCCGATGGGGGCCAACATGCACAACCTCTACGCCGATCGCAAGAACGGCCGGGCCCCGATCGAGGAGCTGCACCCGGCCCTCACCGACAAGCTCGCCGACACCTACCAGATCATGGTGTACCAGGAGCAGGTGATGACCGTCGCTCAGGAGATGGCCGGCTACTCGATGGTCGATGCCGACAACCTGCGGCGGGCGATGGGCAAGAAGATCAAGTCGGTGATGGTCGCCGAGGAGGAGAAGTTCGTCCACGGCTGCGTGAGCCAGGGTCACCCAGAGCAAGTGGGGCGCGACATCTTCCGCCTGATCGAGCACTTCGCCGGCTATGGCTTCAATAAATCGCACTCGAGCGCATACGGCCTGGTCGCCTATCAGACCGCTTATCTCAAGGCGCACCACCCCGCGGAGTATTTGGCTGCCCTGCTGACCGCGACCAAGAAGGACAAAGACCGGACCGCGATCTATCTCAACGAGTGCCGCCAGATGGGGATCAAAGTGCTGGTCCCCGATGTCAACGAGTCCGACACCGACTTCACCGTGCGCGAAGGCGGGATCCGGTTCGGGCTCTCCGCAGTGCGGAACGTCGGTGACGGAGTCGTGGAGAAGATCGTCGCCGCCAGGACCGATCAGCCGTACGAGTCGTTTCAGGACTTCGTGGACCGGGTCGACCCCTCGGCGTTGAACAAGAGAACGGTCGAGTCCTTGATCAAGGCGGGCGCCTTCGACGCCACCGGGGACACCAGGCGTGGCCTGATGATGGTTTACGAGCAGATCCTCGACGCCACGATGGAACGGCGGCGCAACGAGGAGATGGGGCAGTACAGCCTGTTCGCCGGGGATGTAGAGGCCGTCGTGGAGACCAGGATCGAGATCCCGACCCTCGCGTGGTCGCAGAAGGTCCGGCTGGCGTTCGAGAAGGAGATGCTCGGCCTCTACGTCTCCGATCACCCCCTCCTCTCCATCGGGCCTTCGCTCGCCGCTGCCACCGCCAACACGATCCGCGATCTGGAGGACCTCGCCGACCGCGCCTCGGTCAGTGTGGGAGGGCTGGTTGCTTCCATCACCCGTCGCTGGACCCGGAAGGGCGAGCCGATGATCTTCTTCCAGCTCGAGGACGTCGAAGGCTCTGTTGAAGTGATGGCGTTCCCGAGGACGGTGCACGACTTCGGCCCGGCCATCGTCGAAGACGCCGTCGTGGTGGTGACCGGCAACCTCGACAACCGCGGGGACGAGGTAAAGGTCATTGCCCGGGAGATCAAGGAGCTCGAAGTGAGGGACGACTCCTCGGTGCGGCTCCAGGTGGCGGCGTCCCGGCTCTCGCCGGAGATCGTGAACCGCTTGAAGGGGATCCTCGCCAATCACCCTGGGTCGGCCAGCGTGTTCCTGCACATGGTCGGTGACAATGGGACCAAGGTTCTAAAGCTGGCCGACAGCCATCGTGTCGAGCCGAGGTCTGCCCTGTTCGCCGAGTTGAAGGAGCTGCTCGGTCAGAAGGTGGTCATCTGATCAGCTGCGTCGGCTGATCTGCTTCTCGGCCATCTTGGCCATGGCCCCCGCCCTGCCGTGGCGGCGTCCCAGTGCGTAGGCGCTCGCCGCGAACGTCGCCCCGGCGGTCCCCATCGCGCCCAGTGCGATCGCCCTCTTTGTCTTTCGAGCAAAGATGACGATCGGCCATCCCCGCTCGTGGGCGACACGGTCCAGCTCCGAATCGGGGTTGACGGCTACCGGGTGCCCGACCATCTCCATCATCGGAAGGTCGGAGACCGAGTCCGAGTACGCGTAACTGCGGTCGAGGTCATAACCCCGGTCGGCTGTGAGCTTGTCGATCGCCTCTGCCTTGCCCTTGCCGTAGACGAACGGCCCATCGAGTTCCCCGGTGTAATGCCCGGCGACGACCCGTCCCCTGGTGGCGATGGCGCCGGTCATCCCCAGAGTGCGTGCGAACGGCTCCACGATCTCGTAGGGGGAGGCAGAGACGATCCAGGTGTCACGCCCTGCCTCATGGTGCATCTCAATGAGCCGCCGGGCTTCGGGCCGCACCCGTGACACCAGCTTCGGCATCACAGCGGTCCCCACCCCTTCCATGGCGCGCACCGAGGCACCCTCGCTGCGACTGAGGAAGTCGCCCTTGATCTCCTCCGAGTTGTCACCTTTGTCCCCGAGAATCTTGAAGCTGATGGCGGCGATCACCCAGCGGCGCACGTCCTCATTGGAAGCCAGACCCTGCCTCCAGGCTTCGATGCCAAAGGGAAAAGCGGAAGCGCCGGAGATCAGAGTTCGGTCCAGGTCGAAGAATGCGGCACTGTTTGCCATGCCCACAGGCTATTACGCGTCGGGGATTCCGATAGAGGCCCACGGGATGTCAGACGCCCGGTCGAGGATGCCGGCGAGACCATCGAGATCGGTGGGCGTCGTCGCCGACCAGGGGATGGTGGCAACGCGGGCGCCGTACCGGGCGGTGAACTCGTCCCGGGTGTCGCCCTGACGGACGGTCTCCGCCCTCCACCTCGACATGTTGGCCGCCAGGGCCGGCGAAGTCCCCGACGGCACCCGGGCCCGGGCCCAGGCCTCGGGAAGGATCCGGTTGAAGACCACGGCGGCGGGCTCGGACGCGATGGCGGGTAGTTCCCGGTAGAAGCGGATCGCCTCTCGCACCGGCGCCGGGTCGGCGGTGGTGATCACGATGATCGACGATGAGCGGAGCACCCTCTCGATCTCCCGGCCCCGGCGCGCCACGCCGTCGTAGGTGGTGCGGAGGTCGAGGAGGAACTCGGCCACCCGCTCCAACAGGTCGGAGCCCAGTATCGAGTCGGCCATCCGGAGGACGGGCCGCGCCGCCGCGTTGAACAGCACCCGGCGTCCCGGGAGCGGGCCTCCGGTGATCCAGCGCAGCAGCCGGCCCCCCACCAGGTCGGCCATCTGCGCCGGCGAGGTGAAGAAGTCGATTCCTCCCCCGGAGGGGGGAGTGTCCACCACGACCAGGTCCCAGGCGCTGGCCTGGACGAAGGTCACCGCCTGGTCGGCCGCGGCGTAGGACTGGGAGGCGGGAAAGTGCTCCGAGGCAGCCTTGAAGAACTCGTTGTCGGCGAGACGGCTGGCTACGAGGGGGTCGGCATGGCGCATGGCAACCGCTCGCCACGAGGCGGAGGCGTCCAACATCGCGGCCCAGAGATTTGGCTCGTCGTGATGGGGTTGCGGCTCGTTTCCTAGATCGGTCACGCCCAATGCGGTCGCCAGTCGTCGCGCCGGGTCGACCGTCACCACCAACGTCCTCAGCCCGGAGCGGGCGGCGCGGATCGCCAGCGCTGCGGCGACAGTCGTCTTGCCGACTCCGCCGGCCCCGGTCACCAGGAGGGTCGCAGTCATGTCACGGCCTCGAACTCGTCGCACATCCGGGCCGCCACCTCGCCCGGCGTGAACACGCCGAACAGATAGGGGAGGACGTGGTCTGGCGGAAGCCGTTGCAGCCATTCCTGTTGCTCCGACCAAAGAGAGCGGTGGAGAAGGGCGGCCTCTCCAACCGGGCCCCGCGGCGTCGCCGGGTCGCCCAGCTCGTCGAGCACCCGGTTGACGACGAGCGTGCGCGACGACACCACCTTCTCCACGTCGAGCCACTGCATGGTCTCTTCGGTCTCGGTCGTCGGCAGCTCTTCGGGAAGGGACACCAATACCAACTCCGAGGTAGCGGGATCGGCGAGCATGTCCCGCATCATGTCCGCCTGGGCACGGACCCGGCCCCCCGGCACCAGTTCAGCGATGGTCACCGGTGCCCTGAGGAAGGAGCCGATCTGCCCGGTGGGTGGGGCATCGGCGATCACGATGTCCCAGCGGTCTTCCTTGACCTCCCATACCGCCTTGCCGATTGTGATGATCTCCCTGATCCCCGGTGCCGTGGTGGCGAGGGCATCGAATGCTCGGGCCACCGGGCCGAAGCGGGCCATCCCCGGGATGTTGAGCTGGAGCGACAGGTATTCGAGCAAGGCGTCGGCCCGAACCATTCGCATCGCGTGAAGGCCCGGCCTCACCTCACGGGGTTGGAATTCGAGCGGGCCGGTGCCGAAGTGGGTGGCCAGTCCGTCGGGCGACCCCATCTCCATGGCGAGCACCCGCTGTCCCCGCCTCTGGGCGAGGAGAGCCAGCCCGGCTGCGATCGCCGACTTGCCCACCCCGCCTTTCCCCGAGACGATGAGCAGGCGCTTGTCGAGCACTACTCGCCGAGCGGGATGCGAAGGACGAGGTGCTCGTCCTCGACGCTCCACAGGGCATTGCCAATCAAGGCGTAATCGGTGTAGTCGTTCTCGGCTTGTTCGATGAAGAGGCGTCGCTCTTCACCGGCGACCGGGGGGAGTGGTCGATCCTTCACCGCAGCCGCTCGCTCCCGGAAGCGCTGCACCATGGCGTCGACGTCGAATTTGGCCATGAAGCAACGCTAACGCGTGGCCCTTCGCAGCTCCGCCTTGCGCTCTCCCTCCAGCCGCTCCAGCTCGATGTCGCTGTAGTCCACGAAGGACATGGCGTCGGCGATCAGGCGGTGGCCGGCCACGTCACGAATCGCCTCATGCATCTGCTGGGCCACGGTGCGATATGCGGGATGCCCGGCGACCTGGCTCCGGAGCTCGATGAGATGAAACGCCTGGCGTGGGTTCATCTCCATCACGAATCGCACGTTGAACGCGAAGGGGACGACGTACTGAGCCACGTCCGCGCCGAGATCGGCCCGGACCCTCTCATAGAGCTCGCCGGCCTCCTCCATCACCGAGGCCCATTCCCGCTCCATGCCGTGCTCCTGCACCTCGTGCGGCAGGTCGTAGCCGAGATGAGTCGAGAACCGTTGCCACTCGAGCGTCATGAGACGGTGGCGTTGCAGGTCGCGAAATGCTCCGATGTCGCATGTGACGTCGAATCGATAGGTGGTGCGCTCCATGGCCCGGCCCGGCTTGTGCCGTCGGTTGGCCCGGTCACCGACCATCGCCCCGATCAATTCGACGCGCTCCCCAGGGGTCATGGCTCGAACCCGCTCCAGCAGAGCGGCGTCGGGCAGCTCGGAGACCGCGTACAGGGCGGCCGCGGCGACTTTGGTCTCCGCCTCCGGGTCCCAGTCGGTGAGGGTCACGCTCGGGCCGGAGTCGGTGGCGGGACCGAGATTCGATGCTCGATCTTCGAGGTCGGCCCGCACGTCTGACAGGTAGCGCGACCACCGGGAACCACGGTCCTCGAGGTCGACCCGGGTCAAGAAGGACGGGATCACCTGACGGAGCTCGTTCAGCATCATCGCCCCGTAGTCGCGGACTTCGGCCACCGGGCTGGCCTGCATCCTGACCAGAGACATCTCGTACGCCTGGCCGGTGCCGTAGATGCCGACATTGGAGAGGGTCGACACCGGGAGCAGCCCGCGAACCGTGTCACAGGCCTTGGCCCGGATCGTGGCGTTCCAAACCATCTTCGAATCGTCTTCTCCACGGGGATGGCGCTCCTCGTAGACGCCGATCATGTAGGCCACCATCCGGGCGTAAACGTCGAACGCCCTGTCCATGAGAGCCACATAGGACGTGGCATGCGACGAGCCCGCGATCTCGTCGGGAACGAGGTATCGGTAGCGGTCGCCGAGGGGGGCGTCGTAGCGGATGTAGCGCGTCGACTGTTCGAGATAGGCGGCAAGGCGGCCCCACTCCAACGCCTTGGTCAGGAGGTTCGAGGCCTGCTCGCATGCGAGGTGGGCCCCCCCGAGCTGGGCGACCGAGTCGTCGCCGTAGTCGAAGAAGATCCGCTGATAGAGGTCCTGGGCGTGAGCAGCTGTCCCCATCGGATCGGCCTCGAGGGCCGTTCCCACCGCCTCCATCCCTAGGTCGGAGTCGGTTACGAACTCGTCGAGAAAGAGGCGGCGCAATGACTTGGACGACCGCGAATAGCGAGCGAACAACGCCCCTTTGACCACTTCGGGAAGGTTGATCAGGGCAAAGACCGGTCGGTCGGTGTTCGTGAAGAACCTCGCCAGCACCGCCTGCTCCTCAGGGGTGAAGGTCTCCTGGTGATAGGCGGGCACGGGTCGGCGATTGTATGCCGGCTTTCTCGGAGCCCCGGTTTATCGTGATCGGTGAATGGCGTTGTTGTTCATCCGCCTCGGAACCCTCTTCCTGACCGCCCTGGCCATCGGGATCGCCATGGTCCCGATCCTGGTGCTCATCGACCTGCTCGACGGGGGAACCGGGTGGGGCTTGTGCCCGGCGGGGATCGAGGCCTGCGCCAATCCGTACACCACGGCGGCCGAGTTCGCGGTGATCCTCACCCTCGGCTTCCTGGCCTCGGTGATGGGCATCCGCATCCTCATGCGGCTGGCCCGGCGCGTGCAATCCGGGGAGTATCAGGTCACCCAGTAGGCCTTACGATGCGCCCATGCCAGGTGCCAGGGCTGATGGGTCGATACCGAGCGCCAAAGAGCGGGGGAGGGCGCGGTCGATCCTCGCGTCGTCTGACCCAGCGCTACCCGACGATCCGCACCGCCCTCCACTACGACGACGCGTTCCGGCTGTTGGTGGTCACCGTGCTCTCGGCGCAGACCACCGATGAGAACGTGAACAGGGTGGCCCCGGCCCTCTTCGAGCGGTACCCGCGGCCGGTGGATCTCGCGGAGGCCGACCCCGAAGAGGTGGAGAAGATCGTGTATTCGACGGGGTTCTACCGGCAGAAGACGAAGTCGATCATCCGCCTTGCCCAGGGTGTCGAGGAGCTGTTCGGCGGAGAAGTGCCCAACGACCTCGATGAGTTGGTCAAGCTCCCCGGAGTGGGGCGAAAGACCGCGAGCGTTGTGCTCGCCGAGGTGTGGGACACACCCGCCATCGCGGTGGACACCCACGTCAACCGGGTCTCGAGGCGGCTGGGGCTGACCGCGGAGTCAAAACCGCCCAGGATCGAGAAGGACTTGATGGCGCTCTTCCCCAAGGAGACCTGGTCGGGAATCTCGATGCGGATCATCCAGTTCGGCCGCGATGTCTGCGACGCCCGGCGCCCCCGTTGCGAGGCGTGTGAGCTGTTCGACCTGTGTCAGTGGCCGGACCGGTTCGCCGTCGCCGCCAAAGCGAAGCGGTGACGACCCGGAGCCTCGACCGGTCCATCCTCCGACTGGCGATCCCGGCATTGGGCTCGCTGGCCATCGACCCGCTCCTGACTCTTGTCGATACCGCCTTCGTTGCCCGGCTCGGGGTGGTCGAGCTCGCAGCTCTGGGCGTCGACACAGCAATCCTCGGCTTTGCCTTCTTCGGATTCAACTTCCTCGCCTACGCCACGACTCCTCTGGTCGCCCAGGCCCTGGGGCGGAGGGATGAGGGAATGGCGCGGAGATGGGTTGGCGACGCCCTGTTCCTGGCGGTGGTCCTCGGGGTGTTGGCCACGATCGTCGTGGAGTTGGCCGCCCCGTGGTTCGTCGACCTCATGGGCGCCAGCGATGAGGTCGCGGGCCCGGCGGTGTCTTACCTGAGGATCAGGGCGCTGGCGGCGCCGGCAGTCCTCATCGCAACCGCGTCCCATGGCGCTTTCCGCGGCCATCAGGACACCCGGACACCGCTTCTGGTGGCGTTGGTGGTCAACGGGATCAACCTGGTGCTCGATCCGATCCTGATCTTCGGGTTCGACATGGGAGTGGAGGGCGCTGCCATCGCCACCGTCTTTGCCCAGGTGGTGGGGGCCGTGTGGTTCCTCTCGCTCATTGGACGGCGCCGGCTGGCCGAGCGGCCCCGGGGCGTGCGCGAGTCGCTGCCCACGATTCTCAGCCTGGGAAAGAGCGCGGTCCTGATCACGGCCCGGACCGGAGTCCTGCTGCTGGCATTCACGGTGGCGGCGCGGGCGGCGACGACGATCGGCACGGAACAGATAGCCGCCCACCAGGTGGTGCTTCAGGTGTGGCTGGTGGCGGCGATGATCGCCGACTCGTTTGCGATCGCCGGCCAGGCCATGGTCGGTGCCGGGGCAGGTGCTGGGGATCGAGCGGAGATCGACCGGGTGAGCGGGCGGCTCCTCATCTGGGGCTTGGGGGTCGGCGTCGTCATCACCCTTCTCCTCCTGGGAGGTGGGTCGGTGCTCGGCAACCTTGTGGCTTCGGACGCTGCGGCGGCCCTGGTGGTGGCGACTTTGCCGGTGGTGGCCTGGATGATGCCGGTGGCCTCCCCCCTGTTCGTGGCCGATGGGATCTTCTTCGGGCTCCTCGCGTTGGGGACGATCCTGGTCTCGACCGCGACCGGAGCCCTTCTCGCGATCGGGCTGATTTCGTTCACGCCACTCGGCGACAGCCTCACCGGCATCTGGTGGGCGATTGCCGCGATGCTCGTCGCCCGCTCTCTGGTCTTCGCATTCGGCTACCGGAGGGCCGTGTCCGGGGTTGCTGTCAGGTCCTGACCTCTTGTCTCGGGCAGGAGGAGCGTGAGGAATGCAGCCACCGCCATCCCCACCCCAAGCAGGGTCACCGTCTCCGAGACACCTATCCGGTCGATGGTGAAGATCCCCAACATCAGCCCAAGAGCAGAGCCGGCGAGCCCGAAGTTCGACGAGGCCGTCGTCGCACTCGCCCGTAACCCGGTTGGGAACAGCTCGGCGCGATGGGCGCCCCCGGCGGGGACGAAGGCGTAAGTCCCGAACGAGGACACCATCACCGCAAGCACGATCAGAGGCACCGAAGTCGTCCAGTAGAGAAGGATCCCGCCCCCCAGGGCGAGCAACAGACTGAGAAAGGTCGTCATGCGCCGGCCCCATGCGTCGGCGAGGTGCCCGCCGATGAAGAACCCAATCCCGCCCAGGGTGCCCCCGAGGAGAAGGATGAGCACCGTGTTGCCGGTGGTCAGGCCGACCACCTGGATCATTCTCTCGGTGGCGAATGCGATTCCCACCGCGGAGAAGGCCGACGCCAGGAACCCGATCGAGACCACTACCCAGAAGCGAGGCGCCCAGGCTCCGGTCGCCAGGTCCTTCCAGTGGCCCGACTCGTCGTGGACCTCGGTGAAGACCCGGCTCTCGGGGACGTTCCTCGACAGGAACGGGATGACCAGGGCACCCACGGCGATGAGGAGGTGGGGGATCCGCCAGCTCTGGCCGCCGCCATCGGCGAGGGGAAGAGTCATCAGGGCGAGACCGGCGCCAAGTGAGACCGCAGCGCCAAAGAGGGAGATGGCGTAGGCGCGGATTGCGGGGCTGACCTGCTCAGCAAGCAGGACCACGGCCAGACCCGACATCGCGGCGGTCCCGGTGCGGAGGACGGCCTGGGCGGCCCCGTACTGCCACGCCTCCAGGGCCAGACCGGCGATGGATCCTCCGGCAACGACCAGTGAGATGGCGATGAGAAAGGGACGTCGCCGTCCCCGGTGGTCGCCAAGCCAACCCAGGGGCAGGGCGGCGAAGGCGGCGAGGCGGGCGATTCCGAGCAGAAGGCTCATCTCGCCTTCGGTCAGCCCCAGGCCTTCGCGGGTGAAGGGGAGAGTGTTGGCCGCCTGCGACTGTGCGAACCCTTGGACCAGACCGGCGGTCCACATCACGAACACGAAGCGTCGGTCCGAGGCCGAGAACCGGTCGACCGGGAGCAGGGGGTCGAGCAGGCGGCGGGACAGCGAAGACACGGTCCGAGCGTAGGGAGTGGCCGCATGGGAACATCGCGCGGTGTTCGAGGACGTCGGATCTGCAGCGTTCCTGGTCCAGGTGTTGGTCGCCTTTGGGGCCGGGGTCATCTCATTCGTGTCCCCATGCGTGCTCCCGCTGCTACCGGGCTACCTGTCGATGATGTCCGGCTACTCGGCGGCGGAGATCGAGTCCGGGGATGTGTCGACCCGTCGACTCACCGGGGTGATCCTGATGTTCATCGCCGGGTTCACCACGGTGTTCGTGGCCCTCGGGGCGGCGGCGGGAAGCATCGGGCAGTTCCTGCTGCAGAACATGAGCTCTCTCACCAGGATCGCCGGCGTGGTCATCATCGGCTTTGGCGCGCTGATGGTGGCGATGGCGGTCTCGAATCGAGGTTTCCTCGGTGCGCTTCAACAGGAGCGCCGACCCGAGGTCCGGCCTTCCCGCCTTGGCAGGTGGGCACCGCCGGTGATGGGCGCGGCGTTTGCGTTTGCCTGGACCCCCTGCATCGGGCCGGTGCTCACCGTGATCCTGGCCACGGCGGCAACTCAGGACACCCTGGGTCGTGGGATCATCCTCCTCGTGGCGTATTCGCTCGGACTGGGGATTCCGTTCCTGCTGGCGGGGCTGGGCATGTTCAAACTGTTCGGGCGGCTCAAGCCATATCTGCGCCCGATCAACATCGCGTCCGGCTTGCTTCTGGTCAGTTTCGGGGTGGTGATGGTGACCGGGAGCCTGGGACGGATCTCGGCCTGGCTGGTCGATGTCTTCTTGTCGGTCCCGTTTCTCAGCGACCTGGCGACCGTGTGATGGAACCTCGGCTGGCTCCGGTCGCTCCCGACCTGGTCTGGTTCCGGGGTGCGGACACCGTGCGTTTTCTCAACGACATCATCTCCCAGGAGGTGGATGCGATGGAGCCGGGCACGGTGCGCCGCTCGTTCCTGCTCAACCCCCAAGGTCGGATCGACCACCTGATGTGGGTCCTGCGCGGAGACGATGAGGTGGGCCTGGTCACCGACCCGGGGCGAGGCGGGGAGTTGTCGTCGGCGCTGGGCCGTTATCGGATTCGGGTCGAGGTCGAGATCAGCGAAGAGCCCGGGTCGCTTTGGTTGGTGATCGGTTCGTTCAGCGAAGCGGGGGTTTGGTCCCGCGACAGTGAGGGACTCGTGGCGGATGTCTCCTGGAGCGATGTGCCCCGGTGCCTGGTGGTGGGGGAGCGTCCGGAGTTGCCTTCGATCTCCGCCGAAGAGGTCGAGAGGCTCAGGATTCAGGCCGGCGAGCCCTTGGTCGGGGTGGACACTGGCCATTCCACGATCCCCCAAGAGACAGGACTAGTCCCGGTGGCGGTGGACCTGGAGAAGGGCTGCTTCCTGGGCCAGGAGTTGGTCGGCCGCATCGCCCGCCGCGGTCACGTCAACAAACAACTACGTGTCCTCGAGTTCGAGGGGCCGGCGGTGGAGGTCGGCGCCGAGGTGCGGCATGGCGAAGCAGCGGTGGGCACGGTCACCTCGGTCGCTGGGTCGGTGGGCCTGGCCACGGTGCGCCGAGAAGTCGAGGTGGGGGAGTCGGTTGAGGTGGATGGGGTGGTGGCGGTGGTTGCCCGCTGACCGTTTCCCTAGGGTGGGTCGGGGCCGACGGTGTAGGTGTGGCCGAGGGGGCTGGTCCATTGGTAGGTGCCGGGTGTGACTCGTTTCAACTGCCAGCCTCGCTTGTGCTTCCCGATGTGGTCGTGGCGACAGCTGGGTGCCAGGTTGGCTTCTGTGGTGGGTCCGCCTTGGGCGTAGTCGACGGTGTGGTCGAGGTCGCAGTCGATGGCGGGCATCCGACATCCGGGGAAGACGCAGGTTCGGTTGCGGGCTCGGACCGTACGGGCGATGGCTGTGGTGGGTCGGCGTCGTGTGGTCCCGGTCCAGACCGGTTCTCCGTTTCGGGTGACGGTGACCTGGTGGGTGGTGTGTGCCTGGTCTTGGGTGACTTGGCGGGCAATGTCGGCGATCACCGGCCCGTATCCGTTGAGCTCTCCGGGTGTCTCTGAGAGCCCGGCCAGGGCTTCGAGGTCGACGGTGATCTCAACCCCGCCTCGATTGGTGCCCGAAGCGTTCCCGCGGCCGTTGAGGAGGTCGAGGAGCACGTCGGCGCGGAGTTGGTCGAGAGTTCGGGTCTCCGCTTTCGATTTGAGGGAGCGGGCAATCCGATTGACATGACGTAGGGCTGCCTGTGTGTCAGCAGGGGGCAGCGACATCCCGTAGAGACCGGCGGTGCCATCGGGGTTGGCTTCTACCACGACCCGTCGATCTTCCAAGCTCTCCTGGTAGCGCCTCCTGGCCGTGTCGGGGTCGATGGTCATTGCCAGGCGGTCGAGGCGAGCACGGAGCTGTCCTGTGGTCTGGGTCGCGGCTTGCTCCAACCCTGTGTCCACCACCGCCGTCCGGTGCTCCGCTTCGAGGTGGCTGGTCGCCTGTACCAGGACCATCGCCTTGGGCACGTCGATCACTCCTGCGTCGAGCGCGGCGAGCACTTGCGGATAGTCCGAGACCAACGTGGTGGCCAGGTCGAGTTGGACGCCGGCGGAGCGGCGGGTCAGGGTCAACGCCGCCCGCAGCTCATCGGTCGCCGCGTCCACTACTTGGTCCAGGGGGATCTCCTCCACCTCGGTGATCGAATCCTGAACTGCGCTCATCGTCGCATAGACCCGAGCCTGATAATGCGATGCCTGTCGACGCTCTGCCTTCAGGAGCAGGACCCGATCACGGCCCGACAAGGAGGCCCGGTCGATCGACTCCAAGATCCCGCCCAGAAAAGCGCCGGGCGGCATCTCCGCCAAACCCTTCGGGATTCCAGGGCTCTCGAACATATGTTCGTATCGTAGTTTCCGCGCCAGACAGATTCCATACCCCCGTGGCCTGAATCGAGGAATCTTCTTGTGCGGACACCTCCGTGGTGTTTCTCACAATCGATGAGTCCCAGATAGGTTGGCTACGCCCGTTCGGTGGCTGGGGGCTCTTTCCGGCCGACGATCTCGTCGCCGGGGATGAGCCCCTGGCACTGGTTGTCGAGGCCTACGACGCCTCGGGTGAGCTCATCGGGCGTTGGGAAGAATCGATCTGAAAGTGCCGGAGGTGGGATTCGAACCCACACGCCCTTGCGGACAATGGATTTTGAGTCCATCGCGTCTGCCATTCCGCCACTCCGGCCGGCCCGGGAGTGTATGTCTCGGCGAGTCAATAGACGACGCCACGCAATAGCCTCTCACGGGTGAACCGGCTCCACCGTCAGATCTTTCGCATCAACGACCGGATCGAGGCGATCGACGGCGAGGCGCGATTGGTGATGGCCGAGCTCGATTACCACCGGCTGATCAACGAAGACGCCCAGCGCGACGCATCCGTGGGCAACTACATCGACCGCGAGGAGGCCGGGCTGACCAGGGGCGACGTCCGTCGTTTCGAGCGGACCCTCAACCGTCTCGCCGAGCGTCGTCGGCGCCTTGCCAACAAGCGTGACCAGCTGCTGACCCGGCTGCCCGACTGACCCTGGCGACCGCTACCGTCGACTCTGTGCCCACCCTCGCCCTGATCGACGGCAATTCCATCGCCTATCGGGCCTTCTACGCACTCCCCGAGGACCTGGCGACCAAGAGCGGCCAGGTCACCAATGCGGTGTTCGGGTTCACCCGAATGTTGATCCGGCTCCTCAAGGACTTCCACCCCGACGGCATCGCCGTGGCCTGGGACGTATCGCGTCAGACCTTCCGCACCGAGCAGTATCCCGAGTACAAGGCGACGCGGAGCGCGGCCCCGGACCACTTCCGGAGCCAGCTGCCCCTCATCGACGAGGTGCTCAACGCCCTGCAGATCACGCAGCTGAGGATGGAGGGCTACGAGGCGGACGACCTCATCGCCACTCTCAGCAAGCTCACGGTCGACAAGGGATGGGAGGTTCTGATCGTCACCGGTGATCGGGACGCCTTCCAACTGATCGGCGGCCCGGTACGCGTGGTCTACACCCGACGCGGGATCAGCGACACCGTCCTCGCCGACCAGGCATGGGTCGAAGAGCGCTACGGGATCTCACCGGATCAATACGTCGACTACGCCGCGCTCCGCGGAGACACCTCGGACAACCTGCCCGGCGTGCCGGGGGTGGGGGAGAAGACCGCCTCACGGTTGGTCGCCGACCATGGGACGCTCGACGCCATCTACGCATCGCTCGACGAGTTGACGCCGAAGTTGAGGGAGAACCTGTCCGCCAGCCGGGAGCAGGTCTTCCTCAACAAGGACCTGATGACCCTCGTCGAGGACCTCGATGTGGGGGTGACGGTCGAGGACTTCGAGACCAGGGAATGGGACCGCAACCTGGTCAAGGACCTCTTCGACAGCCTCGAGTTCCATTCGATGTGGAACGACCTCGAAGAGGCCCTTCCCTCTGCCGCCGGAGCGGCCGAGGTGCTCGAGGTGGAGTCCCGCCTGTCGACCTCGCCGACCGAGGTCGCAGATCTGGCGCGCAATGAGAGCTTGGTCATCGGCCTGGTGATCGACGGGCAAGAGCCTTTCGGCCTGGCGGTGTCCTCCGGCCCCTCTTCAGCGGTAGTCATCCCCTTCGACGCCGCAGGCCCGCTCCTCGAAGCGGTGGAGTCTGGATCGACGGCGGTTGTCGGCCATGATCTCAAGGAGCTGACACGGTCCCTCCTCGACCTCGACCACGACGTCGCCCGGATCGAGATGGACACGGCACTCGCTGCCTACATCATCAACCCTTCCCAGCGCACGTACGCGCTCGAGGAGCTCGCCGAACGGTGGCTCGATGTCGAGCTGGCTTCGCCGGACGAGGAGGACGCGGCAGGGACGCTCCCCTTCGAGACAGGGCCCGATCTCCAGATGGAAGGGCGCCGGATCGAGGCAGTGCGACGGCTCTCGGAACGGATGCGCTCCGAGCTGGCCGACCGGGACGAGATCGAGTTGTTCGAGCAGTTCGAGCTTCCGCTGGTGCCGGTTCTGGCCCGCATGGAGCACGCCGGGATCGGGGTCGACCGCGCCTATCTCGAGGGCATGGGCACCGATCTCAGGGAGCGGCTCGCCAAGCTGGACGCCCAGGTCCAGGAGCTCGCCGGGGAGCCCTTCAACGTGAACTCGACCGATCAGCTCCGATTCATCCTGTTCGACAAGCTGGGCCTGCCGGCCATCAAGAAGACCTCGACCGGCAAACCGTCCACTGACGCCTCGGTCCTCAAGAAGATGGAGCACCCGCTGGTCGACGCCCTTCTCGAATACAGGGAGTTGGAGAAGCTGCGCAGCACATATGTCGACGGCTATTTGCCGTTGATCGATGTCGACGGCCGGATCCACACCCGCTTCAACCAGATGGCGGCCACCACCGGCCGGCTCTCCTCTGACCGTCCCAACTTGCAGAACATCCCGATTCGCTCCGAGTCGGGCCGGACCATCCGACGTGCCTTCGTGGCGGGGGAGGGCGCCATGTTCCTGGTGGCCGACTACTCCCAGATCGAGCTCCGGGTCCTGGCCCACATGAGCGGAGACCCGTTCCTGATCGAGGCATTTCGGACCGGAGTCGACGTGCACACCGCCACCGCGGCTCGGGTGTGGAGCCTCGCCGAAGACGAGGTCACCAGGGAGCAACGCAACACAGCAAAGATGATCAACTTCGGCCTGCTCTACGGGATGGAGGCATTCGGCCTCGCCGACCGGCTCGGGATCTCCCGGGACGAGGCGAGAGACCACATCGATGCGTACTTCTCGCAGTTCGTGAAGGTCAAGGAGTACATGTCCTCGATGGTGACCCTGGCCCGGAACCAGGGTTACACCACCACCCTCTTCGGGCGGCGTCGCTATCTCCCTGAGTTGAAGTCGGACAACTTCCGGATTCGGCAGATGGGAGAGCGGATGGCTCTGAACGCCCCGGTGCAGGGGACTTCGGCCGACATCATCAAGAAGGCGATGATCGATCTCGACACCGGGATCCGGGAGGAGGGGATGGGATCGACCCTCGTGCTTCAGATCCACGACGAGCTGATTTTGGAGTGCCCGGTCGACGAGTTGGAGAAGGCCCAGAAGTTGGTGGTGGCCACCATGGAAGGAGTGGTGGAGCTCGACGTGCCCCTGAGTGTCGAGGTGGCGACCGGCCCCGACCTGGCGAGCGCGAAGGGCTGATTTCCCTAATCCCGTTGGCGGTAACGTCGATTCCTGCGTACACTCGCAGCACCTGCAGGCTTCGCGCATGCAGAGATTCCTTTTGGAGGTAACCACCCAAACATGTCCATCGACCAAGAGAACGCGCCCGCGAGCACTGCCGAGGAGGGGAGTGTGGAGGCGCCCGAGTCAGCCAACGGGGAACTGCCCGAAAACGAGGCCCCCGCGGTTGTAGAGGAGCCGGTGACCGAGGCTCCGACAACGGCCGATCCGGTCCCTGCCGAAGAAACCCCCGAGGAAACCCCCGAGGTGGCAGAGGTCGCAGCGCCGGAAGAGACCTCCGAGGTGGCAGAGGCCGCAGCGCCTGGAGAAACCGGTGAGGCCGCCGAGCCTGCCCGTGCTCCGTCCGGCCGTGAGGCCCTGGTTGCCCCCGATCTGAGCGACTTGCCCGACGACATCGGCGACGACTTCGAGCGGGCCATCGAAGCGACCGTCCTCGAGTTCAAAGAGGGCGACATCGTCGAAGGAACCGTGGTCAGCGTCGATTCCGACGGGGCCATGATCGACATCGGTTACAAGTCCGAGGGACTGATCCCCACCCGCGAGCTTTCGATCCGGAACAACGTCGACCCCAACGACGCGGTCAAAGTCGGAGACCGTGTCGAAGCCGTGGTCCTCAACAAAGAGGACGACGAGGGCCGGCTCATCCTCTCCAAGAAGCGCGCCATGTACGAGCGGGCCTGGGGCCGGATCCAACAGATCTCTGAGGAGCAAGGCACCGTAGAGGGCACCGTCATCGAAGTGGTCAAGGGTGGCCTGATCGTCGACATCGGGCTGCGCGGGTTCCTCCCCGCATCCCTGGTCGACCTGCGCCGGGTCCGCGACCTCGACCCATTCATCGGTCAGGCGATCACCGCCAAGGTGATCGAACTGGACCGGGCCCGCAACAACGTCGTTCTCTCCCGGCGTGCCTACCTCGAAGAGGCTCAGGCCGAGGAGCGCAACGCATTCCTCGACGGTCTCGGCGAGGGCGAGGTCCGGGAAGGTGTCATCTCCTCGGTGGTCAACTTCGGGGCCTTTGTCGACCTCGGCGGGATGGACGGGCTGGTCCACGTCTCCGAGCTTTCGTGGCAGCACGTCAACCACCCGGGTGAGCTGGTCAAGGTCGGGGACAAGGTCACGGTCAAGGTCCTCGAGGTCGATCGGGACCGGGAGCGGATCTCGCTCTCTATCCGTCAGACCAGTGACGACCCCTGGGACGTGTTCGCACGGGAGCACGAGGTGGGCGACGTCGTCGACGGCGTGGTCACCAAGACCGTGCCCTTCGGCGCATTCGTCTCGGTCGCGGACGGGGTCGAAGGCCTGGTCCACGTCTCGGAGATAGCGGTGCACCGGGTCGAATCACCGGAGCTCGAGCTCTCCATCGGACAGCCGGTCAAGGTGAAGATCACCGAGAAGGAGAACGAGCGGCGTCGGGTCTCGCTCTCGATCAAGCAGGCGTCGCCGGATTGGCAGGAGCGCGAAGCTCAGATCGAGGAGCAGAAGAAGGGCCGCCGTCGTCCCCAGAAGGAGTTCGAGCGCGAGTTCGGGCCCACCGAGGACGAGCGCCCGCCGATGCCGGTCGACGCTTCGCTGGAGGCGATCCTTCAGGAGCTCAAAGAGCGCGGTATCGGTCGACGCTGAACCCAGCGGTTCGGCAGGCCGCGGTGACTAGCGCATCGCGTGCAACTCAGCACAATGAGACGACCGAACTATGGAGATTGTCGCGAAAGCCTCAAGACTGACTTCATACGGTCCGAATCATTCCTGTGGAATTGGACTTGAAACACTGGGCGGGCGCGCCCCGATCGGTAGCATGCCAAACGGTGTGCGCCGGTCTGAGGCAAGCGCCCATCCGAGGGGACAAACGAAGGGGACTCAATGGGTAGGAGAGCCATCGTTCTGCTTGTGGCCTTGATACTGGCCGGGCTCGCCGCTTGGGCGGTTTGGAACTACTTGCAGGGCATCGAAGACGAGATTGAAGCCGGCCAGGCACAGGTGACTGTGTTCCGGGCGGTGGAGACCATCACCGAGGGCACGGAGGGAGCGATCATCGTCTCCGACTTCGCGTCGGGCGGCGAGTTGATCGTGGAAGGCACCGAAGAGCAGGAGGACCTGCCGACCGGGGCCATCACTTCCGAGGAGCAACTGAACCAGGTTCTGTCGAACACGGTTGCCGCGGGGCCGATCTCGGCCAACACGGTGCTCACCACCTCGCAGTGGACCGAGATCACCATCGACGTCACTCCGTTGGCGGAAAAGATCCCGTCCGGCAAGCAGGCCATGTCGATCTCCACTGACAATGTCCGAGGTGTCAACGGCTTCGTGATGCCTGGTGACCGGGTCAACATGATCATCACCCTGGACATCGCGTTCGAGCTCCTGCCACCTGGATTCGAGGGCATCAGTGTCGACCCGGGAGCCGCGCCCGCCGAGGGCGAAGAGCCAACGGAGGGTGGGTCGGCGGTTGTGACCTACACCCGGTTCGTGCTCCAGGGCATCCCGGTGCTGGCCACCGGTCGGGACATCCGTCCCGACGAGGATGAGCCAGAGCAGGTCGAGGCCGAGCCCGAGGCGCCTGTCGAGGGCGAAGCGCCGGCCGAAGGCGAGGAAGAGGACACGGGCACTGAGACCCTGTTCACCCTCGAAGTCACACCCGAACAGGCCGAGCGGATTGCATATTCGTTCGAGAATGGTTCCATGTGGCTGACCCTGGTCCCAGCGGACTTCGTCGAGGTTGAGACCCAAGGTGTCATCATCGACACCCTGTTCGGTGGAGACCTGGTCGAGGACATTTTCGGCTAAGCAAAAGTAAGTAGGTTCGACCATGTCTATGGCTGAGCACAACCTATTGGTCGTCGACAAGGACGAGGATTTCGTCTCGGCGGCAAAGGAGCTCTTCGAAGGGCGTCTGCCTGTGGCGCGCTCCATCGAGGAGGCAAGCCAGACCATCGAGTCCGGAGAGCTCCGCATGCTCCTCCTCGGCCCTTCGTACAGCAACGAGGAGTCGATGGAGCAGGTGCGGAGCCTCCACAACCAGGACCCGGTCCTGGTCCTGATGATGGTCGCCGAGAGCGTGACCGCCGACATGCTTCGTTACGCGATGCGCGCCGGGGTATCCGACGTGATCGAGACGCCGCTCGACGAGACCAAGATCGAAGCGGCAATCGAGCAATTCGCCCACGACGTCCTGAAGCGCCGGAACGTGGCGGCCAGGTCGCACGAGCCGGACCGATCCGAGCGGGGCAAGATCATCACGGTCAGCTCGGCCAAAGGCGGGAGTGGGAAGACGGTCGTCGCCACCAATGTGGCGTTGCTTCTCAACCGGCTGCCCGACAAGAAGGTGGTGTTGGTCGACGCAGACCTCCAGTTCGGCGATGTCTGCCTCCTCCTTCAGCTCGAGCCGCGGTTCACGATGGTGAACGCAGCGCACGAGTTGCACCAGCTCGACTCGGAGATGCTCGATTCGCTCCTCACCGAGCACCCGAGCGGGCTCCGAGTTCTGGCGGCTCCGTTGGAGCCCGCCTTCGCCGACGACATCACGACTGCCGGTCTGATGCAGATGCTCGACGTGCTCCAGGAGAGCTACGACTACATCGTCGTCGACACCGCCTCGATGCTCGACGAGTTGATCTTGTCTCTCATCGAGAAGGCGGACCAGGTGCTGATGGTGGTCGACATGGACCTGCCGTCGGTGAAGAACGCAAAGCTCGCATTGGAGACCCTCCGTCTCCTCAAGTTCTCCACGGCCAACGTGAAACTTGTGATGAACCGCAGCAACTCCAAGGCTCGACTCGACAACAAAGAGATCGAGGGGGCCCTGAAGATGGAGATCGCGGCCTCAGTTCCCTCCGACGCCGCCGTCCCCAACTCGGTCAACGAGGGGCGCCCGGTGGTCGAGACCGACCCCAAGGGCAAGGTCGCCAAGGGTTTCGAGAGCGTTGCTGCATTGATTGCGGGGAAGATCCCCGAAAGCTCGCAAAAAAGCGGGCTGTTCGGGCGTAAGTAGTGGGAAGGGTTGTGAACGGTGCCATCACTATCTGAAAGAGTCGCAGCGGCGAGGCAGAGCGAGACCGTCGACGTCGGAGTCAATCGCTCCGATGCGATGTCTGAGCTCAGGGGACGCCTCCATTTCAAAGTCGTCGAAGAACTGGGCCCCACCCTCTATGAC
This sequence comes from uncultured Acidobacteriota bacterium, assembly GCA_963780755.1. Classification (GTDB taxonomy): domain Bacteria; phylum Actinomycetota; class Acidimicrobiia; order Spongiisociales; family ZC4RG35; genus JALYNX01. The sequence continues at coordinate 545,181 of CAWACX010000001.1, forward strand.
CGGCAGATGTCGGACGCTGAGCTCCGTCTCCGCGTCCTCGAGATGCTGGAGTGGGCGGTCGACCAGGAGCAGGGACTGCCCCTCACCTCGGCGGATCGCCGAGCTCTGCTCAACGAGATCGCATCGGATGTCCTCGGCTACGGGCCGATCGACCCGCTGCTGAACGACCCGGACGTCACCGAAGTCATGGCCAACGGCCCATTCGACATCTACTACGAAAAGCAGGGCCGAATCCTGCTCTCGGACGTGAAGTTCGTAGACGAGATCCACCTGCGTCGGATCATCGACAAGATCGTCGGCCAGATCGGCCGTCGCGTCGACGAAGCGACCCCGATGGTGGATGCCCGCCTCCCTGATGGCTCCCGTGTCAACGCGGTGATCCATCCCTTGGCGATCGGCGGGCCGTTCCTGACAATTCGTAAGTTCGCCGTCGACCCCTATCAGGAAGCCGATCTGATCAACTTCGGGACCATCACCCAGAGGGTCGCCGACTTCTCGCGTGCCTGCGTGCGTGGCCGGCTGAACATCCTGATCTCCGGTGGTACCGGCTCGGGCAAGACCACGACCCTGAACGTGATGTCCTCCTACATCCCGGGCGACGAGCGCATCGTCACCGTCGAGGACGCCGCCGAGCTCCAGCTCCACCAGGAGCACGTGCTCACCCTGGAGTCACGCCCCGCCAACATCGAGGGCAAGGGCGCCGTCGGCATCCGTGACCTGGTCAGGAACACCCTGCGTATGCGGCCCGACCGCATCGTCGTCGGGGAGGTCCGTGGCGCCGAGGCCCTGGACATGCTCCAGGCGATGAACACCGGTCACGACGGCTCATTGACCACTGTCCACTCCAACAGCCCTCGCGACACCCTGTCCCGTATCGAGACGATGGTGTTGATGGCCGGGTTCGACCTTCCGGTCCGGGCCATCCGCGAGCAGATTTCGTCCGCCGTCGACCTGATCATCCACGTCTCCCGGCTCAAGGACGGGACCAGGCGGGTGACTCATGTCACCGAGGTCGAAGGAATGGAAGGTGAGATCATCACCCTCCAGGACATCTTCCTGTTCGACTACGGCATGGGTGTCGACGAGGACGGCACGTACAAGGGCCGGCTCAAGGCCACCGGAATCCGCCCCACCTTCTCCGAGGACTTGGAGAACCAGGGCATCCGGCTTCCCGCCGACCTGTTCGACCCAGAGCCCTTCGCCAGAGGTCGATAGGTGTGAGAAAACTCTTCCTGCTCGTCGCCGCGCTCGTCCTCGGGCTGAGCGCGACCGCGATGGCCCAGACCACGGCGCCGGAGATGGAAATCACCGACATCGAGGCATCGCGCTATGCCGAAGGTGGACAGACGACCATGGTCGTCGAATTCCGGAACCTGCCTGCGGCCCCGGACCCAACCTTGCTGCAAGTGACGGTCGACGGACAGCCCGTGAGCAACCTCGAGGTCGCTCCGCTCGGCGAGTCCTCGGTCCCGGTCGGCGTGGTCCTCGTGATCGATACCTCGGGCTCGATGGAAGGAGCTCCGATGCAGGCGGCCAAGGACGCCGCCAAGAGCTTCATTGCCCAGAAGCGCCCCGAGGACTCGATTGCGATTGTCAGCTTTGCCGACACCGCGGTCGTGCAAACCGGGTTCACCACCAACGCCAACGACCTCAACGCCCGCATCGATGGCCTGGTCGCGGCCGGTGAGACCGCGTTCAACGACGGTGTGATCCTCGGTGTCAGCCTCTTCGACAACCCTTCGACCGACACCCTGATCCCCAACATGATCGTGATGAGTGACGGCGAAGACACCGCCTCCACCGCTACCGCCGAGGAAGCACTTGCTGCGGTCTCCGGCAGTGACGTGCGGACCTTCGGCGTGGCACTGGAGTCGCCGGACTTCAACCCGGACGCCGTGGCGGCCGTGGCCACAGCCGGCGGAGGGCTCTTCCTGTCCACTCCCGATCCGGCAGCCCTTTCCGGGCTGTACACCCAGATCGCCCGTGAGATCAGCAACACCTTGATCACGCGATTCACCTCACCGGTGACCAGTCCCGGAGAAGCCGAATTCGTCGCCACCTACGGCGAGTTGACCTCTTCTCTGACATTCGCGGTCTCGGGCTATGCGACTACCACGACCGTGGTGCCCACCACGGCGCCATCCACAGTCCCGCCGAGCACCATCACGGTCGAGGACTCGCTACCGCTCCCTTCCAGCTCGCTGGCCCTGATCGGCGCGGTGGGCCTGGGGCTCACTCTCTTCCTGTTCCTGGTCATCCTTTTCGGAAGAGATGACGAAGACGGCGGCGGTCGGTTCGCTAAGCGCCTCCAGGCCTACGGACGCCGCGGTCGCTCCGAAGAGCTGGAGAAGAAGCCGTTCCTGGAGCGAATCCCGCTGCTCAACCGGTTCAGCCAGGCTGCCGAGGAAGAGGTCAAGAAGCGGGGCATGCTCTCCGGGGTCAACGCGTCCCTGGAGCAAGCCAACATCCCGATGACCCCCGGCGAGGCGATACTGGCAATGTTCGGGCTCGCGGCGGTGGGTGGCGTCTTCCTCGCCATCTTCAGCAGCCCGTTGACTGGGCTCATCGTCTTCGGTGTCCTCCTCCTGTTCTTCTTTTTCATGATCCGGTATGCAGGGCGTCGTGAGAAGACCAGGTTCGAGAAGCAGCTCCCGGACACCCTGACCCTGCTCTCCACCTCGTTGCGCGCCGGATACTCGCTGCTTCAGGCGATCGAAGCGGTGGCATCGGAGGCCCCCGAGCCAACATCGAGGGAGTTCAGCCGTGCAGTGACCGAGGCCCGACTGGGCCGGACCGTGGCCGATTCCCTGCAGGGGATCGCCGAGCGGACCCAGTCTCAGGACTTCGAGTGGGCAACGATGGCCATCGAGATCCAACGTGAGGTCGGTGGAAACCTGGCCGAGGTGTTGCAAACGGTGGCCGACACCATGCTCGCCCGGAACCGGCTCAAGGGCGAGATCAGTGCGCTGACCGCTGAGGGCCGGATCTCTGGCTTCGTCCTCGGATCGCTTCCCTTCGCCCTCTTCGGTTTCCTCTGGTTCACCAACCGGGACTACCTGTTGCCGCTAATCGAATCACCGACGGGGAGAATCGCCATCGTTGCCGGGGTTTTGTTGATGGCTGGCGGCATTTTCTGGATGAAGAAGATTGTGGATATCGAGATATGAACATCCTGGAACTAGACGGACAATTGCTGGCGGTATTAACCGTTGGAGCCCTGATCTTCTTCGTGGCGGTCTGGATCGGGCTCGGGGTGACCCGGGCACGCGAGGACATGACCGATCGGCTCGCCCTCTACGGGAGGACCACAGGAGGGGTGATCCGCGACGATGAGCTGGCGAAGCCGCTTGCTCAGCGGACCATCGGGCCGATCGTGCTCAAGTTCTCCAACTTCCTCCGCCGGTTCACACCGGTGGGTTACATGGAGAAGATCCAGCACAAGCTCGTGCTGGCGGGGAACCCGGGGAACCTCGATGCGCCGTCCTTTGTCGTCATCAAGTTCCTCACCACCGCACTGGGACTGTTCGCCGCCTTTTTCCTCAAGGACTACGGAAGCGACGGCTTGCAGAGAACGGTTCTCTTCGTTCTCCCCATCGTCCTCGGCTTCTTTGGGCCCAACGCCTGGCTGCAACGCAAGATCGACGAACGGGCGAATGCGATGCTGCGGGCACTACCCGACGTCCTCGACCTGCTGGTCATCTCGGTGGAGGCCGGCCTCGGATTCGACTCGGCGCTTTCGAGGGTGGTGGCCACGGTGCCCGGACCGCTCTCCGAGGAGTTCTTCCGGATGCTCCAGGAGACCAGGGTCGGTGTCAGCCGCCGTGACGCGATGCGCCATCTCATGGACCGCACCGATCTCGACGAGTTGCGCTCCTTCATGCTGGCGATGATCCAGGCCGAGGCATTCGGTGTCACCATCGCCCGGGTGCTCAGGGTGCAGGCCGACGAGATGCGGGTCAAGCGGCGCCAGAGGGCCCAGGAGAAGGCATTTGGAGCTCCGGTCAAACTGGTGTTCCCCTTGGTGTTCTGCATCTTCCCGTCGCTGTTCATCGTGTTGCTGGGGCCGGCGGCGATCCAGATCGGCACCGCTTTCGTCGATTGATGGCTGAGGAGACGGCGCCCGTGCCGTCACCTCGCCGTTTCTCCTTCGCCCATCTGCTGTTGCTGGTGCCCTGGGTGGCGCTGGTGATCGACGCCTGGGCCCCCGATCCGCGACAACTCCTTCCTCTGGCACATCCGCGCCGGTGAGCTGCAAACGAGCGCTGCCCAGGTGCTGACCGCCGACCCCTTCTCCTTCACGATGCATGGCGAGCCCTGGCTCACCCAGAGTTGGCTCGCCGAGCTCCTCTACTTCTGGGGGGAGGCCAACTGGGGCCTCGGTTTCGTGCCGCCGATGCTCCTTCTGGCGACTTCGATCACCTTTCTCGGCATCGGGCTCATCGCCTACCGGCAGGTCGCAGAGCGTCTCGGGGACCGCCGTGGTGCTGATCCTGAGCACCCTCCTCCTGATCAGCTTCCTGGTGCCCCGTCCGGTCATCTTCTCCTTCGCCCTGTTCGTACTGGTGATCCTGGCCTGGGAGCGCCCGGCCACGCGCTGGGCCGTCCCTCTGCTGTTCTGGGTGTGGGCCTCGACCCACGGCAGCTTCGCAATAGGCTTGGCCTATGTCGGGCTGAGCCTGATTGCCGAAAGGGAGTGGAAATGGCTTCCTACGGCGATCGTGAGCGGTCTGGTGACACTCCTCACCGCTCACGGGCTGGGCGTGATCGCCATCCTGACCGAATTCGTGGCAGCAGGAGATGCTCTGGCGCTGCTTTCAGAGTGGAGACAACCCGAGCTGATCTCGGTGATATTCCTGCCCTTCCTCGTCGGGCTCGCCCTCATCGTGGTGGCGGCGGCCGGAGGAAGGGTCACTCCGCGCCACCTATGGCTGATAGTGCCCTTCCTTGCGCTGGCACTCGGTGCGACGAGAGCGGTGCCGCCGGCCTGGCTCGCCTTGCTCCCATTGGTCAGTCTTGGCGTGTTCCGGCTTCGACTCCTGTCCAGCCCTCGATTCAGCACCGGACAGGCATCGGTGTTCGCCTTGTTCGTCCTGGTGTTCCCCTTCTTTCTGCGATCGGACGGCTCCCTCGACCCCGAGCGCTTCCCGATCGCAGCGACCTCGTCGTTGGGCCCAGGACGGACCTTTCACGACGACCGGACCGGGGGCTATCTGATTTGGGCCGAGGGGCCGGGCCGCCAGGTCTACATCGACGATCGCGCCGAGCTCTACCGGGAGCGACTGGCCGAGTTCGTGGCCGTCCGTGAGGGTGAACAGCCGTGGGAGCCCGTGTTCGAGCGCGACGGGATCGAGCAGGTGCTGCTCAGGGTCGACGAGCCAGTCGTGGCGGACCTCTTGGCGGCCGGCTGGGAGCAGGTGTTCGAGGACGAGCAATACGTGGTGCTCGTTCCCGAAGAGGTGTAATACTTTCCGGGTCGTGACCACCACACAGTTCCTAGGCGCCGCAGCCCTCGAGGCCGGTTTGGACCACATTCGGGAGTCTCCGAGCGACCTGGGCACGGTCGAGATGATCGTCCGTCGCCCGGCGGTCGACCAGCGAGAGGAGTTGGAGGAGGCCGACCTCGACGGTTCGGTCGGCCTGGTAGGCGACGATTGGGGGCGCCGGGGCGAACCGAGCGAGGAGTACCTGGAGACTCAGGTCACCCTGATGAATGCCCGGGTGATCGGATTGGTGGCCGGCGCGAGGGAGCGTTGGGCGCTCGCCGGTGATCAGCTCTACGTCGATCTCGACCTGAGCAAGGACAACCTTCCGGCGGGCACGAGGCTGGGCCTGGGCTCGGCCGCACTCGAAGTGACGGCGATGCCCCACCGTGGTTGTGCCAAGTTCGCCGGGCGCTTCGGGCCCGAGGCCCTGCGATTCGTCAACACCGGAGTCGGCATCGAGCTGTCGATGCGAGGGATATACGCCCGGGTCGTGGTCCCCGGCTCGGTGCGAAGGGGAGACGAGATCCGCAAGATGTGAAACGGTCAGGGGAGCAAACACACCACAGACGAAGAAAAGGGCCCGCAAGCGGGCCCTTCTCAATCGATTGAGGTTTCGACTACTGGTCGAGACCGGAGCTGACCTCGCTGAAGGTCTCGGAGACCTCTTCACCGGCGATCTGCACGGCGACGAGGGCAACAATGGCGATCAGCACCACGAGGAGGGCGTACTCAACCATTGAGGCGCCTTTCTCGGACTGAGTCCAGCTCGTTACCTTGGTCCACAGAGCAAGCATAAACCCCTCCTTAGTCGGATTACTGGCTTGCAGTACATTGGGCAAGTTAGCCCACGGTGGTTCGGCGACAATGGGTCTACCGAACCATCAAGTCACGGCCCCGCATTGACGAGGGAAGAGGAGATTTCGGAGTACGACTCCGACATCTCGTTCCCCCCGGCGGTGACTGCGACAAGAGCAACAATTGCGATGAACACGACGAGCATCCCCCACTCGACGAGGGCGGCTCCCCGCTCATCTCTCATCAATGTGATCAAACGCTTGCGCATAACTTCTCCTGGCTTACGCAATCAGGATACGGGCCGTCGAAGCTGCCGATCATGGGTCTATCGGCCCATCTCGGCCACTAATTGAGGGCTGGTTCAGCTAGGACGGGCGGGCGATCCCCAGGCGAATTGCCTCGATGGCAGCCTGGGTGCGATCGCTCACGGCCAGTTTCTGGAAAATCGATGCCAGATGGTTCTTTACGGTCTTTTGTGAGATGTAGAGGCGGTCGGCGAGCTCGTCGGTGGCCGATACCCCGATTGCAAGCAATTGAAGGATTTCCTTCTCGCGCTCGGTGAGCGAGGCCGCCCCCGGGTCCAGTTGGGCCTGGCTGTAGGTCTCGAGGACCTCGTCCCGTTCGTGGTCCTCTAGTTCGATGAGGTTCTGCCCATCGGCCACCGCTCGGACCGCGGCGGCGAGGGTGAGCAACGGCACACCTTTTGAGAAAAACCCCTTGGCGCCGGCGGCGACGGCGCGGGCTTTCTGGTCGTCCGACGCATACATGGAGACCACGATCGCCTTGGTCTTCCTACCCAGCTTGGCGATGGTGTCGATCCCGTCGCCACCGGGCATCTCGATGTCGACGATCGACACCTCTGCCGGCTGTGATGTGAGCGCCTCGTCGAGGGCGGGCCCACTGTCGACGACACCCACCACCCTGGCATCGGGGAGGGAGTCGAGGGCCTGGCTGAGGCCCTCCGCGAACAGCTTGTGGTCGTCGGCGATCATGACGCGGATCATCGGTTGCCCCATTCGATAGTCACTGTTGTCCCTCTGCCTGATTCTGATTCGAAGTCGATGGTTGCTCCAAGTTTTTCGGCACGTTCACGCATCCCCAGTAGGCCAAAATGCCCGTCGGGCTCGTATTCGGGGTCGAACCCCTTTCCATCGTCCCTGACCTGGCAGCTGCCCCAGTCACGATGGACCTGACCTGAGATGAGGATTGTGGACGCTCCGGAGTGGGCGTGCGCATTGCGCATCGCCTCGGTGACTATGGAAGTCAGGTCCCCGATCAGGGCAGGACGCGGCGGCCGGCGCTCGTCGATGTCTACCACGATCTGCGGGTTGCCGTTGAAGCCGGCGGTCGCCTGAAGGACTCGGGCGGTGAGAGTGGGGCCGGGAGTGCTTCGCAGGTCGGCGACCTTGGCCCTCACATCCTCGACGAGCTTGGTCACATTGGAGCGAAGCACCTTGAGGTCGGCGACCAACTCGGGGTCACGGGCCATCTGCATCCCCGCCAGGTCCAGGGCGAGGCCGAGGGAGGCAAGAGATGGCCCGATGTCATCGTGCATCTCCCTGGCCAGGCGAAGCCGCTCCTCGGCAACAGCGGATCCGGCGATGTCCTGGAGCAACTGCAGGTTGGCAAAAGCAATGCCCAGAGGTCTCAAGTACGCCTCCACGACGAGGCGGTCGGTCTCCTCGAGTGGCTCGGGCGTGACCAGTTCCATCATCCCCACCGAGGAGTCGGCGGTGGTGATCGGGATCTCGTTCACGTGACCGTCGGGGTCGGGGACACCCCGGGCTGCGAGCACGACGAGCCCGCTCTCACCCTCGATGGCCAGCTTCCCGGCGGATCCGGGAAGCCTGGTCAGGACTGTGTCCAGGGTCTCGGCACCGACTTCGACCGCATTGAGCCGGCCCGCGGACACGTCCTGGGAGAGCCGGACCAGGACTCCATGAATCTCCTCCAGGCTCTCCAGTCGCTGGGTGGCCGACTCCTTCTCGATCGCCAGGTCCGCGGCCTGCTGATGGATGTCCTCCAGCAGCTTGCGGATCACACCAACCAAGAGCACGAATACGAGGTAGAGGGCCATGGCAGGGGCGGCATCGATCAACTGCTCTCCCTGAGACAGGGTCACCAATGCCAGCAAGCCGGCGGAGAGGAGCCCGGTCATCAGCCCGCTCCGTATCCCCCCGTAGAGAGTGGCGAAAATCGGAGGGCCCATAGAAAGCAGGAGATAGGGGCTCGAGGGGCCACCGGTCAGGGTGATGGCGACAACAGTGAGAAAGGCTCCAAGAAGGGTGAAGGTCTCGGCCCCGAAGCGGATATGAAACCACTCGTTGGGGGCGGCCGATGAAGCAATCACATAGACCGTGGCGAACGCGACCGCAATCAGGGACTCGGTACTGAAGCCGTTTCCGACCAGGTCGACCACCACCGCGACTACGAGCGCGATGACTTGCCCGACCTCGATGCTGAAATGGACGCGCCGCTCCCAGGGAGCAGTGACGGTCATGGGAGAAGGCTACCGTCGATCACAGTGATCTCAGAGAAACGTCGCTGGGTTCTGGCGGGGGGCATCGGCTCTGGCAAGAGCGAAGTAGGCCGAATCCTGACCGAAGCAGGAGTCAGGGTCATCGATGCCGACCGGGTCGGGCACCGTGTCTTGGAGCCGGCCGGCCCTGCCTTCGCAGGAGTCGCCGACCGCTGGCCCGAAGCCCTACACGACGGCGTGATCGACAGGAAGCGCCTGGCGGCCATCGTTTTCTCAGATCCGGTTCAGCTCCGGGAACTGGAGTCACTGACTCACCCGGCGATCTTCGGCACCATCCGGGGGGACTTGGAGGGATTTGACGGGATCGCGGTGGTCGAGGCGCCGATCCTGAGTGACGGCCTCGGTTGGCCCCGGATCATCGTCGATGCCCCCGACGACATGCGCTTGGAGCGGGCGGTGGCCCGAGGAATGAGCCTCGACGACGCTCGAAGACGGATGGCGTCACAACCGACCAGAGGCGAGTGGTTGGCGGCTGCCGACGTCGTCATTCCGAACCAAGGCGGCCTCGAGGAACTCAGAACTGCTGTGACGGGCCTGTTACCGGCTCTCTAGCTATGGATTGAAGGGGTCGAGAGTCCCGTTCTCGACCCCTTGCCTGATCCCGGCCATGCGTTCGGGATCCACGACGTATGGGTTGTCTGCGCCGAGGAACACTGTGGTGTCCCGAGTCGGCAATTCCAGGTCTGTGGCACAGGCCATGATCGCCCGCATCACATCGATGTTCACCTCGTCCGCCGGTGAGTCACATCCCGCTGGCAGGTGATAGGCGAGCAGCGTTGCCAGTCGCTCCCCGATATCCCCGTCGGTCCAGGTGGCCCCATCGCGGTTCACCTGGCCCCCCAACCCCGTCCCGTGATCGGCGGTGATCAGGATCGCCGTCTTCGGGCTGACCGAGCTTGTGAGCCTGGAGATCAGGGTGTCGGCGCATGAGAGCTGACCCGAGAAGGCGTCGAGAGTCGCCCTATCGGATCGGCGATCGGAGCCGTCGTTGACGTAGAGGACGTCCTCCCTGACACCACATTCCGCATCTACGGCCAACGGAGGATGGGGGAGGAAGAAATGCGAGAACACATAGTCGTGCGCTCCATTGCTGGCCGCTATGTCCAGGACCTGTTCCAGATGCTTGGCAGCCTCGAGAGTTGCCGGCACCGAGAAGTAGCCGAATTGGCTGTCGAGCGGCCGGGCTGCGATAGAGGGCATTAGGAGCAGCCAGGTGGCCTCATCGAGCCAGTGAGCCGGGACGCAGTGGTCCACGGTCGGGCCACACCCCATCCCGCTGAGCCCGCTTTCGAGGTGGGTGTAGTCGAAGCCGGCCGATTGCAAGGCAGTTGCGACCAGGTTTTCCCCGCGGAGCAATTGCCGCACCGAGCTCTCGTTGCGCCAGGGAGGCAAGGGCCCAGCGATCGCGATCGGGCGCATTTCGAGCGTGCTCGCGACCGAGAGGAAGGTAAAGGTCAGTTGTGCCCAGGCGCTGTCGGGAGTTGCGAATCCTGCGGTGTCCAGTTGTTGCTCGAGTGCTGAGTTTTCATGGCCGATCCAGGGCTCCGCGACGAGGAAACTCGGGTAGGTATCCACGACCACGAACACCACGTCCTCGACCGACTCGGTTGCGACCACCGTCCTCGTTGGCTTGGGGGAGGCGACGATTGGATAGGCCTCGGACTGCTCGACATGGGCGAGGACCAACTGAGCCAACGGATACAGCCCGAAGACGGCGAGGGCGACAAAAGTGAGCCCACCGATCATTGTGGTGCGGGCGATGCGAATCGAAACCAACGTGATCAACACCGGGATCGCCAGCTTCAAAGGAGCCGGCACCGTGATCTGGTACCAGTAGAACAGGATCAGGATCAGGGTGCTGACACCGAGCGCGGCCGCTCGCGGCTCGATTCCGAAGCGAACCATTGTCATGAGAAGGAGTGTTCCGGCCACTGCCACCCCAAGACCGATCAGGATCGGCTTCAGGGGTGAGTCGAGGTCCCACGCATTGTCTCCGACGAATTGGAGCGGTCGGTACAGAGAGGCAGCCACCACCAAGCCGACGGGCAGGGCCCACCGGGCAACGATTCCCCGTTGCAACTCAGGAGATGTCAGATCGACTCCTCATGGCACGATTTCTTGACGGTGGCCCCTTGTACCCTCACTCCCGTGCCCGAGTTCAAGGTGGTGTCCGACTTCGCCCCGGCCGGCGATCAGCCTAAGGCCATCGAAAAGCTGGCCGAGGGAATCAACCGCGGCGATCGATTCCAGACCCTGCTCGGCATAACCGGTTCCGGAAAGTCGGCCACGATCGCCTGGACCATCGAGCAGGTGCAGAAGCCGACCCTGGTCCTGGCGCCCAACAAGGCACTGGGGGCCCAACTCGCCAACGAGTTCCGCCAGTTCTTCCCCAACAATCGGGTGGAGTACTTCGTCTCCTATTACGACTATTACCAGCCCGAGGCCTACATCCCCCAGACCGACACCTATATCGAGAAGGACGCGACGATCAACGACGAGATCGACCGGCTCCGCCACTCGGCAACAGCAGGCCTCCTGGTCCGGGAAGACGTCATCATCGTGGCCTCGGTCTCGGCCATCTACGGGCTGGGCTCGCCTGAGCAGTACATGGGTCAATTGCTGAGGATGATCCAGGGCGTCGAGTACCCGATGACCGAGGCGATCAAGCGCCTCGTCGACATCCAGTATGAGCGAAACGAGGTCAACCTCGTGCGGGGGAAGTTCCGGGTCCGGGGGGACACGCTGGAGGTGTTCCCTTCCTACGAGGAGACCATCGTCAGAGTCCAGTTCTGGGGCGACGAGATCGAGCGCATCCTCCGGATCAACCCGGTGACCGGCGAGGTGCTCGACGAGATGTCCGAGGTGTTCGTGTTCCCCGCCACCCATTACGTCACCGAGCGGGAGCGGATGCTGAAGGCGATCTCCGGGATCGAGGTCGAGCTCGCAGAACGGCTCGCCGAATTGGAGGGCAAAGGAAAGCTCCTGGAGGCTCAGCGGCTGCGGATGCGGACCAATTACGACCTCGAGATGATGCGCGAGATCGGGTTCTGCTCAGGAATCGAGAACTACTCCCGACACCTCGATGGGCGGGAAGCGGGGGAGGCCCCCTACACCCTCCTCGATTACTTCCCCAAGGACTACCTGACGATCATCGACGAGTCACACGTCACGGTCCCCCAGATCGGTGGGCAGTACGAGGGAGACCGCTCGCGCAAGGAGACCCTGGTCGAGCACGGGTTCCGGCTCCCTTCGGCCAAGGACAATCGGCCGCTCCGATTCGACGAATGGTTGGACAAGGCGAACCAGGTCGTGTTCCTCTCCGCCACCCCGAGCGACTTTGAGATCTCACACTCGACTCAGGTGGTGGAACAGATCATCCGCCCCACCGGTCTGGTCGATCCCGAGGTGATGGTCCGGCCCACCAAGGGCCAGATCGACGACCTGCTCGACGAGATCAGGTTGCGAGCAGCACGGGAGCAGCGGGTCCTGGTCACCACCCTGACCAAGAAGATGGCCGAGGACCTCACCGACTACCTGCTGGAGATGGGGGTGCGTGCCCGGTACATGCACTCCGAAATCGACACCTTGGAGCGGGTCCAGATCATGCGGGAACTGAGGCTGGGGGAGTTCGACGTCCTGGTCGGGATCAACCTGTTGCGTGAGGGCCTCGACCTCCCCGAGGTTTCACTGGTGGCGATCCTGGACGCCGACAAGGAGGGGTTCCTCCGCTCCGACACCTCGTTGATCCAGATCATCGGGCGGGCGGCGCGGAACATCGATGGTCAGGTGGTGATGTACGCCGACAACGTCACCCGGTCGATGTTGAGTGCGATCAACGAGACCAACCGGAGGCGGAAAGTCCAAGCAGATTGGAACGAGGAGCACGGGATCGACCCGCAAACGGTGCGCAAGCGGGTGTCCGACATCCTGGAGTTGGTGCAGACCGAAGCTCCCAACGGGGGTCGGAGACGCCGTGAGGTCCAACAACGACGGCCGTTGGACCTGGAGAGCGATGATCTGACCCGGCTGGTGCTCAGCCTCGAAGAGGAGATGCACGAGGCGGCCAAGGAGCTTCGTTTCGAGTACGCGGCCCGTCTCCGGGATGAGGTCAACGAGTTGAAGCGCGAGTTGCGCGAGGTGGCAGAGGCCGGTTGAGTTACGAGCAAGCTGCCGACTGACAGGTTGGTCCGCTCTCACCATCGAATCACCCGCCGTGAGGCTCTCATGGGCCGAACTGTCCCAACAGTCGCGCTCAATCCTGCCGATATCGCCAAAGTACCCCGAGCGACTCTCTCCTGACAGATAATGACACCCACGATGACGAGAAAGAGCCGCGCCGATCGCCCTGTGGCCATGGCCGTTGGCGTCCTGATCGTTGCAGTGGGGCTGATTAGTTGCTACCGGGCGATCATCCTCGAGGCGCCGTTTCCGGTGCCGGTGACCGACTTCGGTCGTGACCTGTTCGGAGCACGAGCAGCACAGCTTGGTGTAAATCCTTATCAGACGCTGGGGGAGCTCTCCGTTGAAGTCCATGATTGGATTGTGCCGGCAGAGGCTGTGGACTATTGGGTCGCCCATTCGCCGGTTTCAATCGCGTTCGCCCGAGGCTGGCTTGCACTCGCCGGGCCGGCTGCAGCCGAGAGCCTCGTTGAAGTGTTGACGGCATTCTTTCTCGTGGGTCTCTTGTGTTGGATCTGGTGGTGCGGCCGTAGAAATTGGTCGAGTGAACGTGCTCTTGTCGTGACGGGAGGACTGGCGGCGACACTTGGATTTCGCCTGGATGCCTTTTGGCTACAGGGTGCGGGCTTAGCCGCCTTGCTTGTCGCTGGGGTATTCACCCTCGAAAAGGGCGGGCGACATAAGGAGGCGATAATCCTTCTCGGCGTTGTGGTCGCCTGGCGACCCTGGCTGGCTCCGTTGGCTTTCGTGCTGCCATCGAGCCGATCCGGATTCAGGGATGCCGTGTGGGTGGCGTTGGTTTCGATCACGGCAACTTTCCTGGCGCTGCCCTGGGTGGGAGGCGTGTCAGCGCTGCGCGGCTGGCTGTTGGAGGCCCTGCCAGCCAACCTGGAGCAGTATCACGGATACGAGTGGAACCTGAGCCTCACTGCCCTTATACCCCCGGCTTTGATAGCGAGCGTGATTTACCTGGCGCTTTGTGCCCTGCTACCGGTCATTCGCCGCCAGCTGCCCACCGAGCGATGGCCGCAACTCGGGGCAATCGTCATCTTGGGTTTCACTCCGCTGGTATGGTCGCACTACTTGCTTGCAATTGTTGCCATGCTCGTCTATTGGACGACCATGAGATTCAATCGAGCAATCCTTGTCCTGATGCTCGTGGCGTGGCCCTTGGCGTCTCTTTCGCCTCTGTTGTCTCGCCTTACGTGGTGGGCAGCCCTCGTCACCCTCGTCGTTGATCTGATTGCGGGCGCGAAACTTCGTCGTGTCGGTTCAAGGCTTGCTGACCCTGCCGACCATCCCACCTCGCTCGCCGGAAACGAGTAGCTCGGGGATGAAAAGTCTCATTTGGTCGGCGCGCCCCCAATCGATGAGAGCTCTGGTCGTTGTGGTAGTCCTTTGCAGCCTTGCCTTGGCGGCATTTGGAGTATTCACAGTTGGGGATCTCGAGGAGGCAACATCCACTTCGGATGCAACGGCTGATTGGCTCGTTGCGTCTGCATTAGCCGACGATCTCGACCCCCACGCAGATCTGCGCGACCTGGCAGACAACTACGGCGTCCAGTTCTGGGAATCTGAGACCCGGGAAAGTCGAATCTTGAAGCATCCGCGCACACCGGGCGCCCTGGTTCTGCTGTTGCCCATGTCGTTGTTGCCGGCGACCCTGGCGTATGTCGCCTCGCTGATCCTAAGCACGTCGCTGATTGCCGCTGGGACGATCATGCTCAGCAAGCACTATTCGCTGACGTGGCTCGCGAGCTTGCTCGTGCTTTCGTACTGCTTTCTCTCAGGCTCGGCGAGATGGTCCATCCTCTTCGGCTCACAAGGACCGGTCCTCTTCTTCGGCGTGGCGCTCTTCTTGGTTCTCCTCGACCAGGAAGACACTCCATGGACGGGCGTTTCGCTCGCGGTGGTCGGGACACTCAAAGTCTTTCCGCTCATCCTGATGGCGGTGCTGATAGCCCGGAAGCAGACAAGGGCCATGTTGGCTGCGGTGGGAACGCTCGCTGCCCTCAACCTCCTGCCCCTATTTCTCCCGAATGTCAGCATCGACTCGACTCTGACCGCTCTGACGACTACTGCCTCGAATTGGTTCGAAGCCGAAGGAAACATCGGTCTCATCGCATCAATGGAACGTGTTCTGGGCGTCGAGCCCATGCCGGCCTTGGCTATCGGGTTGACGGCAGTCGCCTTGGCCTCGCTCTTGGTACTTCTTCGGAGCCCACCAAATGGAACGGCCTCGTCCTTTCTATTGTGCGTTTGCGTGCTCGCTCTTCCTGTTGCCTGGCCGCACTACGTCCTCGCCATCGTCCCTGCCGTGGTGGTGGGCCTAGGTGAGAACGTGGACAAGAGGACACTGGGATATCTGGTGTTCATCGGCGCAATGTTGACGATTCCTTTCCGACCCTTAATCCTCCAGACCACTGGTTTGGCGCTTGTGGCCCTCGCGTTCGGCGTGTCGGTATGGAGATATCAGGGTCGACGTGGAGACCGAGTCAGTGGGTTGCTGGTGGAGGTCCCAGGATGAAGCTCGGAGACACCTCGTGCTGCACGGCAAGTTCCTCGTTCGTGATTGTCAAGACACGCCACGATCGAGCCGATTCGTTTCTGGACGTCCCATGAAAAAACTCTCGGTTCTCATGCCCGTTTACAACGAGTCGCGGACGCTCCGCACCATCGTGCAGCGGGTGCTCGATTCACCGGTCGACCTGGAGATCGAATTGGTGTGCGTCGACGACTGCTCCAAGGACAACTCGTTGGAAATCCTCCGTGAGTTGGAGGCCGAGGACTCGCGGATCAAGGTGGTCGCCCAGCCAGTGAACATGGGCAAGGGCAAGGCGATCCGCACTGCCATCGAGCATATGAGCGGCGACATCGGGATCATCCAGGACGGTGACCTCGAATACGACCCTGAGGAATATCCGCTGGTCATCGGGCCCATCCTCGAAGGGAAGGCGGATGCAGTCTTTGGCTCCCGCTTCGCTGCCAGTCCAGTGCGACGGGTGCTTGTTCTTCTGGCACTCATTGGGGAACAAGGTCCTCACCGCCCTCTCCAACATGGCCAACGACATCAACCTCACCGACATGGAGACCTGTTACAAGGCGGTCAAGGCCGACGTCCTCCAAGACCTGCGTTGACAAGTGATCGCTTCGGAATCGAGCCCGAGATCACTGCTCGGCTTGCGCGGTTGGGCGTCCGGATCTACGAGGTGCCCATCAGCTATCACGGGCGGACCTATGCCGAGGGCAAGAACATCGGGTGGCGCGATGGCGTTCAGGCGCTGTGGCTGATCTTCAAGTTCCGATTCATCGACACCAGATCTTCGGTCGATCCCGGGCACTCGACTCTGGAGAGCCTGTCGGCTGCTCCGGGAGTCGCACGGTGGACTATCGAACAGTTCCACCACTATCTAGGGAAAAAGGTCTTCGAGGCGGGATCGGGTCGGGGGAACCTCACCGGTCATCTCATCGACCGAGAAACTCTGGTGGTCGCCGACATAGACGACCGCCACATCAGGGAGATCGAGAAGCGCTTCGGGCATCTCGAGAACTTGAAAGCGGTTCAGGGCGACCTCGAGGACCCGGGACTCTACGAGAAAATCCCTATCGGACTTCGACAGTGTGCTCAGCGTCAACGTACTCGAGCACCTGGACCACCCGGACGCCGCGGTGTCGGAGTTCTACAAGGCCACACGATCGGGAGGGAACCTGCTGGTGTTGGTTCCGGGTCATGATTGGTTGTTCTCCGACGCCGACACAGCGCTTGGACACCGGCAGCGGTTCACGGAACAGTCTCTGCGGCGCTTGCTCGAAGAGGCCGGCTATGAAGTGGTCGAGGTTCGCCAGTTCAATCGCCTTGGGGTCCTCGGCTGGTACGTGAACAAGATGTTGGGCCGCACCGACATCGGCCCCTGGCAGGCCCGAGTTTTCGGGGTGCTCCTTCCGCTCGCGAAGCTTGTCGAGAGCCTGACTTTCCTGCCCGGGCTCAGCCTGGTGGCGATCGGCAGACGTCCGTGACCGAACCCGCCGTGGCTGGCGAGACCACCGGTCACAGGAGGGCGGGGTGGAGCAAAGCCCCCCTGATCGTGGGGCTGGTCGGAATGCTCCTAGCCTCGTTGATCGCCCTGCGGGTCTGGCAGGCATTCGATCGCGACGCCACGATCTTCGTTGCGTTTGGCGTCGAGTCAGTCGAAATCAACGAGTACGCAGAGGATCTTCTCGGTCGCGAGGTGCTGAAGCGTGACAACCAGGGCCACGACGGCAAGTTCTTCTTCGTGCAGGCCAACGACCCGTTGCTTGTCGACCCGCAGGAGAACGCGGCCGTGCTCGACCGCCCCCTATATCGGAGTCAGCGGATGTTCTACCCGTTGCTCGCCGGCGGAGCGGGTGCCTTCGGCCCCGAAGTGGTTGTCAACGCCCTGATCGTGATCAATGTCCTCGCGATGGGAATCGGCACCTGGGTAGTCGCCCACCTCGCGATGCGGATGGGTGGCTCGCCATGGTGGGGTCTCGCATTCGCCCTCAACCTGGGCTTCATCAGCGAGATGAACATCGACGGCGCCGGCGTGATCGCAGCGGTGGCTGCCTTCGGTGCGGTCGTGATGCTTCTCGATGAGAAGCTCGGTTGGGCAGTCGCCCTGCTCACGATCTCGGCACTTTCCAGAGAGGCGATGCTGATCGCGGCGGTGGGATCGGCCTTCTGGCTGTGGCGAAGGGACAGGAAGAGGGAAGCGATCTGGGTCACTGCGGTCCCGTTGGGCGCGGTGGTCCTGTGGGCGCTCTATCTCCGGCTACGGATCGACTTCGACACTGGGCTCTCCGAAGTCCAGGAAATCGGACTGCCCTTCGTCGGGTTCTTCAACGCATTCGAGCTCTGGCGTGACGACCCGCTGAACATGGTTGCCGGGCTGGCGATGATGGCCCTGTTCATCCTCTACACCAGGCGAGTGCTGATTTCGGGTGAGCTAGTCGGTTGGGCCTTCCTCGGATTCGTCCCCCTCGCCCTGCTCTTCACCCGCCAGGTCTGGCAGAGCTACTTCGACATCACTCGGGCCACCGCTCCTGTGATCACCGCGTTCGTGCTGCTCGTCTTCATCTCGGGGAGAGTCGCGCAACGAACAAGTGTTCGCCCCTGATCTGGATTACACTGTCGTAACTAAGGCGACCAGGCGGAGTCTTGTCCACCGACTCGATCCTCATCAGGGGCGCCCGTGAGAACAACCTGAAGAACCTCACGGTCGAACTGCCCCGCAACCAACTCATCGTGTTCACGGGGCTCTCCGGTTCGGGCAAGTCCTCGCTGGCGTTCGACACGATCTACGCCGAGGGACAGCGCCGATACGTGGAGTCGCTGTCGGCGTACGCCCGTCAATTCCTGGGTCAGATGGACAAGCCCGACGTCGACTTCATAGAGGGGCTGTCACCGGCGATCTCCATCGACCAGAAGACGGCGTCACGAAATCCGCGCTCCACAGTGGGCACGGTCACCGAGGTCCACGATTACCTCAGGCTTCTCTTCGCCCGGATCGGGATCGCCCACTGCCCCAACGATGGGACGCCGGTGGCCCGACAGACCCCCCAACAGATCGTTGACCGGATCCTCGAACTGGAGGAAGGCACCCGCTTCCAGGTGCTGGCACCGGTGGTCAGGGGGCGCAAAGGGGAATACGAGGGCTTGCTCTCCGACCTGGCGAAACAGGGATTCGCCCGGGCCCGAATCGATGGCGAGGTCCGCGAGCTCACCGAGGAGATCAAGCTCGACCGCTATTACCAGCACACCATCGAGGTCGTGGTCGATCGACTGGTCCGCAAGGAAGGCATGGCGCAGCGCCTCACCCAGTCCCTGGAGACGGCGCTGTCGCTGACCGAGGGGGTGGCCGACATCGAGATCGAAGGCGGTCCCACGCTCACCTTCTCCCAGCACCTGGCCTGCTCCAAGTGCGGGCTCAGCTTCGAAGACCTCCAGCCACGCAACTTCTCGTTCAACAGCCCCTACGGTGCCTGCCCGGAGTGCTCCGGGATCGGCACCCGGTACCAGGTCGACCCCGAGCTGGTGATCGGCAATCCCGAGCTCTCCCTGGAGCAGGGGGCCGTCTCGATGTGGGCCTCGAACCGCATGCGCTACTACTACCGGCTGCTCAGCGGTCTGGGCCATGCCTACGGGTTCTCGATGGACACTCCTTGGGGAGAGCTCTCCGAGGAAACCCGCGAGCTGATCCTCTACGGCACCGGTGAGGAGCGGATCACGGTTCAATACGTCAACCGCTTCGGTCGGAAGCGGCAATGGACCACGACTTTCGAGGGTGCCATCCCCTTCCTCACCCGGCGGCACGAGTCCGCGGAGTCGGAGTCGGCCAGGGAGTACTACCAGGAGTACATGGCGGAGGTCCCATGCGACGCCTGTGGGGGCGGGAGGCTCAACCCGGTGACGCTTGCCGTGACCATCGATGGGCGCAACATCGCCGAGGTATCCGACCTGAGCCTCGGTGACGCTCAGGAGTTCTTCGAGCGCCTACAGCTGTCCGAGCGGGACGCCAAGATCGCGGAGCGGGTGCTGAAGGAGGTCCAGGCCCGGATCAAGTTCTTGTTGGACGTCGGGCTCGACTATCTGACTCTCTCCCGGTCGGCGGCCACGCTGGCGGGGGGAGAGGCCCAACGCATTCGCCTCGCCACCCAGATCGGGTCCGGCCTCGTCGGCGTGCTCTACATCCTCGATGAGCCTTCGATCGGGCTCCACCAGCGCGACAACCAGCGATTGATCGAGACCCTGCTCCGGCTCCGGGACATGGGCAACACCCTGATCGTCGTCGAGCACGACGAGGACACCATCCGAGTCGCCGACCACATCCTCGACATCGGCCCCGGTGCCGGGGAGCACGGGGGGGACATCGTGGCCCAGGGGACGCTGGCCGACATCACCAAGGCCCAGGACTCGATCACCGGGGATTACCTGGCGGGGAGACGACAGATCCCCGTCCCACTGATTCGGCGTCCCGGGAACGGCGAGGCGATCAGGGTGCTGGGGGCAACAGAGAACAACCTTCAAGGACTGGACGTCGACTTCCCGCTCGGGGTGTTCACCGCCGTCACCGGGGTGTCGGGCTCGGGGAAGTCCACCTTGATCGAAGAGATCCTCTGGAAGACGCTTGCCAACCGGGTGAACCGGGCGCGGGTGGTGCCGGGACGTCACAAGCGGATCGAGGGCATCGAGTTGATCGACAAGGTGATCGACATCGATCAGTCCCCAATCGGCCGCACTCCCCGGTCCAACCCGGCCACCTACACCAAGTTGTTCGACCACATCCGGGCCCTCTACTCCCAGACCAACGAGGCACGGGCCCGCGGTTACAAGCAGGGTCGGTTCTCCTTCAACGTGAGAGGTGGCCGCTGCGAGGCTTGCTCGGGCGACGGGACCATCAAGATCGAGATGCACTT
This sequence comes from uncultured Acidobacteriota bacterium, assembly GCA_963780755.1. Taxonomy (GTDB): domain Bacteria; phylum Actinomycetota; class Acidimicrobiia; order Spongiisociales; family ZC4RG35; genus JALYNX01. Next base: position 565,611 of record CAWACX010000001.1, read on the forward strand.
CCTCCCCGACGTCTACGTGCCCTGCGAGGTGTGCGCTGGAAAGCGATACAACCGGGAGACTCTGGAGATCCTGTGGAAGGGGCACAACATCTCCGAGGTGCTGGAGATGTCGGTGGAGGAGGCGCTGGGCCTGTTCGAGAACCAGCCCAAGATTGTCCGCATCCTGCAGACCCTTTACGACGTCGGTCTTGGCTACGTGAGACTTGGCCAGCCGGCGACCACTTTGTCCGGTGGAGAGGCGCAGAGGATCAAGTTGGCGTCCGAACTAGGAAAGCGGTCCACAGGTCGCACCTTCTACATCCTCGACGAGCCGACGACCGGCCTCCACTTCGAGGACATCCGCAAGCTGCTCCAGGTGTTGCAGCGGCTGGTCGATGCGGGAAACACGGTGGTCGTCATCGAGCACAACCTCGACGTGGTCAAGTCGGTGGACCATGTCATCGATCTCGGGCCCGAGGGTGGCAGTGGTGGGGGACGGATCATCGCCACGGGAACCCCCGAGGAGGTGGCCCAGGTGGGGGAGAGCTACACCGGGAAGTTCCTTAGGGAGCTGGTCGGAGGCTGAACGTCGCCAAGCCGCTCAACGTCGATTCGGGGCCTGCCGATCAACACCGTGTGATCCGTCGTGAATTTCGACTCGAGGTGCTCGTGGTCTCGGTGATCGTCTTGCTCGGAGCGTTCTACGTGCGCGCCGAGTACGTCCCACCGTGGGCCGAGCGCAATCTCGAGATCGCCGAAGAGAAATGGGACTTGCCGGTCTCGGATGTCAGCCCGTGGTTTTCGGCATGGACACTGGGCGATGGGCAGGCCTATGCAGTGATCGCCGCCGACCCTCTCGGCCTCAGGTTCGGCGACGATCTCCGCGAGCCCGGGTACCGCTACCAGCGTGCCGGTTACTCGTGGCTGGTATGGGCGGCAAGCGGGGGCCAGGCCGGGCTGATCCCGTACGCCCTGGGTCTGGTAGGCGCCCTGGCGGTGATCGGGTCACTTCTGCTTGCCATCTCCCTCCGGGAGCGTCTCGGGCCCGCGGCATGGTTCATCGTGCTCAATCCCGCGCTTTTCATCGGCTTCGCCGGCGATACGGCAGAGCCACTCGCAATTCTCCTGCTCGGACTGACGCTGGCGTCAAACAGTGTCCTGGCCGCAATCGCGCTTGGAGTCACCCGGCCCGACTACCTGATCGCGGCATTGGGCCGATGGAAGCCATTCCTCGCCGGAATCGCCGCGGCCGCTCTACTGGCGGCTTATGCCGTCTTCCGATTTGGGCTGGAGGGCCTGATCCCGAATGGCGGCAGACTGGGCCTGCCGCTGGCCGGCTACCTGGAGCACCCTTCTTTGGCAGGGTGGGTGCTCGCCGCCCTCGCCGCCGGGACCGGTGTCATCGGGATCAAATATCGGAACTGGACCTGGGTGGCGGTAGGTCTCTTCGTTCTCTGCTTCTCCTATGACGTCTTGGAATTCCCGGTCAACGCATGGCGGGCGGCAGGCTTGATGCCGGTCCTTTGGGCATTCGGGCCGGTCGTGACCCGCGCTCAGGAGCTCGGATCGGCGGAGGTGGCTCCGGCCGCTCTGTGATTTTCGCCAGTTCCCTCGGCGAGATGTCCAAAGGAGAGGACGACCAGCACCGCCAACGGGGCAAAGGCTCGCGCCGCATTGTTCCCGAAGTCCCAGACCCAATTCGAGGAGATGAGGGCGAGGCCGGTCCATCCCAGAATCGGCCACCGAAGCCAGGTCGAGCGGGAGATGCCGACAGCTATCCCGGCCACCACCGAAATCAAGCTGAACGCGAGGTAGACCAACTCCTCGGTATCGAGGTCGGGCCAGTTCGCGGAGCCGTCGACGATCCCCATGAAGGGAAGGGCCAGGTTTCCCCGCCCGGTGAAGCCATCGCCGAGGGTGACGGTGAGCCAGGTCATCCAGGCAAGGAGCGCAGCCACGGAAACACCGGCGATCCACCATCGTTGCCGGTCGCGGCTGATCCCGAGGCCGAGCGGCGTCACCAGGTACACATCCTTGGCGAGGACGGAGAGGGCGAACGACCCAGCGGGAAGGGCGAGTCGAGAGCCAAGGACGAGCAGACCGAGCATCATCAAGGCCAGAGCCAGCATGTCCGATGTCAGGAGTCGGACCGAGAGCCAAACACCAGGGTTCATCAGCACGGCGAGAGCTGCCCAATCGCTGACCCCGACTCGCACCCCTACCGCTGCAGTCGCTCCGGCGGCCACGGCCGTGGAGAGGACGGTGACCACGATCATCCCAATCAGCAGCGGCTTGCCATCGAGGAGGCCGAGACCCGACGAGACGAGGGGGAAGAGGATCCGCCGATAGCGGTAGGCGGCGTGGTCGAGCAGCGGCCCCACCTCGTTGCCGTCGAGGTCGAGCCCGATGGCGTAGTAGATCTGGCCGTCGTGACCCGGGCCCGGTGCCAGTGGAATCTCACCCAGCTCGGACTCGATGAGAGGGCGGAGTTGGCTCGTCTCCCCGACCTGGAGCATGCCCTCGATCCCGCCCAGTGCTCCCGCCTGTGCCCAGACCAGGATGCCGGCGGTCACGGCACCGAGCAGGGCCCAACGGATGAAAGCGGATCGTGGTGACACGCGCTCCAAGTCTGTCACAGGAGCAGACCGGATTATCGGCTCAACGTGTCGGTCCGCCTGCCGATGTACCCTGACATCAGCTTGGAGGACTCCCACTTGGCAGACGCACGCCGACCCGGGCTTGGCGGCTTTCCCGAACTCGAAGGCAAGAGCGCCGTGGTGATGGGTGGCGCCGGGTTTCTTGGCTCTCACCTCTGCACCAGGCTCCTGTACTCGGGCGCCAGGGTCACCTGCATCGACAACCTGATCACCGGCAACGCCTCCAACGTCTCCCACTTGATGGGTGACAAGCGGTTCCGCCTCATCGACTACGACGTCACCGACTTCATCCACGTGGCTGGGGACGTCGACTACGTGATGAACTTCGCCTCGCCCGCGTCCCCGGTCGACTACCTGAAGTGGCCGATTCACACATTGAAAGTCGGGTCGTTCGGCACTCACAAGGGCCTCGGCCTGGCATTGGACAAGGGCGCGGTCTTCTTCCTCGCCTCGACTTCGGAGGTCTACGGCGACCCCCTGGTCAATCCCCAGCCGGAGACCTATTGGGGCAACGTGAACCCGATCGGTCCCCGGGGGGTCTACGACGAGGCGAAGCGCTTTGCCGAGGCCCTAACCCTCGCCTACAACCGAGAGCACGGGCTGCAGACCAGGATCGTGAGGATCTTCAACACCTACGGGCCGCGGATGAGGCCCAACGATGGGCGCGCCGTGCCCGCCTTCTTCAAGGCCGCCCTGGAGAACCGGCCTCTGCCCATCTTCGGTGACGGGCAGCAGACCAGATCCCTCTGCTACGTGGACGACGAGATCGAAGGGATCCTGAGGCTGCTGCTGTCAGAGGAGACCGAACCGGTCAATGTCGGGAATCCCGAAGAGGTCACCATGGTCGAGCTCGCCGAGGCGGTCCAGGACATCGTGGGCAACCATCCCGGGATCGAGTTCCACCCTCGCCCCACTGACGATCCGATGGTGCGTCGGCCCGACACCGCCAAAGCCGAGGCCATCCTCGGTTGGAAGGCCCAGGTTCCGCTGCGCGAGGGGTTGGAGCGCACCCTGCCCTGGTTCAAAGAGGTCCTGGGGTACTAGGGATCTAGCCTCCGACGATGTCCTGGTCCGAGATGGGGGAGTGGTGGCTCACCGAGCTGGCCGCCGATCCCGCGTACGAGTCGGTGGTCACCCCGATGCTGTTCGATGTTCTCGAGCCCGAGCCGGGAGCCCTCTATCTCGACCTCGGTTGCGGAGAAGGGCGGGTCATGTCCGCCTTCCTCGAAAGGGGGGCAACGGTCCACGGTGTGGAGATCAACCACGGACTCGCCACCCGGGCCAGTGCCATCGCCCCCACGATCGTGGGACGGCTTCCCGACTTGGACTTCCTCCGGTCCGGTGCGTACCACGGGGCTTACTGCGTCCTGGTCCTGGAGCACATCCCGGACCACGAGGCCTTCTTCGCGGCCACGGCCCGGGTGATCAGGCCAGGAGGAGACCTGGCATTGGTGACCAACCATCCCTCCTGGACGGCTCCGGGCTCGACTCCGATCACCGACACCGATGGCGAGATCCTTTGGCGTCCCGGTAACTACTTCTCGGCGGGCCACTCCGTGGAGCCGGCAGGAGACGGCACCGTCATCTTCCACCACCGCTCCATGGGCTCGATGCTCAACGCCGCGGCAAACGCCGGGTGGTCGTTGAAGCGCCTGGTCGAGACCGCCCACCACGAGTTGGAAGACCAAGCCGGCATCCCCCGCCTGATGGCAAGCCGGTGGTCACTCCTACCCTGAGGGCGTGTTCGACCGACCCAAGCCCTCGGAGATCCCGGACCGTCCCGGGGCCTACATGTTCCGTGACCAGCACGGCAAGGTGATCTACGCGGGCAAGGCCAAGTCGCTGAGAAGCCGCGTCTCCTCGTACTTCGGAGTCGGGCTCCATCCCCGGACCCAGGGCATGGTGGACAACGCCCGGGCCGTGGAGTGGATCATCACGGAATCCGAGGTAGCGGCGATCATGCTCGAGTTCTCGTTGATCAAGAGGCATCGCCCTCGCTTCAACATCCGCCTCGTCGACGACAAGTCATACCCCTACCTGGCGTTGACCCGGAGCGACGAGTGGCCCCGGGCGCGTGTGTTGCGGGGGGCGAAGCGCAAGGGTTACGAGTACTTCGGCCCCTACGCCCACGCCTACTCGATCCGGAAGACCCTCGACCAGTTGTTGAGGACGTTCCCCATCCGCACCTGCTCGGACTCGCTGTTCGCGCGACAGAAGGCCCAGGGCCGACCATGCCTCCTCTATCACATCGAGAAATGCTCCGGCCCATGCATAGGAGCGGTGGAACCGGAGGACTACCAGGGCATGGTCGACGGCCTCGCCTCATTTCTACGTGGGGAAACAGAAGGAGTGCTCGGAGACCTGGAGTCGATGATGTGGGCTGCTTCCGAGCGTCAGGAGTTCGAGCTCGCGGCCCGCCACCGGGACCGCATAGATGATGTCCGCCGCGCTCTGCTCCGTCAGGAGGTGGTGACCGAGAAGCATGAGGACTTCGACCTCATCTCATTCCATGGAGACGACCTGGAGTCCGCTTTTCAGATGCTTCACGTGAGGCGGGGACGCGTGGTGGGGCGGAGGGGAGTGGTCGTTGACCGGGTAGAGGAGCTGACAGACCCCGAGCTCATGGACCGTGTCATCCCCCTCCTCTACGGAGAGGAACGCCCGCCCCGTGAGGTGCTGGTCTCGCTGGAGCCCGCAGAGGCCGAACTGCTCGCGGCCTGGCTGTCCGAGCAGCGCGGCTCGAGAGTCGACCTTCGGGTGCCACAGAGGGGGGCCAAGCGCCGCCTGATGGAGACCACCACAACCAATGCCGCCGAGGCTTTCGCCAGGCACCGACTGAGCAGGCACCGCGACCACAACGCCCGGGCTCGCGCTTTGCAGTCGCTTCAGGAAGCGCTCGACCTGCCGCTGGCGCCGTTGCGCATCGAGGCATATGACATCTCGACCCTCCAGGGCACCAACACCGTGGCTTCGATGGTGGTGCTCGAGGACGGCATTCCCAAGCGGTCGGATTACCGCCGATTCAAGATGCGAACTGTCGAGGGTCAGGATGACTTCGCATCGATGGAAGAGACGCTGCGCCGGCGATTCAAGGCGTATCTGGCGGAACGCAAGAAACCTCCCGCCGAACAGGGTCGGTTTTCATACCCACCTTCGTTGGTGCTGATCGATGGCGGCCCGGGGCAGTTGGGCCGGGCGGTGAAGGTCCTGGACGAACTGGGGCTAGACATCCCGGCCGTTGGCCTCGCCAAGCGGATGGAGGAGGTTTATCTGCCCGGCCTTCCCGACCCAATACGGATCGCCCGCGATGCCGAGGCCCTCTATCTGCTTCAGCAAGTCCGCGACGAGGCCCACCGCTTCGCGATCACCTATCACCGACAACTCCGCTCCAAATCGATGATCGACTCCGTGCTCGATGAGGTGCCTGGCATCGGGCCCAAGCGAAAGCGGGACTTGATTCGGCACTTCGGTTCGCTGAGGAAGATCAGGGACGCCCCGCCGGAGGATCTCGCCACAGTGGTGCCCAAGAACGTCGCCGACGACCTGTACGCTGCGCTCCACCACTGATCGAGGGACGCGATGGAGCTGGCAGCAACCGATCACCCACACGTCCTGGTGGTGACCGGGATGTCGGGTGCGGGCAGGTCTTCAGCCGCCAAGATCCTCGAAGACATCGGTTACACGGTCATCGACAACCTCCCGCCCCGGTTGCTGGCGCTCGCCGCCCAATCCCACGACATGCCCCAGCTCCACAAGCACCTGGCCGTGGTCATCGATTCCCGTGGGGGCCTCTCCATCTCCGAGTTGGGCTCGGCAATGGACGAGCTGGCCAGGGAGGGCGTGCTCACCCGGGTCGTATTCCTCGACGCCGATGACGATGTGATCGTCAGTCGTTATGAGGAGAACCGACGCCCACACCCCCTGGGGTTGTCGACGATCACCGAGGCGATCAGCGCCGAGCGCGAGCTGCTCGGCGATCTGCGAGAGACGGCCGACGTAGTCATCGACACGTCGAACCTAAGCGTCAACGAGCTCCGGGAGCGACTGAAGCTCCAGTTCAGTGAGGACGAGATGACCCGCCCGATGCGGGTCTCGATCCGGTCGTTCGGCTACAAACACGGCACGCCTCGCGACACCGACCTCTTGTTCGACGTCCGCTTCCTGCCCAACCCGTACTGGGTGCCCGAGTTGCGCGAGCTCAGGGGGACCGACCAGGCGGTGGCCGATTACGTGCTCGACGCCGAAGGCGCAAAAGAGTTCGTGGAGCGCGTGGATGACTTCCTCGAGTTCCTCATCCCTCGATTCGAAGCGGAAGGAAAGTCCTATCTCTCCGTCGGGATCGGCTGCACCGGCGGCCATCACCGCTCGGTGGCCATCGCCGAGGAGTTGGTTCGCCGGCTCGCCGAGCACGACGTGACGGCTGCGGTCCGCCACCGCGACATCAACCGGTGAGAACCGAGACCTCGACCGCTCTCGAGCCGCTGCTCCTCGACCCCGATGGCCCGATCGTTGCCGCAGTCGGGGGCGGTCACGGGCAAGCGGCGGCTCTGGAAGCAATCCAGTGCTACGCCGGTGACATCTCCGCCCTGGTGTCCGTGGCCGACGACGGGGGCTCGTCGGGTCGACTCTCCGATCTCGGCATCCCGCCTCCCGGAGACGTGCGACGCTGTCTCCTGGCCTTGACCCCGGAACCGTCGCTGTGGTCGGAGCTGTTTGCCCATCGGTTCCGCGGCGGGGATGTGGCCGAGCACTCGTTGGGGAACCTGATACTGGCCGCCCTCACCGACCTGTTCGGCGACTTCGAGTCCGCAGTCGAGACCGCGGAGCGCATGCTCGGCGCGGTGGGCTCGGTGATCCCGGTCGCCGACCATCCGATCCGGCTCGAGGCGACGATCGACGGCCGTCTCGTGGTCGGTCAGAACACGATCTCGAAGACGGTGGGCAACCTCACCGAGCTTCACATCGAGCCCAGGGATGCGGTCACCACCCGACGGGCCCTTGCAGCCGTTGCAGTGGCGGACCAGATCGTCCTCGGCCCAGGGAGCCTCTACACCTCGGTGATCTCGGCTTTGAAGGTGAACATGCTGGCCCCTGCGATCATGGGAGCCCATGGCCAACGGGTGTTCATCCTCAATCTGGTCACTCAGGACGGAGAGACTCTTGGCATGAACGGTGCCGACCACCTCACGGCGCTCTCGGTGCACGCAGGTGTAAGCGGGCCTGGGATCGTGATAGCCAACGACCGGGAGTTCACCGTTCCCGAGGGGCATCAACGGGTGACTGTGGCCGTTGACGACGCTGCTGCCCTCGGCTGGCGGGTGGTCTTCGCCGACGTCGCCGACGAGTGGGCGGAATGGCCGGTACACGACCCTCTGAAGCTGGGTCGGGTGCTCGAAGAGCTCGCCACCGACGGATCAGGTCAATGACCCCATATCCAACGCTCGACGAAGTGGACGTGTCCGGGCTCTCGGTGCTGGTTCGGTCCGACCTCAACGTCCCAATCGACGAAGGGGCCATTACCGACGATTTCCGGATCCGTGCCGCCCTTCCCACCCTGGAGCGACTTGTGGATGCCGGGGCAAAGGTGACCGTGTGCTCACACCTGGGCCGGCCCGAGGGCGCTGACCCCGCGTTCTCGCTGCGCCCGGTGGCGGCCCGAATGGGGGAGCTGACCTCGCGCCGAGTCGCATTCGCCGGCGAGGGCGAGGGCCAGGTCACCGTGATGGAGAACACGCGATTCGACCCCGGGGAGGCCAAGAACGACCCGGCTACTGCGGAACGGCTGGCGGCCGGTGCCGACCTATTCGTTCAGGACGCCTTCGGCAGCGTGCACCGGGCTCATGCATCGACGGTCGGGGTTGCCGAGAGGGTGAGGTCGGTTGCGGGCCCTCTCCTCGACGCCGAGTTGAAGGCGTTGGGCCGCCTGCTGGACGATCCGGCGAGGCCCTACGCGATCGTGCTCGGTGGGGCCAAGGTCTCGGACAAGCTCGCGGTTATCGAGAACCTGTTGCCGAGGGCCGACGTGATCCTGATCGGCGGTGGCATGTGCTTCACGCTGCTAGCGGCGAAAGGCCTCGAGGTCGGTTCCTCGTTGGTGGAGCCGGACATGATCGAGCAGGTGCGGGGCCTCATCGAAGGCCCCCATGGCGAGAAGCTGATCCTCCCCGTCGATGTGGTGGCGGCGGATGCTTTCGAGGCCACGGCGGCGTCGCGCCTGGTCAATGTCAGGGAGATCCCACCCGGATCGATGGGCCTCGATATCGGCCACGACACCAGCTCGATGTTTGCCGGGGTGATCCGGGACTCGGACACCATCTTCTGGAACGGGCCGATGGGGGTCTTCGAATGGGAGCAGTTCCGCAAGGGCACCGAGGTCGTGGCCCGAGCCATGGCGGAAAGCCCTGGTTTCACCACGGTCGGCGGTGGGGACTCCGTGGCGGCGGTCCGCCTGCTCGGGCTGGAAGGCGAGATCGACCACGTGTCCACCGGGGGAGGAGCGGGTTTGGAGCTGCTCGAGGGCAAGGCGCTCCCCGGAGTCGAGGTGTTGGCGAGATGGGTTTCTGGAGCCGTTCTGTGAAGATCCCTGGTGGCAAGGCCAGAGAGAAGCCACAGCAAAGGGCCGAGATGAGCGGGACGACGAGCACCAGGGAATTGATGGTCGGGAACTGGAAGATGAACGCCAGCCACCTAGAGGCCATCCAGATGGTGCAAAAGCTTTCCTACCGGCTGGAGCCCGACGACTTCGCCCGGGTCGACGTAGTCGTGGCACCGCCTTTCACGGCGTTGCGATCGGTGCAGACAGTGATCGAGGCGGATCGACTCAACATCGGCCTCGGCGCCCAGAACGTGCACTGGGAGGAGTCAGGTGCATTCACCGGTGAGATCTCGGCCCCGATGCTGGCCAAGCTCTCTGTCCGGCATGTGATCATCGGCCACTCCGAGCGGCGACAGCTCTTTGGAGAGACCGACGAGCAGGTGAACAAGAAGGTGAGGGCGGTGATCGGCGCCGGGATGCGTCCCATCGTCTGTGTCGGCGAGACCCTGGAGCAGCGCGAGGCCGGTGAGGCGGAAGCCGTGGTCACCCGGCAGTTGCTCGCCGCACTGAACAGGATCGACCCCTCCGGCCTCGCAGATGCCGCGATTGCCTATGAGCCGGTCTGGGCGATCGGGACCGGGCGCAACGCCCAGCCTGACGACGCCGCGGCGGTCGCCGATGCGATTCGCGTCTGCCGTCGAGAAGATCTCAGAGGAGGTCGCCTCGGGAATACGGATCTTGTACGGAGGCTCGGTGAACGCCGCCAACATCAGGGACTTCATGGCAAAGTCGAACATCAACGGGGCGCTCGTGGGTGGCGCTTCACTCGATCCCGATACGTTCGCCTCGGTGGTGAGGTACTGGATGTGACCTACTGGATGGTCCTGCTCCGGCACGGGCAGTCGACGTGGAACCTGGAGAACCTGTTCACCGGGTGGACCGACGTCGGCCTGACGGCGCGGGGCGAGGCCGAGGCGAGGGCCGCTGGCCAGGTCATGATCGCCGAGGGCCTGGAGCCCGACATCCTCCACACCTCGGTCCTGGTGCGCGCCATCAAGACCGCCGAGCTCACCCTCGAGGAGATGGGGCTGCAACACCTCCCGGTCCGGCGCTCGTGGCGCCTCAACGAGCGTCACTACGGCGCGTTGCAGGGCCTGGACAAGAAGGAGACCGCGGCGCGCCACGGCGACGAGCAAGTCCTGTTGTGGAGGCGGAGTTACGACGTCCCGCCTCCTGCGCTCGATCTCGATGACGATCGGCACCCGAGCCACGATCCCCGATATGCCGACCTGCCGCCTGACCTTCTTCCCGCCACGGAGTGCCTCGCCGACGTAGTGGTGAGGATGCTGCCCTATTGGCACGACGTCATCGTCCATGATCTGAGGGCGGGCCGTGCTCCGCTCGTCGTTGCGCACGGGAATTCGATACGGGCGTTGGTCAAGCACCTCGACGGGGTCAGCGAAGAGGAGATCGTGGATCTCAACATCCCCACCGGCGTCCCGCTGCTCTACGAATTGGGACCTGACATGCGCCCGGTGTCGAGCCGCTACCTCGGCGACCCGGAAGCGATCTCGGCCGCGGCCGAGGAAGTGGCCCGTCAAGCCGGATAGGCGAAGCGACCCGCCACTGTTACAATTCCGCCTCCAGCCCGGGCTTCCAGGGCTCCTACTCCGAGAGATCCAATGACCATCGTCGAGGCAATCGCAATCGTCATCCACATCATCCTGTCGTTGGCGTTGATCGCGTTGGTCCTCCTCCATTCCGGGAAGGGCGGTGGGCTATCCGACGTCTTCGGGGGTGGGATGTCGACCTCGAGCCTCGGCGGCTCCACAGTCGTGGAGCGCAACCTGGACCGCTTGACCGTCCTGGTCGGGGTCCTGTTCGGGGTGAGCACCTTCGCCCTGACCTTCCTCTTGGCCTGAGGCCGCTTGTACACTCGCCCGGCTCCGGTCGGAGTGGCGGAATTGGTAGACGCGCTGGCTTGAGGGGCCAGTGGGCTGTAAGGCCCGTGGAGGTTCGAGTCCTCTCTCCGACACTCGAGAACCCGTCATGCGGTCGGAGTGGCGCCGTGCTGGATGGACGCGCTGCGCTTGAGGGGCCAGTGGGCTGTGAGGCCCGTGGAGGTTCGAGTCCTCTCTCCGACACTCGAAACCCGGCATGGGGTCGGAGTGGCGCCGTGCTGGATGGACGTGCTGCGCTTGAGGGGCCAGTGGGCTGTAAGGCCCGTGGAGGTTCGAGTCCTCGACACTCGATCCCGTCATCCGGTCGAAGTGGCGCCGTGCTGGATGGACGCGCTGCGCTTGAGGGGCCAGTGGGCTGTAAGGCCCGTGGAGGTTCGAGTCCTCTCTCCGACACACTCACCCATTAGATTCCCACCATGTTTCTAATCCTCGGAATCATCCTGTGGGGAATGCTGATCGGTGCCGCCGCCCAATTGATCCTCGGGCGCTCGGCCTCGGGAACCGATTGGACGATGGCCATCGTCGCCGGTCTCGTCGGTTCCTTCGTCGGTGGCATGCTCGGCAGCCTGTTATACGGAGACGGCCTGGAACTCAGACCCAGTGGGATCATTGGATCTCTGATCGGTGCGGTGCTGGTGACCCTCGGATGGCGCTGGTGGCGGGCCCGGGGCGCCAACACATAGCCCTCACCCTCTCGGGTAACTCGACCGACCGAAAGGTTTATCCGGGGCGTCTCTGCTGCCGATGTTCTGAATGGCTCCCACCACGGAGAGGTCATGGGAAGTCGGGTCGAAGACCTCCTCAGCCTGGCCAAGATGCTGGATGAGGGGAAAGTCAGCCAAGAGGAATACGAAGTCGTGAAGGCCGAGCTCCTCGCCGCGCCGGCCGAGGAGTGGCTCGATCCCGCTGCCGAGCCTCCAGAAGAAATGGGAGAGCCGGGCGTCCCTGCCGACGATGATTCCGCTGACATCGCCAATGAGTCATCGGGGCCCGACCTGGCCTCAGTCATCCAGGGCTGGATCCGACGGGCGAAGGAGCTCCCGGCTACGTACCGCTGGGGTGGGGGTGCCCTGTTGGCCGTGATTTTGGGGCTCATTCTCTTCGGGGGCGGGGAATCGCCCCCGGTCCAGGCGGCTGACCTTCCCACTATTGAGACCGCACCAGAAGCAGCTGACCCAGGATCGTTGGGGATCCGGCTCGAAGAGATCGAGCCGGCGTGGAATGGTGCCGGGATCCCGCCGCCGATCATGGGAGGCTTTGTCCTCACTCCCGAATCGGGCCCCCTCGACAGCTTCCTCTACCGGTTCGATGACGCCGCGATCATCGCCGGTGCCTACGAGCCGAGCCAGGGAGCGGTGTATGCACTGATGCTCCGCGTCGGGATGTTGCACGAGTCACGCAGTGACCTGAACAGCCATATCTGCCATCTCCTCCATCCGTTCGACCAGGCTTGCCTCGATTCCCTGGGCACTCAGGGTGGCGTCAGCAGCGAACCGCCCACCGGGGACCAAGAGGCAACCTGGACGTTCCAGGGGAACACCTGGCGACTTTCGATCAGCGACGACGTGCAAACGCTTCGCGTGATCGCACCCGGCCAGCCCTGAACTTGTATCCGGAGGCTCGCTGATGGCTCCTCTGGGGCATGAGGCGACTCGTCATCCTCCATTTGATTGTGATCTCCGTCGGATGCCTGATCCCGGCTTCCGCACTGAAGGTCGCGCACGCCGATTCGATCGTCATTGGTGGCGGGATCTCGGTGGTCGGCGCCACCAGCGCCGAGCTGGCAATGCTGACCGAGGTGTCGCAGAAGTTCGAGCGCGTGGACCTGCATTTGTCCCCGGACCTGCGAGTGGAGTTCAGCCCGGAACCGGCAGACTGCGGTGAGTACGACGGGACGTATGTCTACAAGAGGGACAAGGTCACTTTCTGCCGACCCTCGGACAAGAAGTGGAAGGCGCTGAAGAGGCTGGCGATTCACGAGCTTGGCCATGCCTGGGACGATCACAACATGACCGACGCCAATCGACGGCATTACACGGCGAAGATCGGCAAGTCAGGGGGCTGGCTCGATGAGCGGCTCGCGCACGACGATCGCCCGGGGGAGAGGTTTGCCGGCACCGTGACCGCGCTGGTTCAAGGCATGATCGACCGTGAGCGGTTCGACGCCATGATCGGCCTTCGATAGCGGTCAGGCCTGGACATGGCGCCCGGGGGCGGAACGCTCTCCTCCCGACGGCGCGGGCCCATAGGTGTTCGACCAGACCACCGTGGTGAACAGCCAGAGCGCGGTGCCCAACAGGAGCAATGGGAACGTGCGGGCGACAAATGGATAGGTGTCTTCGCTCGCACCCAGCCAGCCGCCCACCAGCGCTCCGATCGGCAAGGTCGCCCATCCGATGGCCCGGCTCGCGGTGATGACCCGTCCGATCATGCTGGGTGCCGCGTAGTGCTGGCGGATGGTGGCCAACGGGACGTTGATGGTCGAGACCCCGATCATCCAGATCATCTGGAGGACGACGGCCATCACCCCGAACTCGGTGAACATGACGGCGAACAGCCCGACTCCCGTGATCGCCATCCCGACCACCATGGTCTTGCCCAGGCCGATCGAGCGGATCACTCGAGGTGCGAGCAGGGCACCGATGACGCCACCGATGCCCAGAGCCGCCAACAAGATGCCAACTTCGACGTCGGTGGAGGTCCCGAGTACGACATAGGCCAGCACCACGAAGGTCGCCTCGATGAAGCCGATTACGAAATTGGGTATCGCCGCGGCGATCGTGGTGATCCGAAGCCGGGGCTCGGCCCAGATGTAGCGAATCCCGTTGGCCGCCTCGGTGAAGAACGGTGCCCGCTCGTCGTCGGGTCGCCGGTGATGGACTACCCGCCCCACCCAGTACAGGCTGATCGCGGAGACCACGAAGGTCGCCCCGTTCACGAACAGCCCGAGGGCAGGGTCCCCAGTGGCCAGTGCGAACAGCCCGGCGACCAGCGGGCCCAGGGCGAAGTTGGCCTGCTGGCTGGCAGCAACGAACCCATTGGCCTCGGCCATGCGCTCTCGGGGGACGATGGCCGGGATCAGCGTGTAGAGGGCGCCATCGAACAGCGTGGTCATCGATCCCACCAGGAAGGCGATCACGAAAACAGTGGTCAACCCGTAGTTGTCGAGATTGGCTGCGAGGTAGAAGAAGGCGCATGCCCGGACCAGGTCGGTCACGATCATCACCGGGCGCAGGCTGAGCCGGTCGAGCAAAACGCCGCCGACCAGGCCGACCAGCACAGTGGGGGCTGTCTCCAGGGCATAGGCGATGGCGAAGTCGATGTTGTTTCCGCTGCCTGTGGCCTCGTGGATGTACTTGACGAGCAGAGGCAGGGAGAGCAAGGCGACGTAGGTGCCGAACTGGCTGACGGTCTGTCCGACCCACAGCGCCATGTAACGAGGGCCGAGCGAGGTCATCGACCTGACAACGTTCACTCCGAGGCACCATAACGGCGGGTGCCAACCTGTCCAGCCCTTGTTAGCCTCTCTGAGCCATGGCCCGGCCCCAAGAGATCCCACAGCTCACCACCGAGCTCATCGACATGTCGAGGGAATACCTTCGCCAGGAGACACTCGAGCCGGCGAAGAGGCTGGGCAAGCACGCCGGGATGGGCATCGGGGGGGCAGCGCTGCTCTCCTTTGGAAGCTTCCTGATGGTCCTGGGCCTCTATTTCGCCCTTCGCATGGCCTTCCCGGACGGAGAGTGGTACGAAGTCCTCGCCCGGTTCCTGACCGCACTCGGGGCGGCAGCCGCCGGCGGCCTCGTCGTATGGAGGATGCAAGTTGACGATCAGCAGGGATGACCTCGAAGCCAAGGCCCGGCAGATCACGGATGCCGTAGATCAGACCAGGCAGTCGGCGAAGGACACCGCGATGATCGCCGGGATCGCAGTGGCGATCATAGTGATATTCGCCTTCGTGTTCGGGCGTCGACGCGGCTCCCGCAACAAGACCCTCGTCGAGGTTTATCGGGTCTGAGCGCTACTTCGGCTTGACGACTTCGATCTTCGGTGAGCCGACCCGCCGGTGGTGGATGACGATCGCCGAGCCCTCGGGCACGGTCTTCTTGTAGAGAAGCTGCTTCTGCGGAGACGTGCGGCGGGCGTATGACAGCGCTGCCAGGCCCAATCCCAGGAATAGCTCGCGTCTGTCCCCACTGCGCAGCCCGCGCAGGGTGCGGTCGAGGCCGGCGGTCCCCCAATTTGGGGACCCGACCATCCAATCGATGAGGCGTTTCATTTGTCTACCGTTGCCTGACTAGGGACTGGAAAGCATTCAACCATCATGGCGAACAAGAAACTCGTCCAGATCATCGTGTGGGTGGTGATCGTCGGGATGGTCCTGGGCCTGGTCGTTTCGGTCATCAGCATCTTCTGATGCAGTTCGAGGCCGGTGACCCGGCGCTCCTCATCGACTCCAAAGGCAGGCAGTTCCTGCTCAAGCTCGACCCGGAGCGCACCTTTCAATACCACCAGGGCTCGATCCCGCATCGAGAACTGATTGGCCGAGAGGACGGCTCCTGGGTCGACTCGACCGGGGGCGGGACCCTCCTCCTGCTCCGACCCCGCCTCGCCGACTACGTCCTGAAGATGAAGCGAAGTGCTCAGGTCGTCTACCCCAAGGATCTGGGGCCGATCCTGGTCTACGCAGACATCGCCCCCGGTCAGACGATTCTCGAGGCCGGCACCGGGTCCGGAGCCCTGACCTTGGGACTGTCCCGGGCCGTAGGCCCCACGGGCCGCGTGGTGAGCGTCGAGCTGCGCGACGACCATGCCGCCCACGCCCGCAAGGCGATCGAGCGCTGGTATGGCGAGCTGCCGGCGAACCTCGAGCTGGTCATCGGCGAGGTGGCGGATGAGGTCGAGAGGGTGCGGCCGGACCGGATCATCCTCGACCTGCCCGAGCCCTGGTGGGTGCTGGATGCGGCCGCGCTCCATCAGCCCGGGGGAGGGGTGTTCTGTGCATACCTCCCCACGGTGCCCCAGATCCAGACGTTGGTCGAGCGCGCCACCAGTGACGGCCGCTTCGCCGAGATCGAGGTCAAGGAGTTCCTGGTCCGGGACTGGAACGTCTCGGGTCGGTCGGTGCGGCCCGAACATTCCATGATCGGCCACACCGGATTCCTGGTCTTCATGAGGCGGGTGGATAGGCCTCCGGGATCGGCTGCGGAACCCCTTTAGAGGCGGTCGGACGAACCCGAAGAACTAGAGACAGCCATTCGTATACTGACCTTGAGGCGACCAGGCCAGGAGGAAGCCAGTGGACGAAGGACGAGGAACGGACGACGCCGCTCAGCTACGGGGTGTGATCACCGCCCTGGAAGAGGAGATCGCCGTCCTGCGCCGTCGCCTTCGGGAGACACCGGGAAGGGTCGACGACCTCGAAACCGAGTTGATCCGAACCAGAGAGCGCCTCGACCGGGCGGTCTCTCAGAACGACAAGCTCTCAGTGGTGCTCGAAGAGGCCCGTGAGCAACTCGGTGTCCTTCGAGAAGAAGTGGAGAAGCTCACCGCGCCTCCCAACAACTTCGGAACGGTGCTCCAGGTCAACGACGACGGCACCATCGACATCATGACCGGGAGTCGAAAGCTCCGTGTCGCCGCCCAGCCCAACGTCGAGGTCAAGAAGCTGCAGATCGGCCAGGAGATCCTGCTCAACGAGGCTTTCAACATCATCGACATCCGCCATTTCGAACCTGCCGGCGACGTGTTGCGGGTCAGGGAGACCCTCGACGACGGCCGGGTGGTGGTCATCGCCCACGCCGACGAGGAAAAGGTGCTCAGTCGCTCGGAGACGATGATGGACGTCAAGCTCCGCCCCGGCGATTACGTCCGTATCGACACCAAGACCGGGCTCATCCTTGAGAAGATGGAGCGGCCCGAAGTAGAGGAACTGGTCCTCGAAGAGGTGCCCGACATCACCTACGAGGACGTCGGTGGCCTCGCCGACCAGATCGAGCAGATCCGGGACACCGTCGAGTTGCCTTACATGCACCGTGATCTGTTCCGTGAGTATGAGCTCGACCCGCCGAAGGGGATCCTGCTCTACGGCCCGCCCGGCTGTGGGAAGACCCTGATTGCCAAGGCCGTGGCCAACAGTCTGGCGAAGAAGGTCTCAGAGCGAACCGGGAACCCGGACGTCCGGTCCTACTTCCTCAACATCAAGGGGCCTGAGCTTCTCAACAAGTGGGTCGGGGAGACCGAGCGCCAGATCAGGCTCATCTTCCAGCGGGCCAAGGAGAAGTCCGACGAGGGCGTCCCTGTGATCGTCTTCTTCGACGAGATGGACTCCCTATTCCGGACCCGGGGCACCGGGATCAGCTCCGACGTCGAGTCGACCATCGTCCCCCAGCTGCTCTCCGAGCTCGACGGAGTGGAATCGTTGAAGAACGTGGTCGTGATCGGTGCTTCCAATCGGGAGGACCTCATCGACCCAGCGATCCTCCGTCCGGGCCGTCTCGACGTGAAGATCAAGATCAACCGCCCGGACCCGAGCGCGGCCCGCCAGATCTTCAGGATCTACCTCGGCGAAAACATGCCCGTCGATGCCGACTCCCTGGCGGCGGTGGACGGCGACCGAGCCCGGTTGATCGACGGGATGATCACGGCGACCGTCGATGCGATGTACAGCGAGGCCGACGAGAACCGGTTCCTCGAGGTCACCTACGCCTCCGGGGATCGGGAGATCCTCTTTTTCAAAGACTTCGCATCGGGAGCGATGATCGAGAACATCGTTCGCCGGGCCAAGAAGGACGCCATCAAGCGCCAGATCGCGGGGAGCACTCCAGGGGTGCGCCAACAGGACCTAACCGATGCCATCAAACAGGAGTTCAAAGAGCACGAGGACCTGCCCAACACGACCAACCCCGACGACTGGGCGCGGGTGTCGGGCAAGAAGGGCGAGCGGATCATCTACGTCCGCACCCTGGTTGGTGGGGACGACGAGAGTCGCATGATCGAGAAGGTCTCCCCGGGTCAGTATCTCTGATGGCGATCCACAAGGTCCTGGGAACGGAGACCGAATACGGGATCGTGGTCAGGGGAGACACCGGGTTCAACCCCGCCGTTGCCTCCTCTCTGGTGGTCAACAGCTATCCGGGGGCGCGGGTCAAGATCCAATGGTCATACGAGGAGGAGTCTCCGGGCCGGGACGCCCGCGGCTTCGGGCACGACTCGTTCGGCGTCGTCGACCCCGAAGGGGCAGTGGTCAACTCGGTCCTTGCCAACGGCGCCCGCCTCTATGTGGACCACGCTCACCCCGAGTATTCGTCTCCCGAGTCCTACGACCCCCTCGAAGCAGCCTTATACGACAAGGCCGGGGAGAGGGTCATGCACGCCGCCGTCGCAGCTGCGAGCAACTTCGCCGGCAAGCGAGTCTCGCTGTACAAGAACAACTCTGACGGCAAGGGCAACTCCTATGGGGCCCATGAGAACTACCTGCTGTCGCGAGAGACGCCATTCGGCGAGGTGATCCGTTTTGCCACTCCGTTCCTGGTGACCCGCCAGGTGTTTACCGGGGCGGGCAAGGTGGGCTCGGAGAACGACCGGCCCGACGTCGATTTCCAGATCACACAGCGAGCCGACTTCTTCGAGGAGGAGGTCGGGCTGGAGACCACGCTGAAGCGGCCGATCATCAACACTCGCGACGAGCCCCATGGCGACCCGTCGAAGTACCGCCGCCTCCATGTGATCATCGGCGACGCCAACCTCTCCGAGCCTCAGAACTTCCTCAAACTGGGGACGACGGCACTGATGCTGGCCGCGCTGGAGGACGGGGCGCTTCCCGATCCTCTCGACCTGTTCGACCCGGTCGAGTCGTGCTGGAAAGTGAGTCACGACCTGACTCTGGGCCGCCCACTCGAGTTGGACGGAGGAGGCACCGCGACGGCCCTCGAGCTCCAGGGCCGCTATCTGGAGTGGCTCTCCAAGTATGTGGAAAAGGAGCTGGACGACCCGGTCTGGCGCCAGCTGATCGCCGAATGGGAGCGGGTCCTGACCGCCCTCGAAGACGATGTGATGAGCCTCGCCGACACACTGGACTGGGTGGCCAAGAAGCGCCTTCTCGATGGCTATGTCGGCCGCGACGACCTGGAGTGGTCCAATGTCAAGCTCCGGGCGCTCGATCTCCAGTATCACGATGTCGACCCGGAGCGAGGCCTCTACAACCGGCTCGCAGCCGGGGGCCACATGCGCCGGCTCTTCGACGACGCGGCGATCGATAAGGCGATGTTCGATCCCCCGACCCGGACCCGGGCCTACTTTCGGGGCAGGTGCGTCAGCGAGTTCTCTTCGGCCCTGGTCGCCGCCAACTGGGACTCCCTGGTCTTCGACGTCGGCGAATCGCATCTGAAGCGGGTTCCTATGATGGAACCGCTTCGAGGGGACGCCGATCTCGTCGGCGAGATTCTCGACAATGCAGAAGACGCGGCCGATTTGTTGCGCCGCCTAGGAGGATGAAGATGTCCGACCGGGAGCAGTCCCAATCCAAAGGACGAGACAAAGAGCAAGAAGACGAGCAGGACCAGGCCGCCTCCAAGGTCGAGAGTGAGGCAGACCTGGAGGCCCTCGACGACCTCCTCGATGAGATCGACGAGGTGCTCGAGGAGAACGCCGAGGAGTTCGTCAAGAACTACGTGCAAAAGGGCGGGGAGTGATCGATCGGCCCTTGGGGCCATTGCCCATCGACGCACCGATCCCTGGAGCCAGTTTCAGCGACCTACTCGAGTCGTTGGGGGCCAAGCCCACCTGGCCTGCCCTGACAGGCGAGGGCGCCATTTCAGTACCTGAGGGCACGACCGTGCTCGCCCTCCGCTTTGTCGACGGAGTGGTGATGGCCGGCGATCGCCGTGCCACCGAGGGCCATCTGGTGGCGCACCGCCGGATCCGGAAGGTCTATCCCGCCGACCGTTACTCGGCCGTGGCGATAGCGGGCACCGCCGGGCTCGCCATCGAGATGGTCAAGCTGTTCCAGGTCGAGCTCGAGCACTACGAGAAGATCGAAGGGGTGCGCCTGTCGCTGGAAGGCAAAGCCTCCTTCCTGGCCCGACTGGTCCGCGGCCAGCTGGCCCTCGCCTTCCAGGGACTCGTGGTGGTCCCCCTGTTTGCCGGCTACGACGAGAGGGAGTCCCGGGGACGGCTCTACAGCTACGACGTCGTCGGTGGCCGCTACGAGGAGACGGACTTCGGGAGCACCGGTTCCGGGGCGAGGCTGGCCAAGTCCTATCTCCGGACTACCTATCGCGAGGACCTGACTGCCGTCGAGGCCGCCGACCTGGCGGTCAAGGCCCTGGTCGCCGCCTCTCAGGAGGACACCGCAACCGGGGGCCCCGATCTGCTCCGGAAGATCTATCCCAACGTGGTGCAGATTGACGCCGAGGGGGTCACCGAGCTCGATGAGTCTGTTGTTGGCCCACTCGCCGAGAATGCGGTGGAGGCGATCCTGTGACCATCCCGTTCTACGTCGCACCGGAGCAACTGGTCAGGGACAAGGCCGAGTTCGCCAGGAAGGGAATCGCCCGGGGCAGATCGATCGTGGCTGTCGACTTCGTCAACGGCGTGCTCTTGCTCGCCGAGAACCCATCGACCGCCTTGCACAAGATAAGTGAGGTCTACGACCGGATCGCCTTCGCCGGAGTCGGCCGATACAACGAGTTCGAGACGTTGCGTAAGGCGGGTATCCGCCAGGCCGACCTGATGGGCTATCTCTACTCCCGCGACGACGTAACCGCGATGGGCCTGGCCACTGCGTTCTCGCAGACACTCGGTGTCATCTTCACCCGCGATCCCAAGCCTTTCGAGGTCGAGGTGCTGATCGCCGAGATCAGCGAGGACGGCTCGGAGCACCGCCTGTTTCGGGTCACCTATGACGGCACGCTCTTCGACGAGAGGAACTTCGTCGCGATCGGGGGCAAGGCCGAGCAACTCACGGAGGCGCTCGGGGAGCTCTGGGAGGACGATCTGACCCTGGCCCGCGCTTTCGAGATCGGAGCCGAAGCGTTCCGACGGGCGGAGGGGCGGGAGAGCGAAGGCTGGGAGGCCGGTGTCCTCGACACCTCGAACGGCCGTCGCGCCTTTCGCCGGCTCGGGCCTGACGAGCTCACCACTTCCTGACATTCGTCGCAACGGAGGGCTGGCGCTGGTTTAGCCTGCCTGGGTGGATCGACGCATCTTCGGGCTGGAGAATGAGTACGGGGTGACCTGCACCCTGCGCGGCCAGCGTCGGCTCAGCCCGGACGAGGTCGCCAGGTACCTGTTCCGCCGGGTGGTGTCCTGGGGACGCTCATCGAACGTCTTTCTGGAGAACGGGGCCCGCCTCTACCTCGACGTCGGCTCCCATCCCGAGTTCGCCACGCCCGAGTGCGACACCATCGAAGACGTCGTCGCCCACGACAAGGCGGGGGAGAGAATCCTGGAGGGGCTGGTCCGGGGCGCCGAGGAGCGTCTCGAGGAGGAGGGGATCCGGGGCCAGATCTTCGTGTTCAAGAACAACACCGACAGCGCCGGCAATTCCTACGGATGTCACGAGAACTACCTGGTGAGCCGGCACAAGGACTTTCACCGCACCGTTGACGTCCTCATCCCGTTCCTGGTCACGAGGCAGATCTTCCTCGGCGCGGGCAAGCTCACCCAGACTCCCCGGGGCACCGCCTTCTCGATCGCCCAACGTGCCGACCACATCTGGGAGGGTGTCTCCTCGGCGACCACCCGCTCCCGGCCGATCATCAACACCAGGGACGAGCCCCATGCCGATGCCGAGCGCTATCGGCGCCTCCATGTCATCGCCGGGGACTCCAACATGTCCGAATATGCCACCTACGTCAAGGTGGGGACCATGGTGGCCCTGCTCCAGATGATCGAGCGCGATGTGGTGTTCAGGGACCTCACCCTGGAGAACCCGATCCGGGCGATTCGTGAGGTCGCCCATGACGTGACCTGCCGGCGAAAGATCCGACTCGCCAATGGGAGGGAGCTGTCAGCGCTCGACATCCAGTGGGAGTACCTGGACCGGGCCATGCGCTTTGCCAGGAGCCCGGGCTTCCCTCCCCAGGTGCAGACCGCAATCGACCGCTGGGAGCATCTGCTCACCGGCCTGGAGAAGGACCCGATGATCCTGGACCGGGAAGTGGACTGGGTGATCAAGCACCGGCTCCTGGAGCGGTATGCGGAACGGCGCTCGCTGCCGATGTCGGACCCCCGGATGTCGATGATGGACCTCAGCTATCACGACGTCGACCGCAATCGGGGCCTCTACTACCTCATGGAATCGAGGGGCATGGTCGACCGGGTGGTGACGGACGAACAAGTGGCTACTGCGGTGCGAATGCCCCCACAGACCACGAGGGCGAGGCTGCGCGGGGCTTTCATCAAGGCGGCGAAAGCACAGAAGCGGGACTTCACCGTGGATTGGGTCCATCTCAAGCTCAATGACCAGGCGCAGAGGACCGTGATGTGCAAAGACCCGTTCAAGGCCTATGACGAGCGGGTGGAGAAGCTGATCGAGAGCCTCTAGCCGGGCATCACCCGCCCCGGCCTACAAGAATCGCCCCATGCAGAACGTCGTGGAGCGGGTGATCAACCTCCTGATCTACCTCCTCGAGTCCACGACTCCGGTCACGGCCGACGATGTCCGGTTCACCGTGGCCGGGTATGGAGAGCAGAACGACGAAGCCTTCCACCGCATGTTCGAGCGGGACAAAGAGGTGTTGCGGCGCCTCGGCGTCCCCCTGCGCATGATGCCCCTCGACGCCTGGGAGGTCGAGCACGGCTACTCGGTCGAGCCCGAGGAGTACGGGATCGCCGACCCCGATCTCAGCGAAGAGGAGCGGATGGCGCTGTCGCTGGCGGCCCGCATGGTCCGGCTCGGCGGCGGCAACGCAGGAGCCGATGGTTTGGTGAAGCTGGGAGGCATGCAGCGCGGCGCCGGTTTGGAGCCGATCGGAGCCGACCTGGGGCCCGAGTCCGAGATCCTCGGCGAGCTGTTCCATGCCGTCACGGACAAGAGAAAGGTGACCTTCGAGTACCACGAGGAACGAAGGAACCTCGATCCTTACGGGTTGGCCCACCGTCGGGGGCATTGGTATCTGGCGGGCGCCGGGCCCGATGGGGAGCGCCTGTTCCGGGTCGACCGCATGAAAGGGCTAACGGTTGGCGACGCTCCCAAAGCTTTCAGCGTGCCCAAGTCGTTCGACATCAAGAAGGTCATGTCTTCGCAGCCGTGGGACCTGGGATCGGATCAGACCGTGGTTGCCAAAGTCCGGTTCGACTCCGACGTCGGGTGGTGGGCCGCCCGCACCCTGGGGGTGCCTATTGCCGACGACGGGCCATTCGAAGCAGAGATCACAGTCGCAAACAGCGACGCATTCGTCGGCTGGGTCCTCAGCTTTGGGCCTTCGGCGGAGGTGTTGTCCCCGCCCGAGTTGCGCGCGGAGATCGAGAAGCGGATCCAGAGCGCGATGTCGGGCGTGCAATGACCAGCAGACGGACGGTGAGCCGGCTTTCTCGAATTCTCTCTCTGATCCCGTATGTCGTCTCCAAGTCCAGCGTCGACATGAAGGAGGTCCTGGAGCGGTTCGACTACACCGAGGAAGAGTTGATCCGAGATCTGAACACAGTCTTCGTCTGCGGCGTGCCCGGATACGGGCCTGGCGACTTGATGGACGCCTTCATCGACGACAACGAGGTGGTCATCGACGCCGGCGACTACTTCGCTCGTGCCCCCCGCCTCACTCCGGCAGAGGCCCTGGGGCTTCTCGCCGCGGGCATGACCATCGAGGACTCCGGTCAGGGCAGTCCCGAGCTCGCATCTGCGGTCGGCAAGCTGAGCCGCGCCATCCTCGGCGACGGCGACGCCACCGATGTGATCTCGGTTGAGGTCGGGCCGGTTGTCGAGACCGTGGACCGCCTGAGGCGGGCCGCTTCCGATCGCCGGGTGGCGAGGATCCGTTACCGCTCCCTGAGCAAGGAGGCAGAGACCGAGCGCGATATCGAGCCCTGGTCCGTGTTCACCACTCTGGGCAACTGGTACGTCCAGGCGCACTGCCGGCTCGTGGACGCAGAACGGGTGTTCCGCCTCGACCGGGTCCGTTCGATGGAGGTACTCGAAGAGACGTTCGATCGCCCGGTCGGGATCACCACCCCACAGGTGAATTATTCGCCATCCGATGACGACGTGGTGTGCAGGATCTCGCTGAGCCGGGAGGCTCGTTGGGTGCTCGAGTACTACCCGGTCGAAGTCCTCTCGGAAAGTGCAGACGAGACGGTGATCAGCTTCTCGTCACCCGAGGCCCAAGTACCGGCCCGGCTCCTCCTGCGCCTGGGTGCATCAGCTCGCCTCGTCGAGGGCGACGAGGTCAGAGATGCCGTCGTTTCCATGGGCCGTCAGTTGCTCGACAGGTACCAATAGGGGTCGATCGACCTAGCGATCCGGGCTTCAGAAACACGTCATAACTGCCGATCACCCAAGCAGATATGGGAGACCGGAGAACAGGGATGACAACCATCAAGACAACTTGTGCAAGATGTGGTGACATCCACCTGACCCCCGACGACGTGGCGCTGGAATTGCGTCCTGGGGGCCGAGAGGGTGACTACCGCTTCAAGTGCCCAACGTGCACCGTGCAACAGCGCCGTCCGGCGAACTCACGGGTCGTCAGTGTCCTTCTGGCGACAGGGGTGACGTTCGAGGTTGTCAATCCCGATCCGATCACCGAGCGGGAAATCGAGGCGTTCGCAGCCGCCCTCGAGGCCGAGCCGGATCCGTTCCGCCTTCTGGCCGGCTGAACGCATCGATCAAAGTCCGACGGGCGCCACAGGGCAGGGCGCTCCTCGTTCCGGAAGGTGGCGACTCACAAGTCGCCACCTTCTGCTTTCTGGCCTGACACCGCTTTACCATCACCGGAATGATTCAGGGCGGCGAGATAGTCATCATCCTCTTGCTGGCCTTGGTCGTCCTGGGCCCGAAGCGACTTCCTGAGATTGCACGGAAGCTTGGAGGGTGGACTGCCGAGCTCAGGGCAGCGGCACGCGACATCAGGCACGGCCTCGAGGCAGAGGTCGCCGACCTCAAAGACCTGGGCGATGAGATCAAGGCGGTAGGCCAGGAAGTCAAGAAGCCCCTGGACGAGATGAAGCAACCCCTCGACGACGTGAAAGAGGGGATCGAATCGGTTGGGACAAGCCGGCTCGATTGGACCGGCCCCAAGCCCGTTTCCGGCCCCACTCCCGAGGACGCGATGAGAGACCTTGATCAGATCGAGAAGGTCGATGAGGCCGACAAGGGTGTCGAGGGAGACACCACCGCGTGAGTGGCGGGCAGCCGCAATCAATCCTCGCCCATCTCGAGGAACTGCGCTGGAGGATCGTGCGGATCGCGATTGCGGTCGTAGTCGGCGGGGCAATCGCTTTTGTCTTCGCCGATCAACTGCGCGCAATCCTGGAGCGACCATTCCACGTGGCAGCCCCCGAATCAGAATTCCAAGTGCTCGAACCGGGGGAGGAGTTCGGGGTCCTGATGCGGATCGGGCTCTTCGGCGGGGTAATCCTCGCAAGCCCCGTGATCCTCTATCAGTTGTGGGCCTTCATCAACCCTGCCCTCACCACGAGAGAGCGGAAATGGGCCGTGCCGGTGGTCGGCGGGATGGCGGTGTTGTTCACCGGGGGCGTGTTCTTCGGTTACTGGACCCTGCCCCGGGGCCTCGACTTCCTCCTCGGCATCTTCACCGATGTCGCCAATGATCTGAGGATCGGGTCCTACTACTCCTTCACCCTCAGGTACTTGCTCGCTTTCGGCCTGGCCTTCCTCTACCCGGTGTTCCTGTTTGCGGCTGCCGCTGCCGGCGTGGTCACCTCGGCCCAGTTGGCGCGGGGTAGGAGGTGGGCTGTGATGATCATCGTGATCGCTGCGGCGGCCATCACTCCCAGCGGCGACGCATTCACTCTCTTCGTGCTCTCGGTGCCGCTCTATGTCATGTATGAGGGGACGTATTGGTTGGTGCGTCTCGTGCTCAAGAAATGAGCACAGATTCACTGGAGCCATTCTGGGCCGGGCTGGCGTTCACCCCCGACGACTTCCAGCGGGAAGCGGGCCAGGCGATCGCAGAGGGATTCTCGCTGGTCGTGACAGCACCCACAGGATCGGGCAAGACCCTGGTCGCCGAAGCGTCCATCTTCCTGGCCCTCGCCGCGGGGCGTCGGGCGTTCTACACGACACCGATCAAAGCACTGTCCAATCAGAAATACTCCGACCTGGTTGCTGCTTACGGCCCGGAGCGGGTTGGCCTGCTCACCGGGGACAACGTAATCAACGGGGACGCCGAGATCGTGGTCATGACCACCGAGGTCCTGCGGAACATGGTCTATGCCGAGAGCAACCGCGTGGAGTCCGTTGGGATCGTGATCCTCGACGAGGTCCACTACCTGCAGGACCGGACCCGGGGCGCTGTATGGGAAGAGGTGATCATCCATTGTCCCCAACACGTGCAGATGGTCTGCCTCTCGGCAACCGTCTCCAACAACCAGGAGTTCGCGGATTGGGTAGGCGAGCGCCGGGGCCCAACCCGCCTGGTCTCGACCGATCACCGGCCGGTCCCTCTCGAGTCGATGTACATGATCAAGGACAAGATGGGCTCCCAGGCCTTGCACCTCCTGCCCACCTTCGTGCGCAAGGAGGGCCGCTCCCGCCCCAATCCCCGGATCGAGCACATGCTGGGACTGGAACGGGGCAGGAGACGCCGCTTCAAGACTCCCAATCGGGGCGACACTGTGGAGCGGCTCGCGGCCGAAGGGATGCTCCCCGCGATCTACTTCATCTTCAGCCGGCAAGGCTGTGATGCCGCGACCCATCGGTTGCTCGAGGCAGGGGTTCGGCTGACCGACTCATCGGAGCGGGCGGCCATCCGCAGGGTCGCCGAGCAACGCACCGAGCACCTCGAGGACGAGGACCTCGCAGTGCTGGGATACGACACCTGGCTCGCCGGGCTCGAGGCGGGGCTGGCCCCACATCACGCCGGTCTGGTCCCTGCATTCAAGGAGACCGTCGAGGAGTTGTTCGAGGCCGGCCTGCTCAAGGTGGTCTTCGCCACCGAGACCCTTGCCCTCGGGATCAACATGCCCGCGAAGACAGTGGTCCTCGAGAGCCTCTCCAAGTTCAATGGCGAGTCACATGAGTTGATGCGGCCCGGTGACTACACCCAGCTCACCGGCCGGGCCGGGAGGCGGGGAATCGATATCGAGGGCTATGGGGTCCTCCTTCATTCGCCCTTCGTCCGCTTCGACAACGTGACCGAGATCGCGTCGACGGGATCTCACCCGTTGCGCTCCAGCTTCCGGCCCACCTACAACATGACGGCCAACCTCGTCGCCAACTATGAGCAGGCCCATGCCGAAGAATTGCTCGAGGCTTCGTTCGCCAGCTTCCAGCGAGAAGGCGACCGGGTCGCCGCCGATCGCACCGTCGATGCGATGGAGAGCCAACTCGAGCGCGAGTTGGCCCAGGCCCATTGCGAGCGGGGAGATGTCGAGGAGTACCTGTCCCTGCTCGAGTCGTCTCAGCCGGAAGCCCACAACGACCGGATCGCCTCGACCCTGAACAGCGGCCAGGTCGTCGATGTCTCGGGAGGGCCCAGGGATGGTCGCTATCTCGTGCTGCGCCGGCTTGCTCGCAAAGACGACGGGGCGCGCTACCTGGTGCTCTCGACCTCGGGGCGGGTGTCGACTCTCGGCTACCGCGATGTGGTTGCCGGGAGCGTCGTGTCGGCCGAGATCGAGCTTCCCTCCGGATTCCGCCCCAAGGACCGCCGCTTCATCCAGGACACGATGCGCCTCCTTCGGAAGCTGCCGCCTCCAACATCCAATCGGCACCCACGCGCCCCCAGCGGTGTCGACCACCCGGTGGCGGCCTGCCCGGACGCTGCCCGCCACCTCGCAGCGCAACGCCGTGTGCTTCGGACCCGGCGCCGGATCGAACAACAGCGTGGTGCGCTTCGGGCCTCCGGCCATGGCCTGGTCGAGGAGTTCAGGTCGATCCAGGGGCTTCTCGAAGACCTCGACTACATGGAGGGCTGGGGCCTCACACCTCGGGGTGAGAGGCTGCGCGGGATCTACAACGAGTCGGACCTGCTGATCACCGAGGCGCTGGAGCGGGGGATGTTCCATGGGCTCGAGCCCGCAGAGCTGGCGGCCCTGGCTTCGGTCTTCGTCTACGAGCCCCGCACCGACACCACGTCGGTCGCCGAGTTCCGAACGCCAATGCTGGGAGAGCGTTGGGAGGAGCTCGATGGCCTGTGGAAGGAGTTGGTGGAGCTGGAGCGCAAGCAGCGCCTGACCCCTACCCGCCGCCCCGATCCCGGTTTCGGCGTCTTGGCGCACGATTGGGCGTCGGGCGTCGATTTCGAGGACCTCGCCGGAAAGGGCATGGCACCTGGTGACTTCGTCCGCGTTTCGAGGCAGCTCGTCGATCTCCTGAAACAACTCCGTGATGTAGCGCCCGAACTGCGAGAGTCCGCATTGCAGGCGGTACGCTCAGTCGACCGCGGAGTGGTCGCAGCCCAGGGGGTGGGGTGATGCCCCGGTGGCTGGTAGCGGTCAATCGACGGGCTGGCCGCTCCTCGACCTCTCCGGGCTCGATCGAGGAGATCGTGCGTTCAGTGGGCCTCGACTACGAGATCGCGGCGCCGGGGACTGCTCAAGAGATGGCCGCGACGTTGGTCGACGCCGCGGGACGGGGCATCACCCATTTCGCATTGGCCGGTGGCGACGGGACGGTGAGCCTCGCGGCCAACGCCTTGCTCCCTCTTGGCATGGGCCAGCCTCCCGTGATCGGCGTCCTCCCGGTAGGTACCGGCTGCGACCTCCTCCGGACATTCGGTCTGCCCCAGGACGTGGCAGAGGCGGCGCGCCACCTCGTGACCGATGACACATACGACATCGACGTCGGTCTGCTCGACGGAGAGTGGGGCAGCAGGTATTTCGTCAATGTCGCACAGGCCGGCGTTGGAGCGGCCGCAGCCGACACCGCGGCGAGGATCCCCCGTGGTTGGGGAAGGGTCAGGTACCCGCTCGCCTTCCTGGGGAGGCTGCCCGGCTTTCCTCGAACGAATATCACCCTGACCACCGAGAAGCGGGTGGTCGAATCCGAGGCGCTGGCCGTTATCTTCGCCAACGCACAATTCTTCGCCGGTGGGTGGAACGTTGCGCCCAAGGCGATGTTGGTCGACGGGCGATTCGACATCCAGGTGTTCAATTGCCGCAAGACGCAGGCCCCGGCCCTGGTTCCCAAAGTCATCAAGGGGAATCACCTGGCCGATCCCGCCGTGCGACGGGTCTCCGCGGCTGAGTTCACGCTGGTCACGGAGCCGACTTGGCCGGTCGAATCGGATGGTGACCTGATCGGGAATACGAAGGTGACAGGGCGTGTTTGCCGCGCCGCGATCAGTCTCAAGATCTGATTCGTTGCGGACTTATACTGCCCGCCCTCGAACCCCAGAAGAACCATGGCGACCGAAGAACTAGAAGAGATTTCCGAACTCAGCGACGAGCCCGACCTCGAGATCGAGGAACTCGAGGATGAGTTGGTCGAGGAGCTCGAGGAAACCGAGGTGGAAGCCGACTTCGAGGAGGACTTCGAGGAGGAAGACGCCGAGGAGGGATTCGTCCAGTCTGGGGAAGAGGAAGAGGAGCACGACGAGGAGACCACCGAGGCTCTCGAGGAGCTGGAGAGCGAAGAGCTCCAGCTCATGGACGAGGAGGCCGGAGAGACGCTTCTCGTCGACGAGGTCGAGGAGCTGCGGGCCATTCGCCGCGAGGAGCTCACGATGAACGTCGACGCCCAACTCCAGCGCTCGGATGAGTTCGTCTGCCAGTCGTGCTTCATGGTGAAGAGGACGAGCCAACTGGCGAACCGCAAGAAGATGTTGTGCACCGATTGTGCCTACTGATCGGGTCACGGTCGCAATCCCCACCTACAACGAGCGCGAGAACCTCTCCCAGATAGTTTCCGCAGTCAGCAGCCAGGGCTACCGCGTCCTGGTGGTCGACGATTCGTCTCCCGACGGCACCGGCGACCTGGCCGAGGAGATCGCTGCCGTAGACCCCCTGGTGTCCGTTCTCCACCGAACGGCGAAAGAGGGGTTGGGGCCCGCCTATGCCGCCGGCTTCGATCATGCGCTGGAAGGGGGTGCCGAGACCATCGTGGAGATGGACGCCGACTTCTCCCACGACCCGACTGACATCCCGCGGCTGGTCGAGGCGCTGGACAGGGGTGCGGACGTGGCCATCGGCTCCCGGTACGTGCCCGGCGGCGCGACACCGGATTGGCCCCTCCACCGGCGCCTCATATCCAAAGGAGGAAACCTCTACGCGCGCTTCATGCTCGGCCTCCCGGTTCGCGACGCCACGGCCGGTTTCCGTGCCTTCAGGGCCGAGGCCCTGAGACGCCTTCCCTACAGGGCCGCGGAGGCTTCCGGCTACGGGTTTCAGGTCGAGATGGCGTGGAGGGCTCACCAAATAGGGCTCAACATCGTCGAGGTCCCGATCAGCTTCAGGGACCGGGAGTTGGGGACGTCGAAGATGGGGACCGGCATCGTCCTCGAAGCAATGAAACTGGTGACGATCTGGGGATTGCAACGGCTCCGGTTTTGGAAGCGATGAGAGTCACTGCCCGTCACGCCGCGCCGGACGATCTCGTGGTGCTCGTTGCGTTGTACCGGGGGCTGGAAGCGGAGATGACCGGCCTCCACACGATGTGGCCCTTGGCCGACGGGCTCGCCGAACCGATAGAGGAGTCCTTCACCGAGGCCTTTGACGACGAGACGGCGTTGATCGTGATCGGGGAGATCGACGACTATCCGCTTGGCTTCGCCTTGGCCCGGGTCGAGGAAATGCTCCCGCAAGCGGGAGAGGAGAAGGTGTGCGCCATCCGCCTCGTATTCGTGGATCCCGAGGCCAGGGAGGTCTCGGTGGGCGAGGTGATGCGCGACCTGGTGATGGCGGAGATGCGGGACCGTGGGATCTCGAAGTTCGACGCCCATGTCCTGCCGGGTCATCGCCTGGTGAAGAACTTCTTCGAGGCCGGGGGTTTCAGCGCCCGGTCGATAGTCATGCACCACGATGACAACCGCCGATGATCGACCGGTAGTCGGGGTCGGGGCCGTCATCTTCCAGGACGGCCAGCTGCTCCTGGTCAGGCGGGGTCACGATCCGGGCAAGGGACTGTGGGCGGTCCCGGGGGGCAAGGTGCTCCGAGGAGAGCGGCTCGCGGTAGCAGTTGCGAGGGAAGTCCGAGAGGAGACCGGCCTCGACGGTCGATGTAGGCAAGGTCGTCTGGGTCGGGGAGCACCTGTCGGAAGGCCACCACCTGGTGTTGATCGACTTCCGGGCCCAGGTGGCCGCCGGCAGGCTGTCGGCAGGAGACGATGCCGACGAGGTGCGCTGGGTGACGAGGGCGGAAGTCGAGGACCTCGAACTGACCGGCACGATGCACGACTTGATCGAACTCCTCGATGAGACCGGTTGGCGATAAGTTGGGCCACATGAGGGACGAATCGATCGAGTTGCTTCGGGCGTTGATCCGGAACTCCTGTGTCAACGACGGAACCGTGGAAAGCGGTCACGAGGAACGGTCGGTGCGGACCCTTGTCGACTATTTCGGCGTGCCCGGTGACGTATTCGAGCCTGAGCCGGGTCGGCAGTCGCTCATCTACAGGATCAAAGGCACGGATCCCGAAGCGCCCTCACTGGCTTTGGCACCGCATCTCGATGTGGTCCCCGCCGACCGCTCCGGTTGGTCACTCGATCCCTTCTCCGCCGAGATCAGTGACGGATTCGTCTACGGCCGGGGGGCCTTGGACATGCTCAATGTGACTTCTGCGATGGCGGTGGCGGCTCGCCCCTACATTCGAGGTGAGAAGGCACCGAGGGGAGACCTGGTCTTCTGCGCACTCGCCGACGAGGAGGGTGGTGGGCGCCATGGGGCGATGCAGTTGGTGGAGGATCGTTGGGACCTGGTCGGTGTCGACTACCTGCTCACCGAGGTCGCCTACCCGGGGCTCGAGGTCGATGGGAAGAGGGCGGTGCCGGTGGCCAATGGGGAGAAGGGCGCGTTCTGGTCAATCCTGAAGGCGACCGGCTCGCCGGGGCACGGCTCGGCGCCGCACGGGACCGACAACGCACTGCACAAGATGGCCATCGCGATCTCCGGGCTAGCGCAGACACCGTCCCCGGCCGAGGTCACCGAGGACTGGGCCGTATTCGTGGGGAGCCTCGGGCTGGGCCCGGAATCCGTCCAGCGCCTTTGTGACGTCGATCAGCTCGACGACGAGATCGACCGGATTGCGGTATCCGATCCGGCACTGGCCCGCTACATCCATGCCGCGACCCACCTGACGATCTCTTCGAATGTCCTTCACGCCGGGACCAAGACCAACATCGTCGCCGACCGGGCCCATGCCGAGGTCGACATCCGGGGACTGGCGGGAATGGACCGGGACTTCGTCGACTCCCATCTGAGAAAGGCCATGGGCAGCGCTTCGGATCACGTCGAGATAGTCCCGGTCATGGACGGGAAGGCCACCATCTCGGCGACCGGGAATCATTTGTGGGCGGCGATCGCCGATGCCGTCGAGGAACTGGATGGGCATCGCAACCTGGTTCCCACCTTGGCCACGGTGGCCACCGATGCCCGTTTCTGGAGGGCCCGGGGGACCGTGGCGTACGGGGTGGGGCTGTTCGACGACAGGATGACCTTCTCGGAGATGACCACTCTCTTCCACGGTCACGACGAGCGGGTGTCGGTGGAATCGGTGGCGCGGACCACCGCTTTGTACGAGCGAGCGCTCGAGCGGTTCTTCACTGAATGAACGTCATCTGTGACATCGACGGGGTGGTCTATCGGGGCGACACGGTCGTTCCCGGGGTCGGACCGAGCGTTGCGGAAGCTGATTGCCTCGGGAGCGAGCCTCTATTTCGCGACCAACAACAGCACGAAGTCGCCGTCGACGGTGAGCGAGAAGATCAGCCGCATCACCGGGGTCGAAGTCCCACCGGAGTCGATCGTCACCTCCTCCCAGGCAGCGGTGCTGCTTCTGGCGGACGATCCGGGGCCGGTCCTGGTGCTTGGTTCGGACGGCATCCTCTCTGCCCTGGCCGAAGCCGGGATACCGGTGACCGAGGACCCCCTCGAGGCCACCGCCCTTCTCGTCGGGCTCGACTGGGACCTCAGCTATGAGCGGCTTACCAGGGCTGCCGATGCGGTCAGGGCAGGCGCCAGATTCATCGCGACCAACACCGACCCCACGTACCCGGTGGTCGGTGGTTTGCTTCCCGGAGGCGGGGCAATGGTGGCTGCCGTCGCAACCACGACCGGAGTCACACCCGAGGTGGCCGGCAAGCCCCACGAGCCGATGCGCCGCCTCTTGCGATCGCGAGGCGTCGACACGGCTTGGGTGATCGGCGATCGCGCCGACACCGATGTCGCACTGGCCCGGGCAGAGCCGGGCTGGACCTCGATCCTGGTACTCAGCGGCGTGACCGGGCCCGACGGTGGCGGTGATGCCGATCACGTCGTCCCCGACCTCGAAGCTGCGGTAGACCTGGTGCTCGCCGAGAGCCATCAGCGATAATCAGCGCAATGGAGCTGAGTCAAGACCAGATCGATCGACTCGAGGCGGCACTGGCCCGCCTTGCCGACCTCGACCCGTCCGATCTCCCCGAGCCGGCGTCAGAGCTCGCCGATCTGCTGGGCGCCATCCTCGAGGAGGAGGAGAGCAGTTGAGCCGTCAACGGCTCGACGTCGAACTGGTGAGAAGAGGGCTGGCGTCGAGCCGAGCTCAGGCGAAGCGCCTGATCATCACGCAACAGGTCGTTGTGATCGGGGCTGGCCCACCCCGGCCGTCATCGGTCGTTGCGACGGAGACCGTCATCGAGGTGGTCGGTGGCCAGCGGCGCTGGGTTTCGCGAGGCGCCGAGAAGCTGCTCGCTGCCCTGGATGCGTTTCCGATCGAGCTCGCCGGGAAGCGGGTGCTCGACGTGGGCGCGTCCACCGGGGGTTTCACCGAAGTCGTCCTCGATGCCGGCGCCTCCCAGGTGGTCGCCTTGGACGTCGGCCGGGGCCAACTCCACCCGAGGGTCCGTCAGGATCCGAGGGTGCTTGCCTTCGAACAGACGAACATCAGGCATGTCTCACCGCAAGAACTGGGTGCGCCTTTCCGCGCGATCGTCGTCGACGTCTCCTTCATCTCCCTGGCCACGATCGCCCCTCACCTCGCGTCCCTGGCAGGCGATCAGGCCGACCTGGTGGTCCTGGTCAAGCCCCAGTTCGAGGTCGGGCGGTCCAACCTGGGCCATGGGGGTGTGGTCCGTGACCCCGCGATGAGGGCCAGAGCAGTGGTCACTGTCGTCAACGCTCTCGCCGGGAGCGGGCTCGGCGCCCAGGGACTTATCCGCTCCCCTCTCGAGGGCGGCGACGGCAACGTCGAGTACTTGCTCTGGCTTCGCAAGGGAGCGACGGGAGTGGCCATGGAGGTTCCGGCATGAGATTCGCTCTCGAAGTGCGCCAGGGCCGGCCTCGAGCCATGGAATTCGCTTCGGAGCTGAGGGAAGTGATTGCGAGGACCGGAGCCGAGGTCGTCGAGGCACCTGAGCGCCCCGAGATGGTGCTCGCAGTTGGCGGCGACGGGACCATGCTCGCCGCGGTCCAGATCGCCCTACGGGAACAGGTCCCGGTGCTCGGGTTCAATCTGGGGACCGTCGGCTTCCTCACCGAGGCCGAGCCATCGATGGTCGATGCCGTTGTGAAGAGGCTGGCGGCCGGTGACTACGGGATCGACGAGCGAATGACCGTGAGCGCCACCGTGAACGGGAAGTCGGCGGCCGGCGTCAACGACGTCGTGGTCGAGAAGGTGGACAGCCAACGCCTGATCGACCTGTCGGTCGCCATCGACGGTGACCGGTTCCTCACCTATCGGGCCGATGGCCTGGTCGTGGCCACACCAACCGGCTCGACCGCTTACTCGTTCTCGGCGGGCGGCCCGCTCGTGGACCCCCGGCTCGACTCGCTGATCCTCTCACCGGTCGCTGCACACTCTTTGTTCGATCGGTCCCTGGTGCTGCCCGCAGAAGCTTCCATCGACATCACCGTTGGCAATGACCGCCCGGTCAAGGTGTCGGTCGACAAGATCGCCTTGGGCCACATCGGCTCGGGGGACACCGTCGAGGTGAGGAAGGGGAGTGTGGCGGTGCAATTCGTCACTTTCGGCAACCGGCCCTTCCCGGCACTGGTCACCGAGAAGTTCGAACTCGACTGATGTTGAGCCACCTTCGGGTCCGAAACCTTGGCGTCCTCGAAGATGCGGAGCTGGCTCCCAGCGGTAGCTTCACCGTGATCACCGGAGAGACCGGGGCGGGCAAGACCCTTCTCCTGGGAGCGCTTCGCCTCCTCGCCGGTGAGAAGGCCCGGCCCGATGCCGTTGGGCCTTTCGGGGACCACGCCCAGGCCGACGGCTCCTTCGTCACTGAGTCCGGCGAGGTCGGGATCAGCCGCATCGTCCCCCGAGAGGGGCGAAGCCGCGCCTATCTGGAAGGGGCACTGGTCTCCGCTCCCACCCTGGAAGAGCGAGTGAGGCCACTGGTGGAGATAGTGGGCCAGCACGACCAACTGCGCATTCGCCGGCCGGCCACCCTGCTTCAGCTCGTCGACAGGGCACTCGACGAGGAGGGCACGAGAGCTCGCGAGGCTTATCACGGGGCATGGGAGGCCTATGCCACGGCGCGGGCCGCCCAGGAGGACCTTGGCGGCGACCTGATGGCGCTGGAGCGCGAGCTAGACCTGGTCGCTCACCAGGCAAAAGAGATCGAAATGGCCGGGCTGCAACCGGACGAAGACGAGATGGCGGAGGCGCTGGCATCGAGGCTGAGGAACGCCGAAGCGATCAGGGCCGAGCTGACCCAGGCTCTCGACTACTCCGCCCAGATGTCAGACCTGGCCGGCGAGGTCGTGTCCTCGTTGCGCAAGGTGGCCGACCTCGACCCGGCACTGGAGGAGGGCAGAGCGATGGCCGAGGCCGTCAGCGAAGAGATCTCCGAACTCACCCGCCTCCTGCGGGACCGGGCCGATGAGGCTCAACTGGACCCCGAAGGCCTGGCGGCCGCGGAAGAGCGGCTCACGCTCCTCGGCGACCTGAAGCGCAAATACGGTCGCACGATCGTCGAGGTCATCGAGTTCGGATCGGCCGCAGCCGACCGGGCCCGGTCCTTGAGCGGGCTGCTGGAACGTGCCTCCACGATCGAGGCCGAGGTCGCCGCGGCTCGGGCCCGGGTCGAGCAGGGCGCCGGGGCACTCAGAGAGAAGCGGGCAGCGGCGGCAGAGATGATCGAAAGGGACGCTGCCGGGCATCTCGCCGGCCTCGGCATGCCGGGCTCGTCGATTCACCTCACCCTCGAGGAAGTGGAACCGGGGTCGAGTGGGGCAGACCGGGTCGGGGTGCTCTTCTCGTCGGACGACCGACTCGCCGCGGGTCGGATCGAGGACGTCGCGTCGGGAGGGGAGCTTTCCCGCCTGGTGCTCGCCCTGCGCCTCGCGACCAACGACGATGACATTGGGACGCTGGTGTTCGACGAGGTCGATGCCGGGGTGGGCGGGGCCACGGCCTTGGCACTTGGCAGGAAGCTCGCCGACCTGGCCCGATCGACCCAGGTGCTCTGCGTCACCCACCTGCCCCAGGTCGCCGCCCACGCCGACACCCACTATGCGGTCAGGCGGACAGGGGCCACGGCGGAGGTGATCAGAGTCGACGGCCAGGAGCGGCTCGATGAGTTGTCGAGGATGCTCGCCGGGCTCCCCGAGAGCGCCGGCGGCAGGGAGGCCGCCGCCGAGTTGCTGGCCATCGCCCGGTCCTGAGCAAAAGTCGGTGCCGGCCCCGACCGGTGCTACGCTGAAATCCCGTCATGGACGGGCCCCTTTTCACCCCCGAAACCCAAGGTCCTCCGGTCGCGCCCGCTCCTCCCGATCACGACGTTCCGACCAAGTACGTCTTCGTCACCGGGGGAGTGGTCTCCAGTCTCGGCAAGGGGATCGCAGCTTCCTCTCTGGGACGCCTCCTCAAGTCGCGGGGCCTGCGCGTCGTCAACCAGAAACTCGACCCGTACATCAACGTCGACCCGGGAACGATGAACCCGTTCCAGCACGGTGAGGTGTTCGTAACCGACGATGGTGGCGAGACCGACCTCGACCTCGGGCACTACGAGCGATTCACCGGGGAGAACCTGAAACGGACCTCCAACGTGACTTCGGGATCCGTCTACCTGTCGGTGATCCAGAAAGAGCGCCGGGGGGACTACCTCGGAGACACCGTCCAGGTCATCCCTCACATAACCAATGAGATCAAGGACCGCATCCGGCGAGTTGGCGAACAGGACGTCGACGTGGTGATCACGGAGGTCGGGGGAACGGTCGGTGACATCGAGAGCCTTCCCTTCCTCGAAGCGATCCGCCAGTACGGCAACGAGGTGGGCAGGGACAACGTGGTCTTCGTTCACGTCACCCTGGTCCCTTACATCGCCACCTCCGAGGAGCTCAAGACCAAGCCCACACAACACTCGGTCGCCGAGCTGCGGAGCAAGGGGATCCACCCGGACGTGATCATCGTCCGCTCCGACCGCGAGATCGACGAGGCAGTGCGCAAGAAGATCAGCCTCTTCTGCGACGTCGAGCCCCGCGCCGTGATCGCCGCTCCGGACGCCCGGGACATCTACGAGGTGCCACTGGTGCTGCACGATGGCGGCCTGGACAAGGTGATCTGCGACCGACTGGGCCTGGTCACCGGGCCACCGGCCTTGGATACCTGGCGGGCGATGGTGGAAAAGGCAGCTCTCGGCGACGGAATCGGTGACGATCGGGATCGTCGGCAAATACGTCGACCTGCCCGATGCCTACCTCTCGGTCGTCGAGGCACTCAAACACGGCGTCGCCGCCCACGGCCTGAGGCTCGACCTGCGCTGGGTCCCGAGTGACGAGCTCACGGGACTGCTTGCCGACTCCTACCTCGAGGACCTGGATGGGATCGTGATCCCCGGGGGTTTCGGATATCGCGGCGTGGAGGGAAAGGTCCAGGCGATCAGGTTTGCAGAGAGCACGGCGTGCCCCTGCTCGGCCTCTGTCTCGGCCTGCAGTGCTCGGTGATCGAGATCGCCCGCAACGTCCTCGGGCTGGCCGATGCCAACAGCACCGAGTTCGACCCCTCGACCCCCCATCCCGTCATCGACCTCATGGCGAGCCAGGAGGACGTCGAGGAAATGGGAGGCACGATGCGCCTCGGCCTCTATGCGGCCAAGCTCAGCGAAGGCTCGAAGGTACGGGCGCTGTATGACAATGAGCTGGTCTACGAACGGCACCGACACCGCTGGGAGGTCAATAACCGGTATCGAAAGGACCTCGAAGCTGCGGGCATGATGCTTTCCGGCGTGTCGCCCGACGACAACCTCGTCGAGTACATCGAGATGGTGGACCATCCCTTCTTCGTGGGCACCCAGGCCCATCCCGAGCTCCGCTCCCGCCCCGACCGGCCCCACCCCCTGTTCCTGGGTTTGATCGAGGCCGCGGCCCATAGGCGGTCCGAGATACCGGCTTCTGTGCCCTCCACCGTCGACCTGACAGTGGAGTGAGACAGCGGATAGCCCCGCCGTATACGCTGATCTGCGATCCGAAACCAGGAGGACTGGAAGTTGATCGTTGGCGTGCCCCGGGAGATCAAGACCGAAGAGCATCGCGTCGCCATCACCCCTGTGGGCGTCCGTGAGCTGACCGACCGGGGCCATCAGGTCCTCATCGAGAAAGGGGCCGGGGAAGGCTCGAGCATCCACGACGACGCATTCGAAGGACAGGGCGCGACGATCGTCCCCAACGCCGATGCCGTCTTCGAGGCCGCTGAGATGATCCTCAAGGTCAAGGAGCCGCAGCCTGTCGAGATCGAGATGTTCCGACCCGGGCAGATCCTCTTCACCTATCTGCATCTCGCGGCGTACCCGGACCTGGCTTCGGGGCTGCGCAAGCGGAATGTCATCGCCATCGCTTATGAGACGGTGCAGATGGGTGACGGCTCACTCCCGTTGCTGGCGCCGATGTCCGAGATCGCGGGGAGGATGGCGGTGCAGGTTGGCGCCTATTTCCTGGAGCGGGCCCAGGGCGGACGCGGTGTGCTCCTGGGAGGCGTCACCGGGGTCCGCAGGGGGAAAGTGGTGATCATCGGCGGGGGGATGGCCGGCTCGAATGCAGCAGTCATCGCCATGGGGATGCAGGCGGACGTGGTCGTCCTCGACACCGATATCGACAAGCTGCGATGGCTCGACTCGCTCTACCAGGGACGGGTGCTGACTCTGCACTCGAACAAGCTGACTCTCGAAGAGCAGGTGCTCGACGCCGATCTGGTGATAGGCACGGTCCTGGTCCCCGGCGCATCGGCGCCCAAGCTGGTCACGGCTGCGATGGTGGGGGAGATGAAGAAGGGCGCCGTCCTGGTGGACGTTGCGATAGACCAGGGTGGCTGCTTCGAGACGTCCCGCGAGACCACCCACACCAACCCTGTCTACTTGGTCGACGACGTGGTCCATTACGCCGTGGGAAACATCCCCGGTGCCGTGCCCCACACCTCGACCTATGCCCTGACCAATGCCACGTTGCGCTATGCGGTGACCCTGGCCAACAAGGGAGTGGAGGCGGCCACCAGCATCCACCCCGAGCTCCTGGCGGGGATCAACGTGGTCGGCGACGCCGTATGCCATCCCGCGGTCGCTGAGAGCCTGAGTGTGAGCCATGTCCCGCCGGCCGAGGCGCTAGCCGCGATGTGAGCTCGGGCCCGCCTCCCCTTCCGGAGTGCGTTGACGAATACCTGGTCTCGCTCCGGGTCGAACGCGGGTTGGCGTCGAACACCCTTTCCGCCTACCGCCGTGACCTCGACCAGTACCTCCGATTCCTCGGTGGCCGCGAACCGGACCCGATGTTGCTGGAAGCCTTCATCAGCCATCTCCACGGGCGCGACCTGGCGATGTCCACGATCAGCCGGAAGATCGCGGCGGTGAGGGGTCTGCACCGCTTCCTCGTGATCGAAGGCATGCGAGACCAGGACCCGACCCTGCTGCTGGATGCGCCTCGGCGGCCGGACCCGTTCCCCAAAGCGCTCACAATCGAGGAGACCACGCGTTTGGTCGAGGCGCCGGACCTGTCGTCTCCGAAGGGGCGGCGCGACTCCGCATTGCTCGAGTTTCTCTACGGCACCGGGGCCCGAGTATCGGAGGCGGTCGGGATCGACCTGGGCAGGGTGGATCTCGAGGACCGGGTCGCTCTGGTGACCGGCAAGGGGTCGAAGCAACGACTGGTCCCGCTCGGGAGCAAGGCGGTTACTGCCGTCGGGCGCTGGCTGCCCGACAGGCTCGCACTGTTCAGTCGCGGGCAACGAGGAGACCCCCTTTTCTTGAACATGCGGGGGAGGAGGCTGACCCGCCAAGGGGCTTTCGACGTGGTCAGAGCGAATGCAACGTGTGCGGGGATCGATGCCGGGAAGGTGTCTCCCCACGTCCTCCGGCACTCCGCAGCCACCCACATGGTGGAGGCCGGCGCCGATTTGCGAACCGTACAAGAGATCCTGGGCCACGCTACAATCAGCACCACCCAGATCTACACGAGGGTCAGCGCTACCCATCTCGTCGAGGTCTACGTCCAGGCACACCCGAGGAGCAGATGATGGCGTCTGACATCGCCAACGCCGAGAAGGCACTTCGTGAGGAACGGGCCCGCCTCGTCCACCAGCTGGACGAATTGGGCGCGGCCGAGACTGGTGACCTCCGGGCGGACATCGACTTCGGTGGGAGCTTTGCCGACGCCGCGGCGGTCACTGCGGAGCGAACCGAGGTGCTCGGCCTGGTCGACTCCTTGAAGCTCCAGCTCGACGACGTCGACAAGGCGTTGGCCCACATCGAAGCCGGGACCTATGGCACCTGTGACAACTGCGGGAACGCGATCGATCCCGCTCGGCTCGAGGTTCGCCCCGAGTCCATTCTCTGCGTCGACTGCAAGACCAAGGCCGCAGGCTGAGCCAGTGCCGGGCTCGCCGGGCCATCTGACCCGACGTTTCTTCGACGTCGTCCTGGCACGGCCCTTATCGCCTGCCGAGAGAGCCGAGGTTGGGGTCTGGCTCACCCCGGGTGAGTCAGACCTCTTCTTCGCCCAGTCGGATCCGGACCAACGACATGGTTACTCGGCTGCTGCCAGTGTCCTCGCAGAGGCCCCGGTCGACAGGAGTCTCGTGCGCGCCGCCATGCTTCACGACGTTGGAAAGCGACATGCCCGGCTCGGGGTGCTCGGTCGGGTGTTGGCGTCACTGTTGATACTGGCCCGAGCGCCCCTGTCCGCGCGGTTTGCCGCTTACAAGGACCACGGCCCGGTCGGCGCCGCCGAGATGGAAGCCCTCGGCTCCGAGGCGCTGGTGGTCGACTTCGCCCGGCATCATCACGGTGACCGCCCCACCTCGATCGATCCAGAGGCCTGGCGGCTGCTCTGGCAGGCCGACCACAAGCCAAAGCCGGGGACCGTTCGCCCTCCCGAATAACCTGATCGCCAACCGATGCCGTTTCACGTCAAGACGACCGTGTTCGAGGGGCCATTCGACCTGCTCCTCCAGTTGATTGCCAGGCACCACCTCGAAGTGACCGCGGTCGGGCTCACGTCGGTCGTCACCGAGTACCTCACGGTCCTCGACGAGATGCAGGACATGGACATCGAGGTCACTTCGGAGTTCTTGCT
This sequence comes from uncultured Acidobacteriota bacterium, assembly GCA_963780755.1. Classification (GTDB taxonomy): domain Bacteria; phylum Actinomycetota; class Acidimicrobiia; order Spongiisociales; family ZC4RG35; genus JALYNX01. Next base: position 607,566 of record CAWACX010000001.1, read on the forward strand.
GATCGCCGCCACCCTCATCCAGATGAAGGCTCAATCGCTCCTTCCGGGAAGGGCTGATCTGGACATCGACGAGGAGCTCGCGCTGATGGAGGAACGGGACCGCCTCCTCTCGCGGCTTTTGATGTGCGTCACTTTCAAGGACGTCGCCGCGGTCCTGCATCGCCGGATGCAAGAGTCGAACCGCTATGTGCCCCGCACGGCGGGGATGGATCAGAAGATCCAATTGGCGCCCGCCGATGTCGCGCTCCCCACCGATGCCGCGGGGATTGGCCGCGATGGCGGCCCGTGTGTTCACCAGGGTGGCGGCCGAGCCCGATCTCGACCATCTCGACCTCGACCTCCCCTCGGTCGAAGCTGCCATCCATGAGCTGCGAGCTCGGATCGCCGAGGTGACAGTTGCCGGCTTCGACGAGCTGACCGAGCACTGTCGGCACCCAATCGAGCTGGCGGCGTACTTCCTGGCCCTCCTCGAGCTGGCGAGATGGGGTCTGGTGGCCGTCTCACAGGAGGACTGGCTGTCCGAGATCCGGGTCGAGGCCCGGGACGGCGGCGATGTCGACCTGACTTCGGAGTGGGCGGTCCAATGAACGAGACCGCTGCCCTCGAGGCTGTGCTCTTCGTCACCGAGAGCCCGGTACCGCTCGGTGAGCTCGCCGAGGTGCTCGAGCTGCCCAAAAAGCGGGTCGAGGAGCTCTTGGAGCTGTTACGGGGCGATCTCGAGGCCAGGGGGTCGGGCCTGGTGCTCAAGTCGGCGGCCGGGGGATGGCGCCTCTACTCCCATCCGGACGCTTATCCCTATCTGGAGCGCTTTTCGTCCTCGGCCACGGCACGCCGCCTCTCCCCGGCAGCTCTGGAGACCTTGTCGGTCATTGCCTACCGGCAACCGGTGGCACGGAGCCAGATCTCGGAGATCCGCGGCGTCGACTCCGACTCGGCGGTGCACACCCTGGAGCGGCTCGGGCTCATCGAAGAGAAGGAGCGGCTCAACCTGCCCGGCAACCCGGCCGTCTACGTGACCACGGACCTGTTCCTCGAGAAGATCGGCCTCGACTCGCTCAATGGCCTTCCCCCGCTGGCCGATCACATTCCGCCATCTGAGATCGTCGAAACTCTCGAGGAGACCGTTCGCCCAGGCACCGCCTGACCGTGGCGGATCCAATCCGCGCGCAGAAGGCGATCGCCCACTCGGGCCTGATGTCACGGAGGCTGGCAGAGGAGGCGATCGTGGCCGGTCGGGTGGCTGTCGACGGGCGACAAATCGTTCTCGGCGACCGTGTCGACGTCTCCGCCCAGCAGGTGACCCTGGACGGAGTCCCGATCCCGGTCAACCCAGATCTGGAGACACACCTTCTGTACAAGCCATTGGGAGTGATCAGCACCGCCTCGGATCCCGAGGGCCGGGAGACCGTGGTGAGCCTGGTCCCGACCACGAGGCGGGTGTATCCGGTGGGTCGCCTCGACTCCGATTCCGAGGGCCTGATCCTCCTCACCAACGACGGTGACCTCGCCAACCGGGTGACCCATCCACGCTACGGGATCACCAAGACCTACGTGGTGTTGGTCGAAGGGCGGCCGTCACGGGCTGCCATAAGGAGCCTGACCGAGGGAGTGGTGCTCGATGACGGGCCGGCTCGAGCAACGTCGGCCCGGGTCGTGGGGCATCAGGGGGAGTCGACGATGATCGAGTTGGTGATGAATGAGGGACGCAATCGGGAGATCCGGCGCATGTTCGAGGCCGTCGGGCACCGTGTGCAAAGCCTGGTCCGCACAGCGATCGGCCCGATCATGGACCGCGCCCTGCGCCCGGGACAGAGTCGCCTGCTCTCAGTAGAAGAGACGATTCGACTGCTCGGCTCGGGGGTGCCTGATTCATGAGCCATCCTGTGCCGACGATCAAGGGCCCACTCGATGCTGACGTTCGGCTGCCCGGGTCGAAATCCCTGACCATTAGAGCCCTGTTCACCGCGGCACTGGCGCGGGGAGAGTCGAGAGTCCTAGGGCCCCTCGAATCGGAGGACACGCAAGCTGCTCGCCGCTGCCTGCGGGCCCTTGGAGTGGAGATCGCGGAGTCGAGGAGGGGCTGGCTGGTCCATGGCTATGGCGGCGAGTTTCTCCCCCCGTCGGATGCGCTGGATGCCGGCGAGTCGGGTCTCACCGCCCGCTCGCTACTCGCAGTCACCTCGTTGGTGAACGGGAGGAGCCTGATCATGGGTCGCGGCCGCCTCCCCGATCGCCCCATGAGCGGACTGGCCGACGTGATGATCGCGTCTGGGGGCCCGAGTCGAGTTCAAGGGGTCGGGGCTGCCGGCGATCGTCAATGGATCAGGATCGATCCCGGGAGGGGCGGTTGTGGTCGACGCTTCCCGGACCACGCAGTTCGCCACCGCAGTGCTCCTCGTCGCCCCGTTGGCAGAGAGCCCTCTCACCGTGGTCCTCGACGGTCTCCGAGGGTCGGCGGGCTATCTGGACCTCACAGTCGACGTCATGCGCATCTTCGGCGCCGATGTGGAACGGTCCGGGGACGCCTTTCGCGTCGCTCCGACTGGCTACAAGGCGACCCGGTATTCGGTCGAGCCCGACGCTTCGTCGGCGGTGTATCCGATGGTGGCCGCCGCCATCGTCGGAGGCCGGGTGACGGTCGAGTCGCTCGGCGCCGATTCGGCCCAACCCGACTATCGGGTGGCCGGGGTGCTCGCCGAGATGGGCTGTCGGGTCTCCGCCACCGCGTCAACCACCACCGTCGAGTCCGACGGTTCACTGGGCCCAATCGACGTCGACCTCTCCGATGCCCCCGACGGCGCACTCGCAGTCGCCGTGGCGTGCCTGTTTGCGGGCGACGAGAGCCGGATCAGCGGTCTGGGATCGTTGCGTCACAAGGAATCGGACCGGCTCCAGGCCCTTGCAGAGCAGATAGAGAACGTCGGGGCGAGGGCGCGGATCGACGGCGACGCCTTGCACATCACGCCGGGCCTGCTGCGCCCGGCCACGATTCGGACCTATTCCGACCACCGCATCGCGATGTCCTTTGCGTTGATCGGCCTTGCCCGCCCCGGGATCGAGATCGATGATCCGGCAGTGGTCGACAAGACATGGCCCGAGTACTGGGACTTCATCGACTCCCTCGCCTCAGCCTGACCCTGCCGCCTGAGACGGGCGGATATCCTCACTCCGCCCTTGAGCCATCTCATCATCACCATCGACGGCCCGGGGGGGACCGGGAAGAGCACTGTCAGCCGGGCGGTCGCCGGCAGGCTCGGGATCCCATACCTGGACACCGGTGCTTTCTACCGGGCGGCGACCCTGGCCGCGATCGCTGCCGGAGTCGCGCTCGACGACACCGCGGCTTTGAGAGAGGTCGTGGCCAAAGCCGAGTTCGATCAGGTGGAGGGAAGGATGTACCTCGACGGTGAGGACGTCTCGGAGAGGATCAGGGACCAGGACGTCGAGGCCCAGGTGTCGCGGGTCGCGGCAAACCCTGAGGTGAGACGGATCCTGGTGGCCCACCAGAGATCATGGGCCGAGCGCCACGAGCACAGGGCCGTGATCGAGGGTCGTGACATCGGCTCGGTTGTGTTCCCCGATGCGGGGATCAAGATCTACCTCGACGCCAGGCCCGAGGTGCGCGCTGCCCGCCGGGCCGATCAGTCGGGCGACGATCCGGAGTCGGTCCACACCGAGCTGGAGCGAAGAGACAAGATCGACTCTTCCCGCGCGGCCTCTCCACTGACGGTTCCGCCAGGCGCCGCCATCGTCGACACCTCGGACCGGTCCTTCGATGAGGTGGTTGCCGAAGTGTTGCGTCTCGTAGAACAGCTCTCTGCCTGACTTCCCGCCACACCTACCATGAAGGCAATGTCCGTTGACCGCGTCCTTCTCGCCGAGCCCAGGGGCTTCTGCGCGGGCGTGGAGATGGCGATCAAGGCCTTGACCTGGATGACCAGGATCTTCGACGGTCCCGTCTACTGCTATCACGAGATCGTCCACAACGAGTGGGTGGTCAAGGCGTTCGAGGGAGTCGGTGTGGTGTTCGTCGGGGACATCTCAGAAGTGCCCCTCGGCGCCCCGGTGATGCTCTCGGCGCACGGTTCGGCACCAGAGGTGGTCAAGGGCGCGGCCGAGCGCGCCGCCGTGGTCATCGACGCGGTGTGCCCCCTGGTGACCAAGGTCCATCACGAGGTGAAGCGAATGGCCCGCGACGGCTACGACATCATCTATGTGGGCCACATCGGTCATGACGAGGCGGTGGGAACCGTGGCCGAGGCACCGGCCGCCATCACCTTGGTCGAGCCCGAGACCGGCCTCCGTGACTTCGATCCCGCCGACCCGTCCAAAGTCGCACTTCTTGCACAGACCACGCTCGGGGTCCACGAGTGGATGGCCGTGATGGATGACGCGGCGGGCCGCTTTCCCGAGTTGAACACAGCACGCAAGTCAGATCTCTGTTACGCCACCACCAATCGCCAGGATGCGGTCCTCGGGTTGACGAAAGACTGCGACCTGATCCTCGTGGTCGGCTCGCACAACTCGTCGAACACCCAGGCGTTGGTCCGCGTCGCCCGTGAAAACGGGGTCGAGGCGCACCGGATCGACTCGGCCGGGGACATCGAGGATGAATGGCTGGAAGGGATGGAAGTGGTGGGTTTGACTGCCGGGGCCTCCGCCCCTGACCACCTGGTCCAGGAGGTCATCGACCGCCTCGCCCCGAGTCGCGGTTTCGAGTTGTGGTCGTCGATCGAAGAACGGGAGTACTTCCCGCTCCCACCCCAGCTTCGAGCATTCGTAACCACGCTCCAGGCGCTGGTCGAAGCCGGAGTGACTGCTCGGGTGCGAGCGGAGCCCGGGTGGCTCGAGAAGGATCGGGACTGGACCGCAACCGAGGCCCTCGACCTCATAAGCGTTTAGGGATCGCCCTTGGAGCCAGAATGTCGGCTCCGGTGAGATGCACATGAGCTCGCTGCCAGTAGTCGCCGTCGTCGGCCGGCCCAATGTCGGCAAGTCGACCCTCGTCAACCGAATCATCGGGTCCCGCACCGCCGTGGTGGAGGAGAGCAGCGGCGTCACGCGTGACCGGCGGGAGTTCGAGGCCGACTGGAGCGGTAGGCGATTCATGATCGTCGACACCGGCGGATGGGAGGTCAAACCGGACGGGGATATCAACCTCTCGATTCGGGAACAGGCGGAGGCGGCAGTCTCCGGCGCCGACACCGTGCTCTTGGTCGTCGACGCCACCACCGAGCTGACCGATGACGACACCGGTGTCATCTCGATTCTCCGCTCCTCGGGCTTGCCCGTGGTGCTGGCCGCCAACAAGGTCGACGACGCCTCGCTGGAGGGGAACATCGACCGCTTCTGGGGCCTGGGCCTCGGGGAGCCACGCCCGATAAGTGCCTACCACGGCCGGGGGGTGGGTGACCTGCTCGACGATGTCGTCGGCGCCCTGCCGGAGAGCGGGCGCGCCGCTGAGCCGAGCGACCTGCCGCGTATCGCGATCATCGGCCGGCCCAATGTCGGCAAGTCGACGCTTCTGAACCGGCTTGCGGGAGAGGACCGGGTGATCGTCTCCGAGGTGCCGGGCACGACCCGCGATCCGATCGACATCGAGGTGGAACTGGGTGGTTCGCGGGTCCGACTGGTGGACACCGCCGGGATACGGCGCAAGCCCCAGATCACGGACGACGCCGACTTCTACTCGGTGCTTCGAGCCCGCGAGGCGTTGCAGGAGGCCGATGTCGCACTCCTTCTGGTCGATGCGGTCGAGGGCGTCACCCATCAGGACCAGCGGATCGCCCGGGAGGTCGTGGATGCCGGTGTCGGCCTCGTCGTGATCCTCAACAAATGGGACTCGATCGACGAGGAGCAGCGTGAGATGACCGAGAGGTCGCTTCCCGACCGGCTCGCATTCGTGGGATGGGCCCCGGTGATCAGGATGTCGGCCCGCACCGGGTCCAAGGTCGGGCGGCTCCCGGAGGCCATCGGAGCGGTCATGGAGGCGCGCGAGTCACGGATCCCTACCGGCCAACTCAATCGGGTGACCCGAGAGTGGGTCAACGCACACCCGCCACCGGTTCGGAAGGGGCGAAGACCGAAGATCCATTACGTGGTGCAGGCCGGGGTGGCTCCACCGACATTCGTGCTCTTCATCTCAGGAGGGGAGCTGGGCGAGGACTACCACCGATTCCTCGAGAACCGGCTCCGCGATGAGGCCGACTTCACGGGCACTCCGATTCACATCGTCTCCCGGGCGGGGGAGAGGCGGTGACCGACGGGCCCCCACCCCAGGACGAGGAACGGGCCCCGTTCAGCTTTCGATTGATGATCGTCCTCGTCGTCCTCTACCTCGGATGGCGCCTGGTCCAGGCCATCGGCTGGGTGATCGAGCAGATCGGCTGAGGCAGTCGGTAGCCCGAACCATTTGCACTACCGGCGTAGTGGAAATATCGTTAGCTACCGAACGATTCGGGAACCGAGGAGAACCCATGCGACTGAAGGGGATTGCCGCCGCCCTAGGCGCGGTGCTGGTGTTGAGCGCCTGTGGGAATGATGCCAGCGATGAGTTGCGATCTGAGGTGGTGGCCAACTACGCGTCCCTGGTGCATGAGTCGTACTCGGCGAGCCTTGCCTCGGCAACCGAGATGGACGCGGCGATCGATGCCCTGGCTGCAGATCCGACCGAGGCCAACCTCGAGGCCGCCCGCCAGGCCTGGCTCACCGCCCGTGACGACTACGGGCCTACCGAGGCGTTTCGCTTCTACGGGGGGCCGATCGATGCAGACGACACCGGCGTCGAGGGACTGATCAATGCCTGGCCTTTGGACGAGGCCTACATCGACTACGTCGAGAGTGACCCCGCCTCCGGGATAGTGAACCTCCCTGACGAGTACCCGACGATCGACGCCGAGCTCATCACGTCGCTCAACGAGAGCGGCGGCGAGACCAACATCTCCACCGGGTGGCACGCCATCGAGTTCCTGCTCTGGGGTCAGGACCTCTCCGAGGACGGCCCCGGCGCACGATCGGTCGACGACTTCACCTCGGCGGAGAACGCCGATCGGCGGATCACATATCTCACCGTGACCTCGGACCTGCTGCTCGAGCACCTCACTTATCTGGTGGATGCTTGGGCGCCGGACGTCGACGACAACTACCGCGCCGAGTTTCTCGCTCTCCCCGCCGACGAGGCGCTGGGCATGGTCATGACCGGCATCGGCGAGCTGAGCCGTGGCGAGTTGGCGGGCGAGCGCCTCACCGTCGCCTATGAGGAGCACTCCCAGGAAGACGAGCACTCCTGCTTCTCGGACAACACGACTGCAGACATCGTGGGCAACGCATCGGGGATCGAAATGGTGTTCTTGGGTGGCGATGGGCCTGGCATCGATGAGCTGGTCGCTTCGGTCGACTCCGATCTCGCCGACCGTCTCGCCGAGGAGATGGCCAACAGCGTCTCCCTGGCGGAGGCGATCCCGGCGCCATTCGACCAGAGCCTGGCTCCCGGGGTTCCGGATGACGACCCCGGTCGGGTTGCGATCAGCGAGACCATCGCAGCGCTGGACCTCCAGGCCGAGTCCCTGGTCGAGGCTGCGACCGCGCTCGGTGTCGAGTTGAATCTGAGCTGAGATGCCCTGTGTCCCCGGGTCGGCTCGAAGGCATGCCCGGGCCGGGCTTCTGGCTCTCACAGCCATGAGCTTGGTGGCGGCTTGCCTGGGCCCACCCGGTGACCTCCTCGAGCCGGAGAGCGGGGGAGAGGGGACGACCGATTCTTCGAACCGCGACGCCTTTGGCAACGCGGCCCGCAACCTGAGCAGCGAGGAGCGGCGGACATTCGAAGTCGGAGACAGCTTCTTCACCCAGAACTGGGTGACTGCTCCCGCTTCGACAGAGGCCCGCGACGGTCTGGGCCCGCTCTTCAACGCCCAGGCGTGCGCCTCGTGCCATGTCCGCGATGGGCGGGGGAGCCCTGAGGCCGGCGAGATCGGACTCCTGTTCCGCCTCGGGCTCCACGGCGGTGAGGCACAGATGCCGGAGCCGGTCTACGGGGGTCAGTTCCAGGACCGGGGGATCCTTGGCGTGCCAGCGGAGGGCACCGTGACCAGGCTCTTTGTCGAGGAGCCGGGAGCCTTCGGCGATGGTGAGACCTTCACCTTGCGTCGGCCGGTCTTTGAGTTCGAGGACCTCGCCTATGGCCCGATCTCCGTGGACGTGATGACATCGCCGAGGCTGGCCCCACCGGTCTTCGGGTCGGGCCTGCTCGAAGCGATCTCGGAGCAGGACATCATCGACGCCGCCGACCCGGATGATGCTGACGAGGACGGGATCTCGGGACGGCCAAATATGGTCCTCGACGCTCTCAGTGGCGAGATGATGCTGGGGCGCTTCGGCTGGAAGGCCAATGTCGCATCGGTCGAGGAGCAGGTGGCGGCAGCGTTCGTCGGGGACATCGGGATCACGAGCGATCTGTTTCCCGACGAGGCGTGTACGGACGCCCAGGCCGAGTGCATGGCGGCACCCGGCGGGGGAGACCCTGAGATCCCGGCCGATCGGTTGGAGAAGGTCGTCTTCTACTCGCGGACTCTCGCGGTGCCGGCTCGGAGGGGCCTGGAGTCGCCCGAGGTTTCGGCGGGAGCCCAACATTTCGTCGACCTCCAGTGCGCGAGCTGCCATCAGCCTCGTCAGGAGACAGGGGAGTCCACCATCGATGCCCTCGCCAATCAGGTCATCTTCCCATTCACCGATCTCCTGCTCCACGACATGGGCCCCGACCTCGCCGACGGTCGCCCTGATGGCGAGGCAACCGGGTCGGAGTGGCGGACGCCACCTCTCTGGGGCATTGGCCTCACCGAGACGGTCTCCGGTGACACCTTCTTCCTCCACGATGGAAGGGCGCGAACCCTGGAAGAGGCGATCCTGTGGCATGGGGGAGAAGCCGGTACCTCGACAGACCGGTTCAAGGAGATGTCTGCGTCGCAGCGCTCAGAGTTGATCGCGTTCCTGGAGTCACTGTGAGAAGGAGGGCGATCACCCTGATCCTGGGGGCAGTGGTAATGGCGGCCTGCGCTTCGGGGCCGGGGGAGGCAGAGGTGGTGGCTTCGATCACCAACGCCTCGCTCCTTCCCGCTCTCGAGGGATCAAGTCATGGTGCTGCCGACCTGAAGTCGGCCGCCGGTGAGTTCTGCGCCAATCCCACCAGCGCCAACCGTGACGCGCTCGCCGAATCCTGGGGGGTGTCGAAAGCAGAGTGGGGCCACGCCTGGCTCACCACCTGGTTCGGCCCGGCGGACATGTTGCGCACCGTGTCCCGGGTCGATTACCAGCCGATCGATGAGGAGGCGATTGAAGAGCTCTTGGCCTCAACCGAGCCGCTCGACGCCGATTACATGATGAACCAGGCGTCGTCGACACAACGAGGTTTGGGCGCCGTCGAGTACCTGGTCCACGGCGAGAGCGACCCCGGTGAAGAAAGGCGATGTGAGCTCCTCACTGCCACGGTGGAGGTCGTCGCATCGGAGACCGATGCATTGGAAAAGGCCTGGTCGGAGAGCCATCAGGATGGGGCACCCTTTGCGGAGTCGTTTGCCGGGGAATCGATGCCGTCGAACGATGCATTGGGTGAGTTGGTCTCCGCCGCCGTCGAGACGCTCAAGCAACAGTCTCTGTTCCAGGTAGGGAAGGCGATCGGGATCTCAGCATCCGAAGCCGACCCGGAGGCCATCCCCGAAGGCGAGGCCGGATTCGCCTCCGAGTTCTACCGGGCCCAGCTGGAGTCGATCCAGTCGATGATGGAAGCCGGGGCTCCCGATTCTCTCGGAGACTTGATCGAAGCCCGCTCGCCGGAGGTCAAGGCTCGTATCGACGAGCACCTCGATGGGGCCTTAGCCGAACTGGACGCGATCGAGGGCCCGATGCGGGAGATCGCGGCTGATGCGCCGGACGACCTCGCTCCTCTCTACGAGCACCTCTCGGAGCTGCTCTCCGCATTCGAGTCAGACGTCGTGTCGCTTCTCGACATCACCCTCGGCTTCTCGGACACCGACGGGGACACCGGTTGAGCTGGGCTGAACTGCGACGTGTCGCATTGCGGCCGGTCGACGGGGCGTCGGCGGCCGTGTTTCGGATCGGGGTCGGATTGGTGGGCCTGGTGCTGTCGTGGCGCTTCTTCGCCAACGGATGGGTCGATTCGCTGTTCGTCGATCCTGCCTTTCATTTCACCTACCCCGGCTTCGAGTGGGTGCGGGTCTGGCCGGGGTGGGGGATGCACGCCCATTTCGGGCTCATCGCCCTCGCGTCGTTGGGCGTTCTTCTCGGGTGGGGCACGAGACTCTGCGCCGCGTTGCTCGCTCTGCTGGTCGCGTATGTGGAGCTGATCGACCGCAGCCTGTACCTGAACCATTACTACTGGTTGGTCCTGACGGCAGCCCTCCTCGTGTTCCTACCGGTCGATCGTGTGCTCGCGGTCGGAGGCAGGTCCGACAGATCGCACCTGATCCCGGTGTGGGTGGTCTGGCTGCTCCGGTTCCAGGTAGGGATGGTCTATTTCTTCTCCGGCCTGGCCAAAGTCAATGGCGACTGGCTGGGCCGGGGGGAGCCGCTGGCCACCTGGCTCCCTGCGCGGTCCGAGTTGTGGTTGATCGGGCCGTTGCTCGCGATCCCCGCGACCGCGGTGGCCATGGCCTGGCTGGGCGCTTTCTTCGACCTCACCATCGTTGGCTGGTTGTCGATCAGGCGCACCCGGCCCTACGCCTTCGCGACGCTCGTCGGGTTCCACACCCTCACCTGGCTGCTGTTCCCGGCGATCGGTGTCTTCCCCCTGCTGATGACGATCTCGGCGACCGTGTTCTTCGAGCCGGCATGGCCGCGACGATTCCTCTCCGCTCCCGCCCCTGCGACATCGGAGCCCCGATTCTCGATGAGCCGGCTGGGGGTCGGCGTTGCCGCCCTCTACCTGGGGTTGATGGTGATGCTGCCGTTGCGTCATCACCTCATTCCCGGTGACGTGAAATGGACCGGCGAGGGATACCTCGGGTCGTGGCAGGTGATGCTCACCGAGAAGTCGGCATCGACGACTTTCCTGGTCACGGACCCGGACAACGGGCGGACCTGGACAGTCCCGGCACCCCCGGTGTTGACTGCGCGCCAGCAAGCTGTTCTGGGCACCGACCCGGTGATGATCATGCAGACCGCCGACCTCATCGCCTCCGAACTGGGCGGGGTGAGCGTCGCTGCCGACGTGGACCTCTCGTTCAACGGCCGGCCCTCGACCCAGTACACGGACCCGTCGGTCGATCTCACCAGCCTCTCCCACCGCGACCCGGTGCGAGAGTGGTTGATGGCTGAGCCCGTGGATTAGGTCGCTGTTCGACGAATCGTCACCTTTTTGAAACACGGCTGAAACAGATCTCTCCCCACCATCGCCGCCGAACCCGAGGTGAGGAGGTACGGATGGATCCGGGCACCATTGCCTGGTTGCTCGTGTCGAGCGCGTTGGTGTTGTTCATGACCCCTGGGCTGGCCCTTTTCTATGGAGGGATGGTCCGCTCCAAGAACGTGCTCAGCATGTTGATGAACAACTTCTTCACGATCTCGATCGTGACCGTGGTCTGGTTGTTGGTGGGCTACACGATCGCCTTCGGTGGCGATGTCGGCGGAGGCTTCTTCGGGAACTTCGAGTTCCTGGGTTGGGAAGGGCTCTCCGGCGACGCCTTGCTGTTCGCCATCTTCCAGATGATGTTCGCCATCATCACCCCGGCCCTGATCACCGGAGCCGTTGCCGAGCGCATGAAGTTCTCGGCATGGATCCTGTTCATCACGCTGTGGTCGATCTTCGTCTATCCGGTTGTGGCCCACTGGGGCTTCGCCGCCGATGGACTGCTGTTCGCCAATGGCGTTCGCGACTTCGCGGGTGGCCTGGTGGTCCACGTCAACGCCGGGATCGCGGCTCTGGCACTGATCTTTGTCCTCGGGCCAAGGCGAGGGTTCAGGGAGGAGTCGTTCCGACCCCATTCCCTGCCCCTCACCTTGCTCGGCACCGGGATCCTGTGGTTCGGGTGGTTCGGTTTCAACGCCGGCTCTGCACTCGCCGCCGATGGCATCGCCATCACCGCCTTTGCCACGACGCAGGTGGCGGCGGCCGTTGCCGCCTTGGGCTGGGTGATCGCAGAGTGGTGGAAAACGGGCAAGCCGACCACGCTCGGCGCGGCCTCAGGCGCGGTCGCCGGCCTGGTGGCGATCACTCCTTGTGCCGGGTTCGTGACACCAATGGCTGCGGTGGCGATCGGCTTGATCGCCGGAGTGCTCTGCTACTTCGCCGTCAGCTTGAAGTTCAGGCTCAACTACGACGACTCGCTCGATGTGATCGGGATCCACCTCGTAGGGGGGATCGTCGGATCGCTTCTGCTGGGGGTGTTTGCATCCACGGCCGTCAATGAGGCGGTTGGGTCGGACGGCCTCCTCTTCGGGGGCACCGGCTTCTTCCTCAAGCAACTGCTCGGCCTAGCCGCGGTCATCGTCTACAGCTTCGTGGCCTCCTACTTGCTGGCCCGATTGACCAAGGCGATAACCGGGCTCCGGGTCGACGAGAAAGCGGAGATCGACGGTCTCGACATCTCCCTCCACGAAGAACGCGCCTACGTTTCGGCGGAGTGAGGAAGGAACATGAAACTCATCATCGCTTATATCAAGCCGTTCAAACTGGATGAGGTGAAGGCCAGCCTGCGGGGCATAGGCGTCACCGGGATGTCGGTCGGCGAGGTCAGAGGGTTCGGGAGGCAGTCAGGGCAGACCGAGGTCTACCGTGGCGCCGAGTACCAGGTGGACTTCGTCCCCAAGACCAGGATCGAGGTGGCAGTGGACGACGACGCCGCTCCCAGGGCGGTTGAAGCAATCGAATCCGCATCGCGCACCGGCGAGATCGGGGACGGCAAGATCCTCGTGTTGGGCATCGAGGAGGTCGTCAGGATCAGGACCGGTGAACGGGGGGCAGACGCTTTGTGACGGCTACGGATCGTCTTCGGGAGCTCAGGGCAGACTGGTCGGCGCCCCGGGCTCCTGACGATCCTGCGACGCTTCCCGCGCAACTCACTGCAGCCATCGACGCGCTGATCCTGGAGATCGTCCGGGGTCGGAACACCAGCGGTTGGGCGGTGGTGGCAGTCGGTGGCTACGGGCGATCGGAGATGTGCCTCCAGTCCGACATCGATGTGATGCTGTTGGGAGATGTGCCCGCCGATGCGGTGCGCCAGGTGTTGTACCCGCTGTGGGACACCGGGGTGAAGGTCGGGCATTCGGTGCGCACCGTCAAGGAAGCGGTGACCGCAGCGACCGAGAACATAGAGACGCTGTGCTCGCTGCTCACCACCCGGGTCATCACTGGCGACCCGGAGCCACTCTCCGAGTTGGAACGACAGCTCGTCGCCCTGGTGCGACGGCTGCGGTCTCTGCCCGATTCGCTGGCTGCAGAGGAACGCGCGGTGCGGGCCCGTGAGCCCTTCTTCCTCCAGGAAACGGACGTCAAGATCGGCAGGGGTGGGCTGCGCTCTATCCATCGAGATGACTGGATGCGGATCAGGGCGGAGATGCTCGGTGCTTCGACCGCCGGGGAGGTGTTGAGCGAGGAGCGGGCCACTTTGCTCTCGGTGCGCAATGCCCTCCACGCGACCCAGGGCCGGGGTGTCGAGAAGTTGGCGGTAGAGCTACGGAGGACCGTCGGCAATTGGCTCGGCGAAGACCCGTATGACACCTGCGCCCGGCTGTATCGGGCAACGCGCGCCGTGGACGACCATCTGTTGGCGAGATGGCCTGTGGGAAAGGTGCCCGATCACGATCCGGTGGCCCGGGCCGGGAGGAGACTGGTCTCGGCGGTCCGCCTTCGCCGCCAGGCTGCAGCCGACGACACGACAACCCCACTTCCGGGGGCGATCCGCCACATCGGCCACCCGGGCCAGGTGTCGGACCTCGGCAAGCACTCAGGGAATCCCTGGACATCGAGTGACCGGGCCGCGCTCGTCGAGTTGCTGGCAGGTGGAGCCGAAGGCTGGGCTGCTTTCAGGCGCCTCGACACCTGGGGACGCGCAGTGATCCCGGAGATGGCCATGGTGGAATCCCTTCCCCAGACCGCGGTGTTCCATAGTCATCCGGTCGACTCCCACCTGTGGCGCACCGTCGACGAAGTTGTCGTATCTGACCGGGGGCGCGCATGAGTGGTGCGCCGCTCAGGCCGACGACCTGGGCTCGATCGACGAGCTCCTGCTCGCGGCGTGGCTACACGACATCGGCAAGGGGAGGGGTGGCGACCACTCCAAGGTTGGATCGTCACTTGCCCAGGGAATCCTCAGCAGGTTCGGATACAACCCGCAGACGGTGGACCTGGTGAGGCGCGCCGTTGCCCACCATCTCCTGTTGCCGAACGTGGCCACCCGTCAGGACCTCGACGATCCCGACGTCATCCGATCGACCGCTGCCACCGTGGATGATCCCGAGTTGCTGTCGCTTCTGGCGGTCCTCTCGGTTGCGGATGCCAGGGCCACCGGGCCGGCGGTGTGGTCGGACTGGAGCGAGAGCCTGCTCAGGACATTGGTGGCCAGAGTTGGGGATGAGCTGAGGGGAACTTCCTACGGGAGCGAGGACACCGAGCTGGCGCCGGCGTTGACAGAGCACGTGTCGGCGATGCCTGCCGGCTATCTGCGGCGCTTCGGAGAGGACATGGCGCGACGGCACCTGGCCCTGGCCACACCGTCGCCCTCCGATGGGGAGGTGCGGCTCGAGGTGTCCGGTGATGCCGGGATTCCGACGGTGGTGGCAGTGGCCCGGGACCGCCCCGGCTTTCTGGCGACGGTCTCCGGGGTTTTCGCCCTTCACGGGCTGAACGTCCTCGAAGCGCGAATCGCCACTCGCTCCGATGGGATCGCCATCGACACCTTCCGGGTCGAAGACGCACTTGGCGAGATGAGGGTCGAGCCCGCCGATTGGGATCGAGTTCGGGCAGATCTCCAAGAAGCGGTCGATGGGGCAGTGGACCTGGCGTCCCGGCTTGCCGCCAAGGCATCCGCCTATTCCCAGGCTCCCGTGGAGTCACGGGTGACGTCCGAAGTCGAAGCCGGGACCTGGCGATTCACGATCCGTGGCCCGGACCGGGTCGGCCTGCTCCACGACCTGGCGCGTGAACTGACGGAATCCGGCGTGGAAATCGTGATGGCCAAGGTGACGACGAGAGGCCAGGAGGTGATGGACGTGTTCTCGGTGACGCCGGGACCGGTGCCAGTCGATTCGCTGGCAGATCGCCTCCTCGAAGTGATGCGAAGGATGCCCCGGGAATAAGTGAAGCCCCAACAACTCCGAACCGAAGTTCTGAGCCGTCGGGGCTTCGTGAAGAACTATACCCGGTCGCCGGGGCCGTCAAACTCCAGGGCCGATATTTCTTAGGGCAAATTTCGCGAGTTTTTCGTGGCCTGATCGGCTACTCGATGTGTCTAGAGCATCTCTTCCCGGGACTGCTCGGCCCGTGAAGCGCCGATGGCGGTCACCACCTTCTTCTCTTCCTCGGGCGGCGGCAGGACCGCCGGCATCCCCAGCGACTCGATCCAGAGCTCCCGGCACCAGC
Source organism: uncultured Acidobacteriota bacterium (assembly GCA_963780755.1). Taxonomy (GTDB): domain Bacteria; phylum Actinomycetota; class Acidimicrobiia; order Spongiisociales; family ZC4RG35; genus JALYNX01. Next base: position 623,155 of record CAWACX010000001.1, read on the forward strand.
CCATCGTGTGATAGAGGTGCATGTCCTCTTCTTCCTCGACCTGCTCGTACGCATCGGTCAGGACCTTTTTCATGTCCCCGGTGGCCTTTTCTGCGACCTTGCCGATCAGCTCCCAATTGGCGTGGTCCTTGGTCTCCGCATCGACCACGCATTCTGCGGCGACCAGTTGGGCGCCGATGCGGTCTCCAGCACTCTTTGCCATCTTCATCGCCTGGACGAGAGCCTCGCCCTTGCTTCGCACCACCCCGCGGCCGGGTGTCTCCGTGGACTGATCCAACCCGAGCTGATCGAAAACGTCCTTGACGATTCGAACGTGGTTCTCGGTCTCGGCGAGGTACTTCTCCCATTCCTTGTGAAGATCCTCGTTCACCGCACACTCCAAAGCGGTTCGATACACCTGGACTCCACCGAGCTCGGTTTCGAGCGCCTGATACAGCAGCTCTTCGACCTGCTTGTCCTCCAACATTGCCTCCTTTGGTCTGGCGCCGCTGAATACCCGCGCAATCGAGACATAACCGACGAACCTTCCGGTTTCGCCGCCAGTCAGTGGTTGAGAAGCCGGGCTGGAGCCTTGTGCTCCCAAGCATCGGCGAGCAGATCCGAGAGAAGCTTGCGGTCTATTCCCGAGAGCGTGATCCCGACCGCAGCCAGGCGTTTTCCCCACCACACGCTCTCGCACGAACCAGGGGCGCTCTCGACCGCGGTCAGGATTCCTGTTTCGTCGAGCATCACGTTCATCCGATCCTCGTTCCACAACGTCGCAAAGATCTTGCCGTCGACGCGGAACGACGGTCGCCCGTGATGATCGAGCTCGATGGCCTCGGGTAGCGACAACGCGAGGGATCGAGCTTCGTCGACGGAGACGGCCACTTCCAGAGGCTATCGGCGGCGCGTTCCTCCGCAGCACGAGTCGGTAGGTTCAGCCTTCGGAGGTGGCCGATCCCGCCGTTCCCCAAGCCCGCATTCAAGTACAGCTACAACCTGCCAGCTCAACTCAAGGCCCTCAGGCGCTGGCGGGACCACCAGCCAGGGCGAAGCATCCCGGGAAAGACACCTGACACGATGCTCCTGGCCAGTTGGAACATCGCCAACCTCGGTGTTCAACAGAGACGAACTCAGGACTACCGATTGATCGCAGAGCTCATTTCCTGGTTCGACCTGACGGCAATCCAGGAGGTCAACGACAACGTCAACGGTCTGCGACAGGTTCTCTCCCATCTCCCCGCCGTCTACCGGGCCGTGTTCTCAGACAAGGCGGGCAACGACGAACGGTTGGCGTTTGTATATGACTCCACCAAGATCGAGCTGTTGGAGCAGATAGGCGAGGTCGCCATCCCTCCGGCCGATCTTCGCTTCATCAATCTTCCTGGCAACGGCGCGACATTTCAGGGGTTTGACAGGACGCCCTATCTGGCTTCCTTTCGGACCGGAGGTCTCGAGATGGTGCTGGTCAACAACCACATCTTCTTCGGCTCTGATGACGATCAGTTGGACATGGACCGCCGAGCGCTGGAGACATTTGCCGTGGCAAGGTGGGCCGACCTCACTCGACAGAGTGCCTACTCCTACAGCCCGCACATCGTCGTGGTCGGTGACTTCAACCTCCCGATGATGGATTGGGATGATCCGATCTATGCGGCGCTGGGCAGCCGAGGGTTGTACATCGTTCCCCACTCGACCCAAATTGGCACCAATCTCCGGGGGGACAAGCACTACGACCAGATCGCCTTCTTCCCCGGTCTGACCGGATCCGTGCAGAAAGCCGCCGGCGTGTTCGACTTCGACGGAGCAGTGTTTCGGCAGCTATGGGAGAGCCGCCCGGCGAACGACCACGCTGATTTCTTCGCCTTCGTTAAGTACTACCTGTCCGACCATCGCATCATGTGGTCTCAGTTCGAGATCTGAGTAGCTGCGCCGTCTCTAGAGAGTCGAGCTGGCGGGATTTGAACCCACGACCCCTCTTGGCTCCGGGGTTCTCGAGCCACTGAGACCTAATCCGTCCCGACGACACTTTCGATCGCGTCCCACTCGACGAGAAACGGCACTCCCGTCTCAGGGCTGGCGAACGTCAACGGTGTGTCGATCCAGGGCGGATCGGACTGCGGCCACACCAGTCCAGCCTCGCCCCCATAGACGCCGACCCGTTCCTTGCCTTGCGTCACGATCCGGTACCGCTTGCCGGGTTGAAACTCCACCTGTGCCACGTTCCCGACCCTACCTTTTAACCGATAGGTACTCCCAGCTGTGTCTCCCCTTCTTCGTGTAGGTTCGGCTGCATCAGATGCGACCCGGAGTGGCCGCTCAGGAAGGAGCCGCCATGGGACGTGGTGGAATCATTTGGACGGTCGTGGGCATTCTGCTCATCATCGCCCTCCTCATCTACATCCTCTGAGAACCCGCCTGTGGCTTCGATTTTGGGTCCGATGCCACACCTAACAACGATCGAAGCCCCCAGTAATCGAATCATTGCCCGGGGCTTCGGTCTGTCACAGGTAATCGGGGAGGATTCCCTTCGGCAGCGGACGGGCATGACGGTGTCCGGTCCCGGAGAGCTCGCCGGACTCCATCACCCAGCCCCACGCTCGAGCCTGAACCCATTCAGGCGTACGACGCAGTCGAACTGGATCCTCGTCAGTAAGCGGCCACCTGGTGAGATGGTGGAGGAGAACCGCCATTCGGTCTGAGATCTCAACGCAGGACATTGGGCGAGTGTGTCGGCGGCCAGTGACAGATCCTCTACAGGCCGTACGCCCTACTCCTCAATCCCACACCGACGCCCAGGGCCGCGTAATCAACGACAATCTGGTATCTGAAAGCCTGGACATGTGGCTTCGGCTGCTGAGGGCCGGTGACACATGGTCCTCAGCGGCCGAGAGCCCAGACATAAGCCACCTTGCCAGCCGGCGGTAGAGGAGGAGTCAGGTGGACTGTCCGACTATGACCACGGGTCGATAAACGGTTGGAACGAAGCCCTCCACGCGGTCAGGGATTGTGCAGCCGACAGTGAGCCGGGGGAGTTTCCCGATTGTGTCGCCGGTAAGGGCGCTTCAGGCAATCTCAATGCCGGATCGAGCAGCGAGATCCGCGATGAGTTCATTGACGAGGGCAGGTCGATCGAACTCGCGTTCTTCGCGTACAACCAACGTTAGTGGGCGAATGGTGGACGCGTACTTGATACTCGCGTATCAAGTTGTGCGTTTCTGCAGGTCACAGAGTCGGGCTGACAGGATTTGAACCTGCGACCCCTTGGCCCCCAGCCAAGTGCGCTACCAAACTGCGCCACAGCCCGTTTACCTAATGGGTACCTCTCAGAATACCTGGTCGGTCCAATCGGCCCCCGAAGGGTACCGCTCCGCCTCGAGATACCCGATCCTGCATCTAGTGCGTGCCCAACGTGTCCTGAAACTCGTGGGCATGGTTCTGCCTAGGGTGCCGATATGGCCCTTACCGTCGGCCAGCTCAATCGGGCAACCCTGGCCAGGCAGATGCTCCTTGGTCGGGAGTCGATCGCTGTGCCCGAGGCCGTTGGTCGGCTCGTTGGACTGCAGGCTCAGGAGCCTGCTTCTCCATACATAGCCCTCTGGAATCGGCTAGCCGGGTTCGACGGGAAGGACCTCGACGCGGCCTTCTCCAGTCGATCCGTCGTGAAGTCCACCAATATCCGGATCACCCTCCATGCTGTGGAGGCAGGGGACTATCCGCCGTTTCATGAGGCGATGCAGACCAGCCTTCGCGGATCGCGCCTCAATGATCGACGCTTCAAGGCGAGCGGCCTCACAATCCCCGAGGCGGATGGCCTGGTTCCAGAACTGGTGGATTTCACTTCCGTCCCGAGAACCCCGTCCGAGATCGAGGCGATGCTTGGTGAGCGCCTCGGCGCCCCGGCCCATCGCGGTATCTGGTGGGCGCTGCGGACCTATGCCCCGCTCCATCACTCACCCACCGGTGGGCCCTGGTCGTTCCGCCCCAAGACCTCGTTCCAAGGGGCCGCCTACGAGCCGATCGATCACGAACTCGCCGTCCAGCATCTGCTCCGGCGCTATCTCGCCGGCTTCGGGCCGGCGACTCCTCAGGACTTCGCCATGTTCGCCCTGCTTCGACAACCCACCGTTGGCCCGGCATTTGCGGCACTCAGAGGCGAGTTGGTCACTCACGAGGGGCCAGGGGGATCGACGATGTATGACTTGCCCGACGGGCCGATCCCAAGCGAGGAGATGCCGGCACCGCCCCGATTGATGGCGATGTGGGACAACACCCTCCTCGCGTATGTCGACCGGAGCCGTGTCGTGCCTGCGGAATACCGCCAACTGGTGATGCGCAGGAACGGCGACGTCCTTCCGACGCTTCTGGTCGATGGGTTCGTTGCCGGGGTGTGGCGTCCGGTCGATGCCGGGATCGAGGTCTCTGGTTTCCACGCTGTCTCGGAGGATGTGTGGCAGGACCTCGAGGGGGAGGCCGATGACCTGATCCGCTTTCTCGCGAATCGGGAGCGCTTTGTCTATCGCCGCTACGCCCGATGGTGGGCCGACCTCCCGGTGGTCGAAAGGCGCATCCTCGGGGCCTGGCCCGGCTAGGTGGTCGACTAACCACTTGCCCCCCGGCCAAGTGCGCTGCCAGGACGCGCCACAGCCCGGAAATCGCATGGCAATCGCTCGCGGTGATCAACCATCAAGACCCCGCTGCCGTCTGCCGATTCTCCTCTTGGGAGGTAGCAGATGGCGGACAAGACCCTGAGAGCGATTGGAGCGACGGTCGTGCTCGTCGCCATCGGCGTGTACGCCCTCACTCAGACGGGCTCCGGTGAACCGGACAGCGTCGAGATCGACAACCCCGCGGCTTCAACAGCCGATCCCGTTGCCAGCATCGCCACCGATGCGGCTCCTGAAGAGTTCGAGTACCGGGTCGGTCTCCTCTCCGCACCGACCACGGACAACTTCTGGGCCTACGTCGGCGCCGAGCCCACGGTCTGGAACTCCTACGTGTTGGGACCGACCAAGCCCGCTCTCTTCGCCCTCGACGCCGACCAGACGTCACTGGTGGGCGAGCTCTCGTCCGGGGCCCCGGCAAACCCGACTTGGGATGCCTCCGGATGGCGGGTGCGCGTCGATTTGGGTTCCGGGCATCGGTGGAGTGACGGATCCCCGATCACGGCGGGCGACGTGGCCTTCACTTTCAACGCCGTGCGACGCCTTGGACTGGGCGGCGGTTGGGCGGATGCATTCCCTCCCGGTGTCAAGGAAGTCGTTGCCGAGTCGGACTCGTCACTGAGAATCGAATTCACGGGCCGGCCCAGCCTCAGCGTCTGGCCGTATGGCATCGGGTTGGCGCCGATCATGCCCTGCGCACGTCTGGGAGCCGCGTCTGGAGTCGATCGACTCGGCAGAGGCGCTCTATGCGTTGGCGGGGGAGGGCGACGCGAGCGGCGGGCCTCTCGAGATCGTGGAGTTCGGAGAGGGCACGATCGTGGCCACGGCCAATCCCGGGTATCCGGGGGTGGCGGTCGACCGAGTGGAATACACGGTGTACCCGGACGAGGCCGCGGCCGTGGCCGACCTGGCAGCCGGGAACCTCGACACCATCCTCAGCCCTCGCGGCCTGACCGCCGAGAGCCTCGACGCCCTCGCTCCGGTCGAGGAGGTAGAAGTCACCGAAAGCCCGGCCAACGCCATCAGGTACTTGGGGTTCAACCTCGATCGGCAACCGATGGCGGCTCCCGGCTTCCGACAGGCCCTGGCCCTGCTCCTGGACCGTGAACAGGCGACAGCGAGCCTGGCGAATGACTCCGATGCGGCGTACACGGTCCTCACCCCAGCAAATGAGGCCTGGTTCGACGACGACGTCGCCGGCGAGATCGCCTCTGGGTTCTCCGGCACGCCCGGAAGCCCGACTCGCATCCGCTCTCGCATCACTCCGATCTGCCGGATACACCTGGGTCGACGGAGCCGATAGATCGTCAACGGCGACCTGGTGCCGGGACAGGGAATTGCCATCGCCGGCCAGGCGCCCGCCCCACTAACCATCCTCACTCCCGGGGACGCGTACGACCCCGACCGCCCGGAGTACGCGACACAGATCGAGTCCGTACTCGAGGGCCTTGGGTTCGACGTGAGACCGGTGATCACCGACTTCGACACCGTCGTCGACCTGGCGTTCACCCCGGGCAGCGACGGGGCGCTCCACTACGACATGTACCTGCTGGGGTGGACCCTGGGGAATCCCTCCTTGCCCAGCTACTACCGATCGTTCTTTGCCTCGGGCGCACCCTCGAACACCACCGGATATGAGAGCGCCGAGTTCGCGTCCATCCTCGCCGACTACGAGACGGCAACCGAGGGCGCTGAAGCGAAGCGAGCGCTGTGGGAGATGGAGAAGATCCTGGCGAAGGACCTCCCATATCTGGTCCTGTATCACCCCGAGATCAGCGAGGCCTACCGCTCCGACCGGGTCGGCTATGACTTCGACTCGGTCCTGGGTGGGATTCAGGGGCGGCTCGGCGGCCTCGACGGGCTGCAACCCGCCGACTGACACCGGGTAATAGCCTGCCCGGGTGAGCGAGACCGCGACCGGCAACCGGGTCCTGACGATCCCGAATCTGGTCACTTTCATACGGCTCCTCGGCGTGCCCCTCTTCTGGTGGGCCCTTGTTGTCGATGACAACGTGGTCCTGGCGGCCTGGCTGGTGTTCGCCATCGGCTGGACCGATTGGATAGACGGCTACCTGGCCCGCCGTCTCAACCAGGTGAGCGCCCTGGGCAAAGCCCTCGACCCCATCGCCGATCGATTGCTCATCGCCTCGGCGATCATCGGCGGCCTCTATGCCGGGGTCCTGCCCCCGGTTTTCGGGTGGCTGCTCATCATCCGGGAGGTGTTCGTCGGGGGGCTCGCCCTGTACCTGGCTGCAAGGGGAGGGGGGCAGATCGAGGTCCGCTACATCGGGAAACTGGCGACCTTCCTTCTCTATGGGGCGATACCCGCCTTCTACCTCGCCGCGGCCGGCTTCATGGAGTGGTTCATGGTCCCCGGCGCCTGGATCGGTGGGACCATCGGCCTCGCCCTCTACTGGTACGTTGCCTTCCTCTATGCCGGCGATGTCCGGCGCAGGCTCTCGGCGTTAGAGTCGCCGTCCGGCCCCGAGGAGGTTTGATGCAGGTACCCGACGATCTTCTCTACACAGAGGAGCACGAGTGGGTTCGTCAGATGGGGGACTCGGTCCTCCGGATCGGGATAACCGACTATGCCCAGGATCAGCTGGGCGACGTCGTATTCGTCGAGCTCCCCGAGGTCGGGTCGATGGTGAGCAAGGACGACATTCTGGTCGAGGTGGAGAGCACGAAGTCGGTGGGGGAGGTCTACGCCCCTTTCCCTGGAGAGATCGTCGCTGTCAACCAGGACCTTGCCGACAATCCGGACCGGGTCAACTCCAGCCCTTACGAAGGCGGATGGTTCGCGGAGATCAGGCTCGACGGGGAGTTCGACCCTTCCGGCCTCCTCGACGCGGCTGCATATCGCGAATTGACCGAGTGAGGGGAGACCCGGCTCAGTTCCGGGCATTACCTATCATCTGACCCATGACCGAGGAACCCGGGCGCAGCCCGGAGCAACCCGAACCTCAGGTTGAGGTCGAGAGCGACCCGACAGTCGTCTATGTCCCGATGCAGGACCGCGCCGGCCACCCGCTGACCCGCGAAGAGGCAGGGAACATAGAGGGATTCACCGGATTCGCCCTCGTCATCGAGCGCGGGCCGCAGACCGGCATGAGTTATGTGTTGCCGCAGGGGAACACGACCGTGGGCAGGCATCCGGAGAGCGACATCTTCCTGAACGACGTCACGGTCTCCCGGCAGCACTGCCGCTTCGTGCTCGAAGAGGGCAGGCTGATGCTCGAGGACAGCGGCTCCACGAATGGGACCTATGTCAACGACGCCCGGGTCGATGAGGCGCAACTCAGGGCCGGAGACGAGGTGCTCGTGGGGCGGTTCCATTTCCTCGTGGCACACGGCGATGCCTGACCAGCCCGACATGAGCATCGGCGAAGTGATCAACCTGCTCCGGGATGACTTTCCCGACGTTTCCGTGTCGAAGATCCGCTTCCTCGAGTCGCAAGGGCTGATCGACCCGGGACGCTCCGACAGCGGATACCGCCTTTTCGACTCTGATGATCTGGCACGCCTCAGGTTCATCCTGCAACAACAACGCGATCACTTCCTTCCCCTCAAGGTCATCAAGTCAAAGCTCACGCTTTGGGAACGAGGCGAGGAAGATGGCCCGCTACTGGTCCCGATGGACTCCCACCTCGACGGGGAGGAGAGCGCACCTCTGAGCAGAGATGACTTGCTCAAACGGTCAGGCCTCAGCGGCGGTCAACTCGACGAGTTGATTGGCGCCGCGGTCATCAGCCCGATCAGGGACTCAGATGTGTTCCCGTCTGAGGCCGGGGTGATCGGCCTCGAGGCGAAGCGCTTGATGGAGCATGGCCTCGAACCAAGGCACTTGCGCGCGATCCGGCTGTCGGTCGATCGTGAGGCCGACCTGCTTCGACAACTGACCGCCCCGCTGATGAGGGCCAACAATGCCGAGGCCCGTTCCCGGGCCCGAGACCTTCTCGAGCTGAGTGCCGGCTCCGTGCAATCGATGCACCGGGCGATGCTCGAGGGAGAGTTGAAGCAGCAGATCCCGCAATGACCAGGTCGGCTCGTGTGCTCGCGTCGCTGGTAGCGGCGACAATCCTCATCGCCGCACCGGCGTCGGCGGCGCCTTTCTCCTATCCGGCGCCGACCTTCGAGACCTTCCCCGAGACCGGGCCACCGTCAGTGAGCGCCCCAGCGTGGATCCTCTTCGACGACTCGATAGACCTGGTGCTCGCGTCCTGGGCGGCGGACGAGCCGCGATCGATCGCCTCGACCACCAAGATCATGACCGGGCTCCTGGTCCTGGAAAACGCCTCCTTCGACGAGGTGGTCACCGTGTCCCAGGAAGCAGCCGACACCGGAGGTCAGGAGATCGGCCTTGTCGCCGGGGAGCAGTTCACGGTCGGTGCCCTGTTCCGGGCGTTGATGGTCCGCTCCGCCAACGATGCCGCCTCTGCGCTCGCCGAGCACGTGGCCGGCAGCGTTCCCGAGTTCGTCGACCTGATGAACCAGAGGGCGGACGAGCTGGGGCTCGAGAACTCCTCTTTCGCCAACCCTCATGGGATGGACGCATCCGGGCACTATTCGAGTGCCCGGGACTTGTTGACCCTGGCCCGCCTGGCCATGGAGTACCCGGAGTTCGCCGAGGTGGTCCGGGCCCGCGCCATGGTGCTCCCCGATGACCCCGAAGGGAGCCCGCGGGTCGGGATCAGCACCAACCTGATGCTCTCCTCGTATGAGGGGATGCTCGGCGTGAAGACCGGCCTCACCCCGCAAGCTCTGTTCACCTTCGTCGGCGCTGCGGAGCGTGAGGGCCGCCGCCTGTATGCCGTTGTGCTCGGGTCACCGGAGAACTTCGGGCATTTCATCGATGCCAGGGCCCTGCTCGACTACGGGTTCCGGGATCTGGGGTTCTATGGAGACGCTCTCACCGGCAGCGAATACGAGGCTTCTATGGCCCGGGTCGACCCCGATCATCTCGTGACCATGAGCCAGGTGGAGACCTACCTCCATCTCGCCGGTCAGGGCCTGATGCTGGAGCACCCGGCGCCGCTCGTCGAACTTCCCCAACCGGAGCCACCACCGATCGTGGAGGTGAGCCGCGAGCCGCAGGGAACGGCGACGTCGGTGGGGGACGCGTTCATGTTCTGGCTGCACCGAGCCATCGGCGAATGACCGCCACGCTCCCCGCGGTGGAGGCGCTGCTCGAGGCCGACATCCAATCGAGGGTGGTGGAGTTGGGGGATGCCATCGCCGCCGACTACGAGGGCCGGGTGCCCATCTTCGTGGTGGTGATGATGGGTTCGGTGCCGTTCGCGGCCGACCTGATCCGCCGGGTCGGCATCGAGTCCGAGATCGATTTCCTCGTCCTGAACCGATTCGGCGAAGGGGGCCGGATCGGGATCGCGATGGACCTCTGGACCCCGGTGATCGATCGCGACGTCGTGATAGTCGAGGACATCACCGACACCGGGCTCACTCTTTCGGTCCTTCGCAAGACGATCCTCGATCGCGGAGCGTCGTCGGTTGCCACTGCCTCACTAATCGACAAGACCCGACGCCGGGTCACCGAGGTCCCCATCGAGTACCGCGGTTTCGAGGTGGGCGACGAGTACCTGGTCGGCTACGGAATGGACTGGCAGGGTTACTACCGCAACCTGCGCTCGATCTGGGCGGTGCTCGACATGGAGGCTTTCGTCAACGATCCCAGAGTCCTGTTTGCGGCCGTATGACGCGAGGGGCAGGGTCGGATAGACAGGCCCGGTGATAACCTCGCGCGATGCCGGGAAACGGATCGCCCATCGCGATGGAAGTCGTGGGAGTCCGTGTCGAGCTTCCGTCGAATCAGCCGATCGTCTTGCTCCGGGAGCAGGAAGGCAACCGGTACCTGCCGATCTGGATCGGTGGGTCGGAGGCCACCGCAATCGCCACCGCTCTGGAGGGGGTCAACCCGCCTCGCCCCCTGACCCATGACCTGATGCGCAGCGTCATCGACGCAGTGGGTGCGGCCGCGGTTCGGGTGGTGATCACCGAGATGCGGGACTCGGTGTTCTATGCCGACCTCTCCCTGGACATCTCGGGCCGGGAAGTGCACGTCTCGTCACGCCCTTCCGATGCGATCGCGCTCGCGGTGCGCACCGGGACTCCGGTGTTCGCCCTCCCCGGGGTGCTCGAAGACGCCGGCGTTCTCTTCGAGGAGGAGGAGGCCGACGAGGAGGACGAGGTCGCCCGGTTCAGGGAGTTCCTCGAGGAGGTCACCGTCGAGGACTTTCTCGGCGAAGAGACCGGCGACTGATCGAGTTATCCACAGATTTCGTTGACATCGCGCGTCCACCAGGGGTAGCTTGCTGCTGAAGCAGAGTTACACGCATGTAACCTGGAGGACAGATGACCCAGGAGCGGGAAGGCTACCGCGCCCCACAAGTCTGCAAACTGGTAGGGATCACCTACCGGCAGTTGGACTATTGGGCCCGCACCAACTTGATCAAGCCGTCGTTGCAGCAGGCCACCGGCTCCGGGTCGCAGCGCCTCTACTCATTCTCCGACGTGGTCCAACTCAAGGTGATCAAGCGCCTTCTCGACGCCGGGATGAGCCTCAAGAAGATCCGCTCCGCGGTCGAGATCCTCAGCGAGCAACTGGAATCGGATCGGCCTCTGGCGGACGTGACACTGCTCAGCGATGGCCAGACCATCTACGCGGCCCATTCCGAGGAGGAGTTGGTGGATGTGTTCCGCCGGGGCCAAGGGGTGTTCGGGATCGCCATCGGGCCGGTTCAGGATGAGGTAGAGGGCGCCATCCATCGCTTGTTTCCTGAAGCCGACCTAGCCGGGGTCGTCGAAGCAGGAGCGACTTGACCACCGAGAAACTTTCGGCCCTCGAGACCGAGTTTGCTCACAACAGCGAGCGGCAGTTCGCCCTCCTCCTCGACTTCTACGGGGTCCCCTGGGAGTACGAGCCGCGCTCGTTCCCGATTGCCCGCGACAAGGACGGCAACCCGACGCAGTACTTCACGCCCGACTTCTACCTGCCCGATGACGACCTCTTCATCGAGATCACCACGATGAATCAGAAGCTGGTCACCAAGAAGAACCGCAAGGTGCGCCACCTGAAGGAGCTCTACCCAGAGGTCAATTGCAAGGTGTTCTATCAGAGGGACTACTTGAACCTGGTGGTGAAGTACGGGCTGGAAGAGCCCGACCACCTCGAGGACGTGGTTGCACCGACCCGCATTCCCGGCCGACCCGAGATCGTTCGTCTCGAGGACCGGGGAGAGCGGCTCACCGGATGAATCGATCGCCTCTCGACGACCTCCACCGTGACCTTGGAGGCCGTTTTGTGGAGTTCGGTGATTGGGAGCTGCCGGTTTCGTACCAATCGGTGATTGCCGAACACAAGGCGGTGCGGAGCGCCGTCGGGTGGTTCGATGTCAGCCATCTCGGGCGCTTCGAGCTCACCGGCCCTGGGTCAAGGGACGCCATTCGCTCCCTGCTCTGCAACGACATCGATCGCATCGAGCCTGGGCGCAGCCAGTACACGATGATCCTCAATGAGGAGGGCGGGATCATCGACGACCTCATCGTCTGGTGGTGGGGGCCGGACCGGTTCTGGGTGATGCCGAACGCCGCCAATCAGGAACGGGTCATCGCGGAATTCGCGGCATATCCTGGCTGCCTTGCCACGGATCTCCGCAGCCATACGGTGTTGGTCGCCGTCCAGGGCCCGGAGGCGCCAGTCGCTATCGAGTCGGTCCTTGGGGTCAGGCTGGCCCGTGGAGAAGTCGTAGAGGCCGTCTGGGAGGGAGTCCCGGTTTCGATGGCGGGGACCGGTTACACCGGGGAGAGAGGTGGGGAGCTTTGCCTGCGCGAAGCACCCGCCCGACGCCTGGTCGAGCGTTTCTTAGAGGCCGGGGTCGTTCCCTGCGGGCTGGGGGCGAGGGACACGCTTCGCCTCGAGGCAGGGCTTCCCCTGTGGGGGCAGGACATCGACGAGTCGACCACCCCGCTTGAGGCCGGGTTGGGGTTCGCCGTGGCGCTGGACCACGAGTTCAGGGGACGGGATCGCCTGATCGAGCAGCGCGAGCACGGCATCGATCGATCGCTCACCGGCCTCGTCCTCCAGGAGAGGGGCATTCCCCGGCACGGGCATCCGGTCCGCAGCGGGGGGAGCGAGGGCACTGTCACCTCGGGCAACTTGAGCCCGATGCTGGACCGGGGAGTGGCGTTGGCCTACCTGTCGCCGCCCCCCGACTCAGAGAACGCCTTCGCCGAGGTCGAGATCAGGGACACGTGGTTGCCCGCAGCGATCACCAAACCACCGTTTCACAAGAGGTCCACGGCGACCACGGCCGGGGCTACATAGGATCGTGCCGGTGACGGCACACCGCACCGGGCGCCCCGAGATGCCCGATGGTTATGGGGTGAGCGAGGCTGGGCCCTTTCTCGAGTGGGAATCGGTGGAGGAGCGCCTCGTGGAGGCAACCCACTATTGGCTGGGGACATCCCGACCCGACGGTCGGCCTCACGTCGTTCCCCGATGGGGCGTCTGGCTCGACACCAAGTTCTGGTACGACGGCTCTCCTGCCACCCGCCACTCCCGCAACCTGGAGGGCAACCCACACTGCACCCTTCACCTCGAGAGCGGGGTCGAGGTGACCATCGTCGAGGGGATCTCAGAGGTCCCCGAGCCGGTCGCGGGAGAGCTGGGGGAGCGATTGTCGGCCGAGTTCGGCCGGAAGTACGGGCCTCTGGGATACTCGCCCGGTCCGGACGCATGGTCCGGAGAGGCGTCCGGCGGCTTACACGTCCTGGCACCGAAGAGTGCGATTTCCTGGACCGAGTTTCCGGCTGACCTGACCCGATTCAGCTTCGACTGACCCGACGAGACCAGGAGAGAGAATGAACAGCACGTCCCGACCAGAGCCCGTCGAGGGCTTCGGGATCGAGCAGGTGAGGGAGTGGCCGGCGAGCGGCGCTACCCGAGCAGCGATTGTCGTGGTCCACGGGATCGCCGAGCACTCGGGGCGATACGAGCGCACCGGCTCCCTTCTCTCGGATGCCGGCTTCGCCGTTCGCTCCTTCGACCTCTTCGGCTTCGGCGCCTCGGGCGGGCCGCGTGGGGACATCGCCGACTGGAAGCTCTATTTCGACCAGATCGAACGGCACCTCGACGCAATGAGGTCGAAGCAGGTCCCGGTGGTGCTCCTGGGGCATTCGATGGGAGGAAACCTCGCCGCCGGGTACGTGATCTCGGGCCGGCCTTCCCCGACCTGCTGGTGCTCAGTGCGCCCGCCTTCGCAGGGGGTGCCGGCTGGCAGCGCGCCGTGGCCGGTGTGGCTGCCAAGTTGGCGCCCTCCCTCTCTATTCCCCAATCATTGAAAGGCGAGCAATTGTCCCGGGACCCGGCGGTGGGCGAGGCGTACTTCGGAGACCCACTGGTCTGGACGAAGGCAACGACCCGGCTCGGGTCGTACCTGTTCACCGCGATGACCGACATCACGGCTGGCGCGAGCCGCATCGACATACCGACCCTCGTTCTGCACGGCGGGGCCGACACCATCGTGCCCCCACAATCCACGGCCTTCCTCTCGGATCTGCCAAATGTCGAGAGACGCCTCTACCCGGGATTGCGCCATGAGATCCTCAACGAGCCCGAGGGCCCCGAGTTGGTCCAGGAGATTGTCGACTGGATCGACGCCCGGCTGTGACTAACCCTCGGACCAATTGATCAGCACTTTGCCCGACTCATGCGACGCTGCCGTGCCGAAGGCGGTGTCGTATTGGTCGACGGGGTAGCGATGCGTTATGACCGGTGAGATGTCGAGCCCGGACCCGATAAGGACGTTCATCTTGTACCAGGTCTCGAACATTTCCCTCCCATAGATCCCCTTCAGGTTGAGCATGTTGAAGATGACCGTGCTCCAATCGATGGGATAGGGGTCGGAAGGGATGCCGAGCAGGGCGACGTTGGCGCCGTGGATGGTGTTCTGAAGGATGTCATCGAGGGCCGAGGCCTGGCCTGACATCTCGAGGGCGACGTCGAAGCCCTCGGTCATCCCCAGCTCGTCCTGGACGTCCTGGAGGTCCTCGAAGCGGATGTCGACCGGCCTGTTGGCTCCCATGCGCTTGGCCAGGTCGAGCCGATACGGGTTGACATCCGTGATCACGACGTTCCTGGCCCCGGCGTGGGCCACCACCGCGGCAGCCATGAGCCCGATGGGGCCTGCTCCGGTGATGAGGACGTCCTCGCCGAGGACCGGGAACTCGAGCGCGGTGTGCACCGCGTTCCCGAATGGATCGAAGATGGCGGCGATAGCGGGGTCGACTCCCGGGATGTGCCTCCACACGTTGGTCTTGGGAATCGCCACGAAGTCGGCGAATGCGCCCGGCAGGTTGACTCCGATCCCCTTCGTCTCCTGGCAGAGGTGTCTGCGGCCGGCCAGGCAGTTGCGGCACCTGCCACAGACCACATGACCCTCGGCGCTGACCACCTCACCAACTTCGAACCCGGAGACGTTGGAGCCGACCTCGACGATCTCACCAACGAACTCGTGCCCGATCGTCATCGGAGCCGGAATCGTCGACTGGGCCCATTCATCCCAGTTGTAGATGTGGATGTCAGTGCCGCAGATGCCCGCGGTGTGGACCTCGATCAGCACGTCGTCAGTGCCGACCGAGGGAACGGGGACGTCGTCCAGACGGAGCCCGGACTCGTCGGGATGCTTGACCAGGGCCCTCATCGCCATTCCCGTTCGAGGTCGGCGCCGGCGGCGGCATAGGCCGGGGCGATGACGTCCTCCCACAGCTCTGCCTTGGTCTCCCACGGACAAAATGCGGCGTCGAGGCTCCGCCACGTAGTCCGGGCCAGGTCGAGGATGCCGAACCCATGGTGTTCAGATACGAATTCGAATTCTTTGGGCATAGAGGTCGAGCTCATCAGGCGGTTGTCTGTGCTCAGGGTCACGTTGAACCCGGCACGGTAGAAGGCGCCGACCGGGTGCTGAGCTGCTGTCATTCCTCCTGTCGCCAGGTTGGATGCCGGGCACATCTCAAGGGGGATGCGGCGCTCCCGGATCCGAGCAGCCACCGGGCCCAGCTTGACCACTTCTCCCTCGTCGATCAGGCAGTCGTCAGCAAGCTCGACGGCGTGGCCCAAGCGTTCCGCGCCACAGCGTTCCACGGCCGCAGCGATGAATTCCACCCCCTGAGATCCGGCGTGCTCGCCGGCGTGGATGGTCAGTCGCAGTCCGCTCTCCCGGGCGAGGCGGAAGGCGGGCAGGTAGCGCTCCGGCGGATGCCCGGCCTCCGGGCCTGCCAGGTCGAAGCCCACGACCCCGAGGTGGCGAAATGCGGCGGCGAGTCGCGCCATTTCGAGGCTGTCGTCCCGGTGACGGAGGGCGTCGATGATCAGGCCCCAATGGAGGCCGGTCTGGTTGGAACCCATCGCCAACCCGGCGGAAACCGCTTCGACCACAGCTTGCGCGCTGAGGCCGCGCTCGGTGTTCAGCGCCGGACAGAACCTGAGCTCGGCATAGACGACACCGTCGGCGCTCAGGTCCAGTGCCGCCTCGTATGCGACTCTCTCCAGAGAGTCGGCCGACTGCATCACACCGATGGTGTGCTCGAACGCCATGAGGTAGCGCTCCAACGACCCGGAATCGCCCTGATCGAACCACGCCGCCAGTTCGTCGGGGTCGGTGGTCGGTAGGTGCGAATACCCGCTCTGCATGGCGAGATCGATCACGCTCTGCGGTCTCACTCCGCCGTCGAGATGGTCGTGGAGCAACACCGAAGGGAGCGGCATCCGGTCACGCTAGTCATCAGGGGTTATCAAGCTGCGCGCCGGTACGCTGCGCCTGGTGCGACGTCTGGCAGCCGTTTCCTCTCTCGCCGTGGCCATGGTTTCGGCGTGTGCTGCGGCGCCACCGGAGCGAAGCAGCCTTCCGGATGTGGAAGAGGCTCTCGACCCACCGGTCGCCTGTGCATTCCTGGTCGGGGAGCCGCAGGGAGTCGCGGTCAGCGAAGTGATGACGGACACCGCAGCCGAGGGCGTGCTGGAGGCGGGCGATGTCATCGTCGCGGTCAACGGGGTCGCCACTGTGGACACCGACGCCTTGCGCGAGGTCCTCGACGAGCAGGAGGTCGGCGACGAGATCGAGATCGACGTGGTTCGCAATGGGACGGATCAATCGGCGGCGTTGGTCCTGGGCTCCAACCCCGACGATCCGGAGCGGGTGTATATCGGTGTCATGATTCGGACCGACTACGAGCAAGTCCCGGCCTCCGAAGCGGATGACGCGGTCACGGCCGCCCCCACTTCTCGCTCGTTCACGATCGGAGGCATCCTCTATGGGGGAGACCCGACGCTCGGGGTCTGGTCGAACACCGGGCTGGCGATCGAGAGCGAGAGCAACTGGGTGTCGACCACCGATGGGGTGTACTCGCTGGAGAGTGGCGGGGACGGGGCTCTGACCGAGATCACGAGCGGCGATCAGATCGACTACGACCTCAGCGAGGACTGGATGGCCGTTCGGCTGATCGGGTCCATCGACGAGGACCTGCTTGTCGCGGCCACGAGCCCTGTGCCGGATGACCCCGAGCTGGTATCGGTTGCGCTTGCCAGGCTCGACCCCGCCACCGGTGAGACGGAATGGGTGGTCGGGATCACCGAGGGTTTCGGCGTGCCACTGACGGCTTGGGGCTCACCGGGCTCGGAACTGATCGCGATCGCGGGAGTCGAGGCGGACAACTCCCAGGTCACCGGGGTCGAGATCCTCGATGTGAACGGAGAGGTCGCCGGGTTCGGGAACCTTCTGCCACTGGGAACACCCGTTGGTTGGCTGGACGCCGAGACCGCCCTCTTCAGGACCTCGGCCACGACGGTTTCGGCTTTGAATGCCCTCACCAGCGACATCGTCGAATTCGACCTCGACCCCTCGCTGGAGGCTTCGCCGGTGTTCGCGGTCGCCGATGGCCACAGCGTCCTCGCAGTGACCGGGCGCTCATTGGTGCTCGACGACCTGGGGGCGGCGAACGAGGTGAGGGTGCTCGCCGAGAACTGCACCGTGAACCGGGTTGGGGAGACCGGCTGGGCTCCCTGAGTCAGTCGCCCTGACCGGTCTCTACTTCTTCGGGCTCGTGGGCAACCGCGGCTGCCGGCTTTCCGTTGGGGACCGGGATTTCGCGTCCCGCCTTGGTCAGGGCCTCGCGCTGCCGGTCGCCCGCAATCTTGTCTGACACCGCTTGCCAGCCGCTCGGTTGGCGCATGGTCCTCGATCCGGGGCTCGAGCCCATGATCTCGGCGACTTCGTCTCCAGAGATGTTCTTCTTCTCCTCGAGGACCGCAGCAAGTTCCAGGATCTTCTCCTGGTGCTCGCCGAGCAGTCCTTCCACCTGCTCGTAGAGGCCGGCCAGGTTCTCCTCGATCTGCTTGCGACGCTCGCGGAGGGCGATCGACACCGGACTGGCTTGTCCGCCGGCCTCGTTGACGCGTGTTCCCATGGTCGACGTGATGCTGCTCCCCATCCCGAATGAGCCTTCCATCAAGGCGGCCACGGTCGAGGCGGACTGCAGGTCGCTGGCAACGCCGGAGCTGTTGTCACCGCCGAAGAACATTCGCTCTCCGGCGAGAGAAGCTAGGGAGACCATGATGTCGGTCTGATACTCGGAGCGCCATTGGGTGAAGCGCTCCTCTTCTCCCATCGACTTGACCATTCCCAGGGTCGATGCCCTTTTCTCGATGGAGACCATGTCGATTCGGCGGTGGGCGCCGAGAAGGTGGGCGGTCACCGCATGGCAAGCCTCATGGACCGCCACCGCGTGGCGCTCGCGCTGGATGTAATCGACGTCCTCCGGTGGTCCCAACTCCTTGAGTGACTTGGCCCGCCACACGTCGGGCCACTCGATGGCCTCTCGACCATCACGGACCGCGATGATCAGTGCCTCGTTGACCAGGTTCTTGATGCTGGCGCCCGAGTAATAGGGAGTGATCACGGCAAGCTGCTCCACCTGCTCAGGGTTGAGCATGTGGTCGACCTTGTCCAGGTAACCGACGATGGTCTGCTTCCGGCCCTCCTTCGAGGGATATCCCACCTTGTAGATCCGGTCGATGCGGCCAGGGCGCAACATGGCCTCGTCGAGGGCGTTTGGCATGTTGGTCGCCATGATGTGGAGGATCCGGTACTTGGGCGGGGGCTTTGGGCGGAACCCGAACATCTTGCGGAACTTGTTGGTGATGCCTCGCGGCTTGGTGAGCCCGTTCATCTCGGTGAGCAGTGCCTGCAGCGTGCCCATGCCGCCGCCGCCCGCCATCCCGCCCATCATGATCCGATTGATCCATCCCGCCTTGGGCGCCTCGTCGGGGGTGATCTGCCCGGTCTGGTTCCAGTGCTCTACAAGTGCGTTCTGGCTGTGGGCGCCCAGGTAGCTGAACCCGTTGCAGGTGAACCCGAGGTCTTCGCGGAGCGACTGGCCGAACTGGCCCTGGGGAGCACCCATCCCTCCTCTGGAGCCGAGGGCATCGGCCTCGTCGAAGAAGACGATGACCCCGCCATGGCGCAAACTGAGCTTGCGCAGTTTCCGATAGAGCCCCTTGACCTTGAGGACCCCGATCCCCATGAACATGTTGATGAAAGCGCCGGGCTCGACGAACACATATGGGCGCCCGGTCTCGCCGGCGATCGCTTGGGCCATCAGGGTCTTCCCGGTTCCGGGAGGGCCCCAGAGCAGGATCCCGCCCGGGATGTAGCCGCCCTTCTTCTCGATCTCGTCGGGCTTCTCCAGGAAAGCGATGTTCTCCTTGATCAGGTCCAGGACGTGGTCCTGGCCCCAGACGTCGTCGAAGCGGGTCGTCACCTCCTCGGGGAGGATCACATCCATGCCACCGCGGGACAGGAACCAGAAGAGACCGACGAACTGCAGGATGACGAAGAAGAAGCCGAACATCAGCTGGAACACGAAGGGGAGGGCCCCGACGATCAGCCTCGGCAGTTCGACGATCGCCTGGAGGACGCCCTGGACCTCGGGTACGAAGTAGTCGACCAGGAGCCCGATCAGGAAGAGGTAAAACCCCCAGCGGATGAATCGAGCGACCCGGAATCGTGTCCAAGGCTTGAAATGGCGATGGGTCCAGCGCTCGAAGCCTCCGAAGAAGCTGTCCTGCCAGAACGAGTTGTAAGCGGCGGAATTCTCCGAGAGGAGATAGTGGAGCTGGCGTAGGAATTCGAGAAGGAACAGCGAGCCGAGGATTATCCCGGTGGACGAGGAGAAGAACTCGGCGATGACCTCGCCGAAGGGGAGGAAGCCCAGGTCATCGGACCCGGCGATGATGGCGACCATCACCAATGCCAGGATCACCAGGAACTTGATCCGGTCCCACATGTCGCTACGCCGCCTGGTCTGACGGACGTCTCGCTTACGTGTGTTCAGGCTCTCTTGTTGACCAGCCATGAGTCGACAGCTCCCACGATCGTGTCTTGATGGTTGATGAAGCACTGCCGGCTGCAGCCGGCGATCATCGAGTACATCCGGGTGTCCTCAGGGTTGGACACGGTGATCAGGTAGGCAACGCCCTGGTTGGCACCAGCCTCGTCTTCGAACGAGACCAGCACCCGCACGCCGTCGAATCCTCCGCCGAAGCTGAAGTCCTCCTTGGTCAGTTCCTGGCTGTTGGCCAGGTTGTAGTAGGGCAGGACCGATTGGGTGAGGACGGCCCGGGAAAGGAAGTCCTTCTCGGCTTCCCCGATCTGGCGGACCGACATCGCACCGATCGGGTACTCGGCCTCTGGAAGCTCCGTGCTCAGGTGTTGGACGTCACGAACCGGGTCACCGTCGAAGGCGAGGCCACTGACTGGCGGAAACGTGAATCCCTGGACCGACTCGTCGAAGGGCATGTCTTCGAGGGCGGAGAGCTCGGAGAGCTCGTAGGTGTGCCACTCCTCGGGGATCTGAAACCTTCCCAGGCGCTGGTCGTCGGTGTGGGTCACAACGGCTTCGGAGTCACCGCCACAGGCGCCGAGCAGAACGACGAGACCGCCGACAAACAGGGCGATTCGGCCAAAGCGGAGCGCTTGAAAGGTCCTGATGGAGACAGACTATCCGTGTATTCGGATTGCGGGAGATCAGACGACGATGTCTGAAGCTTGTGGGAGGATTGGGCGTGATCACCAGTCACGCCGGCCGCCTCCTCCTTGCCACTCCGGTCCTCGTCGATCCCCACTTCTGGCGAACCGTGATCTTCATGCTCCAGCACGATGAGGAGGGCACGGTGGGGATCGTCCTCAACCGTCCCACCTCCGAATTGGTGGCAGATCATCTCCCGACCTGGCGAGAGCATGGGGAAGACCCGGCTCGCATCTTCTATGGGGGGCCGGTGGAGCCGGAAATGGCGATCGCGCTCGGTCCGGTCGGGAGTGGAGAGGCAACCGCCCTCCCCGGCGTGAGCCTGGTCGACCTCTCCGGCGATCCTGATCCCGAGGCGGGCCGAGTCCGGGTCTACTCCGGCTATGCGGGGTGGGGAGCGGGCCAACTCGAGGCCGAGATCGAGGAGGGGTCGTGGTACGTGGTCCAGGCGTCGCCCGACGACCCCTTCGACCGGCCCGAGGGCCAATGGTCACGGGTGTTGCGCCGGCAGAGCGGCTATCTGTCGTTGGTCTCCACGTTCCCCGACGACGTCGGAATGAATTGAACAAGTCTCCACATGACCGCCTCATCTGACCACACGAGACCTACCCTCTGACTCGAGTGACTGTCACCGCTGCACCCAAGCTCCGCCCTTCGCTCAAGCGGCGCGCTCCGGGCCTGGACGTCGAGCGCTCGCTGTGGGCTGCCGGAGCGCCGATCGTGGTGGGCGTCGACGAAGTGGGGCGAGGCTCCTGGGCCGGGCCGCTGACCGTGGGAGCAGCCGTGGTCCCCGCCGGGCGCAGGGTCTACAAGATCAGAGACTCCAAGATGCTTACCGAGGAGGAGCGGGAGGCGTTGTTCGACCGCATCGCCGACTGGTGCGAGACGTGGGCGGTGGGCCATGCGTCACCGGAGGAGTGCGATGAGCTCGGGATGTCCGAAGCGCAGCGGCTAGCGGCGCGCCGGGCTCTCGACGGCCTGGGGGTGACTCCGGACCAGGTCCTCGTCGATGGGAAGTGGGACTTCGTGGGCGGGGCCATGAGGATCGTGAGAGGGGACAGCAGCTCACTCTCCATTGCTGCTGCGTCGATCCTGGCCAAGGTGAGCAGGGACCGGATGATGCGCGGAGTAGCCGACCAGTTTCCCGGTTACAACTTCGAGGCCAACAAGGGTTATCCCTGTCCGGTGCACAAGTCGGCGCTTCAGGCCTGGGGGCCGACTTCCATTCACCGGAGATCCTGGGTCTTCATGGACCACCTCATGTGGAACGGGCTGAGCAGGTATCACCGGGCCGAGCCCCAGTTGGCCTTCGAGTTCGACTCATAGCGGTACCTTGCCCCTGGTGCGGCTGACCGAGTACGACTCTTCGCTTCTCGCCGGGGAGAGGGGGCCGGGCGCCAGGTTCGCCATGGAGTTGTTGGTGAAAGCGGCTCCGTCGACCGGCGCAGACTCCCTGCTCGACATCACTGCCGCACACATCGACGGGTGCCTCTATCACGGCAGGGCCGGCGTAGACCTGGCGGTGTCCCTCACCGAGGGAGACACCAAAGTGGTGGTTCCGTCGACGCTCAATGTGTCGTCGCTCGACCTGCTCCATCCCGATCTGTATCGAGGTGATCCGGAATCGGCCGCAGCTTCCCGGTCCCTGATGGACGCCTACCTGGCCATGGGATGCCAGCCGACCTGGACCTGCGCCCCCTACCAACTACCGGAACGGCCCGGTCTCGGGCAGCAAGTGGCATGGGGGGAGTCCAACGCCATCGTGTTCGCAAACAGCGTTCTCGGGGCCCGGACCAACCGCTACGGCGACTTCTTCGACATTTGCTGTGCAATCACCGGAAGGGCCCCGAACAGCGGCTTGCACACCGACGAGGGCCGTGTCGCCACCGTCCTCGTCGAAGTCATGGTTCCCGACCGCCTCCTCGACGAAGAGCTCTTCTACCCGATCCTGGGACACGCCCTCGGCCAGGTTGTCGGCAACGAGGTCCCGGTGCTGTCGGGCCTGGACGACCGCGCCGACGAGGACCAGCTGAAGGCCCTCGGGGCGGCAGCCGCCTCCTCGGGCTCCGTTGCCTTGTTCCATGTCGCCGGAGTCACTCCGGAGGCACCGACGCTCCGGGATGCCCTCGGGCGACGACAGCCGGGGCGGACGGTCGTCATCGGCCTCGATGAGCTTCGGGCGGCGAGAACGGCATTGGGGCGGGACGGCGGTGCCCTGGCCGCGGTGAGCGTGGGCACGCCGCATGCTTCCCTTCAGGAGATCGAGCGGCTGAGCGCGCTGGTCGATGGTGGCCGAAGCCGGGTGCCCTTCTACCTGAACACGGGCCGGGACGTGTTGAAAGAAGCCGATGACCGCGGACTGACCGGCCCCCTGGTCGACTTCGGGGTGACCGTCGTCACCGACACCTGCACCTACATCACGCCGATCATGGAGTCGGTGACAGGAGTGGTGATGACCAACTCGGGAAAATGGGCCTACTACGCCCCGGGCAACATCGGGGTCGAGGTGGCTCTGGGAAGTCTCGAGGACTGCGTCCGCTCGGCGGTCTCGGGGACCGTGGTCACCGGGTCGTCGTGGTGAGCGACGCCTATCGGGTCCTCGTTCCCGGCACCGCCCGGGGGGAGATCAAAGTCCTCGACGAGCCACTCTCGCTCTGGGGAGGGCTCGACCCGGCGACCGGACTCGTCATCGACAGCAACCACCCTCAAGTGGGTGAGAGCCTCTCCGGGCGCATCGTGTGCATGCCCCACGGCCGGGGGTCCAGCTCTTCGTCGTCCGTGCTCGCCGAGGCGCTGCGACTGGGGACCGGGCCGGCCGGCTTCGTGCTCGGGGAGCCGGATCCGATCCTGGTCATCGGTGCGCTGGTTGCCCAGCGCCTCTATCAGTCCTCATGTCCGATCATTGTCGGGCCGATACCCAAAGAAGTAGATGGTCGCTGGTGGATCGATTGCGACATTTCGCCGGGTCTTGTGAAACTCGACGGGTGAGTGGCGCGGTCTAATCGGGGACCTGGAGCAGACCTCATGAATGACGAGAAGCAGAGCGCACGGGACGCACCCGACGAGTTGACCGCGTTCTTCTCGCGCATGCCGGTCGCCTTCTATCGGAGCGACACCCACGGAAAGCTGATCGCGGCCAATCCCGCCCTCGCCAACCTGCTCGGGTATTCCACGGTCGACGAGTTGAAGGCCAATGTGCCATCTGTTGAGAGTGTCTATGCGAGCCCGGAACGGCGCAGGCGGTGGATCGAGGAGATCGGCGCCACCGGCGTAGTGCACGACTTCGACATCGAGCTGAAACGCCCCGACGGGACGACGATCTGGGCCCGGGACTCGGCGCGCATGATCCGAGACGATCGTGGTGAGATCGTTTACTACGAGGGATCGCTTGTCGACATGACCGACAAGGTCAAGGCGTACGAGGCCAAGAACGAGTTCATCGCCACCGTCTCCCATGAGCTGCGGAACCCGATAGCGGCGATCCTCGGCCTCGGCCAGGAGCTCGCCGACAACTACGACAGCTTCTCGGATGAGGAGCGCCGTGAGGTGTCCCAGATGATCTCCCGACAAGCCGACGACGTGTCGTGGCTCATCGAGGACCTGCTGGTGGCCTATGGCGACGACTTGAACAGAGTCAGTGTCCATCCCGATGTGTTCGACATCGTCAAGGAGATCGAACGAGTGCTCGAGGTGGAGGATCCCGTCATCGAGCTTCGTGTATTCGACGACTCGTCCCTGGTGAATGCCGACCCACGACGCACCCGGCAGATACTTCGCAACCTGGTCTCGAACGCCCTGCGTCACGGTGGGGACACCGTGACGGTTGCCGTGGGGAAGGTGGGTGACCGCGTCGAGGTCAGGGTGCGGGACTCCGGAGAGGCGATTCCTGCGGCGGACATCGAGCGCATCTTCAAACCCTTCGAGACCGGCTCCCGCTCGGGGCACCCCAGTTCCATTGGGCTCGGCCTGGCGGTGGCCCGCCGTCTGGCGCGCCTGATGGATGGCGACCTCACCTACCGGTTCGAGGACGGGTGGTCCTCGTTCGTGTTGTCGGTCCCGGCGGCCTGACCGGCGCCTGCCCCTAACCTGCCGCCATGCGAGTTCTCGTCACCGGCGGTGCCGGATTCATCGGAAGTCACACCGTCGTGTCCCTCATCGAAGCTGGTCATGAGCCGGTAATCGTCGACAACCTCTCCAACTCCAGCAGTTCGGTGCTGCCCCGGATCGCCAGCATCACCGGGGAGGCCCCACAGTTCGTGGAGGCCGACATCCGGGACCGGGAGGCGATGAGGAAGGTGCTCGAGACCGGTTTCGACGCCTGCATTCACTTCGCGGCCCTCAAGGCGGTGGGGGAGTCGGTTGAGAAGCCGCTGCTCTACTACGACAACAACGTCGGCGGGACCTTCCACCTGGTCTCCGCTCTGCTCGAGGCGGAGGTGACCCGGTTCGTCTTCAGCTCGTCTGCCACCGTTTATGGGGATCCGGTGAACCTGCCCCTGGGGGAAAACCTGCCGGTGGGCGCGGCGGTCAACCCGTATGGATGGACCAAGATCATGATGGAACAGGTGCTCCGCGACCTCCATGTCGCCCACCCCGACTGGTCGATCTCGTTGTTGCGCTACTTCAACCCGGTGGGAGCCCACCCATCGGGGCTGATCGGTGAGGACCCATCGGGGACGCCGAACAACCTGATGCCTTATGTGGCGCGGGTCGCCGCCGGCCTCCTGCCCAAGGTACAGGTGTTCGGTGGCGACTACCCGACACCGGACGGCAGCGGGGTGCGGGACTTCATCCACGTCGTCGACGTTGCGGAAGGGCATGTCGTCGCCCTCGAACGTCAGGGTGACGAGCAAGGGGTGTTCACCTACAACCTGGGCACCGGGCAGGGTCACAGCGTCCTCGAGGTCATCTCCACTTACGAAGCAGAGTCCGGGCAGCCGATCCCGTACGAAGTGGTGGGGCGGCGCTCAGGTGATGTGGCGGCGAGCTACGCCGATGTCTCCAAAGCCGCCGAGGTCCTCGGTTGGAAGGCGACCCGGGACCTGGCAGCGATGTGCCGGGACTCCTGGCGATGGCAGAAGTCCGGGCATTGAGCCCCCGGTAGCCTGCCGGCGTGCCCGATCTCCTGGAACGAGCGAAGGACTGGATCGCAGGCGACCCCGATCCGGTGACCCGCGGGCAACTGCAGAGCCTTGTTGATTCGGGCGAGGAAGATGCGCTGTTCCGGGCCATGGGCGGCTCACTCACCTTCGGAACGGCAGGAATTCGGGGGGAGGTAGGCCCGGGATCGAACCGCATGAACCGGGCGGTCGTGATCCTTACCAGCCGAGGGCTTGCCGACCATCTGCTGACGAGAGAAGGCGGCCCACCATCGGCGCCCGTGGTCCTCGGCTTCGATGCCCGCCCCTCGAGCCGCGGCTTCGCCGAGGACGCGGCCGGAGTCCTGGCGGCCGCCGGCATCAAAGTCATGTTCTTCCCCGAGGTCACACCGACACCGTTGGTCGCGTTCGCCGCCAAGTTGATCGGGGCACCGGCGGCGGTCGTCGTCACCGCCTCTCACAACCCGCCCGCCGACAACGGGTACAAGGTCTATGGGTCGAATGCCGCCCAGATCATCCCTCCCGAGGACACCGAGATCGCCTCCGCGATCGATCGGGTCGGCCCCGCCTCGGATGTGCCCCGGATCGAAGGGGCGTTCGATGGCAGCTCGAGCTTGGTGAGCTCGGGCTCCGGAAGACATATACGAGCACTACCGGAGCGAAGTCACCGAGGCCCGGCCCAACCCGGGGACCTCGGACGCGACCATCGTGTACACGCCGCTGCACGGAGTTGGCGGGAAGATCCTGAATCGGCTTTGCGCCCAGGCCAATCACAGCGGCCTGGTGACGGTCCCGGAGCAAGCGGCGCCGGACGGGAAGTTCCCCACCGTGAGCTTCCCCAACCCCGAAGAGCCGGGAGCGCTCGACCTGGCGCTGAGCCTCGCCGGCGAGCTGGACGCTCGCCTCGTGATCGCGAATGATCCCGACGCCGACCGGCTGGCTGCGGCGGTACCGGTCCCGGGCGGGTGGCGCCTGCTCAGCGGGAACGAGATCGGGGTATTGCTCGGGGACTACGTCCTGCGCTACTGGAAGTATCCGGAGCGCCCGATCGTGGTCGACTCCATCGTCTCCAGCCCGATGATGGGCGTGATCGCTGGGCTGCACAATGCCCGGCACGAGTCCACCCTGACCGGGTTCAAATGGATCATCAACGCCGGCCTGGCATTGGAAGAAGGCGGCGAGGGCCGGTTCGCCTTCGGATACGAAGAGGCCCTCGGCTACTCCGTGGGTCGAACGGTTCGGGACAAGGACGGGATGTCGGCGGCGCTCGTGCTTTGCGACCTGTTTGCCGAGGAGGCTGCTCTAGGGAGATCCATTCTCGATCGGCTCCACGACCTGTGGGCCGAGGTAGGACTCTGGGTCAGCGCCCAGTATTCGCTGCACCGTTCGGGGCCGGAGGGTCAGGAGGAGATCGGGCGGGCGGTGGAGCATCTCGCCTCGTCCCCTCCAGCCAAGGTGGGAGGTCATCAGGTCGTAGGCGTCGAGGACTATCGGGTGGGGGAGGAGCGGCGACCGATGTGGCTCGGCGTCCAGGACCTGATCGCGCTCGACCTGGGCAGCGCGGGACGGGTCCTGGCCCGGCCTTCGGGGACCGAGCCGAAACTGAAGATCTATGTCGACCTGAACGGTGCTGCCGGCACCGATCCGGAGGCCGCGCACCGGGAGCTCACGGCACAGGCGAGCTGCGATGGCCCGGGAAGTGGGGGAGGGGTTGGCCGTCTGAGGGCGGTCAGTGCGGGCTTCGGGCCCGCTGGCGGTACAGGTAGAGCCACCCCAGGCCATGGACGGCAACACCGGCGAAGAGGAGCAGGGCGGCACCGGGGTAGCCGGCAAGGAGAGCGATGAGGCCGGCGACGACGGCGAGACAGACCAAGGCCAACCGCACTCCGTTGAGAGGCCCAAACACGCCTCCCAGCGTACGACGCCGGCTTCGTTTAGGCGATCCGCCGCTGCCAGAGTTGACGACGACGTGAAAAAGCCATCTCGCGGACCGGTCCTCGCACTGATCGCCGTGTTCATCGCATCCTGTGCGGGGAGCGGGGTCGGATCGAGCCCGACCACCTCACTCGTGGACACCGAGGTCACCACGACGTCTCCCGGCGGTGCAGTGACGACGACCACGGAGGCGGTCACGTCTACGACTGGCATATTCGACGAACTGGCGGTGGGCGCGCTCATCACCCCGTCCGGGGTCATCGTTTCCGTCATCGAGAAGGGCGCCACCGGATATGTGGTGCGGACCCCATGCGGGAACACGGCGACCATCGGCAACGGGGAGCCGGTGGGAGCGGTGCGTGTGGTGCTCGATCCGGGTCATGGCGGTGACGTCGACAGTGGCGCGGTGGGATCGAACGGGCTCCGAGAGGCCGATATCAACCTGACCGTGGCCCAGGCCACCGAGGAGGAGTTGCTGGCCCGGGACATCCCGGTGGTCCTCACCAGGACCGGCGATTACGCAATACGGATCGGGAGCAGAGCCCAGCTGGCAGACGATCTGGGAGCAGAGATCCTGGTCTCTATTCACCACAACGCGCCCACTCCCGAGCCTTCCACGACGCCGGGGACAGAGATATTCGTCCAGAGCAACTCCGAGCGCTCCCGCCGGCTCGGCGGGCTGATCTGGGAGCACGTCGTCGATGGGCTCTCGGGCGTGGATGACGTCGATTGGTCAGCCGCACCCGATGCCGGCGTGCTTCGGGTTCTCAACCCGGAGGGGGAGGACGCATACGGGATGGTCCGCCTTCCCCAGACCGTGTCGGTGCTGTCCGAGCTCGCATACATATCCAGTAGCTCAGAGGCCGAGATGCTGGCCACCGATGAATACGTGGAGATCGCTGCCGAGTCGTTGGCTGAATCGATCGAGACGTACTTCGAAGAGAACGATCTCGGGTCTGGCTACGTGCTGGAGCCCCGGGTGTTCCGACCGCAACGGGGGATCAGTGAGGACGCTTGCGAGGACCCCGACCTGGGCTGATTGGGGAGATCGGTACCTGTCGAACCCTGGGTTTCCTGTCACATCTAATAACTTGACATAACGTAGATTATCGGTCAAATCACTTTTCACATTCTCCTACCAACAAACCCTCTCCCACCGCACGAACACCAAAGGGCGGGAATGTCGCCGAGCGGGGTGGGGTTTCAGTGGTGTCCCTATTTCCGAGAAAGGCTTCGACATGGCCACAGTGGCCCTGACCAAAGACACGTTTGACCAGACCATCAAGGACAACCCGACCGTTCTGGTCGATTTCTGGGCCGAGTGGTGCGGGCCTTGTCGCATGTTCGCCCCTACGTACGAGGCGGCCTCTGAGAAGAACGAAGACATGGTGTTCGCCAAGGTGGACACCGAGGACCAGCAAGAGCTGGCGATGGCCTTCGGGATCCGGTCGATCCCAACCCTGATGGTGTTCCGCGACGAGATCGTGCTCTACGCACAGCCCGGGGCGCTACCACCCCAGAGCTTGGAGGACCTCATCTCCAAGGTCCGGGAGGTGGACATGGACCAGGTCCGCGAGCAGATCGCGGCCCACGAGGGTCACGACGACCAAGACCACGACCATGACCATGACCATGACCATGACCATGAGGGCCACTCCGAGCACGCCCACTGAGGCGACGGCTCTTCAGCCCACCGGCTTCCTGTAGACCGACACGTACTGCCCTGAGCGTTCGGTGAATGGCCGGCGGTCGTACCAACCCCACCTCTCCTCGAGGTCGAGACCGGCGAGCCGCCCCATGAGGTCCATCTCCGAGGGCCAGGCATAACGGACGGTCACCGGCAAAACGACGGTGGAGCCATCCTCGAGGCGGCGGACGTGATGGGCGACGACGGTCTGATCCATGGGGTTGTGTATCGCCAGCTCGTAGGCGTGGGCATCGGTCGATGAGATGCTCGAGACCCCCATTCGGGTCCCCAAGTGGTCGTAACGGCCGAGGTCGGGAACGAAGGTGTCGAGAACGAATCTGCCACCTGGCTCCAGGGCTCGCGCCACATTGACGAAGCAGTCGACCTGGCGCTCCTGGTCGAGCAGGGCGAACAAGGTGTTGAAAGCCAGATAGACGAGCGGGAAAGTCCCCTCGACGCCGACGTCGGCGAAGTCACCCTTGACCACCTCGATCGCCCCTCCCCCGTCTTTGGCCCGCAGCAACTCGATCATCTCCTCGGAGATGTCGATCCCGGTGACCTCGACTCCGGCGCCGGCCAGAGGCAGGGCGATCCGCCCCGATCCGACCGCCAGTTCCAAGGCCCGGGGCGGCCTCTCGGCAAAGCCCCTGAGGAACTCGATCGTGGCACTGTCGATCTCTTCGTAGATGGAGTCGTAGAAGGGCGCCCAGCGCTCCCCGTAGGTCTCGATCTGGTAGTCGCTCATGTGCCCAACTCTGCCACCTCTGTCTGGGGCGCGGCGGATTGCCTACGCTCCCCCGCCATGCCTGCCGACCCAACTGTGATCTCTGCCCTCGAATCGGCTTCGATCCGCTACGAGGAGATGGACTGCGACCCGGATCTCGCGGACACGGCCCAATTCTGCGCCGCATACGGCGTGCCCCTCGATAAGTCGGCCAACACCATCCTGGTGGCGTCCCGCAAGCCGGAGGGCCATGTCGCGGCCTGCCTGGTCCTGGCCACCGACCGTCTCGATGTCAATGGCACCGTCCGCCACCGACTCGGCGTGCGCAAGGCGAGTTTCGCCGGTGCCGAGCAGACCAAGGAGCTGACGGGAATGGAGATTGGAGGGGTGACAGTCTTCGGACTCCCCGACGGGATCCCGATCTGGGTGGACAGCAAGGTCCTGGCGCCTGATTGGGTGGTGATCGGCGCCGGCTCCCGGTCGGCCAAGATCAAGCTCGATCCTCGCCAGCTCCAGGGTGTGGGGGGTATCGAAGTCGTGGAGGGCCTCTCCCAGGCCAGCTCAGCCTGACTTCCGGATGCTCCTCCGCATCAGGAAGCCGAAGCCAACCAGGCCAATGACCATGAATGAGAACCACTGGATCGCATAAGCGAGGTGCGGGCCCTGATCGTCGAACTTCGGCTCGTCCACGGGGATCGGAAGCTGGTCACCCTGCTCTCCGATCGCCTCCATGAACATCGGGGCCAGGTCATAGGGGACCTGCTCCTGGATCCGCTCAACGTCGACCCGGTTCATGGCGGTGAGCCGGCCAGTTTGCGGATCCTCAGGACCAAGAGCCCGGCGCGTCTGAGAGGGCTCGAGCCAGCCCTCGACGGTGACGGTTTCGGTCGGCGGCGGAGCCTGGTCGACCGGAACGTCGTCGAACTCGAGTGGCACCCAACCCCGGTTTACAAGGACCGCGGTGCCGTCTGCGAGGAGCAGCGGGGTGATCACATGGAAGCCGGCGGTGCCGCGGAAGACCTGACTTCGAATCAACACCTCGTCTTCGGACTGGAACATGCCGGTGGCCTGGGCCCGCCGCCAGTGGAGAGTCTCCGCCTCTCCCTCCATCGAAGGAATCAGTTGCTCGATCTCCAAGGAGGCGTCCTGAAACCGCGATGCCGAGATCGTGTTCTCCAGGTGGCGCTCGTCGTGCCGGCGCAGTTGCCACAGCCCGAGGTTGGCGAAGACGACGGCAAGCGTGACGACCACCAGGCCGGCGGCGATCCATCGTGGAGTCAGCAGTTCCCGCACCGGTCACGCCACTGTACCGGCGACTCAAAGCGGAGAATCGTTGACCCAAACGGAGTTCAGGCCACGGTGACCGGCTCCAGATCATCGACGTCTTTGATGTGCACCTGTTCGGCCACCACTTCGAGGCGGGACCGCCTCCCATCCGGTGCCTCCCAGAATCGGCGTTGAATCGAGCCGCAGACCCAGACTCGCTTTCCCTTCTCGGGCAGGTCTTCGATCAGGTCGTCGGCCGGGTCCCAGACCGTCACCGGCACGACGTCGACCCGACGACGCGGTTCGTCGCTCTTCACGGTCATCAGCAGCCTGATGAGCCGGGTCCCGGAATCGAACACCCGTAGCTCGGGATCGGTGGCAAGTCGCCCGCAGAGGACGACGAGGTTGAGATCCATGACACTCTCCCCTATCTCATGGCGGGGAAGCGCGGATCTATCCGATAATGCCGCGGGCCAGGGACAGATTCCTACAGGAGTGCGGCGCGGAGCTCGTCGACACCCTCGAAATCAGGCTCCTGCTCGTCGAGGGCGGCCACCAATCGCCTCGCTGCGTCTTTGTCACCGGCAGCCAGGGCGACCCGGGCTGCGACGAACCAGCGCCGGAGCTCGCCGGGTGATGGCGATGCCACCAGTCGTCCCGGCTTGATGATCTGCCATGCCTCCCGGGGCTTGCCCTCGTCGAGAAGGAATGAGGCGTAGACCACGCTCGCCTCGTGGTCCACTGTCGGAGAAGTCTCGAGGTCCTGGATCCGGTCCCAGGTCTTGACCACATCCGCCTTCTTCCCCATTGCCCGAAGGCAATCCATCTCCACAGGCATATGAATGATGTCCCCGCTGATCCTGCGGAAGGTGCGCAGCTCTCGCAACGCTTCCTCCCACTTTCCCGTGTGATAGGCGGAGAGCCCGAGCATCTCCCGAACCGTCGAGGAACGTGGAGCCAGGGTCTTGGCCTGGCGAAGATCGGGCAATGCCGCGGCGTAGCGCTCGTCGGCGAACTGGTCCAGAGCCTTGGTCAGGTGCATCAGTGCGGGCTCGCGCCGGTCCTTGGGCGTCGACCGCATGATGTCGTCACGGACCCATTTCGGAAGCTGTCCCGAGGTAACGGTGGTGACGGTGCGGTGGCGCCGGTCGCGGCCGTCGTGGCTGTCCTGACGGCGCTTGTCGTCACGACCCTTCGAATTGTGCTGGTTGGACCGGCTGTTCACCTATCCCCCGTTCCATGAAAAAGGGGCCGCCAACGCTAGTCGGCGGCCCCTCGACGTTAATTGCCCGGCGGTGACCTACTCTCCCAGGGGATTGCTCCCCAAGTACCATCGGCGCTGGCGAGTTTCACTTCCGTGTTCGGAATGGGAACGGGTGGTTCCTCGCCGCTCTAGCCACCGGACAAATCTTCGAGCGACCCGGCAACCCGAGCACTCCATAGCGAGCACGTATGTCCTGAATTCAAACTCAAGCCCTCGGCCTATTAGTACCGGTCCGCTGAACGCATTACTGCGCTTACACGTCCGGCCTATCAACCTGGTCTTCTACCAGGGGCCTTAACCCTTGCGGGTGGGAAGTCTCATCTCGAGGTGGGCTTCGCACTTAGATGCCTTCAGCGCTTATCCCGTCCGTACATAGCCAACGAGCCGTGCACTTGGCAGTACAACTCGCACACCAGAGGTACGTCCACCCCGGTCCTCTCGTACTAGGGGCAGCTCCTCTCAAACTTCCTGCGCCTGCGGCGGATAGGGACCGAACTGTCTCACGACGTTCTGAACCCAGCTCGCGTGCCGCTTTAACGGGCGAACAGCCCGACCCTTGGGACCTGCTCCAGCCCCAGGATGCGACGAGCCGACATCGAGGTGCCAAACACCCCCGTCGATATGGACTCTTGGGGGGTATAAGCCTGTTATCCCCGGAGTACCTTTTAGCCGTTGAGCCATGGCGCACCCACGTGCCACCATGGGATCACTAATCCCGACTTTCGTCCCTGCTCGACTTGTAGGTCTCGCAGTCAAGCTCCCTTGTGCATTTACACTCATCGTCTGATTGCCGACCAGACTGAGGGAACCTTTGGGCGCCTCCGTTACACTTTAGGAGGCCACCGCCCCAGTGAAACTGCCTGCCAGACACTGTCCCTGATCCGGATTACGGACCGAAGTTAGATGGCCGTCATGAGAAGGGTGGTATTTCAACGTTGGCTCCACGAAAGCTAGCGCCTCCGCTTCTAAGCCTCCCACCTATCCTACACATCACATGCCAGACACCAATGTCAAGCTACAGTAAAGGTTCCGGGGTCTTTCCGTCCTGCCGCAGGTAGTGAGCATCTTTACTCACACTGCAATTTCGCCGAGTCTCTGGTTGAGACAGTACCCAAGTCGTTACGCCATTCGTGCAGGTCGGAACTTACCCGACAAGGAATTTCGCTACCTTAGGCATTCTTGTTACTCCTCACATTTCTGTGAGTGGCCAGATCATTTCTGTCTGGCTCCCCATGTCGCCATGGGGATCGGACTGTATCTTCGCCACGGATTGTGGCGCCTTGCGTGCAGTCTCTGAGGATCCCATCAGGATCTCGTCGATTGATCGTGCCCGTTGCTTGCCTCTCGCGTTCATCGCGTAGGCGCGCCGGACGATCTCTTCGAAGACCTCGGGTCGATGGTGCCGCTTCGACCTGATCTCCCTCACGATGAAGGAGAAATGCTCGAAGTCGTTCCTCTTGACCCGGAGCACGTACCTTTCGAAGAACGGGATTACCGCTCTCTCGAGCTGGATGGTGCTGTGCACTACGAAGACGTCTACCGAGCTCGCCGGCCCTTTCGAACGTACGTTGCCGCAGCCGAAGAAGGCTCTGAGCTCTTCGAGGACGTCGCGATGGTCGGTGTGCTGGGAGACCTGGAACGTGGGCTGGACGTGCCAACCACGCGTTCGTCTCGCCAGCTCGTTGTGATGAATGGACACTGAGAAGCATCCTTCCCCGTCCACGAACCCAACAACCCATCGCGGATCGAGTGCGCTGATGGTTTCCTGCTGATTGTCCGCACCGATCGGATTTTCACTGCTCATGCCACGAGCCTACGAAGAGGTTGTGACAGGAACTAGTACCGTCGGATTCACGGATATTCCAGCATATAGCAAGGTTTACCCACGGCCAGTGGTACTAACCGTTATAGTTACGGCCGCCGTTTACTGGGGCTTAGTTTCAAAGCTTTGCCGAAGCTAACCTATCCACTTAACCTTCCAGCACCGGGCAGGCGTCACAGCGTATACATCGTCTTGCGACTTCGCACGCTGCTGTGTTTTTGGTAAACAGTCGCTTGGGTCTGGTCACTGCGGCCCCCTCAAGCTCAGGACGCGAAGTCCTTCACCTTACCGGGGCGCTCCTTCTCCCGAAGTTACGGAGCTATTTTGCCGAATTCCTTAACCAGAGTTAACTCGCTCGCCTTGGTATTCTCTACCTGTCCACCTGTGTCGGTTTGGGGTACGGGCACCCTGAGTGCTCGCTAGAAGCTTTTCTTGGAGGTATGGCTTCAACGGCTTCGCCTGAATCGGCTCGGCATCACGCCTCGGCTTGATGAAGTCCGGATTTACCTGGACCTCGCCCACACGCTTACCCCGGGAACAACCATCGCCCGGGTCCGTCTAGCCTTCCCCGTCACTCCATCGCTGACCTAGTACTGGCTGGGTCGGTAGGCCCCGAAGGGCTTTCCTTAGCAAACCAGATTCGGCCTTGGCGCACGCAGAGTGGTACCGGAATATCAACCGGTTGTCCATCGACTACGCCTCTCGGCCTCACCTTAGGTCCCGACTTACCCTGGGCGGACGAACCTTCCCCAGGAACCCTTGGACATTCGGCGGAAGAGATTCTCACTCTTCATTCGCTACTCATGCCGGCATTCGCACTCGTGACGCCTCCACGGCTGGCTTCCGCCGCCGCTTCGCTGGCAACACGACGCTCCCCTACCGATCCAGCAAGCTGGATCCCGTAGCTTCGGCGGTGTACTTGAGCCCCGTTACATTTTCCGCGCAGAATCACTCGACCAGTGAGCTGTTACGCACTCTTTAAATGGTGGCTGCTTCTAAGCCAACATCCTGGCTGTTTGAGCAACTCCACATCGTTTCCCACTTAGTACACACTTGGGGGCCTTAGCTGACGATCTGGGCTGTTTCCCTTTCGACCACGAAACTTATCTCACGTAGTCTGACTGCCGTACTTGGCGTATTGAGATTCGGAGTTTGACTGAATGCGGTAAGCTTGTAGGCCCCCTAGTCCAATCAGTGCTCTACCCCCAATACGGAACGTACGACGCTAGCCCTAAAGCTATTTCGGGGAGAACCAGCTATCGCCGAGTTTGTTTGGCCTTTCACCCCTATCCACAGGTCATCCCCCAAGTTTTCAACCTTGGTGGGTTCGGGCCTTCACGAGGTCTTACCCTCGCTTCACCCTGCCCATGGATAGATCACTCGGCTTCGGGTCTACGGCATGCGACTAGGCGCCCTATTAAGACTCGCTTTCGCTTCGACTACGGTTCACACCTTAATCTTGCCACATACCGGTAACTCGCCGGCTCATTCTTCAAAAGGCAGGCGGTCAGGATCCGAAGATCCCTCCCACTGCTTGTAAGTTAACGGTTTCAGGTACTATTTCACTCCCCTCGCCGGGGTTCTTTTCACCTTTCCCTCACGGTACTAGTCCGCTATCGGTCGCTAGGAAGTACTTAGCCTTACGAGGTGGTTCTCGCAGATTCACACGGAATATCCTCCGTGATACTTGGGGACACCAATCTGAAGGTCGGTCGGTTTTCGTCTACAGGGCTGTTACCTGCTGTGGCCCAGCTTTCCATCTGGGTTCGACTAACCGCCGTCTTTGTATCTTCAGCTCGATGCCGGTGCATCGAGACATGGGCCCCACGACACCTAATACAGCAACACCACCGGGCTATCACACTGCATAGGTTTAGGCTGATCCCGTTTCGCTCGCCACTACTCAGGGAGTCGCTTTTGCTTTCTTTTCCTCAGAGTACTGAGATGTTTCAGTTCCCCTGGTTACCTCTACCGGCCCTATGTGTTCAGACCGGAGTGACTGGGCATGACCCCAGCCGGGTTTCCCCATTAGGACATCCTCGGATCGACGCTTGCTTGACAGCTTCCCGAGGCTTTTCGCAGCCTGCCACGTCCTTCATCGGCTTCTAGCGCCAAGGCATTCACCGTTAACTCTTAGTAGCTTGAATTATTAGAGAATCCAAGACAATTGTGCTCGCTATGCAGTTCTCAAGTTGCCTGAAGGCGTTCGGCCTCGAAGAGGCCTGGAACTCCTTCACAACTGAACAATGTGCCCGTCTGAACTCGTGATCCCACCGTGGGCTCATCCAAGCTTCTCCCACCGCGAGCGGTGAGAGCTTGCTTGTTCCACACACAAGAGTGATCTCGAGGGTCAAAGCGAATAGCCAGCAGATCAACTAGAAGCTGGAAACCGGGCAATCAAGCCGGTTTCGTTAGTGCTCCTTAGAAAGGAGGTGATCCAGCCGCACGTTCCCGTACGGCTACCTTGTTACGACTTAGTCCCAATTACCGACCCCACCTTCGGCAGCTCCCTCCCAAAAAGGGTTAGGCCACTGACTACGGGTGTTGCCGACTTTCGTGACTTGACGGGCGGTGTGTACAATCCCCGAGAACGCATTCACCGCGGCTTTGCTGATCCGCGATTACTAGCGACTCCGACTTCATGGAGTCGAGTTGCAGACTCCAATCCGAACTGAGGCCGGCTTTTTGGGATTCGCTCCCCCTCGCGGGATCGCTGCCCGTTGTACCGACCATTGTAGCATGCGTGCAGCCCTGGATATAAGGGGCATGATGACTTGACGTCGTCCTCACCTTCCTCCGAGTTATCCCCGGCAGTCTCCTATGAGTCCCCGGCCGAACCGCTGGCAACATAGGACAAGGGTTGCGCTCGTTGCGGGACTTAACCCAACATCTCACGACACGAGCTGACGACAGCCATGCACCACCTGTCATGGGCCCTTACGGACACCGTGTTTCCACGGCTTTTCCCATGATTTCAAACCCAGGTAAGGTTCTTCGGGTTGCATCGAATTAAGCCGCATGCTCCGCCGCTTGTGCGGGGACCCGTCAATTCCTTTGAGTTTTAGCCTTGCGGCCGTACTCCCCAGGCGGGACACTTAATGCGTTAGCTTCGGCACGGCAGTCGTTGATCAGACCGCCACACCTAGTGTCCAACGTTTACGGCGTGGACTACCAGGGTATCTAATCCTGTTTGCTCCCCACGCTTTCGCTCCTCAGCGTCAGTACCGGCCCAGAGAACCGCCTTCGCTACTGGTGTTCCTCCCGATATCTGCGCATTTCACCGCTACACCGGGAATTCCATTCTCCTCTACCGGACTCGAGTCACAGCAGTTTCGACTGCAGTTCCGAGGTTGAGCCTCGGACTTTCACAAACGACTTGCTGAACCGCCTACGAGCTCTTTACGCCCAATGATTCCGGACAACGCTCGCCCCCTACGTATTACCGCGGCTGCTGGCACGTAGTTGGCCGGGGCTTCTTTTGGAGGTACCGTCAATTTCGTCCCTCCTGAAAGGGGTTTACAACCCGAAGGCCTTCATCCCCCACGCGGCGTCGCTGCGTCAGGCTTTCGCCCATTGCGCAAGATTCCCTGCTGCTGCCTCCCGTAGGAGTCTGGGCCGTGTCTCAGTCCCAGTGTGGCTGATCGTCCTCTCAGACCAGCTACTCGTCGATGCCTTGGTAGGCCGTTACCCCACCAACTAGCTGATAAGCCGCGAGCCCATCCCACAGCACAAAGGCATTTCCTCAAAGAGCCATGTGGTTCCGAGAGGATATCCGGTATTAATCCAAGTTTCCCTGGGCTATCCCGGTCTGTGGGGCAGGTTGCTCACGTGTTACTCACCCGTTCGCCGCTCCGTCATACCGGTGGGTTACCCCTCCGGTGTGCGTCGCTCGACTTGCATGCATTAGGCGCGCCGCCAGCGTTCGTCCTGAGCCAGGATCAAACTCTCCAACGTACATTCACGGGCTCCATCCGAAGACGGTGCCCACTCCTGTCATCAAAGTGTTTGCAATTGGGTCTCGGACCCGTGAGGGACCCGAGAGCTTCGATTGCTGCAATGCCTACCACCAAAGCCGACGAATCGACCTGGATGGCAAGCGCTTGCTGGCTTTTGGCACATTGTTCAGTTGTCAAGGAGCCCAAGTGCTCCCACCGCTTGGCATGGGCAGGCCGGCGATCAGATCGCTGACCCGTTACATACGTCAATCGCGCTGAGCGCGAGACAAGCGCCTCACCGAGTTGGTGGGCAACCCGGGAGTGCTCCCGGGCCGGACGTCGAATAGTAACGACATCCCATATCTAGTCAAGTTCATTAGGTGAGGCGGACGAACCGCCTCTTGCCTACCTGGAGCACCCGTCCCACCAGCGAGTCCCGAGCTGCTTCTTCGGCCTCCATGACCTCGCCGTCGATCCGCACCGCACGCTGTTTCAACATCCGCCGCGCCTCGGACCCCGAGATCCCGATGGCATCCCGAATCAGGTTCGGAATCAACACCGGATCTGTCTCCGGGACATGAAACGACCCGATTTCGTCGGGTATTCCCCCGTCTTTGAAGACTTGGTCGAACCCGGCCTCGGCCGCCGCCGCGGCCTCCTCACCCCAGTACAGAGCGGTGACGGCGCGAGCCAGACGGCGCTTGGTCTCCCCGGGGTGAAGCCCGCCGTCGGCGAGCCCGGAGACGATCGGCTCGACATCGGCAGGATCGAAGTCGGCGGCTAGGGCGAGCCACTCGGGCATCGCGGTGTCGGGGATGCTCATCGTCTTGCCGAACATCTCCCCCGGCTCGTCCTCGACCCCGATGTAGTTGCCCAAGGACTGTGACATCTTCTTCGAACCGTCGGTGCCCACCAGGAGCGGCATGGTGAGCGCCACCTGCGGCTCCATCCCGTAACGCTCCTGGACCACCCGCCCCATCATCAGGTTCCACAGCTGGTCGCTGCCGCCGAG
Organism: uncultured Acidobacteriota bacterium; assembly: GCA_963780755.1. Classification (GTDB taxonomy): domain Bacteria; phylum Actinomycetota; class Acidimicrobiia; order Spongiisociales; family ZC4RG35; genus JALYNX01. Next base: position 662,643 of record CAWACX010000001.1, read on the forward strand.
CTCGACATCCGCTTCCACGGCCACCGAGTCGTAACCCTGGAGCAAGGGGTAGAGGAACTCCATCACCGAGATCGGGCTTCCCTCCTGGTACCGGGTGGCGAAATCGGATCGTTCCAGCATCTGCGCGACGGTCGCCGACGAGGTGAGCTCGAGAAGCCCTCCCATATCGAGTGCTCCCAGCCACTCCGAGTTGCGCCTGATTTCCAGGTTGTCTTCGAGAAGGACCCGGCGGAATTGTCCGAGGACGTTCTCGGCAAATCCGTTGACCTCCTCGGCGCTGAGCCGCTTCCGGGTCTCGCTCTTCAGTGAAGGGTCGCCGACCCGGGCAGTGAAGTCGCCGACGATCAGGACCGCGGTGTGGCCCAGCTCCTGGAAGTGGCGCAGCTTTCGCAGCACTACCGCCCAACCCAGGGTCACCGAGGGAGCTGTGGGGTCGAGACCCAGCTTGACCCTCAGCTTGCGACCGCTATCCAGCTTGGCGAGCAGGCCCTCCTCGGGCACGACTTTGTCCGCATGGCGCATGAGCAGAGGCAGTTGTTCGGCCGGAGTCATCGCGGGGAGAGGGTAAACCGTCGGTGGTCCCTCACCTGCCCGCACCGGCAACGCTGGCAGCCACGAATCGCCAGGGGAGGTCGACTGCCTTGGAGATCCCCACCCGTGGGGTCGCCATCACCAGGTCGGGCGACTGCCCGGCCTCGAGCCGGAGTGGCGAGCCGTCCTCCAACAGGTAGGTCCCGTCGTGGCGGCCGTCGATCCCCAATGCCTGGGTCAGCTTTCCAGGGCCATTGGCCAGATCGGAGCGCCCTCCCCTGCGGGCTCGAGCCCCGACCAACCCGCTGATGACTTCACCCCCACGGAACAGGATTCCCCAGCCGGTGCCTTCGGGGCCGGCGGCGACGTTGGCACACCAGTGGACGCCATACGACCGGTAGACGTAGAGAGTGCCCGGTCGTTCGAACATCGACCCGTTTCGCGCGGTCCGGCCACGGAAGGCATGGGATGCGGGGTCGTCGGAGCCTCGATAGGCCTCGACCTCGGTGATGCGGACACTCACCTCCTCCTGGCCGACGTTGGAGACCAGCACCGCCCCCAGGAGCCGAGGCGCCGCGACATCAGGTGGCTCGTCGAGCAGCCGTGAGAAATCCATGTCGATGCTCAGGCCCCTCGCAGCTTTGCCCCCAGGCCAGATGCAGCATCGATCATGGCCTGACGGACCGGGGCAACTTCTTCATTGGTCAGGGTGCGATCGACGGCTCGTAGCCGGTAACGAATGGCGATGGCTCGCTCATCCGCGGCTACGCCCTGCCCGGTGAACACGTCGAAGACACGGGCCGACTCCACCATGCCGGATCCCGCCGATGATGTCGCTTGGACCAGGTCCGCCGCCGAGACTCCGTGGCCGATCAGGAACGAGAGGTCGAAGTCGACCGGTGGGAACACCGACGGGGAAGTCGCCTGACGCAACTCGATCGGGGTCAGCAAGGCACCCAAGTCGATCTCGGCAATCGCGACACGGCCGGGGAGCTCGTAGGCACGGGCCACCGTCGGGCTCAACTCACCACAGTGCCCGACGACCTGCCCACCGATCTCGACCTGCGCCGCCCTGCCCGGGTGAAATCCGGCCGGGCTGACCGGCGAGAACGACATATCGGAGAGGCCGAGCACGGCACCGAGGTGCCGGGCCAACGCCAGGGAGAGCGAAGCATCGGAGGCCAGTGGGCGCCCGCCGAGCGCCGCCGGCCCCTGGGCACCGACCATCACCCAGGCCAGCCGATCCGTCTGTTCGGGTAGCCGGGCGTCGACATCAGAAGGACGGGCAGCGAACACGAGCCCGCTCTCGAACAAGGCGACCGATTGGGCACCGCGAGAGACGTTGAAACGGGCGGCATTGAGGAGGCCCGGCAACAGCGAGGGCCTGAGTCTGCCTTCCTCCTCGCGAAGGGGGTTCTTGACCATGAGTAGCCCTTCGAGAGACATCCCGAGCCGGATCAAGTCCTCTTCGCCGACGAACGAGAGCGTGACGGCCTGTTGGGCCCCGACACCGGCCAGTGCCGATCGAAGTAGGCGAAACCGTTTCTGTTCTGGCGTCAGGCCTCCGGCCCGACCGATGGGCACCGTTGACTCGAACTTGTCGTAGCCGTGGATCCGGGCGATTTCCTCGACGAGATCCGCGGGCCTGGTGACGTCCGGGCGATACGTGGGCACTACCACCCGGATCGGGTCGTCGCCTTCGATATCCATCCCCAGGCGCTTCAGGATGCCTCCCACGTGGTCGCGACTGAATCCGGGGCCGAGGAGCCGGGAGACCTCTGACAAAGCCAGCGAAATCGTGACCGGCTCGGTGGGTGTGCCGATGACATCGAGCGACTCCTCGGGCACCGCGCCCCCGGCCAGTTCGACGACCATCGCCGCGGCGCGCCGGTTGGCCTCGTCGGCGAGGTTGGGGTCGACGCCACGTTCGAATCTGGTCGAAGCCTCGGATCGCAGCCCGTGGCGGCGCGACATGTACATGATCGTCGGCGGGTCCCACGAGGCGGCCTCCATGAGGACATTTGTCGTCCCGGCTGAGACTTCGGACCGCGCCCCACCCATGGTCCCCGACATCGAGGTGGGCCCCTCGTCGTCATAGATGATCAGGTCCTCGCCGGTCAACGCCCTGGTCTCCCCGTCCAGGGTCTCCAACTCCTCACCGTCCACCGCCCGCTTCACCACGAGGCGGCCGCCGACGATCGAGTCGGCGTCGAAGGCATGCAAGGGATGACCCAACTCCAGCATCACGTAGTTGGTGACGTCGACGACGTTCGAGATCGACCTCACGCCGGCCTTGGCCAGACGATGGCGCACCCAGAGCGGAGATCGCCCCATCTTCAGCCCACGGATCTCTCGGGCGGTGAATCTACGGCATCCGTGCCCGTCTTCGATCACGACCCGGGTCCCGATCGACCCGGAAACGGAGGTCAGGGCTCGCTCCGGGATCCTGTGATCCACCCCGAGATAGGCGCCCAAGTCCCTGGCGATGCCGTGCATGGACATTGCGTCGGGCCGGTTGGGGGTGATCTCGAGCTCGAACACGACGTCGGGGAGCTCGACGAGGTCCGAGAAGTCACCGCCAAGATCCGGTTCCCCGTCGAGGACCAGGATCCCGGTGTGGTCGTCGCCCAAGGCCAGCTCCTTCTCGGAACAGATCATCCCGTTGGAATCGACTCCCCGAATTGTCCGCTGCCCGATCTCGAAGCCACCGGGGAGCACCGCACCCGGGCGGGCAACGGCTACATAGGCGCCCTCCGAGAAGTTCCAGGCGCCACAGATGATCTGCTCCGGGCCGTCTCCGACGTCGACCTGGCAGACACGGATCTTGTCGGCATCGGGGTGAGCGGCAATCGCTTCGACCTTTCCCACGACCACATCGGTCCACCCCCGCTCCAAGGTCTCGAAGCCCTCGACCTTGTGCCCGACCATGTCGAAGACGAGGGACAGCTCGACGGGGTCGACGGTGGGGAGATCGATGAACTCCTGGAGCCAGCGCAGCGGGACCTTCATCAGAACTGGCTCAAGAAGCGGATGTCGTTGTCCACGAAGTGCCTGATGTCGTTGATCCCGTGGCGGACCATGGCCAGGCGCTCCACACCCATCCCGAAGGCGAACCCGGAGAGTGTCGAGGGGTCATATCCGACCGCCTCCAACACGTTCGGATCGACAATCCCGCAGCCCAGCATCTCCAACCACCCCGCTCCCCCGCATATCCGACAGCCCGGCTCGCCGCCGTCACAGGCGAAACAAGAGACGTCGAGCTCGGCGCTGGGCTCGGTGAAGGGGAAGAAGTGGGGACGCAGGCGCACCTTGGTGTTGGGCCCGAAGAACTCCTGAGAGAAGTGGGCCAGGGTGCCTTTGAGATCGGAGAACTGGATCGAGGTGTCAACGGCGAGGCCCTCGACCTGATGGAACACCGGGAGGTGGGTGGCGTCGGTGGTCTCCTTCCGGTAGACCTTCCCGGGCACCACGACATAGACCGGGGGTTGGTGGGCCTCCATCCAGCGCACCTGGACCGGCGAGGTCTGAGTTCGCAACAGCACCTCGTCCTCGGCATTCCCATAGTCCAGGTAGACCGTGTCCGATTCGAGGCGACTGGGATGGGTGGGCGGGGTGTTGAGGGCGTCGAAGTTGTACCAACCGAGCTCGGCCTCGGGGCCGTCGGCGACCTGATATCCGAGCCCGACGAAGATGTCCACCACTTCGTCGATGGTCTGCTGAATCAGGTGTTGAGACCCGGTGGGGAAGGTCACCGCCTCGAGGGTCACGTCGATGCGATCCTCCGTGAGCCGCAGCCCCTCCTCGACGAGCTCGAGTGACACCCGCTTCTGAGAGAGCAGGCCTTGGACAGCGGCGGTCACCTCGTTGAGCTTGGCCCCCACCGCCGGCCTCTCCGAGGCGTCCAAGCCCACCCATTGACTTTCGCACCGATCCCATCGCCGAGCTCTTGCCGAGAAGAGAGCTTTCGACGCGCTCCAACTCCTCGATTGAGCCCGCGGCGTCGATGCTGGCCGCCGCACCGGCGAGGACGTCATCCAGCGTCTGGATCGGATTCATGTCGGCGGCAGGTTAGGAGCGTCGGTGTCAGTCTTTGGACAGCTCGTAGAGGATCATCCCGGCGGCGACCGCGGCATTGAGGCTCTCGGTGCCACCAGGCATGGGGATGGTCACCGCCACCGTCGATCCGGCGGTGACCGGCTCAGGCAGCCCTGCTGCCTCCTCCCCGACCAAGACGGCATAGTTGGCCGGTTCGAGGTCCCGGGGGGATTCCCCACCACGGACCACGGTTGCCAATGGCACGAAGCCGAGGAGCCGGACGTGCTCGAGATCGGCGATCGAGGTGATCTGTGAGCGGAACTGGGCTCCGGCCCCGGCGCGGAGCACCTTGGGGGCCCAGGGATTCGCCGTGCCCGCGGTATGGCCGAAACCCCAATTGAAGGCGGCGGCGGTGCGGATCATGGTCCCCACGTTGCCGGGGTCGGAGACGCCCCAGGCCACCAACAGCCCGGGCACGGACGAAATGCCTGGCTCCGGGATCGTGATGACACCCACCGGCCCCCGCGGGCTCTTGGTGCCTGCCACCCGGCTCAGCGCGGACTCGTCGACGACGACAAGCGGGATCTGATTTTCGTCGGCCAGTCGCTGAGAGGCGACGTCATCGACCAAAGCGAACAGGACCGTGGGCACAACGCCCGCGGCGAGTGCTTCGGATAAGAGCCCGGGGCCCTCGATCAGAGTCTGCCCCCGTGATGAGCGCTCCCGGGAGCGGTGGAGCCGGGCAGCGTCCACCACACGCTTGTTGCGTGGGCTGACCGGCGTCATGCCGAGCCGCCGGAGATGCTCAGGCCTTCTTGGCCGTCTCGACGAGCTGGGCGAATGCCCCGGGGTCGTTCACCGCCAGCTCAGCCAGCATTTTGCGGTCGACCTCGATTTCGCTCGCCTTGAGCCCTGCGATCAGCTGGGAATAGGTGATCCCGTTCTGGCGGGCCGCCGCGTTGATCCTGGCGATCCAAAGCCGCCGGAAGTCGCCCTTGCGCGCCCTGCGGTCGCGGTAGGCGTCCTGCATCGCGTGCATGACCTGCTCGTTGGCGGTCCGGTAACGCCGGCTGCGGGCGCCCTTGTACCCCTTGGCCCTGTCGAGCACCTTCTTGTGTGACTTCTTGGCGTGGACCGCCCTCTTCACTCGTGCCATTTCGATACCTCCTGGACCGTCAGCGCCCGAGCAGCTTCTTGGCGACTTTGGCGTCGCCGGGGGCCAACTCGACCTCACCTGAGCGGCGCCGGAAGACGTGATTGCCCTTTGCCAGCTTGAGGTGGCCGCGGCCCGACTGGCGTCTCATGTACTTGCCGGAGCCGGTCACCTTGATCCGCTTCTTGGCTCCGCTGTGAGTTTTCATCTTGGGCACGGTGCCCTCCTGTTTCAGTTCCTACTGCTGCTCTGGCTCGAGCACCGGCTCGGTCTCAACCTCGGCCGCTGGCTCGGTCTCGGTTTCTATCTCGGGCTCGAGCTCGACCTCGGCCGCCGGCTCTATGTCGATCTCTGTCACCAACTCGTGGTCACTCTCGACGGCCACTTTGGGCCTGCGAGTTGGTGCCAGCACCATGGTCATGCTCCGACCTTCGATCTTCGGCGTTTGCTCGACAACACCTGCGTCGATGACCTCTTCGGCGAGGCGGTCCAGGAGGTCCTTGCCGAAGCCCGGCCGCTCCTGCTCCCGTCCCCGGAAGCGAATCGTCACCTTGACCTTGTCCCCGTCGTCCAGGAAGTCCTTGGCCTTGCGCCTTGTGATGTCGAAGTCGTGATCGCCGATCCGCACCTTCATGCGGAGCTCCTTGATCGTGGTCCGGGTCTGCTTCTTGCGAGCTTCACGCTGTTTGACGGACTGCTCGTACTTGTACTTCCCGTAATCCATCAATCGGCACACCGGCGGTTTCGCGTTGGGTGCCACTTCGACGAGATCCAAATCGAGTTGCTCAGCGAGCCACATGGCCTCATTGAGTTTCTTGACCCCGATCTGGGAGCCATCCGGTGCAACTACTCGCACCTCTTTTGCTCGAATCGCGCCGTTCACACGGAGCTCGTTGATGCTGTCACCTCCTGTTGAGTGCCAATGAAAAAGCAGCAAGCGAAAACTTGCTGCCAAGGACCGGCGGAGCCGGAAAGGGACCGCGGCTCGCCTTCGGCGGCCGGGTGGGGAAGCAGCAGCTTCCGCTCTTGTCGTCGATTGTCCCCAAAGGATACCAGGGGGTTACTGGGCTAACACCATCCCGCGTCAGCCCCCACCCAGGCTTCTCAGGGCAGTGGCCGTCCGCACCGCGGCTTCCGCCGCTTCCGCCCCCTTGTTGGAATCATCGAGCCCGGCCCGCTCCACGGCTTGATCGAAGGAGCGGACCGCGAGGATGGCGTTGGTGACAGGAACACCTGTCGCCTCGGCGACACGGGCGATTCCGGAGGCCGACTCGCGGACCACAACCTCATAGTGGTCGGTGTCGCCCTTGACCACGGTCCCGATGGCGATCACCGCGTTCACTCCCCTGCTTGCCAGGGCACGGGCCGCGACAGGGAGCTCGAGGGCTCCCGGGACACGAACCACGGCGACGTCGTCGACCCCGAGCCCTTCGAGGCGAGCGAGAGCTCCGTCGAGCAAACGATCGGTGATCGACTGGTTCCAATTCGCCACCGCGATGCCGATGCTGAGCCCGGCGCCCTCGGTTGTGCCCTCGAATTTCTCGATCATGCCCCGGTGCCCAGGTCCATCTGGTGCCCGAGTCGGCTCGCCTTGGCCTTCAGATAGTCGCGGTTCTCCTCGTTGGCCTCGATCGAGAGAGGGACCTGTTCCACGATCGAGAGCCCATACCCCTCGATCCCGGCCCGCTTGGTCGGGTTGTTGGTCATGAGGCGCATCGACCGGACCCCGAGGTCATAGAGGATCTGAGCACCTACGCCGTAGTCCCGTGCGTCGACCGGGAGGCCGAGGTTGACGTTGGCGTCGACGGTGTCCATTCCCTCGTCCTGGAGGCGATAGGCGGCGAGCTTGTGGAGCAGCCCGATGCCGCGGCCCTCGTGACCCCGGATGTAGAGGACCACCCCCCTGCCCTCGGCCGCGACCCGGGCCAGAGCCATGTCCAATTGGTCGCCGCAGTCGCACCTGAGGCTTCCGAATACGTCGCCAGTGAGGCACTCGGAGTGAACACGGGTCAGGACCCGCTCCCCGTCGGCGAGGTCGCCCATGACCAGGGCAATGTGCTGGCGGTCATCCACCAGGGATCGGAAGCCGACTGCGGTGAAAGTGCCGTGCTCGGTGGGGATCCGGGCCTCCACCACTCGCTCGACGAGCTTCTCCCGCTCCCGGCGGTGAGCGATGAGATCGGCGATCGTGCCCAACAGAAGACCGTGCTCCTTGGCGAACAACTCGAGATCGGGAAGGCGGGCCACAGTGCCGTCGTCGTTCATGATCTCGGCGAGCACCCCGGCCGGGTACTTCCCGGCCATGTCAGCGAGGTCCACCGCGGCCTCGGTGTGGCCGGCTCGTTTCAGCACACCTCCCGGCTCGTAGCGGAGGGGGTAGGTGTGACCGGGTCGGGCCAGGTCCTCGGGACGTGTTGCCGGGTCGACGACGGCGAGGATGGTCCGGCACCGGTCGGCGGCGGAGATCCCGGTGGTGGTCCCTTCCCGGGCATCGATGGAGACCGTGAACGCGGTCCTTCGCACATCGGTGTTGCGGGCAACCATCATCGGCAGGTCCAGCTCGTCGAGGCGCTCACCAATCACCGGGAGGCAGATGATGCCGCTGGTATGGCGGAGCATGAACCCGATCCGTTCCGGAGTCGCGGACTCGGCGGCCAGGATGAGATCGCCTTCGTTCTCACGGTCTTTGTCGTCGACCATGATCACCATTTCGTCGCGGCCGATCGCCTCGACGATGTCCTCGATGGGGGAAAAGGTCACGTTCCCGCTTTCAGGAGCTTCTCCACGTACTTGGCCAGGATGTCGACCTCGAGGTTGACCTGATCACCGACCAAGCGCAAGCCGAGATTGGTGACTTCGAGCGTGTGCGGGATGAGGGCAACTTCGAGCCATCCGCTGCCGATGGCGGCCACGGTGAGGCTGACGCCGTCGATGGTGATCGATCCCTTCTCGACCACGTATCGGTCCAGGTCGTCGGGAACCTCGATCCGGATCCGCTTCCCGTCGGGCCGCTCTTCCACGTGGCTGACCACTCCTACGCCGTCGACGTGGCCCTGCACCACATGACCGTCGAAGCGCCCGCTGGCAGGGAGCGGCCGCTCCAGGTTGACGACATCCCCGGGCTCCAGCTCACCGAGGTTCGAACGCGCCAACGTCTCGCCCACGACGTCGACTTCGACCAGCGGTGATTCCACAGTGACCGCCGTCAAACAGACGCCATTGACCGCGATCGAATCGCCGATCCCCAGGTCGGCCAAGGGCCCGGCGTCGAGCGTGAGGCGCTTGCCACCCCCATCGGCCACGACAACGACTGTGCCCTTCTGGGCCACGATCCCGGTGAACATCTATTCGAACTCGATCCTCAGGTCAGGGCCAACGTTACGCACCGCCCCGATATTCACCTCCGTGGCACCGGTGATGGTGGCGAAGTCCCCACCCATCGCCGGCAGCCCGGTGCCTCCACCGACCTTGCCCGCCACGTAGAGGACGCCCCGCGTGATCACACCGGCCCGCCACCACGACCCTGCGAGCGCCGCGCCCCCTTCGAGCAGGATGTCGAGTAAGCCGAGGTCGGCCAGCGCCCGCGCCGTGAGTGTCGGATCGGGGCGGCCGTCGTCGCCCTCGACCAGCACGAGGTCCCCGTTCGGGATCTCGGTCTCGTGAGTGGAGATCACCAAGGGCTCCCGCTCCCAGATCTTCGCCGTGCCAGGCAGTTTCTGGCTGCCGGCGATGATCACCGGTCGCGGCTGATGCTCGCTGTCACCCGCCTCACCGCGGACCGTGAGCATTGGGTCATCGGTACGGAATGTGCCCGCCCCCACCACCACCGCATCACTCGACGCCCGCAAGAGGTGGGCGTCCTCCCTCGCCTCCTCGGAAGTGATCCAACGAGAGCTCCCGTCCTGCGCCGCGATCGAGCCGTCGAGAGTCATCGCCAGCTTCAACGTCACCCGGGGCAGCCCGGTGCGCCGATGGTGGAAGTACCCGGGATCGAGGGCAACCACCTCATCGGCGAGAACGTCACTCGTCACCTCGATCCTGGCGTCCTCCAGCCAGGCGATCCCGCTTCCGTTCACCCTCTCGTCGGGATCACCGGCGCCGACCACGACACGGCTGACTCCGGCGGTGACGATTGCGGTGACACAGGGCGGGGTGTTGCCGAAATGAGTGCAGGGCTCGAGGGTGACGTAGAGCGTCGAGCCACGGGCCCTGGCCCCTGCCTCCATCGAGCGCGATGGCCTCGGCGTGTGGGTTGCCCCGGTCCCTTGTGGGAGCCTTCGCCAACGATCTCCCCGGCGGGGTCGACTACGACCGCGCCTACTCGGGGGTTGGGATGAGGATGATTGGGTGCAGCGAGCTCGAGCGCCCTCCGCATGTGGCGGAGGTCGTCCACCTATCCCGTGCGGCGATCGATGCGGTAGGTCGAGCCAGGCTGCTTCTTGGCAAATTCCTTCATTTCGACCGCGATCGCCGACGCCTCCCATTGCGTGGAAATCTCACGCACATCGGTAGACGCTACACCCAGGGAGAGCGAGACCACGGGGAAGGCGAAACGCTCGCCCCTACGGTCGATGACCTCGATGTACCCGCGGAGCGCATCTGCGGTGTCGTAAAGGTCGAGGATGCCGTCGTCGAAGCGCTCGATCACCTCTTTGCAGAACGACTCCGACATCTCCGGCGGGATGATGGCGACGAAGTCGTCACCACCGATGTGGCCCACAAAGGCGCCGGTGATGCCGAGGCTCTCCGAGGCGTCCCGGAAGCACTTGGCGCAGAAGCGGATCACTTCGTCGCCTCGCATGAATCCGTAGTGGTCGTTGAAAGCCTTGAAGTTGTCGAGGTCGCCATGCACCAGGGCGAAGTCGCGCCCCGACGAGATGCGCTCTTCGACCTCGGCGGTGATCTTGAAGTTCCCGGGGAGCCCGGTGAGCGGTGAGAGGTCGCGAGCGGCCTGAGTTCGCCTCACCACTGCCCGTACCCGGGCCACCAGCTCGTTGATGTCGAACGGCTTGGTGATGTAGTCGTCGGCACCGAGCTCGAGGCCACGCACCCGGTCTTCGGGGAGGCCTCGTGCGGTGAGCAGGATGATGGGGATGTTGCCGGTGGTCGCCTGGCTACGGAGGCGGTGGAGGGCGGTCAGGCCGTCCATCCGCGGCATCATGATGTCGAGGACGATCACATGCGGGGGGTTGGCGGTCGCCTTCTGCAAGGCGTCCTCCCCGTCGACGGCGGTCTCCACTTCGAGGCCCTCGAGCTCGAAGTTGACCTGGACGACCGCGAGGATGTCTGGGTCGTCGTCTGCTACCAGGACCCGTTCGCTCATCTTTCCTCGATTGCCCTTCTCAGATCGGCCATTGCGACGGAGGGGTCTGCGACCCCAAACACCGCCGTACCGGCCACGAACACGTTCGCGCCGGCGGCGGCCGCCAAACGGGCGGTTTCGGGCGTAATGCCCCCGTCGATCTCAATATCGGTCTGCAAGCCCGCGCTCCTCAACCCATTCTCTCGCCCTCTCGATCTTGGGCAAGACCTCTGCGATGAAGCTCTGGCCCCCAAAACCGGGCTCGACGGACATGACGAGGAGCACGTCACACAGCTCGAGGAACGGGGCGACACCGTCGAAAGGCGTGGCCGGGTTGAGCACCAGGCCGAAGCCGAGGCCATGCTCCACGCGCCGCATGGGCGGCACGGGTCGGGTCGGGCATCGCCTCGATGTGCATGGTCACCAGGTTGGCGCCGGCCTCCGCGAGATCAGGGAGGAAGGCGTCGGGGTTGGTGGTCATCAGATGACAGTCGAAGTAGAGATCGGTGGCCGCCCGGATCCCGGCGATCACTGGAATGCCAAACGAGATGTTGGGAACGAAATGCCCATCCATCACGTCGATGTGGAGCCAATCGGCGTCCGCAACCTTCGCCAGCTCGCCCTCGAGGCAGGAAAAGTCTGCCGCCAGCAGCGAGGGAGCGATCTTGACCGGGGCCATCAGCGGGGATTGTACGAAGCAACCCGACCAGCCCTGGCGCACGAGCCCTGCGGCCGTCGCACACCGGTCAGCTGAACCGTCCCGACTGTGCCTTCCGACCCCGCGCCCAATCCGCCCCGGCGGTGGCCCTCCGCCCCGCGGCCTTGACCTCGACCAGCTCGACTCCACCGTCAGCGAGCCCGATCACCGGACGCCCGGAGGCCAGTTCCCAGCTCCCTGGCTCGAGGGTTTGATCGTGGGGTCGGGCCCGCAGCACCTGGAGCACATCGCCCTCCAGGTCGAGGGTCGCAGCCGGCTCCGGCGACAAGCCGCGGACCAGGTTCACCGTCTCCACGCGGCTCATGGTGGGGCGGATCGGGCGGTCGCCGGCCGCCAGCTTTGCCGCATAGGTCGCGCCTTCGTCGCTCTGGGCGACCGGGACTACGTCGCCGGCGAGGTAACCGGGGAGGACATCGACCAGGAGCCGGGCACCGAGGGCGGACAGCCGCTCGGTGAGCTCGCCGGCGGTCTCCTCCGCGCCGATGTCGATCGCCTGGGCAGTGAGCACCGGCCCGGTGTCCAGGCCTTCATCGAGGGCGATGATCGTCACCCCGCTCATGGGGTCCCCGGCGATCAGGGCCCTGGCAACCGGTGCCGCGCCGCGCCACCTGGGCAACAGAGAAAAGTGGGCGTTGAGCATCCCTCGACCCGGCACCGCCAATGCTGCCGGCTCCAGGATCATCCCGAAGGCAACGACAACCCCCACGTCGAAGGTCCCCGCCGCCTCGATGCCTGCGAGGAGCTCGCTGCGTGTCTCGGGTTGAGCGATCCGGGCACCGAGCTCCAAGGCGACGACTTTGACCGGAGACGCCTCAGGCCGGGAGGAGCGCCCTCGGGGGCGGTCGGGCATGGTGACCACCAGCCCGAGGTCGAAATGCTCGGACACCGCCCTGAGTGCGGGGACCGCCGCTCCCGGTGTGCCCAGGAACAGGACCCGACTCATTCGTGACTGGCCAGCCCCAGGGCCTCGTCGCGCAGGTCGCGCATCGCCTGCTTCCTCGTCCGGCGATCGAGCCGGTCCAGGAGGAGCTTGCCGTCCAGGTGGTCGATCTCGTGTTGCAGGACCCTTCCCAGGAGGCCGTCACCGGCGTACTCGACCTCGTTCCCGTCCAGGTCCAGCGCCTTGGCCCGGGCGAAGCCGGGTCGTTTGATCTCCCAGTAGTGGCCGGGCACCGAAAGACACCCCTCCTCGTAGGCCCATTCCCCGCTCAGTTCCACGATCTCGGGGTTGATCATCACCCTGGGCCCCAGGCCGTCTTGAGCGTCGAATACCGCGATCCGCCGCGCGATCCCAACCTGATTGGCCGCGAGCCCGACACCGGGAGCGGCGTACATGGTCTCCAGCATGTCGGAGGCGAGCATCCTCACGGTGTCGTCGACGACGAGCACCGGCTTGGTCTCCAGGCGGAGAACCGGGTCTCCGTGAGTGCGGATCGGATGCGTAGGCATGGTCGTGAATCGGCGGCAGGGTAGACGGCTGCCGGGCGCGGCGACCGGAGCCTGCTCAGCCTCTGGGTGGTTTACATTCCACCGGGAATCCGATGCACATCACCTCCACCGAACTGATCGACATCCTCAAGGGCAGGGGGCATCGCATCACCGACGCCCGTCGCGCGGTGTGCGAGGTGATCGCGGTCTCGCACTCGGAGCATCTCGACGCCACGACGATCCATGACAAGGCGGTGAACGACCTCGGCGTCGATCTCGACCTGTCGACGGTCTACCGGACACTGGAGGCCTTGGAGGAGGCTGGGGCGGTCCGGCATGCCCACCTCGGTGATGCCGCCGTCTACCACCTCGCCGAGGAGCAACCCCACCAGCACCTGGTGTGCCGCATCTGCGGCGCCACATCCGCCATACCCGCCTCCGATCTCGCCGAATTCCTGGCATCGGTCGAATCGATGACTGGTTTCGTGGCGGATATCGAGCATTTCGCAGTTTCCGGGGTCTGCTCCGACTGCACCACCCGATCATCGCGCTAGATTCTTATTGCGAGCGATTCGCAAGAGAGCGCCATGCACATACCTGACGGGTTCATCGGGGCCGGCGTGTCGGCTGCCGCCGGCGTGACCGCCATCGGAGGATTTGCCGTTGCATTGCGACGGGCGCGGACCTACCTCAGCGATCGGCTGGTTCCTATGGCCGCCCTGGTCGCCGCCTTCGTCTTCGCGGCGCAGTTGATCAACTTTCCGGTCCTGCCGGGGATGAGCGGTCACCTGCTCGGCGGTGTTCTCGCTGCGGTCCTCGTCGGGCCCTGGGCCGGGTACATCGTGGTGGCCCTCGTCCTCACGGTTCAGGCATTGATGGCCGATGGCGGGCTCACGGCCCTCGGCCTCAACATCGTGAACATGGCCCTGATCGGGGCGGTGGGCGGATATGCCGTCTACCGCGTGATGTTTCGCCTCTCCGGCTCCAAAACATCGCGGGTGGCGGTGCTGGCGGGGGTCGCTGCCCTGATCTCGGTCCCGATGGCCGCCATGGGGTTCGTCCTCGAATTCGCCCTGGGAGGAACCATCGAGAGTGTTTCACTGTCCTCGGTCACCTGGGTCATGTTCTGGACGCACCTGTTGATCGGGATCGGCGAAGGGTTGATCACCTTTTTCGTGGTTGGTGGCGTGATGCGCGCCCGGCCCGACCTGGTCTATGGGTCCCCGACCTTCATCGGCGCCCGTTCCGAGGAGTTGGTGACGTGAAGCGCGGCTACGGGTTCTTCGCAGTGGGCCTCTTGATCACGGTCGTGATCGCCGTAGCTGTCTCCCAGTTGGCGTCGAGCCAACCCGACGGTCTCGAGTACGTGGCGTCTCAGGAGGGCTTCGCCGACGCCGCCGAAGACCACGCGCTCGCCGAGTCCCCGCTCGCCGATTACGGAGGGGAGAGTCGCACCACACTCGCACTCGCCGGGCTGGTCGGGGTCCTGGCGACGCTCGGACTGGGATACGCGATCTTCAGCGTCGTCAAGGCAGGCAAGAAGCAGAGCCCTCAGTGAGCGGCTCTCACGGGCACGCGCTTTTCGTCCACGCCGACACACCACTGCACCGTATGGCACCTCAGGTCAAGATCGTGAGTGCGCTCCTCATGCTCTTCGCGATGGTCGCCACGCCCCGGGAATCCTTTTGGGCTTTCGCCGTGTATGCGGTCGTCCTCATCAGCCTCGTCGCCCTCTCCCGGATCCCGATTCGGTTCCTGCTCTCACGCATGATCGTGCTGGTGCCTTTCGCGGTGCTCGCCGTGCTCTTCCCGCTAGTCGGCCCCCCTCCGACCGTCGAGGTCTTGGGCCTTCAGCTGTCAGAAGCGGGGCTGTGGGACATGTGGAACCTCCTGGTCAAGGCCGGGCTCGGACTAGTGACGGCAGTCGTGCTCGGGGCCACGACGGAAGTGGCGGACTTCGTGCGTGGAATGAGTGCGCTCCGGGTCCCCGGGTTGGTGACTTCGATCCTCGGATTCATGGTTCGCTACGTCGACGTCATCATCGGCGACCTATCCAGAATGCGCCTCGCCCTGGCGTCCCGTGGCCACCAGTCACGAGGCGTGAGAGATTGGGCGCCCTACGGTCGAGCGAGCGGCACGCTTTTCATTCGCACCTACGAGCGCGGGGAGCGGATCTATCTCGCCATGGAGTCCCGCGGTTACTCGGGTGACATGCCCGAATCGGCGCGGGTGCCCGCGTCGACCGGTGAATGGTCGGTCGGGATCGGACTTGCCATCTTGTTCTGGCTGACCGCCGCCGTCGCAAAGGTCTCGACATGAGCACACCTGTGATCGACATCCAGGGCCTGGGCTTCACCTATCCCGACGGCACCGTGGCCCTGGTCGACATCGACCTGCACATCCACCGCGGGGAGCGGGTCGCACTGCTCGGGCCGAATGGAGCCGGGAAGACGACCCTCATCCTCCACATGAACGGGATTCACCGACCGCAGACCGGGGACGTCGCGGTCTCCGGCATGGAGGTCAGCCAGTCGAATCTTCTCGAGATCAGGCGGCGAGTCGGCATCGTGTTTCAAGACCCGGACGATCAATTGTTCATGCCCACGGTCCGGGAGGATGTCGAATTCGGGCCCCGCAACCTCGGGTTGGCGGGTGTCGAGCTCCAACAGAGGGTGGCCACGGCACTCAACGCCCTGGAAGTGGGCGACCTTGCCGAAAGGGCGCCCAACCACCTCTCCTACGGCCAGAAGCGCCGGGTGTCGATCGCCGGAGTGATGGCCATGGAGCCGGAGATCCTGGTCCTCGACGAACCCACCTCCAACCTGGATCCGGCGAGCCGCCACGATCTCACGGAAGCCCTGCTCGGCCTCGACGTGACGCAACTGATCGTGACTCACGACCTGCTCTACGCCCTCGAGGTCTGTCCTCGGTCGGTGATCATCGACGGGGGACGCATCGTGGCCGATGGACAGACCGCCGAGCTCTTGGCCGATGAGGAGTTGCTGTCTGCGCACCGACTGGCGCTGCCTCGTGCCCTCAAGCTGCTCGCAGAGCGGCATAGTTCTTAACCCAACCGACCGTTTGGTATCCAGCCTTTCGACATTGGTGCCGGGTGTCACCCGAATCCCGATTTGCTTCGTCTGTCAGCCATGAGGTACGCCAGATGACGAATGTCAGGAATGCTCGGGTCCGTCTTCACCCTGCCGTGACGGGGGCGCTGCTCGGTCTTTCTTGGGGAATTGCCATGAGAACGTGGATGCGGTTCGTCTCGGCGTCTCCGGAGTTCACCTGGTCCGGAACCGGCTTCATCCTGGGTGTCACCACGTTCGCAGGCTTGATGCTTGGCTTGGGCTGGGCGCGTCGGGCTAAGGCCAAAGGCAATCTGTGGCGGTTTACAGCGCTTGCGATGCTGCCGCTGGGCACAGGGGCCGGCGGGGTCATGATCCCTTCAGTTGCTCTGGGTGCACTCGCCCTTGGCCGCAGGAACTGGCACCCTGCGATTCGAGGCGGGCTGCTCGCGATCGCGGCCGGAATTCAGGTTCTCGCATTCACAGCCGGTCCCGGCAATGGATTTCCACCTAACAAGTTGGTTCTGGCCATGGTGATCTATGCAGTTCTGATCTCCCTCGAGACTTTGGCGTTCTCGATTCCGTTCCTGCCCTCCAGAGTGGCCGCATCCGTCGCTGAAGCTTCGAAGCCACTTCCAGCAAGCGCAGGCCACCAGCCCGATGGTGAGGGCCAGGAGCCATGCTTTTCTCTGCCTCCAGAACTTCATGATCCACAAAAGACGGGCCGAATGCCTTTCGTAAGACAATGAATTCTCGCGGGCCGGGTGTCGGCCACCGTATGACCTCGATGCAGTTCGGCAGTCAGAGATCGATCGGGTCGGCGTCGATCCGAACTGTCATCCCCCGCTCCCTCCACGCGTGTGCCAGAGGACGGAGGCCGCGCCGCACCTGGCCCAGGTTTCCCTGAAGCAGCCAGCGCGCCTTTCCCGGCCCCGTCGCCGGGCCGAGCACCGTTGCCCCCAACCCATGGATACCGGCATCGGCGTCGCTGAGCGATCCCTCGCCCCGCAGTTCGACGGCGATCATCTCCGATGACGGCGGCAAGCCGAGGCGCGCCCTCTCCGACAACAACCCCTCCAGATATCGAATCGGGTCCCCTTTCCTCAGTGCGACAACCAGGTCCGATTCGGGGAAGGAGGTCTGGAGCATCATCCTCCGTCCCGAGCCTGGTCCGAGCGTGTTTCCGAGCCGGGCAAGGACCCTCATCGCCTCCTCGCCGGCCCTGTAGTCGTGGCCCAACATCATCCCATCGACATCCGAGGCGACCACGAGTGACACCTCATCCAGGCCAGTCAGGTCCCGCTCGGTTCCGACCACAACAGGCAAGTCCGTGGGAGCAAGGCCGGCGATGGTGTCGCCGATGCGCTTGTTGACCTCCCTTGCCAGCTTCTCCGGCACCGACCCCATCTCCTCGAAGGTGACTGACCCACAAGAGGCGCACGGCCCCGCCGCGGCCCCACAACGCCTGCACGATTCGACCCGGCCCAGCCTCGACCCGCAGGTCGCGCACACCCGCACCCGACGGCACTTGGCACATCGGGACGAGGCATCGCCGAGGCGTCGATGACTGAACACGAACGACTTCCGCCCCTCCGATGTGACAGCGCGCAATGCCGCGATCACCGTCTCCGAGAGGTACCCGGACCCGGGTGGCTCCGCGGAACGGTCGATAACTTCGACGAGCGACCACGCCCGACCGCCGACCCGCGTCAGCTCCGCACCGGCGGCCAACACCTCAAGCGATGGTGAAGGCCCGAGGAAGGCCAGGGAGAAGCCCTCGACGCGGGCCCGGGTGAGAAGCATCTCGCGGACGTGCACGGTGGGCGTCTGGCGGTCCTTCATGGCACGCCGACCCTCCTCGACGACCACGGCGAGCGCGAGGCCTGTCACCGGCCAGGACGCGATCCGCGGAGTTCCCATGAGGAGCCTCCCAGGGGACTGCGCCAGTTCCCAAGCCCGGGTGAGTTCGACCGCCAAATCACCGGCCACTCCAACCACCCGGTCGCCATAGAGCACAACGGCCTCGGCGAGCCCGACCTCGACTTCGGCCGCGGTGGCGAACACCACCATCACCGAGCGACCTTCTTTCAGAACCGGCCCCAGCGCCGCCAGCCATTCCCCTCGGACACCGGACACGATCGCCGAGACCGGTCGCCTCTTGCCGGCGGCGGCGTCGACCGCTACCCGCCCCAAGGGATGGCTTGGGATGTCGACTTCCACCGAGCTCAATGGGGCCCCGGGCGTGGCCCGGGGCAGGTTCGGCGGTGCCGCCCGATCCAGGAGAACGGACAGAGGGGCTACGTAGTGGTTGGAAGCCCATTCCAGGGATCGCAACAGGCGGCTGTCGAACACGGGCCTGATGCCGGAAACAGAGATGATGTCCTTCAGAGCTCCGTCGCGATCGGCCACCAGCTCGACCACGAAGCCGCGCGCCTTGCGACCGCTGAGGGGGATACGGACCATGGAGCCGACCTCGACCCGATCGGACAGTTGATCGGGGATCGAGTACCAGAAACCGCTGTCGACCGCGAAGGTGGGGACGTCAGGGACGACCCGGGCCGCGGGTCGACTCAGAGGCCCGCCGCCGCTCTGATCTCCTCGACCCGGTCCAGGCGTTCCCAGGTGAACCCGGGTCGCCCGAAGTGGCCGTAGGCCGCGGTGGGAGCGAATACCGGCCGGGTCAGCTCGAGTTGGGAGATGACCGCCGCCGGGCGGAAATCGAAGAGTTCATCGACGATCGCGTTGATGCGGGACGGATCGATCTGCTCGGTCCCGAAGGTCTCGATGTGAATCGAGAACGGCTCGGGCCGGCCAATGGCGTAGGAGAGTTGTATCTCCAGCTTTCTGGCTACCCCTGCTGCCACCAGATTCTTCGCCGCCCAGCGCGCCGCGTATGCGGCCGATCGATCGACCTTGGTGGCGTCCTTGCCTGAGAACGCTCCCCCGCCGTGGCGTGCGTAGCCGCCGTAGGTGTCGACGATGATCTTGCGCCCGGTCAACCCGGTGTCGGCTACCGGCCCGCCGATCTCGAACTTGCCCGAGGGGTTGAAGATGAACTCCGGAGCCGGATCCAGCATGTCTTCGGGAACCACGGCGGCCACCACGGTCTCGAACACCTCTTCCTTCATCTCTTCCTGGTCTTTGTCGGGTGCGTGGTGTGCCGAGATCAGCACCTTCTCCACTGCCACCGGCTGGGTCCCCTCGTAGTGCACCATGACCTGGGTCTTCCCATCGGGTCGCAAGTAGTCGAGCTTGCCGGTCCGCCTCACTTCGGAGAGCCGCTCCGCCAAACGATGCGCGAGCTGGATCGGAAGCGGCATGAGCTCCTCGGTCTCGTCGACCGCGAACCCGAACATCAACCCCTGGTCGCCCGCGCCGAGATCCCGATCGACTCCGGCCGCGATGTCGGCGCTCTGCCCGTGGACCCGGTCCTGGATCTCGAGGGTGTCAGCCGAGAAGTCGGGGTCGAAACCGTCGTAACCGATCTGGTCCACGGTGTTCTTGACGATCCCTTCGACGTCGATCGGCCCGGCCGCGGTGATCTCTCCCCCGACCACGGCGAGACGAGTGGTGACGAACACCTCGCAGGCGACACGGGCTTGCGGGCTCGTGGCGAGGGCGGCGTCGAGGACAGAGTCGGAGATGGCGTCTGCCACCTTGTCTGGATGACCTTCAGTCACCGATTCCGAAGTGAAATACCAGCGCTTCATGGGTCGGTGAGGTTAATCGCGCTTGGTGACGTCTTCACCGATGCGGTCCCAGAGCCTTTCGGCAACCTCCCGCTTGGAGAGGAGGGGCAGGTCCGCGGTGGAACCATCTCGTGCGATGAAAACCACCCGGTTGGTGTCGGTCCCGAATCCCGAGCCCGGCTCGGTGACGTCGTTGTAGACCAGAAGATCGACCTTCTTGCGCCTGGCCTTCTCGATTGCACGCTCCACTCCCCCGGTCTCGGCGGCGAACCCCACCGTGAACGGCGGATCCTCGCGGGAAACCACCGAGGCGAGAACGTCTGGTGTCGGAGCCAGGTCGATCGAGCGGAGGCCATCGGTACGGGCGATCTTGGATTCGTGGGCCGACTCCGGCCTGAAGTCTGCCACCGCCGCGGCCATCACCGCGATCCGCGCGTCGACGCCGGACACGGCCTCCAGCATCTCCTGAGCGGTCTCCACTCTCACTACCTTGATCGAAGGGTGGACGGCCAGATCAGAGGTCGTGACCAGCGTCACGTCGTAGCCACGGCGCATTGCCTCTTCGGCGATGGCATGGCCCATCTTCCCCGACGACCGATTGCCCACGAAGCGGACCGGGTCGATCGGCTCCCGCGTCCCGCCTGCGGTGACCAGCACGGGAAGGCCTCGGCCCTCCCCACCCAAGAGGGTGCCGGCCGCCTCCACGATTTCGTCCGGTTCGACGACGCGTCCGACCCCCACGTCCCCACCAGCAAGGGCGCCTGTCTCCGGCCCCACGATGTGGTGCCCGTCCTTCCTCAACACTTCGATGTTGCGACGCGTCGCAGGGTGCTCCCACATCTCGGTGTGCATGGCCGGTGCGAGCAGCACAGGGGCTCGTGTCGCGAGCAGGGTTGCACTCACCGCGTCCGACGAGATCCCCGACGCCAGGCGGCCCAGCGTGGCTGCCGTTGCCGGGGCCACGATGACCAGGTCGGCCCAGCGGGCCAGTTCGGTGTGTGGCGACACCGACTCGTCATCGAAGAGGGAGACCACGGGATGGTGGCCGGTGATCGCCGAGAAGGTCTGGGGGCCGATGAACTCGGTGGCGGAAGCGGAAAGAACCACTTTGACCTCGGCGCCGGCGTCGACCAGCCGGCGAGCGAGGTAGGCGGACTTATAAGCGGCTACCCCCCCGGTGACACAGAGGACGACTCGCCTCCGGTTGAGCACGACGTCGTTGCCTATTCCTCGACGGTGTCGACCGAGACCTTGCCCTCGGCTATTTCCTCCATCGCAATGGTCAAAGGCTTGCGTGAGAGCGTGTGGACCTGAGGCGGGACGAACTCGCCGTAGCCCACGCCGAGCTGGTGGAAGTAGCTGTTGATCTGGCGGGCCCGGCGCGCCGAAACGACGACGGTGGCGAACCGGTTTCCGATCTGGTCGATCACTTGTTCGAGTTTCATGGATCCTTCGATTGGGGGGATGGGGACAGGTTACCCGAAGCCTTGCCGGTAATCAGCCCCTCGATCTCCCCTACCGCCCGGTCCAGGTGGTCGTTGACCACTATGTGGTCGAACAGGCCCGGCGCTTCCTCGATCTCGGTCTCGGCGATCTCCAGCCGATCCTCGATATCGGCGGCGGAGGTGTCGCCCCGTCGCCACAGCCGCCGCTCCAACTCTTCGATCGAAGGGGGAGCCACGAAGAACATCAATGCGTCAGGGCGATTGTCACGCACCTGACGGGCGCCCTGGATCTCGATCTCGAGAAGGATGTCCCGCCCCGCCGCTATCGCGGCGTCGACGCCCGCTTTCGGAGTGCCGTAGAAACGATTGTTGTACGTGGCCCACTCCAGGAAGTCGCCGCCCTCGATCATCACCTCGAAATCCCTGCGGCTGATGAAGTCGTAGTGGTCGCCATGCCGTTCCCCGGGCCGGGGAAGGCGAGTTGTGGCCGATACCGAAAAGTCGATGTCCAACCGATCGAGCAGCTCGCGGACGATGCTCGACTTACCTGAACCGGAAGGCCCCGACACCACGAGCAGCCTCCCGCTCACATCAAGAGAACTCGGCTAGAAGGGCCTCTTTCTGCTTCTCCCCCAGACCCCGGAGCCGTCGATTGGCGGCGATGCCCAGAGTCTCCATCATCCTCTTCGCCTTGATCTTCCCGATACCGGGCATGGAAGCGATGACTCGCTCCACCTTGAGGCCGGCGAGGATGTCATCGGTCTCGGCTTGTTTGACGAGATCGGACAGTCGGAGAGAGCCGGTCTTCAGGAGCTCCTTCACCTCGGCCCGCACCCGTCTTGCTTCTGCTGCCTTGGCCAGCGCCGCTCTTCGCTGCTCGTCGGTCAACTGCGGTGGCTGCTGCATTCCCTTTCCCTGTGGGGTGGATTGACCATAGCCACGCCACGCAGAGCGGGTCGGCTTCAGGGGGCAGACACTTTTGCGGCTTCTGCGGACATCGCGATAGCGGCGGCCACGACGTCGGTAGCGCTGGTTATGGGGCGGCCCACCACCACCCAGTCCGCCCCGGCAGAGAGCGCCTCGGACACTGTGGCCACTCTCCTCTGATCGTCTGTGGTGGACCCGGCCGGGCGTATGCCGGGTGCGACGACGGAGAGACCCGCCGCCGCCGTTTTGACCCTGGCGATCTCATCGACCGCACACACCACTCCCTCCGCACCGGAATCGCGTGCCAGCCTGGTCAACAACTCGACCTGGTCGGCGACCTCTCGGCTGAATCCGACATCATCGAGGCCGGAGTCGTCGAGTGAGGTGAGCACGGTTACCACCAACACTCCTGCCTCGCCGGTGGCCTCCTCGCCCAGGCCCGATACCGCAGCCGCGATCATCTCCCGACCACCCGACCCGTGCACCGTGATCCACCTCGCGCCCAACGCACCGAGGCGGCGTGCCGCGCCGTGCACCGTGTTGGGGATGTCATGCAGCTTGACGTCGGCGAACACAGGGAGGCCAAACCGCCCGACGCTCTCGATGACGTTCGGGCCCGCACCCATCAGCAGCTCGAGGCCCACCTTGAAGCCACCGACGTGGGGAGCAAGAGACTCGGCCAACTCGAGGGCCTGCTCGGCCTCGGGGACGTCGAGTGCGACCAGGATCGGGCTCACCACGGTCGAACGGCCCCGATCAACTCCGACACGTTCGTCACCCCGAGGCGCTCCATTTCGGCCACCAACTCGCGACCGATGCGGGCCCCCGCCTTGGGCTCGGCGAAATGGATCGTCCCCAGCCCGACGGCAACAGCTCCGGCCATCATGTACTCGACGACGTCCGTTCCGGACACCACTCCGCCGCATCCGACGATTGGCACATTCGGGATCGCAGTTGCCACCTCGTACACACAGCGCATGGCGATCGGCTTCAGGCCGGGACCGCTGTACCCGCCCACACCACCGGAGAGGAGTGGGCGCCGGTCATCGACCGAGACGCCGAACCCAAGAGCGGTGTTGGTCAGCGTGAGGAAGTCGGCGCCGGCTGTGACACAGGCTGTGGCAACGTCGACGATGCGGTCGGCATTGGGAGAGAGCTTGGCGCCAACGGCGACGTCGACGGCGGAGCTGACCGCGGCTACGACCTCTCCTGCCCGCTCGGCGTCGAGGGCGAACATCCGCCCGTCGTCGAGATTGGGGCACGACAGGTTGACCTCGACCGCCTCGACCCCTGCCGTCGCCAGACCTTTGGCGACCAACGCGAAGTCCTCCGCTGTGGAGCCCACCGCCGAGCCCCAGACCGGCACCCCCAGGCTCCCCATGATCGGCGTCATGGCCTCTGCCCAGTGCTCGATGCCCGGGTTCTGGATCCCGATCCCGTTCAGCATCCCCACCCCTCCAGGAGCGAGGCGAGGGGCGTCGCGACCGGGCCAGGGCACCGGGGACACCGACTTGGCGACTGCGGCGCCGTACGAGGCCACATCGGCGACGTCCGCCCACTCCCAGACCGAGCCCACCGTGCCGGACGCTGCGATCAGGGGCGACCGGAGCCGGATTGGCCCGAGATCGACGTTCAGATCGAGCGATGCCATTCCTGGAGGCTCCTCGGCCTGTTGATGGCCACCGGGCCGGCGCGCAGGCTCCGGGCAACGGCAAGGCCGCCCTGAATGGTCGTGACGCAGGGCACCGAGTGGACTCGAGCGGCGCGCCGGATCATCCTCCCGTCGGACCGGGCCCTCCCGCCACGGGGAGTGTTGATTACGAGTTGAACTTCGCCGTTCTCCAGGCGCTCGCCGATGTCCCGCGGGCCCTCCCCCACCTTGTTGACGCCTTCCGCCTCGACCGCGTGGTGGCGGAGGTAGCGCGCGGTGCCCTTGGTGGCGAGCAACTCGAATCCGAGCATCGTGAACGCCTGGGCCACGGCGAGACCCATGGGCTTGTCCTTGTCGGCAAATGAGAGAAAGACCCGGCCATGGCTGGGGAGCACGTGGCCGGCCCCGAGCAGTGCCTTGGCGAAGGCGACACCAACATCGGAGCCAATCCCCATGACCTCTCCGGTGGCCTTCATCTCAGGCCCCAATATCGAGTCCTCCTCCGGGAAACGGTCCCAGGGAAGTACGGCGTTCTTGACTGCCACGAACTCGGGGCGCTGGATCGAGACCGGGACGATGCCCTCTCTCCTCAACTCCTCGATCGACGAGCCCATCATCACCCGGGCCGCGATCCGGGCCAGCGGGACCGCTGTCGCCTTAGAAATGAACGGGACCGTCCTGCTCCCCCGGGGGTTGGCCTCGAGCAGATAGACCTCGTCGCCCTTCACCGCGAATTGGAGGTTGATCAGCCCTCTCACGTCGAGCGCTGCAGAGAGCTCGCGGGTCGCGTTGAGGATCTCCTTGTGCGCTTCGTCGGAGATGGTCGGCGGCGGGGTCACGCAATCGGAGTCGCCGGAGTGGACCCCAGCTTCCTCGACGTGCTCCATGACGCCGCCCAGGAGCAGCTCGCTCCCGTCGTAGACGGCGTCGACATCGACTTCGACGGCGGCCTCGAGGAAGCGGTCGATCAGGATTGGGGCGCCCGTCAGCTCGGGGTTGCCCTCTCCGTAGATCTCACGCACGTAGTCGGCCAACTCCTCGACGCTGTAGATCACACGCATCCCCCTCCCTCCGAGGACGAACGAGGGGCGCACCATGACCGGTAACCCGACCTGGTCCACGACGTCGATTGCCTCGGCAACCGAAGAGGCCGAGCCCGCCGGGGGCTGGCGCAGGCCCAGCCCACGACAGAGCTCGGCAAACTGCTCCCGGTCCTCGGCAAGGGCGATCGAGGCCGGCGAGGTGCCCGCAATCGGCACCCCGGCCTCATACAGGGACGCGGCGAGGTTGAGCGGAGTCTGTCCCCCGAGTTGGACCACAACGGCCACCGGCTGCTCGGCCTCGATGACATCGAGGACGTCCTCGATGGTGAGCGGTTCGAAATAGAGCCGGTCCGAGGTGTCGTAGTCCGTGGACACGGTCTCGGGGTTGCAGTTGACCATCACCGTCTCATAGCCGGCCTCACCGATGGCAAACGAAGCATGGACACAGCAGTAGTCGAACTCGATGCCCTGACCGATCCGGTTCGGGCCCGATCCGAGCACGACTACTCGCGGCCGATCGGAGGGCAGCACCTCGGACTCGTCCTCGAATGTGCCGTACATGTAGGGAGTGACGGCCTCGAACTCCGCGGCGCAGGTGTCGACGGTCTTGTAGGTCCGGGTGATGCCGGCCGCGACCCGCAGCGACCGGACCTCGGATTCGTCCATCTCCCACAGGTAGCCGAGTTGGCGGTCGGAGAACCCGTAGCGCTTCGCCTCTCGGAACAGAGCGAGGTCGGCAGGGGACGACGACTCCAGCTCAGCCCTGATCTCGCAGATCTCCGCAATCTGGTCGACGAACCACGGGTCGACGAAGCTCGTGGCCGCGACTCGGTCCACCGACCATCCCCGCCGCAACGCCTCGGCCATGGCGAACACGCGTGATGGCGAGGGTGTCTCCACCATCGACTCCAGCTCGGCCTCGTCGGCCGCCACCAGGGCATCTTCCATTGGATCCGCGTTGAGCCCGGCCCGTCCGATCTCCAGGCTGCGCAGTGCCTTCTGCAAGGCCTCGGGAAAGGTCCGCCCGATCGCCATCGCCTCGCCGACGCTCCGCATCGAGGTGCCGAGCCGGGTTGGCGCCGATGGGAACTTGTCGAAGTCGAACCGGGGCGCCTTGACCACCACGTAGTCGAGCGCAGGCTCGAAAGACGCTGGCGTGGCACCGGTGATGTCATTGGCGATCTCGTCGAGGGTGAATCCGACAGCCAGCAGCGCTGCGATCTTAGCGATGGGAAAGCCGGTGGCCTTGGATGCCAGGGCCGAGGAGCGGCTCACCCGGGGATTCATCTCGATCACCAGGCGCCGCCCCGTTGCCGGGTCAACGGCGAACTGGACGTTGGAGCCGCCGGTCTCGACGCCGATGGCGCGGAGGACGGCGATCCCCTCGTCGCGCATCTCCTGATACTCACGATCAGAGAGGGTTTGAATCGGGGCCACTGTGATCGAGTCGCCGGTGTGGACCCCCATCGGGTCAAGGTTCTCGATGGAGCAGACGATCACCGCGTTGTCTTTGCGGTCCCGCATCACCTCGAGCTCGAACTCCTTCCACCCGTACACCGACTCCTCGACGAGGATCTCGCCGACTGGTGATGTCGCCAGGCCGTTGCGTGCTACCTCGATGAAATGCTCCTCGTCCTCTGCGATGCCGGTCCCGCCGCCACCGAGGATGAACGAGGGGCGGACCATCACCGGGAACCCGATCTCGTTGGCGATCTTCACCGCCTCCCCCATCGACCGGGCATATCCCGCCCTGGGCACTGCGAGGCCCGCAGCCTCCATCGTCTCCTTGAATCGGCCCCGGTCCTCTGCCTTCTCGATGACCTCGAGGTCGGCACCGATCATCTCAACCCCGTGGCGCTCGAGCACCCCGCTTCGGGCCAGGCTCGCTGCCACGTTCAGAGCGGTCTGTCCCCCAATGGTGGGGAGCAACGCATCGGGTTGCTCTCTGGCGATGATCTCGGCGACCACGTCGGGTGTGATCGGCTCGATGTAGGTGGCGTCGGCGAACTCGGGGTCGGTCATGATCGTCGCCGGATTGGAATTGACCAGGACCACCCGATAGCCGTGAGCACGGAGGACCTTGGCGGCCTGCGTGCCCGAGTAGTCGAACTCGCAGGCCTGCCCGATGATGATCGGGCCCGAGCCGATGAGAAGGATGGAACGGATATCGGCGCGCCCCGGCACTAGGCGCTCCCCTCGATGAGTGCCACGAAATCGTCGAACAGTCCCTGTGCGTCCCTGGGGCCGGGAGCGGCCTCGGGGTGGTATTGCACGGAGAACGCCGGGACGTCGACCAGGCGCATGCCCTCCAGCGTGCCGTCGTTGAGGTTCTGATGGGTCGGGATCACCTCTCCAAACTCTCCTCCGACGCGGCCAGGGAGCAACTCGGGACCGACCAGACCCGCCCGGGCCGGCGGCGAGCCGTCGGACATGCTCCACAGGTCGACCGCAAATCCGTGGTTCTGGGAGGTGACTTCGACTTTCCCGTCGTCGAGCCGGCGTACGGGGTGATTGCCGCCATGGTGCCCGAACGCCAGCTTGTAGGTCCGGGCTCCCACGGCGAGGCCGAGCACCTGGTGCCCGAGGCAGATCCCGAACACCGGGACCTTGCCCAACAAGCCCTGGAGGGCCCGCGTGGTGTCCAGCAATGGCTCCGGGTCACCAGGCCCGTTGGAGACGAACACCCCAGCCGGGTGGAGGTCGAGGATCGCCTCGGCCCCGGTGTGCGCCGGCACCACGTCGACCGTGAATCCGCGCCTGGTGAGGTTGTGCAGGATGTCGCGCTTGATCCCGAGGTCGATGGCGACCACCCGCCCCCGGGCCGGCCGCGACGGCTCGACCCGGTAAGGAATGTCGGTGGTGACTCCCGAAACCAGGTCCTGTCCGTCCATCGTTGGCGCAGACGCCGCGATGGCCAGCAGCTCAGACCGATCGATATCGGCCCCCATGGCCACCGGCATCGCGCCCTTCTCCCGGATGTGACGGGTCAGCCTCCTGGTATCGACGTCGCTGATCGCCACGATGCCATGACGATGGAGGTATTCCCTAACCGAGCCTTCCGACCTCCAACTCGAGTCCCGACGCGAGGTCGCCCTGGTCACAAACCCTGAGACCCGGGCTTTCGACGACTGATCGTCGTTCCCGGTGAGGCCGTAGTTCCCGATGTGCGAAGCGGTCATCACCACGACCTGGCCCGCGTAGGAGGGGTCGGTGAGGATCTCTTGATAGCCGGTCATGGAGGTGTTGAAGACGGCTTCACCCGTGGCCACTCCCACGGCCCCGACCGAACGTCCCTCGAACACCTCGCCGTCGGCCGTGCAGAGCAAGGCGGGAGTGGTTCGCTCAGGCACTCGGTCCATCCTCAAAGACGATGCGCCCCTCGAGCAAGGTCATGAGCACCCTGCCCTCCATCTTCATCCCCCGGAAAGGGCTGTTCGCCGATTTGGAGCGGAAGACATCGGGGACCCAGGCCCGATCCGGGTCGAAGACGACGAGGTTGGCCCGGGATCCGGGCTCCACGTGGTTGCCGTGATGCTCCAGCCCGGCGATCGAGGCGGGGGTGATGCTGAGGCGTTGGAAGAAGGCGGCGACATCGCCATCGAGAGCTCGCCAGGTGGCGGCGGCCGCGGTCTCCAGCCCGATCACACCCCGCGCTGCCTCCTCGAACGGGAGGTCTTTGTCTCCAGGTGCGTGCGGTGCGTGATCCGTGGCCACCACGTCGACCGTACCGTCGACCAGCCCGGCGACCAACACGGCCCGGTCCGCCGCGGTCCGCAACGGCGGGTACATCTTCAAGTTGGGGTCCAACTCCTCGAGCGCCGACTCGTCGAGCAAGAGATGGTGCGGTGTGACCTCGCATGTGACATCCAGGCCCGACTGCTTGGCCGCTCGCACCAACTCCACCGAACGCGCCGTGGAGAGGTGTTGCAGGTGGAGGCGGGCCCCGGTGTCGGCGGCCAGGGCCAGGTCTCTCGACACGACGATCTCCTCGGCCACGGCGGGCAGCCCTCCAACTCCGTGAGCTGCAGAAACGGCGCCCTCGTTGAGGTGGCCTCCGGCGGCGATCGCGGCTTCCTCGGGGTGATCCCCGATGATGGCGTCTGGGAAGTCGGAGAGGTAGGCCATGATCCGGCGCATCAGCCCGGCATCGGCCACCGAGTCCCCGTCATCGGTGAAGAACCTCACACCCGCGCCATACATCCCATCCAAGTCGGCCATCTCCAGGCCCCGCCGCTCCTTGGACAGTGACCCGGCTACCACGACCTCGACCAACCCGACTTCCGACGCTCGATCGCGGATCCGGGCAACCGCCTTGGCGTCATCGGTAGGCGGGTCGGTATTGGGCATGGCCATGATGGCCGTGAATCCGCCTGCCGCCGCTGCTGCCGACCCGCTGGCAATGTCCTCCTTCCAGGTCTGGCCGGGCTCACGGAGGTGCGCGTGAAGGTCCACCAGGCCCGGGCCAAGAATCGCCCCCGGTGCCTCGATGACCCTCGCGCCCGGTGGGGGGCTCGAGCTCGCCAACCGCAGTCACTACCCCGTGCTCCACCAGGACCGATGCCGGAGCCAGCCCGGAGGCCCGAAGCACCCGAAGGTCTTTGAAGAAGATCATCCCGAGGCCAAACAGTCTTCGAGGACGGCCATTCGGACCGGCACGCCGTTGCGCACCTGCTCGAGTATCAGCGAACGCGGCGAGTCGGCCGCCTCATCACACACCTCGACGCCACGGTTGATCGGGCCCGGGTGCATGATCACCGCATCGGGAGCCAGCTCTCCCAGCCGGCCCCGGGTGAGCCCGTATCGGGCGGTGTATCCCGCCAGGCCAGGCAACCCGTCGCTTGCGCCCCGCTCCATCTGCATCCGGAGCAGGTAGACGACGTCGAAGCCGGCGAGCGTCGCGTCCAGGTCGTTTGCCATGGAGACACCCCAGGGATTCGCCACCGGAAGCAGAGGGCTTGGTCCCACGAGTGTCAGGTCCACACCGAGTGTGGGCATCGCCCAAAGCAGGCTTCGAGCGACTCGGCTGTTCCTGACGTCGCCCACGATCCCCATTCGCAGCCCGCGGAGGCTCCCGAAGTGGCGCCGCAGGGTGAGGGCGTCCGCCAGGGCCTGGGTGGGGTGCTCACCCTTGCCATCCCCGGCGTTGATCACAGGGGCGCCGGTCCACGCGGCCACCAGCTCGGGGGCTCCTCGTGAGCCGTGACGCACGACCAGGACATCGGACCCCATGGCGACGAGGGTCAGCATCGTGTCCCGGAGTGACTCGCCCTTACTGATCGACGAGGACTCCGGGGTGAAGGTCATCACCCTGGCCCCGAGATTGCCGGCCGCCATCTCGAAGGAGAGCCGGGTCCGTGTCGAAGGCTCGTAGAAGACGGTCGTTACCGTGGTCCCGACCAGCTCGGAGCCGGTGTGTTCCCTGGACTCGAGCCGCTTCTTGTGGAGATCGGCGCGATCGAGGAGGTCGACGAGCGCACCTTCATCCATGCCGCGGAGGGAGGTCAGGCTCCTCATGCCACGGCCACCGCGTCGATCCAGACTCCTTGCTCCCCGTCCAACTCGGCAAGGCGGACCCGAACCTTCTCGTCATGGCTCGTCGGGAGGTTCTTCCCCACGTAGTCGGCGCGGATGGGCAGCTGGCGATGGCCCCGGTCGATGAGCACCGCGAGCTCGGTCCGGGTGGCCCGCCCCACGTCAGAGAGGGCATCCAGGGCTGCTCGAACCGTTCGACCGGTGTAGAGCACATCGTCGACGACGATCACGCTGCGGCCGGTGATCGACAACGGGATCTTCGTCGCTCTCGGCTCTCGAGCCTCACGGGTGCCCAGGTCGTCGCGATAGCGCTCGATGTCGAGCTCGCCGACCGGTACCTCAGTGCCTTCGAACGTGGCTATCGCGCCAGCCAGCCGCCGGGCCAGGACCACACCCCTGGTGTGGATCCCGACGATCATGATCTGGTCGGCCCCGCGATGACGCTCGAGGATCTCGTGAGCCATCCGCCGCAGCGCCCGGTCGATGTCATCTCGACCCATCACCTGGGGCATCGGCGTGCTTTCGCCGAGACGCGGATGCGACTCACTCTGTGCTCCTTCCCGGTCTCACGGGACCGTTCCTTAAAGGCGCTGTGAGCCTACCGGCCGGTGTGCGCCCCGGGCAACCCTCAGGGCCGGGCCGCTCGGGCGAGCGAGGCGAGCACACCGTTGACAAAAGACCCGGAGCGCTCGGTCGAGTAGGTCCGGGCAAGCCGCACCGCCTCGGAGACGATGACTCCGGTCGGCACGTTGGGCTCGTGCCTCAACTCGAAAAGCCCCAGCCTGAGAATCGAGCGGTCAACGACCGGCATACGGGCCACGCTCCAGTGGTCCGATGCCGATTCGATCTCATGGTCGAGTGCTTCGCGGTTCTCCTGAACCCCGACGACCAGCCGTGCGGCCCGACCGGTCAACTCCTCGCCGCCCTGCTCACCACGGGTGTCGAGCTCGTAGAGGGTCTCGAGAGCGAGATCTCTGGGCTCGACGACGACTTCAGTCCCGAGGGCCCTGGCCACCGCCACGGCGAGGTCGGGCCCCAGCATCTCCTCGGGCGACGAGCCCTCCGAGCGAGCTTCGAGCACCGCCTGCACTTCCACGATGGGGCGGCCAATCGCTTCGGCGAGCCCGGAAGTGGTGACCCGGGCCGGAATCGTCGTCGCCCGGGCCTTTTCTCCGCTCATACCCGGGTCAGATACTCCCCGGATCGGGTGTCGACCTTGACCCGGTCTCCCTGCTCGACAAAGAGGGGTACCTGGATCTGGATCCCGGTCTCCAGGGTGACCGGCTTGGTGGCGCCGGTCCGGGTGTCACCCCTGACCCCGGGCTCGGCATAGGTGACCTCGAGTTCGACCGCGGACGGAAGCTCGACACCGATCGGGTTGCCCCGGTAGAGGGTCAGGCTCACGGTCATCCCGTCAACGAGATAGCCGCTGGCGTCGCCCACGTCCTGTCTGTTCAGGGCGATCTGGCCGAAGTCTTCGAGATTCATGAAGTGATATCCGAGGTCGTCCTCGTAGAGGTACTGATGGTCACGACGCTCGATGATCGCCTGGTCGACGTTTTCGTCGGCACGGAAGGTGCGGTCGAGGACCTGGCCGGTCTCCAGATTCTTGAGCTTCATCCGCACGAAAGCCTTGCCTTTGCCCGGCTTGACGTGCTGGTACTCGACGATGGTGAACAGCCCATCACCGAGTTGCAGCGCCATCCCGGGGCGAACGTCGTTTGTGCTGATCATGGCTGGTCCTGTCGAGCCGGATGAGGCGGGGACGGTACCCGGATCACAGGCCTACGGCAGCGAGGCCGAGGTCGATGTCGTCCCCGTTCACGTGCCTCACCACCGCCTGGCCGATCTCCATCAGCAACACCATCCGGATCCCCTGATCGTCCCGCTTCTTGTCATGTCGGAGCAGATCGATGACCCGAGTCCGGTCCAGGCCGTCGACTTCTACCGGCATTCCGAGCCCCTCGATGGACTCCGTGACCCGACGCGATTCCATGAAGCCGAGACGGGACTCCGAAACCCGAGCCGCGGCGACCAACCCGATCCCGACGCTCTCACCGTGGGACAACGGCGAAGCGAACTCGATGGCATGCCCGATGGTGTGGCCCAGGTTGAGCAGGGCGCGCACACCCGTCTCCCGCTCGTCCTCGGCGACGATTCGGGCTTTGACCTCCACGGCTCGCTTCACGACGTCTTCGAGATCTGCGTCGGTGCCGGCATCCTCGATGAGGCCGAACAGGCCGGGGTCACCGATGAGGCCCGCCTTCAGCGCCTCCACCAGCCCCTCGCGGAGGAGGGCCGCAGGAAGGGCCCTCAGCATGCCCACGTCGACCACCACCCGGCTCGGGTGCCAGAAGAGGCCGACGAGGTTCTTCCCGGCCAGGTTGACTCCCGACTTGCCGCCAATCGAGGCGTCGATCGCCCCGAGAAGCGTGGTCGGGACATGGACCACCTCGACACCGCGAAGCCAGGTGCCGGCCACGAACCCAGCGAGGTCGGTCACGGAGCCGCCACCTATACCCAGGACCGTGTCATGACGGCCGAGGCCGAGCCGGGCCAGTGTCTCGTAGACCGTCTTGGCGACTTCGAGTGTCTTCGCCTCTTCACGGTCGGGGAGGCCGACGACCTCGATGGTCAGGCCTTCCTCCTTGAGTTGCTGGGCGATGTCAAGGGCCTGCTTGGTAGCGCCAGGCTGGGTGAGCACGGCAACTCGCTGCCGATCGCTTCGAACCGGGAGAAGGCTCGGCGGCAGTCCGTCGCCAATGATCACTTCGGTCTTGCCGGCGACGGTCAGAGTTGCCACAGCGCCTCGGTCTCCCGCGCGTCATCGACCGAGCCGACCGAGGTGAGCATCATGCTCATCGCTGGAGACGTTCGGCGAGAGTCACCCTGTAGGTCGCAACGGCGGCGGCGAACTCGTCCACGGTGTCGCCCCCGAACTTTCGCTGGAACTCGGCGCCCAGGGTCAGGGCGACCATTTGCTCGCCAACGACACCGGCAGCGGGCACCGCGCAGACGTCGGAGCGTTCCCGGACCGCCTCCGCGGGCTCACCGGTGCTCATGTCGACCGTCCGCAGCGGGCGCATCAGCGTCGAGATCGGCTTCATCGCCGCTCTCGCCCTGATCACCTCTCCGTTGCTGATCCCACCCTCGATGCCACCGGCCCGGTTGGTCGGCCGCACCACCGACGAGCCTTCGGCCACGATCTCGTCATGGGACTTCGAGCCGGGGAGATGGGCGACCTCGAATCCGTCGCCGATCTCGACGCCCTTGATTGCAGGGATGGACATCAGCCCCGCGGCCAGCATCCCGTCGAGCCGACGGTCGTAGTGGACGTGGGAGCCGATCCCGGCGGGCACTCCATATGCCAGGACTTCGAACACCCCGCCCAACGTATCGCGCTGCTCCTTGGCGTCTTCTATCAATTCGATCATCGCAGCCGTCGACTCCTCGTCGAAGCAGCGCACCGGGCTGGCATCGATGGCATCGAGGTCCGCCGGAGATGGCGTCGGCCCCTGACTCTCCGCCTGGCCTATGGCGACCACGTGGCTGATCACCTCCACGTCTACTGTCCTCAGCAGGGTCTTGGCGAGGTGCCCGGCCACGGTGCGCGCTGCGGTCTCCCTGGCCGACGCCCGCTCCAGGATGTCCCGCCCGTCGTCGGTGCCGTACTTGAGCATGCCGGCCAGGTCGGCATGGCCCGGGCGCGGTCGGGTAACGGCCTTTCGGGTCGGCGCGGGCTCGGGGCTCATCTCCTCCGCCCATCGCGGCCACTCGGTGTTCCGGACCACCACGGCGACCGGCGATCCCAGCGTGGTCCCGTGCCGCACGCCACCCAGGATCTCCAGCCCGTCCTTCTCGATCGCCATTCGGTTCCCCCTCCCGAACCCGAGCCGTCGCCGGGCGAGCTCGGTGGCGATCCCCTCGATCGAGACTTCGAGGCCGCGGGGTAACCCCTCGACGATGGTCACCAGGCCGGGCCCGTGGGATTCGCCTGCGGTCATGAAGCGGAGCATTGGGAAATGCTACGTCGGCAGCGGGAAAGCTCCGAGCCCGGCGAGGGTCAGAGATATCCACGCGCCCAGGATCATGGCCGGCCCGTACGGGAGCTCGGTCTGCATGACCTCTTTCATGGTCGACTCATCACCCTCTGCTCTGCGCCGCGCCCTCGACTTGGCCACGAGGCCGAACCCGAGAACTCCGAAGGAAAGCAAGGCCCCGATCAAGGCAGTGATCATCACCCCCCAACCCAGGGTTCCCCATGAGATGTAAGCGGTGAACAACCCGAGTTGTGCCGAGAGCTTGACGTCTCCATAGCCAAAGCCCCTCCCCCCGGCCAGGAAGAACACCAGATTGCTGCCTGCGAAATAGGCCAGCGCGCCGAGCATCCCCCGACCCATTTGCGGCAAGGCGCCATCGGCCACCGAGGCCAGTGCTAGCGCCACGGTGAGGGCCGCGGTCCCTCGAAGGTTGAGGCGATCGACGATCCGAAAGTCGTCGAGATCGGTGATCCCGAGGGCAAGAGTCAGGGTGATAAAGCCCAGATAGGGGATCAGGGCCCAGTTGGCGCCGATCAGGGTGGCGAATGAGACCCCCATCAGGGCGCCGATCAGCGCGAACAACCACTCACGGCCAACTCGTTGTGAGCAATTGGGGCATTGAGTAGCCAGCAACCGCGACCATGCCCACAGTTGCGACAGGTGCCGGCCAGTGGGCGCAGCGGCAGTTCTCGCAGTGTCTGGATGGCGAGATCATGGGCGACGAGCGCCCCCAGAAAGCCAAGAGCTCCGGCGACGACTTTGATCACCGCCGGAGCAAGTTAGCGTCGAGGCCCGCCGAAGCGGGTCCTCTCAATTGTCTTCGGTGACTTCCTTGAGCACCGAGCCGAGGCGACGCCGACGGAGCAGGCCGTGGCCTTCCTCCTCGGGCTGGCCGTTCGACTCGAGCTGGGAGAAGACTTTCTCCAGGAACGCTTCGGTGTCCTCTTCGACCGCACCGAGGTCCGCAGGCGACTCGTAAGTGGCCTCCGGCGCTGCCTCTTCGGCTGCCTCCGGTGTGGGGTCGGCGAACGCATTGGACTGATATCCGAGCTCCAGGCCAGTTCCGCCGTCTTCGGTGGACTCGACCTTGGCTGCGAACTGTCCAAAGCGGCTGTCGCGGGTTGAAGGCTCGGGCTGGGCCTCGGCATCCGCATCGGCGGCGGGGGCATCCTCGGTCTCCTCTGACTCAGGCTCGACCCACCAGGACCCGTCGTTGGCCTGTTCCTCGGCCACGGTCACCTCGAGTTCGGGAACTTCCGAGCTGGCGGCCTCTTCTGCAGGAGCTGCCTCGTCAGATGCCGACTCGTCGATGGCCTCGGTGATCGGTGCCACCCACGGCTCCTCGGCCGGCTCTTCGGCCAGCTCTTCGGCGATGCTCTCGGCGAACACCAGGAGCTGCTGCTCGGACAAACCGGCGGCGACCCGCGCCGTCCAGAAATCGGTCGTTCCCAGGCGCTCGGCGATCAAGCGCACGGAAGCACCCGATCCCATCTCACAGAGCAGGCGCCATGCGTCGCGGCCGATCTTGACCGAGTCCTGCTCTCCGAGGTCGCGGTTCATCCGGATGACCGCGTCGAGGTCGGAAATCACCTTGTTCACATCGGACCACTCGTGGGCCCGGCGGCGTGACTCTTCGAGGACCGCCTCGAGCTCGAAAGCCCTGGGGCTCGAATACGGCGACGTGGCGGACTCGGTGACCTCGAAGGACGAGCCGTTGCGACTCATCTGATAGAGGCTCTCGACCGTCATCTCGCGGAGCAAGTCGACGATGGGAGCTTCCTTCTCGGCCAGCGGTGCCAGCGTGGTGGAACCGGAATCGATCGATGCCAGGGCCGCGTCATCGACGTAGCCCGAGTTCACCAGATGACGACGCAGTTCCTTGTCGTCACAGGTGGTCGCCAGGCTCACACCCTTCTTGTTGATGAAGATGCGGCCTCTGATGTCCTGACCCCAGACATCGACCGAGCCCTGCTGGTCGGAACGGGTCAGTAGCCGCAACACCTCGTCGAGAGGCACGAATCCGAGGTTTCCTGAAAGCGCCACTTTTTTAACTCCTTGCGTGACAAATCCTTGTCAACGATTTCGGCCGTATCGGCCTTGCGCTTTAGCCGTTTCTGGCCGCCTCGAGCATGACCGCAAGAGGCGCCTCGACCCCTGTCCACCAGGTGAAGGACTCGGCCGCCTGGAGGGCGAGGAACTCCACTCCGTCCACCACGGGTATGCCCCGCAACCGGGCCTGGTCGATGGACGGCGGAACCCTAGGCCCGTAGGCCAGGTCGATGAGCGCCGCGGCTTCACCGATGAGCGAGGGTGGAAGGTCTTCACCGGCCATGCCGATCGGGGTTGCGTTGACCAGCACCGCTCCCGAGACCGGGTCGCCAAAGGGGACGATGGCCATCTCGCTCCCGGCTCCAAGCCTTTCCGATAGGTCCTGGGCCCGCCGCGGGTCGCGAGCCGAGATGAAGACCTCGCGATCGGGCATCGCCGAGATGACTGCGGCCGCGGCGCCGCCTGCACCCAGGATCAGCACCGGGGCCGTGGCCGGGAACTCGGGCCTGGCCAGGATCTGTGCCATCGCCGCGGCGTCGGTGGTCTCGCCTTGGATCACCCCGTCCTGGAACCGCATCGAGTTGACCGAACCGCCTCCGGCAGCGGCTTCGCTGAGGACGTCAGCGGCCTCGGCCGCTGCTCGTTTCAGCGGCATGGTCACGTTGATTCCGTCCAGAGAGCCGTCGCGCATCTCGACAAGGGCCTCCAAGAGCCCGTGGACGTCGGCACGACGGGCCTCGTACGAGCCTTCGAGGCCCAACGACCGCAGGGCGGCGCGGTGAATCACCGGGGACCTGGAATGCTCGACCGGATCGCCGAGCACTGCGAAGTGAAGGGCGCTCATCGACGGCCAGTGTGCCAGTCGAAACTCAGCTCAGGGCAGAACGCCGTCTTCCCTGGCCTGGGCCACGTTGGCATTGTGCTCCTCGAGCGTCGGAGCGAACGCATGATGGCCTTCGAGATCGGAGAGCACATAGAACAAGTAGTCGGTCGTCGCCGGGGCTGCCGCCCCTTCAAGAGAGGCGCGGCCGGGCGCCGAGATCGGGGTCGGGGGCAAACCCGGGACCAGGTAGGTGTTGTACGGCGAGTCGAAATCCCGGTCGAACTCAGCTACGTCTCTCGTTCCCATCCCATAGAGCACCGTGGCATCGATCTCGAGGTTCATCGGCAGGGCGAGCCGGTTGTGGATGACACTCGACACCAGCGGCCTCTCCTCGTCCAGCAGCACCTCGGACTCGATCAACGAGGCCATGATCAGCCCCTCGTAGGGGGTCATGCCCGCTGCCTCGACCGCCGACCAATCGATGCTGTCCACCCTCTGTTCCATGGTCGAGGAG
This sequence comes from uncultured Acidobacteriota bacterium, assembly GCA_963780755.1. Lineage (GTDB taxonomy): Bacteria > Actinomycetota > Acidimicrobiia > Spongiisociales > ZC4RG35 > JALYNX01. The sequence goes on from CAWACX010000001.1 coordinate 700,591, forward strand.
AGACGTTGCAGGATCGACACCGGCTCGGCGGAGCTGGCAAACTCGTAAGTGTCGGGGAAGAGGAGACCCTCCCAGTGGGTCAGCCCGGCGCCCTCCGGGATCTCTCGTAGGGAGGTGGACACCTCGCCGGAGAGCAGAGCCTCCTCGAATTCTGCATATGGGATCCCCGAGCTCTCGGAAAGCCTCGTCAGGATCTCCCCGACTCTGAGCCCTTCGACCACGGTCACCCGATATACGTCGGCCACCGGGCCTACCACCAACAGCGCCACCACCTCTGCGGGATCCATCAGGGTCTGCATGGGGTAAGTGCCGGCCTGGAGGCGCGAGGCTGCCTCGTTGTTGCGGACCGCCACCTCGAACTCGAGCGCGGACCGGACCACGCCCTGGGCGGCGAGGATGGCTCCGATGTCCTCTGCACTCGACCCGGCTGGGATCTCCACTGTCACTTCCTGGCCAGGGACGACAGTGCCCTGGCCGCCGGCCTGCTCGTCCGAGCCGAGTGAGGACCCGACCGTTCGGCCCAGGTAAGAGGCGCCGCCGACCACGGCCACCGCGGCCAGGGCCACGATCCCGCAGATGGCGATCACTTTGGCCGCGCGCCCCCAGGGTGAAGGCTCGGGAACCGGTTCGAAGGTCATTTCTGGGAGTCCAAATAGTCCTGAAGGATGATGGCGGCAGCCACCTTATCGACGGTCTCCCTCCGTTCCCGGCGCTTCATTCCCGACTCCAGAAGGGCACTCTCTGCCATTCTCGAGGTGAATCTCTCGTCGTGGTAAACGACTTCGATCCCGGTGGAGGAGGCCAACTCGTCGCCGAAATTCCTGGCATCGGCGGCTGTGGCGCCCTCGACCCCGCTCAGACCGGTGGGGAGACCGATGACGATGGTACCGACATCGTGTTCTTGAGCCAGTCGGGCGATCTCGTCGACCGCCACGGATTTCTCGACGACCGCGAGAGGCGAAGCGGTGAGCAAAAGGCCGTCGGAGAGTGCCAACCCCACCCGTTTGCTGCCGTAGTCGACTCCCAATACGCGGCTCATAGGCGACGGAGGCAGCGAAGTCACGGGCGACTGAGACGGGTGCCCGGATAGCGCCGCGAGATCACAAGGCTCCCAGGGCCTGTTCCGCCGCGGACCGGGCCAGATCGAGTGCCGCCTCCATCCTTTCACCGTGCTGCCCGCCGGCCTGGGCCAGCTCCGGGTCACGCGACCCGCCACCACCCAGCTCTTTTGCAGCATCCGAGATGACCTCGGCCGCCGAGATCCCGGCCTCGACCAGGTCCTTGCTCAGCAGTCCGATCAGGGCGCCCTTCCCCCCGTGGCGCGACCCGACCACGACGACCGACCGGGGCCCGGTGCGGTCCCTTATCCCGAGGGCCAGCTGTCGCAGGGATGCCCCATCGAGATCGTGCGCCTCGGCTACCACGAGAGTGGCCTCGCCGATCTTGGTGGCATTCGACGCCAACTCACCCGCCAGCTCTCCCCTCCGCTGGCTGCGATAGGTGTCCAACTCTCGCTCGAGGCCGACGACCTTCTCCATAAGGGCCTCGATCCGCTCTGGAGCCTCACCATGACCGACGTTGAGGAGGTGCTCGGCGCGGTCCATGCTCGACCGGACCTCGACGAGACGTTGATAGGCGGCCAGGCCGGTCAGGGCCTCGACCCTCCTCAGGTTGGACCCGATCGAAGACTCGGAGTTGATGAGGAGAGGCCCTACCTGTGCCGAGGTGTGGGTGTGAGTGCCACCGCAGAACTCGGTCGAGAACTCGCCGACCTTGACCACCCGCACCGTGTCTCCGTACTTGTCGCCAAAGAAGGCGAGTGCGCCCATCTCCTCGGCCTGCTCCTTTGAGGTGACCGTGGTGGTCACCCGAGCGTTGTCGATCAGCCTCTGGTTGACCGCGAGCTCGACCTCGGCCAGCTCTGCCTTGTCGACCTGGGCGAAGTGGGAAAAGTCGAACCGGAGCCGGCCCGGCTCGACCAGGGAGCCGGCCTGATGGGCATGATCCCCCAGGACCTGGCGCAGGCCCCAATGGAGGACGTGGGTCCCGGTGTGGCTCTTCCTGATCGCTTCGCGGCGCGGGGAATCGATCACCGCCGATGCCTGCTGCCCCACTGCGATGAAGCCCGAGCCCACCCGGAGTCGGTGCCCGTGAAGTCCCTGCAAAGCGTGTCGGGTGTCGCTGACGACTCCGCTGCCGGTTGGAGTCGTGATCGTGCCGCTGTCCCCGACCTGGCCCCCGGACTCGGCATAGAACGGAGTGCGGCTCAAGAAGACCTCGACCTCCCGTCCCTCGTCTGCGCGCTCGATCGATTCCCCATCGGCGACGATTGCCAGGACCTGGCCCTCGGCGACCTCCTCGTCGTAGCCGACGAACTCGGTGGAACCGGTGACATCGAGCACCGACCGATAGACGTCGAGAGCCGCGACCTCGTCTCCGCCCTTCCACGCCGCCCGGGCCCTCTGCCGCTGTGCATCCATCTCGGCATCGAATCCCACGGCATCGACCTCCACCCCGCGCTCTCCAGCGATCTCCCTGGTCAGCTCTATGGGGAACCCGTAGGTGTCGTGCAGCTTGAAGGCGGTGGCCCCGGAGAGGGTGAGGCTGCGGTCTCCGGCGAGCTCGGTGTCGAGCAGTTGGTGCCCGGATTCGAGTGTGCGCCGGAATCGCTCTTCCTCCCGGGTGACCACCTGGGTGATGAAGTCCTGTTTTTCCCTGAGCTCGCCGTACCAATCTCCCATCACGTCGACGGTGGCTTCGACGAGCGCCGGGAACACCAGACCCTCCCCTCCGTATTGCCAGGCATGGCGGACTGCCCTCCGCAGCAGGCGCCGCAGCACATAACCGCGACCGTCGTTGGATGGGATCACGCCGTCACCGATGAGGAAGGTCACGGAGCGGGCATGGTCGGCCAGGATGCGGAGAGAGACGTCTTGGCTCTCCTTCTCCCCGTAGATGAGCCTGGTGTAACCGGCAGCGACATCCCGGATGTGACGGGTGGTGTCGATGTCGAAGACGCTGGAGACTCCCTGCAACACCGAGGCGACCCGGTCGAGACCCATCCCGGTGTCGATGCTCCTGGCGGGAAGGTCTCCGATCACGTGATATGGCTCGTCCTGGACGTTCTGCATGAAGACCAGGTTCCAGATCTCGAGATAGCGCTCCTCGCCGCCCCCGATCGGTCCGCCGGGCGGCCCGTACTCCTCCCCCTTGTCCCAGAAGATCTCCGAGCACGGCCCGCAGGGCCCGGGCACCCCCATCTGCCAGAAGTTGTCCTTGCCCCCGCGCTGCACCCGCTCGGGCGGGGCGCCGACGGAGTCGATCCAGATCTGCTCCGCTTCGTCGTCTGTCTCGTACACGGTGAACCAGAGGCGCTCCGGATCGAGCCCGAGTCGTTCGGTGACGAACTCGTACGACCAGGGAATCGCCTTCTCCTTGAAGTAGTCGCCGAAGCTGAAGTTCCCCAGCATCTCGAAGAACGAGAGGTGGCGCTGTGTGCTCCCGATGATGTCGATGTCCACGGTGCGCACCACCTTCTGGACGGTGGTCGCCCTGAGGTAGGGGGGCGTCTCCTCACCCAGAAAATAGGGCTTGAACGGGACCATCCCGGCGTTGGTGAGCAGCAGCGTGGGGTCGATCGGGATCAAGGAAGCGGACGGACGCAAGACATGTTCTCGCTCCTCGAAAAACGAGGTGAACAGATTTCGAATCTGGTTGCTGTCCATCCGAAGGAGGCCTCTGCTGGAAGAGGGCGAGGTTAACGAGGTCCGGTTCCGGGACCGTCCCCTTTGGCACGGCCCTCCCGGTGCAGGGTCTGATCGATCTCTTCGAGTCGGGCGCCGACCTCTGCTTCGTCCCCGGCAGTCCCCGGATGGAACAAGGCCCGCGCCGGCACCCCGTCGGGAAAGTACTGCTGCTCCACCACCCCTCCCGGGTAGTCGTGTGAGTAGAGGTAGCCCTCGCCATGCCCCAGCGAGGAGGCTCCCTGGTATCCGGTGGAGCGGAGATGGGGCGGGACGCTCGCCTGGGGCCCATCGCTGACCAGGTCACGGGTGGCGGCGATGGCCCGGCCGATCGAGTTCGACTTGGGAGCCGTCGCCAGATAGACGGTGGCCTGCGTCAGGTGGTACTCGGCCTCGGGTAGGCCGACGTAAGCCAACGACTCTGCGGCGGCGACAGCGATCGGCAGCGCTTGGCGGTCGGCGAGCCCGACATCCTCGGAGGCGAGGATTATCAGTCGACGGGCGATGAACTCTGGGTCTTCTCCGGCATCGAGCATCAGAAACAGCCAGTAGAGGGCAGCATCGGGATCCGAGCCGCGGACGCTCTTGATGAAGGCCGAGATCACGTCGTAGTGCTGGTCACCGGTCTTGTCGTAGCGGACGATCCTGCGTTGGAGAGCCTCGGCCACGTCTTCGCCGGTGATCTCCTCTCTGTCATCGCCGCCGGCAAGGAGCGCAGCGACCTCCAATGCGTTGAGCGCCTGACGGGCATCTCCCCCGGTGCGCGCCCCCAGGTCCTCGAGGATCTCCGGAGACGCGCTCAGATCCTGGTTTCCGAGTCCCCGCTCGGTATCGGCCAGAGCCCGGGTCAGGAGTTCTACGATCGAATCCGGCCCGAGCGGCTCGAGGCGGAACAGCGTCATCCGGCTCATCAGAGGTGAGTTGACCTCGAAGAATGGGTTCTCGGTGGTGGCGCCGATCAGTGTCAAAGTCCCGTCCTCGACCCCGGGAAGCAACGCATCTTGCTGGTTCTTGGCGAAACGATGGATCTCGTCCAGGAACAGAACGGTCCGCCGCTCATCGGTCTCGAGCCGGGCCCGGGCGCGCGCCAGGACTTCTCGAATGTCCTTGACCCCGGCCGAGGTGGCGGAGAGAGTCTCGAACTCGGCCTCCGCATAGGAGGCCACGACCCGGGCCAGGGTCGTCTTCCCGGTCCCGGGCGGCCCCCAGAGGAGCATGGAGACGGGGCGACCCGACTCGACCACCCTCCTGAAGGCTGCTCCGGGCGCCATCAATGACGGCTGTCCCACCACCTCGTCCAGGGTGCGGGGCCGCATCCGCGTCGCCAGGGGGGCAGAGCTGAGGGCGATGTCGTCGGCACGGGCGGCAAAGAGGTCACTCATCGCTGCCGACGGTACCCGGTGCCAACCGCCTCGATCAGAGAGCGGGGTCGGGCTCCCCGGGTCCCTCGCGTCGCGTTTCGGCCTCGGCCGACAACCCAATCCCCAGCTCACCGAGTTGGTCGGGCTCCACCCAGGTCGGGGCACCGGTCATCGGGTCCACCCCGCTCTGGGTCTTCGGGAACGGGATCACTTCGCGGATCGAGGTCTCCCCCTGGAGCACCATGACCAGGCGGTCGATGCCAAAGGCGAACCCGGCATGGGGCGGGGTCCCATAACGCAACGCCTCGAGGAACCACCCGAACCTGCGCTCGGCTACTTCTGAATCGATCCCGAGTATCTCGAAGACTTGTCTCTGCACCACCGGATCGTGGATACGGACCGAGCCCGAGCCGAGCTCGACCCCGTTGACCACCACGTCATAGGCGTTGCTGATTGCTTGGAGTGGGTTGTCCCGCATCTCTTCTATAGACACCGGGGAGGTGAAGGGGTGATGCGAGAAGGTGATCGAGCCGTCTTCGCTCTGTTCGAACAGCGGGAAGTCGATCACCCAGAGAAGGGCGAGATCCTGGTGGCCCTCGGGGCGGAGCAGATCGGTGCGGAGCGTTCCAAGCACCGCAACGGCCACGCGCCAGCGGTCGGCCGCCAGGAGCAACACATCGCCCGAACCGGCTTGCAATGACTCCTTGATCCCCGACATCTCCGCCTCGGTCAGGAACTTGGAGACGGGAGAGCGAAGCGAGCCGTCATCTTCGACAACCATCCAGACCAGGCCTTTGGCCCCTAGGTCCCGGGCTCTCTCTGTCAGGGAGTCGGCCTTGGCCCGGGACCACTCCACGGCTCCGATGTTCAGCCCACGCACCGTTCCCCCGTCTGCCAGAGCTGACTCAAAGACCCCGAACCCGGTCTCGCCGAAGAGGCCCGACAGGTCCACGATCTCGGGGCCGATCCGGAGATCCGGCTTGTCGCTCCCGAAGCGGTCCATGGCCTCCTGCCAGGTGAGGCGGAGAAATGGTCGGGCAATGTCGAGGCCCCGCAACTCCGCCACGACGGCGACCAGGACCTCCTCGATGGCGGCGAGCACGTCGTCGCGGCCCCAGAATGAGCCCTCGAGGTCGAGCTGAGTGAACTCGAGCTGACGGTCGGCCCTGAAGTCCTCGTCCCGGTAGCAACGGGCGATCTGGAAGTAGCGCTCGACCCCGGAGATCATCAACAACTGTTTGAAGAGCTGGGGCGACTGCGGAAGGGCGTAGAACTCCCCAGGCTGGAGCCGCGACGGGACCAGCATGTCCCTGGCCCCCTCCGGGGTGCTGTTGACCAGCGTCGGCGTCTCCACCTCGAGGAATCCCATGCCGTCCAGAGTGCGGCGGATCGCCGCCGTTGCCCGCGATCGCGCTCGCAGGTTGGCCGCCATCCGGGGCCGTCGCAGATCGAGATAACGGTGGCGGAGCCGGGCCCTCTCGTCGACCTCGGTGCGGTCGTCGATCATGAACGGGAGCGCATCGGCCGCGGAGAGCACGGTCAGCCCTTCGACACCAATCTCGACCGATCCGGTCGCCAGGTCGGGGTTCTCGGTCCCCTCGGGCCGGGCCCTGACCTCTCCCACCACCGACACGCAGTACTCCATCCGGATCCCGGCCAATTCCGGGTGCGTTTCGGGGTCGGCGACGACCTGGACCAGCCCGGAGCTGTCCCGGATGTCGAGGAAGGCGATGCCCCCGTGATCCCGGCGGCGCTGCACCCAGCCGGCAACCGTCACCCGGCTCCCGATGTCCCCGGGGCCGATGGTCCCGGCATGGCGATCTCTCATGGGAGACGCTCCCGGACCCATCCCGCAAGGTCATCCAACCCAACGTCGGCTCGCTCGTCACCCGCCCGCACATCGAAGGGGCCGCTTTCACCTTTGACCACCACGATCACCGGCGCTCCGGAGCGACTGGCTGCCTTGAACTGGGCTTTCACAGAGCGGCCTTCGGAGTCGAGGTTGGTGCGGATCCCAGCGTCTCTCAGCGCGGACGCCGTGATCAGCGCCGAACCCGGGCCCACCTCGGACACGATGAACGCGTCTAGTTCGGTCTCCGATGGCACATTCGTGGCGAGGATGGTGCGATCGACACCGAGGGCGAACCCGACGCCGGGGGCCCTCCGCCCGCCGATCGACTCGGCGAGCCCGTCGTACCTCCCGCCACCGCCGACCGCGTTCTGCGCTGCGTCCAGACCGGTCGCGATGTATTCGAAAGCCGTTCTCGTGTAGTAGTCGAGCCCCCGCACCAGGCCGTGGTCCTCCACGAAGGGCACGCTGAGACTCCCCAGCAGCGACTTCACCTCCCCGAAGTGGATCGAGCAGGGCTCGCAGAGATGGTCGGCCATTCTCGGCGCATCGCCAAGGTCAGGCCCACATACCTTGCAGTCCAGGACCCGAAGCGGGTTGGTGGCCACCAGCGGCTTGGAGTCGTCGCACAGCTCGTCAAAGCGCTTCTCGAGATATGACCGCAGCTCAGCCACGTATCCGGGCCGGCACACCGCATCTCCGAGCGAGTTGATCCTGACCTCGAGGGCAGGCACGCCGACTGCGGACAGAAACCGGTACCCGAGCTCGATGACCTCGGCGTCGGCGGGCGGCGCCTCGACGTCGAGGTACTCCACCCCGACCTGCCAGAACTGGCGTCCCCTGCCTTTTTGTGGCCGCTCGTAGCGAAACATCGGGCCCGAGTACGCCCCCTTCCAGGCACCCTTCCCCCCCGAGTGGAGGAAGGCTCGGACCACGCCGGCGGTCCCCTCCGGCCTCAGGGTGACCGACCGACCACCGCGGTCTTCGAAGGTGTACATCTGCTTGGTCACCACTTCGGAAGTGTCCCCGACCCCTCTCTCGAAGAGGTCGGTGGACTCGAAGATCGGGGTCATCACCAAGGGATAGCCGTACCGGGCGGCCCAGTCCTCCCAGACCGCGAACAGCCGCCTCCAGGCAGTGGATTGGGGCGCGCCGATGTCGTCGGTGCCCTTGGGTGGCTGGAAGCTCATCGGAGCCGGAGGGTAATTGCCCGACGGGTGATGACATCACCACCTCGGTCGGCCATGCGTCGTACCCTGACTGAATGGCTGGAGAGGTCATGCCCGACAACGCCGACTACGACAACGGCAACCCGAAGCACCGTGGCTTCACGCTCGACTCCACAATGCACGGGGTCTGGAGTTCTACCGCAGGGACGGGAGCCTGATGCGCAGCGGCGAGTTCGATCGCGGCCGACAGGTTGGGGCCTGGCGCACGTTCGATCGAGCCGGCGAAGTCGTGAAGGAGACCGTCTTCCCGTCGCCTGAGGACTGATAACCGACCCTCGCTCAGCGGTCCTCCCACTCGAAGCGGAACGGGTTCGTCTTTCGTTCCCGTCCGATGGTGGTCTCCGGGCCATGTCCGGGCAGGACTCGGACCCCGTCGTCGAGGGTCATGACACGCTCCCGCATCGACCGAAACAGGGCGTCACCGTCCCCGTAGGGGAAGTCGAATCTGCCGATTGACCCGGCGAAAAGCTGATCGCCAGAGAACAGAGTCTCCTGTTCGGCCAGCAAGAAACAGCAATGGCCCGGCGTATGACCGGGCGTATGCCGCACCTCGAGGTCGAAGCCGGCGAGTGACAGCCTCTGACCATCACTGAGCCTCTCGAATCGAGGTGGTACCTCGTATGACCCGGGCGGCGTCAATCCCCACATCGACCTGAGCTGCTCCTCGGGATGAAGGGTGAGGAAGTCGTCGTCAGGGTGCACGGAGACCGCAGCGCCTGTAGTACCGGCCAGCGCCCCGCTCCCCCCGCTGTGGTCGACATGACCATGGGTGAGGAGAATCCCCTCCACCGCTAAATCGTGCTCCGCGAGAACAGCCCCGATCTTCTCGGGCTCGGGCGGAGCGTCGATGAGCACCGCCATCCCCCCAGGGCCATCGGCAATGACGTAGGCATTGGTGTCCGCCAGCCAGGCGGGGACGCGAAGTACAAGCACCGCTACGAAGCGGGGTCGTTGGCGAGTCGGAACGCAGAGAAGACGCCGTCCACGCCCCGCAGGTCGGTGAGCAGCTTGGGAAGCTGCCCCGGGTCAGAGAGCTCGACTTCATAACGAAGCACGGCCACCCGATCGGCCCGGGAGTTCGTCGACGAGGCGGTGATGTTGCCTCCCGTGTCACTGACCACGGTGGTCACGTCCTTGAGCAGCCGGGTCCTGTCCAGGGCCTCGACCTGGATCCAGACCACGAAGGCACCACTGAGGCCCGCCGGCCAGGAGACGTCGACCGAGCGCTCACGCCGCTCGACCAGGGACGAGACGTTGGTGCAATCGGCGCGGTGCACCGAAACCCCTCGGCCCACTGTCACATAGCCCACGATCGGGTCGCCGGGCACCGGGGAGCAGCACCGCGCCAGGTGGACCAGCATGTCGTCCTGGCCCTCGACGACCACATGGGCGCCATCCAGAGGACGACGGCGGCGGGGAAGGAACAGGTCGTCGTCGGTCTCGGGGGCAAGGATCCGGTGGAGTCGGGCGGAGAGCGAGTCGATGGACACATTGCCCTCGGCCAGCCCGACCTGGAGCGACTCGATGTCGTTGTGCCCCAGTTCCTGGGCGATCGAGCTCAGGTAGCGGTCGCGCTCCGCGGCGCTGAGATCCGCGGCCTCCTTCTTGAGGAGAGCCTGGATCATGTCCCGGCCCTCGGTCAGGGCCTCGTCACGGCGCTCCTTGGTGAACCATTGCTTGATCTTCGACTTCGCCCGCCCGGTGCGGGCAAACCCGAGCCAGTCACGGCTGGGCCCGGCATCCATGGCCTTGGAGGTGAGGACCTCGACGATGTCTCCCGACTGGAGGCGGGTGGAAAGAGGGACCAGCCTCCCGTTGACCTTGGCTCCGACGCAGCGGTGGCCGACCTCGGTGTGGACCGAATATGCGAAGTCGATGGGCGTCGCCCCGGCCGGCAGCGACTTGGCATCGCCTCCGGGTGTCAACACGAACACCTCGTCCTGGTAAAGGTCGAGCTTGAGATTGGCCAGGAACTCCTCGGGGTCCTCGTCCGCGCTCCAGGCGGCAACCTCCATGGCCGGCACCCGGGTCGTCTCCCCCTCCTTGTACCGCCAATGGGCTGCGATCCCGGCCTCGGCCCGCTGGTGCATGTCCTCAGTTCGGATCTGGATCTCCAACGGCTTGCCCCCGGGCCCGATCACGGTGGTGTGAAGCGACTGGTAGAGGTTGATCTTGGGCATCGCGATGTAGTCCTTGAAGCGTCCTGCCACCGGGACCCAGTGACTGTGGATCAGGCCCAACGCGGCGTAACAGTCCCTCGTAGACCCGATCACCACCCGGATGCCGATCAGGTCGTGGATGTCCTCGAAGGGCCGGTTCTGCTCCATCATCTTCCGATATATCGAGTACTGGTGCTTGGGGCGCCCGGTGACTTCGGCATGGATCCCGGCGTCAGCCAGGATCCCGGTCAACTCCCCGACCATCTTCTCGATGAACGCCTCCCGCTCCGGCGCCCGCTCGGCGAGCTTGGCCTCGATCTCGGCGTTGGGGCCTGGGTAGAGGATCGCAAAGCAGCGGTCCTCGAACTCATGCTTGATCTCCTCGATTCCGAGTCGATGGGCGAGCGGGGCGTAGACGTCGAGCGTCTCCCGGGCCACCCGGCGCTGCTTGTCCTCCCGGAGGGCGCCCACCGTGCGCATGTTGTGCAAGCGGTCGAAGAGCTTGATCAGGAGCACCCGGACGTCCTGGGCCATCGCCACCACCATCTTGCGGATCGTGGCTGCCTGCGCTTGCTCTCGACTGGCGAACCGGACCCGGTCCAACTTGGTGACACCGTCGATCAAGGTGGCTATCTCGGGGCCGAACTGCGACGCGATCTCGTTCAACGTGACCGGCGTGTCCTCCACAGTGTCATGGAGGAAGGCGGCGGCCACCGTGGGAGCATCCAGCCCGAACTCGGCAAGCAGCAGCGCCACCATGGCGGGATGGGTGATGTAGGGGTCTCCGGTCTTCCTCAGTTGCCCTTCGTGGGCCTTGTCGGCGACCTCGTACGCCCGTCGCAGCACCTCGAAGTCGCCCTCAGGATGACTCGCCTGGAAGGCATCGAGCACATCGGCCAGCGTGGCCGTGCGCTTCTCAGTCGTATCTGACCAGCGCATGAAGAGGGACGCCATTCAGGGCATCGGCACCGTTGAGAAATGCGAGCTCGATGAACACGGAGATCCCCACCACATCGGCGCCGACGCCGGCCAGCAGCCGGATCGAGGCGGACGCCGTTCCCCCGGTGGCGATGACGTCATCAACGATCAGAACCCGCTCCCCCGGCCGTGCCGCGTCGACATGGATTTCGAGGGCGTCGGTCCCATATTCGAGGGTGTAGTCCTCACGGACGGTGTCAAACGGCAGTTTGCCCGGCTTCCGCACCGGGATGAACCCCGCACCCAGGCGGTCGGCGATCGGGGTGGCGAGTGTGAACCCCCTGGCCTCGATGCCTGCCACCTTGGTCACACCCGCATCCAGATACGGCTCGGCCATGGCATCCACAAGCGTCCGAAGCGCCGCAGCGTCGGCGAGAACCGGTGTGATGTCTTTGAAGACGACACCGGGCTCGGGGAAGTCCGGGATGTCGCGGATCAAGTCGGTGAGCTGTTGCACGGAACAGAGTCTACGGGCGGATCAGTTCCTCTTCGCTTTGCTCCGCCGGGACACCTTTTCCGCCCTTTCGATCCAGAAGTCTTCCTTTTCCTTCCACACCGCCAGCAGCGGTGCTGCCACGAATATCGATGAGTAGGTGCTGGCCGCAAGGCCGACGAAGAGCGCAAGGGCGAACTCCGTCAATGCCGGCCCGCCCAGGATCACCGATCCCACGATGAGGATGCTTCCCACCGGTATCAGCGAGGTCAGCGAAGTGAACAGGGAGCGGGCCAAGACCTGGTTGAGGGCCAAGTTCACGATCTCGGTATAGGTCTTGTCCTCTTCAGTCTCCACCAACTCGTCGACCTTGTCGAAGACGACCACCCCGTCGTAGAGCGAGTAACCGAGGATGGTGAGGATGGCGACCACGGTGGCCGGGGTGACGACGAAACCGAGAATCGAGTACACCCCGACAGTGATTATCACGTCGTGGAGCAGGGCCGCGATCGCGGTCATCGCCATCTTGAACTCGAGGCGCCAGGTGATGAAGAGGATCACTGCCCCCAGGAACACCCCCAGGGCAAGGAGGGCGCGTTGGGCAACCAGCGCCCCGAAACTGGGGCCAACGGCCTCGAGGGAGATCTCGGAGCGCTCGGCGCCGGTGACCTCGGCGATGGCATCGACCACTTCGCTCTCCTGGCCGCTGTCCAACGCCTCGGTGGTGACCCGAACGGTGGCGCCATCGTCGAACAATTGGATCGTGGGGCTGGACACCCCGACGGCACTCAGCGCGTCACGGATCTCGGGCACGTCGGCGCCCGCCGGGTTCGGGGCCTGGATGCCGAGGCCTCCGACGAACTCGATTCCCAGGTTCAGCTGGCGAACCGCGAGGCTGCCCAGGCTGATGACGATCAGGACCGCGGAGATGATGTACCAGCGACGTCGCAGCCCGACGAAGTCGATGGTGGTCTCACCGCGATCGAGGCGGCGGAAGAACGAGGTGTCGCTCATCGCGCCGCCTTGGCGATGCTGAACCAACCCTGGCTCCCGAGCCGGGTGTCGGCAAGCAGCGCCGCAGCCCGTCGCGTGTAGAGGCGGGCCACGATCAGGTCGAGCACGGTCCCGATGCCAAGTGAGATGGCGAAGCCCTTGACCGCACCCACTGCGAGGGCCCAGAGCAGGACGGCGCCAAGCAGGCTGACCGTGTTGGCGGTGAGCATCGTCCTGAATGCGATACGGAACCCGTCCGCTGTCGCCTCCTCAACGGCGAACCCCTGGCGCAGCTTCTCCTTGATCCGCTCGAAGTAGACGATGTAGGTGTCAGCGGTGATCCCGATCGAGACGATGATCCCGGTGATCCCGGCGAGGGTGAGCGTCAAGCCGACCCACTCCCCGAAGAGGCCGAAAATCGATATCAGCAGGGCGGCGAACACCGTGAGTCCGACCACCGCTACCAGGCCCAGAGCCCGATAAGCGAGCAGGAGCACGACGGCGACCACGGCGATCCCGAGGAGGCCGGCGATGACCCCCGCCTGCAGCGAGTCGGCGCCCAAGGTCCCCGAGACTTTGCGCACCGCGGAGACCTCGAAGTCGACGGGAAGGGATCCGTAGCGGAGGACGATCGCCAACTCATTGGCCTCCTCCTGCGCATCGTCTCCCTGGCCCAAGGTGATCTGGGCCTGCCCACCGGTGATACCTGTCTCCGGCGAAACGTCGGGGTTCACCGCCGGAGCCGCCACGATGGCGCTGTCGAGGGCGATGGCGATCTGCCTTCTCGGGTCCCCGATCGGGTAGGAGGCAGCCTCCGCAGTCATCTCGGCAAAGGCATCTGCCCCATCCGAGGTGAGGTCGAGGCTGACCGCCCAAACCGCCGATGTGGGGTCGAAGACCGGTACTGCATCGGCCACGTCGTCACCCTCGAGGCCCGCTGGGCCGACTTCCAGGACCTCGGGCACCGCCTCGTACAGCAACCAAGAGTCGGCTGTGAGGTCGTCATCGATGGTGAGGCCGGTCTCGTCGTCGATGTTCTCGGTGCCGGACCCGGCGAGAGGGCCGGTGGTGCCAGGCGCCGAGGCCAGGACCGGTCGGAAGGCGAGGACCCCGGTCTGGCCGACTGCATCTATGGCGCGCTGCTCGTCCTCCACGCCAGGAAGCTGGACGATGACGGTGTTCTCCCCCTCGACCTGGATGTCTGGCTCCTGCACCGCCCCGATCTCCTCGATGCGGCGGGCCATGATCTCGGTCGCCACCTCGAGCAACTCGGGATCGGTGCCTTCCGGCGCGGTCAGCACCACCGCGGTGCCCCCCTGGAGGTCGAGGCCCAGTATGGGCGTCAGACCCGCATAGATGATGGCGGCGAGGCCTCCCCAGGCGACGAGGAGCACCAACAAGAGGACGACGAGCCTGCGGCTCATCGCGCGGCGCTTCTCAGGTGGTTTCCTCCCCTACCCGAGAGCCGATGGCACGCCTGGAGACACGGATCTTTCCTTCCTCCACTGCGAGCACCACGCTGTCATCGTCGATCGACACCACGCGCCCGTGGATGCCGCCGATGGTGCGGACTTCCTGCCCCGGGCCGAGCGACTCGGAAAGCGCCGCCTGCTCTTTGGACCGCTTGCGCTGGGGGCGAATGATGAAGAGATAAAAGACGACGACCATGAGGCCGAGAAACACCAGCGAGGAGAGGCCACCGCCGGCGGCGGGGGCGGCTTCGGTGGCGAAAACGACGTGGGTCACAAGATCCTCCGAATGGGTGGAACCGACCGGCGGAGGTTAGGCAATGGCCGCGGATTACGGCGAACCATCGCGACGCTTGTCGAGGGTCTCTCCGAGGTACTCCTCGAAGCGGCCGCCTTCTATCGCCACTCGGGCCCCGCTGATGACTCCCAGCGTGTATTGGAGGTTGTGGATGGAGAGGAGCCGGTGCGCCGAAATCTCGTTCATCCGCACCAGATGACGAAGGTAGGCCCGGGAGTATCCGACGCAGGCCAGACATTCGCATTCCGGGTCGAGAGGGCCGGGATCGGTCTCGTAACTTGCCTGCCGGAGGTTGTAGTCGCCCGTGGAAGCCAGCACCCGGCCGTGGCGGGCGAGACGGGTCGGGATCACGCAGTCGAACAGGTCAGCGCCCCTGGATATGGCGGCCAGTAGCCCTTCGGTGTCGCCGAGCCCCATGACGTACCTCGGCTTGCCGTCGGGGAGGCCGGAAAAGGCGGCCTCCATGGCAAGGTCACGCTCCTCGGGGCTCTCACCGACAGAGAGACCCCCTATCCCGAACCCGGGGAAACCGAGCAGGGCGGTCTGCTCCGCGCTCTCCACCCGGAGGTCGGGGTCGACGCCGCCCTGGACGATTCCGTACAGGGCCTGGTCACTGCGGTTGTGAGCGGCGAGGCAGCGCTCGGCCCACCTCAGGGTGCGTCGCATCTCAGCCTCGACCACGTCCCGCTCGGCGGGCAACCCGACACAGACATCGAGCGCCATCGCGATGTCGGCGCCCAGAGACTGCTGGACCCCAATCGCGTCCTCCGGGGTCAGAGACACCGTCGACCCGTCGTAGACCGATCGGAAGGCCGCTCCGTCTTCCTCGACCTTCGGGCCGAGGGAAAAGATCTGGTACCCACCCGAGTCGGTCAGGATCGGCCGGTCCCAATTCATGAACGCGTGGAGACCACCCATCTCCTCCACGACCCGCGCTCCCGGCCGGAGCATCAGGTGATAGGTGTTGGCGAGCACGATTTCGGCCCCGACCCCGATCAGGTCTGTGGCGTCGACGGCCTTGACCGCCGCCCTGGTGCCCACGGCCATGAACGCTGGAGTGCTCACCGCGCCATGCGGTGTTTGCAGCGATCCGGTGCGTGCCGCCCCATCCGCTGCGGTCTCCTGCCAGGTCACGGGATCCGCGGTCATCGCCGTTCCGCCAGCATCGCATCGCCGAAAGAGAGGAAGCGGTAGCCGCGGTCCATTGCGGTGTCGTATGCCACCCGCCACCGCTCACCCATGAAGGCCGCGACCAACACCACCAGCGTCGAGCCGGGGACGTGGAAATTGGTGACCAGGAGGTCGACTACCCGAAACCGGGAACCGGGCCGCAAGAACAGGTCCGTATCCACGGCTCCGGCCTTTAACTCACCATCGGGGTCTACCAGCGACTCGAGCGCCCGGACCACGGTTGTGCCGACGGCGACCACCCTCCCCCCTCGCTCCCGGGCCGCCGCGACTGCGGCGACCGTGTCCTCGGTGACGGAGCACCATTCCCGGTGCATGCGATGGTCCTCGATGGAGGCTTCGGTGATCGGGCGGAAGGTGTCGATCCCCACGTGGAGGTCGACCGAAGCGATCTGGATTCCCCTCGCTTCGAGTCCCTTCACTACCTCATCGGTGAAATGAAGCCCGGCGGTGGGCGCTGCGGCCGAGCCCGGCTTCCTGGCGAACATCGTCTGATAACGCTCGGAGTCGGTCAGGGATCCCTTGAAGTATGGAGGGAGGGGAATCGTGCCGGCAGCAGCGATCGCCGACTCCACGTCGTCCGACTCGAGTTCGACCACGACCACGCCTGCATCGGGCCCGGAAACGATGGTCGCCTCGATGCCGGGGAACTCGAGCCGGGTGCCAGTGCGCAGCCGCCGGGACGGTCGAGCCATGGCCTCCCATCTCCCGTCCGCCAATTCGTCGAGCAGGAGGAGCTCCACTTCGCCACCGGTCCGGGATTTGACGCCGAACAGTCGCGCCGCCCTCACCCTGGTGTCGTTGACCACCACCAGGTCACCGGCCTCCAGCAGTTCAGGCAGCTCGAGGAAGCGATGGTCGCTGAGGTCCCGGGTATCGAGCAGCCGGGACGCGTGCCGAGGCTCGATGGCTTCCTGGGCGATGGCGGAGTCGGGCAGCTCGTACTGGAACTCTTCGACCCGCATCAGGGCCAGCAGGCTAGAGCAGGGTCCCCTGAGGATCGGCTGGGGGCTCGATGCCGAGATGGGCGTACGCGCCGGCCGTGGCCATGCGACCCCGCGGAGTCCGCTTGATCAGCCCCGATAGGAGGAGGAATGGCTCGTAGGCGTCCTCGACCGTCTCCGGCTCCTCTCCCACCGCGATCGCCAGGGTGGAAAGACCTACCGGCCCGCCGCCGAACTTGAGGACTATCGACTCCAGGATCGACCGGTCGACTTTGTCCAACCCGAGGTCATCGACCTCGAAGACCCGGAGAGCCTCATCGGCCACCTCGGGATCGATCACACCTGAGGCCCGGGCCACCGCATAGTCACGAACTCTGGCCAGAAGACGGTTGGCGATCCGGGGGGTGGACCTGCTCCGCCCCGCAATGATCTCGGCGGCCTCATCCGAGATCTCGACCCCGATGATCCCCGCCGAGCGGCGAATGATCACCGACAGCTCGCCGGCCTCGTAGTAGTCCAGCTTCTCCTCGATCCCGAACCGATCACGCAGGGGGGCGGTCACGGTCCCTTTGCGGGTTGTGGCCCCGACCAGGGTGAAACGGGGGAGGTCGAGCCGGATCGACTGAGCCGTAGGGCCTTTGCCGAGGACGATGTCGAGCTGGAAGTCCTCCATGGCCGGGTAGAGCACCTCTTCCACGGCCCGGGGGAGGCGATGGATCTCATCGATGAAGAACACGTCCCCGGTGTCGAGATTGGAGAGAATGGCGGCGAGGTCCCCGGGACGATCGAGAGCCGGGCCCGAGGTGATCCGAATCTTGACCTCGAGCTCGTGAGCGATGACTCCGGCGAGAGTGGTCTTGCCCAGGCCCGGCGGCCCGGAGAAGAGGACATGGTCCAGAGGACGCCCCTCTTTGCGCGCCGCCTCCAGAGAGATCCGGAGCCGCTCCCGAACCCGGTCCTGCCCGACGAACTCGTCGAGTCGCTTCGGTCGAAGGGTGACCTCGTCTTCGGTTTCGATCGTCGGGTTGAGCAGGCTGTCTTCCCTCATCGTCAGCCTCGGCCCAGCGCACGGAGGGCGGTCTTGATCTGGGCTTCGAGCCCGGCGTCGGGGTCGAGCTCACCCATCACCCCGTTGATCTCCTCCGTGGTGTATCCGAGCCCCTCGAGGGCCTGGCGCACGGTGAGGGTGTTGGTGGAGCCGACGACATCAGCTTCGACTCCTGACAACTTGGGCGCCAGCTCGAGAACGATCTTCTGGGCTCCCCTCTTCCCGACGCCCGGGACCACCGTCAGAGCATCGGCGTCTTCACTGACGATGGCCCTGACGATCTCACCGTGGCTCATCGTGCCCGAGATCGCCATTGCCAGCTTGGGCCCCACACCTCCCGCCCCAAGGAGGACCCGAAACAGGTCGCGGTCAGGCTCAGACCCGAATCCGTAGAGGCTCATCTCGTCCTCCCGGATATGGGTGTGGACGTGGACGACCACTTCCTCTCCGACCCCGGGCAGCGCGGCGACCGAGCGCGGCGTCATCGTGACCTCGTAACCGACCCCACCCGCCTCGAGGCACACCAATTCGCTGCGCTTGGACACGAGCACCCCGCGCAGGCGACCGATCATCGGCTCATCTCTAGGGGGGCGGCCCGAAGGTGACAGAGTGCGATGGCTAGGGCGTCGGCAGCGTCCGCGGGCTGTGGCGGCTCGGCGAGCCGGAGGAGGCGGGCCACCATCTGCTGGATCTGGACCTTGGAGGCCGAGCCGTCGCCGGTGATCGCAGACTTGATCGCGGTCGGGACGTACTCCGAGACCGGGAGCCCGGCCCGGGCAGCGGCGAGCAGAGCCACCCCCGAGGCCCGGCCCACCGAGATCGCAGTCTGCAGGTTGCGGTTGGTGAACACCGTCTCCAATGCCACGACGTCGGGCTTTGCCTCTGCGATGACCTGGGTGAGCCCGGCAAACAACTCTGCAAGGCGCTCCGGCATCGGGTGGGACGGATCGGTGCGAACCACGCCGGCCAGGACGGCGATCGGTGGGTGCCCTCCTTCGACGACGGCATAGCCGGTAGTGGAGAGCCCGGGGTCGATACCCAACACGAACATATGTTTGGTGAGGTTAGGCGATCGATTCACTTCGACCAGAGATTTCCGAGCGGTGGCGGGGGCGGCTGCCCCTAGGTTCGGGTGAGTTCTCGGAGTTGGGGGTCGAGTTCAGGTCGGACGGGTGGGTAGATCCGTCCGTCGGCCCGGTGGAATACGGGTTTTCCCTGCACCCATTCCAGGCCCCAGTCGTGTTCGTGGAGGAACCGGTGGTGGTACCCGCACAGCAGGATCAGATTGTTGAGGTCGGTGGGCCCGCCCTCGGCCCAATGTTGAATGTGGTGGCCGTGGACGTAGCGGACCCGTCCACACCCGGGGAACTGACAGCCCCCGTCGCGGGCCCAGAGTTGACGGCGTAGCCAGCCGGGAATGGTCCGGCTCTTGCGGCCGATTCCGAGGATCTGACAGTCGTCGTAGACCGCGGTCTCCACGATCGCGTCGCAGGCCAACCGGCGTGCGGTTTGGTTGGAAATCACCGGTCCCGCTTCCAGTTCGGCCACCCCACCGCAACCGGTTTCGGTGAGGGCTTCCAGATCGGCGTTGACGGTGAGCATCACCATCGGAGGCTGTGATCCCTCACCGCTACTGGTCGTGTGGGTGGCGGCGAGTTCGACCAGTCCGTCGGCGAGCCGGGTGGTGTAGTCGTCGAACAGTCCGCTCGTCGGGTTGGGAGGCATCCGGTCAGCCCGGGAACGGACCGCTTCCTCCACGATCCTCCCTTCCGCTCCGGGCAGGTTGCCGTTCAACCTGAGCTCGGAGGCGTCCAGGTTCCACTGCAACCCGAGACGGCGCCGCTCCCACACCGTGCGCTCATCAGCCTCGGACGGCGGATTCGACCTCCGGGCAGCCCGGTCCAGTGCAGGATTCGACAGTCCGAGGGACTCCTCGATCAGTGCCGCCTCAGTTTCCGGTGTCGCCATCGCCGAGATCGCATCCACCTGATCGAGACTCAGGTCGCCAGAGCCAAACCGGGCACGCAACACGGGAAGATCTTGAAGGCGGCGGGCCACGCGGACCAGCTGGGCCGCGGTGGCATGACGCAAGCCATACCGGGCCGACAGCCACTGCACCAGATCCGGGCTGCCGTCGGCCAGGAATTGTTGGCGACGGTCGGCTTCGAGAAGCAGTTCGCATGCCGCTGCCAAGCGCTCCGGCTGCCAACCCTAAGAACTGCCCGAGTCCTGTTTCCACCTCGTCATTCGAGGCGATCTCCCATCCCATAGCTACGAACATACGTTCGCCCTGTGACAGATTCAATACCCTTGACGGGGATCCGCACAAGAAAAATTGCCCCGGTAGCGGGGCAATTTTTCAACCGAGGTCGGTCAGGTCAGACCGTGCTTCGCGAGCCAACCGATCGGTAGATCAGCAGGGCAATGATTGCCCCGATCACCGAGCCGACGATCCCGGCCGCGGTCACGTCCCACTGACCATCGAACAACAGGTTTCCGAGGAAGCCTCCGACCAGGGAGCCGACGAGACCCAGGATCAGGGTCCCAAGGAACCCCATCGGGTCCGAGCCCGGCACCAACGCCCGGGCAATGAGGCCAGCTATCACACCGACCAGCAGCCAAATCAGAATGCCCATGTCTTACCTCCTGGACGTGTTTGGACGCCGGATGGATACCCAGGAGTGACTGCAGTGAAAAGCTGGATTCAGACCTCTTCGAGGACCCGCTCCATCACATCGTCGTCGATGTCGTAGTTGGAGAACACCGACTGAACGTCATCGAGATCGTCGAGGGCGTCGATCAAGCGAAGCAAGCGGCGGGCGTCGGATTCGCCAACTGGAACGGTGGTCGAAGGGAGTTGGGTGACGTCCGCCGAGCCGAGCTCGATTCCGGCCTCCTCCATCGCAGTGCGCACTGCCGGTAGATCGCCCGGGCTGGTGACCACCTCGAACCACTGGTCCCCTACGTCGCGCACGTCGTCGGCACCGGCTTCGAGCGCGGCCAGCATCACCTCGTCCTCGCCGCCCTTGGCCTCGATCAGCCCCTTCTGACTGAAGAGGTAGCCCACCGAGCCCGGCTCGCCGAGGCTGCCGCCGGCCCGGGTGAAGGTGGACCGAACATCAGACGCTGCCCGGTTTCGGTTGTCGGTGAGGATCTGGACGTAGAGGGCGACGCCGCCCGGGCCATACCCCTCGTACCAGATCTCCTCATAGTGGGCGCCCTCGACCTCACCGGTCCCCCGCTTCACGGCACGGTCGATGTTCTCGTTGGGCATCGAAGCGGTCTTCGCCTTGTAGATGGCGGTGGCGAGGGTGGGGTTGAACTCCGGGTTTCCGCCGCCCTCCCGGGCTGCGATCTCGATGGCCTTGGCCAGCTTCCCGAAGAGCTTTCCCCGGGCCGCGTCCTGACGCCCCTTGCGGTGTTTGATGTTTGCCCACTTCGAGTGCCCTGACACTTCAGCTCCTCAGATCAGGTCCAACAGCATCCGGTGGATCCGGCCGTCACCGGTCAACTCGGGGTGGAAAGAGGTGGCAAGAATCCGATCCTGCCTCACCATCACCGGGTGCTCCCCCACCGCCGCCATGATCTCCACCTCGGAGCCCACCTTCTCCACCCACGGGGCACGGATGAAGACCGCGTGGAACGGGTCGTCGAGGCCGTCGACATCGAGGTCGGCCTCGAAAGAGTCGTTCTGGCGGCCAAAGGCATTGCGCCGCACCACGACGTCCAGGGCGCCGAGGAGAGGTTGATCGCCATCGGTGACCGCCCCGGCGAGGAAGATCATCCCGGCACAGGTCCCGAAGACAGGCAGCCCTCCATCGATGGCATCGCGGAGGGGGTCGAGCAGCCCGAACCTCACCGCCATCTTTCCGATGGTTGTCGACTCCCCACCGGGGATCACCAGGGCGTCGACCTCGGCGATCTGCTCCGGCTTCTTGACCGCGACCGCGTCGACCCCCAGGGAGTCGAGGATCGCGAGATGCTCGCGGACGTCCCCTTGCAGGGCGAGGACGCCGACACTGCTCATGTCACCATCCCCGGTCGGCGAGGCGCTCCGATTCGCTGAGGGTTCCCAGTTCGATCCCGGGCATTGCCTCGCCTAAGCCACGGGAGACCTTGGCGACCACCTCGGGCTCGTTCCAGAAGGTGGTCGCCTCGACGATGGCGCGGGCGTAGGCCTCAGGGCTCGAGCTCTTGAAGATCCCCGAGCCGACGAACACACCGTCCACTCCGAGCGACATCATCAGCGCGGCATCAGCAGGTGTGGCGATGCCCCCTGCCGCGAAATTGACCACCGGGAGCTTGCCCAGGGAAGCCACCTCCCGCACCAGTTCGAACGGAGCCTGATGATCCCGCGACGCAGACATCAGCTGCGCTTCTTCGAGCAGGGTCAAGGCCCGAATCTCGTTGGTCACGGTCCTCATGTGCCGGACCGCTTCGACCACGTTCCCGGTTCCGGCCTCGCCCTTGGTCCGGATCATGGCGGCCCCTTCGCCGATCCGGCGCAAGGCCTCACCCAGGTTGCGGGCGCCGCAGACGAAGGGCGTAGTGAACGCCCACTTGTCGACGTGATGTTCTTCATCGGCGGGGGTGAGGACCTCGGACTCGTCGATGTAGTCGACGCCTAATGACTGCAAGACCGCGGCTTCGGCGAAATGCCCGATCCGGCACTTGGCCATGACGGGAATGGTGACTGCGGCCTGGATCTCCTCGATCTTGGTGGGATCGGCCATGCGGGCAACACCACCATCACGGCGTATGTCGGCGGGGACCCGCTCCAGGGCCATGACCGCCACTGCTCCGGCTTCCTCGGCGATCCTGGCCTCGGATGCGGTGACCACATCCATGATGACCCCGCCCTTGAGCATCTCGGCGAGGCCTCTCTTCACACGATCTGTACCGGTTTCCACGAAGGCTCCATTGAGGGGAAAGCCAATGGTACAGGCTCGCCGCCGATGACCTAAGAGGCGATTTCGGCATATAGGGAGCGGTATGCGGCCCCGACGACGCCCCAGTCGTAGTGACCGGCGATCTCATGCCCCACGGTCACGAGCCGGGATCGCTCAGCGGAGTCGCGGAGCACCTCCACCAGCGCCCGGGCCAGGGCATCGCTGTCGCCCGCAGGGAAGAAGCGGGCGGCGCCGTCCGCCACCGCAACGAATGCGTCGAGATTCGAAGCGATCACGGCGGCGCCGGCGGCCATGGCCTCCAAGAGCACGATCCCGAACGACTCACCACCGAGCTGAGGGGCGACGAACACGGAAGACGAGTTGAGGACGTTCGTCTTCTTCTTTTCGTTCACCCTCCCCAGCCACTCGATGCCGCTTTCGTCGCGTCTGGCGCCCATCACGGTCAGGACCGCGTCAGGCACCTTGGCCACCACCTGGGGCCATGCCTCGAGCAGCACGTCCAGGCCCTTGCGCGGCTCGTCGCGGCCAAGAAACGAAACCCGATATCGGTCCCGGTCGGCTTCCACGCTCATCGCTGCCACGTCGAGGCCGTTGGGGATGATCCGGGCTCCCAACTCAGGTGGCAGGGCGGAGGCCGCAGTGTGGCTCACCGCGGTGACCGCGACGCAGTTGCCCAGCACCCTGCGAATCACCCTCCCGCCAAGGCGATAAGCGAGCCTGACCGCCGAGCCGGGGGCTGCATGAAAGGTGGCCACCACCGGAGGCCCGGAGTGGGTGGCGAAGAGTGATACCAGTGGCATCAGAGGCTCATGAACATGGAGCAGGTCGAGCTCATCGGCGACGCCTCGCAATCTGGACCTCGATCTGGGGTCGATCGAGACCGGGACCTTGGAGCCGTTGCCCGGAACGGAGACGCTCCAGCCGAGGTCGACTCCCTCCATGCCCTCCGGAAGCCCGGGGCCGATCACCAACGGGTGATCGCCGTGCTGTTTCAGATAATGGGCGAGACCCAACACCTGGGACTGGACACCGCCGGGGACCGAAAGGTCATAGGGGCTGACCAGGCCGATGCGGAGGCCGCTCATTCCCGGTCAGAGGGCCAGTTGGGCTGTACCAGGTGCCATTGCCTGGGAGCTTCTGCGATCAGCTTCTCCATGCGGTAAGCGAGCTCCTGGGTCATCGCCTGCACTTTCTCGGCGCGGCTCCCGCCTTCCGGCACCGGTATCGCCTCCGTGATCACAACCCGATGCCCTGCCCCCTCGAAGTAGGAGCCGACCGGCAACAACGGAGCGCCGGTGCGAATGGCGAGCGTGGCCGGGCCCGGCGGCAGCGTGGTCCGCTCACCGAAGAACTCGACTTCGACACCGCGGCCTTTCAGGTCACGGTCGGAGAGGAGGGCCACCGCCTTGTTCTGCTCCAAAGCGGCTTCGAGCTTTCGCATCACTTCGGTGCTCCCCGTGGCGAGCACGATTTCGATCCCGAAAGCGGCGCGCATCTCGGAGAACCAATCCGTGATTCGCTGGTTGGCCAGGCGCTCGGCAACGGCGACCACCGGCACCCCCGCGGTGCCGGAAACCGGGGCTGCGGCCTCCCAGTTCCCCATGTGAGGCAACGCGTAGATCATCCCTTTGCCCATGTCTCGGGCGTCGGTGATCTGCTCCAGGCCGTCGACAGTCGTATTGCGCCGCATCCCGGGCACCCGGTCGGGACGCGCCCAGAAGGCCTCCGCCCAGTAGCGCCCGTAGGACTCCATGACCGAGCGGGCGGCGGTCCGGGTATCGGCGCCCTCTCCCAGCACTCTGCCCATGTGCCGCTGCGCCATTCGGCGTCGACCTGAAGCGAACATGTGCCAGACCCGCCCGAAAGCCCTTCCCAGGCCTCGAGCCCACGATGCAGGCAACAGGCCGACCAGCCCGACGCCGGCCCGAAGGGCGAGATATCCCAGGTAGTCGGCCACTAGAAGGAACGGTAAGTGCTGATGAACCGCGAAAAGGCGGTGAGCCAGACCAGCACCACGAAGACCCAGAGCATCGGCTCCACGAAACCAAGCATCAGCCCGACCGAGAACACCAACACCCGCTCCGCACGGCCCATGAGCCCGCCTCTCCCGTCGAAGCCCTCGATCTCGGCCCGCGCCCGCATGTAGGGGACCAGCATCGCCCCGCCGATGGCGAGCACGATGAGGAGCAGCTCTCGGGGCTGCCCGGCGCGCAGGAAGCCCAGGCCGGCGAATGCGGCGATCTCGCCCATGCGATCGAAAGCCGAGTCGAGAAAGGCCCCTCGGGGAGAGACCTGGTCCGAGGCTCGGGCAACGGAGCCGTCGAGACCGTCGAGAAGGGCGCCCGCCATGACCACGGCTGCCCCCGACCGCATCAGGCCGGACGCGATCATCACCGACCCGGTGATCACCACGGCCAGGCCGAGGAAAGTGATCATCGTCGGGGTCACGCCAATCGAAGCCAGAGACTGGCCAATCGGCTCCAAAAACCGGGTGACGCGGGGACGGACCCGCATGTCGATCACGACTCTCCAAAGTAGCACGCGCCCGGGAACCCTGGCGCTGACCGAGGTTAGGATCGATGCCTCGCCACGGCAGAGGAGGTCATTTGGAACCCGAGAAAGTTCGCAATGTCGCGCTGGTTGGCCACGGCGGAAGCGGTAAGACCACCCTCGCCGAGGCGCTCCTCTTCATCGGGGGTGCCACCACCAGACTCGGCTCTGTCGAACAGGGCACCACGGTCTTCGATCACGAACCAGAGGAGATCGAGCGCAACATCTCGCTCGGGCTCGCGGTGGCCTCACTCGAGTGGCAGGGGCACACCATCAACCTCATCGACACACCTGGCTCCAGCGACTTCTCGGGTGATGCCCGGGCCGCGCTGCGGGCAGCCGACCTCGCCCTCTTCGTGGTCTCCGGCGTCGACGGCATAGAAGTCCAGACCGAGCAGCTGTGGCGGATCGCAGCCGAGGAGTCGATCCCCCGCGCCATCGTGATCACCAAGCTCGACCGCGACCGGTCATCTTTCGAGAGGACTCTCGACCAGCTGCGCTCGGCATTCGGCAAGGCAATCGCACCGATCCAGGTCCCGATCGGTGCCGAAGACCAGCTCTCCGGCGTGGTCCGAGTTGCCTCGGAGCGGGCCTACACGTATTCCGGCGAAGCGAAGGTCGGTTCCGAAGTCCCACTTCCGACCGATGTCGAAGAACGGGTCCACGCGGCCCACACCGCCCTGGTCGAAACCGTCGTCGAGACCGATGACGCCATGATGGAGGCCTACTTCGAGGGGACCGAGCCCAGCCGAGAAGAGATAGTGGCGACGGTCCATCGCGGCATCCTCGACGGGACCCTGCACCCGGTCATCGTCACCTCGGCGGAGAAGCTGATCGGCATCGACCTGCTCGCCGAGTTCATCGTCGACTACGGGCCCAACCCCCTGGAGCGCCCGATCCCACGCCTTTCTTCCGGCGACAGCTTTGCCCCGGCGGTGGACGGGCCGGTGCTCGCTTACGTCTTCAAGACCGTGTCCGACCCTTTTGTGGGCAGGATCTCGATGTTCCGCATCTTCTCCGGGACGATCAAGGCCGATCAGGAGCTCGAGCTGGCCCGGGGCGGCAAAGTCAGGTTCCACAATCTGTTTCGCCTCCAGGGAAAAGACCACCACGACACGGCGGACCTCCCCGCCGGGGGCATCGGCGCCGTGGCCAAGGTCGAGAACGTGGTGGTCGGAGACACGATGCGCTCGCCCGGCTTGAACGCGACCATCGAACCCGTGACCTATCCGCGGCCGGTGGCGGAGGTCGCGATCACTCCCGTCTCCCATCACGACGAGGAGAAGCTGTCGACGGCGTTGCACCGCATCGAGGAGGAGGACCCGACTTTGCGCATCGAGAGGCGGTCCGAGACAGGTGAGACCATCCTCGCCGGGCTTGGGGACAGCCACCTCGACGTGACACTGGCCCGAATCCACCGCAAATTCGGGGTCGAGGTCGCCTCGTCCCTTCCGGTGATCCCGTATCGGGAGACCATCACCACATCCGGCCAGGCCGAGGGAAAGCACAAGAAACAGAGTGGCGGCCGGGGCCAGTTCGGGGTCGCCTTGGTGAAGTTCGCCCCCCTTCCCCGGGGATCGGGCTACGAGTACATCGACTCGATCAAGGGCGGTTCCATCCCCCGCCAATTCATCCCGGCCGTGGACAAGGGGATCCAGGAGTCACTGCGTCGGGGAATCCTGGCCGGCTACCCGGTGATCGACATCTCTGCCGAGGTCTACGACGGCAAGTTCCACGCGGTCGACTCCGACGAGATGTCGTTCCGGATGGCGGGCATTCAGGCAGTGAAGGCCGCCGCCGAGACACTGCGGCCCATCCTCCTCGAGCCCGTGATGAAGGTGACGGTGACCGTCCCCGAGGAGCACCTTGGCGACGTGATGGGCGACATCAACTCCAAGCGGGGCCGGGTGCTTGGCATGGAAGGCGAAGGGAACCTTCGATCGGTAGTTGCAGAGGTCCCCATGTCTGAGATCCAGCAGTATGCGGCCGAGCTCCGATCCTTGACGTCAGGACGGGGCAATTTCGAAGTCGAATTCGATCACTATGCGGAAGTGCCTCATAACGAGGCGCAGAGCGTGATCGCCGCTTCTCGGTCGGCCGAATCATGAGCGAGGGCCCGGGCAAGGGCGAGGTGACGATCAGGTTCGGGGACAAGGAGATCACACTCCCCACGGTCAAAGGCACTTTCGGGGACTCCGCAGTCGACATCTCCAAGCTGCGCGCCGAACTGGGGCTCGCGACCATCGACAGCGGCTTCGCCAACACCGCCGAGGGCTCCTCCGGGGTGAGTTTCGTAGGTGGCGAAGAGGGCGTTCTCTCCTTCCGGGGCTATCCGATCGAGCAACTAGCGGAGAAGGCCACCTTCATGGAGGTCACTTACCTGCTCCAGTACGGCGAGCTACCCACCAAGGATCAATACGAGGAGTTCGTCGAGTCCATCACACGCCACACCCTGCTCCGGGAAGACATGAAGTACCTCTTTGAAGCGTTCCCCCACTCGGCGCACCCGATGCAGATCCTGGCCTCGGGGACCTCGGCCCTGGCCAGCTACTACCCGGATGCCCTAGACCCGACGGACGAGGCTTCGGTCGATATCAGCGCCCGGCGCCTGATCGCCAAGACCCCGACCATGATCGCCTGGGCTTACAAGTACAGAGTCCATCAGCCATACGTCTATCCGGACAACGACCTCGACTACGCCTCCAGCTTCCTGAAGATGATGTTCTCAGTGCCGGCCGAGGAATACAGCCCCGACCCGGTCGTGAGCAAGGTGCTCAACCTGCTCCTGATCCTCCATGCCGATCATGGGCAGAACTGCTCCACCTCGGCGGTCCGCTTGGTCGGGTCGAGCCAGGCGAACATCTTCAGCTCGGTCGCCGCCGGGATCCATGCCCTATCCGGGCCCCTGCATGGTGGAGCGAACGAGGAAGTGCTCAACATGCTGGAGACGATCGTGGCCGACGGCGGTGACGTCGCGAAGTACGTGGCTCGGGCCAAGGACAGGAATGACCCGTTCCGGCTGATGGGCTTCGGTCATCGGGTGTACAAGAACTTCGACCCACGGGCCCGGATCATCAAGCAGGCAAGTGACGACGTGCTCGACGCCCTCGGGGTCGAGGATCCCGCGCTCGATGTCGCCATGGAGTTGGAGTCGGTGGCCCGATCCGACGACTACTTCATCTCGCGCAAGTTGTACCCGAACGTGGACTTCTACTCCGGGATCATCTACCGGGCGATGGGCTTTCCCAAGGACACCTTCACGGTGCTGTTCGCCATGGGTCGCCTCCCGGGATGGATCGCACAGTGGCGGGAGCTCGTGGCCAACCCCAAGAACCGCATCTTCAGGCCACGCCAGCTCTATCGCGGTCCCGACGTTCGCGACTACGTCGAGATGGAAGACCGGTAGCTAGACCCCGGGCACCGCTTCGACATATGGCTCCTCGGCCACGGCACCGGTAACCGCGTCCACGACCACCAGGGCCCTCTGATCCGGGGGCTCGGCTGCCGAGTAGAGCACGACACTCCAGCGCGGCACCGAGCGGATCCCCTTGAAAGTCACCGCCGCCGACGCGTGGCCGACCGGGAAGTCGACAGCCGACCCGGCGATGCTCAAGGCCTGGTGCTCGTCGATGTTCAGCGGCCATGAAGCGGCGAACTGCCATGCGGCGAGCGCAACGAATCCCAACGCCGGGATCCACCCCCCGTCGATGAGGACCAAGGCGAGCACGGCGGCCACGACGAACACCCAGCCTGCGATGCGCCGCCGCATCGGCGAGGGAAATCGGTAGGGACCGACGACGTTGGAGTCGAGCTCGTCCTCGATGGCGACCGAATCGGCCAGGTCGCGCTCGATGAAGATCCCCTCACGATCGACGCGCTTTGGGTCGGCGTCGCTCATCTCCCGGGGCGGCCGGCCAGATCGACGAGGCGATTGGTGGCCTCGATGACACCGACACCCCGCGTGTCCCGCTCCTCGCCGTACAGCCTCAGGCCAACGGTGGAGTCCTTGACGTCTTGGTCGCCCACGACCACCACAGCGGGGTGCTTCTGGCTGAGGGCACGACGAATCTTCTCCCCAACGGTCTCTTCGCTGTCGTCCACCTCCACCCGGAGCCCGGCATCGGTCATCCGATACCCCACCGATTTGGCGTATTCGTGGTGGCGGTCGGCAACCGGGATCACCGAGACCTGGACCGGGGCCAGCCATGCCGGGAAGGCGCCGGCGTAGTGCTCCACGAGCACCCCCATGAAGCGCTCCAAGGAGCCAGCCTTGGCGCAGTGGATCATGTAGGGCCGCTCGGAGATGTTTCCGGATGCGGTGTACTCCAGCTCGAATCTCTCGGGCAGGGTGAAGTCGAGCTGGATCGTCGAGAGTTGCCAGCGGCGCCCGATCGCGTCTTTGACGTGGACGTCGATCTTGGGGCCATAGAACGCACCCTCGCCTTCCGCCACCCGATAGGCGACACCCTTCGCCTCGAGTGAGTCGGCAAGGGCCTTCTGGCTGAACTCCCAGCGCGACTGCTCCCCCACCGACTTCACGGGCTGGGTGCTCAGGTCGGCGTCGAACTCGGTGAACCCGAAGTCGCGGAGCCAGGTGAGGACGAAGTCGAGATGGAGATCGAGCTCGGCTGCGAGCTGGCCTTCGGTGCAGAAGGTGTGGGAGTCGTCCTGGGTGAATCCTCTCGCCCGCAACAGGCCGTGGACCACCCCTGACTTCTCGTAGCGGTAGACGCTGCCCAACTCGGAGAGTCGAATCGGCAGGTCGCGGTAGGAGCGCCCCCGGCTCTTGTAGATGAGTACGTGGAAGGGACAGTTCATCGGCTTCACCCGGTACTCGTGACCGTGGTCCAGCTCCATGCCGGGGTACATGTTCTCGGCGTAGTAATCCAGGTGGCCCGAGGTGTGCCACAGGTCAGCTTTGGCGAGATGGGGGGTGAAGACGAAGTCGAACCCGAAGCGCTCGTGGAGGGCCCGGCTGTGGTCCTCGATCGTCTTGCGGAGCATCCCTCCCTTGGGATGCCAGATCACCAGCCCCGACCCGAGGTCGGAGGGGAAGCTGAACAGGTCGAGGTCGGGCCCGAGGCGACGATGGTCCCTCTTCTCCGCCTCCTCGATGCGGGCAAGGTGCTCCTCGAGTTGGGTGGGAGTCGCCCAGGCTGTCCCGTAGATCCGTTGCAGCTGGTCCCGGCTCTCGTCGCCCCGCCAGTAGGCGCCGGAGCTGCGCAACAGCCGAACCGCCCGAATCCTCCCGGTGCTCGGAAGGTGCGGGCCCCGACAGAGGTCGACGAACTCGAGGTTGCGGTAGACGGTCACCTCGTCGCCTCCGGCCACCTGGTCGGGATCGACGCTCTCGATGATCTCCCGCTTGAAGGGATGGCCCTCGAAGAGGTCGAGCGCCTGGTCGCGGCTCAATGCCTCCCGGACGAACGGCTGGTCGGCAGCGATGATCTCCTCCATCCGGGCCTCGATCTGCTCCAGGTCTTCAGGAGTGAATGGGCTGTCGACTTTGAAGTCGTAATAGAAGCCGTCATCGATGGCCGGCCCGATGGCGAAAGTGGATCCGTCGAACAGGCCGAGCACCGCCTGGGCCAGGACATGGGCCGATGAGTGTCGAAGCACGTCGAGCCCCTCGGGCGAGTCGAGGGTTATCACCGAGAAATCGCCGTCCTCTTCGATGGGACGGGTCAAATCGATCAGGTTTCCGTTGAGTTTTGCGGCTACCGCGGCCCGTGCCAGCCCGGGCCCGATCGACGCCGCGACCTCGCCCGCGGTCACTCCGTCGGGGTGTCCGACGGCCTTTCCATCCGGATAACGAAGCTCTACTGGCACAAGGATTATCTCGCTAGCCTGACCCGGGGCAGAGGCTAACTGCCTGTCGGAGCAGTCTGATCGGTCGCATAGCAACGAGGGGTTCAGGGTATGGATGCACGAGAGCTGGTCACGAGTCTCAATCCGAACTGGACCATCCGCGAGCTCTCGTCCGGGGCGAACAAGGTGTTCAGGCTCCTCGAGTCGGACAATGTGAGCTCGATCGCCAAGGTCTACCCGGTGGCTTCACGCGAGCGCCGTGAGCGTCACGCCCTCGAAGCTTTGAGCGCCGCCCCTTCGGTGCCTCGCATTCTCGGTCACGGCCTGGAAGGGGAGATGGCCTGGCTCAGGATGACCGATGGTGGCCATTGGAACCTCTCCAACCTCCCCAAGAACCTCGATGCGGTGCAGGCATCGGGTGCCGCCCTCCGTGCCATCCACACCTCCGGCGCACAGATCACCAACCTGGCGGCAGGAATCGACGCCGACTACGTCCTGAGCCACTACAGGTCGACAATCGAACGCCTCGGCCGCTACCGCCGCCGTTTCGGGATGGAGCAGGTGGTGCTCGACAAGGCCCTCGAGATGGAGCCCCCCCTGGCCACCGCACCGGTCCCGGCACACACCAAACCGGTCCTCACCAAGTTCGTGATCGACGAAGAAGGCGCGGTGACCATCGTCGACTGGGAATGGGCGACTCTGGCGCCATCGGAATGGGATCTGACCCTCGCTGTGTGGCAACTCGCCCGCAGCATCGGGGAAGACGCGGCCGCAGCCTTCCGGACCGGCTACGCAGCGGAGCTGCCTGAGAGCCGGTACCGCCCCTGGGTGGCCTACCACTCGGCGATGATGATGCTCGAGGCCGCGGAGGTGCGCGAGGGCAGGCTGGGAAGCCTCCAATACCTCGTGGACGACCTCACCGAGGCCGTCATCGGCACCTGATCCAAATCCGCGAAATCTTCCGTTACCCGACTTAGCCTCTTCAGCGCTGAGGCAAGGAGGACGGACAGATGTTCGAAGTATTGGTCGCGGCTACCGCAACCACGGGTCTGTTCGCTCTTGCAAAGGGGATAAAGGGCAATCACCACTACCGGATCGATCCGGCACTGGTGATGACTCCACGGGACGAGCGGGGCGACGATCTGCCATGCCCATGGTGCTATGGGCCGACGAAGGAGGAAGACCCACGCTGCCCTGGTTGCGGCACTTCCTTCGGATGACCTACTCAAGGCAAGGTACCTAAAAGGCCGATCACCCTTCTATGGTGGATTTGTGAGCAGGGTAGGCCTGGTCCTCGGTGGTGGGGGCATAACTGGCGCCGCCTATGAGATGGCAGCGCTTATGACAATTCGCCTCGCTACCGGGTGGGAGCCAAACGAATCCTCGGTGGTTGTTGGCACCTCTGGAGGGTCGTTTGTCGCCGCACTGGTCCGTCACGACGCCTTGAGCCTCGATTCGCTGGTACTCCCCTCCGACGACCGCGAAGCAGTGACCGAGCGCATTCGTCGCCACGTCTTCACCAAGGACCCCGGGGTCCACGTCCGGAAATGGGTGCGCCACGGGATCGTCCCCGGAATCAAGAATCCGGGTGTCACCTTGTTCCTCGGCTCGCCGGCGCCATATCACGCCGCCGGAATCGCGCGCTGGGTGACCACCGAGATCGGAGAGGACAACGCCGCCGCCTGGCCGAAAAAGCCGACCGCCGTGGTCGCCTATGACGTGATCAGGCGGAACCGCATGATTTTCGGCTCCTCGACGGCACCGGAGGTCGGCCTGGCCGATGCGGTCGCGGCCTCCTCGGCGATACCGGTCGTGTTCCGGCCCTATCCGATAGCCGACAGCCTCTATGTCGATGGAGGGGTGGCATCGGGGACCCATGCCGACCTGGTGCTCGGTTCCTCGCGCCCCCTCGATCTGGTGCTGGTCCTGGCACCAATGGCCGCAGAGACGCAACGGATGCGGGCCCGCTTTCACGAGAAGATGTTCGATCGGGTCGGGCAACGGTCCCTCGCCGGCGAGATCCGGCTCATCAAGGATGCCTGGCCCCATAGCGAGGTCCTGGTGCTCAGCCCGTCCCCTTCGGTGCAGAACGCGATGCGACCCAACCCGATGGACGCATCTCGGGCGGTAGCCACGTTCACACGGACCCTGATCTCGATGAAGCGGACCCTCGCCCGGCCGGAGATCTGGGACGTGCTCGAGGGCCACCTCACCCGGCGGGTGCGAGCCCGAAGCGCCGCGTCGCGCTAAATCGGTTGCGTTATCGACTGATCCCTCTACTTTCTAACCCCACCCGATAGGAGAGCCCCTGAATGGCGGTCCGTCCCACCCACTTCGAGTTCTACTCAGCCGACCCGGCGGCGACCGTCGAATTCCTGGTGAAAGCGTTCGGCTGGCGGGCCGAGCAGTGGGGCGATCAGGAGTACTGGCTGCTGGAGACCGGGGACGGGCCTGGGATCAACGGCGCCGTCGCCCGGTCAGGTGAAGATGGCCCCAAGACCATGACGACTTGCGACGTGGAAGATCTCGACGCTGCCATCCAGGCCGTGGAGATCAGTGGCGGGACGCTGCTGACCGATGTCATGGAGATTGCCGAGGTCGGGCGCTGGGTGGAGGTGGAGGGCCCGGGTGGCGAAGTATTCGGGCTGATGGAGCCGGCTCACCGATCCTGATCAGCTGACCGACCCCGGGTCGGTGTTTGCCCCCGAAATCACCACAACCACAGTCTCACCAGTTTCGGGCTTGTACGCACCGGTGCGAAGGGCGGCCAGCGGCGCCGCGGCGGCCGGCTCGGCGACCAGGCGAGATTCTGCCCACAGCCATCGCATCGCCTCCATGGCCGACCCATCGTCGACGAGCACCGAATCGTCGATCCATCGATTGGCGAACCAGGCGTGCTCTCCGATCCGTGACGCTCCCATCGCGGACGCTGCGATCCCTCCGACCTCGACTGCGACGGGCTGGCCACTCCGGCGGGCTTCGAACAGGGTCGGGCACTGTTCGGTTTCGACACCGATCACCGTCACGTCGTCCCTCACCCAACTGGCGATCCCGCCGATCAGCCCTCCTCCACCCACTGCGACCACGATGGTGTCGACCTCCGGAAGATTCTGGGTCACCTCCAGGGCACACGTGCCCTGCCCGGCGACGACGGCCGCCTGGTCGTAGGCATGTGCTTGAAAGGCTCCGGAATCACTCGACCAGGCGGTAGCCGCCGCCAGGGCCTCCGGATAGTGCCCGGGCACGACGCGCACCTCGGCGCCGTATGCCGCGATGCCATCTACCTTCGCCGACGGCGACTTCTCGGGGACGAAGACCATCGCCGCCAGGCCCAGGTCTCCCGCGGCGCGGGCCACCGCCAAGCCGAAGTTCCCTCCGGAGGCGGCGACCACCCCGGCTTCGGGGACTTCGATTGCCGTGAGCAACGAGAAGGCCCCTCGAACCTTGAAAGAGCCCGTTGGCTGCAGCGACTCCAGTTTCAAATGCAGGTCATACCCACCAGCCGACGCCTCGCCGATCTGGACCACCGGCGTCCGCCGCACGTGTGGCTCGATGCGGCGGGCGGCGGCCTCGATGTCTTCGCGGGTCACTTCCAGGGCCACTTGGCCAGGGTAGGGCCGCCCACCAATGGAACCAGGGTTGCAGCCGACTCGTTTCAACCCAATGGAAGGCGGGGTGAGAACGAGGCGATCCCCGCTGTTGTACGCCTCGGCCTCGGCTGCGGTACCGGGTTGGGGACAGCTGGGCTTGGGCCGAAAGCGCATCGGCGCAGCGCTGATAAGTGCCAGCCTGGTGGTGGTGGCGACCGCGGTCACGGTCACCGTGGTCGAAGGTCAACTCGAGATCATCGGATGGCTCTTCGACCCCGACTTCCTACTCGCTTTGGTGGTCGTCAACTTCTTCATCGCATTTGTGCGGGTCTGGGCCACGAGCGACGCCTGGATGGCTGCCGGTGGCCGGTTCGCCCGGGTCGGCCTGGTGTTGCTCATCGTGATCGTCGCCCTCCCCCACGCCGTCCTCGGCTACTACGGCTTGAAGAGCCGGGCCACTATCAATGCGGTGTTTGTCTCAGGGCCTGAGATCGGGCCCGCCCCACCGGTGCAGACCACGACAACCATCGGCACCACCACGACCACGGTGGTCGAGACGACCCCACCCCCGAGTCTGTTCGGACGCGAAGCTCTCTTCCCGGCGCTGACCGCACCGACCACGACGATCGCAGCCACCACGACCACCAGCCTCCTGATGGGTGCGGAGCGGGTGACCATCCTCCTCCTCGGTGGTGACGCCGGCCCGGGACGGGGAGGCCTGCGCACCGACACGATCATGGTGGCCTCGATCGACACCCGAACTGGTGATGCCGCCTTGTTCGGCCTTCCCCGCAACATGACCGACTTCACCTTCTCCGACGGGACCCCCTTCCCCGGCTTGGGAAGAGGGATGCTCAACGAGGTCTACCCCTGGGGCCGGCGCAACCCCGAGGTGTTTGGCGGGGTCGATCCCGGTGCCTCGGCGGTCAAAGACGTCGCCTCGAATCTGCTCGGCATCCCCATCGACTACTTCGTCCTCGTCGACATGGCGGGGTTCGCTCGCCTCGTCGACGTCCTGGGTGGGGTGACCGTTTCGGTGCCCAGGGACATCGCCGCCCCCGTCTACGACCGGGAGGACGGCAGCTACGTCATGACGGTCATCCCTGCGGGGGCTCAGACTCTCGATGGGGATCTGGCACTTGCCTACGCCCGAAGTCGCACCGGTAGCAACGACTACTCGCGGATGGCGCGCCAACGGTGCGTGCTGGCCGCGGTCGCCGACCAGGCCGACCCGTTGAGCCTTCTTGCCCGATTGGGGGAGGTCCTGGAAACGCTGGCGCAGAACGTCACGACCGACATCGCCCCTGAGCAGATTCCGGACCTGGTGAACCTCGCCCCCGTGCTCGCCACCGATCGAGTTCTCGTGGTCGGCTTCGATCGGGGTTTTAGGATCGGCCCGGTGTCCGAAGGTGTTGCCCGCCCCGACGTCGAGAAGATTCGCTCCACTGTGCAGCAAGCCATCCTCGACCCCGGCTCGCTGGATCCCGGCCTCGGGATGGCGACCGCCTCCGAGGCCTGCGGGTGACGGAACGGGCCGGGCTCGGCCCATTCCCGGATGTAGATGGCCACGACACCGCGAGACGGCTGGATGATGCGGACCCCCTGGCGGGCTGGCGGGAGCGGTTCGCATTTCCCGACCCGGATCTGATCTACCTCGACGGCAATTCTCTGGGAAGGCTGCCGTTGGCAGCGCGTGAGGTCGTCACCGATGTGGTGGTCGATCAGTGGGGAGATCGTCTCATTCGCTCCTGGAACGATGGATGGTGGGACCTGCAGTTGACAATCGGCGATCTCCTCGCGCCGATCATCGGGGCGAGACAGGGCGAGGTGATTATCTCCGATTCGACCTCGGTCAACCTGTTCAAGCTGGCGGCCGCCGCAGTCACCGCCGCACCCGACCGACACACCATCGTCACCGATGATCTCAACTTCCCTACCGACATCTACGTGCTCGAAGGAGTGGCCCGCAGGTTCGGTGAGGGCACACGGTTGGTGGTGGTGGAGTCTGACGGGATTAACGGCCGCCTCGATGCCCTCGCTGAGGCGGTCGGTGACGACACCGCATTGGTCGCGCTCTCCCACACCACCTTCAAGTCGGGATATACCTACGACATGGGCTCGGTGACGGAGATGGTCCACGATGCCGGGGCGATGATGCTCTGGGACACCAGCCACTCCGTCGGGCGTGGTCCCGGTCGAGCTCGGACTCCAGTGACACCGACCTGGCCGTCGGCTGCACCTACAAGTACCTGAACGGTGGGCCTGGGTCGCCGGCCTTCCTCTATGTCCGGCGCGACCTACAGGAGGCTACTGGAGAACCCGATCACGGCCTGGTGGGGACATGCCGACCCGTTCGGTTTCGAGCCCGGGTTTCGGCCGGTGGACGGGATCCGGCGATTCCATACCGGGACCATGCCGATGATCTCGCTGGCCGCCATCGAAGCGGGGATCCGGGAGGTGCTCGACGCCGGGGTGGACCGGATCAGGGCGAAGTCAGTGGCACTGACCGGGTTTCTCGTCGATCAGTGGGAAGCCCATCTCGAACCGCTCGGCTTCAGCCTGGCCTCACCCCGGGATGCCGGTTCCAGGGGCTCCCATGTCGCTCTGTCCCATCCCGATGGGTGGCCGATCGCTCGCGCCCTGATCGAGACCGCGGCGGTGTTGCCCGATTTCAGGGCACCAGACAGCCTCCGGCTCGGGCTGTCGCCTCTGTACACCCGGTTCGTCGACGTGCACACTGCGGTGGTTCGGATCAAGAACGTCGTGGAGGGTGGGGTCCACGAGCAGTTTCGTCACGTCACGATGACGGTCACCTGAGATGGCGAGCATTCTTTTTCTCTGCGTCCACAACTCCGGGAGGTCGCAGATGGCGGCGGGATGGGCACGACATGCTCGGCGGCGATCGGATCGAGGTGTTTTCCGGTGGGAGCGAACCGGCGGATCGAATCAACAAG
The DNA here is from genome assembly GCA_963780755.1 of uncultured Acidobacteriota bacterium. GTDB lineage: Bacteria > Actinomycetota > Acidimicrobiia > Spongiisociales > ZC4RG35 > JALYNX01. The sequence goes on from CAWACX010000001.1 coordinate 738,095, forward strand.
GCGGCGATGGCGGCGATGGCCGAGGTCGGCGATCGACATCGGCGCCGAGGTCCCCAAGAAATGGTCTGATGGCGAGCTCCGCGCGGCCGATATCGTTGTGACCATGGGATGCGGTGACGAGTGTCCCTTCTACCCGGGGAAGCGGTACGTCGACTGGGAGCTCGACGATCCTTCGGGCAAGTCCCTCGACGAGGTCCGGTCGGTCCGGGACGAGATCGAGAAACGGGTGCGCGCCCTGCTCGCGGAATTGATCGGCGCCCCCACTGGCTCACGGTACGCCGCCGAGACCGAGAAGAACCTGAACCGGACCTTCGACGAAGCGGAGAAGACGGAGGCCGAGCTGGTGTTCGACGAGAGCGACGAGCTTTTCGACCGGGAGTGAACGGCCGCACTCCCATGAGGTCGAGAGGGACCGGAGAAGGGCTGATCGGGATTTCGATGGTGGGCGATACTGGACTTGAACCAGTGACCTCTCGCGTGTGAGGCGAGCGCTCTAGCCGGGCTGAGCTAATCGCCCATCGGAGCAGTGAGAATACCGACGGGGTCGGGGCTAGTCGATCGGTGCGTCGATTTGTCGGTCAGCCCGTGATTGAATCCAGCTGTGAACCGGACAGAGTTCGAGGCGACCGTCGATCACGCCCTGGAATCCCTTCCGCCCTGGGTCATCGAGCAAATAGACAACCTGCACGTGGTCGTCGAGGAGAATCCGCCACCGGGAGATGATGGCCTGCTCGGGCTTTACGACGGGGTCTCCTTACCCGAGCGATCGGCAGACTATTGGGGCGCTCTTCCCGACCGGATCGTCATCTATCGCGCCCCGCATCTGGCTCTCGGCCTAGGCAAAGACGAGCTCGAAGCAGAGATCCGGCGCACCGTTCTCCACGAGATCGCCCACCACATCGGGATCGACGATGAGCGTCTTTCCGAGTTGGGCTGGGACTAACGGCGCCTGGTTTCCGGAATACCCGCCTGCTTGAGCACCGCTGCCGGCACTCCGTACTGGCGCCACGCCGTGTAGCTGATCCCCTTGCGCTCCGAATAAGCGGCCGCATGGGCCACGAAGTCGGACTCGAGTTGCTCGATGTTGATCGAATCAGTTGCTGCTGAGAGTGAGGACTCCAGGTCGAGTCGGGACTGAAGGAGATCGATGCGTTTCAACGGATCGTCCACCGTGTCGAGATTGGTATTCACCTTGGCCAACTTGGCCTCGAGACTCTGTTTGGAAACCGGCCGACCGGGCCTTCTCGACTCGATGGTGCTCAGATAAGCCTTGATGGCTCTCGACTCTTTGCGCCCCTTGGCCAGGGCGTCTTTGTGCTCTTGGGACATCGCCACGTTTTCGCCTCCTCAGGCGTTCGACAATGTGTCAATAGTGGCAGGTATCCGTCACTGAGGAAAAGCGGCAGGAAGAAAGAAACCCCCTAGTTTCCCGGGGGGTTTCTCTGTTGTGGGCCCTACTGGACTTGAACCAGTGACCTCTTGCGTGTCGAGCAAGCGCTCTAGCCAGGCTGAGCTAAGGGCCCGTGTTCCCTCTTCGAGGCGACGACCGGAATCGAACCGGTGTGACGGGTTTTGCAGACCCGCGCCTAACCACTCGGCCACGTCGCCGGTACCGGACGACTCGACCACGGTCCGTCGTCGGAGCGGAAGACGGGATTCGAACCCGCGACCTCAACCTTGGCAAGGTTGCGCTCTAGCCAACTGAGCTACTTCCGCGAAGAAGGCGGAATTGTAGCCCCCGGCCGGTCCCAACCAAACGAGGCTCAAACTCCGGTCGAGCCGAAGCCGCTGCCTCCCCGGTCGGTCTCCTCGAGCTCGGGGACCTCGGTCCACTCCACCTCCGGGACCGGAACCACGGTCAGCTGGGCGATGCGATCACCACGGGAGAAACTCACCGGATCGCTTCCATGGTTGATCAGAATCACCGCCACCTCACCGCGGTAGCCGGAGTCGATCAGCCCCGGGCCGTTGACCACACCGACCCCTGAGCGCAGGGCATGCCCGCTCCGAGCCAGCACCAGGCCGGCAAACCCGGGTGGAATGGCAACGGCCACCCCGGTGGGCACCGCCATGCGCTCTCCGGGCTGGAGCACGACGTCGATTCTCGACTGAAGATCGATGGCCGCGTCGCCGATATGGGATTTCATGGGAATTCCCTGTTCCGGATCGAGCCTGGTGAAGTTAACCTGCATGTCGTCTGGGGATTTCGGGTGGGGTGACCTGACGACTGTAAGCGAGCCCATTCGATGACTGCTAACTCGCCCGCGCCCAGCAAACGCTTGCTGCGATGGGCCTCCATGGAGTCGCTCGGGTTCTACGACGCCCCAACTTCGGCCACCGTCACCACCCTTGTGCAGCCCCCCGAGCAAACGCCGACGACCCTCACTTCTCGCCCGACGCCCTCTACGGGCGATCTGGTCCAGGACCTCTGGGACTCGACAGAGCTCGATGCTCCCAGCTTGCTCGACTGGTCCCCCAGCTTCCGAGACCGGAGACGGCTTCGGGGCCGCGACTTCCGATGGACCAGGGTCCTTTCGTCCATGCTGCTCGTGCTGGTGGTGGGGCTCGGTGCAGCATGGCTCGCCCTTCGGCCCGCCGAGAACGCCGAAACTTCGGTGGCTTTGGTCTCCGACCGTGCCGCCGCTCTCGAGGGTGCCCTCACCGGGATGGCTGAAGTGGGCGAGCAGGTTTCCGCCGATCCGACGCCCTCTGGAGAGAACGCGGCCACGCTGTTCGCAGTCGACGAGGCCGCCCGTGGTCTCTTCGACGCGTCGGGTGCCCTTCCCGCCTCCCAGGCCGACACCAGGGATGCCGCCTCCGACGTTGCCAGCATCTCACTGGATGCTGCCCGCCGACTTCGTGACGCTCTTGCCCTGCGCGGCGCCGTCGAGTCACTGGTGGTGCCGCCGGTGCTCGAGAGCGACCCCGCGATGACGGACCTGGGAGGAGCCACTCTGGCCTTCACCGAATGGAGGGCAGCATTCGAGGTCGCCAGCCAGGCGATCCCCGAAGGCTTGTCAGATGACGTCGCAGCGACGGTCGACTCGTTCGCCGGTGCTCTCGATCACATTCAGGCCAAATACGTGGATGCGATCCGGCTCACGGACAGCCAAGGCGCGCTCAGTGCGGTGGCCGAATTGGAAATGGGTCTCGCCGCGATACGCGAATCGATGATGTCGGCGGTCGCAGATTCCACTGCCTCCGTGGAATCGGACCTCGCCCGGGCCCGTGACCTGATTGGTCAGCTAGTCGGCTGATTCCAGGGCAGCGACTTCCTTCTCGAAGTCCGCCGCATCCTGGAAGTCCTTGTACACCGAGGCAAAGCGGAGATACGCCACTTCGTCGAGCGCCCTGAGCCGCTCCAGCACCTCGTGCCCGATGACCTCCGACGCCACCTGGGAGCCTTGCTCCCGCAGGGCGATCTCGACTTCTTCGGCGATCACCTGCACCGCCGAACCGGAGACCGGTCGGTCGGCGAAAGCGGCCGAGATCCCGGCGGCGAGTTTCGCCGATGAGAACGCCTCGAGTCTCCCGTTCCGCTTTCGGACCATGAGCTGTGGCTCCAGCCGCTCATATGTGGTGAAGCGGCGGTCGCAGGTCTCACAGAGCCGGCGACGCCTGATCGACTGGCCACCCTCGGCAGGCCTGCTGTCGATCACCCTGGTGTCGGGAGCGCCACATGTGGGGCAGAGCATCGCCCCAGGGTAAACCACGGGTCATCCCCCCGGGATGAGGAGCACCTGGCCGGGAAATATCGATTCGCCCTCGACACCGCTGATCCGGGCGATGTCGGAAATCAGACGGCGGACGTCCTCACCCGGACCAGTCCTGGCGGCAGCGATCCCCCAGAGGGTGTCGCCGGGGGCCACCTCGTACTCGACCAGGGCCGGGAGCGGGGCCCCGGCTTCGGCAGAGCCCCCGATCATGAGGAAGACCAAGCAGATTGTCGCTGCGAACAAGGCCAGCCGGACGGACAGCTGAAGTGTTGCCTTCTGCATCGTCTCCCTCCTGATCGGTGTTCATTGGGCTCTTGCTGGATGACGTTCTGATCGAACGTGCGTTCGTCACTCTATCGAACGGATGTTCGGTGTCAAGTCGAACAGATGTTTGGTTTCGAACTCTTGTTCGATTAGCCTTCATCCCGCCACAGCGGTTTCAGGAGGAGTCAGATGGTCAGCGAACGTCAGCAACAGGTCCTCGACTACATACGGGACACAGTGAACGAGCGCGGCTATCCGCCCTCGGTGCGCGAGATCGGCGAGGCGGTCGGCCTCTCCTCGCCATCGACAGTCCACTCCCACCTCTCGGCGTTGGTCGAGGCAGGCGTCTTGCGCAGGGACCCGACCAAGCCGCGGGCGATCGTCGTCGTCGACGAGCAACCGCCGGCAACGGGCTACCGCTCCGATCGTCTCCGGGACGTCCCGCTCCTGGGCCGGATCGCGGCCGGCACGCCGATCCTCGCCGCCGAGGACGTAGAAGAGGTCTTGCCCCTTCCCGTCGACCTCATCGGCAACGACCCCGTGTTCCTACTCGAGGTCAAGGGCGACTCGATGATCGGCGCCGGCATCTTCCCCGGCGACCTGGTCGCAATTCGCAGTCAGAAGGACGCTCGCGATGGCGAGATCGTCGCCGCCCTCATCGACGGCGAAGAGGCAACCGTCAAGCGCCTGCGCCGGATCGACGGCAAGGTCGTCCTCGAATCGGAGAACCCGAACTACGAGCCGATGGTCTTCACCGACGGTGTGGAGTTGATCGGCAAGGTGGTCAGCGTCCTTCGCCGCTACCCCTGATCCCATACCCCCCGGAATGAGTAGTCGGCAGGTCCCGTAAGCCAGCCGACGCCGTCCCTGATCTCCACCGCGCCGGTCCCGCCCAGGACCTTCACCGTGACCGCACCGTCTTCTCCACCGAGGGCGACTGCCGCCGACGCCACCATCCCGGTGCCGCATGCCAGCGTCTCGCCAATCCCCCGTTCCCAGACCCTCATGGTGAGGGTGTCACCGGCGATCGAGATGAATTCCACGTTGCACCCGGTGTCGAACCCGGCCTCCTTGGCAACTAGAGGGCCGAGTGTGGGGAGATCGAGAGAGCTTGGGTCGTCGACCACCCGAACCGCATGGGGATTGCCAACGTCGACGAGGTGATAGACCTCGCCGTCCACCGTCTCCTCACCCTCCAGCAGCGGTGGGCCGATCTCGGCAACCACCATGTCGCCCGTGATCCTCACCTGACGCAAGCCGGCCGGTGTGTCGACCCCGAACTCGTCGGTGGTAGCCCATCCCTGGTCACGGGCGAGGCGGGCCACACAGCGCAACCCGTTGCCACACATCTCGGCCGGGCTGCCATCGGCATTCCAGTAGTCCATGATCAGGGGCTCACCGGGAGTGAGCACCAGGATCCCATCGGCACCGACTCCAAAGCGGCGATCGCACACCCGTGCCACCTCCACCGGGTCGAGGCGGGCCGGGCCTTCGATGACGACGAAGTCGTTGCCCAGGCCCTGCATCTTGGTGAATTCGAATCTGCTCAACCCAGTGCCTCCAAGGCCCGACTCACCCGGTCTCCGATGTCGTCGACCCAGGGTATCCAGCGTATGCGCGGGTCACGCTGAAACCAGGTCCGCTGCTTGCGGGCCAACCTCCTGGTGTTGGCCGCCGCCAGCCGGAAGGCGTCATCGATGCTGGTCTCACCGCCCAATGCGCCCAGGATCTCCCGGTAGCCCACCGCCCGACGAGCGACTCTGCCCATGCGAGGGCGGAGGGCCTGAACTTCCTCGACGAGCCCGCCCGATCTCATTGCCGCCAGGCGCCGCTCCACCCGCTCCTCGAGAAGCTCCCCGGGATCGATCCCGATCGCGGTGAACTCGATCTGGGGGACGAATCGCCGGATTTCGTCTGCCTCTGCACTCGACGCTCTCCGACTCGGGGTCTCCCCGGTGAGGCGGAAGATCTCGAGGGCACGGATAACACGTCTCGGATTGGCGAGGTCGACGTAGGCCCCGGCCCCGGGGTCGGCGCCAAGCAACTCGCCGGTCACATCATCAGGCGGCATCGCCTCGAGTTCAGCCCGAACCGTGGGATCGGTGGGGGCGAAGCTCATCGGGTCCACGAGCGAGCGAAAGTGGAGGCCGGAGCCACCGCTGACCAAGAGTGCCGGCGACCGGGATGCCTCGATGATCGCCCTCCCCATCCGGCGGAAAGCAGCTGCAGAGAACTCTTCCTCCGGCTCGGCGACATCGATCATGTGATGGGGCACTCCCCCGCGCTCCATGAGATTGGGCTTGGCGGTGCCGATGTCCATGCCCTTGTAGACCTGCACCGAATCCACGGAGATGATCTCGGCCTGAAGCTGTGCGGCAATGCGCACCGCCATCTCGCTCTTCCCGGATGCCGTCGGCCCCAACAGGGCCAACACCCGGGTCAGGCCGGGCTCCCCACCAGGTGATGAGCCCTCGCCCCCTCCACCCTCACATCGAGGAAGGTGCCCGCCTGGTGCGGTCCTGGGACATGCACCAGCTTGCCGGTGCGGGTGCGGGTGGTGGCGATTGAGGCGTCCTTGCGCGACGGCCCCTCACTGAGCACCTCGACCTCTTCGCCCACCATTGCCAGGTTCCGCCGGCTCGAACTGGCGTCCTGTATCTCGACGAGGCGGGCGAAACGCTCGCTGATCACCTCATCGGGAACGAAGCGGTCCTGGAACGAGGCCGCGGCGGTGCCGGGGCGGGGTGAGAAGATGAACATGAAGGCCGAGTCGAAGCCCACCTCCTCGACGACGTCGAGAGTCTGCTCGAAGTCGTCGTCCGTCTCGCCGGGGAATCCGACGATGACATCGGTCGACACGGCTAGACCCGGTATCAGGTCGCGCGCCATCGCCAGCCGGTCCAGGTACTTGGCACGGGTATAGCCACGGTGCATCGCAGCGAGGATCCGGTCCGACCCCGATTGCATCGGGAAATGGAGCTGCTCGCAGACCGCCTCGGTCTCGGCCATGGCCCGGGCCACTTCCTCCCGGAAGTCGTTGGGGTGGGGACTGGTGAAGCGGACCCGGCGTATCCCGTCCACATCTCCTACACGGCGGAGCAGTTCAGCGAAGATCGGGCGCCGCTTCCCGTCGATGGCCAGGTCCCGCCCATAAGTGTCCACGTTCTGCCCGAGCAGGGTGACCTCGACCACGCCATCGAGCGCCAGTTCTTCAACTTCCCGGACCACGTCGCCAGGGCGGCGCGACACCTCTACGCCCCGCACCGAGGGGACGATGCAGAAGGTGCAGGTGTTGTTGCACCCCACCTGGATGGAGACCCAGGCCGAGTGCTGCAGCTCGCGCACGCGTGGGAGCGAAGAGGGCATCGCCTGTAACTCGTCGACCACCTCGGTGATCGGCCCCCAGTGCTCGACGTGGTCGATCAGGTCCAATACCCGGTCGAGGTTGTGCGTTCCCATAACGACGTCGACCCACGGAGCCCGCTCCCGCACCATGTCCCGGTCCTTCTGGGCAGCACAGCCGCCCACGACGAGCAGCATCCCGGGGTTCAGGTCCTTGGTCTCCTTGAGCTGGCCCAGATTCCCGTACATCCGGTTGTCGGCGTTCTCGCGGATGGTGCAGGTGTTTATGTAGACGACATCGGCGGAGTCGAGTCCCGCGGCCCGGGTCATCCCGTCCACCTCGAAGAGCCCGGCTATCCGTTCCGAATCGTGCTCGTTCATCTGGCACCCGAAGGTGCGTATGAAGTAGCTCTTCCCGACGCGGGTCGGGAGCCGGCGGGCGGGTTCGCGCAGCTTCGGATTGGAGAGGAGGACGGTCTGGGTCATGTATCGGCCTCAGCGAGCGAAATCGGTGGCCCGAAACTCCCGTATCACCGTCACCTGGATTTGGCCCGGGTACTGGAGGTCCTCTTCGAGTTTACGGGCGATCTGCCTCGAAAGCTCCCTGGCCTCCAGGTCACCGACGGCACCGGGGTCCACGACCACCCGCACCTCGCGGCCCGCCTGCAGGGCGAAGACGTGGTCCACGCCGGGAAACTCCAGAGCGAGGGTCTCCAGCCGCTCCAGGCGCTTGACGTAGCCCTCCAAGGTCTCACGACGGGCACCGGGCCGGGCCGCGGAAACGGCGTCTGCTGCCTGGACGATGACTGCGAGGATGGTCCGGGGCTCCACCTCGTTGTGGTGGGCCTCGATGCCATGAACCACGGCTGGGTCCTCCTCGAACCGACGCGCGATCTCGGCGCCGATCAGGGCATGGGAGCCTTCCACTTCGTGGGTCACCGCCTTGCCGATGTCATGCAGCAAAGCGGCGCGCTTCACCGGAGCGGGATCGATGCCGAGCTCTGAGGCCAGCATCGAGGCAATGTGAGCGGTCTCCACCAGGTGGTTGAGGACGTTCTGGCCATACGAGGTCCGGTATTTGAGCCGGCCCATCAAGGTGACCAGCTCCGAGTGCATCCGCGACACCCCGGCCTCGACCAGAGCCCACTCACCGGCGTCCTTGATCGACTGCTCAACCTCATCGCGCGCCTTCTCATACGCCTCTTCGATCGAGGCGGGATGGATGCGCCCGTCGGCGACCAGCCTTTCCAGAGTTATCCGGGCCACCTCGCGACGCACCGGGTCGAACGACGAGACCGACACTGCTTCGGGGGTGTCGTCGACGATGAGATTGGTTCCGGTCACGGACTCCAGATGGCGGATGTTGCGACCCTCACGACCGATGATGCGGCCCTTCATGTCGTCGGACGGGAGCTGAATGACCGAGACCGTGGTCTCGGTGACCACCTCTGACGCCAGCCGCTGGATGGCTGTAGCCAGAATGCGCCGAGCCCGCCGGTCGGCCTCCTCACGAGCCTTTATCTCCAGGTCGCGTACGACGATCATCGCCTCCCGGCGCGCCTCGTCTTCGACCTGGGCCAGCATCTCGGTCTTGGCGGCATTTACGTCGATCCCCGCCATCTGCTCCAGACGCGCCCGGGCCTCCTCCTTGAGCCGCTCCACCTGGCCCCGGGAGTCGTTGAGGTCCTCCTCGCGGTCGATCAGCATCTTCTCCCGCTGCGCCAGGTTCGAGGCGCGTTGGTCGAGGGTCTCCTCGCGTTGGGCGAGACGGCCTTCCAGACTGGAAGCCTCGAGACGCCGATGCTCGAGATTGGCCTCCTCGCGTTCGCGATAGGTCTCGGCCTTGGCCCGCCCCTCCTCCTCGGCCTTGGCGAGTATCCGCTGGGCGTCGAGGCGGGCGCTGGTGACCACGTCTTCGGCAGAGACCCCATCGCGCTCGTGACGCCGGGCAATGGCGAGTCGGGCAATGAGGTAGCCGAATCCGAGACCGATGGCGACCCCGAGGATTATCAGCCCGGTCGTCACCACGGTGTTGCTCATCGCGGTCCTTCCCCCGGAGTTGGAAACAAACGTGCCGAGCCCTCAGGGGCTCGGCACACGAAAGGAGTTGGCGGCAAAAGCGGGCAGGATCACCCTGGGGCCTTGTCGCTCCTCCTCATTGCGTTCTCGATCTCCGGTCTGTCAGTTCAAAGGTGAATTCGTGTGCAGCCTGGATGCTACACCCAGATCCCGGATCCCGACATCACTCCTCGGGCGGTGCGGCGTCCTCGGAAACCGGTTCTTCGCTGATCGCGTCCACGGTCTCCCCGAGGCCGACCAGTTCGTAGACCTTGGCCTGGAGCTGCATCGCCACCTCGGGGTTCTCCCGCAGGAAGCGCTTGGCGTTCTCCCGACCCTGTCCCAACTGGTCCTCGTCGAAGGTGAACCAGGCGCCGCTCTTGCGGACGACACCATGGTCGACGGCGACGTCGAGGAGGCTGCCCTCGCGGGAGATTCCCTGCCCGAACATGATGTCGAACTCGGCCAGGCGGAAGGGCGGGGCCATCTTGTTCTTGGCCACCTTGACCTTGACCCGGTTCCCGACGCTGTCGGCGCCGTCCTTGATGGTCTCGATGCGGCGGATGTCGAGGCGGACCGTTGAATAGAACTTGAGCGCCCGCCCACCAGGCGTTACCTCAGGTGAGCCATAGATCACACCTATCTTCTCCCGGAGCTGGTTGATGAAGACTGCGGTGGTCTTCGACTTGTTCAGGTTCCCGGCCAGCTTGCGCAGGGCCTGGGACATGAGTCGGGCCTGGAGCCCGACATGGGAGTCACCCATCTCCCCCTCGATCTCGGCCCGGGGCACCAGCGCGGCCACCGAGTCGATCACCAGGACATCGAGCGCGCCGGAGCGGATCAGCATGTCGGCGATCTCCAGGGCCTGCTCCCCGGTGTCGGGCTGGGAGATGAGCAACTCGTCGACGTCGACCCCGATCGCTTTGGCATAGATCGGGTCGAGAGCGTGCTCGGCGTCGATGAAGGCGGCGATGCCCCCGTTTCGTTGTGCCTCGGCGACGATGTGCAGGGCGAGACTGGTCTTCCCCGAGCTCTCCGGGCCATAGAGCTCGACGATGCGCCCTCGGGGCACTCCGCCGATCCCCAAGGCAAGGTCGAGAGACAGGGCTCCGGTGGAGATCACTTCCACCGCCCGGTTCGCAGCCTCTCCCATCTTCATGATGGCGCCCTTGCCGAATTGCCGCTCGATCTGGCTCAGTGCCATGTCCAGGGCTTTGTCACGTTCCACTTCGGCTCCTTCTTCCAGTCCTATGACGGTCAACGTATCCACCGGCTGGGACAGGAACTGTCCTGAGTCGTGGGATATTAGACCGAACATGTGTTCGTGAGTGGTATTACCGGGACAAATGGAATGTTTCAAGTGCCTCGTATCGGGCGCCACCCTTCCCCAGATGGGAGCGATAGACGACGACCGTGTCGCATCTCCAGGCGATGTCGACTTCGCCCACGGCCTTCAACAACTCGCTGACGTCGACCTGGGGGCGGATCCGGCTCAGGGTGAGATGGGCGCGAAAAGGACGGTCCTCCGGCGCGAGGCCGGCGTCTTGGGCCGCTTCCTCGGCGTGATCCGCCAGCGAAGCGAGCTCGCCCTCTCCCCTGCCCAAGCCCGCCCACAACACCGTCGCGCGACGCGGGTTGGGAAAGGCGCCGAGCGCAGACAGCCGAAGATCGAGAACAGGCCCGAGGTCCATCGAGTCGAAGGCGGCCAAGAATCTCTCGTAGGTGACCTCATCGACCGGCCCCAGGAAGCGCAAGGTCAGATGCCAGTTCTCCGGCGGCACCGGTCGGCCCGGGATCGCGTGACCCGCGAGCCGCGATTCCAGCCCCAACCTCGCCTCGGTGCTGAGCGGCACCGCGACAAAGACCCGGGCTAGTCCGTCCACCACTGATTGATGAGGGCAAGTCGGGTCAGATGGAGGGCTGCCGTCGTGCCGTAGGCCCGCACCCGCTCCCGATCGCCGCTGAACCGGATCTCGCGACCTCGGGCCTGAGACGGAGTGGCGACTCCGATCACCACCGTCCCTGCCGGCTTCTCCAGGGCCTCGGGACCGGCCGAGCCGGTGACCGCCACGGCGACGTCAACATCGAGGAGAGCGCGGGCACCCTGCGCCATGGCGATTGCAGTGTCGATGTTCACCACCTCGTCGACCTCGGTCACCCCGAGCAGTCTCTGCTTCAACTCGGCGTGATATGCCACCAGCCCTCCCTTGACCACGGCGGACGATCCCGGGGAGGTCGGTGAGCCGGGCGGCGACCAGGCCCCCGGTCATCGACTCGGCGGTGCCGATGGTTTGGCCCAGGTCGGAGAGCAATCTGAGCAGGACCCGTTCGATCGTCTCGTCGTCCGCCCCGAACACGCTTCCCCCTAGTCGGGAGCGCACCTCGTCCTCAATGGGGTCGATGAGTCGGCGGGCCTCGGCCGGAGAGCCCGCCTTGGCGGTGATCCGGATCTTGATCTCCGAGGCCGAGGCGAGAAATGCAATCGAAGGGTTGACGTGCCCGGTGTAGAGGTCGTCGAGGAGTTCCGCCACCTCGGACTCGGGACGGCCCCAGGTCCGGATCACCCGGCTGGCAATCACCTCGTCGGTGCCCGCCGCAGCCACCAGCCTGGGGATGACCTCGGCCTCGAGGAGATGCTCCATCTCGGCGGGAACACCCGGGACGCAGAAGATCCACTTGCCCTCGTGCTCGAGGGCCAGACCGGGCGCAGTGCCCCTCGGGTTGGCGAGGAGCTCTGATCCAGAGGGGTGGTACGCCTGGCGGAGGTTGCTCTCCGGCATCTCCCTCCCCCGCCGCGCCCACCATTCATGGAGATGGGTCGCGTACTCCTCGTTGTACTTCATCGCGAGCCCGGTCGCCGCACATACCGCTTCCCGGGTCAGGTCGTCCTGGGTGGGCCCGATCCCGCCGGTGATGAACACGGCATCGGCTCGCCCCAGGGCAACGCGGATCGCCGAGGCGATGCGATCGATGTTGTCCCCGACCGTCTGCTGGTAGTGGGCGTCGAGCCCATGCTCGGCGAGGGCCGCGCCCATGGTCGACGTGTTGGAGTTGACGATCTGGCCGAGCAGGAGCTCGGTCCCGACTGCGATCACCTCGACGATCATCCGGAAATAGGTCCTACGTAATACGTATTACGTGGCACGTAGAACGCTTCCTTCCATGTCCGGTCCGTAGACGCCGACGTATTCGACGTCCAGCCAATCCCCAACGGTCCCCTGATCGAGACGGACCACACCGTCGATCTCGGGAGCCTGGCGGTGGGAGCGGGCGAGGGGGACCCCGTCCTCGACCTGGTCGACCAGGACCCGGTCGTTTCGACCGACCCACTCGGCGTTGCGCTGCTCGGTCATCTCGTCCTGGATCCGCGACAGGTGACGGAGGCGGTCCATGGCGGCGTCCCGCGGCACCTGGTCGTCCATCGTTGCGGCCGGCGTGCCGGGCTCGGCGGAGTAGGGGAAGAACCCGGCCCAGTCCAGAGCGGCCTCTTCGAGGAAGTCGGCGAGCAGGTCGACGTCATCCTCGGTCTCGCCGGGAAACCCGACGATGAAGGACGACCGCAAGGCCGCCTCGTGATCGAGCTCGCGGATCCTGTCGATCAATGCGAGGTGCTTCTCGGTGTTGCCCGGGCGCTTCATTCGGCGCAGCAAGGTCCCGGAGACGTGCTGAAGCGACAGGTCGAAATAGGGAGCGACTTTCGGATCGGATGTCATCACCTCCAAAAGGCGCTCGCGAATCTCCCGCGGATGGAGATACAGGAGGCGGAGTCGTTGCAGCCCGGGGACGTCGGAGACGAACGACAAGCAGGTCGGGGAGCCCGCCGGGTGCATGGATGTCCCGGCCATAGGCGGCGAGGTCCTGTGCGACCAGGACCACCTCGCTGACCCCTCCCCGGACCAACCCCTGCAACTCCTCCCGGATCTCGGTAGGTCGCCGCGAGCGCTGCTTGCCGCGTATCGAGGGGATGGCGCAAAAGGTGCATGGCTTGTCACAGCCCTCGGCGACCTTGAGATAGGCGTAGGGCATCCCGGAGACCGGGCGACCGGTGGCGTGCAGGATGTCCATCGCCGGGCGGCGGCGGAGCTCGACCGGCCGCCAGTTGGTCAGCCCGTCGATGACCCCGACTAGCTCTCCATAGCGGTCGATCCCGAGCACGGCATCGACCTCGGGCAAGGCGGATTCGACTTCCGAGCCGAAGCGCTGGGCCATGCAGCCGATGACGACCGAGCGCGCCCCGGGGCGTTTGCGCTCCTCCAATTCGAGGATGGCCTCCACCGACTCCGCCCGCGCCTCTTCGATGAAGGCGCAGGTGTTGACCATGACGACATCAGCCGCCTCCGGTGTCTCCGCCAGGGTGTATCCGGCCTCGAAGAGCATGGCCGTGACCTTCTCCGAGTCGACCTGGTTCTTGGCACAGCCGAGCGTGGTCAGCCAGACGGTGGGAGCCGAGAGCCATGTCTTTAGCCTATGACCGGTGCGGCAGCCCCGGCCGACCGGCGTCTGTTCGACCCGAGGGGTAGTCCCCGACGAGCTCGATCGGCAGGAGACTGAGGGTTGCTGAGAGGTCGAAGTCGGCCGGAAATCAAGTCAAGTCCGGTTGGCCTCGACCACCGCCACCAACGGCCCGGGGACCGCGTCGGCCAGCGTGTTCCAGGTCGAGGTGCTCACCGTCCCCTCATCCTCGATCTCCGAGCAGGCGAGGTAGATCGCGTCCGCCAGGGGGCCGATGGTGTGGTCGACGTCGTAGGCCGCCGCAACCGCCGACCGGGCCCCATCGACGTCATCGCGCCCGACAGCCCGGATCGCCTCCTCGGCGAAGGCCTGGGCCTTGGAGTCCATCAGATCTCGCGGAACAAATAGCGCCGCAGGATGTCGAGGCGGTCCTCCATCCCGTCCGAGTCCAGGTACCAGAGCATTGCCGCCACCGTCGAAAGCAGTGGGTTCCCGTCCTGTGGCGTGAAGGAGAACCCCACCACCTCATTGCCGTTCCTCACGGCCAGCGTGTCGAGAGCGACCACGGTCTGACTCATGATCCGCCCGTAGTAGCCATGGTCCCTTCCGAAGGAGAACACCTGGTTGGCCGACTTCTTGTGGGTGACCGCCACCCTGGTGTTGGCCATCAGCCGCTCTTTCGCCTCCTCCACGGTGATCTCCTCGTCGAGAGCGAGGGAGAAATGGATCGAGTGCATGTACTGGCTGTTCAGCTTGAGCGCCGACGAGTACAGATTGAGGTCGTAGTCGAGTGTGCCGAACAGCTCATGGGCGTCCCGGGCGTGATGGGTGCCGAACCTGAGGTCCTTGTGCGCCTCGACGGTAGGGCTGGCGACGAAACCGCCGTCCTGGGAGATGTCGTTGGCCCGCCGGATGCAGAGGAATCGCCCGTCGGTCAGGTGGTTGGTCCCATCTGCGTCCATCGCCAGGCTGCGGACCAACACGGCGATGTTGTGGGTGTTGCAGGAGACGATCTGCAGGAACTTGTCCTCGCCCTTCACCAGGGCGGCGTCGTTGATCCCCCGGGCATACATCTTCCCAAAGCCGAACTCCGAGCCCTGGGCCATGAACCCGATCGGGCCTTCGGCGCTGTTGTAGAACTCGTCCTTCATCTCATTGCCCACCGGGGTGCAGTCGATGACCACCGTGGCCCGCTCGATTGCCTCGCGTGTCTCGTACTTTGGGAGCGTGTCCCAGCTCCTCGAACGCGGCCCGGGCATCATCGTCCACTGAAAGGACCGCGCCGCGGCTCACCAGGTCGTTGACCTTGGCCCGCTCGGTGAGGAGAGGGCTCCTCTTGTGGAAGGTGACTTCGTCGATGCCGAAATGGTCCCGGTTGTCGGCAAGCAGGCCGATCAGGGGCTCTCCGATGGTCCCGGTGCCCACCACGTGGACGATCTTCATGGTTCCTCCGCGGAACTAGGGCTGATTCCGGAAGTTCAGATTACCCGGACTCGGTGGTTGCCAACAGGCCGCTCAATTGAGCAGGGTGGTCGCAATCGGGATCGCTCGCTCACAGGTCGAGTTGTCGAACACCTCGGCACCCTGGTTCTCCTCGAGGGCGAGAACGGTGACGTAGACGACTCGATCGTCGGAGCGGGCGAACACCCCGCCCGAGGCGGTGAGCCCGACGTCGACGCAGAACGCTTCCTCCCCGAGCCCGGGGACGTCATCGCCCCGAAATGCGTCGGTCTCCACGGTGAGGGTCCCCGATTCGCTGGTTGTCTGCGAGACCACTTCCCCATCGGCGACGTCAGCCCATGATGCGAACACTTCGGCGGCATCGCTGCCGTCGTACACCGTGATCCAGACCTGGATGGCCGAGTCGTCTCCGCTGATGAAGCACGACGGGGAGTCGCTCAGGAGCCGGGTGTCCTGGATCACCCCGAGTAGCTCGCCGATCAGGCTGTCCCCGGAGGCTGCTTCTACCTCCTCGCCCACCGCGGCCGACGCCTCCTCGTTGGTCATGAACTGGCACGACTCCTCGGAGAAGGACTCCTCGACATCATCGGCGAAGTTGCGAACGAAGAAGAAGATGGCGATGGCGGCCAGAGCACCCAGCGCCACCAGGATCGCTCCCCCGATGATCGCGGCTTTGGCGCAGCCACTCATCCCGGTGTTTATTGGCTCGCCCAACACCGGCGGGGTCGGGGCCGGCTGGACTGGGGGCACAGGCTGGTCGGCCGGAGGTGATGGCGGCACGGGAGGCGGAGGCGCGGGTTGAGCCGGGTCCGGAGGCGTCACCGGCTGCCCGGGCACCTCCGGCGGCGGGGTGGTCTCCGGCGTCTCTTCGGGCGGGTTCGGGCCTTCGCTCGTCATCGCCGGGCGAACCTAGTCGTGTGCCCCCAGAGGGAACTCCAGCCGTTCTGCCCTGGAGCCCTAGAACTGCTCCTCTTCCGTGGAACCGACCAGGGCCAGTGTGGTGGCCGCCCCGCCCGACACCGCCTGGCTGACCAGGTCGAAATAGCCGGCTCCGACCTCGCGCTGATGACGGGTCGCGGTGTAGCCGTCTTCCTCCATGGCGAACTCGCGGTCCTGGAGCTCGACATAGGCGGTCATCCCGCTCTCGCCGTAGCCACGAGCCAGTTCGAACATCGAGGCGTTGAGGGCGTGGAACCCGGCCAGGGTGATGAACTGGTAGCGATACCCCATCGTCCCCAGCTCCTTTTGGAAGGTGGCGATGGTCCCGGGATCGAGGTGCTTCGACCAGTTGAACGACGGCGAGCAGTTGTAGGCCAGCATCTTGCCCGGGTGCTCGGCATGGATCGCATCGGCGAACGCCCTGGCCTCGTCGAGATCGGGGTGAGCGGTCTCACACCAGAGCAGATCGCAATAGGGGGCGTAGGCGAGGCCGCGGGCGATCGCCGACTCCAATCCATCATGGACCCGGAAGAACCCCTCGGCGGTGCGCTCCCCGGTCACGAAGCGACGGTCCCGCCTGTCGATGTCCGAGGTGAGCAGGGTCGCCGAGTTGGCGTCGGTCCGGGCAACGATCACCAGCGGCACGTCGAGCACGTCGGCGGCGAGACGCGCTGCCTGCAGCGTCCGAATGTGCTGCCCGGTGGGCACGAGGACCTTGCCCCCCATGTGGCCGCACTTCTTCTCCGAGGCCAACTGGTCCTCGAAGTGGACCCCAGCGGCCCCGGCCTCGATGAAGCTCTTGGTTAGCTCGAAGACGTTGAGCGGCCCTCCGAACCCGGCCTCGCCATCGGCCACGATCGGGACGAACCAGTCGGTCTCGGTGTTCCCTTCCGACCACTCGATCTGGTCGGCGCGTCGCAAGGCGTTGTTGAGCCTCTTCACCAAAGCAGGCGCCGAGTTGGCCGGGTACAGCGATTGGTCGGGATAGACCTCACCCGCGAGATTTCCGTCACCGGCGACCTGCCACCCCGACAGGTAGATGGCCTCCAGCCCTGCCTTGACCATTTGCGTGGCCTGGCCGCCGCTGATCGCGCCGAGGGCGTTGACATAGTCCCTGGTCGTCAGCAGGTCCCAGAGCCTGACCGACATCCGGTTGGCCAGAGTGTGCTGTTCCCGGATGCTGCCCCGAAGCCGCACCACCTCTTCGGCGGTGTAGTCCCGGATCACGCCCTCCCAACGCGGGTTGTCTTGCCAGGTCGAGGCGAGTCGGCTCGCTTCATTGTTGGCCTGTGTCATATGTTGCTCCCTCAATCGATGTGCTCGTAGGCGGGCAAGGTGAGGAACTCGACGAACTCCTCACCGACCGCCACTTCTTCGAAGATCTGGCGGGCCAGCCCCACCGTGGGATCGGATCGCCCTTCGGCTTCCATCTGGCCGACCACCTCATCGGCGATCGACCGGACGAGGGCGCCGGTTACGGGAGCCCCACCGTCGGTGTGAACCCGATGTCTGATCCATTGCCAGACCTGGGAACGGGAGATCTCGGCGGTGGCGACGTCTTCCATTAGGTTGTCGATCGCTGCCGCTCCCACGCCAGAGAGCCACGACGTCAGGTACCGGATGCCCACCGAGACATTGGCCCGCAGCCCTTCGAGAGTGACCTCGCCGGGAAAGTCGAGGTTCAACAGGTCGTCGCCGGTCACGTCCACGTCGTCACGGGTGCGTTCGAGTTGATTAGGCCGATCGCCGAGGACCACGTCGAACTCGGCCATGGCCACCGGGACCAGGTCGGGATGGGCCACCCAGGTCCCGTCACACCCCGCCGCCGCCTCCCTTGCCTTATCGGCACGGACTTTGGCGATGGCGGCCTCGGTGACGGACGGGTCCCTGCGGTTGGGAATGAAGGCTGCCATGCCCCCGATGGCGTGAGCACCCCGCCGATGACAGGTCTTGACGAGTAGCTCGGTGTAGGCGTGCATGAAGGGGACGGTCATCGTCACCTGCGACCGATCGGGGAGCACGAAGTCGGGATCATCCCGAAACTTCTTGATCATCGAGAAGATGTAGTCCCAGCGACCCGCATTGAGCCCTGTGACGTGGTCCCGTAGCTCGTAGAGGATCTCGTCCATCTCAAAAGCGGCGAGGATCGTCTCGATGAGGACCGTGGCCCTGATCGTGCCCTGCGGGATCCCGAGCCGGTCCTGGGCCCAAACGAACACCTCGTTCCACAGGCGGGCCTCGCGGTGGGACTCGAGCTTGGGCAGGTAGAGGTAGGGGCCGGTCCCGCTGTCGATGGCGGCCCTGCCCCCGTGGAACAGATACAGCCC
The DNA here is from genome assembly GCA_963780755.1 of uncultured Acidobacteriota bacterium. Classification (GTDB taxonomy): domain Bacteria; phylum Actinomycetota; class Acidimicrobiia; order Spongiisociales; family ZC4RG35; genus JALYNX01. The sequence continues at coordinate 756,654 of CAWACX010000001.1, forward strand.
GAAGTCGAAGAGCGATGCAGACATCGGCTGCTCGTCCACGAGGAAATGCTTCTCCTCGAGATGCCAGCCTCGGGGCCGGACCACGAGCGTCGCCACCTCGTCCGCCATCTCATAGCTCTTCTCACCGCCCTGAAAGCGAAGTGAGCCCAGGTAGGCCGAGACCAGATTCGCCTGGCCCTGCAACAGATTGGTCCAGGTGGGGGTGGTGGCGTCCTCGAAGTCGGCCATGAACACCCTCGCCCCGGAGTTGAGCGGCGTTGATCATCATCTTGGCCTCGACCGGCCCCGTGATCTCCACCCGGCGGTCGGTCAGGTCCGGAGGCGCCGGCGCCACGGTCCAGTCGCTGTCACGGATCGAGGCGGTGGACTCCAGGAAGCCCGGCCTCAGGCCCCGGGCTAGCTCTGCCTGGGTGCGGCGACGAGCGTCGAGGATGTCCATACGGCCGTCGCGGAACTCCCGGTCAAGGTCGACCAGGAACTCAACGGCCTCTGCTCCGAGCAGGCTCCGCTCCAGGGTCGAACCGTTCTGAGTCACAAGAATGGAGTCTCTTCTGATCCGTGATAGCCTGCACGGCAATCCGGGTGCAAAGAACAGGAGAATTTACGCATGGTGGCAAGTTGTGAGTGAGGGGACGGGACTCGATCCCCTGATCCTCGGTCGACGGTTGCGGCATCATCGCCGATCCCGAGGCCTGACCCTCGACCAATTGGGCGAGATGGTCGGCAAGCCTGCCCCCTATCTGTCGTTGCTCGAAAACGGGAAGAAGGTGCCCCGGATCAATCTGATCGTCGAGATGGCCGCCGCCCTCGAAGTCGAGCTCGCCGAGCTCCTCGAGCCGACTCCGCCCAACAAGCGCGACGCCCTCGAGATCGCCCTTCTCCGCTCACAGGAGTCGGCCTTGTTCGACTCGCTCGACCTGCCCTCGATCAAGCCCAGCGCCCGCATGGACACCGAGACCCTCACCCATCTCGTCGGCATGCACGAGGCGCTCCGGCAACGGTCCGGCCTGAGCGGTGCCGGGTCCGAGGACGTGAGGCGCGCCAATGGCGAGGTCCAGCAGTGGTTGGCTGAAGGGGACGGCTATCTCGAGGGAGTCGAGTCGGTGGCCAGGGAGGCCCTGAACTCGAGCGGGTACACAGGCGAAGGCCCCTTCTCCTCGCGGAACCTCCTCGACCTGGCTGGCAGCGCCGGATTCGAGATCCACCCTGTCGACGACATGCCTCTCTTTGCCCGATCTGTGATCGACCTCGACCATCGCCGGGTCTACATCGCCCAACGAGACGAGCTCCGCACCCGCCAGGCCCGCAAGGCGGTGCTGCAGACGTTGGCCGGGTTCCTTCTCGGCCACGAGACCGATCCTGACCTTGACACCTTCCTCAGGCAGCGGGTGGAGACCGCGTATTTCGCATCGGCGGTGCTCGCCCCCGAGTCGGCCGTGCTCCCCAAGCTCCGTGAGGCCAAGGACCGTCACGACCTCGACGTCGAGGACGTCAAGGAGTTGTTCTACGTGTCCTACGAGATGGCCGCCTGGCGGACCGCCAACCTGGCTACCCGGCACCTCGACATCCGGACTCATCTGCTGGTGAGCGACCGGATGGGGAGAGTCATCAAGGGATTCGCCAATGACGGGGTTCCCCTCCCCCGCGATGATCACGGCGGCATCGAGACCCAGAAGCTGTGCCGGCGATGGGGGGCAAGGCTCACCTTCGAGTCTCACGAGCGCTTCGGCACCCACCACCAGTACACCGACACGCCAGAGGGCACCTACTTCTGCACCACCCACGTCGAAGCCGGACGGGACCCGGCACCGGCGATAACCCTGGGAGTCGGCTTCGGCGATGCCCACTGGTTCCGGGGCCGGGACACTGCGAATCGGGAGACCTCGAGTTGCCCCGATCCCACCTGCTGTCAGATGCCCCCGGTCGACCTCGCCGAGAAGTGGTCGAACAAGGTGATCGTCTCCGCCCGCTCCCAGAGCAGGATCCTCGGCTTGCTCGCCCCAGACCCCTATCCCGACCTCGACCTGCCCGAAGTGCTCAGCCTGGTCGAGGAGCACTCCCGGGCATGACAGCGAGGTTCACCCGGGATCGGTGATGAACTCCCGGAGGTGCCCGGCGAGGGCCTCCAACGATGGCCGGTGCACGTACATCATGTGCCCTGCCTCGTAGTACTCCATCCGGACGTTGTCCCGCACGCTGGGGTCGAGCCCCATGTGGTTGAAGGTGTGCTCCGTCGCGAAATGAGGGGTGGCCAGGTCGTAGTAACCGTTGGCGACGAACACCCGGGTCCGCGGGGAACGCCCGAGCAAGTCGCGCAAGCTCTCCGATGTGTTGACATAACGGTTCTTGAACTCCTCGTAGTCCCAGGACTCGTTGACCTCCATCGACAGCGACTTGTAGAACGACTCGTTCTCGTAACCGAGCTCGTTGCGCAGCAAGTCGTTGAGGGCTGACGTGAACTGACCCATCATCTGGTCTCCGCTGGGATCGTTCTCGAGAACATCGCCGTCGGGGAAACGGTCTACGCCTTTGTAACGGGTGTCGAGGCGACCGACAGTGCGTCGCTCGGAGCGGAGCAGCTCCTTGCAGAACCGCATGATGTGAATCCTCAGGTCGTAGACGTCGAGATAGGCGCGATCGAGTCCGGTCAGTTCCTGGAGCCGGTGGAGAACCCGGTCCCGGTCCGCGGGGTCGATGCGGTCACCCTGGAGCAACGCGGTGGCGTACTCCCCGATGGCGAACTCCTCCGCCTCGTCGAGCAGCGCCCGCAGCGGCTTGGCCTGATGCTCCTCGTCGAGCTGCCCGTGATACCAGGCGGTCGCCGTGTAGGTGGGGAGGTGCAGTGGGAACGGGAGGTCGTTCCCGGGATGGAACACCCCCGTTCCCTTCTCGGTGGCGATGGTCTGAAAGTTGATGGCCACAGAGATCAGGATCACACCGTTGAGCTCCACACCCTCCTTGTGGAACAACTGGTGGGCGATCGCCGCTCCGCGGGTTGTGCCATAGCTCTCGCCGGCCAGGTACTTGGGCGATGCCCATCGCCCGTGCCGATTGAGGTAGGTGATGATGAACTCGGTGAAGGCGTCGATGTCCCGGGAGAAATGGTGATACTCGCCCTCCTTGTCCCGGGGCGATGCGGTGCTGAAACCGGTGCCGATCGCATCGACCAGGACAACGTCGGCGACGTCGAGCACCGAGTGTTCGTTGTCGATGAGCCGCCCCGGAGTCCGAATGGCGAAGCCGTCGTCATCGAGCTCGACTCGCTTGGGGCCGAGCAGTCCCAGATGAAGCCAAACCGTGGAGGACCCGGGGCCTCCGTTGAATGCGAACACGACCGGGCGCTCAGCTGGGTCTGCGCCGTCTTCTGCGTAGGAGACGTAGAAGAAAGCAGCTCGCCGGTCGTCGCCGGTGCCGACCGAGATGGTGGCCGCCGTGGCCGTGTAGCCGACCTCACGTCCGCCGAACACCCCGCGGTACTGCTTGTCGACCGATTTCTCCTCGACCTCGGGCTGAACGGGCTTCGGGTCTTCCGATGCCCCTTTGTCGTCCTCAGCCAACGGCGAGCTCCCGCCCATCGACCGCGATCCACTCCTCGCGGTCGACACCGAGGCCGTCGGCGACCCGATTGATGTAGTTGAAATAGGCGACCACCTGGACGGCACTCGAGATGGCCGCGTCGTCGAACCCGTGGGCGCGCAGGTAGTCGATCTCGGCATCTCCCACGGTGGCATTGGCCCAGGTCAGCTTCTGTGCAAAGCCGATCAACGCCCGATCTGCCTCGTCAATCTCCGCCGACTTCCAGTCCTCCATGATCTGGTCGACCACTGCTTGGTCCTCGACCTCGTCGCGATAGTCGTGCCAGTGGGCGATGGTGCAGTAGCGCGTCGAGTTGGCGCTGGAGGTGACGGCGGCCAGCAGCTCGCGCTGGGCCCGGGTCAGCGGCGATGGGCCAAACATCACTTCCCGATAGAGCCTCATCGATTCCCGCAGCACCGCAGGCAGTTGGCCCTGAACCGAGACGATGTTCCAGATCCGGCCGGCCCGACCGATGGCGGCGTCGTATTCCTCTTTGAGGACCCCGGTGGCCTCGTCGTATGGGATGACCTCCACGTATGACATGGCTCAGCCGGCGAGAAAAAGCGCCGGCTCCTCCAGATTCTCGATCAGCAATGACATGAATCTCCTCCCTTGGGCACCGTCAACGACCCGGTGATCGTAGGACAACGACAGCGGCATCACGGGGGCGATCGCCAGCTCACCATCGGCCACGACCACCTTCTCCTGGGCCCTGCCCAACGACAGGATGGCTGTGGTCCCATAGGGGACTATCGGAGTCCCGTGCCCGCCACCGACGGCCCCGATGTTGGTAACGGTGAAGGTCTGGCCGGTGAGCTCGCCGGGACTGAGGGATCTCGCTTTGGCCCCGTCGCCGAGCCTTCGCACCTCGGCCGCCAGCTCGAGCACGCCTCTCGAGCCGGCATCGTCGATAACCGCGACCAACAGGCCGTCGGGGGTATCGACCGCGATCCCGATGTCGAAGGAGTGGTGGATCACCAGGTCGTCGCCGTCGATGGTGGCGTTGAACTCGGGGAACGCTTCCAGAGCCGGTATCACAGCTTTGACCACCAGGGCCTCCATGGGGACCTTGACCTCGTGGCGGGTGCCGAGAGCGGCCCGGATCTCGAGGAGGCGGGTGGCATCGACGTCGTCGAACGTGGTGACGTGGGGGATCTCCGCCCAACTCTTCGCCATGTTGGCCGCGATCGTGCGCCGGAGACGGGACATGGGGCGGCGCTCGTCTTCAGCATCGGCTGCCCCCCTTCCCCTTCGGGGTACTCCCCCCAACGCTCGCTTTGCTCGCTGGGGGGAGAAACAGGTTCCGGCTCGGGTTCCGGTTCCGGCTCGGGTTCGGGTTCCGGTTCGGGCTCGGGCTCGGGCTCGGGCTCGGGTTGCGGCTCCGGGGCAGGCTCCGGCTCCGGTTCCGGCTCCGGCTCCGGCTCCGGGGTGCTGACCACAAGGTCTTCGGCGGCGAGGACGTCTTCTCGGGTGATCCGGCCTTCCGGTCCGCTCCCGGTGACAGCCGCCAGATCGACCCCCATATCCCGAGCCAGCTTGCGAACTATGGGCAGAGCTTTTACCGCACCTGATGCCGGCACGCTGCTGGGGCGCGGGACCAGGTCCTCGGCCTCCTCGCTCAAGGTGCCCACGATGGGGGCGGCTTCCGCACGGGCAGCCGGCGCCTCCATCTCGGCGTCACCTGGTTCGCCGATCACGACCAGAACTGAGCCAACAGCGATCGTCTCCCCTTCCGCCCCGCCGTGACGGAGTACCACGCCTGCAAAAGGCGAGGGGATCTCGACAACGGCCTTGTCGGTCTCGACCTCGACGACGGGCTGGTCGGCTTCGACACGCTCCCCCTCCGGGACGAGCCAGCGGACGATCTCCGCCTCGGTCAAACCCTCCCCGATGTCAGGAAGCCTGAATTCCTTGGCCACTAATCCTCCAAAGTCTGCTCGGCCGCGTGCAGGATTCGATCCACGCTCGGAAGGTAGTGACCCTCGGACCGCTTCAAGGGAAAGACGGTGTCCCACCCGGTGACTCTCCGCACCGGCGCCAGCAACGAGTAGAACGCCTGCTCCTGGATCAACGCTGCGATCTCGCCACCCAATCCGGCGGTGCGCGGCGCCTCATGGATGACCACGACACGTCCGGTCTTGCGGGCCGAGGCCACGATCCCGCCCGCATCGAGTGGTGAGAGCGTCAGGACATCGAGGACCTCCACCGACACTCCGGCGTCTTCCAGAGCCGCCGCGGCAGCCCTGGTCTCCTTCATCATCGCCCCCCACGAGATCAGGGTGATGTCTTTGCCCTCGCGCTCCACGCGGACCGGCCCGATGTCGGTTGTGTAGTAGATGTCTGGGACCTCCTCCTTCACGGAGCGATAGAGGCGGATGGGCTCCAGGAACACCACCGGGTCGGGGTCTTCGATGGCGGCGAGGAGCAGGCCACGCGCATCGTGTGGCGTGGACGGCACCACCACTTTCAGGCCCGGGATGTGGGCGTAGATCGCCTCCGTCGACTCCGAATGATGCTCGGCAGCGCCGATCCCACCCCCGAAAGGGATGCGAATGACCAGTGGCGCGGTGAACCGATGGGCCGACCGATTACGGATCCTCGCCACGTGGTTGATGATCTGGTCGTAGGCCGGGTAGGAAAACCCGAGGAACTGGATCTCGGCGACGGGTCGCATCCCGGCGATCGCCATCCCGAATGCGGCCCCGACGATGCCCGACTCGGCGACCGGCGTGTCGAAGACCCGCGACGCGCCGTATTTCTCGCGGAGGCCATCGGTGATCCGGAACACACCGCCGGTGCGTCCGATGTCCTCACCGAGGAGGACCACTCTCTCGTCGGATTCGAGGGCTGTGTCCAGGGCGCTGTTCAGCGACTGGGCGAGGGTGAGGGTGCTCATGTGCCCGCCTCGCCGAGTTGGTCGCGCAGGGGACCGGTTGGCTCGGAGTACATCCGGGCGAACATCTCGTCCATGGTCGGCTGGGGATAGGCCTCGGCCTTGGCCACAGCCTCCTCGATCACCGCGGACGCTCCCTGCTCCAACTCCTCCTGCCACTCCGGAGTCCAGCCCCGCGCCTTCTCGAGGAGGATCTGGATTCGGGACAACGGGTCTTTCTCCCGCCAACGCTCAGCCTCCGCCTCGTCGCGATAACGGCCCGGGTCGTCGGCGGTGGTGTGGGGCCCGAGGCGATAGGTGACCGCTTCGATGAGCGCAGGTCCGCCGCCCCTTCGGGCCGACTCCACCGCCTCGCGCACAGACACCAGAACCGCGGCGACGTCGTTCCCGTCGACTTCCACGCCGGTCATCCCGTATCCGTCCGCCTTCTCGGCAATCGATGCCGACCGGGTCTGCTCCGAGCGGGGATAGGAGATCGCGAACTGGTTGTTCTGGCAAAAGAAGACCGTGGGCGTCTCGAACACCGCCGCGAAGTTCATCGCCTCGTGGAAATCACCCTCCGAGGTGGCCCCGTCCCCAAAGGAGGTCAAAGCCACCCGATCGCTGCCCTGGAGGCGCTCGGCCCAGGCCAGCCCGACGGCATGGATCATGTGGCCGCCGACCGTGATCGATGGCGGCAGGACGTTGACCCCATCCGGGGAATTTCCCCCACGCTCGTCCCCGGTACGCCCGGCGATCAACAACTCCCATGGATAGCCGGCCCGCCACATCAGGGCTGCATCGCGGTAGGTCCCGGCAACCCAGTCATCGGCGCGAAGTGCGGCCGCCGCGCCGATTTGGGCGGCCTCCTGGCCCTCGAACGGGGCATAGGTGGCGAGACGACCCTGGCGCTGCATCGCCATGCACTTCTGGTCGTAGGTGCGGGCCTCGACCATGTCGGCATAGAGCCCGCGCATCTCCTCGAGGGTTATCGGGAGACGATCCCGAACCGACCCGTCCGGATTGATCAGGCTGAACATTCGGCGGCGAGACTATCGGTCGATCTAGAGATGGAGAAGACCGGGGACCGGCCCACCCTCAGATCGAAGCCGGGGTCTGCTCCGTGGCCCGAGTCGAGACCGCACGGCGACGAAGGCTGTAAATGCCGGCGGCGACCGACACCAGCAGGGCGCCCAGCCCCCAAGCCAACCCCCAGGCCACGCCGAGAGCCACCGTTGCCACGATGGCCTGCACCGCGAACATCACCGATCGGGACGCCGGCTCGAACCTGGTGAGACGATGGTGCAGCGAATGCAAGTTTTCGATGCTGGTCGCTCCGACGCCGAGGAAGATCGCCAGGCCCGCGAACCGCGCCGAAGACGAGGCCAAGCATGCAGCGCCTCGCTGGGTGAGCCAGTGAGGATCGCGATGAGGACCGTCACATACACCGCGGTGGTGACGATGTAGGTGGCGAGGCCTACGCCGATCTGCCATCCAAAGCCGGTCCCGTAGACCCAGGCCCGGTAGTTGTCGAGCCAGAAGCGTTCGACCTGGCGTTTGTGCCGGGGCAACTGGAACCCCCCGACCCCGAGGTCGGAGAAGACGCTGACCACGGTGAACAACCCGGCGATGGTCAGGGTCACCTCTGGTGCCAGGTCTGCCATCCCGACCGGAATCGCGATGAGGGCCGCCAGACCGCCGAGGGTGAGGCCACCGGCGAGGGCACCGATGAGATACCAGGGCACGGTGGCCCAATAGTTGCGGTCCCTGCCCCGCTCGGTGACAGGGGTGATCGTGGAGAGCATGGACAGGCCGCAGGGCGACCAGGTCGATCGGGCGGCGGCGGCAACGGCGATCACCACACCGAGGGTCAGCAGGAGGCTCATGGGCTTTGGTCCACCTCTCTTCGCGGGACCCGCGCTCGCTTCGCGGGGAACCCGAGCAAAATTACCACAGGTCCCGGACTGCCCCTACCCACCGCGAAGTCTGCTCAGACCTCGGCGTGCTCCCTGGCCAACGCCTCTTCCATTTCCTCGACGGTCATCAACACCTCACGGGCCTTGCTCCCCTGTGACGGGCCGACGACGCCCTGGCGCTCCAGCATGTCCATGACGCGACCCGCTCGGGCGAACCCGATGCGGAGCTTGCGCTGCAGCATCGAGGTCGAGCCCAACTGGCTGCGCACCACCATCTCCATCGCCTCCCGGGCGAGCGCGGTGTCCTCGGCATCGTCGTCTTCCACCTGGGCGGCCGCCGCTGCAGCGGCAGCCACCTCGAGTACTTCCTGGTCCTTGTAGACCGCCTCCTGTTGCTTGCGCACCCATTCGACGACGGCCTGGATCTCGCTCTCCCGGACCCAGGCGCCCTGGATCCGCTGGGCGCGGGGCTCCTTGGCGGTCACCACCAGCATGTCACCCATCCCCACCAGCTTCTCGGCACCCGACCCATCGAGGATCACCCTGCTGTCGGTCTGGGACGCGACGCTGAAAGCGAGACGGCTCGGGATGTTGGCCTTGATCACACCGGTGATGACGTCCACCGATGGGCGCTGGGTGGCGATCACGAGGTGGATCCCGACCGCACGGGCCATCTGGGCGATCCGGACGACGGATTCCTCGACCTCTCGCCCGGCAACCATCATCAGGTCGTTGAGCTCGTCGATGATGATCACGATGTAGGGAAAGCGGTCGAAGCCGTCGGCGTCGAGCCCACCCGACTCGAGCTTCTCCCGGTATCCCTCGATGTCACGGACCTTGGCATCGGCCAACAGGTCGTAGCGGCGGTCCATCTCGGCTACCGCCCACTTCAGGGCGTCGTTGGCCTTCTTCGGGTTGGTGATCACCTTGGTGAGGAGGTGGGGCACCCCGTTGTACTGGCCGAGCTCCACGCGCTTGGGGTCGACCATGATCAGCCGCACGTCATCGGGATGGGTCCGCATCAACAGCGAGGTGACGATCGAGTTGATGCACGACGACTTTCCGGCTCCGGTGGCCCCGGCGATGAGGACATGGGGAAGCTCTGAGAGGTTGAGCAGCTTGGAGTCTCCGGAGATGTCCATGCCCAGCCCCACGGTCAGGGGATGGGCGGGGATCGCCGCCTCCGGGCTGGAGAGGATGTCGCCCAAGGAGACCAGGCGCCGCTTGTTGTTGGGGACTTCGACTCCAATAGCCGACTTCCCGGGGATGGGGACCAGGATTCGGACGTCCGGCGTGGCCAACGCATAGGCGATGTCGTGAGACAGGCTGGAGACACGGTTCACCTTGACCCCTGGTGCCAGTTCCACCTCATATCGAGTCACGGTGGGCCCGGGGACGATCTTGGTCAGGGCGGCGTCGACCCCGTGCTGGGTCAGGGTCTCCTCGAGCTGGCGGGCGGTCTCCTCGAGCGAGCGACGATTCACCTCGCCGCCGGTGCCGGCGTCGAGGATGCTGAGCGGGGGAAGCCGATAGCCGGTGGTGGTGAGATCCACGACCACGGGCTTCGTTACGGGCGGCGCCGAAGTGGCCGGCTTGTCCGCCTTGGGACGCGACGGCTTAGGACGCTCGTGCCGACCCTTGGCCGGGCCGTCCACCGTCATTGGGCCGATGGCGACATGGGCCGGCGCCTTTGTCTTGGGCGTTGGTGAGGTCAGTGCCTTGGCCGTCTCCCGGAACGAGCGGAGCGCCCCACTGACTCCGAGGAACAACTCGCGAACGCTGGTGTGGGTGGCAACCAGGACCCCCATCGCCATGATCGATAGCAGGACGACGAAGGCTCCCCAGTGCCCGAGGACCCGGCGCAGTGGAAATGCAAGCAACGATCCGACGGCGCCACCTCGCTCCTTGACCAATTCGATGTTGGGCATCAGGGCAACCGCTCCGGTGAGCAGATGGAACAGGGCCAGTGAGCCGATGAAGGCGGCGATGCTCCCGGCCACCAGGCGACGGGCGCCTTCCCTGGGCTTTCCGGTGATCAACGCGACTCCGACCCCGATCAGAGCGAGTGGGACCGCGTACCGCCAGACGCCAAAGAGAAAGAGGCTCGCAGTCTCGATCCCTTCCCCGAACGGGCCCGCCAGGTCGACGAACGCCAGGGTGACCAGGATCGCGATGACTATGAGAAACAGGCCCCAGACGTCATCGGTCTGGCGGCCCAGAGTGGTCCGAACGTAGTCGCGCCCCGCCACCAGCTTCTGGCGGAACGATCCCTTCTTCGGCTTTGTTTTCTTCGCTGTGGACACCCGTCTCCGCCCGGAGGAACCCTTCCGGGTGGGTGTCCCTGTTGGCATGTATCAGAAACAATACAGCGAGACTCTCACTGTCCTATGGCAAGCAAATCGAGACCTCGAAACCCGATCGCGGCCGGGTGGCGGAGAGCCATAGCGATCCGGGTCTCCTGCCTGCTCGTGATCTCGCTGGTGGTGGCTTCTTGTGGCGCCGAGCCCGCAACCGTCGAGGAGCCGGATCTCACCGTCACCAGCACGTCATCCACCACTCCTGCCACCACCTCGACTCTTCCAGCGGCGACTTCCACTTCCACGACCGCGACGACAACGACGAGCACGACAGTCCCTGCCACGACGACCACCAGCACCGCGCAGCCGTCCGCGGCGTGTGCCGCGGAGCCGGGCACCGAGATCCACGCCGATGCGACGTCACAGGAAACGATCACTGGTGACGTCGACGGCGATGGGTTCGACGACACCATCACCGGATATCTGCGAGCTGGGCCGGAGGCCTATCTCCACGTCGAGTTGGCCGGGGGTTGGGGCACATCGATACGCGTCGACACCCTGACGCCATATGGTGCTGACTCTCGGTACTCGGTACCGGCCCGCGTCGTCGCCATGTCGGGGGAACCAATGATCGTCAGCATGATCAGCGGCATTTCTGTCGGAAACCTCTACGGCTTCTTCGCCATTCGCGATTGCAGCCTGGAGGCCGTCCTCGCCGATGGTGAAATCCCCGACATATGGACGGGTGGAGGAGCGGCACACGATGACTGGTTCACCTGTCATCGTGAAGAGGTCGTGATGCTCCAACTCGGGTTTGACGATCCCACAACTGACGAGCGGGTCTACACCAGCGGTGGGGGCCTAGTCCACCGCTACGACTCACCGTCCTTCGAGCCCAGCCGCGAGATAGTGCCCCGCCTCACCTTCCCGATCTCGGCCGAGGATGCCAAGGCCGTATATCCACCCTGCGTCCGGTAGGGAGCCCACCCGGAACCCGGAGGTTCCCGGGATCAGGGGCGAAGGATGGTGATTCCGCCCCCGGCCGCGATCACCGATGAAGCCAGGTGCCCTGTCCCGCCGGGCCCGTCACCACCCGCCCCGTCCCAGAGGAAAATGCCCTGCAGCCTGCTTCCGGCCTCTTTCGCCGCGGCCAGCATTCGCTCCGAATTCTGGGTGTGCGGGTCATCCGCGCCCACCATTTCTGGGCTGGGGCCGACGACCTCGACCCGCGGATCGGCGATCACCGTGTGGAACGACTCCACCCACTCTTCGCCGGCGAACTGCACGGACTCCTCCAGGAACTCATCCTGTTCTCGGGGCAGGAAAGCACGGAGCGCACGATCGGTCTTCAGCCATTCCTCGGTGAAGAGGAGGTCCCCGCCACAGGCGAGCCCGGACACCGCGATCACCTCAGGGCCATCGATGAGCCAGATGGCGTCGGCGATGTCCCGCCTCACCTGGTGCACTCGCTCGGGCGGGAATCGGGGTGATCGGCGATCGGGAGCATCGATCATGTGCCCGGCAAAAAGAACCGCCTCCACGCCCGAATCGTACGGGTGTTTCAGTGGCGGACGGCCTTCTGGCGCTCGTACTCCTCGCGGATCGCCTTGATCGTGATCCCCTCGTTCGCCTGGTAGGTGGCCGAGGGGTCGTCGAGCCGGCGCATCTTGGCGTCGCCGGCGTGGTGCACCGCCATCAACTGCCAGGCCTGATTGAAGACCGGGCTCCCCGAGCTGCCGCCCTCGGTCGGGGCGGAGTAGTGCACCCGCATGCTCTCCGCGTCATAGGCAAGGAGGTCGTTGCCCCGGATCGAGAACTTGAGCCCGCCGCCGGCCGGGTGCCCGATCACATAGACGTAGGCCCCCTCGCTCACCGGCTGGGGCACCTGAGCGACCTCGATCGGCTGGCCTATGGCCGCCTCGGGCCCGGAGAAGCGGAGGAAGGTCACATCGCAGGTCTCGGGCGGGGAGCTCCAAACGCACTCCAGCCCGGTGATCACGAGAGCGGCCCCGTCGACCGCCTTGGTGACGTCGAAGACAGCCTGGGCCTCGCCGGGGATCAGCTTTCCCACCCCGGGCTCAGGGCTGCAGACGTGGGCGTTGGTGATGAGGATCGGAGCCTCTCCCAGGTCGGGGTCGACCAGTGAGCCCCTGATCAAGAACCCGGTCCCCCACGGCTCACCAGAGGCATCGGTGATCTTCGCCACCGATTCGGCGCACTGCAGCCCTCGGAGCAGGTGGTTGTAGCCAACGGGGAGGGCGGTCCCGAAGATCTTCTCCAACTGACCAGGCGAAGTAGGCAGGTCGATCTGGGCGGCTCCCCCGAGCTGGAGCTGGCTGTCGGCCATCGCCACCAGGATCGGATGGTGGGCCTCGAGCTGCCAGATATCGACCAACTGGCGGCGCAGGCTCCGCATCTCGAAGGAGGTGACACTTCGACTGGTCGAGAGCTGCTCAGCCGCTGTGACCGCTTCTTGTTGGGCTCCGTCGTCACCGAGAGCAACCAGGGCTTCGATCTCGGTGCTCCGGTCCCACACCGAGCGCAGATCCGGGTCTTTCTCGCGGGCCAGCCCTAGGACCTCAGTCGTCAACCCTGCGATATCGACCGCGTCCGGTAACTCGATGCCATCGCGTTTCGCCCGGCAACTCAACGCGAGGAGATTGACACCATGCCAGGCCGGGTCGGTGCCGCCCTCATAGCCGGCCCGATAAGCGTCGATGGCGCCGATCAAGTCTTCGACGCGGCCCCCGTCGACGAAGCGCTCCTTGCGCAGCCGGCCCATCAACCCGAGCACCTCACCCTTCGCGGTGTCGTCGTCGATCGATTCCAGTGACTCGGCGAGGGCTAGGTCGGCAGCGTGGAAAGCACCGATCTCGATCAACGCCTGGCAGTACCGGCGGCGGGCACCGGAGCCAACAGCGCCGACCGCGATGGCGGCCTCACCGACATCGATGACGTGTTGGAACTCACGGCGCTCCTCGAGAAGGGCCATGACCTCGCCGGCGTCTGCGGGGGTGACCGACCCGGCCCACACCTTGGCCCGGACGTCTCCTACCGCAGCCGACAGGTCCTCGGGCTTGCCCGAGTCGAGGCTGGCCAGAAGCCGCTCACCAAGCGGCGAGTCGAGCAATCCCATGCCTGCTCAGAGGCCGAGGCCCTGGCGAATCGCCGCCTGCACGACCGGTTGGCGGAAGTACTTTCCGGATGGGTGGCGGAAAGCTCCTCCGTTCGACACCACCTCGTCGACTACCTCAGGCTTTCGGTTGTGCTTGTAGTCGTTGGCGAGCAATGGGTCGGCGGCGCACACCGGGTCGAGGCGGTCGACCACATTCACCCATCGGGGGAGCTCGTCCGGGAAACCGTCGTCCTTCGACCACTCCGGCCTCAGATTGTGCTGGACCTCGGACAGCCCCAGGGGCGTGCCCAGCGTGATCAGCATGTCGACTTTCTTCGTGTCCGCCACCCGTTTCAAGCAGTCGTAGGCGATCACCGACCCCAGACTGTGGGCGACCACGACGTGAGGCCCACCGTCGATGTCGGCGAGGTCGCCGACGAACCGCTTCCGCACCTCGTCGCGGACCTTGAAGCTGGACCCGGCTCGGGGGGAATGGCTGGTGTTGAACAGGTAGTGGTGCACATCCCGAAGCAGCACCCGCATCATTGGCTTCTTGATGAACCAGGGAAGGGGCACTGCCTCGAGCGCCGAGGCGGCCGCTACCCGGGCTTGGGCCGCGACCGGGGGGTCCTGGAGGCCGGGCTCGACGGGCAGGTCCGTCGATTGCGCCTCGTCGGGATGGTCCAGGTCGTAGTTCGAGATCATCGACTCGATGAAGGCCCTCTCCTCGCCCGTGGCCGAGTCGATGTAGGACTCGTCGACTTCAGTCAGGGCGCCGGGCTCGACTCCCTCGTATTCGATGGACTCCTGGGCGCCAGGGGCGTCGGTGGCGGCCGCGTACATCACATCAGCCCAATACACCATCGAGGATGTCACGCCGTAGACGTCGAGGTCGACTCCGTCGCCACCGTCGGAGAGGTCCCGCTTCCAGGTGCTGAGCAGGCGAGCCGGCGAAGGTTGGTTCATGATGCCGTGAACGAAGGTGATGTGGCCCATGGAGTCCCTCCTGGTCTAGGTCGAGCCTAGGTCGACGCCCTCATACAGATACCCGCTGTTGTCGCCCTCGATGTCCATCTCGATGGTCCCGGTCGGGATCCGGGCGCATCCCCCGTCGCTGTCTCCTCCTGCGGAGAAGCTCTGGATCACATAGGCGACCAGCGGTGCCTCGTCAGGGGTGGGGCTGCCCCCGGTCGAGCTGATTCCTTCAGGGAAGTCATCAGAGCAGTCGATGGTCACCGGGGAAGAAAGATCGGGTCCCGGGCACATCGATCTCGACCGAGGCGGCATCCGACCTCCCATCGATCCTGGCTCCGTCGGTCTCACTGAGCTCGAACAACAAGGCGAAGCTATAGCGGGCCCCTTCGTACTCGAGGCTGGTGGGCACCGGCGGCTGGATCCACCGGTCGGGCGGGAAGCCTTGGCGCTCGGCTACGGCAGTGACGAAGTAGTCGTTCTGTTGCTGCCCCAATTCGACGGCGAACCCCTCATCGCCACCGGCGACGCAGCTCGCACTGCCTCCCACCGGTATCGGGTCCAGTGAGCAGACGTCCTCGCCCAGGTCGGAGCCGTCGAACCCGGAGATCTCCAGGCCCACCACTGTCCCGTTGAGCTGGTCCAGGTTCTCGACTGTGAACTGGACCCAGTAGCGCGGGCCACCCAGCTGGGGAACCGTGTCGGCCGAGAACCCGGCCGGGAAGAACGGGCCATTGGCGGACTCGCCCACGGCGACAGTGACCAGGACCGACCCCGCGCCTCCAGTGAAGTCGAAGACCGCGGCAGCGATCACCGGGGGCAGGGTGGCCGGCGGCTGAGAGCCGGTGGTGTTCGTCGCCTCCGACGTCGTGGTCTCCTGGCCGGCTGCAGTTGTCGTCGTCGTATCGAGGGTGGTCGAGCTGGTGTCCCCGGTTGTCGTGCTTGCGTCGCTCCCGCCGGCGCAGGCGGCGAGCATCAGGGACAACGCCAGGGTCGATGCGGTGGTGCGGTTCATCCCTTACTCCTCACCCCGGAGTTGGGGGCGACCACCCTACGCGGTCATTCACGGCGCGGGGCACACGACAGGCCCCACCGGGTCACCGGGGAGGCTGTTCGCCTCCTCGAGGTAGGCATCTGCGGTGTCGCTCAGCCCCAACCGGCACTCGTAGACGAACGCCAGTGCCACGAAGAACTCGCGCTTGCTCGCGAGGTCCGGAGCGAGCTCGGCGGCAGTCTCGAACTCCGTGATCGCAGCTTCGTTGTCCTCGTTGAGCACATGGACAGACCCGAGGGTGCCGTGGGCATCCGCAGCGACGTCCAACAACCTGGGATCGGACTCGATGACCGGCATCAGCGCCTTCGAGAAGGTCCCGCGCCTCTCGTCGCCTGTCGACCCCGTGGTTGTAGAGGCAGAGGTTGATCCGTGCCGTCTCGAGCCGCGACCGCTCCGGGAGAAACGAGAACCCGGGGGCATCCATCAAGGCCACCTCGTCGAATCGGGCGAGGGCGGCTTCGAGGCCCTCGATGTCCCCGGGGCACCATCTCCCCCGCAAGGCTCTCCCTTTGATCGTTGGAATCCGACTTCCGCCATTCCGAAATGGGCGCGGGCGTAGCTCGGCTCGAGCTCCAAAGCACGCTCGAAATATCCCTCGGCGTCGTCGAGATCCTCCTGCAGTCCGCTCACGTTTCCCAGGAGGTTGAAGACCACCTCCTTGCCATTGCTGTCGACCCTCGATCCGGGCCAGTCGATCGAAGCTTGGACGAAGCGCTCTTCGGCCCGGTCGAACTCGCCCAGTTGGTAGAAGCTGAGCCCGACCGCGAGCTCGGTCAGTGCAGTGATCTTCGGCCCGAGGCGCTGGGCGGCGATGCTCAAGGTCCCCGGGTCGGTGCTGAGAATGGTCTGGTCGTCCAGGGCGTAGGCGCCAGCGAGCTCCTTGGCCCCGGTCAGGCCCCGGTCGGAGACGAAGAACTCGGTATATGAGCACGGGAGCGCCGTTCTCGGTGTCCAGGGTCCCGTAGACCACGACGTCGGCCGCCACCCTCGACGCCAGCTCGGCGGCTTCTAGCGCCCGTTCCTCAGGCGTGTCCCCGGCCAGCGGCCCCACTTCTTCCGGACCGGCGACTGCGACCTCGACATCGGTCTCTTCGGCCACCGCCTCCTCGATCTGTCGGAACAGGGCATCCGAGACGCTCGAGGCCGACTCACCATCCGAGGTGAACTCGGCGACCGCGATGTTGAAGTCACCCCCGATCGGCCCCAGCGTCACCACCAAGTTCGCTGTCCCCTGCGACACGGCTCCGTCCTCGTCTCGGACGGTGAAGCCGAACGAGTCTGGCCCTGCATATCGGGAGGGCCCGGTGTATGAGACCAGGCCCTCTCCGAGGTCGGAGACGCTGCCACCGTGGGTGGACTCGTTGTCGACCGCGACCGACAGCTCCCCGGAGCCATCGTCCTCGACCCAGGCGAGAAGATCGATCTCGGTCGGGATGTCCCCGATCGCGGTTACCGGCTCTGGAGTGATGGAGGGGGGCCGGTTCCCCCGCACCACCAGCGCAACCCCGAGCACTGCCACGATCAGGATTGCCGCGCCCAGCCATGCCCAGAGGGGAAACCCATGCCAACGGCGGCGCCAGCCCCCGATGTGCTCGACGAGATTGTCGACGTCGTCGTCGAAGCGGTCGGGGCGAATCGTGATCGCTTGACGACCCGGGAGAGTTCGCAACGGCTCTGGAAGCTGGTCCGCGGTGGGCAGTTGGGCGTCCCCGACCAGGACCGGGATCACCTGGACCCTCCCCATCTCGAGCGCGATCGCGATCTCGCGACGGACCCAGTCGTCGGGATCGTCGAGCCGGCGCTTGCCCCCGGCATCGGCTGTCAGCCAGTCGGGTCCGATGATCGCGAGGAGGACATCGCTCCTGTTGAGCGCTTGGTCCAGCGTGGTGGCGAAGTCCTGGCCAGGAGGGATGGTCTCGTGGTCCAACCAGATCGCCTTGCTCGCGTAGTAATCGGTGAGCGCGGCGTGAAGCCGGCCCGCATGTCCTCCCGCATCACTCCGGCGATAGCTGATGAAGATGTCCGGGCTGGCCAGACCGCGTTTGATCGAGGCGATCAGTCCGATGCGGAGAATCTACTGCCGGGTGCCGTCGGCTCCTTGGCGGTCGCGGTGATCAGCGCCATCACCGCATCATCGGGATCTGCATCGGCGTCGATCATGAGCAAGGTGGGGCCGTCGTCAGCCGTGCCGAGCGCCGAGTCGAGGAGGGGCCGATCGGTCTCGCTGTCGACCAGGAGAACCGTTCGCGGCATGGCCAGTTCCACTTTGAGGAGCTCGATCTCGTCGATGCACCCCTGGTTGTCTGGCCCAAACCCACGAAGGTCCATGATCACCGCGTCGCTCTGCCTCAACAGCTCGGTCACGGTCGGACGCCAGGTGTCGTCGAAGCAGAAGAACTCCTCGACCCGGTACCGGCCGTCGGGATCGGCGCGGGAGTCGAGGCTTCGCATGCGCTCACTCAAGGCCTCGGCACTATCGATGAACAAGCGCCGGAGGCGGCCGGACACGAAGGTGAGGAACTCGTCCGGCTCCACGGAGGCAACGGCCAGGTCGGGCCCACCGATCATCCGCACCGGGCCCAGGTGACGCCACCGCGCCGTGATGGCGTCGAGAAGCCGGTAACCCTGAGGTCGCGGGGAGAACACCCGGAGCATCAAGAGCCCGGAAGGAGCCGGCGGATCGGACAGGAGGAGCCATGAGAAATACGCGATGACGCCGATGCCGACATAGACGAGCAGGCCGACCCCAAACGCGGCCCAGTTGGCCGAGCTGATGCTTGTCGAGGAGTCGAGAGCGAACACCAGGAAGACCGACCCGAGGAGGAGCATCTGGTCGGAGAAGCCGTTGCGCCTGTACCAATGTGAGAGGAGCCACACCACCCCCGTCGCCACCGCCAGGAAAATCAGGAAGCCTGCAACCTGGATCGCCAGAATCGCCGTGAAGACATCGCTGATCCCGAGGCCAAGGGCCAGCTCGACCCAGGCGAGGAGCAGGGGATCGGACCCGACGACCCCGAAGAAGCCGAGAATTGCAGCCATCATCGCTCCCAGGACGAGCGTGCCCACCCCGCGCAACGGCCGGGAGAGGAAGAGGATCACCGCGGCCGTGGGGATCAGGTACCACACCCAGATCGCGAGAAAGTTCAACGGTGGCCCTTCTGCAAATTGATCTTCGATGACCAGAAGGGCGAAGTACACCCCAACCGACCCCCACACCCAGCGCCGAGCGCCCCGGGTGACGATCCAGACCCCGAGCACCGTCACCCATGAGTACAACATGGTGAAGAAGATGAGGTCGTGAAGCGACATCATGTCGTTCCACGCCAGATAGAGCGTGGCGTAGCCCAGCCCGGTGAGCAGCCCGATGGCGATGACGAGGATGATGTTGCGCCGGGCCCCTCGAGCGATCCCCTGAGGATCGGGTGAGACCGGATGTCGTTCGGCCTGCGAAGCAGATGCAACAAAGGGGGTCGAGGCCGTGTCGGCGGCGCTCCGCTGGTTCATGTGCCGGATCACAGACTTGCGATAGCGCCGCAGGAGCAGCCAGGTCACGGGGAGAGCGAGCGCTGCCCCGAACACCGAAAGGGCGAAGGTGAGACCCCACAGGAAGTCTCCGTCAATCATCGAGGCTTACCTCCGCGACGCCTCCTAGAGCTCCATCACCACCGGGACGATCACCGGCTTGCGCGCGGTCTCTGCCCTGATCACCTTGCCCACCGCGGAGCGCACCGTCTTCTGCAGCTCTCCGATGTCACTGCGACCGCCGGCGTGCTCCTCGATCGCCTGACGGACCGCCTCTGCCGACTTCTCAAGGACCGCAGTCGGATCGTCCATCAACCCGTGGCTGTCGAGGTCCGGGCCGTACAGGATCTCCCCGGTGTCGTGGTCGATCCCAACGGTGACCACCACCACACCTTCGTCTGCGAGATGGGACCGGTCACGAAGCACGGCATTCTGGACATCGCCTACCGCCGACCCGTCCAGGTAGACGTACCCGGAAGGCACGGCGCGCCGCTCGACCATCGTCTTCTTCCCGCTGAGGATCACCCGATCGCCGTCTTCCAGGACGTCGACATGGCGGACGCCCATCGTCCTCGCCAGCTCGGCATGGGCGTGGAGGTGGCGGTACTCGCCGTGCACCGGGACGAAGGCCCGAGGTCGAATCAGGTTGAGGAAGGTGAGCAACTCCTCACGGTTGGCATGCCCCGATACATGGACGTCGGCGTTCTGGCCGTGGACCACCCGCGCCCCCCGTCGGGTCAGGTTAGAGATCACCTTGGACACTGCGCTCTCGTTGCCCGGGATCGGCTTGGCCGAGATCAGCACGGTGTCGTTGGCGCCTAGCTCCACGAACCGGTGACGGCCCTGGGACATGAGAGAGAGGGCGGCAAAGGGCTCCCCCTGGCTCCCGGTGGTGATCATCAATTGCTTGTCGGGAGGCAGGCCCTCGAGAGCGGTGATGTCGACCAGAGACTTCTCGGGGATCTCGAGTAGGCCCAGCTCCTTCGCCAGCACCGTGTTGCGCTGCATCGAGCGGCCGAAGAAGGCGATCTTGCGCCCCGAGGCGATGCCGGCGTCGGCTATCTGCTGGACCCGGTGGATGTGGGAGGAGAAGCAGGCGGCGAACACTCTCCCCGGGGCATCCCGCACTATGTCGGCGATGGGCCGCCCCACCGAGCTCTCCGACGGCTCGAAACCCGGCCTCTCAGCGTTGGTCGAGTCTGCGAGCAACAAGCGCACCCCGCGCCTGCCAAGCGTGGCGAAAGCTGGGAGATCGGTCGGCACCTGGTCGATCGGCGTGGGGTCGAGCTTGAAGTCCCCGGAATGGACGATCACCCCCTCCGGCGTGTCGAGGGCCACTGCGGCGGCCTCGGGGATGGAGTGGCTGACCGGAATCAGTTGGAATCGAAACGGCCCGTGGTCGACCCAACTCTTGAAACCGACGACGCGGAGATCGGCCTCCACCCCCAACTCGTCGATCCTCCCCCTGGCCAACTCCATGCTGAGCCTGGTGCCGTAGACCGGCACCGGAACCGCCTTGAGGAAATAGGCAAGGGCACCGGTGTGGTCCTCGTGCCCGTGGGTGATGATCACACACTCGACGTCCGCAGAACGCGCCGCGAGCCAGGACCAATCAGGGAAGACGAGGTCGACACCGAGCATGTCCTCCTCGGGAAACATGAGCCCGCAGTCGATCAAGGCGATCCGCCCGTCGATCTCCACGGCGGCGCAGTTGCGACCGATCTCCCCGAGGCCCCCCAGGAAAGTGACCGAGACGCTCACAGTCCTTGCAGCGCCCCAACCGCCTTTTCGATGGCTATCAGAGTCTCTTCGGACGGCGTCGACCAGCGGAAGGCGCACCGGGCCCACCGTCTCCCAGAGGCGGTTCATGGCGCCCTTGACCGGTGCTGGATTGGTCTCGAGGAAACAGGCCTCGCATAGAGGCAGCAACTCGTGGTGGATGCGTCGCGCCCCATCGATGTCGCCAGCCAGAGCGGCGTCGACCATGGCCGCTACCCGGCGCCCGGCGAGGTGGCTCACGACCGAGACCACACCAATCGCGCCCACCGCCATCATCGGCCAGGTGTGCGAGTCCTGGCCGCTGTACACCGGGAGCGACGGGACACGGTTCACGGTCTGGCTGGTGAAGTCGACATCCATCACTGCGTCCTTGACCGCGACGATGTTCTCGTGCCGGCTGAGTCGGTCCAGGGTCTCGATCTCGATGAGGCGGCCGGTCCGACTCGGGATGTTGTAGAGCAGGACCGGGACTCCGACGTCGGCGATCGCCTCGAAATGGGCGACGAGGCCCGACTGACCCGGCTTGTTGTAATAGGGCGTCACCGCGAGGACCCCGTGACACCCCATCTCGCCGGCGCGCCGGGTGAGCTCGATCGACTCGGCGGTGTCGTAGCTCCCGGTCCCGGCAACCACCATCGTCTCCTTGCCGGAGACGGAGTCGAGGACCGTCTTGTAGAGCGCCAGCTTCTCCGCGGCGCTCAAGGTCGGTGACTCGCCGGTGGTCCCGGTCACGACCAGGGTGTGCGAGCCCTGTTCTGTCAGATACCGGGCGAGGCGCCACGCCTTCTCGTGATCGACCTCGCCGGAATCGGTGAACGGGGTGATCATCGCGGTGGCGACATGGCCGAAGGGAGCGGTTGCGGCAGAGGTCACAGCATCAGGCTACCGCTCGACCGACTAGAACGACCCAATGGAGCTGCGACTCCCCGCCCCCAGCCTCCTGGTCCTGGTTGGACCGTCGGGATCTGGCAAATCGACCTGGGCCAACGCGCACTTCGGCGACGAGAGCGTCGTGGCGTCGGACCGGCTTCGGGCAGTGGTCGGCGCTGGAGAGGAAGACCTCCGCGCAAGCACGGCCGCCTTCGAGATACTGGAGCGAATCGTCGCCGAGAGGCTGGGCCGAGGGCTGACGACGGTCGTCGACACGCTTGGCTTCGACCGGGAGCGCCGGGCCTCATGGGTGGATCAGGCCCACAGCTCGGGCGTCCCCGCAGTCGCGGTCGTGTTCGACACGCCCCCCGAGGAGTGTGAGCGGCGAAACTCAGCGCGGGGCAAGCCGGTGTCGAAAGCGGTGCTTCGCAAGCAGTTGACCAGGTTCAGGTCTGTCCTCGAAGAACTGCCCGAAGACGGGTTCGACCGGATCATCACCGAGCAGACGGTGGCACTGGTGCCCCCGGCCCTCGCATCCGCCCCGACCAAGGCGTCTGGCACAACTCCGGTCGCCGGCCACAGCTTCGGGCTGACGGTCTCCCGGTTCGACTGGGACGATGGGCCGGAGGCGATGGCTGACCACCTGGCCCGGATCGCGACGGCGGCGGAAGAGGCCGGGTTCCGCGACCTGTGGGTCATGGACCACTTTCGCCAGATCCCCAGCGTCGGCCGGGCCTGGGAGGACATCCCCGAGAGCTACACCACCCTCGGGTTTCTCGCCGGTGTCACCACCCGAATTCGACTCGGGGCACTCGTGACCGGGATCACATATCGCAACCCCGCCCTGCTCGGGAAGATGATCGCCACCCTCGACGTCTTATCAGGGGGCCGGGCCAATTGCGGCTTGGGACTCGGATGGCATGCCGATGAGCACAAAGGGTATGGCTGGGAGTTCCCTTCGGTCTCCGAGCGGTACCGGCTCTTGGAGGACACACTGGAAATGCTGCCCTTGCTCTGGGGAAAAGGCTCGCCCTCCTATGAGGGACGGGTCTTCTCTGCGTCGGAGCTCACCTGCTACCCGAGGCCGATTCAGGAAAAGATCCCGATCACGATCGGGGGCTCGGGTGAGCGTCGCACCCTCGAACTCGTCGCCCGCCACGGGGACGCGTGCAACCTCTTCGGCAAGCCGGAGGTGGTCGCCCACAAGGTCGGGGTGTTGCGCCGGCATTGCGTCGCCGCAGGGCGCGACCCTGACGAAGTTGAAGTGACCCACCTGGTCACCGCCATGGTCGACTCCGATCGCAGAAAGCTCGGGTCGAGGGTGGAAGCGGCCCGGGGACGGAACCAGACCGCAGAGGACTTCACAGCCCGCGCCAATGCGGGGACCGTCGACGACTTCAGCCACCTCGTCGACGCATATCGGGAAGCGGGTGCTGTGCACACCATCGTCTCCATCCCCGATGTCTCCAGCCCGGGCAGCGTCGAGGAATTCGGGGCGCTGATCACACGATTCGCCGGGTCTTAGACTCGGCCCTTCACGCGCTACATGGAGGTTCGATGGCTGTTACTTCGACGATGCTGGCCCTGGGGACACAGGCTCCCGACTTCAAGCTGACGGACACGGTCTCGGGACGCCCCGTCTCGCTGTCCGATTTCGATGACAAGCAGGCCTTGCTCGTCATGTTCATCTGCACCCACTGCCCCTACGTGCAGCACGTCCGCACCGAGCTGGCGAGAATCGGCCGCGACTACCAGGGGACTGGCCTCGGGATCGTCGCCATCTCGTCGAACGACCCCGAGTCGCACCCGGAGGACTCACCGGAGAACCTGCGGGCCGAGGCCGAGACACAGGGCTATCTGTTCCCCTTCCTCTTCGACGAGGACCAGGAGGTCGCAGCCGCCTTCACCGCGATGTGCACTCCTGACTTCTTCCTCTTCGGGCAGGAGCGAACCCTCGCCTATCGAGGTCAACTCGACGACTCCCGTCCCGCCAATGAGCATCCGGTGACCGGAGCCGATCTCCGCTCGGCAATCGATGCCGTTCTCTCCGGCGGGGAAGTGAGTGCGGATCAGCGCCCCTCGATGGGATGCTCCATCAAGTGGAAGAGCGGCAACACGCCCGCCTACTTCACCCGCTGACTCAAGATCCACACAGGAGACCATCTGCATGGCAAACCAATATCCGGCCGCCCCCGACCTCGTCATCGACCTCGACAAGACCTACACCGCAACCCTGGACACCAACCACGGGACGATCGAGATCGAGTTCGATGCGGTGCGCTCGCCGATCGCGGTCAACAACTTCGTGCATCTGAGCCGCGACGGCTACTACGACGGGGTCATTTTCCACAGGGTCATCGAGGACTTCATGATCCAGGGAGGGGACCCCACCGGCACCGGGACCGGTGGGCCGGGCTACAAGTTCCGTGACGAGATCGATGGGGAAGGCAACTACAGCCGGGGAACGGTCGCAATGGCCAACGCCGGGCCCAACACCAACGGGTCCCAATTCTTCATCTGCCACAAGGACGTCGGGCTCCCCCACTCCTACACCATCTTCGGCAAGGTGACTTCGGGGATCGAGGTGGTCGATTCCATCGCCGGGACCGAGACCGACCGCCGGGACCGCCCCACCAAAGACGCAGTTATCAACAGCGTTTCGGTGACAGAGAACTAACTGCTCTGTTATGCTCCCGCCGCTGTTGCTGCCTCGGCGGCGACTCGTTCTGATTTCCCTGTTCTGAATTGACTGGGCTGAGGACAAGGGTCGTACCGGACATTGCGACGAAATGCCCGAAAGGGCCAGCTAGGACAAGGACCAGTCACAGATGAACATCTACGTCGGAAACCTGCCGTTCAACGCAACGGCACAGGACCTCGAGGGTCTGTTCGGCGAATTCGGGACCGTCGAGTCGGCGGCCATCATCAACGATCGGGAGACCGGGCGCTCGCGCGGTTTCGGGTTCGTCGAGATGCCGAACGAAGAGGGCTCCAAGGCCATCTCCGAGCTCGATGGGCGCGACTACAACGGGCGCGCTCTCAAGGTCAACGAGGCGAGGCCGCGCGAGGAGCGCCCCCGCCGCCACTGACCAGGGCGCTCAACTCGAACGATCCCGGTGCTGATGCCGGCTGGAGACCGGCCGGTGTGCCGGATCATCGATGAACAGCCGCCGACCCTCGCCATGGAGCAGGTTCGGCCCGTAGGCCTCTGAAAGGTTCTCCGCTGTGAGAACCAGGTCGGGCGGCCCTGAAGCAATCACGCGACCGGACAGGAGCACGACATGGCCTGCCACCTGTGCTTCGTCCAGGTCGTGTGTTGTCATGATGATGGTGCACCCCCGGGTGGTCTCATCGTGGATCACCGCGTCGATCGCCTGCGCTGACATCAGGTCGAGCCCCGTGAGCGGCTCGTCTAGAAGCAACATGTCGTGATCCTGGGCCAGGCCTTGGGCGACGAACACCCGCTGCCGCTGCCCACCGGACAACTCGCCGAGGTGATGTTCGGCGATGTCGGCCACGCCCATCCGGTCCATCGCCTCGCCTACCGCCCGTCGATCGTCGGCGGTCATCCGTCGCCCGTTTCCCCGATTCGAGTATCGGCCCATGGTCACCACTTCGCGCACCGTTATTGGCAGGGCCGGGTTGACCCTGGTGGTCTGCAGCACGTAGGCAATGGAACGCCGTCGGTCACGCGCACCCGGATGCTCGATGCTCCCGGATCGAGGCTCGATGAGACCTGCGATCGCATTGAGCAGGGTCGACTTCCCGGACCCGTTGGGCCCGATCAGGGTCGTCATCCCGCCCGCAGGAATCGCGAAATCGGAGCTATCGAGGGCCACCTTCGACCCATAGCCGAGCACGACGTCTCTGCCGATCACGGCGGCCGTCATCGGCACTTGGAGCACCTCCCCGCAACCTCCAGTGAATGGCTACTTGCGGTGAACTGCGACAGATCGGCCACCTTGCCAACGAGTCGCTCGAGCTCCCCCTCCAGCCCGCTGGGGAGCTCGAAGTCATCCACGGCACCGCACTCCAGGCAGATCAGGTGGTGATGGTGCCCCGCCAGCCACTCGGCGATCTCGTAGCGGGTCACTCCCTTGATGCTGTGGTGAGGCTCGACGACCCCTGCCTCTTCCAGCACCGCCAGGGTCCGGTAGACGGATGAGACCGGGACCATCCCGCCCAGGTCACCGTGCAATTCGGCCGCCGATCGCGGCCCCCCCGCCCGCTGCAGCTCATCCACGACCAGCTTCCGCCCCCCTGTGAAGCGAATGCCGCGCGAGGCAAGCCATTGCTCCACGCTGCGCTGTTCGATTGACCTGCTGCCGCTCATTGCCTACGATATTCGATAATGATTCTCATTATAGGTCCTGGCCCCGGCGAGGCAACCGCCGGTGGGCCTATCCCATGGACTGGCTGACCGAGCCTTTCGCACTGGCCGCCCAGCAGCGTGCCCTGCTGGCGGGAGCCCTGGCTGCCGTGGCCCTCGCCCTCGTCGGTACCTGGGTGGTGGTGAGAGGGATGACGTTTCTCGGCGATGCCCTGGTCCACGGGGTGATCCCGGGCATCGCCCTGGCCACCATCGCCGGCTTCGCGCCGTTGGTGGGAGCGCTCCTCGCTGCGGCCGTGATGGCCGCCGGTATCAATTACGTGCACCGACAGACCCACCTCTCCGAGGACACGGGGATCGGCCTTCTCTTCGTCGGCATGCTCGGGCTGGGAGTGATGCTGGTGCCGTCGTCCGATCCCGAGCATCTCTCCGAGATCTTGTTCGGCGATCCCTTCGGAGTCACCTCAGGCGACATCGCACTGCTGGTGGCGGTGGTCGTCGTGGTGCTCGCCACCTCGGTGCTCCTCTACCGGAGCTTCCTCGTGCTCTCCTTCAACGAGATGAAGGCACAGCTTCTCGGGCTGCGACCCAGAGCGGCTCATCTCGCCCTCGTGGCCCTCATCACCCTGTCCATCGTCGGCTCATTCCGCGTGGTGGGCACGCTGCTCGTATTCGGGCTTCTGGTGGGCCCGGCTGCCACCGCCGCCCTCCTCGTGAAACGGGTCCCGGCGATGATGCTGACCGCGGCGACGATCGGCGCCGGCTCGGTCGTGGTGGGGCTGATCGTCAGCTACCACGCCCACACCTCGGCATCGGCCACGGTTGCCGTGGTCCCCGTCGTCATCTTCTTCGTGGTGCTCGCCGTCAGGTCGCTGACCCGGGGCTCCCCGGCCCTGGTGGCCGGCGACCGCTAGCGAAGTCGGTGTTGATCAGCGGCGGAGCCGCGGGTTCTGGGTGTAGGTGCCCACGACCGATGCCTCGCCGAGGACGTGGCCCTCGATAGCCTCGATGACCTGGGCACCGGTGAACTCACCGCTCACCGGGACCTCGTCGATATCGAGGGCATAGAGGGTGAACACGTAATTGTGGACCAGAGAGTCGTTCCAGGGCGGAGCGGGACCGTCGTAGCCAAAGTACTTGCCGGCCATGTCGGGGTCACCGGCGAACCAGCCAGTGAAGTCGTTGAGCCCTTGACGGCAGCCATGGGGCCCGAACGCCACCTGCTTGCCGTGGGGCATCACCCCGAAGCAGAACTCGCCTTCGGCTATCGAACGCAGGTCGGAGGGCAGCTCCACTGCGACCCAGTGGTAGAAGTCGACCCGGGGAAGGTCGGAGGGGACTTCCCTTCCCTCCTGGTTGACGTCGTCACCACGGGACGGCACATCGGGATCGACGCAGATCAGGGCGAACGATCGGGTGCCCTCAGGGACGTCCTCCCAGCTCAGCTCGGGATTGACGTTGTCCGACAAGGTGACCTTGGTCTCCGGGTCAGGGGTGGCGAGCCCGTATCGATCGGGGATCGGCCCACCGTTGCGAAAACTCGATGTGGTCAGCTTCATGTCATCTCCTGGGCGAGATTACCCAATCCCCCATTCACCGGATCAGCCTGAGCACTTCGCCCATCTCCTCCACCGAGGCGGCGTCGATGGGGTCGAGCACCAGTTGCACGTGGTCCAGCCCTGCCTCCGCGTGGCGGGAAAGCAGCATTGCCAGGTCTTCCCGGGAGCCGGTGTGGGGGACGTCATCCTCCAGGACGCCGAGGCCGGTGAATCGGCCGGTCCCGCCGGCCAGTTGGATGTAGACGGCAGCCGACTTCCCCACCTCCCCTGGCTTCCGGCCGGCATCGGCGCAGGCCCGGTCGATCTGGTCGAGGAGCGGAGCCAACTTGTCCGGGTCGTTCCCGAATGAGGAGTGCCAGGTGTTCCACATCGCCACATATGGCAGCGCGATCTGCAGCATGCGGGGGCCATTGGAACCGATCAAGACTGGGATACCGGGCCGGGCGCGAGGCACCAATTCGGCGTCACGGACCGTGTAGTAGGAGCCCTTGAAGTCGACATGGCCATCGGTGAGGAGCGACCGGATGATGGTGAACGCCTCCTCGAAGCGGTCGATGCGGTGGTCGAAGGGGAATCCGAACGCCTCGTACTCGGTCTGGTTCCACCCGGCGCCCAGGCCCAGGATCAGTCGTCCACCCGAGATCTCGTCAACCGTCGCCGCCTTCTTCGCCAGCATCGCCGGTGCGTGGAAGGAGGTCGACGCCACCAACGGCCCCAGCCTCACCCGTTCCGTGGATTCGGCAAGCGCAGCCAGCATCGACCAGGCTTCCAATGGGCCGGTCGTTCCGATGACCCGATCGCGGTAGAGCAGGTGATCCCCGAGCCACAACGAGTCGAAGCCTGCAGCCTCCGCAGTGCGGGCGATGTCCCGCATCTCGGACCACCCGACTTCCCGCTCGACTTCGGGCAGCTGGACCCCTACCTGGAACCGATGTGCCACCCGCGCGATGCTACGGCTCGGGAATCGCTCATCGATCAGGAGTCGCTAAACCTGTGACGGTGAGCAGCGGAGTCCCTGGAGCCTCGTCCCGGCTCAATGTCGAGCAACGGGCCTCGGCACTGGCCCGGATGGCCGTGGACCGGTTCGACATCGCCGTGATCGGGGGCGGGGTGACCGGCTGTGGCATAGCCCTCGACGCGGCGACCCGGGGCCTATCCGTGGCCCTGATCGAGCAGAGGGACTACGCCTCGGGTACTTCGAGCCGCTCGAGCAAGCTCTTCCACGGCGGCCTTCGCTACCTGGAGCAGCGCAACTTCAGACTGGTGAAGGAGGCCCTCGCCGAGCGCAACCTGATGTTCAAACGGATCTGTCCCCACCTGTGCACACCGGTCTCCTTCCTCTACCCGCTCCAACACCGGTTCTGGGAGCGCTTCTACGTGGGAGCCGGGGTGTTCCTATACGACCGGCTGGCCGCGGCGATGGGCAACCCCCTCCCCCAGCACCGACACCTGACCCGAAAGGGCGCCCTGGAGCTGGCGCCTGCCGTCGGGCATCACACCCTCAAAGGTGGAGTCCTCTACTGGGACGTGCTGGTCGATGACGCCAGGCACACGATGACCCTGGCCCGGACCGCGGCGTTGCATGGCGCGGTCGTGACTTCGAGCACCAGGGCCACCGGACTGGTCATGGAGGCAGGCCGGGTGACCGGGATCGATGCCCGTGACCTGGAGACCGGGACCGACTTCCAGATTCGAGCCAACCGGGTGATAGGCGCCGGCGGCGTGTGGAGTGACGACCTCCAGGCGATGGTCGGCGACCACGGCCAGGACGTATCGGCTTCCAAAGGCATCCACCTCGTCGTCCCCCGAGACCGGATCGACTCGAGCACGGGGATGATCCTGCGGACTGCGGAAAGCGTGCTCTTCGTGATCCCATGGCACCGTTTTTGGCTGATCGGCACCACCGACACCCCGTGGTCACTGCGGAGGGCCCATCCCGCCGCCTGTCGCACCGACATCGACTACCTCCTCTATTGGGTGAACACGGCTCTCGCCTCGCCGATCGGCCACGAAGACGTGGTGGGGGTCTATGCAGGGCTCAGGCCACTGCTCGTCGGTGAGTCCGAGGAGACCAGCCGGCTGAGCAGGGAGCACGCCGTCATCGAGTCGAAGACCGGCCTGATCACGATCGCCGGAGGCAAGTACACGACCTATCGGGTGATGGCCCGGGACGCAGTCGACACTGCACTCGGCCTGCACCGGGTGCAGTCACGGACCGAGGACGTCGCACTCGTCGGCGCCGATGGCTACCAGGAGCTTTGGGAGAGGCGAACTGAGCTGGGCCTTGGTGAGGAAACGACAGCACACCTCCTCGGACGACACGGCACCGGCGTGGTGGACATCCTGGAACTGGTCCGGGACCGACCCGACCTCGGAGAGAGAGTCGTGCCCGAGGTCCCCTATCTCCGCGCCGAGGTGGTGCATGCGGTGAGCCACGAGGGCGCTCTCCATCTCGACGACGTGCTGGCGCGGCGCACCCGGATCTCGATCGAGACCCGGGACCGGGGAACCGCAGCCGCCCCGGTGGTGGCCGGCCTCATGTCCGGCCCCCTTGGTTGGGATCGGGAGCAGGCGGCCCGTGAGGTGGAGCACTACATGGCGCGGGTCGAGGCCGAGCTCGATTCGCAGAGCCAACCCGACGACCGGACAGCCGACGCCGCGAGGATGGGGGCACCCGATGTCCGCACCGGGCGCGCCGAATGATCAAGCGCCGATCTTGAGCACCATCGCGGTGATCGTGACCAGGAGAAGCACCGTGTCGAGCACCCCGAACGTCGCCAGCCGGCCCGTGGTCGCCTTGATGGCGGCACCATCGTTGGCCTGGATGGCATCGGCCGCACGCTCGGAATAAGGCCCGAACACCATCGAACCGAGCACGGCCCCAATCACGATCATCGCGAAGCCGATAGCGACGAAGGTGCTCCCAAAACTGAACTCATCGCTACGAAGCAGCACCATCCCGATCCCGGTGAGCAAGATGAGGATCGCCGCCGGTACGTAGAGGACCTTGGAAAGTCGGCCGGCGATTCGATACCAGCCAGAGGCCGTCGCCGGCCCTTCGTTGAGCGCCATCCGGGGAACCACCGCCTGGACGACGTTGGCCCCGAGCCAGGTGCCTGCTCCTGCGATGTGGAGCACCAGCAGAATGTCCTCCAGTTGCGACCTCCGTTGCGGGGGCCACCACGCTATCGGATCCGGCGACGGCGCGGCTGCTTACCATCGCCGCCCTCGTGCCCTCTGCCAGCCAGCCGCCCGGGTGCCGCGACATCGCGATCACGACCGGCTTCCTACTCGGGTTCGGCATCGTGATGTTCGCCATCGGGCTGACCCTGATCAATCGCGATGCCTGCAGCGGGGCCTGCGAGGTCGTCGGGCTGACGCTTCTCTATGCGGGCGGGCCGATCTCGGCGGTGATCGGGGTGTTCACCGAGACGGTGATCGTGGCTTGGCCCCTCGACGTGATGTTGTGGGTCGTCCTCGGATTCGGGGTGGCCCGCTGGGCGGAGAACCGTGGGCGACGCCCACTCGGTGTCGCCCTGGTCGTGCTCCTGATCTTCCTGGCCCTGGGACTAGTCCTTTCGCAGTTCGTCGAATTGACCGTTTAGAAATACCGGAGCTTTTCTACCTTGATGCGACGATGCAGTCGATGCCGGCCGCCAGGTCCACCCTCCTTGCCATCGTTGCAGTCGCCGCCGCCCTGGCGGTGACTGCAACTGCGGCTTTTTCGGCGCCGCGACCCGGGGCCGATCTCAGGCCGATCGGATCGGCCGCCGATCTGGTCCAACTGGTCCAGGGCAACGAGTCGGTCCTCTGGACCTCCCTTTCAGGAACCGTCACCGGCTACACGGTCCAGGGATGGCCGTCACGAAAGGGCGGCAACGAACTGGGCGGTGCGCTGATGATGGAGCGCCTCGAGCCCGGCGCCGATGCCGGTGTGGTCACTCTCGGCGAGAAGCCGATGAGCCTCAGCTTCGAGGTCGACGGCTAGGCCGCAAGGTACGGAGCGAGGTCGGACTCCTCGAAGGGCCCCACCGCCCCAATCACGCGCTCTCCCGTGAACAAGTCGGTCGCGATCGACTGAACGTCGTCCAGGGTGACCGCATCCAGCTTCTCCAGCCGCTCGTCGACCGAGAGGTGGGGCATCCCCGAGAGCTCGTCCCGGCCGAGACGGACCATCCTGCTGTTCGGGTCCTCCAGGGAGAGTGCGAGCCCGCCCCGCATCGACCCCTTGGCCCGCTCCAGCTCGTCGTTGGTGATCCCCTCGGCCACCACCTTGGCCAGCTCGTCGCGGATCACGTTCAGGGCGGTGTCGGCCTGGCTGGGCGTGGTTCCCACGTAGACCCCCCAGGCGCCGGCGTCGGCGTAGGCGAGGCGGAACCCGTAGACCGCATAGGCGAGCCCCCGCTCCTCGCGGACCTCCCGGAACAGACGGGATGACATTCCCGAGCCCATCACGTGGTTCATCACCTCGAACGCCCATCTCCGCTCGTCCGAGCGGTTCAGCCCCTTGCCACCCAGCACGACATGGGCCTGTTCGGTGTCCCTCCTGGTGATGGAAACGGTGGACGTCGGCTCAACCGGGCCGTGCTCGTGGTCCACGGACTCGCCGGACCAGTCGGCGAACCGCGACGCAACCAGGTCGACGACCGCCTGGTGCTCGATCGATCCGGCTGCCGCCACCACCATCGAACCCGCCCCATAACGCCGCTTCCAGTATCCGTTGATGTCGTCGCGTGACATGGCCCTGATCGACTCCCTGGTCCCGAGGACCGGCGCCTCCAGGGGGTGCCCGGCGAAGGCGGCCATGCTGAAGTTCTCGAAGGCCACGTCGTCGGGATCGTCCTCATTCATGTTGATCTCTTCGACGACGACCTGGCGCTCGGCATCGATCTCGTTCTGACGGAAGGCGGGACGCTGGATCATCTCGGCCAGCACGTCGAAACCGGTCTCCAGGTCCTGGTCCAGAAGCCGGGTCCAGTAACAGGTGTTCTCCTTCGAGGTGAAGGCGTTGGACTCCGCCCCGATCGAGTCGAAGATCTCGGAAACCTGGCGAGCCGAGAGTGTCTCCGAGCCCTTGAAGAGCAGATGCTCGAGGAAGTGTGACGCCCCGTGCTCGTTGGGGAGCTCGTCGCGCGAACCGGTGTCCACCCAGCATCCGAGGGCTATGGAGCGCAAAGAGGGCATGGGCTCGGTGATGACACGGAGCCCGTTGGGAAGTGTGGTGAGGTCGTAGTGCACGGGCGGAGTGTATGGCAGCCCGATGAGTAGAACGCCAATGGGGCCCCGGTGCGCGGTTTGACACCCATGAGACAATGACCAGCTATGCGTGGACGCGACCAGACCTTTCTGACCGACCTGATCCGGCCCGAGGACCAGGCGATCGAGGCCGTGGTCAGCCGCTATCAGCGGGTGGCGCCGGCGGTCACCAGGTTCGCCCGCAGCCTCTCCAACAACCCGAACCTCCGGGTGCGACTGGGATCGGAGGCCTCGGCGTCCGCCGACGAGGTGGTCTGTGACCCCCGGATCTTCCAGGCCGCTTATCACCGCAACGCCCCGGTGACACCGGACGAGGTGGCCATCGCATCTGCCCTCCACGAGGTCATGCACCTGGTGTCGACCAATTTCGACGAGCCCCGGGACCAGCCGGAAGGCTGGCCGATCGAAGGCGACCCACTTCCCGAGGGCAAGGTCGACCTGCTCACCGCCTTGGAACGCACCAATCGCCCAGTGGCCGAAGTGCTCTTCTTCTCCCTCGAGGACGCTCGCCAGGAGCGACAGGGCCTGTCCATCTACCCCGGCGCCCGCTCCGTGCTCGCCGACCTCTACTTGTCCTCACTCGCCCAGGCGATCGAGCGCTCGGGTGCATTGAGCCAATTCGTCCTCGGCTGCTTCCTGCTCACGGGTGCCTACGTCGAGCGCGATGTGTTGGAGAAGCGCTTCGAGGCCCACGCCGCACTGG
This sequence comes from uncultured Acidobacteriota bacterium, assembly GCA_963780755.1. Lineage (GTDB taxonomy): Bacteria > Actinomycetota > Acidimicrobiia > Spongiisociales > ZC4RG35 > JALYNX01. The sequence continues at coordinate 790,475 of CAWACX010000001.1, forward strand.
CCCTCGATGACGCCACCGGGCATTGCGAGAGCGCAGCACAGAGCAATGACCCGTGGGAGGTGGCCCAGCTCGCTCTGGAGCTGGAGGCGATCGCCAGGGCCCACGGGCTGATATCCGAGGCTCAAGCCAACACCACTCACGCCAAGCGACAGATGGAGGCCGAGGCCGAGGCCGAGAAGGCTCGTGACGGGGTGGACGCGGTCCGGATGACCTCGCCGATCGTCGCCGATGCCGAGTCCTATCAGGACACCAGGCGATCCGCAGACGCCCGCTCCGCCGCCTCCGACCGAAAGGGGCCCTCCGACATCGCCGACGACGAGTCGACGGATCAGCTGCTCCGCGTCAGCCAGGCCCCCGACGTCTTCCTCCCCACCGGTCAGGGGGGCAAGCTGCTGGTGACTCCGATCCCCGCCTCCTTCGCGCATTTCTCAACGGAAGGGATGGAGACCCTTCGCCAGGCTTCGCGGCGTTGGGGAGTGGCGCAGCGCCGGGTGTCGGGCGAGCTTCTCCCGCTCTTCGTGGCAAATCAGCGACGGGGGCTGCGCTCAGGGTTCGACCAGGGAGACGTCTCCCCGCACGCGGCACTGTTCATCGGTGCCGGCCTTTATCAGCGCCTCTACGAGCGCCGGGCGGCCCGGGTCCGCCGCACCTACGCGGTGTCACTACTCGTCGACGCGTCGGCCTCGATGCTGAGCCCCCGGCGCGAGGCGCACACCCGGTCCTCATGGGCGATGCCGGCGGCGCTGCTTGGGGCCTGGACGATGGCCCAACTCTGTGACGAGCTGCAGATCGACTTCGAGGTTGCCCTGTTCAACCGGGGCTTCGCCGCCCGCCCAGACGACACGGAGGACAGCTATCGGCGAAGGAGGGTGGCGGCGACCGGCGGGTTGCGGCAGACCCACGGGACCGCCGCCGACCGCCTGATCACCACTGTGAACCACTACGTCGTCAAGCCCTTCGAGCGCCGGTGGCGAGACGGAGAGCCGGCCCTGGCCGGCCTCTTCTACACGGCAGCCGAGCCGAAGTCGGCCGCCACTCTCGCCCGGAGGGACCCGCGCAACTCGCCACCCGTGTCGCTATTCGAAAAGGCCGCCAACGTCGACGAGTTCAACGTGATCCATGCCGCGGAGCGGATGGCCCGGCTCGGCGCCCAGGTGAGGGTGCTCATGGTCCTCGCTGACGGGATGACCCGGGGCTCGGTCGAAGCCCTCGCTCGGTCGGTGGCGGCAGTGGAGGGCGGGGGGACCACCGTGATCGGCCTCGGAATCGGAGATCACACCGTCGACCTGGCATATCGCCGCCATGAAGTGGTCGAGCAACCCGAGGGCCTGGCCCAAGCGATGATCGACGGCACCCGCAGCGCTTTGAGACGGAGCCTTGCCCTGTGGGGAATGGACACCTGGTGGATAAGAGCTTCGGAGCACAACTCGAGACAGGAGAGATCGATTGCCTGACACAGCCATCTTCGACGACCCCAGCGGCGAAGGCCCGACCATCGAACTGGAGCGCTTCGAAGTCGCCGCTGACGCCGAGGAGAGCGAGCTTCGAATCCGCAAGATCCCCGAGCCCGACCCCTACTACGTCGACCTCGGGATGCTCTATCGCTTCGCCCAGATCGAGTCGGCGCGACGCTCTGACGCTCCGGGCCTGGTCCCGCTCCATGTGGCGGTTCGAGGGCACATGGGGACCGGCAAGGACCACGACATCGAGCAGTTTGCGGCGGCCCTTGGACTCCCCTACTTCCGGATACCGCTCACCGGTGAGGTCCGGGACGTGACCCTGATCGGGTCCACCCGGCTCCACGGCGACGGCAAGGGCGGCACCGAGAGCCGCTGGGAGGACGGGGACATCACCAGGGCGCTGCGGGGCCCTTCTCTGCTCAACCTCTCCGAGCTGAACGCCGCCGGAGCCGAGACGTTGTTTGCCCTACACGGCCTGCTCGATCGCTACGCGGCGCTGGATCTGCCCAATGGCGAGACCGTGGCCCTGCGCCCGGATGTCCGCGTCTTCGGCACCATGAATCCAACAGACCTGAGGGACTACGCCGGCACCCAGACCCTGAACAAGGCCTTCGCCGACCGCTGGGTGATCTGGGAGAAGACGTTTCCCGGATCGGACCAGGTGGAAACGATGCTCGGCCGTCGCTACCCGGGCCTTAAGAAGGACTACGTGGAGGCGATCGCCCGGCTGGCCGTGGAGATCAATGCATCGTTCGAGGCCCAGGACACCGGGGTCCGGGTCGAGACACCACTATCCCTGCGCTCGGTCCTGGATCGGATCCCGACCGGGCTGATCGTCTACGCCGACCGCAGCGATCCACTGCGGGCTACCTGGGAGGAGTTCGTGCTCCCCCACGTCGACCTGTTCGACAGGGACCACTATGAGACGGTGTGGAACGCGGTGGTGCGAAAGGGCCCGACTACTAAGCCCTTCTGAGAGCAGCTCGGGCTTATTAGCGTCCTGACCATGGCCTACGACCTGGGCAACCCCGAGCTCGACGCCCGAGTCCGAGAGTTGGTCGCCGCAGTCTCAGACAACCCGAACGAGGACCTGATCGCCGAGTTGGTGACCACGGTCCTCAAGCTGCACCGCGACTCGGCCAGTCGGGCCGATCTCAAGATGATGAACACCTCCCTGAAGGAGATGCGCTACTCCAACCTGGTCTTCTCGAGGCATCGCGAGCCGAGGGTCACGATCTACGGGTCGGCCCGTATCACCGAGGTCGACCCCAACTACCGGATCGCCGAGGACTTCGCGGCACACATGGTCACCAGGGGCTGGTGCGTTATCACCGGGGCTGGGCCCGGGATCATGGAGGCGGGGACCAGGGGTGCCGGCAAGGAGAACTCATTCGGGGTGAGCATCCGGCTCCCCTTCGAGGCGGCGGGGAATCGATACCTCGAGGAAGCGCGCACCGTCAACTTCAAGTACTTCTTCACCAGGAAGCTGGCCTTCGTCAAGGAGTCCCATGCGTTCGCCATCCTCCCCGGGGGATGGGGAACACTCGACGAGGCATTCGAGCTGCTCACCCTGATCCAGACCGGGAAGAGCGATGTCCACCCGATCGTCCTCCTCGAGGCCCCGAACACCGGCTACTGGGAGCCGCTGATCGACTTCGTCCGGAGCGAGCAGCTGAAGCGGGGTCTGATCTCTGACCCGGACCTCGCCCTGTTCCACCACACCACCGACCCGATCGAGGCCTCGGAGCACATATGGCACTTCTACGCCAACTACCACTCCCAGCGGTACGCCGGCGGAAGGCTGATCCTGCGCCTGGTTCGGGGGCCGAATGAAGCGGAATTGGAGTTGCTCAACGCCGAGTTCGCCGACATCGTTGTAGATGGCTCAATCGAGAGTGTGGCGCCGACCACCGCCGAGACCGAGGAAGAGGACTCTCTCGACATGGACCGGATCTCCTTCGTGTTCGACCGGCGACAGTTCGGCCGGCTCCGGCAGTTGATCGATCACCTCAACGACATGGTCAGGACCCCAGAGACATTCGAATTGCCGATGCCGATGAGTGAGGAGCACGCGGAAAGACCCTGGTGAGGCGACTTTCACCTGGGATTAGCTTCCGGGTGGGGGCTAACATTTGGGGGTGCGCGACATCCTCTCCGACCTGGTAGCCGAGCAGCAATTCCTGGATCAGTCCCTGCAGAGGATCCCGATCAAGATCTGGGACATGGTCACACCGTCCAAGCCGTGGACCGTGCGCGACACCATCGCCCACCTCGCCGACTTCGAGGAACTGGCGGCCGACTCGATTGCGGGAGGAGACCGGATCCAGAGGTGGCGCACCGCCCCCGACCTGGAAGCCCTCAAGAAAGAGGCGATCAAGAGGGGCCGGGGCATGCGCCCGCAGGACGTCATCGAGTGGTGGCGGGGAGGCCGCGCCAAGGTCGTCGAGCCGCTTTCCCACATGGGCTCCGAGTCCAGGATCGAGTGGATCGACGGTGACATGAGCGCCAGGACCTTCGCCACCTACCGGCTCATGGAGACCTGGGCCCGGGGCCTCGACATCTATTCGACCCTCGGTCTCGACGTCGAGGACACCTCCCGGATCCGCCACATCTGCTGGCTCGGCTGGAAGACCCTTCCTCACGCGTTCAAGGAAGCAGGTGAGGACTATGAGCCGGTTCGAGTCGAGGTGATCGGGCCCGGATATGCCAAGTGGGTCTACGGGCCTGACGACACCGACCAGTTGATCAAGGGATCGGCCTCGGAGTGGGCTCGGGTCGCCGTACGCAGGGTCAAAGCCGACCACACCCATCTCACCTACCAAGGCGACTACGCCAAGAAAGCCCTTCAGGTAGCCAAGGCATTTCTGTGAACGGGCTTCCCCACCTGGTGGGGATGGTCCATCTCCTGCCTCTCCCCGGGGCGCCGCGCTTCGCCGGGTCCATGGACCAGGTCATCGAATCGGCGGTCTCCGACGCCAGGGCGCTGCAGTCGGCCGGATTCCCCGGGCTCCTGGTCGAGAACTTTGGCGATGCGCCGTTCCGCGGGGACCGCGTCGACCCGGAAACCGTGGCCGCGATGGCACTGGCCATCGATGCGGTCCGGGGCGAGACCTCTTTGCCAGCCGGGGTCAACGTGCTCCGCAACGACGCCCTCGCCGCGCTCGGGATCGCCGCGGCCACGGGCGCAGGGTTCATAAGGGTCAATGTGCTGACCGGAATCATGTACACCGATCAGGGGCCACTGGCGGGCAAGGCATCCGAGCTGCTCCGGAGACGGTCCGACCTGGCGCCCCAAGTCGAGATCTGGGCCGACGTCCTGGTGAAGCACGCCACTCCCCCGCATGGGCTGACAGCCGACCAGGCTGCAAGGGACACCGTCGAGAGGGGCCTCGCCGACGCAGTCATCGTCTCGGGATCGGGCACGGGGGAGGAGCCCGACCTGGCCCAGGCTGCCGCGATCGCCGCGGCCGTGCCCAAGGGAACCCGGATCGTCGTCGGTTCGGGCGCGACTCCGGGCAATCTCGGGCGTCTCGTCGACTTCGCGGACACTGTCATCGTCGGCTCGGCACTCAAGGCCGACAACGACCCCCGGAATGCGGTCGACCCCGAACGCGCATCGGCCTTCTTCGAGGCTGCGGCCGGCCACGGGCTGACCTGACCTCGCGTCTGGGTCCAGCGACCTACGCGAAAGGATTAGTCCCTTCGACCCATACCCCCTGAGCCGGAACGGGGCAGACTTCGCACTTGATCGAAGCTATGAGAGAACTTCCCAGCGACATTCTGATAAAGGTGATGGAGGACGTCATCGAGGACCTCCACGGACACGTGCACCGCGTGTCCGATCTCGCCGTTGATCTTGGATCAGGCATCGGGCTCGGCGACGACGATCTCGACCGCCTGGCCCTCGCCGGAGTCCTTCACGATGTAGGCAAGATCCACCTCGACCCGGGCATCCTCGGCAAGCCCGGCCCCCTCGACGAGAACGAGCGGGAGCTCATGCAGCGCCATCCCGAGCTCGGCTTCGCCATGACCCGCAATCGCCTCGACCCCAAGGTCGCCGAGGCCATCCTCTACCACCACGAGCGCTTCGACGGCCGGGGGTACCCCTTCGGCCTCGCCGCGAGCCGAGATCCCGATCCTCTCCCGGATCGTCCTCGTCGCCGACGCTTTCGACGCCATGACTTCCACCCGCTCCTATCAACCCGCATTGCCGGTCTCGTTCGCGGTGAACGAGATCCGCAAGCACACCGGCACACAGTTCGACCCCGCGGTCGTCGAGATCTTCCTCGAGCTCGCGGCAATCGATCGGCTCCCCCTGGAGATGTCGGCCTGACTTGCGGCTTGAATTCCGGCCGACTCTGAATTCCTCCCCAAATTGAAGCGCTCAGCATTCATGATGAAGGCTGAGCTCTTCAATTTCACGGGATAGTTGTCCCCGGCTGCTGATACCTTGCCGGTGTGGACTCATTGGCGGCCTTCACCCCGGCTACCCGTGCCTGGTTCGAGGCGTCATTCCAATCCCCCACACCCGCACAAGCAGAGGGATGGCCCGCCATCGCCCGCGGCGAGCACACCCTGATCCATGCCCCCACCGGCTCCGGCAAGACGCTGGCAGCCTTCCTCTGGACCCTCGACCGACTCCTCGCCGATCCGGTGCCCTGAGCAGAGCGCACGCTGCCGGGTCCTCTACATCTCGCCACTGAAGGCACTTGCCCACGACGTCGATCGCAACCTGCGGGCCCCGCTCGCAGGGATCCGTCATGCGGCGACCCGCCTCGGGTCGGGCCCACTCCCCGAGCTGACGACCTTTCTCCGCACCGGCGACACCCCGGCCGACGATCGGAAGCGGATGACCCGCCACCCGCCGGACATCCTGATCACCACTCCGGAGTCCCTGTACTTGATCCTGACCTCGGCGGCGCGCAGCGTTCTCGAGTCGGTGCAATGGGTGATCGTGGATGAAGTCCACGCCGTCGCCGGCACCAAGCGCGGAGCCCACCTCGCTCTCTCCCTGGAGCGCCTCGAGGAAGTCGCCGCGCGGCCGCCGCAACGGATCGGGCTCTCCGCCACCCAGCGCCCCCTGGAGGCGATCGGCCGGTTTCTCGGCGGAGGGACCCTGGATGGTGAACGCTGGGTGCCCCGGCCGGTGACCATCGTGGACATCCCTCCGCGCCGGGAGATGGACATCGAGATCGTCGTCCCCGTCGAGGACATGACCGAGCCCGGCGAGCCCGACCCTCTCGACCCGGGCAAGACCGCGACCCGGTCGATGTGGCCCGCGATCTATCCCCGACTACTCGAGGAGATCGAGCGCCACACCAGCACCATCGTCTTCGCCAACTCGCGGCGGTTGGCGGAGCGGATCTGCGCCGAGATCAACAACCTGGCCGGCACGGAGGTGGCCCGGGCCCACCACGGCTCGGTAGCCCGAGAGCAGCGCCTCCAGATCGAAGAATCGCTGAAACGCGGCGAGCTGAAGGCGGTGGTTGCCACCTCGTCGCTCGAGCTCGGCATCGACATGGGAGCCGTCGATCTCGTGATCCAGGTGGAGGCACCAACCTCCGTTGCCTCCGGCCTGCAGCGGGTGGGCCGATCCGGCCATCAGGTGGACGGCGTGTCCCGGGCGAGAGTGTTTCCCAAGCACCGTGGCGACCTCCTGGTGGCCACCGTGATCGCCGGGGAGATGGCTCAGCGCAGGGTGGAGTCGACCCGCATCCCCGCCAATCCGATCGATGTGCTCGCCCAGCAGGTCGTGGCCGCGGTGGTCAGCGCACCATCGACCGTCGACGACCTGTTCGACCTGGTGCGCCGGGCAGCTCCGTATCAGGAATTGAGCCGGGCGGTGTTCGAGGCCACTCTCGACATGCTCGCCGGCCGCTACCCCTCCGACCTGTTCGCCGAGCTTCGGCCGCGCCTCAACTGGGACCGGGTGAGCAACGAGCTGACTCCCCGTCCCGGGTCCCGCCAGCTGGCGGTGACCAACGCGGGGACCATCCCCGATCGTGGCCTCTACCGGGTGGCGCTGCCCGACGGGAGCAGGGTGGGCGAGCTCGACGAGGAGATGGTCTACGAGTCCCGGGAAGGCGACACCTTCCTGCTCGGGTCGAGCTCGTGGAGGATCAACCGGATCACCCACGACAGCGTCGAGGTGGTGCCCGCACCAGCCGACGCCGCGGCCCGCATGCCGTTCTGGCACGGGGACATGATGGGGCGCTCCCTGGAGACCGGGCGCTTGCGGTCGGACGGTTCGTCCGTGAGATCTCCCGGCTGGGCCGGAGGAGGCCGCCACCCGCCTCCACAGCGAGCATCACCTCGATGACCTCGCCGCGGCCAACCTCCTCGCCTACATCAACGAGGAGAAGGAGGAGACCGGCCTGGTCCCCACCGACCAGACGCTGGTGGTCGAGCGGTTCCGCGACGAGATCGGTGACTGGCGCCTGGTCCTCCTCTCTCCCCTCGGGGCGCGGGTCCACGCCCCGTGGGCGATGGCACTCCGCCACCGGTTCCGGGCTCGCTACGGGTCCGACGTGGATGCCATCTGGTCGGATGACGGAATGGCGTTCCGATTCCCCGATGCCGACCAACCGCCCGACTCGGCCGACCTGATCATCGACCCCGAGGAAGTCGAGACCGCTCTCATCGAGCATCTCGGCGATACCGCCCTGTTTGGGGCGAGGTTCAGGGAAGCCGCGGGCCGCTCCCTGCTTCTTCCCCGGCGTCGGCCCGGTGAGCGGACCCCGCTCTGGCTGCAACGCCGACGCTCCGCCGACCTGCTCGGGGTTGCTCGACAGTTCGGGTCGTTCCCGATGATCCTCGAGGTGTATCGGGAGATCCTCCAGGATGACTTCGACCTGCCCGCCTTGCAGGAGGTGCTCACCGACATCAGAGCCCGGCGGATCCGCGTCGCGCAAGTGGACACCAACGGCCCCAGCCCGTTCGCGTCTTCACTCCTCTTTGCCTTCGTCGCCGCGTACCTATACGAGAGCGATGCGCCCCTGGCTGAGCGCCGCGCAGCTGCCCTGACCCTCGATCGAGAACTGCTCCGTGAGCTGCTCGGGGAGGGTGAGCTCCGGGACCTGATCGATGCCGGTGTGATCGCCGTCGTCGAGCTCGAGCTCCAGCACCTCACCGACAACCGCCGGGCAACAACTACAGATGCGGTCCACGACCTCCTCCGTGACCTGGGGCCGCTGACCATCGCCGACATCGAGGTCCGGAGCAGTGGCGTAGATGTTGTCGACGCCCTCGCTTCCCTCGAATCGGGTCGGCGGGTGGTCCCATTGGTGATGGGCGGTGAGGAGAAATGGGCCGCTGTCGAGGACGTATCCCGGCTTCGCGATGCTCTCGGTGTGCAGCCGCCGGCCGGCGTGGCCCACACTTTCCTCGAGCCGGTGATCGATCCTCTGGGCGACCTGGTGGGCAGGTATGCCAGGACACATGGGCCCTTCACAGCAGGGGACGCCAGTGCCGCACTCGGGCTCCCCGCCTGCAGTCGTCGAGACGGCCCTCGGTGTCCTCGCCGCTGCCGGGCGGGTGGATGCCGGAGCCTTCCGGCCCGGCGGCGCCGGGAGGGAGTGGGTCGATCGCGACGTCCTGAGGCGGCTGAAGCGCCGATCGCTGGCGATGCTGCGCAGCGAGATCGAGGCCGTTGACCAGCGAGCGCTCGCCCGGTTCGCCGTGGCCTGGCAAGGGGTGAGCCCGGACCCGCCACGGGGGCGGAACGCGCTCCATGACTCGGTAGCCCGCCTCGCCGGCTTGGCGATCCCTGCCTCCGTCCTGGAACGAGACGTGCTCAGCGCGAGAGTCGCCGATCCCGGTCCCGGCCTCGACCGGCTGATGCTCGATGGGGCACTGGTTTGGGTCGGTCTCGGGCCACTCGGCGTCGGCGACGGAAGGGTCGGACTGTTCCCCCGCGAGTCCCTCGACGTGCTTTGGAAAGGCCCCGAAGACCCGCCCGACACCGCCGAGCATGCCGACATCCTGCAACTCCTCGACACCCGGGGAGCGAGCTTTTTCCGGGACATTTACGAGGGCTCAGGGGGCGGGGACCCTGAAGCCACCCTCGATCGCCTGTGGGACCTGATCTGGGCCGGGCACGTCACCAACGACACGCTGGAGCCGGTGCGCGCTTTCATAAACACCCGCAAGAGCCGCTCGTCGGGGCGACCTTCCCTCTCCAACCGGTTCCCGGCTCACGCCGGTGGTCGCTGGTCACTCACCAGCCATCTGCTGACCGAGACACCGACCGACACCGAGCGCAAGGCGGCCTGGGCGAACCTCCTACTCGACCGCCATGGCCTGGTGACCAGAGGCACGGTCCTTGCTGAGGGATACCCCGGGGGTTTCAGCGCCCTTTATCCGGTGCTGTCCCACCTGGAAGAGACCGGTCGGATTCGCCGCGGCTACTTCGTCGAGGGGCTCGGTGGCTCCCAGTTCGCGCTGCCCGGGGCGGTCGACCGCCTGCGCCATGAGGCTCAGCCCCACCTGGTTGCGCTGGCCGCCACCGACCCCGCCAACCCGTATGGTGCCGAGATCGCCTGGCCGGATTCCGGTCAAGGCCGCCTGGCCCGGGACGCCGGAGCCTATGTCCTCCTCTACGGGGGGCAGTTGGTCGGGTTCGTAGATCGTGGCCGCAAGGGGTTGAGCCTGATCGACGTCGACCCCTCCCTGTACGGGGCAATCGGCCAGGGCCTCTCCGAGATCGCGGCCCGCCACCGTCGCACGACGATCACGACCGTCGACGGCGACCCGGCCAACGCAGCCCCGATCGCGCCGGTGCTCGGCGAGTGGGGGTTCGCCACCGCGGTGCGCGGCCTGACCTACCGGGGTTAGCGTCGGGGCCTCTGCCCACCCAGGAGAAAGGCAGCAGTGTGAAGAAGATCGGGTTCCTTTCGTTCGGCCACTGGTCGGCGACGCCGTACTCGCAGGTCCGTTCGGCCCAGGACTCGCTGCTGCAATCGATCGAGCTGGCGGAAGCCGCCGAGGAACTTGGAGCCGACGGTGCCTATTTCCGGGTGCACCACTTCGCCCAGCAGCTCGGCTCGCCATTCCCGCTACTGGCCGCCATCGGGGCCCGCACCAGCCGTATCGAGATCGGCACCGCCGTCATCGACATGCGTTACGAGAATCCGCATTACATGCTGGAGGACTCCGGCGCCGCTGACATCATCGCCGGCGGCAGGCTCCAGTTGGGGATCAGCCGGGGGTCACCGGAGCAGGTGATCGACGGATTCCTCCACTTCGGCCACAGCCCGCGTGAGGGCGAGAGCGACGCCGACATGGCCCGACGCCACACCGAGGTCTACCTGGAGTTGCTGGCGGGGGAAGGATTCGCACGGCCCAACCCGCGGCCGATGTTCCCCAACCCACCAGGTCTGCTCCGCGTCGAACCGCACCCTCCCGGCTTGCGTGACCGCATCTGGTGGGGGTCCGGATCCGATGCCACCTCGGTCTGGGCGGCCGAGATGGGCATGAACCTGCAGAGCTCCACCTTGAAGTTCGACGAGAGCGGCGAGCCGCTGCACATCCAGCAGCGCAAGCAGATCGAGGCCTACCGCGAGGCGTGGAAAGCGGCGAGGCACGAACGCGAGCCGCGGGTGTCGGTGAGTCGCAGCATTTTCGCGCTGGTCGACGAGCGTGACCACGCCTACTTCGGGAGCCGTGAGCAGAGCGCCGACCAAATCGGCTTCATCGACGAGAACACCAGAGCGATCTTCGGCCGCTCATACGCCGCCGAGCCGGACGTCCTCGTCGAGCAGCTGGCCGAGGACGAAGCGATCACCGCGGCAGACACGCTCCTGCTGACCGTCCCCAACCAGCTGGGCGTCGACTACAACGCCCACGCCCTGGAGAGCATCCTCACCCATGTCGCCCCGGGGCTCGGCTGGCGCTAGCTCAGCCCTGTTTCAGCTCGAGGAGCTCATAGGTCGTCGACCGGAGCGCCGGCACCCGCCCTGCCTCTTCGATGACGTCCCGGAACTCTTGGGGTGTCACCTCCTGGCCATGAGCCGCTCCTGCCGATCGGGTGATGATCTCACCCATCAGAGTCCCGCCCAGGTCGTTGCAGCCGGCGTCGAGGAGCCGCCGACCACCGTCCAGGCCCAGCTTCACCCAGGATGCCTGGATGTTCGGCACCAGCCCATCGAGGGCGATGCGGGACACGGCGTGAACCAGGACCACTTCGTCCCAGGTCGGGCCGGGCCGGGCCCGCCCCCGGAGGAAGATCGGAGAGCCCATGTGCACGAAGGGAAGGGGGACCATTTCGGTGAAACCACCAGTCCGCTCCTGGATTCGGGCAATCACCTCGAGATGGTTTGCCCAGGACCGCGGGTGGTCGATGTGCCCGAACATGATCGTCGAAGTGGCGCGCAGCCCCAGTTCGTGGGCGGTGATCATGACTTCTGCCCATTGCGAGGTCCGTACCTTGTCCGGGCAGAGATGGGTGCGGACCTCGTCATCGAGGATCTCCGCCGCCGTCCCGGGGAGCGTCCCCAATCCCGCCTCCTTGAGCTCCTCGAGGAAGGTGCGCACCGGAATGCCGAGGGTGTGCGCCCCCTGCCAGACCTCGAGGGGGGTGAACCCGTGTATGTGCATCTCGGGCAGCTCGGCCTTGATCGACTTGACCACGTCGACGTAGAAGTTCCCGGTGAAGTCGGGGTGGATCCCGCCCTGGAGCGTGACCTCGGTCGCCCCACGGGCCCACGCCTCCCGGGCGTTGCCCACGATCTCTTCGATGCCCATCAGGTAGGGCTCGCCGCGGAGATTGAGGCTCTTCGGGCCTTTGGAGAAGGCGCAGAAACCACACTTGAAGTAGCAGAGGTTGGTGTAGTTGATGTTGCGATTGACCACGTAACTGACCGTGTCGCCGACCGCGTTCCTTCTCAGCGTGTCGGCGACACGGGCGATTGCGTCGACCTGTGCCCCCCGACCCCGGAACAGCAACTCGACTTCGGCGGTCGTGGGTCGGATCCCTCCCAGCGACCGCTCCAGGATCGGCTGCAACGGCCCCGCAGCCGACAGGCCATCGGGCGCCTCGCCCGTGACCCAGGCGCGGTCCATCCACTCGGCGGAGAGTCGATCGGGCGGGACCGGGGGCTCCATGTCCTTGCCGGGCGCCCACCCGTACCTGGGGCGGGCCGCCCCGATCCGTCGACGAGCCCAAGCCAGGTGGTGAAGACCGCCGCCGGCAGCTGCTCCCGCGCATCGTCTATCTCTATGCCTGGGGGGAACGCCGTCCGCTCCACCAGGAGATGGCCGGGAAGCGCCTCCCTCAACTCGCCGATGCGCTCCACGTCCCAGTCACGTAGGAGCAGGTCCGTCGCGCCGACATCGATGGCACGGACCGCCTGCTCCACGTCGTCCACGAACACCGACACCGACGTCTCGATCCCGGGCAATGACGACAGAGCGGCCACCTCTTCCACACCGGAGCGGCTGGCGCGGGTGAACGCGGCACCGGAGCGGGCCACTGCATCGAGAATCGCCTCTCGGGTGCCGTCGGCGGCGACAGTGATTCGCCATCCCGGCACCCCTCGGGCCGCCAACTCCAGAGCCCGGTCCGGCAGCACCACCCAGGCAGCGGGGTCGGACCCATCGATGGCGCTCGCAGTCGCCAGGATGCCGCCCGCGGCTGCCGCGCCCAGATCGGCGTCGGTGGGGCTCGTCAACTCGACGACCGTCGTCCCCTCGCGGCGCTTGCCCGCAGCAGCCGCCTCGGTGAGTGACTCGGCAGGCCTCAGTCTCAGGAAAGTGATGTTCATGTCACCCCAACGTGTTGTGGGACCAGGGCCAGGCCTTGGTCGTCCGACGCGGCAACGATATGCGGGAAAAGCCCGGAGTCGATCCATTCCTGGTCGATGTACTCCGGGTACACCGGGAGGCGAGGTCGGAGCGAGTGCCCGGCGGCCTCGGTCCGGGAGCGCAACTCTCCGAGGTGGGGCCAGGGAGCCTCGGGGTTGACCCAGTCGATGGTGAGCGGCGATACCCCTCCCCAGTCGTTGATCCCGGCCTCGATGTATATCTCGTAGCTCTCGGTCAGGTTCGGCGGGACCTGGACATTGGCCTCCGCCCCCATGATCCATCGAGCCAGGGCCACGACCCGGGCGAACCAGCGCGGCACCGGCTCGGCCGACCGGCGCATCGGCGTGTCCCATTTGGCGCGGAAATTCTGGATGATGACTTCCTGGATTGCGCCGGTGGACTCCGCCAAGCCCTGCAGGGCGAACAGCGAGGCGACGATCTCCTCGGGAGTCTCTCCGATCCCGACCAGGACCCCCGTCGTGAACGGCACCCGGTTCCGGCCCGCGGCCTCGATGGTCGCCACCCGCAGCGCCGGGTCCTTGTCCGGGCAGTTGTGATGAGCCATCCCCGGTTCCAAGAGCCGGGGCGAGATGTTCTCCAGCATGATGCCCATGGAAGGGTTGGTGGGCCGCAACAACTGCATGTCGTCATCGCCCATCAGGCCCGGGTTGGCGTGGGGGAACAGCGAGGTCTCGGAACGGACTAGCGCCGACATGGAAGCCACGTATTCGATCGTGGAACCGACACCGTGGGCCTCGAGGAACGCTTCCGCCTGCGGCCAACGGTCCTCGGGCCGGTCCCCCAGCGTGAACAGCGCCTCGGTGCACCCGGCCTCGTCCCCGGCCATGGCGACGGCGAGGACCTCTTCGGGCTCGAGATAGAGGCCGCCGGCACCTGGCGGCTTGGCAAAGGTGCAGTAGGTGCACCGGTCCCGGCACAGCGTGGTGAGAGGGATGAAGACCTTGCGGCTGTAAGTGATCACGTTGCCATGACCATCGTCACGGAGTTGGGTCGCCACCTCGAACAACGGGCCGTCATCGACGACTCCGGTGAGATAGCGGAGGGCTAGCTCGGGCTCGGGGCGGGGATGGGTCAAAGCGTTGCTCAGGCTATGCCGGACGAAGAGGCCTCGGTCATACCCCCGTCAACCGGAAGGATCACGCCCGTCATCCAGTCTGCGGCGTCGGAGGCGAGGAACACGATCGCCCGGGCCACGTCTTCGGGCGTCCCCAGCCTGCCCAGCGGGTGCATCCGGGCCGCAGCCGGCTCATCGGCCCACAACATCTCGGACAAGCGGGTCTTGACAACAGCAGGCGCCACCGCGTTCACCCTTATCTTCGGGGCCAGCTCGAACGCGAGTTGACGGGTCATGTGGACCAGGCCGGCCTTGGAGACGTTGTAGGCGCCGGTGATCGGGCTCACCCTCAGGCCGCCAATGGAGGACACGTTGACCACCGAGCCGCCCTTGTCGGCCATCGAGGCCCGATAAGCGGCCCTCACCCAGAGCAAGGGCGCCCTCAGGTTCACGGCCCACGTCTTGTCCAGTGCCCCGAGGTCGACCTCCATGAGCGGGCCCGCCGACGGGTTGGTGCCGGCGTTGTTGACCAGGATGTCACACGAGCCGAACCGCTCCACGGTCCGGGCAATCGCCTCGTCGGCCGAATCCTCCGAGTCCGAGCGCGCAGCCAGTGCGAGGAGCCTGTCCGATTCGACTCCCGAGGCCACCAACTCGTCGGCGGCCGCCTCGATGTTCTCCGGCTTCCGTGAGGTGATGGTCACTCCGGCGGCGCCACTTCGCGCCAGTTCCAGGGCCGTCGCCAATCCGATGCCCCTGCTGCCCCCGGTGACCACCGCCACCTTTCCCTCGACCGAGACCTGCATCAATGACCGCCCCTCTTCACTCCGCCGTACTTCATCCTGGTGTCCGAGATCGCCGCCGCCCGCTCTTCCTCGCCGGCCCAGGCGTCGACCACCTCGCCGATGAACAGGGTATGGGTGCCCAGGTCGATGGAGTGGCGGACCTCACAGTCCATCCATGCGATCGCCTCCTCGAAGATGGGGGCACCGGTTCGACCGGTGCGGACCGGGCGCTCGTTGAGCGTGTTCCCCTCACGGGTCGCCGGCTTGGAGAACTTGACGAACACCCTGGTGTCCTCCGGCGACCAGAGGTTCACCGTGAAAGCCCCCGACTCGGTGATGAGTCGGTGGGTCACCGCCTTGTTGTCGATCCCGACGCCGATCAGGACCGGCTCCATCGAGAGCTGAGTCACCCACGAGGCCGTCATGCCGTTCCACTCGTCGCCAGAAGCGGAGCCGATGAGGGCCAGGGCGTTCGGGATCTTCCAGGTGACTTTGTTGAGCAGTTCGGGGTCCATCACACTCGCAAGCGACGCAGCAGGGCACGAAACCCTAATCTCAGCAGGGTGCGCATCCTGATCGCCACGACCGGAGTTCTCCCGGCGGCACCGGTGGCCGATTTGTGCGATCGTCTCCGGTCCGAAGAGGGGCAGGTGACCGTGATGACGGTGGTGAGGGTGCCCCGCTCCTTTCTCGACGAGCTCGACGACGATGTGAGGCGGTCTTTCCTCGACGATGCGTCCCTGGGGTCATCCGACGCCGAGGCCAAGGCCGCCCGCTACCTCGAGGAACGGGGGCTGAAGGCGGTCGAGCCGATCGTGGCCGCCCTTCAGGCGTCGGGCATGTCAGCCGAGGTCCGCTTCGTCGAAGGTGACGACCCTGCAGTGGCGATCATCGACACGGCCGAGGACGTCGGAGCCGAGATCGTGATCATGGGGGCCACCCGCCGCCTCTTCACCGAGGAGGCATGGGGCAGCGTCTCGGCACGGGTCATGGACAAGTCCCACCTCCCGGTGCTCCTGGTCCCCGGCACCCGGATCGAGGACACCCAGGAAGTCCCGATCCTGGAGCTGTAAGCACGCAGATCGCATATCGCAGAGATTTCTGACGCTCTTTCTGGCGATTTGCGTCTGGCGTTCTGCATTCAGCGGTTTCTGTCACACCTGTTTCGTACCTTGTCTCTCATGGACAAAATCTCTCCATGGTGTGAGCACCTACCGACCTGGGTGGGCCGGGTCGCGGTCGCCGCCTGTGCCGATTGCGGGCGGGTGGAGTGGCTCTCCGACCGGGGAGCCCTCGACCCGGCGGAGGGACTCGCCTACCTGTTTGGAAGCTATGACCTGGTGGGCCATCTCGAGGCCTTGGCCGCCCCTGCGCCCTCGGTGCTGGCCTACGCACCCCCATCGGCACGAAAGCGGCGCAATCTCGATTGCCTGCCCAAGCACGTCTGGCTCGAGGTCGGTCCCGATCTCTGGCTCTCTCACGACGGGAACACGCTGCTACTGGCGACCAACCAGCGCCTGCTCGTGGAGAACCTGACCCGGGGGGCCTGAGTCAGGCGGAAGCCGGCTCGGCAAATTGGGTTCGGTAGAGCGAGGCATAGAGACCGCCCTTGGCCACCAGCGTGGCGTGGTCGCCCTGCTCCACGATCGCGCCCTCGTCCAGGACCAGGATCTGGTCAGCCGCCCGCACTGTCGACAGTCGGTGGGCGATCACGATCGAAGTGCGTCCCTCCATCAGGCTCTCCAGCGCCTCCTGGATCAGGGCCTCCGACCTCGAGTCGAGGTGCGACGTCGCCTCGTCGAGGATCAGGATCCGGGGGTCTTCGAGGAGGACCCGGGCGATGGCGATCCGCTGCTTCTCCCCGCCGGACAACCGATATCCCCGCTCTCCCACCATCGTCTCGTAAGTCTGGGGAAGCTTGGAGATCATCTCGTGGATGTTGGCGGCACGGCACGCAGCTTCGAGCTCTTCGAGGGTGGCATCGGGGCGGGCGTAACGGAGGTTGGCCGCAATCGTGTCATGGAATAGGTAGGTCTCCTGGGTGACCACCCCCACCGAGGCCGCAAGATCGCGAAGTGCGACTTTTCGCACATCGTGGCCGTCGATCAGCACCGCTCCTTCGGTCACGTCATAGAGCCTGGGGACCAGATAGGAGATCGTGGTCTTGCCCGCGCCCGAGGGACCGACGAGGGCAGTGAGCGTGCCCGGTGCGGCGACGAAGGAGGCGTTCCGGATCGCCCATTCCCTCGTCGAGCCGGAGGTCGGGGGTGGCTGGGTGCCGGGATCTCGGTCCCAGAACCGCTTCACCGCCTCGAGGCCCTCGGGACCCTCGGTCTGGTACTTGAACGAGACGTTGGCCAACTCCACTTTGCCCGTGGCCGGCTGCAGCGGCTCGGGATCGACCGGGTCGGGAATGTCGATCTCGAGGTCGAGGACCTCAAAGACCCGCTCGAAAGAGACCAGGGAGGTGGCGAACTCGACGCGGGAGTTGGAAATCCCTGCCAGCGGCCCATAGAGCTGGACCAACAGCACCGAGAACATCACCAGGGTTCCCGACGACATGGTCCCTTGGATCACCTGGTAGCCCCCAACCCAGAACACGGTGGCGGTGCCGACCGCGGCCACTAGGCCGAGCGCGGCGAAGAACCCTCGCCCCACCATCGCTCGTCTCACCTCGAGGTCCCTCACCTGGGCGGCTTCCTCGCCAAAGCGCTGCGCCATCTCGTCCCAACGGCCGAAGAGGCGAACAAGGAGGGCACCGCTGACGTTGAAGCTCTCCTGGAGGGTCCCCGACATCTTCGCCTCCTGCTCCATCAGCTGTTGGGTCATCCGCCTCAGGACCTTGGCCACCCGTCGGGCAGGGATCACGAATAGCGGTAGAACCGCCACCGCCAGGACGGTCAGTTGCCAGTCGTTGAGCAGCATCACCACCAGGATGACCACTACCGACACCATGTTGGAGATGATCGTCATCAGGGTCCCGGTGATCGCCGACTGTGAGCCCTCGACGTCGCTGTTGAGCCTGTTCATCAGCTCACCGGTCTTGGTGGCGGTGAAGAACCGCAGCGACATCCGCTGCAAATGGGCGAACAACTGGCGGCGGAGGTCGAAAATGATCCCCTCGCCCACCCGGGACGACCACCAGCGCTGTGCCACCCCGACCAGAGCGCTGATGAGTGGGACCAGGATCATCCCCAGGCCGAGCCAGGTCAACTGGGCAACGTTCTTATCGGGAAGGGCTTCGTCCAATAGAGTCCGAATCAGCATCGCGGGGACCACGCCGAGCCCCGAGATGATGAGGATCGTGCCCAGGATCCCGATCAGGGCGGGTAGGTATGGGCGGCCGTAGCTCCAGACCCGGCGGAGGAGGGCGCGGTCGATGTCGGGGCGATCGTGCTCCTCGTCATACCGCATGTACGTCCACCAGCCACTGGAGTGGAAGATGTCGGTTCCTCCGTGCTCGGATGAGAGGAGCCTATGCGGGAGGAGGGGCTAGCTCGCCGAGGGGCATCGACTCCACCGCCATCTGTTGCAGGGCGGCGAGAGGGACGAAAGAGCGGCCGAACAGCTCGTAGCGATAGGACCCGTCGAACCACACCAGCGTCGTCCCGTTGCTCGCAGTGAGCGTCCAGACCGGGCGGCCTTCGATCTGGAAGGCCTCGCACACGTCCGTCGAGGTCTCGGCGAACCGGGCACAGGTCACGTCGGCCCCCGGCTGAGCGATCTCTTCTGCCGTCTCGGGGTCGAAGGCGACCCTGAGCACCGCCATCTGCGCCACGGAACGGGACCTGGTGTAGGGCTCGGAGGACCAGATTCCGAACGCCACCACCGGGTCGCGGGCCAACTCACCGTCGTTGTCGAATACGAGTTGCGAGGTGACGAACTCAGAGAGATACGGCGCAGATGCCGGGAACTTGACCTCGGGAAGAAGGGTGATCACTTCGAGCCGGCTCGCCTGGACGAAGAGGTCGCCGGTGCGGCGCCCGAAGACGGCATCCTTCATCGCCTCGACATCGTCTGCCGGCGCCGGGTTGACGATGGTGTCGTTGAACCACTTCAGAGTGCTGGCGCTGATCACCGAGGGAATGGTGATCGCGATGGTGCTGGTGGTCGTGATCGTGGGCTCGCCGATCCAGTCCGAGCTGCGCCGACCCAACGACTCGAACGGGGTATCTCCACAGGCGACCACGAGCAATGCCATGAGTAACGACAATGTGCTCACGCGGAACGCCTTAGGCACGAACCCTCCTCGGTCTTGTGGCCCCCTCGTCCGCTCAACGACACCGGCCAAGCCGTGGTTCCCGGTTGACGCGGTTCACCAAACGCTAACAGTGGACTCCTTATCCTCATGGTTGTGCAAAAGCTGCTCCTGTCCACCGAGGCGTTCTCCGAACACCCGGCCCTGGATGTCGCGGTGAGCCACGCCGCGCTCACGGCGGTGGCCAACGGCGAGATCGGCGGGGTGTTCCGGCTCCACGTTCCGGAGCCGGTCGTTGCTTTCGGCCGCGCCGATCGGGTCCAGCCCGGCTATCCGAACGCAGTGCGGGCAGCGAGGGCTCATGGCTTTGGCGCCATCGAGCGCCTCGCCGGCGGGCGTGCCGCCGTCTTTCACGAGTCGACCCTGGCGTTCTCGATGGCGGTGCCTGACGAGAGCCCACGCTCCGGGATCCACGAGCGCTTCGAGATGATCGCCGGGGTGATGGCGCGGGCGTTCCAGGCACTCGGCGTCGATGCCCGCATCGGGGAGATCCCCGGCGAGTACTGCCCCGGCTCCTGGTCGGTGAACGTCGGTGGGCGGGTCAAGGTGATGGGAGTCGGACAGCGCCTGGTGAGGGGGGCGGCCCACCTCGGTGGCGTGATCGTCGTGGACGAGGGTGAGCGGATCCGAGATGTCCTGATCCCGGTCTACCGGGCGCTGCACATCGACTGGGACCCCCGCACCTCGGGGGCGCTCGCCGACCGCGCCCCGGGCCTCGACAACGCCAAGGTGTCGAAGTCGGTGATCAAGGCTTTGGGTGCGGTTTATGAGATCGAACGCGGCCCGATGCCCGAGGGAGTCATCGCGCAGGCTCAGTCCCTGATCCCCGATCACCTGCCCCAGGTGGCGTGATGAGGATCAAGGTGATCAATGGCCCCAATCTCGATCTGCTCGGCACCCGAGAGCCCGAGGTGTATGGGTCGACCACCCTCGCCGACCTCGAGGACCAGATCGCTGCATTCGCCACAACCCTCGGTGTGGGCGTCGAGTTCTTCCAGTCCAACGAAGAAGGCGACCTGATCGCGGCGATCCACGGGGCGCGTAGCTACGACGGGATCGTCATCAACCCCGGGGCGCTCACTCACACTTCCCGGGCCTTGGGGGACGCGATCTCTGCTGTCGGGACTCCAACTGTGGAGGTCCACATCTCGAACGTCCGAGAACGCGAGCCATGGCGCGCCGTCTCGCTGGTCTCGGAAGCCTGTGCCCGAACCATCTATGGGCGCGGGCTCGATGGCTACCAGGACGCCATCCGTCACCTGGTGAATCGCGCCGCCGGCCCTGTAAAGACCCATCGCTATGGGCCGCACACCGATCAGGTGGGAGACCTGAGGGCCCCGCCCGGTGAGCCCCGGGGCGTCGTTCTGCTGGTCCACGGCGGGTTCTGGGCCCATCAGTACCAGCGTGACGGCATGGAGACCCTCGCTATCGATTTGACCACCAGGGGCTGGACCACCTGGAACCTGGAGTATCGCCGGCTCGGTGGTGGTGGAGGTTGGCCGGCGTCGGCGCAGGATGTCCTCACCGCGCTCGACTCCGTGAGCCAGATCACTTCGGCGGACGATGCCGTGATCTCGATAATCGGGCACTCGGCAGGCGGTCATCTGGCGCTGTGGGCCGCGGCCCGGGCGCAGAAGCCGGTCGATCTCACAGTGGGTCTGGCGCCGGTGACCGATCTCGGGCTGCTCTCGAGATCAGGCGGGCCGGGCAGTTCAGCCGCGGGCGAGCTGCTGGCCGCAGGGGCGCCTCCGACGATCGACCAGGCACCGGAGCCGACTCTGCTGGTGCATGGAGCTCAGGACCTGCTCGTGCCTGTAGTGCACAGCACGAGGCTCGCCAAATGCCTCGCTGAGCGTGCTCGACTCCTACGGCCACTTCGAGTTGCTCGACCCGAAAAGGGACCACTGGGCGACGGTCACGAGTGCTCTGGACCGGATCGCCGGCTGACCAATCCGAGTTGTCGCACTTATCCACACCCGAGTAGGGTTCGCCGCCCCTTGGGCAGCGGCATTTCCCCGCTGGTGGAGTCGCTTCATATGCGTTTGAGACGCTTGTCTTTCATTGCCGGGTGGGCAGCGGTGGCCCTCCTGGCACTGGCTGGGTTCGCCGCGTTCGGCAACCCGGAATCAACAGTCGATGAACTCGAGAGCGAGGCCGCGGCGGCCAGCGTTGGTCATGCCGCGGGCGCACAGGCCGGGCTCACTTTTGCCGTCCTCAGCGGAGGCTCGGCGCAGGTAGCAGTCGGCGAAACCAGCGAGGATGAAGCCGCTACCAGCGAAAACGCATCGGAGACTTCGACCGGCTCGATCGTCACCGAGACCTCCGGGTGGTTGTCACAAGTCGAGGTGAGGGCCCTGGCCTCTCGCTTCTTCACGGCCGAAGACGTCAATCAGGCGGTGCGAGTCGCTTGGTGCGAGTCCCGGTTCGACCCGAATTCCACGAACCTCCGCACCGGTGCCGTCGGGCTTTACCAGCACCTCCCCGAGTACTGGGCCGAGCGAGCTTCGGCAGCGGGCTTCCCGGGCGCCGACCCCACAGACCCCGAGGCCTCCACGGCCGCAGCAGCCTGGGCTGTGTATAACGGCGGTGGCTGGGACATCTTCACCTGCCAGGGTTGATCGTCGGACGGTGATGGCATGCCGACGTTGAACGTCCTGGGCACCGCATTGGAGGAATGCGGACAGGATCCACTCACCGGGTTCTTCCGGGACGGCTGGTGCAACACGAGTCCTCAGGACCTGGGGAGCCACACGATCTGTGCGGTGGTCACGTCGGAGTTCCTGGATCATCAACGGGAGATCGGCAACGACCTCACGACGCCGATGCCCGAATACATGTTTCCGGGCTTGGTGCCTGGCGACCGATGGTGCGTGACTGCGGCCAACTGGTTGCGGTCCCACAAGGCGGGACTGGCAGCGCCGGTGGTCCTCGCGTCGACACACGAGGCGGTGCTTGGCTTGATCCCCCTCGAGATCCTCGAGGAGCACGCCGTCGACGTCCCCGCCGATCCGAGCGCCCTCGACGTCTGATGGCGACCTGGGACGACGTTCGCACCATCGCGGCGTCGCTGCCCGAGACATCCGAGCGACTCAGTTGGGACCAGGCGCACTGGCGGGTGAAGGACAAGCTGTTTGCCTGGGAACGGCCGCTGCGTCGGGCGGACTTCGAGGCCCTCGGTGATGCCGCTCCGGATGGGCCGATCCTCGGGATACGCGTGGCCGACCTCGGGGTCAAAGAGGCGCTGTTGTCTGACGACCCCGAGGTGTTCTTCACGACTCCGCACTTCGACGGCTACCCGGGAGTGCTGGTCCTGTTGGAGAACATCGATGTTCCCGAGCTCGAGGAGCTGATGGTCGAGGCGTGGCTGGACCGGGCCCCGAAACGGCTGGCCAAGGAGTACTTGGAGAAGGGCGCGTAGAACATGGAACCGACAGTTCTCGCCTGTGACGATGTGGGAGACGGCGAACCGCTGATCCTCGTGCCGGGAGGATTGACCGGTTGGCTGTCCTGGATCCCCCATCAGGAGCGGCTCAGGGCCCACCGACGGGTGGTCCGGGTGCAGCCGATCCACAACGAGCTGGGATCGGCCGGGGAGCCGGGCGATCCCGAGTACTCGTCAGAGATCGAACGGGAGAGCCTCCTCTTGACCTTGGACGGCCTCGGCATCGAGAGGGCCGATTTTGGAGGATGGTCGGCTGGGGGTCGCGCCTTGATCGAGTTCACGCTGACCTATCCCGCCCGCGTACGTTCCCTGATTCTGGTGGAGCCGGCCGCGTATTGGATCCTGGGCGACCTTGGAGACGATGACCCCGTTCTCGACGTGTTGAACCAATTCCTCCACGGTCTTGCTGGTCGGGTGGTGACTGAAGACGACCTGGCCGAGTTTCTCGTCCTTGCAGGCTTCGCAAAAGACACCGAACTTGCTCGCCAGGATCCCAATTGGGAAAGATGGGCGTCCCACCGAATGGCCCTTTCGTGGCAGTCGGAACATTTGGACCGCTCCGGACGGACAGTCGGCGAACTCGAGTCGATCAACTGCCCGGTATTGCTAATCAAAGGGACCGCCACTGCGCCTTGGGAGAAGAGGGTCGTCGACATCCTTGGAGATCGAATGCCCAAAGCGCGAGTAGTAGAGCTGGAGGGCGACCACGCCTCCCACATCGAGAGCATCGATGACTTCATCACCGAGCTCGAAACTCATTTGGATTCGGTGGCCTAACCGGGGTGGTGGGGAAGGCCCACCCCTATCGAGGTCGTTTCAACCTGACCCGTGATCGCCCGATGCGGATCAGCTCCAGGCCGAGGCGATGGACCGCGACATGGTGATGAAACCAACAGAGCGTTACCAGCGAGTCGGCGTCGGTGCGGCCGCCATGCGACCACGGCACCGAATGGTGGACCTCGAGCCGATAGTGGGAAGGGCAGCCCTCGACGGTGCAGCCTCCGTCCCGATGCAAGATGTGGCGCCTTAGCTTGCGGCTCACCGTCCGGGTGCGCCGGCCCAGGCTCAACGGCTCGCCGGTCTCGGTGATACCGATCACCTCGACGGTGCCGTTGCAAAGGATCTCTTCGAGAGCTCGACGCCCGATGCGGGGGCCGGCGAGCACCGCAACACCGGATTCGCCGTTGGTGGGGGCAGCAACCCTCGCATCGACGGTGACTGCGATGTCGACAGGTGGAGATCCACCGCCGGGCTCCGACGAGTAGAGCGAGTCCTGACAAATGGCGACCAGGGCCAGCGCCCGTCGCTCGGCAACGGCCAGCGGGACGTCATCGCCCAACACCTCGTCGGCTCGTTGGTCGATGGCCTTCTCCAACAACCGGGCATCGATCCCGGCCAGCTCACCCCAGATGTGGGTCGTGGTCTCGTCGAGTGAGGGTTGGAAGTTGAGATACCCACTCCCGATGATCGCCCGCTCCCGCCGCGGGCTCAAGCGTCGGTGGTGGGCCACCAGCCGGCGGAGTTGTCCGATGTCGTAACCCTCTTGATGCTGCCGGGCGTGCTCGGGAAGTCGGGCCAATTGCTCGGCGCGGTCGAACGTGATCTCGCCTTTGGCAAGCTCTGCCGCTACGTCAGGCGCCTCTTCCAGGCGGGAGGCGGTCCAGCACATGCTGCGCGCGGTCTGATGAGACACGTCGGCCCGGGCAGCCGCCCAGTCCACTATCGACCGGTATCCATCGGCGTGGTGAGATTGGCGCCGCCGTTTCTCCTGGATGGCAGCCATTTGGACAGCCCGAATCGTGGCGACCTGACACTCTCCCCCAGTGATGATCAGATCCAGCTGATCCTCGTTCAGACTCCCCCAGTCCATGAACAACACGCTACGGAGAGGGTGTGACAGATTTGCCCTGACCCAATCAGGAATTTTCTTGATCGGCTAACGGAAGTCCCGTGATTGCACGGTCTGCACTCCTATCGCCGAGAAGTCCCGGGCCACGATGTTGGTCACCCCGTCGTGGAATTCGAGACGCCCATCGATGATCAGGGCCGGGCTCCTCCGCACCACGTCACGATGTCGCGCCCAGACGTCGGGGAGGACCACGATGTTCAACAACCCGGTCTCGTCCTCCAGGTTGAGGAAGTAGACCCCATTGGCAGTGCCCGGGCGCTGGCGGTGGGTTACCACCCCGGCCACACGGATCCGGGCCCGATGCCGTTGCACCTCCAAAGCCTCGGCCGCAGTGAGACAGCCCTGCAATTGGTCCCGGACGAAGCTCATCGGGTGACGGCTGGAGACTCCGACCGCCCACAGGTCGGCCCGATGGGACTCCTCGTCGCCCATCCCGGGCAACTCCGGGGCCTCGATCCCAGGTGACAGGGCGAGGCGCTCCGGGTCGATCTCGGCCAAGGCACCGGCAGCCCACATCCCCTCCCGCCGGCCCAGGCCGATCGACTCCAGGGCACCGGAGACGGCCATGCCTTCCAGGGCATCGACCCCGAGACCGGTGCGGGATGCAAAGTCTTCGGGCGACTGGAACGGGCCACCCAGGATCCGGGCCGCCTCGACCCGGGTCACTTCCCTCTCCCCCATGTTCCGCACGTAGCGGAGCCCCATCCGCACCCCGACCGGGGGACGGACCGGGTCGTCGGCAAGGCCCCGCCCCCGCCGCCAGCGCTCCCCCAGATACTCCACCACGTCATCGGGATCGGCCTCGATGGCTTCGATGGTGCAGTCGTGCCAGGACACGTTCACGTCCGGCCCCAATACCACCACCCCGTGCCGTTGCGAGTCCTGGACCAGGGAGTTCGGGCTGTAGAAGCCCATCGGCTGCGCATTGAGCAGGCCGGCCAGATACTCCGTCGGATAGTGGAAGCGAAGCCAGGCCGACATGTAGACGATGTAGGCGAAGCTCACCGAATGGCTCTCGGGGAACCCGAAAGCGGCGAACCCCTGCAGCTTCTCCCAGATCTCGTCGGCTGCCGCTCCGATGATCCCGTTGCCCGCCATCCCCACGTACAGGTCCTCACGGAGCTTTCCCATCTCCTTCTCCGAGCGCTTGTGGGTCATCGCCTGGCGCAGCCGGTCGGCCTGGCTCCCGTCGAACCCGGCGCAGACCCGTGCCAGCTCCATGAGCTGCTCCTGGAAGATGGGCACTCCGAGTGTCTTCTTCAGGATCTCCTCTGTGGAGGGGTGCGGGTACCGCACCGGCTCCTCGCCGCTGCGCCGCCGCAGATAGGGGTGCACCGACTGCCCCTGGATCGGGCCCGGCCGGATCAGGGCGACCTCCACGGCAAGGTCATAGAAGGTCTTGGGCTTCATCTTGGGCAGGGTCGCCATCTGGGCCCGGGACTCGATCTGGAACAGACCTACGGTGTCGGCCCTGGTGATCGAGCGATAGATCGCCGGCTCCTGGGGGATGGTGGAGAGGTCGATATCGATGCCGTGGGTGTCCTCGATCAGGTCATGGGCGAGATGGAGCGCATTGAGCATCCCCAGGCCGAGCAGGTCGAACTTGACGATCCCCACCGCCGCCGAGTCGTCCTTGTCCCACTGGAGGACGGTCCGCCCCTCCATCCTCCCCCACTCCAATGGGACCACCTGCCACAAGGGGCGGTCGGCGATCACCATCCCCCCGGAGTGGATCCCGAGATGGCGGGGAAAGCCGTCGAGCCGCCAGCAGACGTCGTAGATCATCTCGGCGGTCATCCCCTCGGGTAGCGGCGAGTCGAGGCGGATCTGGGCCGGATCCCTGGTGTCGACGTACTTGGAAAGCCCGTCGACCTGGGCCTGGGTGAACCCGAAGGTCTTGGCCACGTCCCGGAGCACCGACTTGGCCCGGTAGGTGATGACATTGGCCACCATCGCCGCTCGCTCCCGCCCGTATTGCCGGTAGCAGTACTGGATGACCTCCTCGCGGCGGTCGGCCTCGAAGTCGATGTCGATGTCGGGCGGCCTCCCCCGCTCCTCGGAGAGGAATCGCTCGAAGGGGAGGTGGAGCCGGATCGGGTCGACCCGGGTCAGGCCGAGGCAGCGACAAACCGCGGAATCTGCGCCAGAGCCCCGGATCTGACAGAGGATGTCCTGGTCACGGGCGAAGTCCATGATGTCCTTGACCACCAGGAAGTAGCCGGGGAAGCCCAGTTGCTCGATGATCCCCAGCTCGTGCTCGAGACGGCGCCGGGCCCGGGGGTCGACCCCGTCTTCGCTGCCCGGGTAGACCTCATGCGCCCCCTCCCAGGTGAGGTGTCGCAGGTAGTCCATCTCGTCCCGGAAGTGGCCGGGCATGGGGAAGTCGGGAAGGTTGGGGGCGACCAGGCCCAGGTCGAAGGCGAGACGGCGACCCAACTCCCCGGCCCGGGCCACCACCCCGGGATACCGGCATGAAGCGTCGCGCCATCTCCCCTGGGTGTTTGAGGTACCGCTCGTCGCTGGCCGGCCGAAAACCGTCGGCGACGGCGAGGGTACGTCGGCCCCCGATGGCGGCCAGGACCTCGGAGAGATAGGCGTCTCTGCGATCGTGATAGTGGACCTGGTTGGTGGCCAGCACTGACAGGCCGAGCTTCTGGGCGACCTCCCACATCAGGTCGTTGCGGGGGTCGTCTTCGGGCATTCCGTGGTGCCACAACTCGAGATGGAGCCGGGCCCCGAACAGCTCGCGGAGACGGGAGGCCTCCCTCATGGTCGCCCCCAGGTCGTGGCGGGCGGCAGCCTTGGGCACGGCCCCGAAATGACACCCGGTGAGGGCATGGACGTCGGGGCTGCCTGCCGCAACCGTCAGGTCCTCCCAGATGTAGACCGGATGGTCCTTCTCCCCCCGGAGTTGGGCCCTGGTCACCAGGTTGGAGAGTGCCCGGTAGCCATCCGGGGAGCCGGCGAGCATGACCAGATGGTCGGTCTCTGGAAGGTCGGTGGGCTTCACCCCGTGGGCGCGAACGCTGCGACCCCGACGCAGCCTTCCCTGAGCGCCCTTGGTCCGGGCGTGGCGCATCCGGTCCCAGTCTTCGGCGCGGGTCACCGGCTCGGCCGGTCCTGACGGGGCGGGCTCGATTCCGATCTCCACCCCGTAGATGGCGGGAAGGCCGGTCGCCTTCGCCGCCTGCCAGAAACGGGAGACCCCGTAGAAGCCATCGTGGTCGGTGACCGCCAGCGCCTGATAGCCAAACTCCATCGCTCGCTCGGCCAGGTCTTCGGGATGGGAGGCGCCGTCGAGGAAGGAGAAGTTGGTGTGGCAATGCAGTTCGGCGTACCCGCTCACGCGGCCACTATATCGAACGTATGTTCGATGCGATCTAGCGCCCGCTGCGGGAGAAGTGCATCCAGTCCTTGAGTGTGTTCCAGTTGCCGCCCCACCCCCAGCCGATCTCCGCGAAAGCCGAGGTAGCGACGTCGTCGTCGAAGATCATCCCCGGCCTCATGTCCTCGCGGTCGGTGTAGGTGGTTGCCAGCTCGGGCAGGACCAGGTCCCCCTTCAGATAAGGGTTGTGGAACGGGTTGACATCGATGGCGAGCCCGTATGCATGCTGTGACCAGTTTCCGGATCCCACCGCCGGCCGGCAGACGAAGGAAGTGGTGTCGTTCCAGTCCCCGGTGGGAGGGGCATCGATCTCCTCTTTGGTGATCACCCGCATCTGCTCGATGGGGAACCCCACCTCGAACAGTTGTTGGAACACCCCGACCACGCCTTCGGCTTCTGCGGCGTTGACGATCATCTCCCCGGTGTGGACCTCCCCGTCGAAACCGTGATGAGTGACGGTGATGTATGAGAGCTCGTCAAGGCTGACCGGGCACTCGGGCACCCAGCTCGAGCGGGCAAGGACGTCCTCCGGGATAGGCCCCAGCGTCGATTGGAAAGTCTCGCTGGCCGGCGGGGGCAAGACATCCGGAGTCTCCAGTTGGCGGGGGTCGAGCTCCGGCGGGGTCTCCTGGGCCACGCCATAGCCATCTTCCCGAAGCGGGAGCTCGCGGGTCCCCATCCAGTCGGGGCGGGCAAAGGGATTCAGCGTGGTGGTGGTGGCGAGAGTTGTGGTCGTGGTCGCCAGGGCCGTCGAGGTGGAGACCTCGATGGTGGTCGTGGTCGACGGCGCCTGAGAAGTCGACGATGGGCCGCTGCTCGCGGTGCAGGCCGCGAGCAGAACCAAGCTCACTAGGAGGCCGCGTCGCACGAGGCCACCATAAATCCTGCACCCGTCAACCCGGCTTCAACAGAAGCGTACGATCCGACTGTGGTCGAGATTCCCCAGTCAGTCCGTGACTTCCTTGCCACCGGCCCGTTGGGCCACGTCGTAACCATCGACCCCGATGGGACCCCGCACGTCACCCTGGCCTGGGTGGGTGTGGACGGTGAGGAGTTGGTTTGGTCGACCTTCTTCGACCAGCACAAGATCGAGTGCCTGCGCCGCGACGACCGGATCGCCATCTCGTTCCAGGCGCACGAGCACTCAGGGCCCGGCCTCCATCCCTATCTGGTCGCCGAAGGCTCGGCGCGGCATCGATCAGGGAGGCGCCCTCGACGTGATGGACCGGCTCGCCGAGTTCTACATCGCTCCCGGCGCCAGGTTCCCGGTGCGGGATTTCCCCGCGGGGCTGGTCGTCCATGTCGCGGTGGACCGCTTCTACGGCGTCGGCCCCTGGGCAGAGGATGAGGACGACTAGGCCACCGTTCCCAGGAGATATCGCTCTCCACTGACGTGATTGACCACGACATTGGTGCCCGCAGGGACCACGCCCTTCGAGGTCCGCCAGGAGATCACCCCGGGCAAGTTGTCGGGGTCTTCGAGCACGAGCACGAGATCGTCGCCATCGAACGACGCCTCGACCTCATCGCTCAACTCGGGAAGGGTGCGACGCTCCCCGCGCCAGGTCACCATGCCGCTCACTCGCCTCGCGGACAGAGGGGAGCAGCACATCGCCACACCGTACCACCCGGCTACCGTCGATCTCCGGAGGTAGAAAATGTCATCGATCACCAAGACCATCCGTCTTTCGGGTCACGCCGGGGAGTCCATAGAGGATGCGGTGAGGACCGTCCTGGCACGCGCCGCGGCCACGATCTCCGACATTCAGCACTTCAAAGTGGTCGAGGTGAGCGGGAAGGTCGACGAGTCAGGTGCCCCGACTTCTTTCATGGTGACCCTGGACATCACCTTCGGTATCAAGGACCCCGTCGAGCACGGATGACGATCCCCGCTCCCGTTTCGCTCGGCGACGGGATCCATCTCATCCCGGCTCCGCTCCCCTTCGCGAGCCCGGCCTGGGTGAACACTTATGTGGTTGAGGCCGGTGACGGCCTGCTGCTGCTCGACTGCGGCACCGATTGGGAACCCGGCCGCCAAGCGCTGAGCGACGGCTTTCGGGAACTCGGTCTCGACGAGTCCTCGGTGCACACTCTGGTGGTGACACACCTCCACCTCGATCACGTCGGCATGTCGGCGCGTTTGGTCCGGGAATGGGGATGCCGCTTCGTCATGCACCGGAACGCTGCGAAGCTCGTCGACCGCTACAACGACACACCGGGTTATGTACAGCGACTGCTCGGGATCGGGAGCCGGTTCGGTGTCCCCCAGCCCATCCTCGAGGCCCTGCCCGCTCAAGTCGGCGACCGACCCGATTACATGCCAGTCATCGATCCGCCCGATCACACCGTCGACGACGGCGATGAGATCGAAATCGGCAATGGGCGATCATTGGAGGTGTTGCACACCCCGGGTCACGAGTCGGCACACATCTGCCTTCGGGACAATCGGACCGGAATCGTGTTCTCCGGCGATCACGTCCTGCCCCGGATCTCGCCGGTGATCATGTACGACGACGGCCTCGAGGACCCCTTGGGCAACTATCTCGGCTCGCTGAGGAAGCTCCACGACCTCGAAATCGGGGTCACCTATCCGGCGCACGGCGCGCTCATGGAGCGAGGGGATGAGCGGATCCGTCAGATCATGCTCCACCACGACCGTCGTCTGGTCGACATGGCGGACCTGGTGCGGGAGGGGGACACCACGGCCTGGAAGGTGATGCTGCACTCGTTCCGGCCCAACCTCACTCCTCTGGAGACCCGCCTCGCCTTTCTGGAGACCGTGTCCCATCTGGAGCACTTGAGGTTGAGCGGCCGGATCCGTCACCTGGAGAGCGAAGGCGCGGTCACCTACACCCGTTGACTTCCGTCAGACCTCGGCTCGACGCAGTCGGGGACGCACGATCCGACGCCAGACGAACCAGGCGATGGCGGCACCGATCGTGATCAGCACCAGCTTCTGGACCAGGGCCAGGGGGTCCTCCACCTCTTGCCAGCGCTCACCCAGCAGGTACCCGGCGCCGATCAGCGCGATGTTCCAGACCAGGCTGCCCAGGAGCGTGTACAACGAAAACGGCACCAGGGGCATACGGCGCAGACCGGCCGGGATCGAGATCAGAGACCGCATCAAAGGGATGCAGCGGCACACGAGGACGGCACTGGCCGCGCGCCGGTCGAACCATTGCTCCGACTTGTCCAAGTCGGTCTCGTCGAGACCGAACCACTTCCCATATCGTGCGACTAGACCGCGCAGGCGAACCGGGCCGATCGCGGCGGCGATCCCGTACAGGGCAAAGGCACCCACCATCGACCCGACGGTGGCGGCGATGACCATGCCCACGAACGAGGCTTCGCCTTCGACCGCGACGAAGCCGGCCAACGGGAGCACGACCTCGGATGGGATCGGCGGAAAGAGGTTCTCCAGGGCGACCAGCGCGGCAACGCCCCAATACCCCAGGGCCTCCACGACGGAGATGACCCAGTCGACCAGTCCTTCGAGCATGGTGAGAGGGTACTTCTACGGACTACCGGCAACCGTGACCTGCGAGTAGGCCGATCAGACCAATTCGAGGACAAGGGCCCCGACTCCGAATGCGAGCAGCCAGCTGGCCAGAGAGCCGACGAGGACGTATTCGGGGTCGATCTCTGCCGGTCTCGCGCTGATCTCGGGGAAGCGCAGGATGCTCTTCGCCGCCACGACCAAGCCGGCGGCTGCCGCGGCGCCAGACAACATGAGCACATAGATCAGCAACCGCTCCAGGACCCCGATCCATCGGCCCGCGCGGTTCTGTATCGAAGAGCCCTCATGCCTGGTGAGGTGGAGCACCCAGCGCACGACCCAATTGGAGGGCAACGTGAGGATCACCGCGCCGGCGGCGATCACCGCCGCCTCTTCCCAACTCACGACACGGCCCCGATCGGCAGGATGCCGAGGTCTCTCGCCTCCACCAAAGCCAGGATCCCGTGCCCGTGAGCCCGTCGGTTGATAGAGCTCTTGTTGATCCCGACCCGCGTTGCGATCTCGGTCTGGGAGAGCCCCTCGATGAGGCCGATGGCAATCCGGGCGTCCACTTCGTCGAAACCGGCGAGCAAGGTATCACGAAGCAACAGGTAGCCATTGAGCGTCGGATCGATCGCTGATTCCGACCTGAATGCGGTGCGGGCCTCCGGACCACGGCTCCGGGTCGAACGGTCGACGAACTCGATGGCCTCCCGGGCTCGCCACCAACAAGGCCCGTCCTGGCCGAACGGTGATCGACCCGGGTCGTCGATCAGCAGCTCGCCCCAACCGACGCCGATGCGAAGCTTGGTCAGGCCGATGCTCCGGAGGTGGAGTTGGAGCGAAGCCTCGATCGCCGACTCCACCGTCGGATAGCTCGCCTGGAACTCGTCACCGAGGGTGAACACCGGATCCCCGCCGACCGCGGCATCCACGAAGTCGAGCACTTCTGCCATCCGTTGCTGCAGTTCGCCTCGATCCCGGGCGTCGCGGGAACGGACCATGTCCCCGATCAAGCCGGCCACCAATTGTTGTGCCATGTGGACAACTCTAGTCTAGATGCAGCATATGCGCAACAGCTTGTAAGTTGCGTCATTAAGACAACAGGAGTCCAATTTCGCCCACCCAGAAGGGGTCACCCTCCTGGAATTCGATCAGGCTGGAGCGGGTCGCCGCTAGCAGATCAGGCTCCGCCTGGCGCACCAGGTCCAAAGTCTCCCTGCTTCCCCTGACCACGAAGGACTCGACCGAAGTCGCCATCGAGACCTTGGCCTCGGACTTGGCCCGGCGCACGGTCGCCAGCGTCTGCTGCGCCAACGGGAACACCGCTGATTCGCCAACGTGGGGCCCGAGCTCCGATGCGTCAGGCCATGGCTGGCGATGCACGGATCCCTCGCGCCACCACGACCAAACCTCCTCGGTGACGAAGGGGAGAAACGGGGCGAAAAGTCGCAGATAGACGCTGAGCGACACTTGCAAAGCGGCATGCGCCGAGGCGCCCGCCGACCCTCCGTCGTAGGCCCGGCCCTTGACCAACTCCAGGTAGTCATCGGTCCAGTCCCAGAACGAGCTCTCAGTGGTCTCCAACGCTCGGGCATAGTCGAACCGGTCGAAGGCCACTGTGGCTTCGCTCACGACCCGGTCCAGGGCAGCGATCATCGAGCGGTCGATCGGCGCCACGATCGCCCCCGGACCGACATCATCGGAGAACCCGAGGACGAACCGGGCGGCATTGAGGATCTTCAAGGCGAGCCGACGGCCGATCTTCATCACCCCGTAGTCGACGGCGGTGTCCGCCCCGGGACGGCCGTTGCAGGCCCAGTAACGAACGGCCTCGGCCCCGTACTCCTCGATCAGCGGCAGCGGCGTGATCACATTCCCCCGCGATTTGGACATCTTCTTGCGGTCGGGGTCGAGGATCCATCCGTTGACGGAGGCGTGCGACCAGGGAAGGGCGCCGTGCTCGTAGTGGGAGCGGAGGACCGTCGAGAACAGCCAGGTGCGGATGATCTCCGGGCCCTGGGGCCGGACGTCCATTGGGAAAACCCTGGAGAAGAGGTCGGGGTCGTCGTCCCAGTGGCCGGCGATCTGGGGGGTGAGTGAGGAGGTGGCCCAGGTGTCCATCACGTCCGGATCTCCGGCGAATCCCCCGGGCAGGCCCCGCTGTGACTCCTCATACCCGGGTGCGGCATCCGTCGTCGGGTCAACCGGAAGGTCAGCCTGGGAGGGGAGGATCGGACGGTCGTGGTCGACGCTCCCCTCGTCGTCGATCGGGTACCAAACCGGGATCGACACCCCAAAGAAGCGCTGGCGCGAGATGAGCCAGTCTCCGTTCAAGCCCTCGACCCAGTGCTTGTAGCGCACTCCCATGAACGCCGGGACCCAGTCGAGCTCCTCGCCCCGGGCCAACAAATCCTTGCGCAAGCCCTCGCCCCTCCCCCCGTTGCGGATGTACCACTGGCGGCTGGACACGATCTCCAGGGGACGATCGCCCTTCTCGTAGAACTTGACGGGATGGGTGATCGGCTTCGGATCCCCCACGAGGTCGCCGGACTCGGTCAACATCTCGACCATCCTGCGCTGCGCCTGATTCGGGTAGAGCCCCGCGATCTCGGCGTACGCGCTCTTCCCCCTCTCGGACTCGATCCACTCCGGGGCTTCCTCACGGAGTCGGCCGCTCTGCTGAATGATGCTGCGCGTGGGCAGGTCGAGCTCCCGCCACCAGGTGACGTCGGTGGTGTCCCCCCAGGTGCAGATCATTGCGATACCGCTGCCCTTCTCCGGGTCGGCCAGGTCGTGAGCGACCACCGGCAACTGGACGTCGAACAGGGGTGAGCTGACCATCGCGCCGAACAGGTCCTGATACCTCGGGTCGTCGGGATGGGCGACCAGGGCCACGCAGGCGGCAACCAACTCCGGCCGGGTGGTCTCGATATGGACGGGAGACCCGTCCTCCCGACGGAATGCGATGCGGTGGTAGGCGGCCGGCCGGTCCCTGTCTTCGAGCTCGGCCTGGGCAACCGCCGATTTGAAATCCACGTCCCAGAGCACGGGAGCCTCCTGGGAGTAGGCCTCTCCACGCTCGAGGTTGCGGAGAAACGCCTTCTGGCTGATCCGCTGACAGTGCTCGTCGATGGTGGCGTAGCTCTGGGCCCAGTCCACGGAGAGGCCCAAGGTCCGCCACAGGGCCTCGAACGCCTTCTCGTCCTCCGCGGTGAGGCCGTGGCAGAGCTCGATGAAGTTGCGCCGGCTTATCGAGATCGGCGGCTCCGGCGGCTCGTCGGGGGGGACGAAGTCGGGGTCGTAATGAAGACCGGGATCGCACCGGACCCCATAGAAGTTCTGCACTCGCCGCTCGGTGGGCAGGCCGTTGTCATCCCAACCCATCGGGTAGAAGACCTCCATGCCCCGCATCCGCTGGAAGCGGGCGATGGCATCGGTCTGTACGTACCCGAACACCGAGCCCATGTGCAGCGAGCCCGACACCGTCGGTGGAGGGGTGTCGATGGAGAAGACCTCGGCTCGGTTCTTCGATCGGTCGAATTGGTAGATGCCTTTTTCTTCCCAATGCTGAGCCCACTTCGGCTCGAGTCCCTCGAGCGCCGGCTTGTCGGGCGTGTTTCGCGTCATCGGGACGGGAAGGGTAACGACGCAGTGTGGCGAATCCCGCACCCTGCGTTGGTCGTAACGCTCTCGGAACGACTGTTGTCTAGCTTCCAGGCCGTGGACCAGTCCGTCGCTCGGCGCACCGCGGTCGGCGTCGCCGTCCTCATCGCCACCAGTTACATCGCTTCGCTCATCGTGTATGCAGGGATCGAGTCCTGGCACCTGACCGACTGGGCAGACACGCTCGGCTTCAGCTTGTGGATAGCCGCGTTCACGGTGGTGGGCGTGATCATCGCCTTTCATCGGCCGGGCAACCTTGTGGCTTGGATCTGCCTCGGCTTCAGTGGGGTGTGGTCGCTCTGGGTCCTGCTCGATGGCCTCCTCATCTACGAGTCGGCTCACCCGGGGACGTTGGCTAGACCTGACTTGATCGCCGCGTTGGCCTATCCGCTCTGGGTGCCGGGTGTAGGCCTGATCGGGTTTCTCCTCTTGCTCTTTCCGGACGGGCACCTTCCCTCTCGCAAATGGCGGCCGGTCGCCTGGCTGCTCGGGAGCACCATCGCCGCCCTCACACTCACCGGGTTCTTCCTCCCCGGAGTCATCCAGGAATGGGAGTACGTGAACCCACTTGGCATCGAGGCATTGGAGTCGTTCGATCAGGGCCTGCCCGGATTCGCGCTAGTGGTGATCCTCGTTGTCTGCATCCTTGCCTCGGCGGTATCGGTCGTGGTCCGCTATCGCGGCGCCTCGGAGGTCGAGAGGCTGCAGCTCAAGTGGTTGATGGCCGCCGGGCTCCTATCCGCCCTTGCGTATGGCGTCCTCTTTTTCTGGGACGAATTCAACATTCAGCTGATCTGGGCTTCGATCCCAATCGCGATTGGTCTGTCCATGCATCGCCACCGTCTGTACGACATCGACCGACTCATCAGCCGGACTGTCGCCTACACGGTGGTCGCAGGTGTGGTGGCATTTGTGTTCGTCGCAGTGATCTTCGTCTTCCAGGAGGTCCTCGGCGCCGAGGGCCCAATAGGTGTCGCCGGATCGACTCTCGCCGCGGCAGCCCTGGTCAACCCTCTCCGCCGGAGGGTTCAGGATCGAGTCGATCGCCGATTCAACCGGTCACACTTCGACGCTCAACGGGTCGCCGACGGGTTCGCCGGGAACCTGGCCAACGAGACCGACGCCACCCAGATCGTTGACGGCTGGCTCGACGTGGTCTCCAGCACGTTGCAGCCGAAATCGCTTGGCGTGTGGGTCAAATGACCCCAGGAGTTGCCATCGCGATCTGAGCGCGTAAGCTTCCGGGGACATGAACCGGCTCTTCGCTCACGCCCACCACCATCACCACCCTTCATGGGTCGGCTGACAGTGGGCATGTAGCGAAGGCAACCACCCCCACGCCGACCCCAGCGGTCGGCGTTTCTCGTCATCGGGCAACCCACCGCTTTCGTCGGCGGGAAAGCACCCGCATGACATCCAACAACGGAACCATCACCCACCTCGCGGTCCCCAAGGGGCGGATCGAGCCCGCGGTGACCGCCCTTCTCGCCGCCGCCGGGATGGAGCTGCGCGCCGGCCCCAGGGGGTATCGCCCGGTCCTTTCCGTCCCGGGATATGAGGTGAAGCTGCTCAAGCCGCAGAACATCGTCGAAATGCTGGCCGCCGGCACCCGGGACGTCGGGTTCGCCGGAGCCGACTGGGTGGCAGAGAAGTCGGCTGACCTGGTGGAACTGCTGGACACCGGGCTCGATCCGGTGCGAATGGTGGCGGCGGCGCCGGAGTCGCTCCTGGTCGAAGGGGAGCTTCCCGACAAGCCCCTGGTCGTCGCCGGCGAGTACGAGCGGCTGACCCGGGCCTGGATCGACTCCAAGGGACTGGACGCGACCTTCGTCCACTCATATGGGGCCACCGAGGTGTTCCCACCAGAAGACGCCGATGTGATCGTGGACATCACGGCAACCGGTGAGACCCTGGCAGCCAACGGATTGGTGGTCGTGGACGAGGTTCTCCAATCATCGACCCGGCTCTACGCGAACCCGCGGGCTCTCGACGATCCGGCCAAGAAGACAGCGATCGACGCCCTCGCCCTGAGCTTGGGGTCCGTGCTCGAGGCCAGGAGCCGGGTCATGGTCGAGCTCAACGTGGCCCGCGGTGACCTCGACCAGGTGATCGCGGTACTCCCCGCGATGAGGGAGCCGACCATCGCGTCCCTCCACCACGGCGATGGGCTCGCGGTGAAGGCGGCTGTGCCCCGCTCCGAATTGCCCGCCCTGATCCCGCTGCTCAAGGCGCGAGGGGCGACCGACATCGTGGTCTCCCGGTTGGAGCAGATCGTTCCATGAGCCGCCCCGCCCAGTACCTGCCACCAGACTTCGACGTCCCAATCGACCTCGATCTCTCCCGGAACGAGGGGCTCACCCGGGCCGCCGACCTTCTGGCCGCCGTCTCCGAACCGGCGCGGTCGGTGAGCCGCTACCCCGATGTCCGGGACCTGCGCCAGGCAATCGCCGACCTGCACGGCCTCCCCACCAACTCGGTGCTGGTCACTGCCGGCGGCGATGACGCCTTGTTCCGCTGCTTCCTGGCTCGGGTCGGACGCGGAGGTGCGGTGGTCACCACCACCCCGACTTTCGAGATGATCGCCCGCTACACCGAACAGCAGGGAGCAGGGATCGTGGAGATCCCCTGGTGGGACGAGGAGCTCCCGATCGACGACCTGCTCGGTGCGATCGACGAGAGCACCAGCGCCGTGTTCCTGGTCTCCCCCAACAACCCGACGGGGACGACCATCTCCGAATCGGACCTGCGCAAGATCGGCGCCGGCTGTCGATTCCTCGTGCTCGATGCTGCCTATGTGGAGTTCGCCGACACTGACCTCACAACGGTCGCTCTCGAGTTGGGCAATGCGGTGGTGACTCGCACCCTGTCCAAGGCCTACGGCCTCGCCGGGCTCCGCGTCGGCTATCTGCTCGGCCCGCCTGATCTGGTCGCCGAGATCTCCGCATTTGGCAATCCGTACCCGGTGGCCGCGCTCTCTGCCCGCCTCGCGGTGGAGCGTCTGGGGTGGCCCGCGTCTGAGCTCGATGACTTCGTGGGCGAGGTGAAGCGGGAGCGGGATGAGCTCACCGAGCTGTTGGCCGATCTCGGCACGGAACCGCTGCGCTCGGAGGCCAACTTCGTGCTCACCCGGAGTCGGGATGCCGGGTGGCTGGTGTCGGCCGCCGCCTCGCTGGGGATCGCCCTCCGCCAGTTCACGGGCCGGGCCGATCTCGAGGGCTTGGTCCGAATCACCCTCCCGGGTAGCCGTCCGGACTTCGAGCGCCTGAAGGCAACTCTCGCCGCGGCCCTCGACCCCGAGGCCCTGCTCCTCGACATGGACGGGGTCCTCGCCGACGTCAGCCGGTCGCAGACGGCGGCGATCGTGGAGACCGCCGCCGGATTCGGGGCTTCGGTCTCGCCCACCGACATCGAGCGGGCCAAGGCGGAGGGGAACGCCAACGACGACTGGGAGCTGACCAGATCGCTGCTCGCATCCCTCGGAATCGACGTCCCTCTCGCCGAGGTCACCGAGCGCTTCGAGTCCCTCTACCAGGGCAGCGACGGGTCCCCGGGCCTGAAGTCGACTGGAGAGCACTGCTGCTGGACCGGTCCACGCTCGCCCGTTGGGCGGCGTCGCGCCCGGTGGCGGTCGTGACCGGGAGGCCCCGCCGGGACGCGCGAGGAGTTCCTGGATCGATTCGACATCAAGGACCTGATCACGGAACTGGTGACGAGGGACGACGCCCCCCTCAAGCCGGACCCGGCATCGGTGCGACTGGCCCTCGAGCGGCTCGGGACATCGAAGGCATGGATGCTGGGTGACACCCCCGACGACATCGCTGCTGCCCGCGGCGCAGGCGTGGTGCCGATAGGCGTGGTCGCCCCCGGCGACGACCCGGGTCGAGCCCGCCACAGCCTCCGCCACGCTGCACGAATTCTCGACTCGCCCGCCGACCTGGAAGGACTGTTGCCATGACACGCACTGGTGAGATGACCCGCGAGACCTCTGAGACCAGCATTCGGTGCCGGGTCGACCTCGACGGCAATGGCCGGGCCGAGGTGAAGACCGGGCTCGGCTTCCTGGACCACATGCTCGGGACGCTGGCGAAACACGGAGGCCTCGATCTCGAGCTCGTGGCCGACGGTGACATCCACATCGACGACCACCACACGGTCGAGGACTGCGCGCTGGTCCTGGGTCGGAGCCTCGACCAGGCACTCGGCGAGCGGGTCGGGATCACCCGGTTTGGATATGCCTACGCCCCACTCGACGAGTCGCTGTGCCGAGCGGTCGTCGACCTGTCGGGCAGACCATGGCCGGAGATCTCGATCCAATTCACCAGGGAGACCATCGGCGAAGTCGCCACGGAGAACCTGACCCACTTCCTGCGGACCCTCGCCCTGGAATCGAGGATGGCTCTCCATGTAGACCTGATCCGGGGAGACAACGACCACCACAAGGCGGAGGCGGCGTTCAAGGCGGTGGCAATCGCCCTTCGCTCCGCGGTCGCGTTGTCGGGTGTCGGAATGCCCAGCACCAAGGGGACGCTGGGATGAAGGACCTTGCCATCGTGCCCACCGGCACCGCCAACCTGGCGTCGGTAGTCGCCGCCTTCACACGGCTGGGACAGACGCCGATGGAGGCGACCGATCCTGCCACGGTCGAAAAAGCGCGATGGGTGGTGGTGCCCGGAGTCGGGACGTTCGGCGCAGCGGCGCGGGCAATCGATGCCCTCGGCGTGCGAGAGCCGATCAGGGAGCGAATCGAGGCGGAGCGGCCGACCCTGGTGGTCTGCGTCGGGATGCAGCTGCTCTGCGCCGAGAGTGAGGAGAGCCCGGGCGCTCGTGGCCTCGAGGTGATCCCCGAGAAGGTCGATCGATTCCCCGATTCGGTCAAAGTGCCCCAATTGGGCTGGAACCGGGTGGAGCCCTCTTCGGCGTCCGTGATCGAGCCGGGTTGGGCCTACTTCGCCAACTCGTTTCGGATGGCTCAACCCCCTAACGGGTGGGCTGTCGCCTCCACGGACTACGGGGGCGGTTTCGTCTCCGCCCTGCAGCGCGGGGCCGTCCTCGGCTGCCAGTTCCACCCCGAGCTCTCGGGAGCATGGGGAGGCCGGCTGCTGACGCGATGGCTGGAGACCACAGGGGAGGCAGCGTGAGCCTCGCGTCCAGGGTGATCCCCTGCCTCGACATCAAGGACGGTCGCGTGGTCAAGGGCATTCGCTTCCAGGGCCTGCGCGATGCCGGCGATCCGACCGAGAGTGCCGCCCTCTACGAGGAGCAGGGTGCCGATGAGATCGTCCTCCTCGACGTCTCCGCCACGCCCGAGGGACGCGGTCACGCCGTCGAGACCGTGCGAAGGGTGCGCTCCGTGCTCTCCATCCCGCTCACCGTCGGCGGCGGGGTCCGGGAAGCAGACGATGCCGCACGTCTCCTCGAAGCAGGCGCCGACAAGGTTGGGGTCAACACCGCTGCAGTGGAGCGGCCAGCCCTGGTCGGCGAGATCGCGATCCGGTTTGGGTCACAGTGCACCGTGGTTGCCGTCGACGCCGCTGCATCGGGGTCGAGCTGGGAGGTGGTGGTGGAGAGCGGCAAGAGACGGACCGGGATCGAGGTCTCGTATTGGTGTGCAATCAGCCGTCGACGAGGGAGCGGGCGAGATACTCCTCACCAGTTGGGACCGGGACGGGACCCGGGACGGCTACGACCTCGACCTCATCGACAGCGTTTCGGGCGCGGTCCCGGTGCCGGTGATCGCCTCCGGTGGGGCGAACGAGGCCCGGCACCTCGTGGAAGCACTGGCGGCGGGCGCTTCCGCCGCCCTGGTCGCCTCCATCCTTCACGACGGCGACACCACTGTCGCCGACCTCAAGGCAGCCCTCGCGGCGTCGGGTGTCCTGGTGCGGCCATGATCATCCCCTCGATCGACATCACGCGTGGGCAAGCCGTCCAGCTGGTCGGCGGGGAGACACTGGCCATCGAGGCAGGGGATCCGATACCCCTGCTGGAGAGATTCTCGGTGGCCGGCGAGGTGGCAGTGATCGACATCGATGCCGCCCGCGGGGATGGCGACAACCGCACCCTGGTGGAGGAACTGTGCCGCCGGGGACGGGTCCGGGTCGGCGGTGGGATCAGGGATCTGGAGACCGCCATCCGTTGGTTGGACGCCGGGGCGGACAAGATCATCATCGGCACCGCGGCCACCCCCGAACTGCTCGCAGGGCTCCCACAGGACCGTGTGATGGTGGCCCTCGATTCCAGAGACGGGCAGGTCCTGAGCCATGGTTGGCGGAAGACCACCGAGCATGGGCTCTTGGACCGGATCGCCGAGTTGAAAGGGCTCTGCGGTGGCTTCCTGGTGACGTTCGTGGAGCGGGAAGGACGTCTCCTGGGGACCGACCTCGATCGTGCTCGAGATGTGATCGCCGCTGCCGGCTCGGCACGCGTCACCATCGCCGGCGGGATAACCACCAGCGCCGAGGTGGCTGCGCTGGACGATCTTGGAGCAGACGCACAGGTGGGGATGGCTCTCTACACCGGGGAACTGACGCTGGGGGACGCGGTGGGGTCTGTCCTCGGCTCCGACCGGCCCGACGGCCTGTGGCCGACCGTGGTGGTCGACGAGCACGGGGTCGCCCTCGGCCTGGTGTGGTCGAGTGCGACCAGCCTTGCCCGTGCGATCGAGGAGCGACGCGGCGTGTACCAGAGCCGGTCACGCGGGATCTGGGTCAAGGGAGAGACATCGGGGGCGACCCAGGAGTTGCTCCGGGTCGACGTCGACTGTGACCGGGACGCTCTCCGCTTCACGGTGCGCCAACACGGTACTGGTTTCTGCCACACCGGCGATCGCAGCTGCTGGGGTGAGGACCACGGGATGAACCGTCTCCGGAGGCGCGTTGCCGGGATCGCGGCTCAGCCCGAATCGGCTTCCAACACCGCCCTGCTGTTGAACGACGACCTTTTGTTGGCCGGCAAGCTCACGGAGGAGGCCTCCGAGCTGGCGTCGGCCGAGGATCGAGATTCGGTCGTGGCAGAGGCTGCCGACCTCGCCTACTTCCTGATGGTGAAGCTGGAAAGAGCCGGAGTCGGCCTGGATGAGGTGGATCGTGAGCTCGACCGGCGAGAGCTTCGGCAAACCCGGCGCCCCATGGTGGCGAAGGAGGACAGATGACCCCGCTGCTTCGCCGGGTCGATCGCGTGTCGGCCCGGGCTCGCTCCGCCGTCGACAGCGATGCGCTCACAGTCGCAGAGAACATCATGAGTGACATCGAGGCGATCGGCGAGAGGGCCCTTCGCAAGCACGCCGAGGCGTACGACGGTCTCGGGCCTGGCGATCCGATCGTCATCGACAGAGACGGTCTCGAACAGGCATGTAATCGACTGCCGGTCGAGCAACTCGATGTCCTGGAACGGGTTGCAGCCCGGATCCGGGGATTCGCCGAAGCGCAGCGAGATGTACTCGTCGACGTCGATGTCGAGTTGGCGGGTGGCCGCGCCGGGCATCGATGGATCCCGGTGGAGACCGTGGGCGCCTATGCCCCCGGAGGCCGATACCCGCTCCCGTCATCGGTGTTGATGACGGTGGTCCCGGCCAAAGTCGCCGGCGTGGAGACCGTGTGGGTCGCCTCGCCGAGGCCGACAGATGTGACTTTGGCCGCGGCGTCAGTGGCGGGCGCCGACGGGTTGCTTCGAGTCGGCGGGGCGCAGGCGATTGCCGCTCTCGCATATGGGCCGGTCTCGCCGCCCTGCGATCTGATCGTGGGACCGGGTAACAAGTACGTGACCGCTGCCAAGAAGTTGCTGTTTGGGGAAGTGGGCATCGACGGCCTCGCCGGGCCTAGTGAGATCCTTGTCATCACCGACGAGCAGGCCGATCCGTCCTTGGTGGCTGCCGATCTTCTCGCCCAGGCGGAGCATGACAACGATGCGGTCCCGATGCTGATTTCGACCAGCCAGTCGCTGATCACGCGCGTCGAGGAACAACTCACGGAACAGCTCGGGGACCTTCCGACTTCGAGCGTGGCGCGGATGGCGCTCGAGAACGGATTCGCGATGACAGTGAAGACAGTGATCGAGGCCGCCGGGGCATCGGACCAGATCGCCCCCGAGCACCTGGCACTTCATGTCGAAGAGCCGGAAGCGCTACTGGAGAAGCTCAAGAACTACGGGTCGGTGTTCATCGGCGGGAAGAGCGCGGAAGTGTTCGCCGACTACGGGGTCGGCCCCAATCACGTCCTTCCCACCGGGGGCGGGGCCCGATTCCAGTCCGGGCTCTCGGTGATGACCTTCCTTAGATCACCGACCTGGTCCCGCCTCGACGACCCGGCAGCATTGATCGATGACACCGTGCTCCTCGCCCGGCTCGAGGGCCTGGAGGCACACGCCCGGGCTGCGCTCCGCCGGGGAGGCCCCTGACGGTCAGCTCGCCGATGCCACCACTTCGAGGATGGCATCGATCACGAGTTGGGGGTCCACTTCCTCGACGGCATGCCCGGTCGTCACG
Source organism: uncultured Acidobacteriota bacterium (assembly GCA_963780755.1). Lineage (GTDB taxonomy): Bacteria > Actinomycetota > Acidimicrobiia > Spongiisociales > ZC4RG35 > JALYNX01. Next base: position 834,232 of record CAWACX010000001.1, read on the forward strand.
ACGACCTGCTCCGCTCTCGGGCTCAACACCAGCCAGCCCTTTTGGTCCTCGACATTGGTCTGCTCGCCCGTGAACACGGCGTCGGCTCCGTAGTCATTTGAGATGACCGTCACCGGTATGTCACCGATCTCCGTGCGTGCCGCCCAGGCATCCTTCTCAACCTGGAGATAATCCCGCTTCTCGACATTGGCAGGGTGGTCCCACGCGGTCTCTTCGACGATCTCCGGCGGAGGGTCGACGAACGGCGATGGCGTCTCGACAAAGACCATGCCGGCCACCTCATCGGGGTGAGTGAAGGCGTATCCAGCCGTGATGTAACCGCCCCCGGAGGTGCCCACTAGCACGTAGGGACCTTCCACCGCGGCCGTCTCGAGGAGAGCTTCGAGATCGCCCACCAGCTCCGATAGGCCTCGTGGGCCGTCCGCAGGATCGCTCCGGCCCAGATTGGCCCGGTCGTAGACGCAGGTTCGAGTTACGGCGCTCACCTGGGCCTCGGCGAAGGCATAGGAGCTGCTGGTATCCCCGTCTCCGCCTTCCATGATCACGGTCGGTGTGCCCGATCCGGTGCAGCGAAGGTAGAGGCCCCTTCCCCCAATGTCGACCACCTGATCGACGTCGTCGCTAGTCGACGCGCCAGAGACCGTGGTCGCAGGCGCAGACGTGGTCGATGTCGCCATGGATGATTGTGAAGCACTTGTCGTCTCATCGGTTCTGCACGCTGACAACACCAACACCGAAGTAACAGCCAGTGCGATGCGAATCCAACTCCTGGAGGTCATGGGCGAGGAGCTCATTTGGTCGACCGTACGAGGAGACGCGTTACGGAATCGTCACGAAATGCGAACGTTCCATGGAGCGAGTCGCTGCCACCGGTCGTCGACGGCGCTCAACCCGCGTCCACCCGCCAGCCGCGAAGCAGGGCATCGACGACCTTCTCCTCCCAGCCGCGATCCTCGGGGAGCATCGGCCCGAAGAGCTTTCTCAGGATCACAGGCCCGGTGAACATGTCGACCGCGACCTCGACGTCGAGGTCGGGCCGCAGCTCGCCACGGTCCTTGGCCTGTGTGATCATCGAAGCCAGGGCCTGGCGTCGGGGAAGGATCACGGTCTCGGCGTAGCGGCGCCCCAGCTCCGACCCTGACGCCACCTCACCGACCAACCAGGGAAAGATCGAGCCCCCTCGGAACTCGGACATGAAGGCCCTCAGCCGTCGCAGAGTGGTGACCAGGTCTTCCCTGAGGTCGCCGGTCATAGTGGGTTGGACGGCGGACACCAGGCTCACGACCGCGTCGACCACCAACTCCTCTTTGGAGCTCCAACGCCGGTAGATGGTCGCCTTGCTCACTCCGGCCCTGGCGGCGATGGCGTCGATGCTCAGAGCGCCGAGCCCGACCTCCTCCACGAGTTGCAATGCGGCGTCCAGGATCGCTGGAGAGGCCGAGGCGTCACGCGGTCGTCCCCGGGGCCGGGCATCGCTCGATGGCGCCGTCAACTGGCTGCCAGGTCGGGCAGCTCGCCGACCGGTTGCGCGTCCTCCGCATCTCTGGCCCGGGCCGGCAGCCACAGGTAAGTGACCACCGCTCCCAACAAGGCGACACCTGCAGCCACCCACACCGCGGTCTCCATCCCGCCGATAAAGGCAGCGCTCGCAGCATCCATCAACGCCGCGCCGGCTTCTCCTGCCTGGGACGCAACCGCCGCCGCACCTCCGATGGAGTCACCGGCGATCTCTGCCGCCTCAGTGGGTAGGCCGGAGACCACAGGCTCCATGGCGCTGCCGTATGAAGAGGCGAGGATGCTCCCCAGGATCGCCACGCCGAGCGCACCCCCGATCTGACGGGTTGTGTCATTCATGGCAGATCCCACTCCGGCTTTGGCCAGAGGCAGCGAGCCCATGATCGACTCGGTCGCCGGGGCCATCGCCGTGCCCATGCCCGCGCCGAGGATCATCAGAGCGATCGCGACCCTTCCGTACCCGGTGTCGACAGTGATGGTGGCCAGGATCGACATCGCCACGGCCACGATGACCAGACCTGTCGTCACCACCCGCTTCGTGCCAAAGCGCTCAGCGAACCGGGCCGAGAGGGGGGCGGCCACGATCATCGTGGCCACCGGCATCACCCGGAAGCCGGCCTCGAGCGGCGAGAAGCCGAGGACGAATTGGAGGTACTGGGTGTTCAGGAAAACGGTGCCGAACATGGCGAAAAACACCAGCGTGATCGCGATGCTGGCCGCGCTGAACCTCGGATTCTCGAAGAAGGAGAGCTGGAGCATCGGATGCTCGGTGCGAGTCTCCCACCAGAGGAACGCCGAGATGAGCAAGGCAGCGACCCCGAAAGCCGCGAGCACCACCGGGTCGGTCCAGCCTTTGCTCGGGGCTTCGATGATGGCGTAGACCAACGCCACGAGCCCCACGATCGACAACCCGGCACCAATCGGGTCGAGTGGGGTTGCTGCCGGGTCCTTCGACTCCGGGATCAGGAAGAACCCGAGCACGATCGCAGCGATCACCACGAACACGTTGATGAGGAACACCGAGCCCCACCAGAAGTTCTCGAGGAGAAAGCCACCGAGCACCGGGCCGAGGACGATCCCCAGGCCGGCGACAGCCGCCCAGGCTGCAATCGCGCGCCCCTCTCCGGGCCGGTGAAGACATTGGTGATGATGGAAAGCGTGGCGGGCATGATCAGCGCCCCGCCGACCCCCATCAGAGCGCGAGCTGCGATCAGCGCATTCGCGGAGTCGGCGAAGGCCGCCGCCACGGAGCTGAGCCCGAAGATGACGAGGCCAACGGTGAGTGCCAGCTTGCGGCCGTAGCGGTCGCCGAGGGCGCCCATTGTCAGGAGAAGTCCGGCGAAGACCAGGATGTAGGCGTCGACGATCCATTGCAGCTGGCTCTGGGTGGCGCCCAACTCGCGGACCAATGTGGGGAGGGCCACATTGAGGATGGTGTTGTCGAGGCCGATGATCACCAGGCTCAGGGAGAGCACCCCGAGCGTTGCCCAGCGTCTCCGGTGAATCGTCTCCGCGTCCATCATTCCAACCCTTCAGTCAATTACGAAACTGAACGGTATCGTATCAGGAGTTATTCCCCCAGGATCAGAGCTGTTTCCTCCCCCGGGAGCGAAGCGCCTACATGTTCCTTCTGTAGCGCCCGCCGACCTCGTAGAGGGCGTGGCTCATCTGGCCGAGGGACGCGACCTTGGCGGTCTCCATCAGTTGAGCAAAGACGTTGCCCCCGGAGACGGCGACCTTTTGCAACTCGGCCAGCCCCTGATCGGCCCGATCCCGATTTCGCTCCTGGAAGGTGCGGACGTTGGCGATCTGACGGTCCTTGTCCGCGTCGGTGGAGCGGATCAGCTCCTCGGGGATCACGAACGGTGATCCCTCCTTGGAGAGGAACGTGTTCACCCCGACCACCGGGTAGCGGCCGGCCTCCTTCTCCTGCTCGTAATAGAGCGACTCCTCCTGGATCTTGGTCCTCTGATACTGGCGCTCCATCGCCCCCAGCACTCCCCCACGACTGCTCAGCCTCTCGAATTCGACGAGCACTGCCTCCTCCACCAGATCGGTCAGCTCCTCGATGATGAAGCTGCCCTGGAGGGTGTTCTCGTTCTTGGCCAGCCCCAGCTCCCGGTTGATGATCAGTTGGATCGCCAGTGCCCGCCGCACCGACTCCTCGGTGGGGGTCGTGATCGCCTCGTCATAGGCATTGGTGTGCAGACTGTTGGTGTTGTCGTAGATGGCGTATAGGGCCTGAAGGGTGGTCCTGATGTCGTTGAACGAGATCTCCTGGGCATGAAGCGAGCGCCCTGAGGTCTGCACGTGGTACTTCAGCTTCTGCGAGCGCTCACTCCCCCCGTAGCGGTGTTTGATCGCCTTCGCCCAGATCCGCCGGGCCACCCGGCCGATCACCGCATACTCGGCGTCGATCCCGTTGGAGAAGAAGAACGAGAGGCTGGGGGCGAAGTCGTCGATGTCCATGCCGCGGGCCAGGTAGTTCTCGACGTAGGTGAAGCCGTTGGCGAGGGTGAAGGCGAGCTGGGTGATCGGGTTGGCCCCGGCCTCTGCCATGTGATATCCGCTGATCGACACCGAATAGAAGTTGCGGACCTCGTTGTCGACGAACCATTGCTGGATGTCGCCCATCATGCGCAACGCGAACTCGGTGGAGAAGATGCAGGTGTTCTGAGCCTGGTCCTCCTTGAGGATGTCGGCCTGGACCGTGCCCCGCACACGGCTGACGGTCTCGGCCCGCAGCGTCTCGTAGACATCGGGTGGCAGGACCTGGTCGCCCGTCACCCCGAGCAGCCTGAGCCCGAGGCCGTCGTTGCCTGCGGGCAGGTCCCCCCAGTAGCCGGGCAGGTCCCCGTCCCTTTCGAGCTTCTGCTCCACCTCCCCCCACATGTCGTTTTTGGTGATGTAGGCCTCACACGCCTGGTCGACCGCCGCGTTGAGGTAGAAGGCAAGGATCATCGGAGCCGGGCCGTTGATGGTCATCGAGACCGACGTCGCCGGATCGGAGAGGTCGAATCCGGAGTAGAGCTTCTTGGCGTCGTCGAGGGTGGCGATCGAAACTCCTGAGTTCCCCACCTTTCCGTATATGTCGGGGCGCTCGTGGGGGTCCTCCCCGTAGAGGGTCACCGAGTCGAACGCCGTGGAGAGCCTCTTCGCCGGGGTGTCCGCCGCCAGATAGTGGAAGCGGCGGTTGGTCTGCTCCGGGGGGCCCTCACCGGCAAACATCCGGGCCGGGTCCTCCTCGGCCCGCTTGAACGGGAAGACGCCTGCGGTGTACGGGAACTCGCCGGGCACGTTCTCCTGGAGCAGCCAGCGCAGCCGGTCACCCCACGATCGGAAGCGGGGAAGCGCCACCCGGGGGACCATGGTGTGGCTCAGGGTCTCGTGGAACAACGGCACCCTGACTTCTCGGCCCCGGACGTGGTAGATGAACTCCGTTCCCCCGTATTCGGCGACCATCCCCTCCCATCGTTCCAGTGCCCGCCGGTTCTCGGGATCGAGTCGCTCCTCGGTCTCGGCGAGCAGGCTGCCGGGATCGACGCCCGCCTCGACGGCGCCCTGGAGTCGATAGAGGGCATCTGCGACCTCTGCCTGCTCGAGCGCCCGCTCGTCATAACCCCGGATCGCCTCCACCACCTCGGAGAGATACCGGGTGCGCTCCGGGGGGACCACGTGCTGTTTTGCGGTGTCGGTGAGGGGCAGATCGAGAGTCGACTCCAGCGCCAGACCGTGGTTGCCGAGCTCGGTGACGAAAGCGCGGTAGAAGCGGTTGGTCCCCGGGTCGTTGAAGTCCGAGGCCACGGTGAGGTGCACGGGCAGCCCCGCGGGGTCACTGCCGAAGGCCAGGTGGTTGCGCTGGTACTGCTTGCGGACGTCACGCAAGGCATCGGCGGCTCCTTGCTTGTCGGCCTTGTTGATCGCAACGAGGTCGGCGAAGTCGAGCATGTCGATCTTCTCGAGCTGGGTCGCGGCTCCGTACTCAGGTGTCATCACGTACATCGAGAGATCGGAGAAGTCGACGATCTCGGTGTCGGACTGGCCGATTCCGGAGGTCTCCAGGATCACCAGGTCGTACCCCGCTGCCTTGACGACGTCGATGGCGCGGTGGATGTGCGGGGAGAGGGCGAGGTTGGCCTGCCTCGTTGCCAGGGACCGCATGTAGGCCCGGGGATGGGGCAGCGAGTTCATCCGGATCCGATCGCCGAGCAGCGCCCCGCCCGAGCGCCGCTTGGTGGGGTCGACGGAGATGATGGCAATTCGGAGGTTCTCGAAGTCGAGGAAGAGCCGGCGCAGCAACTCGTCGACGAGGCTGGACTTTCCCGAGCCTCCGGTCCCGGTGACCCCAACCACCGGGGCCGCAGAAGCGACGGCCGCAGTCTCCACCTGCTCGAAGATGTCGGCGTACTTGTCTCCGTAGTTCTCGGCCGCGGAGATCAGCCGAGCCACCAGCCCCGGGCGATCGGTGCCCAGGGTCGAAAGTTCGAAATCGTCCCCTAACTCGCCGAGTGGGAAGTCGGAGCGGGCGATCATGTCGGAAACCATCCCCTGGAGCCCCATCTCCCGCCCGTCGTCGGGTGAATAGATACGGGTCACCCCGTAATCGATCAGCTCCTCGCCTTCGACCGGGAGGATCGTTCCCCCTCCGCCGCCAAAGAGCCGGATGTGGGCCGCGTCCCGGGCCACCAGCAGATCGCGGAGATAGCGATAGAACTCCATGTGCCCGCCCTGATAGGAGGTGACGGCGATGGCGTGGGCATCCTCCTCGATTGCCGACTCGACGATGTCGAGGCCGGTCCGGTTGTGCCCGAGATGGATGACCTCAGCGCCCGAGGCCTGGAGGATTCGCCGGAAGATGTTGATCGAGGCGTCGTGACCGTCGAACAACGTGGTTGCGGTCACGAAGCGCGCCCGATTGGCCGGCCGATTCTCCGCTTGTCCTCCGGTCATGCTCGCTTTCGAGGGACTAGCTCAAATTGTACTGTCGAGATCGGCAAATTCTTCCCTGTTTCCACGAGTGGAAAAGACCGCTAGATTGGGCTGCGGGATGGCTTACTACTTAGGGCGACTACAGGGTTCCAGACTGGAGCCCACACACGTGACCGTCGAGCTCGACGAGGGGCGGTTCCGGATAACCACCGGCCGCCGCCACATGGGCTCGTGGCCTATGAACCAGGTCCATATCGAGCGAACCTCGATCTATCGGTTCTCACTTGGGATCGAAGGGGACAATCTGGAGTTCTTCCCCGACGACCCGTCTGAGTTCTCTGATGCGGTCGGAGCTGTCATCGACCTCACCGACAGCAAGCGGAGCCGTTTCGGGCTCAAAGCCCGCATCCAGAACGCCTCTACCGGCACCTGATCTCCAGGTCTCTGGCAAAATCCGGCTGTGGTCCACCAACTAGTCAAGCGCGGAGCGATCGCCGGCGCGACCCTCATCGGCCTGGAAATGGCCTACGCCGTGCTCCGCCCCGCGCCCGAGCTCGAAGAGTTCGACCCTTCAGGTTCGTTTGGAGATCCGGCCCTCCCCACCCTTCGGGTGGTGGTCCTTGGAGATTCATCGGTCACCGCGCCTGGGGTGTCCGGTCCCGAAGAATGCTGGGTCTCTTTGGTGGCCGATCGCCTGGCCACCGAGCGTCACGTCATCCTCGAGTCGGTGGCGGTCAGCGGTTCATGTGCCCATGACCTGGTGCGGGACCAAAAGCAGGCGGCCATCGATCTGGACCCGGACCTGATCTTCGTGTCCGTGGGTGGCAACGACGTGATCAAGGGCGTGTCCCGCCGCCGTTTCGAATCAAACCTCGACCACCTGATCGGTGGGCTCTCCAAGACCGGAGCGACCATCATCATGAGTGGTGTCGGCGACCTGGGGACCATCCCCCGTTTGGTCCCGCCCTTGCGCCAGATGTTCTCCCACCGCTCGGCTGCCTATGACCGGATCCACCACCGAATCGCGGCGCGCCATGGCGCCCATGTGGTCGAGCAGCGAAGCGACCGTCCTGACATCTGGTATTCCGATCGCACCCTGTGGGCCGCAGACCTGTTCCACGTCAGCGCGGCCGGCCATCGGCGATGGGCCGACACCGTTTGGGCCACGGTCGGGTCAGTCCTCGATGGAGCCCGTGGACCGGGCTGATTGCCTGGCACGGCTCGAGGCGTCACCGGTGGCGCATCTGGCCACAGTTCGACCCGATGGCGCACCCCACATCGTGCCGATCACCTTCGCCATCGTCAGGGATGAGATCGCCCACATGGTGGACCACAAGCCAAAGCGCACCGACCGATTGCAGCGACTGGCAAATGTGGCAGTGAATCCCGAGGTGAGCGTTCTCGCCGATCACTATGCCGACGACTGGTCCCAATTGTGGTGGGTGCGGGTCGACGGGCCCGCTCGTGTGACCGAGAGTGGGCCGGACTGGGAAGCGGCGCGGGCCGCGTTGGCAGCCAAGTACGAGCAGTACGCACGACATTTGCCCAAAGGCCCGGCGGTCCTGATCATGATGGAGAGCGTCAGCGGGTGGGCCGCAGCAGACCCTCCTCGGTAACCAGCCAATCCACTTCCTCATCATGGGGGGCGACAGGAACGGTCTCCAGCATCCGTCCCGACCACGTGACACCGAGCGCCACCGAGTCTCCCCGTCGCGCCGCCAGGAGCCGGTCGTAGAAACCTCCACCCCGGCCCAGACGGTGCCCCGAGTCGTCGAACCCCAGGCCGGGGACCAGGAAGACGTCGATCTCGGGCACCGGGATCACCGGGCCCTGATCCGTCGGCTGTTCCATTCCCCAACGATGCTGCTCGCGAGAGACGGCCCGGTCCCGGAAGGTGAGGCTCCCATCGTCCTCTACCCGCGGGAGCACCCAGCGCCACCCGGGGAGGCGATCGAACAGGGCCGTAACGTCGACCTCGCCCTCCATCGCCAGATACGCCGATGCCGTCCCCGGGAGCCGGCCAGAAAGCCAGGTGAAGAGGGCCGCTTGTACCTGCTTCGCAACTTGTGATGGCACGGGCCCGACCTCACGGGTCAGCCGGCGAGCACTCTCCTTGTCCATATCAGCAGCCTATGGCGCCATCGCTAGCCTCGAACCGATGAGGTGGGTGATCGACATTCCAAGGACACTGATCACCCTGACCGCCGGGGTCCTAGCCACCGTGGTGGCTGTCGCACTCGTGGTGATCACCGCAGCGATCAACGACGTGTCCCCGTTCATCGAGAAGGTGATCCGGGGGTGGAGCCGGGTCTGGCTGGTGTTCTCCGGCACCCGCCTCGAGGTGGAGGGCCAAGAGCACATCGATCCGGCCCGTTCCTATGTGGTGGTGGCAAACCACATCTCGGCTTTCGACATCATGGCCTGCCTCCTCGCAGTGCGCCTTCCGATCCGATTTCTCGCCAAGACCGAGCTCTACAAGGTGCCGGTTCTGGCCCAGGGGATGCGGGCCGTGGGGATCGTCGAAGTCGACCGTGCGGCGAGGGGGGCCATCCACGCCGACGTCAATCGCCAGGGGCGAGAGCTCATCTCCAAGGGCCGATCATTGATCATCTATGCCGAGGGGACTCGCCCCCGTGACGGAGTGATGAAGCCGTTCAAGAAGGGGGCCTTCACAATGGCGATCTCGGGCCAGCTGCCCGTGTTGCCCCTGTCGATCCACGGGTCCTACGAGGCCTGGAAGCCGGGGACTCCCTGGATCCACGGGGGGAAGATCCAGGTCGTGATCGACCCGGCGGTCGAGACCACCGGGATGACTCAGGCCGACGGGAACCACCTTCGCGACGAGGTCCGGGCCATCATCGCCAAACGGGTCATCGAGATGGGTGGCCCGGTGGACCCGGTGTAGGCCGCCCTCCGTTCAGAAGCCGAGTTGCTCATCGAGGAAGCTGCTCACGGCCCAGGCCCCACTCGTTTGATTGGAGATCGTCGTGTGCCCGACACCGGAGATCGGATCGCGCACCGACCAGAAAGAGACGCCGGTATCGCTACCCACCAGGATGACGGCGTCCGACGTGCCATGCAGCCAGAACCCGAGGCCGTAGCGCCGGTCATCGTCGGTCGACTCGCTTCGTGGCGTCACCATCTCGCTCACCCATTCCGGCGGCACGATGCGCCCGCCGAGGAAGGCGTCCCAGAAAAGGCTGATGTCGGCTGCCGTGGAGTAGATCCCGCCGTCACCCGTGCCCCGGACCGGGAGGTGAAAGACATTGCTCCGCCACACACCGTCGACCTCGAGATAGCCGAGGGCGACGCCGCCGGGAAGTTCGTCGGAGCGCAGGAATTCGGAATCGCCCATCCCCGCCGGCTCGGTCACCCGCGAGCGCACCAGATCGTGATACGGAACCCCGCTCACCCGCTCGGCGATCAGCGCCAGGACCACGAATCCCCCGTTGTTGTATTCGAATCCCGTGCCCGGCGCGAACTTCTGCGGAAACCCGTCGAGGACCGGGACGAAGTCTTCGGTGGTCACCAGACTCTGAACCGGCACTGACATCACGTAGTCCGAGAGCTCGTATGTGCTCTCGTCCAGGTAGTCGCCGATCCCCGACCGGTGGGCCAACAATTGCTCGATCGTCACGTCGTCCGCGATCAGCGGGAGATCTGTGCCGAGGACCGAACGGGCGGTGGTGGACAACTCGAGTTCCCCGTCGACGATCAGGCTCATCACGGCCAGCGCCGTCATCGCCTTCGACCCACTGGCCAGGGCGAAGCGGGTATCGACCTGGTTGGGGATGTCCCAACCGCGATGTGCCAGGCCAAATGCCCTGGTCAACGGCTCCTCACCGGGTCGGTCCACCCGGACCACTCCGGAGAACTTCGATTCAATGGCGAACGTGTTCAGGTCTTTCTCGAATAGGGGCATCTTGGGGACGCTATTACCCGATCACCGCCCGGGCGACATAGAAGAAGACAGCGCCCATGGCGAACACCCCCCACACCGAGCGCCGGAACAACGCGCCGCCGATCACCCCGCCCAGCGCCGCGAAAAGGTTGGCGGTCAGCTCCGGGCTCCCCACTGGCGCCACCAGGCCGTTGACCGCGATGGCGATGAATAACGCCACCGGGAACACATCGAGGAACCGCCCGACGCGCCCACCCGGCGCCTGACGGGGGCGGATCAGGAATGAGGCGCGCGTGGCGAAGGTGATCACCGCCACTCCCAGGACCACGAACAGGTCACTCATCGAGGAAGACCCCGATCACGCTGGCGACCGTGGCCGCCACGGTCACCTGCCATGCCACCGGGAGGGTCTCGGTGGCGATCACTGTGGTCACCACGGCAAGCCCCGCCACGATCCAGTCCCGCCTGGAGCGCACCATTGGCGCCGCCAGCCCCAGGAAGAGCAGCCCGAAGAGGACGCCGATGCCGGCGGCCTCAGGATCGATGGCCGAGCCGAACCACACCCCACCGGCAGTCCCCAGCAGCCATCCCAGGTACAGCGTGAGGTCGGCTGCGGATTTGTAGGCAACGAGGTCGTCGACACCGCGGTCGGCTGCCCGCAGGGTGAGCCCGAATGACTCGTCGACCAGGACGAAGGCGAGGCGGAGTCGAGTCCAGATGGGTTGAGGGCCGATCATCTCCGCGAGGCGGGCCGACATCGGTAGGTGCCTCAGCCCGAGGCCGGTGGCGGCGATCAGCACCGGGACCGGCCCCGCGACCAGGAGGCCGGCCATCGCGAATTGCGCCGCCCCGGACATGGTGATGAAGGACGAGAGCAGGGTCAGCTCGGGTGAGAGCCCGGCGTCCAGCGCCACCACGCCATAGGCGAGACCGAAGACGAACACGGCCACCGAGATCAGGGCCGAGTCGCGCAGACCCCTCCGGAACGACGGACCGCCAAACATCACGGGACGCTACTGACTTGATTGCCGGCCGAATCTCGACAACAGCGCCGCAGCACCGGCCGACCGGCGTCTGTTTGCTCGAGGCGGCGACGGCGCGATACCCGTATCCCGTGGCCGGTTGAGGGTTGGCCTCGAGCAAAGTCGGCCGGAGTTCAGTCGTAGATCCCCGCCAAGTAGGCCCGGCCCCCGGCCACCACGCAGAGCAACGCCCCAACGGAAGTGACCAGTTGATAGCGGTCGGCGTCGCGCTCCCCCGCCCACCAGCGGGCACTGAGTCGCCACGGCCCGCTCCAGGTCAACACCGGCTCCCACCTGGTCCCGAGGCGGACCCGGGTCGGCATCCCGTCCTCCCACTCCACCTCCAACGGCTCGAGGCGGGGAGGGACCAGGGCCGGGCTCGGTGAAGGGGTCGATCCCGGCCAGGGAGCGTTCGGATCACGGTCACCGTCGACGGGCGGCTCCCCCCACCGCGACCAGGCCACTCTCTCCTGGGGCATGCGCCCGCCCTGTGCCCTTCCCTGGAGCACCGCATCGGGCCCGAGCAAGGACTGTGCCCTGCTCAGGGCGCGCTCGGTCTCCATGCGCGAGGTCTCGTCCTGGAGCAACCCGAGCTGCCGCCCCTCGTCGGAGAGGTCGGCGGGTGCTATCCGCAGCCGGGCGATCCCGCCCGGTATCCCCCCTCCCTCGATCCAGGCCCTCAGTTGCCACCACACCCTGTCGGAAAGCGCCTTCTCGGTGAAGGGGTCGGCAGAGCGCCAGACCCGCTCCCTGGTGCTGCCGGCCGCCGACTCCGCCATGATCGAAACCAGGTGCGGTGCGGCGCCGGTGGGTCGAAGCCCGCGCAACAACCGCTCGGAGAGGGCACGGGCGGCAAAAGCAACGGCATCCAGGGTCTCGAGTGGGTCTTCGAAGCTGGCATCCACCGCCAGGTCGGGCGGTATTGCCCGGGGATCGATGGGCCGGTCTTCTCCGCTGGCCAGCCGGTGGGCCAGCGTCCCCGGGTCCCCGAACCGGGTGGCCAGAGCCTCCCGGGGAAGGCGGGCCAGCTCTCCGAGGGTCCCGATCCCCAGCCATCGAAAGGTGTCGAGCAACTCATCGCTGGCGATGCTCTCGCGAAGAGTGGCCAGGTCGAGGCTGGAGAGGAACCCGATGGTGTCCTCGACGATCCGTGGCCGGCCCACCCCCGCGGTCGCCGCCGCCCAACGAGCGGCAAACGGGCCGTCGGCCACCCCGACCAGTGCCCCTCCACCACGGAGATGGCCGACCAGGTTGTCGATCTCCTTGACCAGGGTCTCGGCCAGGGGCAACTCGCCCCCGTAGAAGCCGACGGCCCCCCCGACCGGGACAAAAGCCAGACCGGGCGATACCAACTCCACCCTGGGGATCAGCCCCTCGATCACCTCCATCACCGGCTCGAAGCGCCGGGCCTCCTCACCGATGTCACGGGTGAGGACGGTGGCAAAGGGAGCGAGCGCTTCGGCCTCACGGCGGGGCATGCCGGGAGTGACCCCGGCGGCGAGCACCTCTCTGCTGGCGCCGACTGCCCTGTCGTCGACTACCAGGACCGGCTCATCCGACGGCGCGTCGGGCCTCCCCAACGACCACATCGGAAACCACACGCACAACGTCCGTACCTTCATCTTCGACCTCGAATCGCCTGACCACCCCGGCGGCGCCCTTTCCGGATGCCTCCAGCATCAGACGTCTCCTCTTCAACCTTCCATGGCCCCGGTCCGCCCCTTCCCAGGTCACTCCCAGTGCCCGGAGCCGGAGATAGGCCACCCCGGCGGGCAGTCCCCCACCGAGCGGCCGCATCGCCACCGCCACCCCCCGGGCCCGGGCTAGGGCGGCGAGGCGCCGCAGGTCCTGATCCTTGACCCCGGCCGGCACCTCGGCATAGAGGGCACGCACCCCTTCGAGGAGGGCTGCGGTCACCTGGGGCCATACCTGCGGCTGATCACAACGCACGATCACCAGTTGCTCGGGGACCACCCCGGCCTCCCATGCCGCCTCGGGGGCGATCCACCCCCGAAGGTCGAGAGCGACCACCGGCGCCACCCGGGAAGGGTCGGCGAGGAGCCTCAGGCCGAGACGGGTGAGACCGGTCCCGGGAACTCCGACCATCTCGATGATCCGCCCCGGTTGCAGGTGGATTTGGCCCTCCTCCATACCCGGAAGAAAAGAAGGTTTCTCCAGGAGGAGATGCTCGATGCCCAAACTGACTCCGCTATCGGGCGCTCAATCATATCGAACATATGTTCGGTGACAACAATATTTCTGGCCGACTTTGGCCGATTGGCTCCAGGCCGTCAGAGCTATCCCAGGCGAGGGACCACCCTCAGCCGAACCCATCGACGCTTCTCCTCCTACGGCCAAACAGACGCCGGTCGGCCAGGGCTGCCGCTCCGTTGTCAAGCTGATGCTGGCCAGCAACAACACTCAGCCTTCTTCCAGCTCCTCGAGAGTGCTTGGCCAATCTTCCTTGAGCAGGCGCGATAGTGAGCGGTCGGCGAGCAGCTTGCCCCCGGTCTGACAGGTGGCGCAGTAGTTGGTCTCGTTGTCGGCATAGACGATCCGCTGCACCGGTGACCCGCAGCGGGGGCAGGGCTCGCGGTACTTGCCATGGACCGCCATGTCGTCCCGGAAGGCAGTGACCTTCTTCGGCCAGCCCTCCCCTACGTCGGCCCGGAGCCGGTCGGTCCACAGGTTCAAGGAATCGACCACTGCCCGGTGGAGGGCCTCGACTTCCCCGTTGGACAGTTGCGAGGTGCGCTTCACCGGGGAGAGCCGGGCCTCCCACAGGATCTCGTCCGAGTAGGCGTTGCCGATCCCGGAGAAGATCCGGGGGTCGGTGAGCGCCCGCTTCAGGGTCCGGTTCTCGGAGCGGAGTGCCGCGGCGAACTCCCCCGCGCTGGCATCGAGAGGCTCGATGCCACCCCGGTCCAGCTCCTCGACCCCTTTCCAGCCCCGGCTCAGCCAGATCCCGGCGCGTCGCTTGGTGCCCTGTTCGGTGAGGATCAGAGTTCCGGCATCGAAGTCGAGGGCGGCCAGTCCCACCTTCTTCGGTATCCCTTTGCCCGGCGCCTCCCACTGCAGCCTGCCGGCGACCATGAGATGGACCACCAGGAACAGGTCTGTCCTCGAATCCGAAGACGATCCGCTTCCCGACCCGCTGCAGGCTTTCGACCCGGGACCCAGCCGGTGCGTCGTACGGAGGATCGAAAGTGCGCAGGACCGAGGGCGACGCGACCCGCACCTTGCGCAGCGTCTCCCCCAACACCCGGCTCTCCAGGGATTCCAGATAGACGACTATGTCCGGGAGCTCGGGCATCGGTCGAAGTTACCGTTCCCCCATGTCGCCGACGCAGGTCTCCCCATACGACCCAGGTGCGTTCTCCGAGATGCAGGAGATCCTCAGTCGGAACCTCGCCCATGGAGGGCCCCGGTACTCGATTCATCCGGGAGACCTTGCTTGGTGGGCGTATCACTCTTATCCCCGCGAGGAGGACGACAGCTACTGGCTGGAAGAGGGAACCGGTTTCGCGGTGCTCGAAAGACACGAGAACGAGGTGGTCGCCTTCAGCTTGCCCGGGCAGTCGCCGGCCGCGCTGGCTTTGTGGGGCCTCGACCATATGGGGCCTGCCGCGCGAATAGGCATGGTCTCTACAGAGGATCTCGACCTGGAGGCCGCGCTGCGAAGCGAGGGGCTCGAGACCGGGGCGAGCTTCGGTCCGGTTTTCCTCCGCGACCTCGCAGAGCCCATCCCGGCAATTGGCTTGCCTTCGGGCTGGGCGCTCCGCCACGTCCGTGGAGAGGAGGACGCGGACAGTCGGCGCCGGGCGTCCCATGCCGCCTTCGCCTCCACCATGGATCCGGCGGACCATCTGGAGCGCTATCTCCGCTTCATGCGCTCCCCCGTGTACGACCCGGAGCGTGATCTGGTCGTCGTCTCAGAAGACGGCGAAGTCGCCGCATTCATGATCTGGTGGCCCGATCGGTCGGGCATCGCCGAGATCGAACCCATGGGGACCGATCCCAAGTTCCATCGTCAGGGTCTGGGGCGGGCGCTGATGGCCCACGGTTTGAACCGGATGCGCGAGGCCGGCATGACCACAGCCCGGGTGATCACCAATTCTCATCGCTCCGACGCAATCGCCTTCTATGAGGCGATGGGCTTCAGGCGCGTCGCCGACCTCCGCAACTGGCAGCGACTCGTGAAATGAAGAAGAGACGGGATCACTCCCGTCTCTTCACCAACCGGTAAACCCGGATCAGCTCTTGCTCAGGTCCTCGAAGACCTCGTCGAACGGCTGGGCGACCTTGCGCCCGGCGCTGGACGGCTCGGAAGTGGCAGCAGCAGGAGCTGGAGCGGGCGCACGGTCCTCACGGGGCTGCCGATCACGGCTGTCCCGACTGTCCCGTCCGCCACGCCCACGGTCACCGCCGCGTCCACGGTCTCGGTCACCGCGTCCGTCGTCACGGCCCCGACGCTCTCCGCCACCCTGGCCTGGGGCCTCGGGGTCGGGAAGCGTGGCGCCCTCCAAGGCCTCGACCAGCTCCAGGCTGACCTTGCCCCTATCGATCTCACGGACACGGACCTTGAGCAACTGTCCGTCGCTCAGATAGTCCTCGACCCGCTCGACACGCTTCGAGCCGTCGAGTCGGGAGATGTGGAGCAGGCCGTCACGCCCGGGAAGGATGTTGACGAAGGCGCCGAACTTGGTGATGTTGACCACCTTGCCCTCGTACTCCGTTCCCAGCTCGACCTCGGGCGGGAAGGCGATCTGCATCACCCTCTCCTTGGCAGCGGCCAGAGCCGCACTGTCGGAGGAGGCGATGCGGACGATGCCCTTGCCATCGGCTTCCTCGATCTCGATCGCGGCGCCGGTCACCTCTTCGAGCTCCCGGATCACGGCCCCCTTGGGACCGATCACCTCGCCGATCTTGTCCTTGGGGATCTCCAGGGACTCGATGCGGGGTGCGAACTCGTTCATCTCGGTCCTCGGAGCCGCGATGGCATCGGCCATCGTGTCCAGGATGGTGAGACGGGCGGTCTTGGCCTGGTTCAGGGCCTGGGCCAGGACTGCGGAGGGAAGACCCTCGAGCTTGGTGTCGAGCTGCAGTGCAGTGATCACCTCGCGTGTCCCAGCGACCTTGAAGTCCATGTCTCCGAGGGCGTCCTCGGCTCCCAGGATGTCGGTGAGGGTCACGTACCTGCCCTCACGCTCGATCAGCCCCATTGCGATCCCGGCGACCGGGTCGGAAATCGGGACGCCGGCGTCCATCAGGGAGAGGCTGGAGGCACACACCGACGCCATCGAGGTCGACCCGTTGGAGGAGAGCACCTCCGAGACCAGCCTCAAGGCGTAGGGGAACTCTTCCTCGGTCGGAATGACCGGGAGCAGGGCCTTCTCGGCGAGCGCCCCGTGACCGATCTCACGTCGCTTGGGTCCCCGCATGAACCCGGCCTCACCGGTCGAGAACGGCGGGAAGTTGTAGTGGTGCATGTACCGCTTGGAGTCCTCGAGGGCGAGGGTGTCCAGCATCTGCTCCATCTTCAGCATCCCGAGGGTGGTGATGTTCAACACCTGGGTCTCACCCCGGGGTGAACAGACCGGAACCGTGGGTCCTGGTGACCACACTGACCTCGGCACTCAGAGGGCGGATGTCGGTCGGGCCACGCCCGTCGAGGCGAACCCCGTCTTCGACCACGCGCTTGCGCATGAGGTCCTTGAGCACCGACTTGAAGGCCCGTCCCGCCTGGGCGACGCCCTCCGCGTCGTCCTCGGCCAGGGCGAGCGAGGCCATGACCTGCTCCTGTGCCGCATCCTGTGCGGTGTTGCGCTCCTGCTTGTCGGCGATGGTGACCACCGACGCCAGCAGCGGCGAAGCCCGTCTTTCACCTGCTGATAGATCTCGGGGCTGTAGTCGAGGGCGACTGGCCAGTCGACTTCCTTCTTGGCCACCTGTGACGCCAGCTCGTTCTGGAGATCGATCGACTCGGCGATGTACGCCTTGGCCTCTTCCAGGCCTCGGGCGACCGTGTCCTCATCGGAGGGCGCATCGCCGTCGGCGATCAGGCGCAACCCATTGGGTGTCGACCCGGCCTCGACCATGATGATGTCCACTCCGCCTTCGGCGTTGCGGCCACCGGCCACGACCAACTCGAATACCGACTCGTCGAGCTCGGCATGGGTCGGGAACGGAACCCACTCGCCTTTCCGGAGAGCGAGGCGGACACCGCCGATCGCCGACTCGAATGGGATCGGGCTGATCAGCAACGCCGCCGAGGCGCCGTTGAGGGCTACCACGTCGAACGGGTTCTCCTGGTCCACCGCCAGCGAGGTGACCACGACATGGGTCTCGTTGCGGTAGCCATCCGGGAAGGACGGGCGGAGCGGTCGGTCGATGAGACGACAGGTGAGGATGGCCTGCTCCGACGGACGGCCCTCACGACGGAAGAACGAACCGGGGATCTTGCCCACGGAATACATCCGCTCTTCGAAGTCAACGGTGAGAGGGAAGAAATCAACGCCCTCTCGCATCTTCTTGTTTGCAGTGGCGGTCACCAACATTTGGGTCCCGCCGAGTGTGGCGACGACGGCGCCGTCGGCCTGGCCGGCCAGCTTGCCGGAGCTCAGGACGAGCTCCTTGCCGCCGACGCTCCCCTTTACGGAGATTTCGGGCACTAAGTGCTCCTTTTGTATGGAGCCGGCCCGTTGGCAGTAGTCATGTCTCAGGAATCCCGAGACATCGCCACTGACAACCGGCATGGCTCAGCTTGTGTGTCTGATCCCGGCTCGAGGCCGGATCTGTGTTGGGCGTGATACCCAAGACGTGACCGGGGCGTTGTCATGCCCCTTCACGAAACCTTGTTAACGACGCAGCCCCAGCTTTGCGATGAGGCTCCGATAGCGCTCGACGTCCTCACGGCGGAGATAGTCGAGGAGCCGGCGACGCTTGCCGACCATCATCAGCAGGCCGCGCCGGCTGTGGTGGTCGTGCTTGTGCTCGCGGAGATGCTCGGTGAGCTGGTTTATCCGCTCACTGAGCAATGCCACCTGGACCTCGGGTGAACCGGTGTCACTTTGGTGGGTGCCGTATTCGGCGACGATCTCGTTCGTTGTCTTCATTGCGCGTAGAACCTGGAGTAATCCGGGGGGGCAAAAGGGACGTTAGCAGGTGCCCCACTTCTACCCTCAACCCGGCGGCCGCAACCGGGAACCTCAGCGAGTCTGTCCGGAGCCATAGAGCACATAGCGCTCACTGGTCAACGACTCCAATCCCATCGGGCCCCGCACGTGGAGCTTCTGAGTCGAGTTCCCGATCTCGGCGCCAAACCCGAACTCCTCGCCGTCGGTGAACCGGGTCGACACGTTGACCGCCACGACGGCGCTGTCGACGCCACCCACGAAGGCGTCGGATGCCTCCATGTCCTCGGTGACGATGGCCTCGGTGTGCCCGGTGCCGTACTTCCTTATGTGCTCGATCGCGCTCTCGATGTCGGGGACGACTCGGACCGCCATCACCAGATCGAGATACTCGGTGGCCCAGTCCTCGTCAGTGGCGGCTGCGATCCCGGGGATCAGGCGCTGGGCGACGTCGTCGCCACGGAGGTGGACGGCTTCGGCGTGGAGCGCCTTGCCCACCCGGGGAAGGAACTCGTCGGCGACAGCCGAATGCACGAGCAGGGTCTCCGCGGCATTGCAGACACCGGGCCGCTGCACCTTGGCGTTGACCACGATGGCGAGAGCCTTGTCGAGGTCGGCCCCGGCATCGACGTAGACGTGGCAGTTGCCCGCCCCATCGATCACCGTCGGGACCGTGGCATCGGCCCGGACCGCGTCGATGAGCCCGGGCCCGCCCCGGGGCACCAGGAGATCCACCCATTCGGTGGCCTGCATCAGTGCCTTCGCACCCTCCCGGGTGGTGTCCTCCAGGAGTTGGACCCCATCCTCGGGAAGCCCGGCTCGCTCCAGCGATGCGCGCAACACCTCGCACACGGCTCGGTTCGACCCGAGGGCGTAGGACGAGCCGCGGAGGATGACGGCGTTGCCGGACTTGATGCAGAGCCCGGCGGCGTCTGCTGTGACATTCGGCCGCGCCTCGTAGATCACCGCCACCACGCCGAGAGGGACTCGCTCTCGGTGGAGGCGGATCCCGTTGTGCATCACCCATCCCCCGGTCTGCTGTCCCACCGGGTCGGGGAGGGCCGCGACCGTCCGCAACCCGGCCGCCATGGCCTCGACCCTCGGCCTGGTGAGGCGGAGGCGATCGATGAGGGCGCCGCTGATGCCTTCGACAACCGCCTGGTCCATATCGGCGGCGTTGGCGACGAGGATCTCACGCTCGGCCTCGACAAGGGCGCTCGCCATCTCGTGCAGGGCGGAGCGCCTGGCGTCCCCGGTCGACCGCGCCAGGACTCGTGATGCGGCGCGGGCCTGCTGCCCGATCTGCTCGATCATGGGGAAAGCCTATCGGCGGCCTGTCTCCCTGCCGCCAGGAGCACAAAGTCGTCGCGGTGGATCATCACTCCCCCGACTTCGGAGCTGTGCCGGCCAATCGAGCTGCGCGCCTGCTCGGCGCTCATCGTCATCAACCCCTTGCCCAACCCTTGGTCTTCGGCGCCGATCACGTCGACGGCGGCCTCGGCTCCGAAGTCCCCGTCGACCGAGACCACGCCCACCGCCAACAGCGACTTGCCGCCATCGAGCAGGGCGCGAGTCGCCCCCTGATCGACGACCACTGTGCCCTCGGTCGGTTGGCCGAAGGCGATCCAGAGCTTGCGCGCCGACAAACGCTCCTGATGAGGATTGACCCAGGTCCCGACTTCCTGCCCGCTGACCGCCCGGACGCCGACCTCGGGCTCCCGGGCGCTGGCGATCACCGTGGGAATGCCGGACCAGGCCGCCATGCGCGCCGCCGCCACCTTGGTCGCGGCCCCGCCGGACCCGAAGCGCCCCGCAGGCCCACCGGTCACCCCGTCCAGCGCGCTGTCGCCGGGACTCACCGCCACCAGGAGCTCTGCATCCTCGACGGTCCTGGGGTCGGCCGAATAGAGGCCCTCGGTGTCGGTGAGAATGATCAGGATCCCGGCGCCCACCAGGTGGGAGACGATCGCGGCCAACCGGTCGTTGTCGCCGAGGCGGAGTCCCTCGACCACGACCGTGTCGTTCTCGTTGATGATCGGCACCACTCCCAGGGCCAGCATCCGCTCCAACGCCCCGCGTGCGTTCAAATACTGGGTTCGATTGGCGAGCAGGTCCTTGGTGAGCAGGACCTGGCCCACAACCAGGCCATGTGCCCCGAACAATGCCGTGTATCGCTCCATGAGGCGCCCCTGACCGATGGCAGCTGCGACCTGGAACCCAGGCGCGTCCATGGGGCGCCGCTCCAGGCCCAAAACCGGAAGCCCGGCGGCCACCGCTCCCGAGGTCACCAACAACGTGGGATGCCCTTGCTCCCACATCCCGGAGACGAGGTCGACGGTGCGCCCCAGCGAATCGGCATCGAGCTCGCCATTCTCCCGGACCAAGCTCGAGGACCCGGCTTTGATCACCACAGGTGCCCCGGGAGCGATCGGGTGGCGCCCGCCCTCGCTCACTCCGGAACCCCGGATTCCCGGCTCAGGACCTCCCGCGTCTCGGCGACGTCACGGTGCATCTGCTCCACGAGGGGCTCGACGCCGTCGAACCGAATCTCGGGGCGGAGCCGGGAGACGAACTCGAGGCCTAGCGGTTCCCCGTAACAGTCGTCGTCGAAATCGAGGAGATAGGCCTCCACGACCAGATCGCCCCCGCCAAAGGTGGGCCTGACCCCAACGTTGACTGCGGCCTGAAGTCGCTGCCCGCGAAGCAGCGCAAAAGCTGCGTAGACCCCGGTGCCCGGGATCACTTTGCGCTCCGGGGGCGCCAGGTTGGCGGTCGGGAAGCCAATCTCTCTCCCTCTCCGATCTCCGGAGACGACGACGTTGCTCAGCCGGTACCGCGACCCGAGGAGCCGGTTGGCCTGGCTCAGGTCACCGTCTTCGACGAGCTGCCTGATCCGGGAGGAGGAGATCGCACCGTCTTCGGAGACGAGCTCGATCACATCGACCTTGAAGCCGTCGACATCGCCTTCACCACGCAAGAAGTCGACGTCACCGGCGCGGTCCCGCCCGAAATGGAAGTCGACTCCGACCACGATCTCGGCCATTGCCAGCTTCCCGTTGAGGACCCCGGAGACGAACTCTTGAGGCTGCAGGTGGCGGATTTCCGACAGGTCGAGAACGCCGACCAAGTCGACGCCTGCCTGTTCCAGGAGCAGGAGCCGCTCCTCGAGGGTGGTTAGGAGCCTGGGCTCGGTGCCGGGGGCAAGCACCTGCGCCGGATGGGGATCGAACGTGAGCACCGTGGCCACATGCCCGGAATGGACGAGTCGGTCGATCAGGGCGCGATGACCGCGATGCACCCCATCGAACACTCCGATCGTGACCGCAGTGGGATCGGCTTCGGTGGGCCAGTCTGCCCAGGGCGGCGTCAAGACCCTCATGACGCGAGCACGACCTCGGGAATCGACTGATCGCCTTTCCGTCGATACACGGCGAGCAGCACGCCATCGCCATCGAGCACCCGCAATGCCACTCCCTCGGGGGCACCAACCATTTCACCGCCGACGAATCGCATCCCGTGGCTGACGCCCTCGGCCGTCTCCGGCCCGACAGTGACCGCGGGCAGGTCGTCGAGGGCTTGGGACGGGCTCAGGAACCAGGTCTGCCATGAACCGAGATCATCCAGCTTCACCCCATGGACATCGACTCGAAGTGAGCCGATCCGCGTGCGCCGCAACGCGGTGAGGTGAGCGTGACCGCCGAGTGCTGCCGCCAGGTCGGCGGCAAGGGTGCGGACATAGGTTCCCTTCCCGCACACCACCCGGAACTCGACCTCGGGATACGGGCCGGCTCCAAGTGAGAGGATCTCCAGCTCATGGACCTCGACCGGCCTCGCGTCTCGCTCCACGACCTCACCTCGCCTCGCCAACTCGTAGAGGCGGCGGCCCTCGTGTTTGAGGGCTGAGACCATGGGTGGCACCTGATTGATCACGCCCACGAAACGAGTCGCTGCACTCTCCAGTTCGTCCTGGGTGAAATCCATCGGTTCCCGCTCCAGGACCGCTCCGTCGGCGTCCAGCGTGTCCGTGGCCACCCCGAATTGGGCGGTGGCCAGGTACTCCTTCGGCTGCTCCTGGATGAATCGGATCAGCCGGGTCACCGGGCCAACCGCGACCACCATCGCACCGGTGGCCAGCGGGTCGAGAGTCCCCGCGTGACCGACCTTCTTGATGCCGGTCGCCCCGCGGACCCGGCTCACGACGCCGTTGGAGGTCATGCCGCCCGGCTTGTCGACAACGAGGAACCCGGCCGTCACCGAAAGTCCTCTACCCGTTTCCGGACCTCCTCGAGGGCGTCATCGACCTCGCCCACGTATGTCACGCCGGCTGCGAGGCGGTGCCCGCCTCCGCCCATGGCGACCGCCATCGATCCGACATCGGTGGCGCCGCGGGACCGAAGGCTCAGCTTCACCCGGCCATCGTCGTGGACCTTGGCCAGGACAGACACGTCGGCCTCGATGGCGAGGCGCACGGTATTGATCAGGTTGTCGATGTCGCCCCAATCGATGCCCGCCTCGGTGAGGTCAGACTGGGTCACATACGCGGTGACCACTCCCTTGTCCGCGTCGAGTTCGGCGCGACTCAGAGCGGCGCCGGCGACTCGCAAGTATCCGAATGGAGCCTCGTCATAGACGTGACGGCCAATCACGGCGGGCTCGGCCCCGGCCGTCACGAATCGTGAGGCAAGCTCCAGCGTCGCCGGCCGGGTGTTGGAGTACTGGAACCTCCCCGTATCGGTCACCAACGCCGTGTGGAGGCAGGTCGCGATCTCCGGGGTCAGCGGCCAACCCAGCACATCGAGCAGCTGCGCGACCACCTCGGCTGTCGCCGCGGCGTTGGAGTCGACCAACGCCACGTCTCCGAAGCCTTCGTTGGTCACGTGATGGTCGATAACGATGGTGTGCCCCGCCTTGGCAGCGAGAGGTGCAAGCTCACCGAGCCGGTCCAACGAGCCGGCGTCGAAGGTGACCATGACTTCCGGGTCATCGGGCAGCCCTCCCGGCGCCACCAACAGCGATGTGGGAAGGAAGGCGAGGTTGTCAGGGACGACGAAGGGTGCCCCGAAGCTGGCCTTGACGTCCTTTCCGGCGTTGACTGCGGCGATCCCGAATCCGAGCATCGATCCCAGGGCATCGCCGTCGGGCCCGATGTGACATGCCAGGACCAGCGCCTCCGCCCGACCGATGATCGCTGCGGCAGCGTCGAATAGAGCGCGATCGATCAATCTTCAGCCTCCTCCTGCTCCCGGATCGACCGGAGCAGGCTCTCGATCCGCTCCCCTCCCTGAACCCCGGAGTCGATGGCGAATTCCAGCGTCGGCGTGTACTTCATTCGGACCTGGCGCCCGATTGCGGACTGAAGGCGGTGCGTTGCCCGGCCCAAGGCGGCGAGGGCGTTCTCCTGATGCTCAACACCCAACACGTCGATGTAGACGATGGCATGCCTGAGATTGGGAGCGGTGTCCACTGCAGTTACGGAGACCATCTCCAGGCGATCGTCGTTCATCTTCTCCAGTTCCTCGGCCAGGACTTCGCGGAGGGTCGAATTGACCTTGAGCATTCGTGGGCTGGTGTCGCTCACATCGGCTCCTCCAACTCGGTGATGTGGATGTCGATCACTTCGACATCCGGTCGGCTGTCAAGGTAGCGACGAAGCTTCGAGATCTGCATTGCGAGACTCTCGCCATCAGGGGCAACCACGGCCACGCCAATCGCCGCCCGCTGCCACTTGTCGTGGTGACCGACTTCGGCCACGCTGAACGACCCGAGTCGCTTCAAACCTTCGATGGTCGGGCGCAAGACAGACCGTTTCGCTTTCAGCGACTGCGGGCCGGGCACGTGGAGCTCGACGCGCAGGGCGGCCGCCCGCATCAGGTCCGGGCCACCTCGCGGATCAAGTAGGCCTCGATGCTGTCGCCTTCTTTGATGTCGTTGTAGTTCTCGAAGCCGATACCGCACTCAAAACCGGAAGCGACCTCGCGCACGTCATCCTTGAACCGCTTGAGAGAAGAGATCGTGCCGTCGTGGATGATCACGCCGTCGCGGAGCAGGCGGGCACGCGCTCCGCGCTGCATCGTGCCCTCCACGATGTAGCTG
The DNA here is from genome assembly GCA_963780755.1 of uncultured Acidobacteriota bacterium. GTDB lineage: Bacteria > Actinomycetota > Acidimicrobiia > Spongiisociales > ZC4RG35 > JALYNX01. Next base: position 858,825 of record CAWACX010000001.1, read on the forward strand.
CCGGCGATGGTCCCGGCGCGGGGAACCTTGAAAATGGCTCGAACCTCGGCGGTTCCCAGGACTTGCTCGTGCTCTTCCGGCGCCAGCTGGCCCACCAGGAGCTGCTCGATCTCGTCGAGGAGCTCGTAGATGATCCCGTAGGTCCGGATCTCGATCCCCGCCTCTTCGGCGGCCTTGCGGGCCTTGGGCTCGGGGCGCACGTTGAACCCGACTACGACCGATTCGGTCACCTCGGCCAGGGTCACGTCGTTCTCGTTGATCCCGCCGACCGCTCCGTGGACGATCTGGATCTTGCCGCCCTCGCGCTCGATCTTCACGATCGACTCCCGAAGTGCCTCGAGCGACCCTTGGGCGTCGGCCTTCACGATCAGGTTGAGAGTGGCCTCGTCGGTGCGGAGTTGGTCGAGAAGGCTCTGCAACCGGTCCCGGGCCGAGGGCACCGCTTGGCTTGCGTTCTTCAACGCCTCTGCGCGCTCCTCGGCGAGACGCCGAGCCTCACGGTCGGACTCGACCACTTCGAAATAGTCGCCAGCCGACGGGACGTCGTCCCATCCCATGATCTGGACAGGATCGGAGGGCAGGGCGCTCTTGATCGGCTTCCCGTTCTCGTCCATCAGCCCCCGGACGCGGCCAGCGACGGCCCCCGCCACGAAAGAGTCGCCCGTTTCGAGCGTTCCCCGCTGGACGATCACTGTGGCCACTGCCCCCTTGCCCTTTTCGAACTGGGCCTCGACGACGACCCCTGAGGCCGGGGCGTTCGGGTTGGCCTTGTAGTCCTCGAGCTGCGCGATGAGGTCGATGACCTCGAGCAGGGTGTCCACGCCGTCGCCGCTCAGTGCCGAAACTTCGACACTCGGCACGTCGCCACCCAACTCCTCGGTGATGATCTCGTGCTCGGTGAGCTCGGTGCGTACCCGCGTCGGATCAGCCCCGGGCACATCGATCTTGTTGACCGCCACGATCGTCTTGACCCCGGCTGCCCGGGCGTGCGAGATGGCTTCCACGGTCTGTGGCATGACCCCGTCGTTGGCGGCCACGACAAGGACCACGATGTCGGTGATGTTGGCGCCTCGTGCCCGAAGGGCGGTGAACGCTTCGTGGCCCGGCGTGTCGATGAAGGTGACGGAGCGCCCGTTGACTTCCACCTGATAGGCACCGATGTGCTGGGTGATCCCACCCTGCTCATCCTCGACGACGCTGGTCTTCCGGATTCGGTCCAGCAATGTCGTCTTGCCGTGGTCGACATGGCCCATCACGGTCACCACTGCGGGCCGGGTCTGGAGATCGGCGTCGACGTCGGCATGCTCCGGACGCTCCCCGACCACGGGAGGGGGCGGCGGCGCCTCGACGTCGATGACGAAGCCGTAAGACTCGGCGATCTCGTCCATGAGCTCGACCGGCATCTGCTGACCGGCGCCGATTGGGAGGCCGCGCAACAGCAAGGTCTTGACGATGTCGCTGGTGGGCACCCCGATCGCTTCTGCGAACTGAGATACCGAGGCACCTGACTTCAACGAGGCGAGGCCGACCTCGGTCTCCGCCGGCTCCTCTTCCTCGAGCTCTTCCTCGAGCGCTTCTTCGATCGAGGACCTCCTCCACCACTTCGGTGGCCTCGGCCGCCGGAGCCGCCTCTTCGGCTGCCTCTTCCCCGGCAAAGGCGAGGCGAAGCAGCTCTGCCGATTCCTCGTCGAGCCCCGACGAAGCAGTCTTCACGTCGAGCCCCAGCTCGTGGGCATGCTCGAGCACGAGCTTCGAGTCGACGCCCAGATCACGGGCAAGTTCGTAAACCCTCACGTATCAGCTCTCTTCATTCGCTCTCATCACCGACTTCGACATCGACTACGGCGTCCTCGTCGTCGCCGCTGGTCTCGTCACCTGCGTCCCCGGCCGCGACCTCGGTTTCGACCGACTCCTCGACGGCGTCGTCCTCCGGTGCAGCCACGGCCTCAACCGATTCCCCAACCGCTCCTTCAGGGGCGGCCTCGACCGACTCCTCAACAGCTCCGCCTTCCGGCGCAGCCTCGGGCTCGACTGCGGCGGGAGGCGCTTCCCCCTCCTCGCCCTCGTTGTCGGAGTGGATGTCCACCTTGTACCCGGAGAGTCGGGCGGCGAGTCGGGCATTCTGGCCCTCCTTGCCGATGGCCAGCGAAAGCTGATGCTCGGAGACGATTACGTCTGCGGTCTTCTCGTCCTCGTTGATGCGGACTTCCTTCACCTTGGCCGGGCCGAGCGCCTCGGCGATGAACTGGCCGAGGTCGTCGCGCCACTGGACGACGTCGACCTTCTCCCCCCGGAGCTCGTTGACCACTTGGCGGACCCGCGAGCCCCTGGCGCCGACACAGGCGCCCTTGGGGTCGACATTCGAATCGTGGGAGATCACCGCGATCTTGGTGCGATGGCCGGGCTCGCGAGCGATGTTGACGATCTCCACCGTCCCATCGGTGAGCTCGGGCACTTCCAGCTCGAGAAGCCGGCGCACCAGGTCGGGGTGGCTGCGGGAAACGACGATCTGGGCACCCTTGGCCTCGTTGCGCACCTCGAGGATCAGCGCCTTGACCCGGTTGCCTCGCTCTAGCCTCTCGAAGGGGATCCGCTCCGATCCGGGCAGGATCGCTTCGGCGTCGCCCAGGTCGAGGATGACCGAGCGGTAGTCGACCTGCTGCACCAGTCCGGTGACCAGGTCGCCCTCGCGGCCCTCGTACATCTCGTATACGTGCTCGCGCTTGGCTTCACGCAGCTTGTGCTGCATCACCTGCTTGAACGATTGGGCGGCGATGCGCCCGAAGGCCTCACCCTCCGGCGTGTCCTCCCACTCCGAGGTGACGTTGCCGTCTTCGTCAAGCTCCTGGGCATACACCGTCACTTCGCCCGAGTCGGGGTCGATAGTGACCCTGGCTTCCTCGGCCGCGCCCGGGCTCCGCTTGTATGCGGCCACCAGGGCATTGGCGAAGGCGTCGAGGATGGTGTCGACAGCCACGCCCCTCTCCCGGGCGAGGACTTCGATCGCCTCCATCATCGTGTCGAGCTGCATTGATACTCCTTCAGTGCCCCGGCTTCGGGGCCTTTTCCCACCTGAACACCGTGTTCGCGGTGAGGACGTCTTCGTATTCGACGACCTGGCGCTCACCATCGCCCTCGACGGTGAAGGTGCTCTCGCCGGCCTCGGCGATGACGCCGCGCACGGTCTGCTTCCCGGAGCCGGTGTCCACCTTCGCCACAACCTCGCGGCCCACCGACTTGGTGTAATGACTGGGCCGGCGCAGCTTTCGCTCCAGGCCGGGCGAGGTGACTTCGAGCTGATAGGCCTGATCGATGCCGGTTTGGTTGTCGAGGAGTCGGGAAACCCCCCGAGAAACCTCAGCCAGCCGATCGACATCGACTCCCTCCCCGTCGACCACGATCCGGAGCACCTGCCCGGGACCGCGGCCGGAAATCTCGACATCGTCGAGCTCGAGGTGCTCCGCGCTCAGGTACGGGCCCACCACATCCCAGATTTCGGCCACATTCGTCAAAACTGTGTCACTCCACAACAAGTCAGGTGGGCCCAAAGGCGCCCACCTGACTGAAAAGCGTCCTGTTGTCTTGCCCGGATTATAGACAAGCGCTGGAGGCTGAGTCCGGGGGTGGTTGAAGCCGGGCCTGCCTCCCAGGATTTCTCGAATTTCTTTGCTGGATAAGTCGAAATCGGAGGTTTTCTGTCACCGGCGATTTGTACGTTGTCGGTTGTGGAGAGGGACTTTTCACCGGATGTGGTGGAGTCGGGGATCGGCCAGTTTCTGGGGTTGATGTCTGGCGCTGCGGCGGCGGTTTGTGAGTGGCTGATCGAAGCCGACCGTCGCCAACAATTCCTGGCCGACGGCTCACCCGACCTCGTCCAGTGGTTGTCTGCCCGGTATGGGCTGCGTCATTCCACTGCGGCGCAACTGGTGCGGGTGGCAAGGCGTCTCCAGGATCTTCCCGTGTTGCGAGCACGGTTCGCTTCGGGTGGGTTGTCGTTGGATCAGGTGGATGCCATCTCGGCGATGGCGACTGCGGACACTGAGGCGGCACTGGTCGAGGAGTCCCTCGGGTTGTCGAATGCTGCCCTGGACCGTGCGGCCCGCAGGTCGAACCCGCCGTCTGCTGCTGATGCGCGCACGGTTTGGGAGCGGCGCCGGCTCGGTTTGCAGTGGAATCTGGACGCCTCCGAGCTCAGATTGAACGGGAACCTCCCAAGCGTGGAAGGTCGGATCGTGGAGGAGGCGGTCCGTTCCCGGGCCGACCGGATCGGCCCCAACCCAACGACCGGACTCTTCGACGACTACACCACCCGGCTCGCCGACGGACTGGTCGAACTCGCCGCCACCAGCAGCTCAGGCGACAGGGCTGAGCCTCCGATGGTGATGCTCACCGTCAACGTCGACCTCGAAGCGTTGACCGAAACCGGTTGCGGTGGGGTCGCCGAACTGGAAGCGGGACCGGTGATCGCCAATCAGACGGCACGCCGGTTGGCGTGTGATGCGATCGTGGAGACCGCGGTCTACGACGACTGTCAGATCCTCGGAGTCGGCCGCCGGACCAGGACCATTCCCGGCTGGCTGCGTCGTCAACTCTGGGCCCGGGACGGTGGCTGTCAGTTCCCCGGGTGTGGACGGGTCCGCTACGTCCACGGCCACCACATTCAACATTGGGCCGACGGTGGGCCCACCAACCTGGACAATCTCATCTTGTTGTGCGGGTACCACCACCGGTTCCTCCACGAACACGACTGGAGCCTGGAATGGGTGCACGGAAAACCCGTTTTCCACCGGGCCGACGGACGCATCTACCCACCAGCCCGACCTGAACTCCACCCCCAACTCCGAGAACTCACCCGAACCTAGGGGCAGCCGCCCCCGCCCTCAGATCCCGAACCGCTGCGACTCGATCAGCTCCGCCAGCTCCGCACCCACCGAATCCAGGCCTGCTTCGTCGGTGGTAAGGCCCCGCCTCGTGGTCACCTCGACCTTGCCCTCGGCCACGCCTCGCGGCCCCACGGTGACCCGATACGGGATCCCGATCAGCTCGGCATCGGCGAACTTGACCCCGGGTCGCTCCTCCCGATCATCGAGCAACACCTCGACTCCGAGATCACCCAACTCGATATACAGCTTCTCGGCTGCCTCCAGTGTGGGGGCATCGTCGGGACGGACCACGGTGATCACCACTTCGTACGGCGCCACCGAGACCGGCCAGATGATCCCCTTCTCATCGTTGGACGACTCGACCACGGCGGCCATGCCTCGTTCCACGCCGATCCCGTAAGAGCCCATGATGATGGGGTGGCTGTCGCCGTTCTCGTCCTGGACATAGGCGCCGAAAGCCTCGGTGAACTTGGTGCCCAGCTTGAAGATGTGCCCGACCTCGATCCCTTTCCACACCTCCAGCGGGCTCCCGCAGACCGAGCACGCCTCGCCGGCCCCAACCGCCCTCAGGTCGGCCCAGAGCCCGACTTCGATGTCCCGCTCGACACTGACTCCCGAAAAGTGCCAGTCGTCCTCGTTGGCCCCGGTGGCCAGATTGGAGCGACCGCGTAGCGCCTCATCGGCGATCACCCTGACGCCGCTCACTCCGACCGCGCCCAGGCTGCCCGGATCGGCGCCTAGCAAGGGTCTGATCTCCTCGGGGGTCGCCGCCCGGGCCTCGACCGCCGCAGTGGCGTCGAGCAGTTTTTGCTCCTGGAGGTCGTGATCGCCCCGGACCAGCACCAGGGCCGGCTCACCATCCAGGACGTAGACCAGTGTCTTTATCTGGCGGTCGGGAGACGCCAGATCGGGATGGGCCTCGGCGAGAGTCTTGATCGTGCGCAGTCCCGGGGTAGCGAATCGATCCAGGGCCAGCGGCTCGCCGTCATCGGCCTCCACCACTGCCGACCGGGCTCGTTCCACGTTGGCCCGGTAGTCGCAGTTGCCGCAGGTCACGATCCAGTCCTCACCGGCTTCGCTGCGCACCACGAACTCCACCGACTCGGTCCCGCCCATCGTCCCCGAGGATGCCTCGACATCAACTGGGTCCAGGCCCCAGCGCCGGAAAATCCTGAAGTAGGCGTCGCGGTGCTTCTCGAAGCCGAGATCGAGGCCCTGACGGTCGATGTCGAGCGTGTACGAGTCCTTCATCGTGAACTCCCGCACCCGGAGCAGCCCGGACTTGGGCCGGGGCTCATCGCGGAACTTGGTGTGCATCTGGTACCAGATCTGGGGCAGATCGCGATATGACGAGAGCTCGAGCGCGGTGATGGCGAAGATCTCCTCTTCGGTCATCCCCAACACCAGGGCGGCATCTTTCCTGTCGACCAGCTTGAAGAGGTTTTCCCCCACCAACTCGTAACGGCCCGACTTCCGCCAGATCTCAGCCGGATGGAGGGTTGGAGCCTGGATCTCCTGACCCCCGATGCCATTCATCTCCTCCCGGATGATCCCCGCCACCTTGGCCCGGACCCTCATCCCCAAGGGGAGGATGGTGTAGGACCCGGCAGCCAATTGCCTGATGAAACCTGCGCGGACCAACAATTTGTGGCTGACCGCTTCCGCGTCGGTCGGTGCGTCCCGAAGCGTCGGGATGAAGGCCTGGCTCCAGCGCACGGTCGCCCTAGTCCGACCGGCCCGCGACCTCGGCCACCCGGGCCCGGCGATCGGCGCTCCGGTTGGCGTCACCCTGGATCTCGATCAACTGCTCCCTGGTCGCGGCAGCGATCTCGGCGGCGTTGGCCTCGGCATGGGCCAGACGGCTGTCCACTCCCTCCTCGACGAGCTTGCGCGCCTCATCGAGCAGCGCTTCGACCATCTCTGCCTCCGGGACCACCCGGACCACTTGGCCCTTGATGAAGAGATGGCCCTTCCCTCGTCCCGCCGCGATCCCGATGTCGGCCTCTCGGGCTTCGCCGGGGCCGTTGACGACGCAGCCCATCACGGCGACCTGAATCGGGAGGTTCTCCGCCTCGAGGGCAGCCTGGGCGCGTGTCGCCACATCGATCACATCGACCTCCGCCCGTCCACACGAGGGGCAGGCGATGAGGTCGAGACCCTTGCGCTCGCGCAGCCCGAGGAACTCGAGGAGTTGCCGGCCTGCCTTGGCCTCTTCCACCGGATCGGCCGTGAGCGAGAAGCGGATGGTGTCCCCGATGCCCTCGTTGAGCAGGGTGGCGATACCGGCGACACCTTTGATGAGCCCTGCCGGTGGGGGCCCGGCCTCGGTGACCCCGAGGTGCAAGGGGTAGTCCACTTTCTCGGAGAGCAGGCGGTAGGAGTCGACCATCGATGGCACGTGGGAGTGCTTGACCGAGATCTTGATGTCGGTGAAGTCGACCTCCTCCAGGTACCGGATCTCGAGTAACGCCGATTCGACCAGGGCCTCGGGCACCGCGCTCCCATGTTTTGCGAGCAGGTCCTTGTCCAGTGAGCCGGCATTGACGCCCACCCTGATCGGGACGCCGCGGTCTTTGGCCTCCCGGGCCACCGCCTTGATCTGGTCTTCCTTGCGAATGTTGCCTGGGTTGAGCCGCAGTCCTTGAACCCCGGCCTCGAGGGCTCCGAGCGCCAATCGGTACTGGTAATGGATATCGGCGATGATCGGGACCGGGCTCCGGGGGACGATCTCCGCCAGACCCTCAGCAGCCTCCACCTCGTTGCAAGTGATGCGGACGATGTCGGCACCGGCGCCGGCCAGCGCATAGACCTGGGCCAGAGTCCCGTCGACGTCGGCGGTCTTGGTGGTGGTCATCGACTGCACCGACACCGGGGCGTCGCCACCGACTGCGACAGTCCCCACATGGAGTTGTCTCGTCGGCCGTCGGGCAATCATGAGCCAACGCTATACGGGTTGGGCCAGGTAGCAGGTGCCATGCCGGTGGGCGGCCGGCTAGAGCGAGATCGGGTTGACGATGTCGAGGATGATCGCCACGAACCCGAGGAACGCAAAGATGCCGATCACGGCGGCCGCGATCGGGGCCAGCCTTCGGACATTGGCCTCGCGCCCGGTGAGTTTCTCGTAGACGGCGACTGCGAAGTGCCCTCCATCGAGGGGGAAGAGGGGGAGGAGGTTGATCGTGGCCAGGATCACGTTGACGAACGCGAGTATCGAGAGGAACTGTGCGGGCGAAGCAGTTTGGGTTCCGATGTTGACGATCCCGATCGGGCTCACCGGCCGGATCTCGTCATCGACCTCGGTGTCGCCGCCCAACACCCCCACGTACTGGGCGAGGCTCGACGGCTTGAGCATGTCGGCGAGTGCCTGGAAGGTGAACCCGATGCCTTGCCAGACCTGTTGGCCGGCCATGCCCACGGACTCGAATCCATTGGGGTGATAGGTCTCGACCACCGGCTCAACACCGAGGAAGCCGGTCGTCCCGGACCCGTCGATCTTCTCACGCTCCACGAGATCGACCTCGAGTGTCATCGCCTGGTTGTCACGGGCGACCTCGATCGTCGTTGGCCCGCCACCGACCGCGTCCAATGCTGAAGGCACGTCATCCCACTCCGAGATGCTGTGCGGGCCGATGGCGAGGATCACATCGCCGCTCTCCATCCCGGCGAGAGCTGCCGGCGTTTCCACCTCCTCGTCGCTCACGAGCACTGTGGGGACGATCTCCTCCACGACCGGCTGAGCCTCGGGCACGCCATTGGCGAGGATGATCCCGAAGAAGATGATGAAGGCGATGAGGAAGTTCATCCCGACGCCGGCGAGCACGACGACGCTCTTCTCCCAGAACTTCTTCTCTCGATAGGTGCGCCCGGTGTCTTCGGGAGCCACTTCTTCGAGGGGGTTCATGCCGATGATTCGGACATAGCCGCCAAGCGGCAGCAGCTTGACCCCGTACTCGGTCTCACCTCGCTGCGTTGACCAGAGCTTTGGCCCGAAGCCGAAGAAGAACTGTGTCGCCTTCATGCCGGTCGCCTTGGCGGCGAAGAAATGGCCGGCCTCGTGGGCGGTTACGAAGAGAACGATGGCGGCGGCCGCCGCCAGACCTCGGAGCATCGGTACACGCTACCTAAATCCAGCCGGTATTCAGCAGGAGCCGGCGATGATTTCCGCGGCCACTGCCCTGGCCTCGAGGTCCACCTCGAGGACCGAGTCGACCGTCGAAACCGGACGCCAGGGCACCGTTTCCAGAGCGTGGGCCACGACTTCGGCGATTCCCAGGAACCCGAGGCGGCCTTGGAGGAATCCCTCGACCGCGACCTCATCCGCGGCGTTCAACACCGCCGGGCTCGAGCCGCCGCGTCGTCCTGCAGCAAAGGCGATTTCGAGGGCAGGAAAGGTCGCTCGATCCGGCTCCTCGAAGCTCAGGTCGAGCCCGGCGAGGGAGAAGCGATCGAGCGGCAGCGAAGCCCGAGCGGGGGCAGTCAGCGCATATTGGATCGGGATCCTCATATCGGGGAAGCCGAAATGGCCTTTCCACGACCCGTCCACGAACTCGACCGCAGAGTGGAGGACCGACTGAGGATGGATGACCACGTCGATGGCATCGAACGGGACATCGAAGAGGAAATGGGCCTCGATCACCTCGAGCCCTTTGTTGAACAGCGTCGCGGAATCGATCGTGATTCGCCGACCCATGTCCCAGGTCGGGTGGCGCAGCGCTTCCTCGGGGGTGACTCCCTCGAGCGAGGCGCGGTCCCGGCCCCGGAACGGCCCTCCGGAAGCAGTGAGTATCAGCCGGGCAACGTCCTCGGCCCTTTCTCCAGCCAGGCACTGACTGAGCGCGGAATGCTCGCTGTCGACCGGGATCAACTCGCCACCACCCGAAGCCAGGGCAGCCTTCACGACAGGTCCCCCGGCCACCAGGCTCTCCTTGTTGGCCAGGGCCACCCGGTTCCCTGCTTCCAGTGCCGCGACTGTCGCCCTCAGGCCGGCCGAGCCGACGACACCATTGATCACGATCACCCCAGGCGTCGCCGCCAGGTCGACCACGGCGTCGGAATCGAATTCGACCTCGCGACCCACCACTGTCCGGAATGAGCCCCTCTCGTCGCCAGAGCCACCGGCGACGGCGATGCGGGCATCGGGATAGCGGTTCGCGATCTCGGCCAACGCCGGGGAGGGGTCGCGTGCCGCAATGCCGACGACGGGGTATCCGAGGTGATCGGCGACCTCGAGGGTCTGGGTTCCGATGGAGCCGGTCGCCCCGAGGACGACTACCGGCCGGATCACAACAGCCCGTAACCCCGGAACAGGAAGTAGACGACGGGAACGGCGAATAGGAAGCCGTCGATCCGGTCCAGGATCCCACCGTGGCCGGGCAGCACCGATCCCATGTCTTTGACGCCAAGCGCCCTCTTCACCATCGATTCCGCAGCATCTCCGATGGGGGCGACGAAACCGATCACCGCGGCGATGACGAGGCCGCGGGCCAAACCGATCACGTCCCAGGCAGGGAAGCTGACCAGGATCGAAGACACCACCAGGGCGGCGATCAGCCCTCCGAAGAAGCCTTCGATGGTCTTCGACGGAGAGAGGTTGGGAGCGAGCTTCCTCCGCCCGAATGAGCGGCCGACGAAGTAAGCGCCCATGTCGTTGAAGGCGACGACCAACACCACGAAGAGGATGTATTCGATAGGCCGCGGGCCTTGCCCGATGAGGACGGCAAACGAGAGCAAGCCGACCCACGCCATCGCAGCGACAGTGAGAGAGGCGTTCTCCATCGGATTGCGGCGCGGCGAAAGGGTGAAGAACAGGACCGAGGCCGTCGCGAACAGGGCGGCCCAGCCCCCGATCGCCAACACACCCGAGGTGTGGGCGCCCGCTCCCATGAACACCACGCCTAGGAGACCAAACAAGGCCAAGGGCCGGTACCCGGCGTGGCGGACCGTGGCATAGAACTCACCACAGGCGACCACCATGACCAGGATCACAAATGCTGTGAACCACCAGCCGCCGAGCAGGAGGCTCCCCAGGAACATCCCGAAGATGACGACCGCGGAGCCGACCCGCATCGCGAAGTCGGAGCTGGCCGCCTGTTCGTGGGCCTCGTAGTCCTCTTCCTGCCCTACCGACGCCCGGGAAACGTCGTCGAACCCGACGAGGCCACTGTCCACCCCGGGCATCGTGGCGGCGACCGCCTGCTGCTCCCACTCCTCCCCGGCCGCTCTGCTCACATCTTCGGCCAAGCCTCGATACTCCTCGGTGGTAGCTGCGGCGTATTCCTCAGACGTGTAGCTCTCGATCGGTGACGTGCCGGCCGAGCTCATCGCCTCCCAGTCTCCAAGGTCCACGTCCGGAGTCGCCTCAGGCTCCTCGGGCTCGGGCAGGGTGAAGACGTCTGCCTCGTCGGTGTCTTCCTCCCAGGGGCGGCTGACCCCGCCGGCTTTGCTCTCGTCGCCGCGATCGGTCATACGTCGAGGAGCTCTTCTTCCTTGTGTGACAACAATTGGTCGACCTTCACCACGAAACGATCGGTGAGTTTCTGTAACTCCTCCTCGCCGCGCCGGATGTCGTCATCGGAGATGTCCCCGTGGAGCGACTCCATATCGGTCTTGGAGTGGCGCCGGATGTTGCGTATCGCAACCCGCCCCTCCTCAGCCATGTGCTTGACGACCTTGATCAGGTCGCGGCGCCGCTCTTCGGTGAGCGGGGGGAAGGCAATTCGAATCACCGAACCGTCATTCGACGGGTTCAGCCCGAGGTCTGACTGGTTGAGAGCGCGCTCGATATCTCCGACCGAAGACTTGTCGAAAGGCTGAATGACGAGCATCCGGGCCTCGGGGACCGCAATCGAGGCCAGTTGCTGAAGGGGAGTCGGTTGCCCGTAGTACTCGACTGTGATCCTCTGCAGGAGCTGCGGGTTGGCCCGACCGGTCCGCACGGTGGAGAACTCAGAGGCGACGTGATCGGTCGCCATTTCCATCTTGTGCTGGGCGTCGCTCAAGAGATCGCTGATCATCGTCTCACCTCCTCCTCAGTGGATGACCGTGCCGATGCTCTCCCCATTGACCGCCTTCAAGATATTGCCAGGGGCATTCATGTCGAACACGACAATCGGCACACCGTGCTCCTTGCACATCGTAATGGCGGTGGTGTCCATGACCCTGAGTTCCCGGGATATGAAATCCATGTAGGAGAGCTCTTGGAGGCGGTTGGCATCCGGATTGATTGCCGGATCGGCGTCGTATATCCCATCGACCTTGCTCGCCTTGAGAAGGACATCGGCCCCGATCTCGACCGCCCGCAGCGCAGCAGTGGTGTCGGTGGTGAAGAATGGATTGCCGGTGCCGGCGGCGAAGATCACGGCCCGGCCCTTCTCCAGGTGCCGAATCGCCCTGAGACGTATGTAGGGCTCTGCCAACTCCTGCATCGTGATCGCGCTCTGCACCCTGGTGGGAACCCCCTGCTTCTCGAGTGAGTCGCGCAGGGCAAGCGCATTGATCACGGTGGCCAGCATGCCCATGTAGTCGGCCGATGCGGGGTCCATGCCCTTGGCGGCAGACGAGACACCACGGAATATGTTCCCTCCACCAACCACCACCGCGATCTGCACTCCGGTGGCATGGGCTTCGGCGGTCTCCCCCGCCACGCGCCGCACCGTCTCGGGGTCGATCCCGTATTTGAGGTCGGGGTCGGCGAAAGCCTCGCCAGACAGCTTGAGGATGACCCGTCGCGGTCGGTCCGTCACCATTTGCCCCTAGTCACCGACGGCCACCCGTGCCACCTTCCGGACCGAGATGTTCTCCCCCATCTTGGCTGCCAGTTGGCCGACGAGGTCGCCCACGGTGCCGTCGAATTTCTCGGCATTCACGAACTTCTGGTCATAAAGCACGTTGTCGGTGTACCAGGAGTTGATCTTGCCCTCGACTATCCGCTCGACCACGTTGTCCGGCTTGCCCTCGGTCGCAGCCTGACGGGCAAGGAGCTCTCGTTCCTTCTCGACGGCATCGTCGTCCACCTCGTCGCGGGTGATCCATGCCGGGTTGCCCCAGCTCACGTGCATCGCGATGTCGTCAGCAATCTCGCGGAACTCATCGCTCTTGGCGACGAAGTCGGTCTCGCAGGACAGTTCGACGAGGACACCCATCACCGGGCGGCCATTCTGTAGATGGATGTAGGAGCCGATCGTGCCCTCATTGGCCTCCCGCTCCGCTCGCTTCGCCATCTTCGCCTGGCCCCGCTCCCGGAGCAGCTCGTAGGCCTTGTCGAAGTCCCCGTCTGCGTCTTTGAGCGCCTGTTTGGCGTCCATCATCCCGACACCTGCATCTACGCGCAGTTTCTGGATGTCCTTCGCCGTGAAGTCGGCCATGCTCAGGACTCCACCGCCGCGTCGGCCTCGGCGTCCGCCTGGGCCTTCGACGCCTTGGCGCCTGCCAGCTGCTTGCCCTCCAGGGCAGCATCGGCGATCGCTCCGGCGATCAAGTCGGCCGCGCGGATCGCGTCGTCGTTACCGGGGATCACGTACTCGATGAGGTCGGGGTCACAGTTGCTGTCCACCAACGCGATGATCGGCAACCCCAGCCGCGACGCCTCGGTCACCGCGGTGGTCTCGGTGTTGACATCGATGATGAACACCGCGTCGGGCACCCGCTGCAGGTCGGCAACGCCGCCCAGGTTCTGCTCGAGCTTGGTCAGCTCGCGACGCAGCTTGAGGCGCTCCTTCTTGGGGAGCGAGTTGATCTCGCCGCTCTCCTCGAGGCGCCGCAGCTCGCGCATGTAGAAGATCCGCTTCTGGATGGTGGCAAAGTTGGTGAGCATGCCCCCCAGCCAGCGGAAGTTGACATAGGGCATCCCGGAGCGCCCCGCGTTCTCGGACACCGCGACCTGGGCTTGCTTCTTTGTCCCGACGAAGAGGACGGTCCCTCCCCCGGCGACGAGGTCCTTGACGTAGGTGGCGGCATCGCCGATCTGCTCCAGGGTCTGTCGGAGGTCGATGATGTGAATGCCGTTGCGCTCCCCATAGATATAGGGCCGCATCTTGGGGTTCCAGCGCCTGGTCTGGTGCCCGAAATGGACGCCAGCCTCCAGGAGCTGCTTCATGGTGACCATGGTCACATGATCCTTTCTGGTTGTTCCTCCGCTCACCGGCGGCCTGCCACCGACTCTTTGGAGTCACCCTCAATCCGGGCTGAGCCCGACCAGGGAGGGTCAATGAGCGTGCGTGATCCGGCGATTGTACGAGTTGGGCCAGGGCTCCGGTAATCGATGGGGCCGGTCAGTCGATTCGGACCGCGCCCAGTCCGAGGAAGAGTCGCTCCGAGGCCGTGTTCCCTTCGGTGATGAAGGCGAACACCTCGAGGTCGACGGTCCGGGCCAGACAGTCGAGGCTGGCGAGAAGCGCTGCCCGAGCCAAACCCTGCCCCTTGCTCGAAGCCGAGGTCATCACATAGGCGATCAGAGGTGATCCCTCATACTTCGCGACCAGCGAGGCGGCCACCAGGGACCCTCCGATCTCGATGACCCGGGTACAGGCGAGGATCGGATCGGTGGTCAGGTATTCCTCGATCTCGGCGCGGGCGTCTTCGATGTTCTCCCCTTCGTAGTCGATTGTCCCCACGTAGGCATCGAGCATGAGGCCGGCCAGCGCCTCGGTGTCCGCATCGGTGGCATGACGTATGACACCCTTGGAGAGAGCGGTGGACGAGATCGCCCAACCGTCGAGATCGATCCGATACTTGTGCCGGATCCGGTCGGTCACGGCTTCAACCCCAGGAAGGCTCGCCGAGCCGGTTGCGCAGCGACATCATGGTCTTGGCGTGGATCTGGCATACCCGGGACTCGGTCACGCCCAAGACGTCCCCGATCTCGGCGAGGGTCATTCCCTCGTAGTAGTAGAGGGTTATGACCAGTCGCTCCCGGTTGGGCAGGCGGTTGATCGCATCAACCAGGCCACGCCTCGTCTCCTCCGATTGGAAGACCATGTCGGGGGAGACACCGGACGGGTCGGCGAGCATTTCGCCAACCGAAGTCGAAGAATCGTTCCCCACGAACTCGTCGAGGGCTGCCATTCCGGAGCGCCCGATCTCGGCGAGGGCGCTCTGCAGATCCTCGACGTCCATCTCCAAGAAGTCGGCCAGTTCTTGATCCGTGGGCGCGCGCTGCAGGTTGTGCTCCAACTCGGCGATCCCGGACTCGATCTGACGCGCCCGGGAGCGCACCGAGCGCGGTACCCAGTCCAGCGCCCGAAGCTCGTCGAGTATGGCTCCCTTGATCCGGTTGATGGCGTAGGTCTCGAACTTGAACCCACGCTCCAGCTCGAACTTGTCGATGGCGTCGATGAGCCCGAAAAGCCCGTAGCTGGCAAGGTCGTTCTGGTCCACCGACCTGGGGAGCCCGGCTCCAACCCGACCGGCGACGTATTTGACCAGCGGCGAATAATGGAGGATGAGGCGTTCCCGGGCGTCGGCATCTGCCGAGGCCTTGAAGCGGGCCCACAGGGCGTCGAGCTGATTTGTCTCAGGCCCTTGGGTGGCTTCGGTCATATGTCCCTCTCAGGTGCTGACGGGTGACGGCAGTGTAGATCTGGGTGGTCGCCAGATCGGTGTGTCCCAGCAGATCCTGGACCGCCCGCAAGTCGGCGCCGCCCTCCAGGAGATGCGTTGCGAAGCTGTGCCTGAGAGCGTGAGGGAAGGTCGCGAGGTGGTTGTTGACCACCCGACGCAAGCCCCGGGGGTCGAGACGGCCCCCGCGGACCCCCACCCACAGCCATCGCCCAGCTTCGGAAGTGGCCATCCGGGGGCGGGCCTCGGTGACGTAGCGCCGCAAGGACTCCTGAGCGGGGCGGCCGATCGGGACCCGCCTCGTCTTTCGCCCTTTGCCCACCACGGTGAGCATGTCCCCGCCCACGTCGGGGACCGTCAGGGACGAAAGCTCCGACACCCGTAGACCCAGTGGAGTAGAGGGTGTCGAGGACCGCCCGATCGCGAATCCCTTCCGGAGTCGAGGTGTCGATGGATTCGATGGCGTGGATCACCGTCCGGGGCGGGAGCGCATGGGGAAGGGGGCGGTCCAGCTTGGGTCGGGCCACGCCCTCGAACGGGTTGGTCGCCGCGATGCCGCGCCGTCCGGCGTCGTTGTAGAACGAGCGCACTGCCGACGCTTTGCGTGTCATCGAACGACGCGAGTAGCCCAGTGTGTCGAGGAACGCCAGAAAGCGCCGGGCCTGCAGACGTCCGGACCGCATCGACCCGATCGACCCCACCGCGATCGCAGTAGTCGAAGAACTGCGTCAGGTCTCGTCGGTAGGCATCAACCGTGTGGGGAGACAGGTCGCGCTGCTCAACCATCCGGGTCAGGAAACTGTCAACCGGGTCGGAGGCCCACGCCGGCATCTCAGGGATCTGCACCCGAGCGATGTTATTGCCGATTTTCGCGATGAGGGAGTCAGGTCACAGGCAGGATCAAGTCGCCCATCCTCCGGATCTGCCCCGCGACCTCCATCCGGGCCACCCTGGCCAGGGCCTCTGCCGGAGTGCAGCCCCACTTCTCGGGGAGATCGTCGATGGCCCACCCGGTCTGGGGATCGGACCAGCCTGCGCTGCAGGCGGGACCGGGGCACCGAGCATCAACCCGAGCTCTTCGATCAGATCCGCGGCGCCGAGAGCCGGGAACGCCCCGTCCCGGATCAGCAGATTGCAGCCGACCGAGGCAGGGCGGTCGACGTCGCCGGGGACGGCGAACACCGGCCGTCCGATCTCGGCTGCCAGCCGGGCGGTGATCAATGCTCCACCCTTCTCTCCCGCCTCGACGACGACCACCGCCGACGATATGGCGGCGATGAGGCGGTTTCGGGCCGGGAACCTCCAACGATCCGGCCGCGTCCCCGGCGGGTACTCCGAGATCACCGCTCCCCGCCCGGCAACGATCTGGTCGTAGATGCCACGGTTCTCCTGTGGGTAGACCACGTCGACACCCGAGCCGAGAACTGCCACCGCCTCCCCACCCGCAGCCAGGGTCCCGCGGTGGGCGGCGGCATCGATCCCCCGTGCCAGCCCGCTCACGGTGGTCCACCCCGCCCCGGCCAATGCCGCCCCGAAGGATTCGGCAAGGGAGATCCCGTACCTGGTGCACTTTCGGGTCCCAACCACCGCGACGGCAGGTGCAGCGCTGGTCTCCCCAATGACGAACAGCAGGGGAGGCTCCTCGAGGTCCAACATGCCGGCGGGATAGCCGGGATCGTCCGGGTGGAGCCGCGCGGGCTCAGTCATCCCGCCACTCGCCGCGGAGCCCGATCGCCTCCGCCATGTGCTCTTCCTCGACTCGCTCGACGCCGGCGAGATCCGCGATGGTCCGAGCGACCCGGCGCACCCTGTCCCCACCACGGGCGGTGAGGACTCCGCTGCCGACCGCTGCCGCACCCAGCGCCGTCGCCTCCGCTGTCTCCAGGCTTGCCTCCCGGGTGAGCTGGCGGTTGAGCGTCCCCCGGCCGACCTGGGCGTCTCGGGCGCGAGCCACCCGGGACGCGACCTCGGCACTGGGCTCTCCGGCCGGCCCTGCATATTCACCCGCCTCGACCCGACCCACCCGAACGATCAGGTCGAACCGGTCGAGTAGCGGCCCCGAGATCCGCGAGCGGTACCTCGCTCGCAGGGCCGGGCGACATTCACAGGGGCGGCGGCTGTCGCCGTGATACCCGCAAGGACACGGGTTCGACGCAGCCAATAGTTGAAACGAGGCCGGGAAGTCGACCGACATGCCGCGACGGGCAACCGAGACAACTCCCTCCTCCAACGGCTGACGCAGGGTGTCGAGGTGCCCTCTTGGGAACTCGGCGAGCTCATCGAGGAAGAGCACACCGTGGTGGGCCAGGGAAGCCTCGCCCGGGACCGGGTTGCCGGTGCCTCCGCCGACAAGGGCGGCCTTGGATGCTGTGTGGTGGGGCGAGCGAAAGGGAGGGGCTTGGTCGAGGCCACGGCGCCTTCCGGCCGCGGCCCACAGCATCGCGGTCTCGATCGCCTCTTCGACCTCCAGGCGGGGAAGCAGCCCCCCGATCCGTCGGGCGAGCATGGTCTTGCCCGAGCCGGGAGGGCCATGCAGGAGAAGGTGATGGCCACCGGCGGCCGCTATCTCCAGCGCCCTTCTCGCCACGAGCTGGCCCCGGATGTCGGAGAGGTCTAGCGACGGGAGCGTTGGATGCGTTTCGTGGGGCCGGGCCGGCTCCCTTCCCTCCAGGCCTTCACGAAGCAGGCTCACCGCCTCGGCGAGAGTGCTCACGCCGTAAGCGCGGGCCCCGGGTATCGAAGCCGCCTCCCCCGCGACTCCTGCAGCGACGAGGCACGGGATGTCGTGACGCGCCCCGAGGCACCGCGGCTCCGAGGGCGTTGTTACCCGGCCGCACCCCGCCGTCGAGACTCGAGCTCCCCGACCACGACTGCTCGTCGTAGAACCGGGATGTCCTTGCTGGCGGCGAGGATCCCGAGCGCGATCGGCAGGTCGTAATCGGTGCCCCCCTTCGGAAGGTCGGCCGGGGCCAGGTTCACCGTCACCGTGCGGTTGGGAAACTGGAGGCCCGCCGAAGTGACGGCGGCCCGGACCCGGTCTTTCGCCTCGCGGACTGCGGTGTCGGGCAGGCCGGACAGCTTGAAGACGTCGTTCTGACGCCCGACGTGGGCCTGGACCTCGACCGCTCTGACCTCTCCCCCGACGAGCGCCACCGAAGTGGTGGCCGCGTACATTCCTTCGAAAGTACGGATCGCTCACGGTGGATTCCAGAGGGATGACCGTTGGTCCCACGCCCGGGACGCGGGACCTCCGGCGCAACCCCCCGGTTGCTCTCAGCATCTACATGCCCGGCTGTCGGTGATCGTCACCCAAGAAAGTGGTGACCTGGCCGGCCAACCGGGCGCAGAGGTTGGTGATGGCTGCTGGCATGCGAAGGCAACGGGTCTCGTCACAGAACGAGGACAGATTCGCCGATCTCTATCGCGACTGGCAGAAGCCGGTGCACGCCTACTGCGCTCGCCGCCTAGCCGCCGCCCAAGCTGCCGATGCGGTCTCCGAAGTCTTCCTCGTCGCCTGGAGGAAGATCGACCAGGTTCCCGAAGGTGCCGCCGCCCTGCCCTGGCTATATGCCGTCGCCTATCGGGTGGTCTCCCATCAATGGCGGTCGAAGAGCGCGGAATCGACGGCTCCTGACGCGACTTGTTGGGGTGGCAACAGTGGAGCCCCCGTCCCCTGACCTGGTCCTGCTGCGTCGTGAGGAAGATCAACTCGTGATCAAGGCCGCTTCCCGCTTGAGATCCCCAGCGCGAGCAGAGCAACATCGACGATCCCAGAGCTGTGGCAACCCGTGAGCCGGTCTGAACGATCCCGCCGGTGGATACGAGCTGACCGGAGCAGTGGAGAACGAGCGCAGGGATGAACCCACCACCCCGAGACGGGACGGGCAGACCCTCATTGGTTTCGCCGTCAGATGAGCGAACTGATCTTCGGTCGAAGGCGCCGACTCGAGTAGCATCGTGCACGATGCCGAGGCGATGTCGGTGCTCCTCGCCGACGACGCTTTGCTTGTCGATGACCAGGTGCTGGACGCAGGCCAGGCCCTACCAGATGTTCTGGCCCGCGATGTCCTCCCGGGCTTGATCGAATTCGAGCGCATCACTGGCAGGACCTATACCTTCCAGTCCTGCGTCGAAGCATCGGCCGCACAAACACGATGCCCTGTTGTGCTCGAGGACGACGCGAGTCGCGCCCTTGGTGTTGACCCGTTCACTGCTCATTTCCTGTTCGATATCAGCGAAGGCAAGATCGATCAGGTGGCCTTCGTTTGGAACGGCGAAAGGACCTATGCGGAAGTCGCGAGGGAGGGCATTGCCTGGATGGAACGGAATCATCCGGAGGATGTCGAGATCATGTTTGGGGACAACACCTTCCTAACGCCGGCGAGTCTGGTGCTCTTTGAGGAGCACCACCCCGAGTTCGTCGCCTCGCTGGAGGACTGACCAGCTTCGGTTCGATCAGGCCACGGGGACGTACCATCGTCTCCGTGGCCGACCCTCCCTCGACTTTCGGCCACCCCCGCCATCGATGGGCTGAGCGAGAAATCGGGTGATCTCCGCTTCCGGCCGGAGACAAGGATGGGTGATGAAGTCGGAAACCGAGGATCGATCGGCCACAGGCGAGAGCGAAGCCAAATTCGTCGATATCTACCGCCGCTATCGCAGGCCGATCCAGGCGTACTGCACCCGGCGCACACCCGGGTCGCAAGTCGATGACGCTGTAGCCGAGACATTCCTGGTTGCCTGGCGCCGACTCGACGACGTCCCCGAAGGGGCGGCGACTCTCCCCTGGCTCTATGGCGTTGCCTACCGCGTTCTCTCTCGTCAGTGGAGGCACAAGGCACGAAGCCGCAGGCTCATCGAGCGAGTTCGAGGCCTTGCCGGCGACGAGACTGCGTCGCCTGAGGTGTTCCTGGTGCGGAACGCCGAGTATCGCGAGGTGCTCATTGCATGTTCCCGATTGCATCCGGTCGATCAGGAGGTGCTCCGGCTCACGGTATGGGAGGAGTTGTCCCACGCCGACGTTGCGGTCGTGCTCGGAATAGCAGTTGGCGCCGTGCGACAACGCCTCTACCGCGCCCGTCGGAACCTGACCGCCGAGTACAACCGACTGACTGACGATCGCCCGCCCCCCGCTGCTCAGGAAGGAGGTGGATCGTGAAAACAGAAGGACAAGTGATGGCCTTGTTCGCCAAGGCGAACCCGGTTTCGTCACTCGATCTACTCGACCCGGTCGAGGCCTTGGACATGGAGCACCTCGCTCACCTATCTGCAAGGAGCAGCGAGATGACTGAAGTAAAGACCGACGAGATGAAGCCAGAAGGTCCCGGCCGGGGACCTCGACTTGCACTAGCAGTAGCGATGGGGGTGATCGTGGTGGCGGCGTTAGGCCTCCTGCTCAACAACGAGAGCGAGCTTGCCGCCCCATCAACTACCGAATCCGGCCCATACCACCACGACCGCGACGCCGCTGACTCTCCACGACGGCTCGCTTCCGGCAGGCACCTACACGGCGACACCGTTCGCAGAGGACCCGACGATCTGTATGGAACCGTCTCAGACTGGTTGTGTCGACCCGGTTGGGGCCGACTCCATTGGCATTACGGTCACAGTTCCGGATGGCTGGTCGTCGATCATCGGAACAATCTGGAGGTCTCAAAACGCACCCCCAGGCGGGCGGGCTTGTCCTTCAACCTGGGTGGCTGGTTGTTCAGCGATCCATGTCGCAACGACGAAGCAATTCCGGACGTCCCGGTGGGGCTGACCGTTGACGACTTTGCCAACGCGCTCGCGGATCATCTTCTCCTCGAGGTGACGACTCCCATCGATGTCACCCTTGACGGCTATTCCGGGAAGTACCTGGATCTACAGGTCCCGTCGGACATCTCAAAGTGCGAGGTTTACCGCCCCTGGGAGCCCGGGCTCTTCGCCCAAGGGCCCGGCCACCGTTGGCACCTCTGGATCCTCGATGTCGAAGGCGTCCGCGTCGTGGTCGAAAGCGCTGACTACGAAGGCACGACGGAGGAGGTCCAAGCGGAGCTGGAGGCGATGGTCGACTCGATCGAGATCGAACGCTGACACAAGGGCCGACAGGTCACGGAGACGTACCATCGTCTCCGTGGCCGACCCCTTCCTCGACGCCGCCATTGCCGAAGCCGAGCGAGGTCTCGCCGAGGGCGGGATCCCCATCGGGTCGGTCCTGGTGCTCGACGGCGAGATCGTGGGGCGGGGCCACAACCAACGGGTACAGAAGGGGAGCCCGATCCTCCATGGGGAGATGGACGCCCTGGAGAACGCCGGACGGCTGACCGCCGTCGAGTACCGGCGCTCCACCATCTACACCACGCTCTCTCCCTGTCAGATGTGCACCGGGGCGATCCTGCTCTATGAGATCCCCAGGGTGGTGATCGGGGAGAACCGGACCTTCCTCGGCGCCGAGGACCTGCTTCGGGCGAACGGCGTCGAGGTCGGCGGTGGTCGATGATCCACGATGTGTCCGGATGATGGAGGAGTTCATCGCAGCCCATCCCGATCTCTGGAACGAGGACATCGGCAAAGAGTGACCCGTCCACACTTAGGGTGGCACACGTGGAAGTGGCCATCGTGGGGACCGGGAAGGTCGCCGAGAGGAACTACATACCGGCGTTGCTCCGGCATGAGGATGTCTCGGTCAGTTGCTATTCACGGTCGCCGGAGCGACTGCACACGGTGGCAGAACGATTCGGGATCAGGGCTGCGGCTTCTCTTGAGGACCTGCTCGAAAGCGAGCCGGACGCGGTGTTCATGCTCACCGGGGAGCAGGATCGTCTCGAGGCGACTCTCGCCGTCCTGCCCTACTCCCCCAAGCGGCTGTTCTTCGAGAAGCCCTTGGTGGCGAGCCAGGGCCAGGCCCGGGTCACGGTCCAGGATTTCTGGGATGGCAAGATGCTGTTGCAGCAAGCGCAGGCGTCTCGCACTGAGGTGGCGATGGTCTTCAACTACCGATTCTTCGACCAAACACAACGGGCCCAACGCTTGATTCAGGAGCGCGATTTCGGGAGCCCAATCGGAGTCGTTGCTTTGTCCCATTACGCCACCTGGAGTCATTGCATCGATCTGGTGCTCCTCCTCGGCGGCAGGTTGAGCCAGATCACCGGGCACCGGGGAGAGCAGGTTCGAAGCCATCCGAGGTCCGGCGAGGCGGCCGATCTGGCTGCGTCCTTCCTCCTCGACTCGGGTGCCGCCGGGACAATCCTCGGGACCAACGGCGTCGATTGGGATTTCCCCCTGTTCGAGCTGATCGTCGCTTTCGAGGCTGGCCGCATCCACCTCCGCGGCCTCGACCAGGACCTGGAGGTCCTGGACCATGCGAGCGGGGTGCACGAGGTCTTCCGCCCGAGTCGTGAGACTTCTCGATGGGACAAGTACGACGCCTCGTTCGACAAGTCGGTCGCCGCCTACCTGGACTCGATTCGAATGGGCGGGCCCCCACCGGTGCCTGGAGTCGCCGGCCTTCTCGAGCTCCAGTTCGAAGCGAGCCTTGGTCAATCGATAACTGATGGCACACCGGTGATTGCCAACGAGATGTTCCCCATCCACCCGGTCACATAGGGAGCCCCCATGCGCTACATCGATGTCTCAGGAGTCGACCGGCCGGTCTCGGCGATCGGGCTCGGGGCTGGCACCGTTGCCTTCACGCCGGAGCGATACGAGGACGCCGCCGCGCTGCTCGATGCCTTTCTCGGAGCCGGAGGCAACCTCGTCGACACCGCCCACATCTATGGGTTCGGGAAGAGCGAGATGACACTCGGCCGCTGGTTCGAGGAATCGGGTCGCCGAGACGAGGTCGTCCTGGTCACGAAGGGCTGTCATCCCGTCGTCGACCCCGACGACATGTTCGCCCGACCCTGGCTGCCCCGGGTCACGCCACAGGCGATACACGCCGACCTCGACGAGAGCTTGCGTCGGCTCCGAACCGACCGGGTCGATCTCTACCTGCTGCACCGCGACGAGGAATCGGTCGAGCCCGGACCGCTGCTCGAGGCCCTCAACCAGGAGCAGGAGCAAGGACGGATCCTGGCCTTCGGCGCCTCGAACTGGACGGTCGGGCGGATCGATGAGGCAAACTCGTACGCCAGCAACCATGGCCTCAACGGTTTCGCCGTCTCGTCGCCGAGTCTGAGCCTGGCGCGACCGACCCGGATGTTCTTCCCGGGCACCCTGTACGCCGACGACTCGATCCGGGAGTGGCATCGAGACCAGCAGTTCCCCCTTCTCGCCTGGTCCGCGCTCGCCGTGGGTTTCGCCAGCGGCCGGCTCCGTGGGGACGACCCCGCGGTCGATGATGTCGCGCGGGTTTACTTCTCGGACGAGAACCTGGATCGACTTCATCGGGCGGAGGAACTTGCTGCCACCAAGGGGACCTCAGTGCTCGAGATTGCCCTTGCCTTCGTCCTCGATCAGCCGTATCCGGTGACTGCCCTGGTCGGCCCGAGCACGGTCCCCCACCTCGGGGACAGCCTGAAGGCATTGGACCTACGGCTCACGCCGGAAGAGCTCAGCTACCTCGACCTCGGGTCGACCTAGCTAGCCGGCCGAGCTCACTTCCCCTTCCAGACCGGAGGGCGCTTCTCCACGAACGCCCTGATCCCCTCGGCCGCGTCCTCGGTTCCCAAGGTGATCGATTGTGCCTCGCCCTCCCATCCCAGGACGTCTGCCAGGCTCATCTCGAAAGAAGCGTCGATGATCTTCTTGGCGAACATCTGGGCCACCGGGGCCCCTGCGAGGAGGGACTCGGCCAACTCGGTGACCGTTGCCTCGAGCTCGGGGACGGCAACCACCTCCAGGACCAGACCGATATCGAGGGCCTCTGCCGCGCCCACGATTCTCCCCGACAAGGCGAGCTCCTTGGCCCGCTGCAGCCCCACGATCCGGGGCAGAAGCCACGAGCCTCCGAAGTCGACTGTGAGGCCCCGCTTCACGAAGATCTCGGAGAATCTCGCCCGGTCGGTGGCAACCACGAGATCACAGCCGAGTGCCAGGTTGAGGCCGGCGCCTACCGCGACTCCGTCAACGGCCGCGATCGTCGGTTTGGTCAGGCGATGGAGGGCGAGCGCCACGGATCCGACCAACTTCATTCGTTGATGTCGGTCCACGACCGAGCCCAGCTTGTCAGGCCGACTCGGGTCGAGATCGGCACCCGCGCAGAAGTCGCCGCCGGCGCCGGTCACGACCAGGACCCGACTCTCGGACGCCTCAAAGTCCTCGAAGGCCCCGAGGAGGTCCTCCCACCCGTCGAACGGTATGGCGTTCTTGCGCCCGGGACTGTCGAGAACCAGCCAACGCACCTGGTCGCGGTCATCGACTCTCAGCCAGCTCACGCCAAGGACGGTAGACAGTGCCGGCCAGCGTTACCGTTCAAGGGTGGGCTTCAACCCGTTTCGTGAGCACGACCGGACCACCACGGACATCGTGATCGTGGTGATCGGGTTCATTGCGATCTTCGCCGTGGTGGGATGGGCGATCTTCTCGGGGTGACGGTCACCCCCGTCCAGCCCTACGCCGCGCGCAAGGAGTACCTCTGTCCGGGGTGCTCGAGCACGATCCCGGCGGGGACCTACCACCTCGTCGTGGTGCCTGACGAAGCCGCCGACCTCCGCAGGCACTGGCATCACGGTTGCTGGCACAAGGAACTGCGCCGGTTGCTGGGATCGGATCAGGCGTCGCGCCGCTGAAGCCCCCACCAGGTGAGGGCGAGGCCGAGCAAAGTCCAGCCGGCGATGATCGCGATGGCGTGCGGCAGGGAGAGGTCCCCTCCGGGGATGAAGGCTCCGAGATCACCGAGGACCTCCACCTGGAACAGCGCAGCCGTGGCGGCACTGAGCGAGACGTTTTGATACGGGGCCCAGAGGGCGAGGATGCTCTCTCCGAAGGACAAGGCCAACACGGCACCGATGGCGGGGCCCACCGAGCGCAGCATCGCGACCGCCCCTAGCCCGAGAGCCACCCAGGCGACCTGAATCACACCCACCTTCCAGACGACATCGAGCCATTCGGTAGTCGATGGCCCGCCTTCACCCGGAGAGGCGAAGAAGACGACTGCGGCCCAACCCAGGGTGCCGAGCACCATCGCCACCCAGGATGCGGTAGCGATGACGAGCAACCTCGACCCGATGTGGGCCGGCTTCCGCGAATCGCGAGTCAGGGTGGTGGCCCAGACCGTTGTGCTCAGCTCGGCCCCGGTGAGCACGACGGCGAGGATCAGCGGGAACCAGGTCTGTCCAGCTACCTGCTGGGCGCCGATCAGATAGGCATCGGGCTTGCTGAGGACCGGGACGTCGTCGGCGAGGCCAGGTGCGAGCTGCCCGAAGATCAGGAGGAAGAAGGCGGTCAGCCCGACGAGCAGAGCCAGGATGGCCACCATCACCGGGTACAGCTTGCGCCTGCTGATCTTCAAGTACTCGGCGTGAACCAGGCTCAAGAGCCACCGTCCGAGGTCATCCCGAGGAAAACGGCTTCCAGGGACGAGCGAGCAGGGCCTACCTCACTGGGAAACACTCCGGATGCGGCTAGGACTTCGACGATGCGACTTCCGTCCACCTCGTCCACCATCAAGGCGCGTTCCATCGACCGTTGACTGCAGGCCGGCGGCGGAAAGCAATCCCCGGGCATGTTCCGGGTCCGGGACTACCACCCTGGTCCCCCCGCCGTCGCCCAGCAGCTCATCCAAGGAGCCTTGCGCGACCAGTCGACCGTGATTGACCACCACCACGTAGTCGGCGAGGGCCTCGATGTCGGCCATGTCATGGCTGGAGACCACGATGGTCTTGCCTTGGTCTGCGAGGTCACGAAGGCGTGCCCTGAACCCACGCTGCCCGGCCGGGTCCAACCCGTCCAGGGGCTCGTCGAGGAGAAGTAGTTCGGGCTCGCCGAGCAGGGCAGCGGCCAGCGCCAGACGCTGTCGCATCCCCTTCGAGTACTGCTCGACCCGCCGCCCCGCGTCCTCGGTCAGCTCCACGAATTCCAACATCTCATCGATCCGCTCGTGACCGAAGCCGAGTGTGTCCGCCGCCACCTGGAGGTTGATCCGGCCTCCCAGAGCCCGAATGAGCCCGGGCTCCTCGATGATCGCCCCTACCTTCTTGGTAACGGCCTGAAGCTGACTCGGAACCCGATGCCCGAGAATCTCGATCTCACCGGCATTGGGCCTCGTCAGGCCGAGCAGTGAGCGGAAGGTCGTGGTTTTCCCGGCGCCGTTTGGACCCAGGAACCCGGTGATCGCTCCGGTGGGAATCCTGAAATCGAGGCCGTCGAGGGCCTTGGTCTTCTTGTAGTGCTTGACCAGCCCTTCGACCCTGATGGCATCGGCACCGGTGGTCATGGGCACCGGAAGCTAGGGAGTGACCGGAAGCAGTGTCAAGACCGGCCCGGGACCCAGTGGACGACGGCAGCATCAGGACCGATCCCGATCCCGACGAAATCGACCCGGCCGGCCCCAATCCGGCTCGCCAGCTGACTCACCTGTCGCCTCTTGTCAGGTGACACCGCATCGATCGGGTCTCCGGTGCCGGTGATGGAGCGGACTTCGACGACGACCCTGGTCCCGTCGTCTATTGCGAGGATGTCGATCTCGCCGGCATCGACCACCACGTTGGTGGAGATGACCTCGAGGCCATGGTCTTCGAGAAACCATCGAGCCAGGCGCTCACCAAACTCCCCCTGCCGGCGCCTGTCGATCAGATCGAGAGCTCTTGTTGTTCCAGCTCTTCGACGTTCACGTCGCGGAAGGTGAGAACTTTGACGTGCTGCAGGAAGCGGGCGGGGCGGAACATGTCCCATACCCAGGCATCACGCATCACCACCTCGAAGAAGATGGAGCCGTTGACGTCGCGGACCTCGAGATCGACCTCATTGGCGAGGTAGAACCGGCGCTCGGTCTCCACGACGTATCGGAACATCGGGAGCACGTCGTGGTACTCCTTGTAGATCTTGAGCTCTACCTCGGATTCGTAGCGCTCCAGGTCTTCTTCCATCTTCTCCTCTTCACACGCTCTTGCGATCATATGACAGGGCGATTCCATAAACACCCACCGAACAATGGGTTTCTTCAGAATCCCCCGAAATGGGAGAGGGGCCAGATGGTGACAAACGCCTCTCCGATCACGTCGTCGTACGGGACCGGGCCGAACCTCCGGCTGTCGAATGAAGAGTTGCGATTGTCCCCCATGACGAACACCTCTTCCTCCCCGACCACGAACGGGCCTTCGTCCGCCATCTCCCCTTCGTTGAGGTACGGCTCTTCGAGGGGGACCCCGTCGATGACGATTTGGCCTTCTGAGATCTCGATGGTCTCGCCAGGCAGCCCGATGACCCTCTTGATGAGGTCGTCACGGCCCCTGGTCCGCACCCCGATCGCCTCCAGGACCGACCGTATGACCGCTTCGGGGAGGGATTCCTCGATCTCCTCCTCGCGGGGGTCCCGGAAGACGACGACATCGCCACGCTGC
Organism: uncultured Acidobacteriota bacterium; assembly: GCA_963780755.1. Lineage (GTDB taxonomy): Bacteria > Actinomycetota > Acidimicrobiia > Spongiisociales > ZC4RG35 > JALYNX01. Next base: position 886,744 of record CAWACX010000001.1, read on the forward strand.
GGCTCTCCCCAGTTGTAGGCGAGCTTGTTGACCATCACCCGGTCGTTGACTTCGATCGTGGGGAGCATCGACTCCGAGGGAATCCAGAAGGGTTGGATCAGGAAGGTCTTGATGACAACCGCGATCGCGAGGGCGGTGAGGAGAAGTCCGGGAAGCTCGGCGAGAAACGACCTGCGCTTCGGCTCTTCCGGCTCCTGATCGGGAGAATCGATAGCCGGGTCGGTCGTGGGCAAGCTCAGTCGCGCAGCTCCTTGATCCGGGCCGACTTACCGACCCGATCACGCAAGTAGTAGAGCTTGGAGCGACGCACGTCGCCGCGGCGGGTCACTTCGATACGGGCGATGATCGGGGCGTGGAGGGGAAACACACGCTCTACCCCTATGCCGAAGCTGATCTTCCTGACTGTGAACGAGGCACGCGCACCGGCGCCGTTTCGGGCGATGACGACACCCTCGTAGACCTGGACGCGCTCCCGGCCACCCTCGACCACGCGGACATGCACCTTCACCGTGTCACCGGGCCGGAACTCGGGGATATCGTCGCGGACGTGCGCGCTCTCGACAACATGGAGATCGTTCATTGGAGTGCTCCTAGAAGCGGTCGGAAACGGGTCTGATGGTCCCGACCCGAGCGGAATTGTATCAGGTCTCGGTTTTGTCGCCATCCCCGAGCAGGTCCGGTCGGCGTTGCCTGGTCCGCTGCAATCTTTGCTCGGCGCGCCAACTGTCGACCCGGCCGTGGTCACCGGAGAGCAGGACCTCGGGGACCGCCCAACCCCTGAAATCTGCGGGCCGGGTGTAGACCGGCTCCTCGAGCAACCCGTCACGAAACGACTCGGTCACTGTCGAGTCGGGGTTGCCGACCACGCCCTCCAAAAGCCGCGCCACACCTTCGATCGCGGCAGCTGCGGCCACCTCCCCCCCGGCGAGGACGAAGTCGCCCAAGGAGACCTCCTCGTCGATGAGATGGTCGGCCACTCGCTGATCGACGCCTTCGTACCGGCCGCAGACGAAAGTCACCTCGTCCCGTACCGCCCAGTCGTCGAGGGTGGACTGCGTCATCGGGCGCCCGGCCGGTGTGAACAGGACCCGATGGGTCCCGGCCAGGGGCTCGAGAGCGGCGGCCAGGGGCTCGATCATCATCACCATCCCCGCCCCACCGCCGAACGGTGCGTCGTCGACCTGGCGGTGATTGCCGAGGCCATGCTCCCGCAGGTCGATCAGGTCGACCTCGAGGGCCCCGCCTGCCAAGGCCCGGGCCACGATGCTCACCCGGAGCGGGCTCTCGAAGAACTCGGGGAAGATGGTGACGACGTTGATCTTCACAAAGGGAAGCGTAGGGGCGCGAACCCTCCTGTAATTGAGATCAATTGGTCGCTATATCAGCCCTTTTCGTCTCAATTACGGGCTAGCTCAAGCGCTCCACGATCATCGCCATTCCCTGGCCGCCTCCGACACACATCGTCTCCAGGCCGATGGAGGCCTCGCCGGAGCGGAGCCCGTTGATCAGGGTCCCCATGATCCGGGCACCGGTCATCCCGAACGGATGGCCCAGTGCAATCGACCCCCCGTGGGTGTTCAGCTTGTCCATGTCGATGCCCAGTTCGTCGACACAGGCCAGCACCTGGGCGGCGAAGGCCTCGTTGATCTCGATGAGATCGATGTCCCCGAGGGTCATCCCGGCCTGTCCCAGCACCTCACGCACCGCCATCACCGGGCCCATTCCCATGTACTCCGGCTCGAGCCCGACCACCGATGAGGCCACGATCCGGGCCAAGGGGGTCAGCCCCAGATAGTTCGCACGTTGCTTCGACATCACCAGCACAGCTGCGGCGCCGTCGTTGAGCGGACAGGAGTTGCCGGCGGTGACCGTGCCCCCGGGCTTGAACACGGGCTCCAGCTCGGCGAGCTTCTCGAGCGTGGTATTGGCCCGGGGCCCGTCATCGACAGCAATGGTGCGCCCATCGGGCAGCTCGATCGGAGTTATCTCCCAGTCGAAGAACCCGTTCTTTTGCGACTCGACGGCGAGGTCCTGTGACCGCTTGGCGAATTCGTCCATCCGCTCTCTTGTGACGCCATAGCGCTCGGCGACGTTCTCGGCGGTGTTGCCCATCGGGATGTACACGCTGTTGATGAAGTCGTCGCGCTCCTCATCGGTGAACCGCGGGTTGAGGTCATCGCTGTCGAATGCCTTCCCGTACGTACGGCTCGTCGACTCCGACCCGGCGGCGACGTAGACCTCGCCCTCACCGCGGCTGATGGCGTGGAAGGCCATCCTGATCGTCTGCAGCGAAGAAGCGCAGAAGCGGTTGACGGTGGTGGCGGGGACCGAGGCCGGCATCCCCCCGAGCAACGATGCCGGGCGTGCCAGGTTGTATCCCTGCTCGTGGTGGGTGAGACCACAACCCACCATGACGTCGACCACCGAGGATCGATCTACCTCGGGGACCTTCTCCATGAGGGCGTTGATCGCGGTGCCCGCCAGATCATCTGCCCTGACCTCGACGAGCGACCCCTTGTAGGCCCGACCAATCGGGGTGCGGGCGGTGGCCACGATCACGGCATCGGCCATGTCGACTCCTGATCTGTATTGCTCGATCAAATGTACCGCCAGGTCATACTCTTTCGGAGATGCGGCCCACGGCGCTCATCGCCCTGCTGTTGGTGACGGCGTGCACCGGGCTGACGACCAACTCGACGACCGCTCCGACCACGACCACCACGGCGTCGGCCGAGACCACTCCCCTGCCCGCGCCGACTACATCTATCGCGGGCGATGGCTGCCCCGAGCAGATCGACTTCTCCGAAGGCGGCCAGGTGGCCCGGGTTGACCAGCCCAGCTCGGACACCAACATCCTCGGGCTCATCAGCTGGCAGGAGATCAATGGCTGTGAGCGCTTCCGGTTCGACTTCGAGACCACGGAGGGGGCACCGGCAACCACGCCGCCCTCGGTGGCTGTCGAGTTCCTGGCCTCGGGCCAAATCCTCAGGATCCATCTCGGGCTGGAGACGACAGTCCTCAGCGACCAGTTGGTCGAGACCACCCTGGTCGACCGTCTGTTCGTGGTGAGGGCCCTCGACGGCGGCATGTATGTCGACCTTCATCTCGCTTCGCCGGCACAGGCCCGAGCCTTCGTCAGCAACTCGCCAGCTGCCCTGACCGTCGAGCTGCAGATGGGGATTGAGACCTTCGGGGGCGTGGCCGCAGTCTCGGACAGAACGGTGCTGGTGGAGCCGTTGGCAGACGCCGAGACCGGCGCACTGCTCCAAGTGATCGGGTACTCCCGGGCTTTCGAGGGCACGGTCGTCGTGATCGCCACCCAGTCAGGCGGCGTCGTCGCCGAGGCCAGCACCCAAGCCGCAGATTGGACCGAGACCTGGGGCGAGTTTCAGACCTCGCTCGAACTGCCGGCAGGGCCGACATCGCTGTTCGTAGGCGAAGAGAGCCCGAACGACGGCGCCCTGGAGGGCGTGACGATCGGGCTCACGGCTCGATGAGGCCGGGCAGGTCGACGATCTCGACGTAGCCCGCCCCGATGTCGACCACCGGCACCAGGTCGTCGACGAATGGAACTTCGAAATCGGCCTCTCCGGAACGAACGACGAGACGGTCCTGGGCAAGGCCGGTGACAACCCCGACCACCGACCCGAGCCGGGTCCCGTCATTTCCCCGGACCTCGAGCCCGATCAGGTCCTCGGGCCAGTATTCGCCCTCGTCGAGGGCCCGGCGGGCCTCGACAACCACGGTCGAGCCTCTGATCTCATCGGCGGCGGCGCGATCGACACCTTCGAATGCGACTTGATGACCGCGATCGACGCGCCGAACAGCTTTCACCACGTACGGGCGGTCCTGGATGAACACGGTCGCCCCGGTCTCGAAGTGGACCAGGTCCTCTGGTTCGACATAGAGCCCGAGGAACCCGTCGAGCCCGTGGGGACGGCCCAGCCTGCCTACGCGGTGGTTGCCGCCTTCAGTCGACGAACTCGACGTCAGCGGTGATTCCCTCTTCGTCGGCGGCCGCTCCTGCGGCGGCACGGATCGCCTTGGCCACCCTGCCCCGGCGCCCGATCACCCGACCCATGTCGGACTTGGCGGTGCGGACCTCGGCGATCAAGTCGTCCGGCCCCTGCTCCACCATGGTCACCGTTACCTCATCCGGCTCCTCGACGATGCTCTTCACCACATAGGTGACGACCCGCTCGACGATCTCTCCCTTGGCCAAAGTCATTCCTCCTCTGCCGAGACGTCGGCAGCAACGGCTTCTGCGGAGGGCTCCCCGGCAGGCGCCTCATCGCCGGCGGCCTCTTCCGCTGGCGAGTCTGCCTCGGTCGGGGCAGCCCCGGCGCCGGCGGCAGCCACCGCCTCCTCATGGGTCGGCGCCGGCGGGGCCTCAGGCTCTTCGGCCTGGGCCTGGGCCTCGGCACCGACGACGTGGATCTGGCCTCGCTGGACCTTCATCGTGGTCAGAGCGCCGGAGATGTTGAGCAGCTTCTCGACGGCTTCGGTGGGCTGGGCGCCCTTGCGCAGCCATTCCGTGGCCTTCTCGTTGTCGATCTCGACCAGCGACGGGTCCTGACGGGGGTCGTACCGCCCGATCTGCTCGATGTAGCGGCCGTCCCGAGGGGAACGCCCATCCACGACCACAACCCGGTAGGTGGGCGACTTCTTCTTGCCCATCCGGATCAATCTCATCTTCACGGCCATCGACTCACCTCTTGGTTCGCTGCGCCGACAAGAGTCCCTGAAGGGAAGGGGCTCCCTTGCCTCCGGCCAGCGTCTTCATCATCTTCTGAGCGTCGGCGAACTGCTTGAGGAGGCGATTCACGTCCTGGGGCCTGCTGCCCGAACCGGACGCGATACGCCGCTTGCGGCTCCCGCCGATGATCTTTGGGTTCCGGCGCTCCTCGGGGGTCATGGACTGGATGATCGCCTCGACCCGTCGTAGATCGCGGTCGTCGACGTCGACGTCACGAAGGAGCGATCCGGAGCCAGGAAGCATAGCAAGGATGTCTTTCAGAGGCCCCATCCGCTTCATCTGCTCGAACTGTGCCAGGAAGTCTTCGAGGGTGAACTGGCCCTTCTCCAGCTTCTTCGCCGTCTTCTCGGCTTCCGCTTGGTCGAAGGTGGCCTCCGCCTTCTCGATCAGGGTCAGCACGTCTCCCATCCCCAGGATCCGAGACGCCATCCGGTCGGGATGGAACGGCTCGAGGTCGTCGAGGCCTTCGCCGACGCCCGCGAACTTGACCGGGGCCCCGGTGACCTCGCGGACCGAGATCGCGGCCCCGCCTCTGGCATCACCGTCGAGCTTGGAAAGGATGATGCCCGTCAGACCGACCTGATCCTGGAAACCCATCGCGACGTTGACCGCGTCCTGTCCGGTCATGGCATCGACTACCAACAGCACCTCGTCGGGATCGGCCGCCTTGCGCACCTCTCCCAACTCCTTCATCAACTGGGCGTCGATCTGGAGTCGGCCGGCCGTGTCCACGATCACCACATCGCGGCCGGTCCGCACGGCTTCTTTGAGCGCGGACTTGACCAACTTCTCCGGCTTGCCTTTGCGATCGGCGTGGACCGGAACCTCGAGTCGCCCGCCGAGAGTCTCCAATTGGTCGATCGCCGCCGGCCGCTGGAGGTCGGCGGCCACCAGCATCGGCTTCTTCCCCTGGCTCTTGAGGTAGCCGGCGAGCTTGGCGGCCGTAGTCGTCTTCCCCGAGCCCTGAAGCCCGACCATCAAGATGGTCAGGGGTGGCGCGGCGCGGACAAGGCCCGCCGCCTCCGACCCGAGTGTGGAGACCAGCTCCTCATGGACGATCTTGATCACCTGTTGGCCCGGAGTCAGCGACTTGGCGACGTCCTCGCCGGCGGCCCGCTCCTTGACCCGGGCCAGAAAAGCCTTGACCACAGACACGTTGACGTCGGCCTCGAGGAGGGCAAGGCGGACCTCGCGCAGTGCCTCGTCGATGTCCTTTTCCGATAGCCGCCCTTTGCCCCGCAACGAGCTGAAGACGCTGTCGAATCGACCGGTCAGGGTGTCGAACACAGCCAGACGGTACCGGTGTGCCTGGCGATAGTCTCAGCCGATGGCCTTCTCCATCGACACCGTGTTCCTCTGGGTTGCCGACCTCGACCGGTCCGTGGAGTGGTACCGGAGATTTGGGGTCGAGGCCGGCCCGCGTCACGGGACCTGGCAGGGAATGGTCACAGAAGGCGGAGCAAGATTCGGGCTCCACCAGGGCGTGCGCCAGCGAGGGGCTCCGACCGCGGCTGTCGCGTTTGGTGTGGCGGATCTCGACGGCGAGATGTCGCGACTCGCCGCCGACGGGATCACTCCCACCGACCGGGAGGTAACCGACACCGGAATGGCCCGGTTCACCACCTATCTCGACCCCGATGGCAACGAGGTCCAGTTGCTTGAGCGATGACCGGGTCGATCATCACCGTCCAGGAGTTCGAGGAGCGGCTCGCGGCGATTTGCACCGGCGGCGGTGGCACCGGATTCCCCAAGCGAGAGCGTGACGTCGCGGTGATGCTGGCCAGCGCCACGCTCTGGTTGGAGCCGGGCTCGGTCTACTCAGAGCCCGAGATCAACGGCGGCCTCGCACTTTGGTTGGAGGCGGTCTGCCCGTCGCGGGGTCTGGACCCGGTGTCACTGCGGCGGGAGCTGATCGACCGCAACTACCTCAACCGGGACGACGCCGGCGCCAGTTACGCCCCCGGCCCCGGCCCCCCGGAATGGCGCTTCGAAGACGGGGTGGCGGGAATAGACCCGGCAACAGTCATCGCCGACGCGGCGAAGGAACGGGAGGAGCGAAAGCGCACCTGGGCCGCACGCCAGCAGAACTCCTCTCCCTAGTCTGTCCCTGTGATCCCGAGCTCCATCGAGGACCTGGCGGCCGCCCTCGACGCCGAGGACTATTTCGCCGATGAGGACCTCGTCGTTGCGATCCATCTCGCCATCCAACTGGGCCGGCCGCTGTTCCTGGAGGGCGAGGCGGGGGTGGGGAAGACCGAGGTGGCGAAGGTGCTTTCCTCCGCCACCGGAGAGGACCTGATCCGCCTCCAGTGCTATGAGGGCCTCGATGTCGGCCAGGCCCTCTACGAGTGGGACTACGCACGCCAGATGATGGCGATCCGCCTCCTCGAAGCCCGTGGAGAGGGCGCCACCGCCACGCCCCACGACATCATGTCCCGCGACTACCTCATCGCCCGGCCGTTGCTCAAGGCGATTGAGGCGAGCAGCGACGGGCGCCGCCCGGTACTCCTCATCGACGAATTGGACCGGGCCGACGAGGAGTTCGAGGCCTTTCTCCTCGAGTTGCTCTCCGACTTCCAGGTTTCGATCCCTGAGGTCGGGACCATCGCCGCCGAGACCCGCCCCATCGTGGTGCTCACCTCGAACCGGACCCGTGAGATCCATGACGCCTTGAAGCGGCGCTGCATCTACCACTGGATCGACTACCCGACTCCCGAGCGCGAGGCCGACATCATCAAGCGCAAGGTCCCTGAGTTGGAGGCCGGCCTGGGAGTGGCGATAACGGTGGCAATGCAGAACTTGCGCCGCATGGAGCTGTTCAAGCCACCCGGCGTCGCAGAAACGTTGGACTGGGCGGAGTCGCTGCGCCTGTTGGGTGCCGGCGAGCTCGCCCCATCCCATATCCAGAAAACGTTGGGCGTCGTGCTCAAGTACAAGGACGACATCGATCTGGTCACCGCTGCCGGGCTCGAAACCCTCGTCGGATGAGCGGAACCGGCGTCGTCGACCAACTCTCCGAGTTCTCCGGCGCATTGCGCAGTCGCGGGCTCACCGTCACCTCCGAGCAGACCACCGACATGGCCCGGGCCATGCGCATCATCGATCTGTCACGACGAAGCCAGACCCGCTCCGCCCTTCGTTCCCTCACCGTCACCGACCCCTCCCAGATCGCAGTCTTCGACGAGGAGTTCGAAGCGTTCTTCGGTCGCACGGAAACGACGACCCCCGTCACACCCCCGAGCAATGACTCACGCCCGACGACCTCGACCACGCTGATCGATGGACCGAGAGGCTCCGCGGCCACGGACGCGACCGAGCAGAGTGGGGCGTCGGCGGTGGAGCGCATTGGCCGCCGCGACTTCGCGGACCTCGATGACGACGACCTGGCCGAAGCCCGTCGGCTGGTTATGACGATGAACTGGCACCCGACTTCGTACAAGACCAGGCGCTGGGTGAAGGGCGAGGGATCACGCCCCGACCTACGCCGGACGCTCCACGGTGCGGTGGGGCCAACCGGCGACCTGATGGAGTTGCAATGGAAGCGGCGGCGGCGCAGAGAACGGCCGCTGATCATCATCGCCGACATATCGGGGTCGATGGAGCGATACGCAGATCTGTTCTTGGTCTTCGCGTATGCCGCACAACGCCGCCTGCGGGACGTCGAGGTATTCACGTTCTCCACCGAGCTCACCCGGATCACCGAGGACCTGGCGAGGCGCGACGCCAGGGCTGCGCTGGCCAGGGTCTCGGACCGCGTCCCGGACTGGTCCGGCGGCACCAGGATCGGAGAGGCGCTGGCCACCTGGAATCAGGTGTGGAGCCGACGCCTGGCGCGAGGTGGCCCGATCGTGCTGGTGCTCTCAGATGGATGGGACTGCGGTGACCCGGCGTTGTTGTCGGCCGAGATGGCAAGGCTCTCCAGGTCGGTTCATCGGGTGATCTGGCTCAACCCCCTCGCCGCCCGCGACAGCTATTCGCCTGCCACCCGGGGAATGCAAGCGGCGTTGCCTCATGTCGACGAGCTGCTCCCTGCAGCTAGCGTCCACGACTTCCGCGGAGTGGTCGGGGTCCTGGAGTCGATGAGCGGGATGGCGAGGGCATGAGGCACCAGTTGGAAGTCCGCAACCGTTGGGTGGGCGAGGGCAAGAAGGTCGCCGTCGCCACGGTCATCCGGGTCTATGGCAGCGCCCCCCGGCCGGAGGGCTCCAAGTTCCTGGTCTCCGACGCCGGCGACATGGAAGGCTCGGTGAGCGGAGGGTGTGTGGAAAATGACGTCTTTCTCCATGCCCAGCAGGTGATCGAAAGCGGACAGCCGAAGACGGTCACCTACGGAATCGCCGATGACGACGCCTTTGAGGTGGGTATGGCCTGCGGAGGCACCATCGACGTCTTCATCGAGCCCTGGTGAGCCCCCTGGTTGCCATCGAGGGCATCCTCTCCCGGGAGGAGTACGGGGCAGTGCTCACGTTCGTCGACGGGCCGCTGACCGGTGACAAAGTGGTTCTCGATTCCAGTGGGCAGGTGGTCGCCGGCCGGCTTCCCGAAGGGCTCTCCAGCGACGTCGTCTCCGACTCGATGGTCCTGATGGACCATGAGCAACACCGCACACTTGAATACCCGCCACACACCGTCTTCATCGAATCTCTCGCCCCGCCACAAGAGCTGGTGATCGTGGGAGCGGTGCACATCGGCCAGGCGCTCGCCAGCTTCGCGTCTCAGATGGGGTACCGGGTGACGGTGATGGACTCCCGTGGCGCCTTCGCCACCGAAGAGCGCTTTCCTACCGCGAAGGTCATCGTGGGCTGGCCCCAGGAGGTGATGGGAGAGGTGGCGCTCGACCGGCGCACCTGGCTGGTGATCCTGTCCCACAATCGGTCCCACGAGGACCCGGTTCTGGAAGCTGCCCTGAAGAGCCAGGTCCGCTACATCGGGTGTATGGGGAGTCGCCGCACCCAGGAGCTCCGCGTTGACCGCTTACGCGAGCTCGGGTTCTCCGACGACGACATCGCCCGGGTTCGAGGCCCAGTGGGGCTGGACATCGGGGCCGAAAGCCCCCAAGAGGTTGCTGTATCGATACTCGCCGAGATGACACTGGTCCGGTATGGACATGGAAGCGGCATGTCACTGGCAGGGATCCCGGGACGGGTTCACAAGCAACGCCCTGAAGACGCCTGAAAGGCGAAGTTGTGCCGCAGGAAATACTGCTTCTCGCGGCCTCCCCGATGTTGGCCCCCTGTGTATATTGACTGAACGGCTGGGGCACCACCGTTAAACCGAGCTATACACGGAGGGAGCGGGCTTGGCAGTCGAGTCTTCTGGTCATAGTCGAGGCAATCCACGTCTCTACGAGGTCGTCGAAGGAGCGCCGAAGACCGGCAAGAGCCCCACGATTTGGGCCTGGCCTCAGATCATCGACTACCTCAAAGTCGCCGGCCAACCGGTCCAGGGACCATGGCCGCCACACCAGGAGCCACGCCCGGACCCGGCCGCCGAGTCGGCGCCGGTGGCGGTACCCGATCCGCATTCCTTCCCACGCCCACAGTCCCCTGACATGGAACCCGAGCCTCAGGGCTGAACGAGACGCAGGAGGCAGACCATCTACCCCTCACGATTTCGCTACGAGGCACCCCGCTCGATCGAGGAAGCACTCTCTCTCCTGAGTGACGGCGGCGGTGACGCCAAGGTCCTGGCCGGGGGGCAGAGCCTGGTCCCCATGATCAAGCTCCGTTTCGCCAACCCCGAGATGTTGGTGGACATAAACAACCTGCCCGGATTGGCCTATCACGAGTCCGACCCCGATGGCACGATCCGGGTCGGAGCCCTCTGCCGCCATGTCGACCTGGAGAGGTCCACGACGCTGGCCGACAAGCAGCCAACGATGGCTTCGGCCGCCCCCCTCGTCGCCGACCCCATCGTCCGCAACCGGGGAACCCTGGTGGGATCGCTGTGTCACGCCGACCCTCAGGGTGACTGGGCCTCGGTGATGATGTCCCTCGATGGACACGTCGTGGCGCAGGGCCCAAGCGGGAAGCGCACCATCGCGGTCAAGGACTTCGTGCGTGGGCCCTTCCAGAACGTCCTCGCAGTCGACGAGATCGCAGTCGAGGCGATCGTTCCTGCCCCCAAGGGCGAGCCTGCAGGCGGGTACCTAAAACTGGAGCGCAGGGTCGGAGATTTCGCAACCGCCGCCGTTGCCGTCTCCATCGATCGCTCCGGGGGCAAGGTGACGAGGGCCGGAATCGGGCTCACCGGTGTCGGCGGGTCGACGATCTCGGCAGACGCCGCCGCCGAGGCGCTGGTCGGACAGTCACTGAGCGCCGACTTGATCGCGGAGGCCGCCGATCTGGCTGCGCAAGCGGCCGAGCCTCATACCGACCACCGCGGAAGCGCTTCTTACAAGCGGCAATTGGTGCGGGTTTTCACCAGTCGCATCCTGACCGGGTTGATGGGAACGGCGGAGGAGGCTGCCTGACATGACCACATTGATGGAAGAGATCAGCCCCGAGCCGTCGGACGACATCCCCGTTCAGAAGATCACGATCACAGTCAACGGCGTGGCGCGGTCGGCAATGGTGGAGCCCCGCCTCCTGCTGGCCCACCTCCTCCGCCAGGGTTTCAAGCTCACCGGCACCCACATCGGCTGTGACACCACCAACTGCGGTGCCTGCACCGTCCTCGTCGATGGCCAGCCGGTGAAGAGTTGCACCATGTTCGCCGTCCAAGCCGACGGGCGCGAGGTGATGACCGTCGAGGGCCTGGCCGGGCCCAGCGAATTGCACGCCATCCAGGAGGGATTCAAAGAGGAGCACGGGCTCCAGTGCGGGTTCTGCACCCCCGGGATGATGATGACCTCCAAGGCCCTGTTGGAGGCGAATCCCAACCCGACCGAAGACGAGATCCGCTGGGCCTTGAGCGGCAACCTTTGTCGCTGCACCGGCTACCAGAACATCGTCAAGGCCGTCATGTGGGCCGCGTCGAAGTTGGACGGCCAGCCCCAGGAAGAAAGCGGAGGTGAGTAAGTGACGGCGGTCGACGAGATCAAGATCGGCGGTCTCGGCGCCAGCCGGCGTCGTGTGGAGGACAACCGCTTCATCCGCGGCAAGGGCAACTACGTCGATGACATCGTGCTCCCCGGGATGTTGCACATGGAGATCCTGCGCAGCCCCGTGGCCCACGCTCGGATCAACTCGATCGACACTTCCAAGGCATGGGCGATGCCCGGGGTTCGGCTCGTCCTCACCGGGGAGACGATGGCCGCCCGCAACCTGGCCTGGATGCCGACCCTCTCCTACGACACACAAGCCGTCCTGGCCACCGACAAGGTGCGGTTCCAGGGCCAGGAGGTGGCGTGCGTAATCGCGGACGACCCCTATATCGCCAAGGATGCCTGCGAGGCGATCATGGTCGACTACGAGCCGTTGCCGGTGATGGTCAACCCGTATCAGGCGCTCGCCGACGGCGCCGCACTGATCCGGGACGACAAGGAAAACCAGGCCAACAACGTCATTTACGACTGGGAGGTCGGGGACAAGGACGGCACTGACCGCGCCTTCGCCCAGGCCGACCTGGTCTCGAAAATCCAGCTCCACTACCCGCGCTCCCACCCCTCCCCCATCGAGTGTTGCGGGTCGATCGCCGACTTCAACCGGTCGACCAGCAAGCTGACCGTCTACATGACGTCTCAGGCGCCACACATCATCCGTGCCGCCGTCTCATTGGTTGCTGAGCTCCCCGAGCACATGATCCGGATCGTCGCGCCCGACATCGGGGGCGGGTTCGGCAACAAGGTCCCCGTATATCCCGGCTACGTCGCCTCGATCCTGGCTTCGATCCTCCTCGAGCGGCCGGTGAAATGGATTGAGGACCGCACCGGCAACTTGATCTCCACTGGCTTCGCCCGTGACGTCTATCTCGAAGGCGAGCTGGCGCTGCGCAGGGACGGTCGGATCCTCGGGGTGCGAATGAAGACCCTCGCCGACCACGGGGCATTCTTCTCAGACGCCCAGCCCTCGAAGTTCAAGATCGGCCTCATGCACTCGGCGTTCGCCTGTTACGACATCCCCCAAGCCCACCTCGAGGCGCGAGGCGTCTACACCAACAAGGCCCCGGGCGGGGTCGCCTACCGCTGCTCGTTCCGGGTCACCGAGGCGATGTTCTTCCAGGAGCGGATGGTGCAAGCCGCGGCAGATGACCTGGGCATGGACCAGGCGGAGTTCCGCAGGGTCAACTTCGTGCGTGATGACGACTTCCCCCACCGCACCCCATATGGGTTCCTCACCGACTCCGGCCAGTACGGGAAGTGCCTCGACGTCGGGCTGGAGGCGATCGGCTATGCCGACTTCCAGAAGCAGAAGGAGGAAGCCGCCAAGCGAGGGCGCCTACTCGGCATCGGAATCTCCACGATGACCGAGCCTCTGGGCGCGGGCAACAGTCGGGAGTACGACATCCTTGGCATCAAGATGTTCGACTCCGCCGAGTTGAAGATCCACATGACAGGGAAGGCGCTGCTCCGCACCGGGGCCAAGTCCCAGGGGCAGGGCCATGAGACGACCTGGGCACAGATCGTGGCCCATGAGCTCGGACTCCCGGCGGAGGACATCCTCGTCGAGGAGGGCGACACCGACACCGCCCCCTTCGGCATGGGCACCTACGCCTCGCGGAGCACCCCGGTCGCCGGGGCCGCGGTGGCGATGGTCTCCCGAAAGATCCGGGCCAAGGCCCGCAAGATCGCCGCTCACCTGCTCGAGATCTCCGAAGAGGACGTCGAGTGGGAATTGGGCCGCTTCTACGTTCGCAGCCAACCCGACCGGGGCGTCACCATCCAGGAGTGCGCCATGGCCGCCTACTCCAACATGCCTGACGGCATGGAGCCCGGCTTGGAGAACGTCGCCTACTACGACCCGCCCAACCTGACCTGGCCGTTCGCCTGCTACATCGTCACGGTCGAGGTCGACCCTTCGACCGGGGTCTGGGACGTATTGCGAATGGTGGCGGTCGACGACTGCGGGGTGCGAATCAACCCGATGATCGTCGAGGGCCAGATCATGGGCGGCCTCACCGAGGCCTACGCCATGGCCAACATGCAGTTCATCACTTTCGATGCACAGGGCAACTGCATCGGCTCGAACTTCACCGACTACCTGCTCCCCACCGCGTGGGAGACACCTGGCTTCGAACTCCACGAAGTGGTGACCCCCTGTCCCCACCACCCGATCGGGGCCAAGGGGATCGGCGAGTGTGCCGCCGTCGGCGGGCCGGCCGCCTTCGTCAACGCGGTGATGGATGCCGTCAAGGGCTCAGGGGTGCGCAACATCGACATGCCGCTGTTCCCCGACCGCGTCTTCGAGGCATTGCAGACAGGGGCAGACGTCAGCGGCGCCCCACCGATCAGGACCGAGTAGCGAGTGAACGCGCAGCACGGCGACGGTTGGAGGATGGTCGAGATGGCCAACGACCTGGCCCGCCAGGGAGTCGAGTTCGCCCTGGCAACTGTCGTGTGGCGCCAGGCACCCTCTTCGGGCCACCAGGGAGCGCGGGCCATCATCACATCGGATGGCGACATCCATGGCTGGATCGGAGGCGCCTGTGCCGAGCCGGTGGTCATCCGGGAGGCACAGAGGGCCATCGAGGACCGCCAGCCCCGCCTGATCCTGCTCGGCACCACCGACCAGTTCGGCGATGTGCCCGAGGGAATGATGTTCGTTCCGATGGCCTGCCAGTCCGAGGGAGCGATGCAGCTCTACATTGAGCCCGTGATCCCCAGTCCCCACCTCGTGGTGGTCGGTCGGTCGCCGATGGCCGCCACCCTCGTCGACCTGGCCACAGCCCTGGGATGGCGGGCAAGTCTCATCGATGCCGCCAACTTCACTAGCTCCGACACCGACTACACCTCGGTCGTGGTCGTGGCCACCCAAGGCCACGGGGACGAAGAGGCGATCGAGCAGGCAGTGGCTAGTGAATCGGCGTTCATCGGCCTCGTCGCCTCCAGGAAGCGGGGCGAGACCGTCCTCGGCTACCTAGCCGATCGCGGCATCTCCCAGGAGTCGTTGGCCCGGGTCCGGGTGCCGGTTGGCCTCGACCTCGGCCACACCTCCCACCCGGAGATCGCAGTCGCCGTGCTCGCCGAGCTAGTCCAACTCCGGGCCAGTGGGGAACTCACTTCCCGGCCCAAGCTGTCCGCCGATGCCCCGGCCACCGCCATCGACCTCGTGTGCGGGATGACCGTGCCCGCCGATGACACCAGCCGCCCGTTGGAGCACCAGGGAGAGACCTATTACTTCTGCGCACCCGGGTGCCGGGTCGCGTTCGAAAGGGATCCGGCGGCGTATCTCGACAGGAGCCTGCATGCTGATCAAGAATGACTTCGAAGTAGCCATTCCCGTAGACAAGGTCTGGGAGTTCTGCCAGGACGTGCCCAACGTGGCGTCCTGCCTGCCTGGCGCCTCTCTGACCGAGGAGACCGGGCCTGACCAATACACGGGAAACGTCAACATCCGGCTGGGCCCGGTCCAGATGCAGTTCGCCGGCCAGGCAGCGGTCCGCCATCGTGACGATGAAAACCGCACGATCGTCGTAGACGCCGCCGGCGCCGACCAGAAGGGCCGGGGTCAGGCCAATGTCGGGCTCACTGCCCGGCTGGTGCCCACCGCCAACGGGACCAGGGTCGAGGTCGAGCAGGACCTGGAACTGTCGGGGGCGGCCGCCCAATACGGAAGAGGCATGGTCAACGACGTGAGCGCCATCATGCTTCGCGATTTCGCAGCCAACATGCAGGCCCGTATCGAGGCCTACGACAAGGGCCTGTCTCCTGACCAGGTGCAGGCAGCGAAGGCCGCCGGGGGCTTCGGGATCGCTTTCCAGGCAGCCTGGATGGCGCTGAAGCGAGTGGCCCGCCGGTTCTTCATGCCCTATCAACCCAATCAGACGTGAGGAGGAAGCGATGACTTGGTGGTGGGTCGGAAACGCGATCCTGCTCTTGGCAGTGGTGCCCATCCTGGTCTTTCTGCTCAACCGGGTGCTCGCGGCTGTGGAGCGGATCAGAGGCGCCTCGGACAACATCCTCGGTGGGGGCGTGGCTTTGATCGGTGAGGTGGACCGAGTGCCCGAGCTTCTCGCCGTGACCGACGACACGATCGACGAGGTGGCCAACGGGGCGGTGCGCTACGCCGGCTCTGTGGCCAAATTGCTGGGTTGAGGGAGGTATAGCCAATGCCTGCAGTTGCAATCGTCACCCTCGTGCTGGCGACGCTGATCATCGCCGCCGCCGCCGTGGGCCTGATCCGGGTCATAGAGCACCTCAGCGCCTCCCTGAAAACGTTGAGGGCCGTGACCGGAGGCGTCGGGGTGGTGGCCGAAAAGACCAGCACCGTCCCCGCCGTCGTGGCCTCGGTGAACGCCAACCTGAAGCCGGTCAGCGACTTCGCAGAGTCGATCTGAGGTACGGAGAATGAGCGAGCTCTTCGAAGGAAACACCGGCTGGTTGGTCGGGTACATCATCGGGATCGTCGTGGTCCTCGTGGTGGTGGCCCTGGTGGTCCCGATCCTGGTCCTGGCACGAAGGATCGGGAACGAGGCCAAGCTGATCGACGACAGCCTGAAGCAGTCGGTGGTCAACACTGCGGCCCTCGCCGACCTTGCTACCACCAACACCATGGCGATCAACGTCATCGAGGGTCTGAAGCGCGGCCGGCAGCGCCTGGGAGGTTGACGATGGTCTTTGCCCTTACCGAGAACCAGGAGACCCTTTGGCAGATCGCCAACTGGGCCGGGTTGGTAGTAGTGATCGCGGTCGCCGCCCTGCTCACCATCCTCGTGGTGCTGGTGCGCACCATCGACCGCAGGGTTGCCGGGATCAAGGAGACGCTGACCCAGGCCGAGGCCAACACCGCTGACGCCGAGTTGTTGAACACCACCGCAGCAGGCGTCGATCTGGTGCTGGCCGAGGGCCTGGAGCACCACCTGTTCCTGGGCCGGGTCCTGGGGAAGGTGCGCTCATGAACAGCCTGGTCGTCTTCACCGTCATCGACATCGTGCTGCTCATCGCCGGCCTGGCGATCTACCTCTGGATCGTCGGCGGCCAACTCACCCGGATCGCCGGCAATCTCGAGGACTGCAACGACCTGGTGGCCAAGATCAACTCCAACGCGGCGTCGATCGAAGGCAATCTGGAGCACGTCAACCGCACCGGCGGCGTGGTCGCCGCCGCTCTTCCCCTTCTCTATGGAATGGCGGAAGGGATCGTGGTCGGGGCGACTTACGAGCCGGAGAGTGTTCACGAGCGAAGCCCGGCAAAGCCTGCCTCCGGTACCCGGCGCTCCCGGTTCCACGAGGCGGTGGGTTACAAGCCGTAGGCAGCCTTCTTGGCGCCGACGGGGCCGGGCGTCCCCGACCCCGGTGGCTTTCCCCTCCGAATCAGCGGACAACGGAATGGGTGCAAGAGGCCGGCAGTTGAACAGGCAACGCTGAAGGATCAGTCCGACGGTTGGCGCCCGGTGGTCAGCGGGCCGGTGGTTCCCGGCGTCTGGTACTCCCCGATCCAGTGGTCCTCCCACGCCTGGTCGTACTGTTCCGGGTTGCAGCCCGGCCGATACACGGCGACCAACTCCCTGACGATCTGCTCCCGGTGCGGGCTCTTCGCCCCAGGCGCCTCGTAGGTGGCGATGTAGAGGTCGAACCTCTTCCCGTCGACCCGCTTCAACCAGCAGGGGGCCACCGGATGGTTGAAGGGAAGCCTCTCTTGGGAGAGGTCATCTGAGTGCCCGACGTAGACGATCCCGTACTCCTCGGGCTTGGCCACCGGGTCCGGCTTGTAGGCGATGGCGAAGACTGCCGCCGACTTCGGAGCGGTCCAGCCTGCCAGCACACGCGGCCCTTCGAACGGATACCCGGCGAGCGAGCCGAGCCGGATCATTCTTCGACCATGTCGTAGAACATCTCCTCGTCCTCGGCGATGGTCTCCACGCTGACCACCGGCCAGGAGGGGAGACGCGCCGTCTCCACGGCTTTCGCGAGCACCGTCATCGCCAGCTCTACGGCGCGTTGGCTGTCGTCGGCCTCCACAACGACCTGGACCCCGTACCCAAAGGTGCCCATACCCGAGGCGATCCCCTCGCTGGTGGCCACCGCATCGGCCAGCTCGACCACTTCGTCGAGCTCGATCACACGGTCACCCTCGGCCTGGAGGGAGACGCTCCACCTCACGCCCGAGGCCTCCTCGTGGTCATCGGAGCTGAGGCAGGCAGTCGGCGAGCTCCTCGAGGCTCGCCAGGTCATGGCCAGAAAGGAGGAGATCGATATAGGGCTCGGCCACCATCATCCCGAGAGTCGACGGGCGGAACTCCGAATCGTGTCCCTTGTGTGGGTTCATCCACACCACTTTGTGGCTCAGCCGCGACAGGCGCTCCATCGCATCCTCCAGCACCGCGGGGTCTCCCCGGTCCAGCCCGTCGGAGCAAATGACCACGATGGCGCCCCGGCTCAATCCCCGGCGTCCCCAATCGCGAACGAAGGTGTCGAGGGCGTTCCCGATGCGGGTGCCCCCTTCCCAATCGAAGACGAGGTGGGCGGCATCGTCGAGAGCGTCATCGGGGCGTCGCTTCTCGAGCGCCTTGGTGATCCGGGTGAGTCGGGTCCCGAAGCAGAACACCTCGACTTTGGAGGCAGCCCTCCGCGTCGAGTAGGCGAACTGGAGCAGGTTGCGCGAGTAGTCGGCCATCGATCCCGACACGTCCAGGATCAGTATCAGCGGTCGCATCTTCAACTTGCGCTGTCGCCAGAAGAGCTCCGACGGCTCGCCGTGGGTGCGCATGGTGGCGCGGACCGTGCGCCGAAGGTCGGGACGGCCCCGCGCGGAGGTCGGCCGGGTGCGACGGGTCCGACGGCGAGGAGGGATCACCCGGATCCGGGCCATGATCTTGCGCAGGGCGACCAACTCTTCCGGCGTACATGCCGCGAATGACTTGTTGCGCCAGAGCTCGATGTCCGAGGCCATCAGCCCCAGCCTCGCCTCCTCCTCATCTTTGCCCAGTCGGCCGGGCTCCGTTGCGGGGACTTCGATCACCGACTGATTCTCGATAGATGACTGCTCGAGGACCAGCTTCACCTGGTCCGGCAGGTCCTCGGCGTAGTCGAGGAAGAAGCTGCGAAACACACGGTCGTAAACGGCGATGTGGTCGCGGCGGGTGATCATGGTGGTGCGCCCCGCCCAGTAGATGTCGAGAAGATCGCCAGGGTTGAGGGATGCCACTGCGCAACTGAACCCCAGCAGATCACCCGAGCCGATCGGCAGGCCGGCGTCGCGAAGCTCTTCACCAAAGTCGACGAGCATCGTCACGAACGGGGACCGCTCGCCGAGGTCGATCAGGTCGACGGCATCGCCTTCGTCATCCATCGACCGTGACCTCTTCGAGATGCTCGAGCACGGTCTCCAGGTCGTCGCGTTCCTTGATGACTGCGCCAAGGGTGTCCGTAAGGGTCGCTGCGTCCAGCTCGGACCGACCGAGAACGTTCAATGTGGCCACCCAGTCCAGGGTCTCGGCGACCCCCGGCGGCTTGGCCAGGTCGAGGCCGCGCAAGCGGTTCACCGCATCTACCACCTTGCGGGCCAGGGTCTCGGTGGCCTCGGGCGCTCGCACCATGACGATCTCCACCTCGCGATCAGCGCTCGGATACCCGACCCAGTGATAGAGGCACCTTCGCTTCAGGGCGTCATGGAGCTCCCGGGTCCGGTTGGAGGTGAGGATCACCAACGGGGGCGCCTCGGCGGCGATGGTCCCGATTTCCGGGATCGTGATCTGATAGTCGGAGAGCAGTTCGAGGAGGAAGGCCTCGAACTCGTCGTCGGCGCGGTCGATCTCGTCGATGAGGAGCACCGCCCGGTCACCGGCACGCACCGCGGTGAGCAAGGGTCGTTCGAGCAAGAACTTGGGGCCGAACAACTTGTCGACCTGGTCCTCGTCGCCCAGGTTGTGCTCGGATAGCGCCCGGATCTGGAGCATCTGCCGGGCGTAGTCCCACTCGTAGAGGGCCTGGTTGGTGTCGATGCCCTCGTAACACTGAAGCCGGATCAGCTGGCGGCCGAAGACCGAGGCCAAGACCTTGGCCACCTCGGTTTTCCCAACTCCCACTTCCCCCTCGAGAAGCAGTGGGCGCCCCAGGGTCATCGCCACGAACACTGAGGTGGCGAGCCCCCGGTCGGCCAGATAGTTGCCTTCGCGGAGCAGGGCGGTGAGCTCGGCGACGTCGGAAGGGAGCGTGGGTGCCCGGTCGGTGCTCACGGCTTGACCGCCAGAAGGCGAGGCTTCGAGTTCGGTCAGGCCTGTTCGCCCTGACCGAGGACCAGCTCGCCGACGGAGCTGCCCGACGTGCTCAGCTTGCCCTCGCGGGCGAGTTTGGCTCGCCAAGCCGCCCCGAGGTCGCTCCCCGGCTCGGCATAACCGTCGAACGTGACGTCCTTCATGTTGCGACAAGCCTTGTTGGGGCTGCAGTCCTCATCGAGTTCGTGGTCGTGGTCGTGGCTGATGACCCACACCGAGTCGAGAACATCGGCCGTGGTCTCGTTTTGGCCTGTCATCGAGCGCTCCTTAGGGACGGCGTCGTCGAGTCCGATCGACTCTGATGAGTGTAATCGGCGGCGGATTCTCTCTCTATGGCTGGGCGCCCACCCGATCCGAAGCCACCGCGATCGCTTCGGCCAGGATCGACACCGCGATCTCAGCAGGTGTGGTGGCGCCGATGTCGAACCCTGCCGGGCCATGCACCCTGGTCAGATCGGTCACCCCACGGTAGGCGAGCCAGTCAGCCCGGTTCTCCTGCATGCGACGCGCGCCGAGCGAGCCGATGTAACCCACCGGGCTGTCCAATGCGGCCATCAACCCCGCGCCGGCGAGGTCGAGGTCATGGGCGGTGACAACGACTTTGTCGAGAGGGGAGAGCCCGGCGATGACACCGGTCGCCGATGACGCATCGCCGACCACCCGCGCCCGCCAGCCCACTGCGGCCGCCAACCCGGTGAGAGCGTCAGCCACCGGGCTCGCTCCGACGATCACCAACTGTGGCACCGCCCGGAACACCGTGATGAGCGCGTCGTCGACAATCGTCGATGTGCTGACGCCCCCGGCAAACAACTGCTCCGCTGCCTCGCCGGCCCCGGCGATGGTCTCCGTCGTATAGAGGAGCATTTCGACGACCTCGTCGCCTTCGAGCCGGCTCACCAGGCAGATCGGCTGTCGGGCTGCTGCCAGCTCAACAAGGCCGTCCGGGAGCGCCTCGGCTGGCATCAGCAGGCATCGGCCACTGCCGCCGGCGGGCAGCCCGGCAATCAAGGCGTCGATGTCCGTCACCTCGATTTCCAAAAGGCGACCTGTGCTCCATCGCCCGGCCAGATCGCCAAGCTTCGCGTCGATGGCACCGCCGGCCATCGAGCCGATCCTGCCTCCACCCGGGGTGAACACAACGGCATCGGACCAGTCGTCGATCGGCAGGCCGTCGGCCTCGACCATCCAGGCGACGTCGGCCCTGGTGCCGGCGCGCAGACAAGCTTCAACTGTGAGGGCGACGTCGAACACGGCGACGATTGTACGAACCACGAGCGAGCCGCAGGAGACAGGCCGCACCGTGCTGAATACCCTGTCCCGATGCCTCCGAGCTCCGACGAGCAGCTCCGCGCCGACATTCGCCGACTGGGCAACCAACTGGGCGACGCTTTGGTGCGCCAGCACGGGCCCGATCTCCTCGAGCTCGTGGAACAGGTGAGGGCGCTGGGGAAGTCGGTCCGGCGCGGGGGCAGCGCCGAGTCGGCCGACGAGCTGTACGGGTTGCTGGCCGGGCAATCGGTCGAGAACGTGATCGCGCTGGTCCGCGCGTTCACCACCTACTTCTATCTGGCAAATGTGGCCGAGCACGTCCACCGCATCGATCAACTCGGCGTAGACGAGCGCAGCCTCGAAGCCACGGTCGACCGCGTCCTCGAGGCCGGCCCGAACCTCGACGAGATGGACCAAGTCCTACGGCGCCTGGAAGTCCGCCCCGTCTTCACCGCCCATCCCACCGAGGCCGCTCGTCGCTCGATCCTGACCAAGACCCGCCAACTGGCCGACCTCGTCGAGGAGCGGTTGGAAGCTCCCCAGGGCCGTCTGGCCATGATCGATCGGCGCTCGGCGGAGTTGATCGACCAGATCTGGCAGACCGACGAGCTCAGATTGGAGCGGCCGAGCCCTGTGGAAGAGGCCCGGTCCGCCTTGTACTACCTGGTGCAGATTGCCGAAGAGGTCATGCCCCGTCTCGGCGAGCACGTCGCGGTTCAACTCGACCGCCTCGGCCCTGAGCACACCGCGACCCCGATCAGGTTCGGGTCATGGGTTGGCGGCGACCGGGACGGCAATCCGCAGGTCACTCCGGAGACAACCCTGGAGACACTGGCCCTCCAACACGATCGAGGTTTGCGACATCTGATCGGCCTCGTCGAGGAGCTGGCGGACGAGCTCTCGATGTCGGTGAGATTGGCGCCGA
This sequence comes from uncultured Acidobacteriota bacterium, assembly GCA_963780755.1. Taxonomy (GTDB): domain Bacteria; phylum Actinomycetota; class Acidimicrobiia; order Spongiisociales; family ZC4RG35; genus JALYNX01. Next base: position 909,008 of record CAWACX010000001.1, read on the forward strand.
TCAGTCAGGAGTTGGAGGAATCGCTGGTAGCCGATCGCGAGGCGCTGCCCGAGATATGGCAGCGGGAGCAGCGGCGGACCGCCACCGAGCCCTACCGCCTCAAGTGCTCATTCATCCACGCCCGACTGATCAACACCAACCACAGGATCCAGCAGGGCCTTTCCCCACATCCAGGCCGGGACTACGCACACCCCGATCTACTCGTCGCCGAGCTGGACCTCATGGATAACTCGTTGCGGTCGGCCAAGGGCCACCTGATCGCCGATGGCCCTCTGGCCAGGGTGAGGCGGGCTGCCGCGATGTTCGGCTTCCAGATGGCCACCCTCGACGTCAGGGAGCACTCTTCCAAGCACCGGGCCGCCTTGACCGAGCTCTACTCGCTCGCCGACACCGACTACGCCGGCCTCTCCGCGGACGACCGGGCTCGACTGCTTGGTGAAGAGCTCTCCGGCGCGAGGCCGCTCTCCGGACCGACCACCACCCTCGGCGAAGAGGCTGCCAACACCTTGGGCGGCTTCCGAGCGATTGCCGAAGCCAAAGCCCGTTATGGGGAGCAGGTCATCGAGAGCTACATCGTCTCCATGACCGAGACCCCTGCCGACGTCCTCGAAGCAGCTGTTCTCGCCAGAGAAGCAGGGTTGGTGGACCTGCGACGCGGTGTTGTGTCGATCGGCCTCGTCCCGCTGGTGGAGACCATCGACGACCTGGCGAACGCCGGCCCCCTCCTCGACGGGCTGTTCAGCGACCCTCAGTACCGACAGCTGGTCCGACTCAGGGGCGACACCCAGGAGGTCATGCTCGGCTACTCCGACTCCAACAAGGTCGGCGGGATCACGACCAGTCAATGGGAGATCTACAAGGCGCAGAGGGTGATGAGAAACATCGCGGTCGATCACGGGATCCACCTGCGGCTGTTCCATGGCCGGGGCGGGACCGTCGGCCGGGGAGGCGGGCCGACCCACGCCGCCATCCTCGCCCAGCCTTACGGAACCATCGACGGCGACCTCAAGGTGACCGAACAAGGCGAGGTCATCTCGGAGAAATACGGGCATCCCGACCTCGCAGCGCGCAATCTCGAGCTGGCCCTGGCCTCCGTCCTCGAGTCCTCCCTGCTCCACCGTCGCTCACGTCGGGGGAAGGAGACGCTGGACCGCTGGACCGAGGTCATGGACTGCTTCTCCGCCGAAGCCCACTCCGCATACCGGGACCTGGTCGAGCACACCAGCCTGGTCCCGTACTTCCTTGCATCTACCCCGGTGGAGGAATTGGGCCAGCTCAACCTGGGAAGCCGCCCCTCGCGACGGCCCGGAGGGGTGGGCGGGGTCGACGACCTGCGGGCGATCCCGTGGGTCTTCGGCTGGACTCAGACCCGTCAGATCGTCCCTGGCTGGTACGGGGTGGGCAGCGGCCTGCGGGCGGCCCGGAAGGCCGGATACGGCGAGGTTCTCGACGAGATGGTCAAGGACTTCAGCTTCTTCCAGACCTTCCTGTCCAATGTCGAGATGACCCTGGCCAAGACCGACCTCGACATCGCCGAGCGCTACGTCGACGCCCTCGTGCCCGCCGAGCACCGCGTGGTCCTCGACCTTCTCCGGTCCGAGATGGAGCTGACCACCTCCGAGCTCCTCTCCTCGCGCCAGGAAGAGGTGCTCATCGCCGACCTCCCGGTCTTGCGACGGACGCTCTCGGTGCGTGACGTGTACCTGGACCCGATCAACTACCTGCAGGTCGCCTTGCTCGCCAGGAGCCGAGCAGGCGACGACGACCCAGACCTGAGCCGCGCCCTCCTGCTCACGATCAACGGGATCGCCACCGGGATGAGGAACACCGGCTAGATCATCTCTCCCCCGGCGAAGCGTTGGGGGGAGTACCGCCGAAGGCGGGGAGGGGGCGGTCCTCCTCCACAGCGGTCACCTAATCTCCGCCGTCATGCCGATCACCATCCTCGACCACCCTCTCGCCGGCGACCTGCTCGGGGTGCTCCGCAGCAAGGACACCGAGCCGCCCGAGTTCCGACAGACCGCCGAGCGCCTCGGCTACCTCCTCGTCGCTGAGGCGATGTCCGACGTGGCGGTCGACGAAGTGGCAATCACCACCCCACTCGAGGTCACGCCTGGGGTCCGCCTCCATGGCCCGGTCGTCGCGGTGGCCGTCCTCCGCGCCGGTCTCGGCCTTCTCCAATCAGTGCTCACCCTGGTCCCCGATGCCGCCATCGGCTTCGCCGGCGTGCAGCGCAACGAGGAGACCGCAGAGCCGATGGAGTACTACAACAAGTTCCCGCCCCTCGACCGGGCTCGGGTGCTGATTCTGGAGCCGATGCTGGCCACCGGAGGCTCCCTCTCCTGGGCGATCGACAAGGTCAAAGAGAACGATGCGAAGAGCATCACCGCGGTGTGTGTCGTCGCGGCTCCGCAGGGTGTGGCCCGAATCGAGGCCGACCACCCGGATGTCCGCATCGTCGCCGCCGCGCTGGACCGTGACCTGAGCGACGCCTTCTACATCCAGCCCGGGCTCGGCGACATGGGAGACCGGCTGTTCGGGACTCTGTGACCGACTTCGAGGAAGCCGTGCTCGTCGTGCATCGAGGCGCTCGAACCGGGCGACGTCATCACTTACGGAGAGGTGGCCGCCGAAGCCGGCTTTCCCGGGGCGGCCCGAGCGGTCGGGTCGGTCCTCGCCCGATGCGATTCCGATCTCCCCTGGTGGCGGGTGGTGGGGGCGGGAGGCCAGCTGAGGTCACCCGAGCCGACACGGCAAAGCAACTTGCTGGCCCGGGAGGGTGTGACGGTGAGCAATGGCAGGGTCCACATCCCCAGGAACCGCTGAGCCGATGTCGGTCGTCCAATGCGGAGAGATCCCAATGGAGGTCAGATGCGACGTTCGAGCCTGGCGCTGGCGGCCCTCGCGGCCTTGGTCCTCACCGCGTGCGCGGCGACAGACAGCGGCGGAAGTGCGGGCACCCCGGTGGTCAACGTGAACGGCACCGGCTCGGGTGTGACCGGGATCACGGTGACCGGCACCGGAGAGGTGACCGGCACGCCGGACACGGTTGAGATCAACCTCGGAATCTCCGTGCTCGAGGAGACCGTGGAGGCCGCGACATCGAGCGCTGCCGAGAAGGCCAACGCCCTGATCGCCACTCTCACCGACGGTGGCGTCGATCGAGAAGACATCACGACCACCGACTACTCCATCTACCCCGAGTACGACTACTCCTCGAACCAGCAGCGCCTGGTGGGATACCGGGTCAGCAACACGGTCCGGGTGAAAATTCGTGACATCGAGAGCACCGGCTCGGTCATCGACAACGCCGCGGCTGCCGGTGGGGACGACGTGGTGATCAACGGCATCCAGTTCAGCCTCGACGACGATGCGGAGCTCGTTGAAGCAGCGCGCACTGCGGCCTGGGAAGACGCCATGGCCAAGGCCACCCAGCTCGCCCAACTTTCCGGGCAACAACTTGGAGCGGCCATCTCGATCAATGAGACCGTCACCAGCCAACCGCCGCCCGTCTACTTCGAGCGTGCCGTGGCAGCCGATGCCGCAGAGACGCCGATCGAGCCCGGGACCTCGGCAGTGACGATCACCCTCCAGGTCAACTTCGCCCTCGAGGCTTGATTTTCTCCCCCCAGGAGCGAAGCGACGTTGGGGGGAGTACCGCCGCAGGCGGGGAGGGGGGCTACCTCGACACCACCCCGGCCGGAGCACAGAGGTGGTCGTAGTCGACCAGCCGTGGCGGGTGGTCCTCGTCGGCACATGCCGGGCAATCAGGGTCCCGCCTCAGGTTCAGGGTGATGAACTCCTGGCTGAGGGCGTCGTAGGTGAGGAGCCGGCCGATCAACGACTCTCCGATCCCAAGCACCAGCTTGATCGCCTCGGTCGCTTGCAGGGTGCCGATCACCCCGGGGAGGACACCGAGCACTCCTGCCTCGGCGCATGAAGGAGCCAATTCGGGCGGCGGGGGCTCGGGAAACTGGCAGCGATAGCAGGGACCGTGATAGGGGTCGAAGACCGTGACCTGGCCGTCGAAGCGGAAGATCGAGCCATGGACCACAGGGACCCGGAGATGCAGCGATGCGTCGTTCACCAGGTAGCGGGTCGGGAAGTTGTCGCCACCGTCCAGGATCACGTCGTAACCGCCAAGGATGCGGAGCACGTTCTCCGACGAGAGCATTTCGTTGTAGGTGACGACCTTCACATCTGGGTTCAGTGCCCCGAGAGTCTCCCGGGCCGATTCGACCTTGGACTGGCCCAGGCGCTCGACATTGTGCAGCACCTGCCTCTGCAGGTTCGTCGAGTCGACGACGTCGAAGTCGACTATCCCGATGGTGCCGACCCCGGCCGCGGCAAGGTAGAGGGCGGCCGGTGATCCCAGTCCCCCGGCGCCCACGATGAGGACCTTGGAGTCGAGGAGTTTCATCTGGCCCGGCTCCCCTACCTCCGGAAGCAGGGTGTGCCTGCTGTAGCGGATGCGCTGGTCGCTGGTCAGGCCAACGGGTGCCCCCCACTCGTGCCCTTCGCCCTTCCACCGGTCGAACCCGCCGGCCAAAGAGGAAACGTCCTGGTAGCCCAACTCCTGAAGCGTGACCGCAGCCAGCGCCGACCGGGCGCCTACGGCGCAGTAGAGGACGATGGTTTGATCGAGATCGGGGACCAACCCCGCGATCGAGCTCTCGAGCCGACCCCGGGGAACGTGGACCGACCCAGGAATCGAGCCTTGCTCGTGCTCGTCGGCCTCCCTGACATCGATGATGGTCACATCGTCGAGCTGTTTGACGAGTTGATTGGCATCGATCTCGAGGATCCGCGCCTTGGCCGCTGCCACCAGCTCCCGATAGGACATGCTCATACGTCGACCTCCGCATTAGTGGGGCCGGAATCGAGTATTGCGCTGGCGCCTACGGCGGTCAATATCGCGGGCGACACCTCAGCCGGCGACGCAATTGGCTAAACATAAGCCGGTGAAGTCAGCCGAGCACACGACGCCGTTGCCGCCTGACCCCAACTGGGCGCCGTCCACCCGGCGCCTGGTGGTCATCCTCGTCGTGACCCTGCTCCTCGCAGGGAGCCTCTTCTTCCTGAAGGGGATCATGACCCAGCTCGTAGTCGCAGCGCTGCTCGCGTTCCTCCTCGAGCCACTCATCAGCTGGTTGGTCAGCAAGCTCAATTTCCCGAAGTGGCTGGCGATCCTCCTCGTGTACGTGCTGATCGCGGTGCTGACCTTCTGGGCGATCTTCATCCTCCCGGTGCTCGTGGTCCAGTCCCTCGCTCAGATCGACTTCTCGGAGATCTCGGCCTCATTCGATGCATGGGTGCTCGGGCTGGCGGAAGACCTCTCTTCGGTGTCGATCATGGGAACGGTTGTCGACCTGACGGCCATCGCAGATGGCATCGAGAACTTTGGGCCGCCTGAAGACCCCGCCGAAACCCTGCGCGGCCTGATTCAGGGGGCGGTGGCCGGGCTCGCCGGGGCGTTCGGCCTGGTGATGTCGATGATTGGCTTCATCCTGTTCACCGGGCTCGTCGCCATCTATCTCAGCGGAGGGGCCACGAGATTCGTGGACTCGGCCATCAACGTCTTCCCTGTGAAGGCACGTCCCGAAGCCATCTACCTCGGCCGGCAAGTCAACGAGGTATGGAACGACTACGTGCGCGGCCAGGCGGTGATGATGGTGCTCATCGGCACCACTACCGCCATAGTCACCTGGCTGCTCGGCGTTCCCGGAGCGATCTTTCTCGGCCTGATCGCCGGATTGCTGGAGTGCATTCCAACCTTCGGGCCGATCATCTCCACCATTCCCGCGGTGATCGTGGCGTTGGTGCAGGGGTCGACTCGGTTCGAAGACATGTCGCACGGCCTTTTCGCCGTGATCGTCATCATTGCCTACATCCTGATCCAGCAATTGGAGAGCTCGATTCTCGCCCCGCGGATAGTGGGCGGGGCGGTGATCCTTCCGCCGATCATCGTGCTACTCGCGATCACCGCCGGGCTACAGGTCTGGGGCATCGTCGGCGCGATCGTCGCGGTGCCGGTCGTCGCCACCGTCCGTGCCGTCGTCCGGTACCTTTGGGCGAGATCCGTTCCCGGCTCAGGACCGCCAGAAGCCCGTCGAAGAAGGAAACCCACCATGACCGCAACCCAATCGAGCGAAAAGCGCCTCACCGACGAGCAGCTCGCTGAGCTTCTCCAGGTGATCAAGAAGGCCGACAGTGTGGAGCTGAAGCTCACCGTCCCCGATTCCAGCCGGCGATCCGCAGTCGCCGCGCTGGACCTGGACCCGCTGGATGCCCAGATCCGGCAGGTGCTCTTCTTCGACACCCTCGACCTCTCCCTCAATAAGGCAGGGGTGGTGGTGCGGGCCCGGCGAATCCAGGGCAAGGGTGGCGACTCCACGGTCAAGCTCCGCCCGGTGGCCCCCGACGAGCTGCCCCCCGAGATCCGGAAGTCGCCGGCCTTCGGAGTCGAAGTGGACGCCCTTCCCGGTGGGTTCGTCTGCTCGGGCACGATGAAAGGGGTCGCCGACTCGATGGCAATCAGGGAGACCGCGGCCGGCGTCCACCCGATCCGCAAGTTGTTCACGAAGGAACAGCGCGCCTTCTACGCCGATCACGCCCCGGAAGGGATCGGAGCTCAACGACCTCGTCGTTCTGGGCCCGATCAACGTGTTCAAGCTGAAGTTCGCGCCGAAAGAGTTTCGCCCGATGGTGGCCGAGCTATGGAACTACCCGGACGGGAGCCGGATCCTGGAGCTGTCCACGAAATGCCTCCCCGCAGAGGCGTTCCAGGTGGCGGTGGAAGCCCGCGCCTACCTGTCCGGCAAGGGAATCGACCTATCGGCCGAGCAGGCAACGAAGACCGCGACGGCGCTCGACTTCTTCGTGAAAGAGGCCCGGGAGGCAGCAGTCGGCTAACCCTGTTTGGATTTCGCGACCCCGAGCGGTAGACAACAGCGATGAGGCATTTCCTCGGCACCACCGACTGGTCGCGGCCCGAACTGCAGGCCTTGCTCGAGGACGCCCGCGCCCTCCGCGCCGCTCCGTACAACGACTCGCTGGCCGGGAAGACGATCGCGCTTCTCTTCCTCAACAACTCGCTTCGGACCAGGACCTCGTTCGATGTCGGGATCAACCAACTCGGTGGTCACGCCGTGGTGCTGTCCCCCAGCGGTGGGATGTGGCCTCTCGAGTTCGAGGACGGCGTCGTGATGGACGGGGAGGCCGAGGAGCACGTGAAGGAGGCAGCCAAGGTCCTGTCCCGGTATTGCGACCTGATCGGGATCCGGGCGTTCCCAAAGTTCCAGGACTGGGAGGAGGACCGAAAGGACGCGGTCCTCAACTCCTTCGCCCGCTACGCGGACGTGCCGGTGATCAACATGGAAACGATCGTCCACCCCTGCCAGGAGCTGGCCCATGTCATGGCGCTCCAGGACCATCTCGGCGACCTGACAGGCAAGAAGTATCTGCTGACCTGGAGCTATCACCCCAAGCCACTGAACACCGCCGTCGCCAATTCGTCGTTGCTCATCGCCGCCAAGTTCGGGATGGACGTGACCCTGCTCTGCCCCACCGAGGCATTCGTGCTCGACGACCGCTACCTCGTGCAGGCGATGAGCGACGCACGGGCCCAGGGCCGGAAGGTCAACATCACCCACGACATCGAAGGCGGGTATGACGGTGCGGACGTGGTCTACGCCAAGAGTTGGGGGGCCCTCCCCTACTTCGGGAACTGGGAGGCGGAAAAGCCGATCCGGGACCGGTTCCGCCACTTCATCGTCGACGAGGAAAAGATGGCGAGGACCAATGAGGCCTTGATCAGCCACTGCCTCCCCATGCGACGGAACATGATCATGACCGACGCGGTCTTCGACGGCCCGAACTGCTTCGCCTATGAGGAGGCCGAGAACCGGCTCCACGTGCAGAAGGCAATCATGCGATCTCTGGTTTCCGACCAGAATCGTTGAAGGCAAGACACCTCATGGCCAGCAACCGCGACGTCCGACAGACCATCGTCCATCTCCTCAGCAACATGAGCGATGGGAAGGAGATCCGCTCCTATCTGCAGCGGTTCTCCGAAGTCGACCGCTCCAGGTTCGCGGTCATCAAGATCGGCGGCGCGGTCATGCGCGATCATCTCGACGAGACGGCCGCCGCGCTCGCCTTCCTCCATACCGTTGGGCTGACGCCGATCGTGATCCATGGCGGTGGGCCACAACTCGACGAAACCCTCGACAAGCGCGGCCTGGCCACCGAACGGATCGACGGGTTGCGTGTCACCGGGCCCGAAGTGCTGGACGCCGCCCGGGACACCTTCATCGAGCAGAACATCCTTCTCGTCGAAGCCGTCCGCGGGCAGGGCGTGGCGGCACACGGCCTCACCGAGGGCGCGTTCGAAGCGGACTACGTGGACCGTGACAGGTACGGGCTCGTGGGTGAGCCAACCGAAGTCCATCTCCCGCTCATCCGCTCCATCGTCGACTCGGACGCGATTCCAATCCTGACCTGCCTCGGGGTGGCCCCCGGCGGGCAACTGGTCAACATGAATGCCGATGCGGCGACCCGGGCACTGGTACACGCCGTGCAGCCGATGAAGATCATCTTCCTCGCCGACGTCGGAGGGTTGCTCGACTCCGACGGCAAGCTCATCGAGTCGATCAACCTCGCCTCCGACTACGAGCATCTCATGTCACAGGAGTGGGTCCATTCCGGGATGAGGCTCAAGCTGGAGGAGATCAAGCGCCTCCTCGACGACACCCCCCTTTCGACTTCGGTATCTATCACCACCCCGTCGGGTCTGGTCAAAGAGCTCTTCACCCACGGCGGATCGGGCACCATGGTCCGCCGCGGTGAGCTGATCGAGAAGCACGAAGACAAGGAGGCTCTCGACCGCAGCGAGGTGGAGAAACTCGTGGAGGAGGCCTTCGGCAGGCAACTGACCGCCAATTGGTGGGATCAGTTGTCCCTCGAATGTGCGTATGTGTCAGAGAGCTTCCGGGCCGGCGCCCTCATCGCCCAACTTGGCGACCTCGCCTATCTGGACAAGTTCGCCATCCTCGAGGACGCCCGGGGGGAGGGCCTGGCCCGAACAGTCTGGGCACACGTGATCGCCGACTTCCCAACCCTCTATTGGAGATCTCGCACCGACAACGGTTTCAATGCCTTTTATGCAGAGGAAGCCGACGGGTCGGTGAAACGGGGGCCTTGGACCGTGTTCTGGAAAGGCGAGGCCGACTTCGGGCGGATCGCAGCTCGGGTGGACGCGATTGCGGCGATCCCCGCTTCGTTCGCTGGTTCTCCCGATGAGTGATACCCACCGGATCGGGATCGTCGGGGCACGTGGCCACACCGGCTCCCGACTGCTGCCGCTGATCCTCGGCCACCCCTCACTGGACCTGGTGTTCGCCGGCTCCCGCGAGCTCGCCGGGCAACCGGTCCCTGGTTCGGAAGACATGACTTTCGAGTCGATCGCCCCCGCTCACCTGTCTGGCTCGAGCCTCGATGCCGTCATCCTGGCGCTCCCTGACGGGGCCGGGGACGCCTACGTCGAGGCCGCGGGCGCCGACACCGTGATCGTCGACATTTCCGCGGACCATCGCTTCGACGACGACTGGGCATACGGGCTGCCCGAGCTGAATCGCCCGCAGCTGAAGGGGGCGACCCGGATCGCCAACCCCGGCTGCTACGCCACCGCGGCCCAGATCGCCCTCGCCCCGCTTCTGGACGTGATCTCCGGCGTTCCTGCCGTGTTCGGTGTCTCCGGCTACTCAGGAGCCGGAGCCACACCAAGCCCCCGCAACGACGTCGACCGCTTGGCTGACAACCTGATGCCCTACAGCCTGGTGGGCCACAATCACGAGAGGGAGACGACACGTCATCTCGGGATCCCGGTCCGCTTCATGCCCCACGTCCACCCGGCATTCAGCGGCCTACTGGCCACCGCCCACGTCCCGTTGGGGACCGCGATGAAGGCTGACGAGGTCAGGGCGAGGTTCGTGGGCCACTATTCCGAGGAGCCACTGGTCGAGGTCGACGAAGCGATCCCCGAGCTGAAAGACGGCACGGGGCGCATCGGGATCTTGGTCGGAGGCTTCGCCGTCAGTGAGGACGGTCGCAACGCAGTGGTGGTGGCGGCCGAGGACAACTTGCTAAAAGGCGCCGCGGTGCAGGCCATCCAGAACCTGAATCTCGCTCTCGGCCTACCCGAGCTCGAGGGGATCGGGGCACCAGCCGCGCATTGACGGAGACCCGAGATGCTTTGGGTAGCGGCGCCACCGGGCTACCTTGACCGAGCCGCCTGAGGGCGGTTTTGGTTTTTCTTGGAGGCTTAGACAATGCGGCGAGTCGCCCTGACTCTCATCCTGGCCCTGATCGTGTCCGCCTGTGGCCCGGAAGCAGAAGACACAACGGCCACCACCACAAGCACCACGAGCACCACTAGCACCAGCTCGACCACGACCACAACGATGGCGACCACCACCACGACGGTGCTCGACGATCAACGGTGAGGGCGGCGCCGATCCTGAGCTCGCCGCCCTGATCCGGGCGCTGTACGACCTTCCCCAGTCAGGAGTGACCGTGGCGGCGCCACAGGCGGTCGTCGACGGATTCACTGCGGCCACCGCCCCGACCACGCCCCAGTCCGCGGCCGCCAGCGTCGGTGCCGTGGGCGATGCGGGCCGGGTGGCCGTGGTCACCGCCGGGGACGACATCACATTGGCCGTCGCTGATCCGACATGGCGGATCGTCGGTGGTTGGTGGCCTTCCCACCAACTGGCGCCGATCCTCGGTGAGTATCCGAAGACGATTGCCGTGGTCGGGTCCGACGCCAGGACCAAGAAGAACCGTGAAGAGACGAGGGCGGACTCGATCCATTTCATCACCCTGGCCGAGGATGGAGCCGAGCGCGATGGTCGGCCTTCCCCGGGATTCATGGGTCCCGATCGACGGCGGAAGCAAGGGAAAGGTGAACTCGTCCCTCTACTACGGCGGCCTGGAGGGGATGATGCGGACATTCACCGACCTGACCGGCGCCGAGTTCGATGGTTATCTCCTCACCGGGTTCCGTGGGCTTTCGGGACATGATCAACGTGCTCGGTGGCCTCGAGATCGACATTCCCCGCGCCCTGCAGCGACCGACAGCGCCAAGGCGGCACTCGAAGCGGGCCTGCAGGTGTTGGGCTCAGGCGATGCCCTGGCCTTCAGCCGGGTGCGCAAGGCACTCCCCGACGGTGACTTCGGTCGTCAGCTCAACGGAGGCCTGGCCCTGATGGCGGCGGCGAACATGGTGCAGGCGATGGGGCCGTCGGCCATCCCCGATCTCATCGAGCGAAGCTGGGACATGTACTCCACCGACCTGACGCCCGAAGAACTGCTCACCCTGGCCGCGGCGATCATCCGAGTCGACCTGGCCAAGACCACCAACGTCGTCGCCGCGGGCTCGGCGGGAAGTGCAGGTCGAGCCAGTGTGGTGTACCTTACAGGACGCCGCCTACGCGACCTTCGAGGACATGCAGGATGGGCACCTCGGAGCGGGCTGAGCCGGCGCCACATTGACTTGGCGGCACATGGGGCATAACTTCCACCCGTGTCCTCGATGACGACGTGCGCGTGTATCTGTGAGTGCTCTCGGGTGGTCAGCCCGGGTGCCGGCGCACTCCGTCGTCCCCGCTCCTAGCGTCGCCACCACCCGAGAGGACCATCGAGCGCGGCGCCGCCAACCACCTTCTGAGACAGGAGCAATCCGACATGACCTACGCAAACCCCAGTGCACTCGTTTCCACCGACTGGCTGAACGGCCATCTCGATGACCCGTCGATACGGATCATCGAGGTCGACGAGGACACTTCCCTCTACGAGACGGACCACATCCCGGGCGCCATCGCCTGGAGCTGGTCCGACGACCTCCATCATCCCGTCCGACGCGACTATCTCGACCAGGACGGGTTCAGCGGGCTGCTCTCGGCGGCCGGCGTCGGGCCCGAAAGCACGGTCGTTCTCTACGGCGGCAACAACAACTGGTTCGCTGCCTACGCCTATTGGCTGCTCAAGTACCGGGGCTTCGACAACGTGAAGCTCCTCGATGGCGGCCGAAAGAAGTGGCAACTGGAGTCCCTTCCCCTGGTGAGCGAGCAGCCCTCGATCACACCGACCGACTACGCGATCGCGGGCCAGGAGAGACCCGAGATTCGCGCGTATCGCGACGACGTGATCGGCAGGCAAGAGACGGCGACCCTGATCGACGTGCGGTCACCCGAGGAGTTCAGCGGCCAGAAATTGGCACCCGACCACCTGCCGCAAGAGCAGCCGTACGTTCCCGGACACGTCCCCGGGGCTCTGAACATCCCGTGGGGGAAGGCCGCCAACGAAGACGGGACCTTCAAGTCCCTCGATGAGTTGACGGAGCTGTACGGGGGAGTCAACGGCGGTGAGGTGATCACCTACTGCCGGATAGGTGAGCGGTCCTCACACACCTGGTTCGTCCTCACCGAATTGCTCGGCCACAAGGATGCCAAGAACTACGACGGCTCCTGGACCGAGTACGGCTCGCTGGTGAACGTCCCGGTGGAGTTGGGCTGATCGATCGCGGGCCTCAGGTGAGCGGGAACGGGGACTGAGCCCACCAGGGAAGTGGCGACGTCTCGATGTGGGTCACCCACTTGACCCACCAGAACCCTCGGCGGGCGGGCGCCACGATCCGGGCCGGAAACCCATGGCCGGCGCTGAGCGGCTCTCCGCCGAGCCTGGTGACCAGCCACGTGGTGTCGAGGTCGGCGATCGGGAACCTTCGGGCATACCCGGTCGCCGACCAGGCGACGAAGCTGCGCTGACCCTCGGGTTGGACCAGGTGGTCGAGCCTGACTCCGGCCCACTCTTGCTCCGAGTACCAACCGCCGGTGCAATCGAGGACCGCGGGAAAGGTGTCCTGCGGGAGTAGCTCGAGCTCGGCAAGGGTCAGGGTGCGACCGCCGACTTCGACCGACCAGGCATCGTCATCGATCTTCGGCACCGGATCGTCGAACCACGAGTCACCGGAAGGCCGGCCGGGTCATGGGAGCCGCGTTCATGCATCCCGGTGAATCGACGATCACTGCCCGGAGTGCCGAGCGCCTGAAGCGTTCCCTCCCAGGCGAGCCACAACCCTGCTGCCGCGGCCGAGAGTGCCGAGGCGCGCAGGAAGGCCCTGCGATCGACATCGAAATGACGCGGTTTGACCGGGTGCCGCCGGAAATGGTCCACCGCAAGGGCCAGTGCCAGCACTGCCGCGCCGACGTGGATCTGCATCACGGTGAGCGGGCCGATTCGTGAGATGTCGCCATAGGAATGGATCAGCCCGGAGACCAGAGCGATCACGACCATGGCCAGCAGCGCCAGCGAGAACGCCCGGCCCGGGCGCTTCTTCTTGAGCCCGCGGCGGACGACGGTTGACTTCCAGGGGGCAAGAAGGAGGATCCCGAGCGCGAATGCCCCGTGAATGATGGCCGTGTCTAGGGCCCAGTCGAGGCCGATCGCCTGGCTGGCGAGGCCGGTCAGGATCGCCGAAACCAGGAGCACTGCCAGCGCCAGGTTGGTTCTTCTTCCCATGCTCCTTCGCCGATTGATAACAACTGTTATACTGCGCGTTATCGGAGATGACAACCCCCACCAAGGACCCGGTTCGCGGCGAGCTCGTCGATGCGGCGATTCGACTGCTCGCCACTGACGGCGCGGAGGCAATGGTCTTGCGTCGGGTCGCCTCGGCTGCACATGTCTCCACCATGTGCGTCTACTCCCGATTCGGTGACAAGCACGGATGATGAACGCCGTGTACCTCGGTGGCTTCGAGAGTCTGAGCCGCCTGATGTCCGAGGCGAGCGATGATCCCGATCCCTGCGGCGCCTGATCGATCTCGGAATGTCCTACCGTCGTTTCGCAATGGCCAACCCCGCCCTCTACACACTGATGTTCGAGCGGATGGTTGGCTTCGACCCGGCACCCGAACTGCGGTCCGAGACGGTGCAACAGTCTTTCGCTTCCTTCGAAGCAGCGATGACCGAGGCCATCGAAGAGGGCTCCATTGCCATGGAGAGCCCGGTCATGGCGGCCTACACATTTTGGACCGTGGCCCACGGCGCAGTGAGCATGGGATCACCTGTGCCGCGCCCGGACCTCTGCAGGACCTGCTGGCCGATACCGGTGAGGAGGTCTACAGGGGCCTGCTTCAAACGACCTTGCGCGGCATGTCCACGACCTCGAACGGCTCTGGGGGCGGTGTGGCGGATACTCCACGAATGACCTTCACGGCGGTCGGGTTGATCGAGACCAAACGCGACCGGGGCACTTTGAGCCCCGAAGCAATCGATTGGCTGATCCGCTCCTACACCGAGGGAACGGTGACCGACTACCAGATGGCGGCCATGGCGATGGCTGTGTTCCTCAACGGGCTCGACGCGGCCGAACTGGCGGCATGGACCACGGCGATGTTGCACTCGGGCGACGTCCTCGACTGCTCCGGCATCCCCGCAGCCAAGGTGGACAAGCACTCGACCGGAGGGGTCGGCGACAAGATCTCCATCCCCCTCGCTCCCCTGGTGGCGGCCTGCGGGGTCGCGGTGCCGATGATGTCGGGGCGGGGCCTGGGACACACCGGCGGAACCCTCGACAAGCTGGAGTCGATCCCGGTTTCACCACTGGCCTCGACCCCGAGCGCTTCCGTCAAGTGCTCACCGAGCACGGGCTGGTCCTGGCCGGCCAGTCCGAGACCCTGGTCCCGGCCGACCGAAAGCTCTACGCGCTTCGTGACGCCACCGCCACGGTTCCCTCGATCCCCCTCATCTCCTCCTCGATCATGTCGAAGAAGCTGGCCGAAGGGCTCGACGGCCTGCTTCTCGACGTCAAGACCGGGTCGGGTGCCTTCATGCAGGACCTCGACCAGGCCAGGGAGCTTGCCCGGACCATGGTCGGCATCGGTGACCGACATGGCGTGAAAACCGTGGCCCTGATCACCCGCATGGACCAACCACTGGGTCGGGAAGTGGGAAACGCCAACGAGATGCGGGAGTCGATCGACGTGCTCCGGGGTGAGGGCCCTCAGGACGTCGTCGAGCTGACACTCGCCTTCGGGGAGGTGATGCTCGAGTTGGGGGGGATCGAAGGCGGCCGGTCGAGGCTGAAAGATGCGATCGCCAGTGGGGCCGCGCTAAAGAAACTGGCAGACGTGGTGGAGGCCCAAGGCGGCGACCCGGCGGTGATCCACGAACCTTCCTTGCTGCCTGCCGCGCCGCACGTCGATGTCATCGAGGCCGACAGTGACGGCTTCGTGACCCGATGCGATGCGCTGACCGTGGGCACGGTCGCCACCCGGCTCGGTGCCGGACCGGGAGCGCAAGGAGGACGAGGTCGACCGGGTGTTGGGATCACTGTCGAGGCGAAGGTCGGGGATCGGTGACCCGGGGCCGCCGCTGGCCACGATTCGCCACTCGGACCCGGCCCGATACTGGGCACACGCGGTTCGTTGCTCGGCGCCTGGAGATCGGTCCCGAGCCGCCGGCCGTCGAGACTCTCATCGTGGAAAGGATCGAATCGGGGGTGATCTGACCCCGAATCCGATGTCCGCCGGCACCGTTAGCATCGCCCCTCACCACTATCTCAAGGAGAGCGATGAAGGTCGTCGTCTGCGTGAAGCAGATCCCCGACCCGCCACCCCATACCGCCTCGAGGCAGGCACCAACTGGCTGATCCGTCCCGAGGACCAGATCCTCGACGACACCGACCGGTATGGCGTGGAGATGGGCTTGCAGATGGCCTCGGCCGGCGAGGGGACGGTCACCCTGGTCAGCATGGGGCCGGCAGGTAACGGGCAGGGGATCCGCCAGGCGCTGGCAATGGGCGCCGACGACGCGATCTTGATCGAAGACGACTCTCTTCGGGGCTCCGACGCCCTCACCACCGCCCGGGCGCTGGCCGCCGCCATCGACGGCAGGATTCGACCTGGTCATCGCAGGCACCGAGTCCACCGACGGCTACTCCGGGGTACTGCCCCAGATGCTTGCCGAGATGCTCGATGTCCCTGCCCTGACCTATGCCAACACGTCGAGGTATCCGAAGGCAAGGTGACGATCCATCGTCAGACGGCGGCAGGGTATGACGTGGTCGAAGCCTCCCTCCCCGCCGTGGTCGCGGTCACCGCCGGCGTGGTCGAGCCCCGCTACCCCACCTTCAAAGGGATCATGGACGCCAAGAAGAAGACGGTCGAGAACGTCTCTGCAGACCTAGTCGATCGAAACCGGGCCTGGGCAGAGCGTCGCCTCGATCACTGATGCCCCGGAGCGGACCGGCGGGAAGAAGATCGAAGACGACGGCGAGGCCCACAACGCCATCGTGGCCCTGCTCGAGCAGCGGAAGGTGATCTGAAATGGCTCGCATATGGGTTTTCGTCGAGGAGACGGCGGCAAGCCCTCGACCATCGGCCTCGAGTTGCTGGCCGCCGGGCGCGGCCTCGGCGAGGTCACGGCGGTGTACCTAGGCGCCGGCTCCGACTCGGTGTTCGCCACCCTCGGCAGTCACGGTGCGTCTGCTGTCCTCCATGCCGAAGCAGGTGATCGGCTGCCTTCGGGCCCGCTGGCAGCCGCTCTAGCCGGCCGGGTCGCAGTCCGATTCGCCGGAACTGATCCTGTTCGGCCAGGCATACACCGACCGTGACGTGGCAGGGCGCCTCGCCGGCCGTCTCGGAGTCGGCGTGCTCTCCAACGCTGTTGCGGTGCGGCTGGCCGATGGCGGAGTGGAGACCGACCACGAGATCCTCGGTGGGACTCAGATCGCGACCGCGGCCATGACCAAGGGCCCATTCATCGTGTCTGATACGGCCCAAGTCCTACCCGGCGGAGGAGTCCGGTGGGCCAACCCCGGCCGTCGAGGTGCTCGACCTCCCCGAAGTCGGACGGTCGGAGGCCACAGCATGGTCGAGTCCCACGTCGAGGAGCGGGAAGGCCCGCAACTGGGGGAGGCTGCGGTGGTGGTGTCTGGGGGCCGAGGGCTTGGCTCTGCTGAGGCCTACGAGCTGGTGGAGAAGTTGGGCAAGAAACTGGGGGCGGCGACCGGGGCCACCCGGGCCATCGTCGACGCGGGGTGGGTCCCCTACGCGAAGCAGGTCGGGCAGACCGGTAAGACCGTCAAGCCAGACGTCTATATCGCCTGTGGGATCTCGGGGGCCATGCAGCACCTGGTGGGGATGAAGGACTCGAAGACGATCATCGCTATCAACAAGGACCCCGATGCCCCGATCTTCTCCATCGCCGATCTCGGCGTGGTCGGAGACGTGCACAAGGTCGTGCCCAAGCTGTTGGAGGCCCTGGAAGGGCGGTAGCCCGACCTACAGGCCAGCTCCGAAGGCGGGCGGATCAGCCGACCCCAACCGTCCGAGCACGGTGCCAGCCGGGATAGGGTCGGCAAATGCCCATCCCAGCCACCTACCGCACCCCGCGCGGGCTCACCGACGCCCTTCGCCGCGAAATCCTTGCCAGGAGCAACGCAGTCCTGGCAACCATCAACGACGATGGCTCGCCACACGTCACCGAGTTGCTCTTCTATCTCGACGACAACGACCGGGTGCTCTTGCCCACACCCCACACCACCCGCAAGGTCAAGAACATCCAGGGTCGGCCCACTGTCACGGTGTTTGTCTCAGTCGAGTCGGGGTGGGTCTCCGCCACCGGCCCGGCCCGCATCATCGAAGGGGACGAAGCGGCCCGGCTCAATCAGCTCAACCGGGAGCGCCTGCTCACCGAATCCGGGATGAAGACCATGGGCCTCCTCCTCGCTGCCTACGAGGACACCACCATCGAGATCAGCCCGACACGTTGGATCTCGTGGAACGACGGCCACGTTCTCGACACGATCACTGAGCTCGGTGGTGACATCGAGGCCCATCCACCATCGACCTGGTGGAAGGACCTCACCGCAGAATGACCGCGGGTTACAGCGGGACCCCACTCCCCCAGAAGCTCGGGATCAAGCCGGGGATGACCGTGGGCATCCTCGACGCACCTCCCGGGTTCGATAAGACGCTGGGCTCCCTCCCCGAGGACGTGAACCTCCACCACGATCTCGCCCGGTCTGACGTCTTCATCGTCTTCGGGAAGTGGGCAAATGAATTGGAAATCACCTTCAACAAGGCCACCACCCACCTCCCCGCCGGGGGATCGATCTGGGTGGCTTGGCCCAAGCAAATCTCCGGCGTCGCCACCGACATCACCGAGGACACACTGCGCGACCTCTTCCTCGGAACGGGAATGGTCGACAACAAGGTCTGTGCCATCGATGACACGTGGTCGGGACTCCGCTTCGTGGTTCGCAAGGAGAACCAGGGAAGCTGGCGGGGAGGCTGAGCCTCAGAGCTTGAAGCGGTGGGGCAGCAGCTCGTCGAGGGTGTGTTCCCGGGTCTCGGTCCCCGGCCCCCCGGTGATGATGATCGTGGAAACCGCGAACTCAGCCATGATCTGCCGGCAGCGCCCACACGGATACGCCCCTTCGACATCGACGGCATCGATGCAAGCCACGGCCACGGTGTCGATCTTGCGGACCCCATGGCTGACGGCGGTGTGAATTGCCGTCGCCTCGGCGCATGACGCGACCGGATAGGCGGAGTTCTCGACGTTGGCGCCTATGAACACCTCCCCATGCTCCCCGACCACCACCGCGCCGACCCGGAAGCCCGAGTACGGCGAGTAGGAGCCTTCCGCGGCAGCCCGGGCCGCTGCCGCCAGGTCATCTGTGTTCATCACTCCTCCAAGAGGTCTCGTACGAATCGGTCGGGGTCGAATGGCGCCAGATCGCTCAAGCCTTCCCCGACGCCGACGAACTTGACGGGAACTCCCAATCTCCGCTCGATGGCGACCACGATCCCACCCCGGGCCGTGCCGTCCAACTTGGTGAGCACGATGCCCGTCACCGGAACGGCCTCGGAGAACTCTTCGACCTGAGTGATCCCGTTCTGCCCTGCGGTGGCGTCGAGGACCAGCAGCACTTCATCGACCTCGCCCCGGTCCCCGGAGGTCACTCGATGAAGTTTGGACAGCTCCGACATCAGGTTCTTCTTGGCATGTAAGCGGCCGGCGGTGTCGACGATGACCACATCAGCACCCTTGGCCCGGGCGGAACCGATGGCGTCGAAAGCCACGGCCGACGGATCTCCGCCCTCTTGGCCCCCGACCACGTCCACACCGAGTCGGTCGCCCCAGGTCTGGAGTTGGGCGCCCGCCGCAGCTCGAAAGGTGTCCGCGGCAGCAAGAACGACTTGGTGGCCCCTGGTCCCGAGGTACGCGGCGAGCTTGGCGATCGTGGTGGTCTTCCCGGTCCCATTCACCCCGACCACGAGAATCACCGATGGCGCGCCGCTCAATGCGAGATCGCGAGGCCGATCACCGAACTCGGCTCGGAGCCGATCGGCCAATTCGACACGCGCCTCTTCGGCGGTCTCGGGCCGGGCCGATCGCACTCCGGCGACGATGGCCTCGGTCGCCTCGACTCCGACGTCGGCCGCCAGTAGCGCCTCCTCCAGGGCGGTCCAGGTCTCCTCGCCAGGCCCGCCGCGGAGCACCCTGCGCAGGGAGACCCCGAGCGACCCGACGGCGCCGGCACGGGCCGTAGCCGGCATTTCTTGGGGCGCCTCCACCTGGTCCCGTTCCGACTGCAACAGGAATACGACTGCGACCACTACGAGCACCAACACCAGGAGCCCGATGAGGACATATACGAGAGCGGCGTTCATTGAGTGGCGAAGTTACTGCCCGAACAGGGATTCGGCGCCGACGGTGACCATGTCCTTGCGGACAGCCTGGGACGATCCGCCGGGCTCCATGGTGACGCCATAGAGCACATCGGCTGCCTCCATCGTCTGCTGCTGATGGGTCACGATCAGCAACTGGGCACGCTGCCGAAACTCGTCGACGATCCGGAGAAAGCGGCGCAGATTGGCGTCATCGAGGGCCGCCTCCACCTCGTCGAGGACGTAGAACGGGCTCGGCCTCGCCTCGAAGATCGAGAACAGGAATGCCAATGCGGCGAGGCTTCGCTCGCCACCGGAGAGGAGAGTGAGCTGGCTGACCTTCTTGCCAAGCGGCTGGGCTTCGATGACCAGGCCCGACTGGCTGTCTCCGGGGTCACTGAGCCGAATCCGGCCCATCCCACCCGGGAACAGGACCGTGAAATAGCGCTGGTAGGCCTCGGCCACCTCGGCGAATGCCTCCTGGAAGCGACGATCGATCTCCTCGTCGAGCGCCTTGATCACCTTGCGCAGCTCGGACCTCGACGATTCGACATCTTCGAGTTGATCGGCGAGGAAGGAATGTCGCTCGTCCAGCTCGGCGAACTCGGCGGCAGCGAGTGGATTGATCGGCCCCAAGCGACGCAGTTGGGCGATCTTCTCCTCGAGGATCGAGCCCAGATCGGCGTCTTCCGCGTATTCCGGTCGTTCGGCGCCGAGAGCAGCGGGCTCCTCGGCATCTGCGTCCCGGCGCACGCCTTCGACCACGTGCTCCCGACGCATGCGAAGCTCCGTCAGCAGAATTTGGAGCTCACCAATCCGCTCTCTGGCATCGCCGATCCCGTTCCTCAGCGACTCATGGCTCGCCCTTGCCGACTCCAGGTCGGCGATTGCGGAATTCCTCGACTCGCGGAGTCCTGACTGACGGTCACGGAGCTCGTCGAGCCGGACAACGAGGACCTCGACGGCGTGGCGTGAGATCCTTTCGACGTGGTCAAGGCTGGTGGTGTCAGATCGTTCGGGGAGCGACTCGACCCGGCCCATCTCGGAGTCGATGCGCCCCAAGCGCTCCTCGAGGAGGCGCTTTCGCTCCACCAGCCCCTGGAGGGTCGTGGCAGCCTCCTGCCACTCGGCTCGGGCCAGCTCCCGATCGGCAGCGATCTGGATGCGGCGCGATTCGAGGTCTTCCCAGGCCCTCATCCGATCGGCCTCTTCACCCTCGAGGGCGGACATGCGCACCGCGAGGTCGGCCTCCTGACGCTCTCGATCGGCCACCCCCTCGAGCAGAGATGACTTGCGCATGTCGAGCCTTCCCCGCTCGCCGTCGAGCGAGTCGACCGACTTCTGGAGGCGTGCCATGGCCTCCGACCGACCGGCGAGCCCTGCCTCGGCCGCCTCCAACCTCTCGAGGGCCTGCCTCTCGACCTCGCGGCCCTTCTCGAAATCGCGACGCGCCGCCGTGTGAATCGAGGTGGCACGGGACAACTCGGTCTTCGCCTTTTCCAACTCGACCTCGGCCGCTTCGAGCATGGCCGGCCCTGCTCCCTCAGGATTGGCGATCTGAATGCCCTCGGCGGCAATCAGGTCTCCCTCGGGAGTGACCGCGCGCAACCCTGGATTCTTGGAAACGAGCGACCAGGCCGTTGCCCAACCCTCGACGAGGAGAACGTCGCCGAGCAGGTGGCCGGCCAGGGCTTGATCGGCGTTCGGGCCGAGACGGTCGACGAGAGCTTCGACGCCGGTCCGGGCGGCCACGGCGCGGGCCGGGGCGGCGCCACTGTCGACGCCGGCGACCACCGGTACGCCGCCACCACCGCCAGATTTGAGGCTCTCCACCACCTTCTCCATCGACTCGACCCCATCGAAAGCGACGGCGTCGACCCATCTCCCGAGGGCGGCGTCAACTGCTCGCTCCAACCCGGAAGGGATGTCGAGGAGCGAGACCAGGCTTCCCCGCGCCCCGCCCGCCGCCTCCACCGAGCGCCGGGCTCCGAGATCGAACCTTCCGGCCAGGGCGGCAGACACTGCCTCGACCCTCGCCTCGGCCGCAGCCAAGCGGAGATGGGCCGCGGTCATCTCCTCCTCGGCTCGAGCCCGCGTCGCCTGATCCGCGCCGCTGCGTCGCGACGCCACCTCATAGGCAGACTGCAGTTTTCCGACTTCCTCGTCGAGCGACCTGACCTCTTCGTCGATGCGCCTGATCTCCGACATCTCGGCACGGGCCTGGCCCTCGACCACGTCGAGGCGATGAGCCACCGCATCCAACTCTCGGGCGTCCCGGGCGCCGGCCGCCTCCAGGACACTCAGCTCCCCACGGACCGCGGCCAGAGCGCCTTCTGGAGACAGGGCGTTCTGGGTCGCGTATTACGCGTTCCTCGTCTTCCAACCGTCGGAAGCGGCCCTCTCTGGACTCGGCCTCTACTGCGGACTCCCCGATCGAGCCATCGATGCCGGCGAGCTCCTCACGGATGCCGTCGAACTCGGCCTCGAGGTCCTTGCGTCGCTCCGCCGTCGCCTGCATCCGACCAGAGGCGGCGCGACTGCGCTCGTGAGCAACCGAGCCCAATCGGCGCAGGCGCTCGATGGAAGTCTCGAGGAGGGCAGCGGCGCCGGTGTCACGTTCCAAGTCCGAGCCCAGGATCGAAGCCCTGGTCGTGAGGTCGGCCACCGATGCCGACATCTCCGTGACCATGGCCTGGTCTTTCTCCAAGCCAGCGGTGAGCGCTCGGAGCTCTTCATCCCCCGCGCCGCTACGGGCATCCATTTCGGCAAGCTCGACGCCGGCGAGATAGAGGCGAAGGGAGCGGACCTGGTCCTTCAGGCCGTGATAGCTCTCGGCGGCCTTGGCCTGGCGGCGCAGCGGGCGCAACTGGCGCTCGATCTCACCGAGCAGGTCCTGGAGGCGGAGCACGTCCTCATCGGTGCGCTCCAGGCGTCGCTCGGCCTTCTCCTTGCGCCGCCGGTGTTTGAGGATCCCGGCGGCTTCCTCGATGACCGCTCGGTGCTCTTCCGGAGATGCATTGAGAACGGAGTCGATCTGGCCTTGGCCGATGATCACGTGCTGATGTCGCCCGACCCCGGAATCGCTGAGCAACTCCTGGACATCCAGCAACCGGCAAGAGACTCCGTTGATCTCGTAGTCACTCGACCCGTCGCGGTACAGGCGCCTGGTGAGCGCCACTTCGTCGAGATCGAGAGGGAGCCTGCGCTCGGAGTTGTCGATGATGAGCACCGCCTCGGCGCGGTTCAGGGCGGGCCGAGTCGCGGTGCCGGCGAACACCACGTCTTCCATCTTCCCGGTGCGCAGGGTCTTGGGAGACTGGCTCCCCATGACCCAGGACAGCGCATCGACGAGATTCGACTTGCCAGAGCCGTTGGGGCCGACGATGACCGTGACCCCCGGTCGGAACTCGAGCCGGGCGCGATCGGCGAACGACTTGAACCCGGTGAGCTTGAGGGACTTCAAATACACAGGTATTTCCTGGCGAATGACACGACTGTGATTATCGAGTCAGGCTAACAGCGCGCTCGAGATCAGCGGTTCTTACTCGGGTCGGCGTGGATGAAGAAGTCGCGCAGCGTCTGGTCCCCCGAGACCGACTCGGACTCGACACTGGTCACGGCGGCACCGGCCGGTCCGGTCCACAACCAGGAGACCAACTCATCGACGGCTTCCGAAGGCCCCTGGGCCAGCACCTCGACTCGTCCGTCATGGAGGTTCCGGACCCAGCCCACGAGGCCAAGAGACCGGGCTTTCTGTCGGCAGTTCTGCCTGAATCCGACCTGCTGGACCCTTCCTCCCACGACCGCCCGCACCGTTTTCTGAGTCATCACGGGAATCTTTGGCACGCGGGGCAGAAATGGGACGAGCGGGCCCGGATCACGATTCTCTCCACCGGCGTCCCGCAGCGGGGACAGGGAAGGTCGGTGCGACCGTAGACCTGGAGCCGATCCAAGTTCTCCCCGGCACTCCCGTCGGGGAGCAGATAGGCGAGATCGCCCAGGCTGGTGCCACCGTTCTCGATCGCCGTAGCCAGGACGTCGGCGATGGCGACGCTCAACCGCTCCAGGTCGTCGATCGACAGCTGGTTTCCGGCGGTGAGTGGATGGATCCGGGCGAGGTACAGGGCCTCGTCGGCATAGATGTTGCCTAGCCCGGAGATCGGCCCCTGGTCCAGCAGCAGCGCCTTGATCGGCGCCGTCCTTCGGGCGAGAGCCTGTTCCATCTCCACGGCGCTGGGAGGGTTGACCCAGGCATCAGGCCCGAGTCGGCCCACCCCGGACTCATCGAGCTCGTCCTCCGTGTAGACCGCGATGAACCCGAAGGTGCGCGGGTCGACGAAGCGGACCTCGAGACCGTCGTCGAGAAGAGCTCGGAAATGGGTGTGGGCCTGATGGGGATGGTCCGGGCTCTCGACGGCGAACCGGCCTGACATGCCGAGATGGGCAACCAGGACCTGGCCGTCGTCGAGGGGAGCCACCAGGAACTTGCCCTTCCTCCCCACCGAGCGCACCCGGCGCCCGGTCAGCCGCTGCTCGACTTCGGCCGTGCCCCCGTTGTGGCGGGAGGTTCGGACATGGCTTACCGATACCTCGTCCATGGTCCGCCCCGCCATCGCCTCATGGAGGTGGCGTCTCGTGATCTCGACCTCGGGTAGCTCAGGCATCAATCTCCGCAGAAGGCCGGTTACCGTACCCGCCCTCCATGCAGTCGACACCGCGCACCTTTGGCGACGTGCTCACGGACGGGATGAGGACGCTCGGAGCGGTGTGGAAGAGCCTGATCGCCCCCTCGCTCGGGGCTTTCATCCCGATGGGAGCCTTGACCCTCGTCGCTTTCCAGGCGACGGGCGGCACCGAATTCCTCCGTCTCTCGCTGAGCGACCCGGATGTGTTGGAGACGATGACTCGAGAGGAATTCCTCGAAGTCGCCCTCCCCTTCGCCGGTGCGTCCCTGATAGCCATCGCCCTCCAGGCGATCGCCTCGGCCTTTATCGCCCTCGCCGTCAGTTACATCGTCGCCGCCCGGGTCGATGGAAGCCCGATAAGCGGAGGGGCCGCGAGCCGTAAAGCATTGGGCAGGATGCCGAAGGTGATCGTCGCCGGGATCCTCGCCGTGATCGGTGTCAGTCTTGGGACCTTGCTCCTGATTCTTCCCGGAATCTGGCTGGCCATCTCCCTGTCGATGACCACCCATGTCGTCGCGCTCGAGGATCGTGGCGTGATCGGATCACTTACCCGCAGCATCAGGCTGGTGCGAGGACGGTGGTGGGAGACGTTCGGGTTCGTCCTCCTCGTCGGGCTGATGGGGTCGGTTGCCGGCCAGATGTTGCAGTTCGTGGCGCTTCCCCTTCTCGCCGTCGGCGACATCTCTACTTCGCTCGCCCTGGTATTCGTCGGCGGGCTGATCCTTCAGGGGTTTGTGGTCGCCGCCATCGCGGTGATGACCACGGTGTGGTACCTGGACCTCACTGCGAAGGACGCAGCGCTCAGCGCGACGACCCACTGAGGGCGTCGAGGGCGGCGCGGGCTGCCTCTTGCTCGGCTTCTTTCTTCGATCGGCCGGACCCCTGGCCGAGCGGGGCCCCGCCGACCCCCACTGATGCAGCGAACACCCTCTGATGGTCGGGGCCGGTCCCCTCGGTCAGGTACTCGGGCCGACGCCCATCCTTGGCCAGGACCTCCTGGAGGCGGGTCTTGTAATCCTTGACCCCCGGGCTCTTCGCTCGATCCTCGACACGATCCCCCCACAGCCGGTCGACCAGCCCTCTCACCTGGTCCAGCCCACCGTCGAGGTAGACGGCACCGATCACGGCTTCCATGGCATCGGCCAGGATCGAGTCCTTCTCTCTGCCCCCGGTGCGCTCCTCGGCGGAAGCGAGCTCGAGGTGGGCGCCGAGATCGATGCTGCGGGCGACGTCGGCGAGAGTCGGCCGACTGACCAGAGCGGCCCGGATCTTGGCCATCTTTCCCTCGGGGAGCCGGTACTCGTGAAAGAGACGGTCGGTGCTCACCAGTTGCAACACGGCATCACCCAGGAACTCGAGACGCTCGTTGTCGGAGCGGGCCTGGTCTTCGGCGCTCACCGAGCGGTGGGTGAGGGAGAGGGCAAGCAGGCCCGGATCACTGAACACATAGCCGAGACGGTCCTCGAGCGTGGTCACCGGGCGAGTTCGTCTGCGAGCCGCCCGGTGAGGTCGCGCTCGGCACTGTCCCGCGCCAGCACCAGGGCGTTGGCGATGGCGACGCGAGTGGAGGAGCCGTGGGCGATCACCACCACTCCGTTCACTCCGAGCAACTGAGCACCGCCGTACGTCTCCCAGTCGAGTCGCTGGCGCAGCTTCATGAGTGCGGGCATCGCCCCCTCCTGGATCGCCGGATCGAGAGCCGAGACCTCCTCGAGGGCGAGCCTCCCGATCATTCGGGCCGCCCCTTCCATGGTCTTGATGAAGATGTTCCCGGTGAACCCGTCGGTGACGATGACGTCGGCTCGTTCCGTCCCGATGTCCCTGCCCTCGACGTTGCCGATGAAATTGACCGGCCCCGCTTCGAGGAGTTCGTGTGCGGCCCGCTCCAGGTCCCGTCCCTTGCCCTTCTCCTCGCCATTGGACAGCAACCCGACCCGAGGCGAGTCCACCCCGAGCAAGACCTGTGCCGCCACCGAGCCCATGATCCCGAACTGGGCGAGCTGTTGGGGCGTGACATCGGGATTGGCCCCCGAATCGAGGACCACCGTCTTGGACCCTGGGGTGGGGACGATCGACGCGATAGCCGGCCGGGAGAGTCCCGGGATGCGACGGATGATGATGGCCGCCGCCGCCATGGCCGCACCGGTGGAGCCGGCGGAAACCATCCCCGATGCAGAGCCCTCCGCCACCAGCCGGGAGGCCACCGTGATCGACGCCTCGGGCTTCTCTCGAAGGGCGCTGGTCGGGTCATCCGCCATCCCGATCACCTCGGGGGCGTCGACTATGGGAAGGTGGACATCGTGTTTGGCGAGCTCGGCTTCGAGCACCGGGTGGTCGCCGACCAGCACCACATCGACCCCGCGGCTCGAGGCGTCAACCGCGCCGGCAACCGTCTCCGATGGGGCGTTGTCGCCCCCCATTGCATCGAGGGCGATACGGGCCAAAGCTCAGTCGGCTTTCACGACCTCGCGGCCGCTGTAAGTGCCGCACTCACGACATGCCCGATGCGGGAGCTTGGGCCGCCCGCAACGCTCACAGGCAACCGTGGTGGGACGGGACACTTTCCACGCGGCTTTGCGCTGCCTGGTGCGTGAGCGCGACATCTTCTTCTTGGGCACCGCCATTTGCGGGCACTCCTTGGTAGCTCAGGGATCGAACAGGTCTTTCAGCGCGGCGAAGGGGGACTCTGAGTCCTCCCCATGGCCGTCGCAGGGATCTGTATTCAAGTCGTTTCCACACGTTGGGCAAAGTCCCTTGCAGTCGGATCGACATACGGGTGCGGCCGGCATGGCGAGGGCCAATTCGTCCCTGGCGGGGCCGGTGAGGTCGACCTCGTCGTCGACGATCCCGTAGCCATCCTCGTCGGGCACCCTGCGGAAGACCTGATCCGATTCCGCCGACACCGGCCCCTCCCACTCAGTGAGGCACCTGGTGCAGGTGAGGTGGGCAAGGGCCGATGCCCGGAACCTGGCGATGACACCGTCGATCATCCCCACCACCACCCCATCGACTTTCATCGGCCCGTCGACCACCGACTCCCCCAGCCTGAGCTGGACCGCGGTCTCGCCGGCGAAGGGACGCTCGCTGCCAGGGGCCCCGACCAGGTCCCTCACCGGGACGACGAGGTCAGGGGTCATATCAGATCGGGACGTCGGGGGCCTTGGGACGGGCCTGGTGCAACTCGTCTCGCGCCGCCTGCACCTGATCGGTCAACTCGGCGAGGAGCCCTTCGACCCGCTGCAACTTCTTCTCGATGTCGTCTTCGCTCTCGAGACGGAGACGGCGGGACTCACCCTCGGCCCGACGGACCAGGATGTTCGCCTCCTCGACTGCCTCGGAGACGATGTTGGAGTCCGAGACCAACTCGTCTGCCTCGTTGCGAGCGCGATCGACTATCTCACGGGCCTTCTCGTTGGTGCGGGCGATGAACGCCTCCCGCTCCCGGACCATCCAGCGCGCTGCCCTCAGCTCGTCGGGGAGCCCGGTGCGGATCCGCTCCAGCAAGCCCAGGAACTGCTCGCGGTCGACGATCGCATTGCCGGACAGCGGCACGGTCTTCGCTTCGTGGAGATAGACGATCAAATCGTCCACCATGTCTTGAAGGTCGGCGAGCTCGGTGCGCACCGCCTGATCGGATAGGTCGATGGGCGGGATTTGTGTCGTTGTTTCCTGAGTCATGACAGGCGCTCCTTGAGTGCTTTCTCGACGACGTCGGGCACCAGCCCGCTCACCGATCCCCCCAGCTTCGCCACTTCTTTCACCAGCGACGACGAGACGAAACTCCAGTCCTCTTTCGTGGCCATGAACACCGTCTCCATGCCGCTCAAACTCCGATTCATCTGGGCCATTTGTAGCTCGTACTCGTAGTCGCCGACAGTACGCAAGCCTTTGATGACCACGTCTGCGCCGACCCGTGACGCATAGTCGACGAGCAGACCCTCGAAGGTCCCCACCTCGACCCGATCGCCAAAGATCTCACGGAGCATCCCGGCGCGCTCACCCGCGCTGAACAGCGAAGCCTTCGACGGGTTGTCGATCACCGCGATCGCAACCTGATCGAAGGCGCTGATCGCCCTCTCGATCACGTCGACGTGTCCGTTGGTGGGCGGGTCAAAACTACCGGGGCACAAAGCCTTGGTCATCCCGATTCCTTCTCGTACCTGAAGATTCTGGTATCTCCGTAGCGCCGATCGGTGGCAACCACCCAGGTTACGGGTATGGCCGGCGGGTCGTCGCCCTGTCTCCGGGACACGACGACCTCGGCACCCGGCGCCAGCAGCCGATCGAGCAGCAGGAATTCACTCTCCATGGACGCCGATGGGTGAGGCCAGGGAGGGTCCATGAACACCAGGTCGAACTCGCCATCGGCCCTGTTCAGGAAGTCCTGGACCGTCGACGAGACGATCGTTCCCCCAAGGGCGACCACCTCGATGTTGGAGCGCAACGCTTCCAGCGCCCGGTTCCCATTCTCGACGAAACGGGCCGTGGCAGCCCCCCGCGACAGGGCCTCCAGGCCGAATGAGCCCGAGCCTGCATAGAGGTCGAGCACCCGCGCCTCTTCGACCCACGCCCCAACGATGGAAAAGACGGCTTCCCGCACCCGATCGGTCACCGGCCGGGTTCCCGAAGTGTCTGGCGCCGAAAGGTGGCGCCCCTTGGCCTGGCCGGCGATGATCCTCACGTCGAGCTCAGCTCTTGAACAGCCATTCCACCGACTCGCCGAGCATGGCCCGCACCTCTTCGGCAAGCTCGGGGTGCTCGCTCAAATCGGGGTCCCGGTCCACGATGATGAAGGCGTCCTTGCGGGCGGCCACCAACAGCTCGAAGTCCCGGATGATGTCGGCGAGGACGAGGTCCGCCATCCCGGACTGCCGTGCCCCGAAGACCGTCCCCTGGCCCCGGATCTTCAGATCGTGCTGGGCCAACTCGAACCCGTCGGTGGTGGCTGCCATCGCTGCCAGGCGCTCTTCGGCGTCCTCGGTCAGGGGATCGGAGATGAGCAGGCAGGTGCCCGCGTGGGCGCCACGGCCCACCCGACCCCGCAATTGGTGGAGCTGGCTGAGGCCGAACCGGTCGGCGTCTTCGATCACCATGACCGTGGCGTTGGGGACGTCTATCCCGACCTCGATGACAGTCGTTGACACCAGGACGTCGACATCGCCGGTCCGGAAGGCGGACATGACCGCGTCTTTGTCGATCGGGCGGAGCTGGCCGTGGATCAGGCCCACCCTGAGGTCCGGGAAGATCGCCGACAGCCGCTCGTGCTCGGCCGTCGCCGAGGCCGCCTCGATCTTGGCGCTGTCCTCCACGAGCGGGCACACCACGAAGGCCTGACGGCCCGCAGCGACCTCGCTCTCGATCATGGCCCAGGCCAGCCCCTCTTCGGCCCGGCTGAGCAAGGTGGTGGCCACCGGTGAGCGCCCGGGGGGCATCTCATCGAGGCCGGACACGTCGAGGTCCCCGTAGAGAGTCATCGACAGAGTCCGAGGGATCGGGGTCGCGGTCATGATCAGGAGATCGGGGTCGATGGCGTCCGCTTTCTCCTTGAGCAGCACCCGCTGTGCCACGCCGAAGCGATGTTGCTCGTCCACGACGGCGATTCCGAGCTTCTTGAAATGGACTCCCTCCTGGATCAGCGCGTGGGTGCCGATCAGGATGTCCACCTGTCCCGAAGCCACATCGGCGAGGAGGGCTTGTCTGCTCATGTCCGAGCGATAGTTGGATGCTGCCGTCGACCCCGTGATGAGCCCGATGTGGACCGCTGGGCCGTCATTGCCGAAGAGGCTCTCCATCCCGAGATCGCTGTCGACTGCGAACGGCTCGGGCGATAGGCCGGCATCGAACAAGAGACCGGTCACCGAGAGGAAGTGTTGGACGGCGAGAACTTCGGTCGGTGCCATGATCGCCCCCTGCCAACCACCCTCCACACCGTAGAGCAGGGCAGTGATGGCGACCACCGTCTTGCCCGAGCCCACCTCTCCGTGGAGCAGGCGGTGCATGGGATGCGGCTCTTCGAGGTCGAAAACGATGTCCTCGATGACCCTCTTCTGGGCCCCGGTCAACTCGTAGGGCAGGCCGGCCACGAATCGATCGGCCAGCTCGCCGGTGGGCCGGTGGGCGAATCCGGTTGCGTCCTCGGTCTGGCGGCGCTTCCTCATGGCCAGGGACAGCTCGAGCCGGAACAACTCGTCGTAGATCAAGCGTCGCTTCGCCGGCTTGGACTGGTCCTCGGTGTCGGGGAAGTGGATCAAGGAGAAGGCCTCGTCGCGTGACATCAACCCGTTGGTCGCCAGCACCACGTCCGGGAGCGGGTCGGGGATGGGCCGGGCCCGCTTCAACGCGTTGTGGACCGCCCTGAGGAGCTCGCCTGTCTTCACCCCGCCCACCTGCGAGTACACGGGCACCACCCGTCCCGTGACCAGGGGCTCAGCCACGCCGTCGAGTACCTCCACGACCGGATTCGACATCTGGAGGCTGCCTCGAAACGACTCGACCGTCCCCGAGAAGGCGGCCTCGGTGCCTGGTGGCAGTTGCTTCTCCCGATAATTCTGGTTGAACCACACCACTTTCAGCGAAGCCGTGTCGTCGGAGATCAACGCTTCGGTCATGGTGAACTTCGGCCGGGGCCGCCGGGTGGCGATCCGCTTCACCTCGGCGATGATCGTGACCTCGGTCCCGAGCGGGACGCCGGCAAGGGGAGGCTTGTCGGTGCGGTCAAGATAGGTCCTGGGCACGTGGTGGAGCAGGTCGGCCACCGTTGCCAGCCCGGCCTTTTCCAGTGCGGCGACCTTTCTGGGCCCCAGCGACTTGACCTCAGACAATGGCACCCCGGCGAGACGGCTCAGGGTGGCCATGACCGCACCGGATCACGTGACGCTGCCACCACTCCACGGTACAACCGGAGTGGGACTTGGCCGGGGACGCCGCTATCCTGCCCTTCGGTCGAAACGGCTCACCCGAGCCGTGCGCCCTCCGACCCTCCCAGGAGTTCTCAGTCATGTCTTATCGCTGTGAGATCTGCGGCAAAGAGCCGTCCTACGGCAAGACCGTCAGCTTCTCCCATAAGAGAAACAATCGCCGCTGGTTGCCCAACATCCAGCGAGTTCGAGTCCGCCACGGGTCCAACACCCGCCGAGCTCGGGTCTGCACATCTTGCATTCGTGCCGGCAAGGTGGAAAAGGCCTGATCATGCCTCAGGGTGTGGTCAAGACCTACGACCCTGTCACCGGAGTCGGAATCATCGTTCGCGACGAGGATCGTGGTGAGGTGTTCCTCCGCCCCGGCTCGCTCAAAGGATCCATCTTTCGCACCCTGCGACAGGGCCAGCGCCTGGTTTTCGAGAGCGTCGAAGAGGACGGCCGCGAGTTCGCCGTCACGGTCCGCGTCGGCCAAGAAGGTTATTGACCTGTAGATCCTCTGGCGGGCCTGCTCTGGCCCGGCCCGTGTCCTTGCCAATCAACTAGGGTCGCCCCGACCCGAGACGCTAAGGAGGCTCAGTTGGTCCAGGCCTATGTCCTGATCCAGACCGAGGTCGGCAAGGCCGCCCTCGTGGCAGAGGAAGTGCGAAACATCATCGGTGTCGACTCCGCCGACGACGTGACGGGGCCCTACGACGTGATCGTCAAGGCAACTTCCGAGGACGTCGATTCACTCGGCAAACTGGTCGTGGCCAAGATCCAGGCGATCGAAGGCATCACCCGCACTCTCACCTGCCCCGTCGTCCATCTCTGATCCGGACCGGCGCTGATCAAGAGGGAGCCGGCGTTCGCCGGCTCTTCTTGTAAGGCCGTCAACCCAGTTTCGAGGCGATGGTCCCGGCGTTGCGCAGGGCCGTCCCGTCGCTGCCTGCGGTGGAGAAGACCCGGATTGGCGCGGATACCGCCTCGGCGAGCATGTCCGTGAACAGCTGCTCCCTGGACAACGGAGGGTCGATCCACAGATAGGCACCCATCGACCCGGGGATGGTGTTCACCTCGTTGACCAGGATCTCACCTTCGCGTTCGAGGAAATCGATTCGGGCAATGCCGCGCAACCCGGCCGCCTGGGTGACCCTCACCGAGAGTCGCCTCAACTCCTCCTCGACACCTGGATCCAGGACAGCAGGCAGCTCCCTTCCAGAGCTCACCTCACCCCCCCAGGCCAGGTACTTCTGGTCGTAGGAGTAGATGCCCTCGGTAGCGCGTGACGGGGCCTCGATTGCCGAGGACTCCCATTGGGGGTAGGTGCGGACCGCCACCTGAAGGTCCCGGCTTCCGGCGAGAAAGTGCTCGACGACCGCACCCCGGTCGAAGTATTTCGAAGTCCTCTTCAGCGCTCGAACGGTGTCCCAGTCGTCGGCGACCTCGATCCCGATCGACGACCCTCCATAGCGTGGCTTCACGATGAAAGGCCCGTCGAAATCAGGCGCGGGCTCGTCTCCCGAGGCGACAAGGGCACGGGCCAGGGTGGGCAAGCCAGCGGCCTCCATTGCCGCACCGAACGCCAGCTTGTCCATACCCAGCGCCGAAGCGGCCTGGCCGGGCCCGGTGTAGTCGATCCCCGCGACATCGAGCATTCCCTGGAGGGTGCCGTCCTCACCCGGCCCGCCGTGACAGGCAATGAGGACCGCGGTCAACTCCAGGGGGCGCTTCTTCAGAACGAGCCCCTTGCCAGGGGCTGCGACGAAATCGATCTCCCTGGAGCGTCGAGGCACCCCATCGACGAAGTCCGATGCCTCGAGCCCGCTCTCGATCAGGTGCCAATCCCCGGCCTTCGACCAATAGATGGAATGGGCATCTCCCAGGGCCCGGGCCACCTGGAGCCCGGTGAGGATCGAGATGTCGTGCTCGTCGGAGGGGCCTCCGAAGATCACAGCCGGTTTGGCCATTCCAGCTCCTCAGGGATAGTGGTCGGGAAGGTCGTTCTCGTAGAGCACCGCGTCACCCGGGCCGAGGCGCTCGCGTACCCAGTCGACCGCCTCGTCACGGGAGGCGACGACGGTAACCGACGCCTTGCCGTTGGCGGAACCTCGCAGCAGGGAGGCGCGATTGGTCGACCCGACCACCAGGATGTCATCGGCGATCGCCGAGGCGGCAGCGGCAAATCCGGCGTTCTCCTCGGCCTGTCGCGGGCCTAGCTCGACCATTCCGGGCGTGACCAGCACCCCGCGGCCGCCATCGGCCAGCTCGTCGAGCCGGGCGAGCGCGAGCCGGGCCCCCGCCGGGTTCG
Organism: uncultured Acidobacteriota bacterium; assembly: GCA_963780755.1. Lineage (GTDB taxonomy): Bacteria > Actinomycetota > Acidimicrobiia > Spongiisociales > ZC4RG35 > JALYNX01. Next base: position 942,638 of record CAWACX010000001.1, read on the forward strand.
AGTTGTAGGTGTCGTCGATCACCGTGAAGCCCCGATCGGACCGCGAGACCGTCTGCCGATGCTCGGCTCTCGGTAGCCCCTCCAGGCGGGCCACGATCGATTCGGGGTCGACCCCGAGGGCAACGCAGATCCCGATCGCCACCCCGAGGTTGACCTCGAGGGCGCCCTCGGGGACCGGGGCGAGATCCTGGCCATCGAACCGGATAACACCGTCACGGACCTCAACGCGGGCCGGCCCGATGGTGGAGACCGTGGTGAGCTCCAGGGAACCCTCCTGCTTGGCCAGTTCGGCCAGGAGCGGGTGGTCGACCGCGATGACCCCGGACCCGGCGCCATTCAGGATCTCCGCCTTGGCGCTCACGATCCGCGCTTCGGTCTTGAACCGCTCCAGGTGCACCGGGCCGATGGCCACGATCGCCGCCACCTCGGGGTGGATCCAACTGCAGAGCTCGGCGATCTCGCCGGGGCCGTAGGTCCCCATCTCGGCGACGAAGACCTCAGTGCCTTGCGGCAATTGCTCGTTGATGGCCCTGGCCAGGCCCATCCGGTTGTTGAACGATGCCGGGCTGGCGACCACCCGGAACGACCCGGTCAGGAGATGGGCCACATACTGCTTGGTGGTCGTCTTGCCATAGGACCCGGTGATCGCCACCACCCGTGCCCCGGATGACGCCAACCGCTCGGCGGCCTGGGTGACCCAGCGGTTGCCCAGAGCCCGCTCGACCGGGCCCAGGGCGAGCAGTGCCAGATCGATCAGAGCGGGGAGAAGGAAGAGCCCGAGGGCGACGAAGAAGGCCGATTCAAGGGCAGCGCCGACCAGGAAGACTGCCATGGTCAGCATCCCGGAGAGGACCGCCACACGACGGAGTCGCCCGGTCCAGGCCAAGGCCGAGGTGCGGCCTTTGATCCCCAGGCCCACGGGCCCGATCTGCGCCGCCGGGACCAGGAACGCCCACCACATGCTCCACCATGATCCAATGAGGCCCGCCACCATCAGGGCGAGGAGGAGGTTGTTGAGAGGACTGCTGGTCCACCATCGGCCGGCGAAGGTGGCGACCGCCGGCGGGAGATAGTGCTCCCTCTGCGCGATCCGGAGCCAGCGGAGGCCCGCAGGGAGCGAGGCCGCGACACAGGCGGCGACCAGCACCCAGGTCATCTGGCCAATGCCCCGTCGATCGCTCGACGCAAGGCATTCGGAGCCTGGACGGGCAAAAAATGACCGATTCCCGCCAGGACCTCGAGCTCGGCCTCGCCCCCGGCTCCTGTGATCATCTCGACCGCTCTCCTGGCCACCTCGACCGGAACCTCGCTGTCCGCCTCCCCCCAGAGGAGGGAGACAGGCGACTTCAGCGCTTTCAGTTGCGGCTCGTAGCTCTCGTGGACCGCCTTGACCAGGATGTCACGCATCACTCCGCTTGCCGCTCGATAGTCAGCCGAGCCCTTCTCCTGGCGTATGCGCTCCATGCGCCCGTCACTGACCATTCCCATCCGGTTCAAGGCCCGCATCCAGCGATAGCCAAGCGAGGGCTGGCGACCGGGCCCCAGCCGGAGCAGGGGAGCCCCGGTCAGCACAAGAGGCCCGACACGGTCCGGGTAGCGGGCGGCGAGACACACCGCCACCCGCCCTCCAAATGAATGGCCGACGAGAACAGGTGGCCGGTCCATCCCGTCGAGGAGCCCGGCAAGCACCGTGGCATAGCCATCGGCGCCGATCACCGCCTCGGGTGGCGGCGAGGCCCCGAACCCGGGGAGATCGACCGCGAGAGCGTCCAGGCCCTCGAGGACCTGACGGAAATCGGCGCCGCGACGGGCCCATCCGTGAAGGGCGATCACCCGGGGAGGCCCGGAACCGGTCGCATCGGCAAACAGGGCCCCGTTCGCGAAAGCGCGCAAAGCCACGTATCAATCCTCGATCAGTCCGGGAGAAATGCCGAGAATACAGTCGAACATGCAACCGGCCGTGGCATGGAAGAAGTAAAGCCGACTACTCATCAGGCGATGGCCCGGTTCCGGGCCTCCCTGCTGCGACGCGCCTCGGCAGTGGCCTGGGTGGTCATGATCATCATCTCGGCACAAGCCGTTCGGGAGAGCGTTTTCTCCCAACCGGCCTTCTGGGTGCCGATGGCGGGCCTCGCCGCACTCCTCGTGGTGGCCACCGCTGCCCGTTGGGACCGGATCATGGCCACGCCGGCCGCGCCCTGGGTCGCCACCGGATGGCTTATCGGGCTCATCGTCGGGATCACAGCCCTCGCCATCATCCCCGAGCTCACGGCGACCGCCCAGCCGATCCTGTTCGGCATTGCCGCCGTGTCCGGGCTCCTCCTCACCTGGTGGGCCCATGCCCTGGTGACTGTCGTCATCATGGGGGCGATCTCGTTCATCGCCTTCACTCTTGGATCGGCCGACGCGATCCCCGATGTCCTGGCCCCGGTGCTCACGGTCGCCGTGGTCGCCGCGGCCACCGCCCTGGTCGGGCTCGAGTTCGAGCGCGAAGCGGTGCGCTCGGTTGGCCGCGAGCAGCAGATCGATCAGCAGCGCCTCGACTTCGAGCGGCTCTACGAGGTCAGCGCAACGCTGGCGCGCGCCGAGTCACTGGCCGAGATCGTCCCCCACCTGATCGGGACCATCTGCAAGTACCTCGATGCCCAGGTCGGCGTGGTGCTCCTGTACAACCCCGACCGGCATCGGTTGGAGGTGATGAGCCCGATCTGGGTGAACGGCTATCCGCTCGACGCCGACCCCATCATCCTCGATGTGGCAGCCGCGGGGGTCGTGACCCAGACCTATCGGGCCGGCAAGCCCTTCTATGTGAGAGAAGTCGACCCGGACACCGAGTCCCACATCCTCCTCAAGGAGCTCGGCCTGAAGCAGGCCCTGGTCGCGCCACTGAAGGTCGAGAGCCTTCGGGTCGGGGTGATCATCGTCGGCGACCCCTACGTCGGCACCTTCACCGAAGACCAACTGGAGCAACTCGGCTCGCTCGCGGCACCGGCAGGGCTCGTTCTCTCCCAGATCGGGCGTTACGAGGCCCAGGCGGACATGACCCGACGACTGGAGGAAGTCGCACAGATGAAGAGCGACTTCGTTTCCACAGTCAGCCACGAGTTGAGGACCCCGCTGACCTCGATCATCGGCTCGCTCGACACCGTCAACCGGCCCGAGCTGGCCCCGACCCAGCCCACAGCCCAACAGCTCCTCTCCACTGCCGCGCCGACAGGCGGGTCGCCTGCAGCGGCTCATCGACGACCTCCTGGTCGTGTCCAGGATCGATCGGGGCGCCATACCGGTGCACCTCGAGCCGATCGCGATTCGCCAGGCCTTCGACGAGGTGAACCGGGTGGTGTCGATCGAGCCGACATTCGCGGTCGACCCCGAGCACCTCGCCGTGGAGGCCGACCGGGACCATTTGAGCCGGATCCTGATCAACCTCGTCGAGAACGCGGCCAAGTACGCCGCCGGGAGCCCCGTGGAGCTGTTCGCATGGGAGCGCGCACAGAGGGCAATGATCGCGGTGGTCGACCACGGACCGGGAATCCCGGAGCATGACTGGGACCGGGTGTTCGAGCGGTTCACCCAGGTCGACCAGTCCGACACCAGGTCGAAGGGAGGGACCGGGCTCGGGCTCTCCATCGTGCGCAGCCTGGCCGAGGTGATGAACGGCTCGGTCCGGGTGGAACAGACCGAGGGCGGGGGCGCCACCTTCGTGGTCGAGCTCCCTCTGGCCCCCGCTCTGCAGGGAGCCCACCTCAGGGGCTAGGGCTTCTCCATCTCGCCAACCGCGATGGCATGGAACCCGCCATCGACGTGGACCACTTCGCCCGAGGTCATCGGCGCCCAGTCACTGAGAAGGACACAAACCATCCTGGCCACTGGCTCGGGGTTGTTCGGGTCCCATGGCAGCGGTGAGCGGTCGCCCCATACCTTCTCGAATGCGTCGAAGCCGGGGATCGACTTGGCGGCCACGGTCAGCAACGGTCCGGCGGAGACCGCGTTCACCCGGATCCCATGGGGACCCAGGTCCTTCGCCAGGTACCTGGTCACACTCTGCAATGCCGACTTGGCCACGCCCATCCAGTCGTAAGCAGGCCATGCCTGGGTGTTGTCGAAGTCGAGCGTGACCAAGGCGCCTCCCCCGGCGGCAGCGAAGAGGGGCATCAACGCCACAGCGAGGGTCTTGTAGGAGAAGGCGGAGGTCACGAAAGCGGTCTGTGCCGACTCGACCGGGGTGTTGAGGAAGTTGCCGCCCAGGGCGTCTTCGGGAGCGAAGGCGATGGCATGGAGGGCGCCGTCGATCCTTCCCCACCGCTCACCGATGTCGGCGACCACCGTGGCCACCTGATCCGGGTCGTTGATGTCCAGCTCGAGGACCGGGCATTCCGCGGGCAGCCGTTGCACCGAGCGCTCGGTGAGGCGCAACCCGCGCCCGAACCCGGTGGCGACGATGTCAGCGCCCTCCTCCTGGGCGATGCGGGCCGCGTGCCATGCGATCGAGTCGTCGGTGAGGACCCCGGTGATGAGCAGTTTCTTGCCTTCGAGCAGCATGGTTGAGCCTTCCTAGAAGCTGTTGCCGAATGTCATGATCCCCCGTATCGACAGGCCCATGGTGAAGAGGAGTAGCAGGCCGTAATACATCGTGGGCCGCTTTCTGAACTGGGACCGATAGATGTAGGCGAACGTGAAAGTCACCGCGGTTACGACACCGTAGAAGACGTGCTGGTTACCTGGGTCCACTCCACCCGAGGCCACGATCACCCCGGTGACGATCTGGATCAGAAGGCCGACCACGGCCACCGCCACCGCCCACAAGAATGCCCGGGGACCGGCATCCCTCCGGTACATGGCCACCCCCCACAGCCCGACCAGACCGCTGATCCCGGCGGCGACATAGCCCCAAGTGGTGTGGAAAGAGCTCACCTTGCGGAGCTTAGAAGCGGCGCCGACGGCCGCGAATCCACCTCTCGATGTTGAGACCCCGCCGAGTGGCCGGGTTACACTCTCGGTGGGAGGCAGGAAGGGAGTGTGAGATGTTCGAGGCAGTGGAGTTCATCGAGGCACCCGGTCAGCCGGAACCGAGCGAGAAGGTCCTTGGAGAGTTCTCCGAGGAGATGGAGGCGGTGCAGAGAGCTCGCGTCGCCAAGATGGAATTCGCCGGTTCTGCCTCCAAGGCCTACGCATGGTGGGTGGTCCGCCAGCAAGGCGCCAAGCTCGCCCATTTCATCGCAGACTCCAAGAGCGACAAGGAATTCGTCCTCGACCTGACCTCGGGCCAACTGATCGAGGTCTAGCTCTCTTCGACCAACAGGTCGGCGTACTGGTCCCTGACCACCTTTTTGTCGAACTTGCCGGTGCCGGTCTTTGGGATCTGATCGATGAAGATCACCTTGTCCGGCATCCACCATTTGGCCACCCGGTCCTCGAGGAATCCGAGCACATCGGCCTCTGAGACTTCGGCGCCCTCGAGGGGGACCACGAAAGCGGCTGGGCGCTCCTGCCACTTCAGGTGCTTGAGCCCGACCACAGTGGCTTCGGCGACCCCGGGATGAGCCATGATCGCGTTCTCCAGGTCGATCGTCGAGATCCACTCCCCGCCCGACTTGATGACATCCTTCGCTCGGTCCGTTATCCGGATGTACCCCTCGGGGGTGATCTTGGCGACGTCACCGGTGCGCAACCACCCATCCTCGAACGACTGGGCGGAACGCGGGTCGCGGTAGTACTCGGCGGCGATCCAGGGGCCCCGGATCAGCAGCTCACCAAAGGCCACCCCGTCATGGGGCAGCTCCTCGCCGACCTCGTCGACGATCTTTATCTTGAGGCCGGCGATGGGCATCCCCGCTGTCTCCATGAAGTCGAGCTGCCTCTGCAGGTCCCACGCCTCCATCTCGGGCTTGAGGGTGGCGGTGGAGGCGACAGGGTTGGTCTCGGTCATCCCCCATCCCTGGACCACCCGGATCCCCCGCTCCACCCAGAACCACTCGATCATCGCCCTGGGCACTGCCGAGCCCCCACAGAGGAAAGCGCGAATCGAGGAGACGTCGACGTCGGGATTGGCGTCGAGGTATTGCTTGATGCCAAGCCAGACAGTGGGGACTCCGGCGCTGAACGTGACCTTCTCGTCCTGGAAGAGCCGCACCAGGCCGTCCGGGGTCAGGTCGGGGCCGGGATATGTGAGCTTCGCCCCTTGCGCCACCGCCATGAACGGATACCCCCAGGCCGACGCATGGAACATCGGGACCACAGGCAACACGTTGTCCGAGGCGGTCATCGCGTAGTTGGCGAGATTGGAGATGGTGTGCAGATAGGTCGAGCGCTGGGTGTAGGCGACACCCTTGGGGTTGCCGGTGGTGCCCGAGCTGTAACAGAGCATCATCGGCGAGCGCTCGTCCAGTTCCGGCCAGGGACCATGCTCTGTCGCTTCGCCGATCAGGTCCTCATAGGCAATCGAGCCAGGGAGTGCTGGATCCGCCTCCGGTCCCATGACCACGAACGTCTCGACCGTCTTCAACTGGTCGGCCAACGGAGCCACCAACGGCACCAGGTCAGGATCGACGAACACGACCCGGTCCTCGGCATGGTTCACGATGTAAGCCATCTGATCGGCAAAGAGCCTGATGTTCACCGTGTGACAGATCCGACCGGTGTTGGCCGTGGCCCAGTACAGCTCGTGATGGCGACGGTTGTTCCAGGCGAAGGTTGCCACCGCCTCGCCGCGACCGACTCCGAGGCCCTCTAAGGCCGTGGCCAAACGGCGGACCCGCCCATCTGTCTCTCCATAGGTACTGCGCACCCGGCTCCGATCGGCCTCCACCGAAACGATCTCCTGGTCGGGGTAGAGCCAGACCGACCGGTCGTACAGCGTCGAAAGGTTGAGTGGGAAATCGTCCTGCATGTGCATCAGGCGCCTCCTCCCAGGAGCTTCTTCTTCTCTGCCTCGAACTCCGCATCGGTGAGCTTGTCCTCGTCGTGGAGTCGGGAGAGGGTGTCGAGTTGCTCTGCCGGGGTCGCAGTGACGACCGCCTGTGCGGCTGGGGCGGGGCCATGCCGCATCTCGGTCATCCGGACCTCCCGGGCCTCATAGATGGTCTTCTGAATCGCCTCCGGATTCGGGATATCGGTGTAACGCGACTGGCCGTGGGTGCCGGCCGACTCGATCAGCAGGTCACCCGAGCCGAACATCCTCTCGATGACCCCCTGGTGAAAGGCGACGTCGTTGATCACCTCGAGGGGGATCTCCTTGCCGTGCTTGGAGATCAAGCCCGCCCGGTGGATCACGCGCTCATTGGTGATGACGTGTCGGGTCGTCCACCAACGGGTGAACTCGGTGATGACGATGACGAACCAGGCCACGACGAGGGCGGTGATCACCCAGCCCTGCCCGGTGAAAGAGAAGTTGATGGCGATCCAAAGCACCAGGATGCCAACCAGGACCGTCAGCAGGCCTTCCTTGACGATCTGAAGCCAATGAGGCTTGAACTCGGTGATGATCTGCTCACCGGGGCTGAGGAGTTTCGTCGGATATCCCATGGCGCCGAGGCTACCTCCGGACGTTCCTCCTGGCGGAGCGGATCGGGTGAGAAACCCCCCTCCCCGGCTACGCCGGTACTCCCCCCAACGCTCGCTGACCCTCGCTGGGAGGAGAAAGGGGGGAAAAACGAGAAGGCCCCGAGGGAGCATCGGCCGAAGCCTCAACCCTCTCGGGGCTCTCGACCCGTGTGGTGTCAGGCCGGGGACCCAACTCCACTCGGGAGTTTCGCCGGGGCCGAAGCCTCGACGTGCGCTCACTGGACTCACTCCGATCCGGAGACCGGTGCGATCCGGTGATCGCTCCCCCCCGTTGCCAGGGAGGCTGCGGATCCGAAGATCCGCCGGCCAATTGACCGCCCGACGATCCCGAAGGATCCCCGTTCGGCCCGTCGGCCACCCGTACCGTGGGGGTTCTTCCCGGTCCGGCTTTCGCCTTTCCGTACCCACTGTCAGGGACGCCGCCGGGTCTCCCCTTTGGCGTGACGGGCAACGTAGACCGCCCCCAATGTCATGGCAAACCCGAATAGCTATTCGTTTTCGCGACCTTCGATTGCTTTTCGCGACCGGGCCGCGAGGCGTTCATCGAGCGGACACAAGAAGGCCGATCAAGCCCCGAACGCGAGAAAACCCCGAGGGAGCTCCGGCCGAAGCCGCAGCCCTCTCGGGGCTCCCTGGTCACTCGCCGGGAAAGCGGGCCCCCGGCAGGTGACCATCCGGAGAAACCGAAGTCGCTCCTTCCCCGACCCGGGCGAACCCGTGTCGGTAGACGGGAAAGTACGAAATCGGAGGAGGGATTTCAACCCCGATCGCAGTCGAGATTTCGCGGCCTGGCGAATCTTTTCGCGGTTACTCTCGTCTCGATGGCCACGCTGCGGAAACGGGTACCGGTGGCGTGGGGCACCGTCTTCTTCCTTATCACCGTGATCCTCGTTTTTGCCGCGATCCGGTTCAACAACGACGTCGAAAACATCAGTTCCGGCGAGGTGCCGGCTGTCGGTGAGTTCGATCGACGCTATGCGCTGCATCCCGCACTCGCCTATGCACACATCCTGCCCGGCGTCATCTATTTGCTTCTCGCCCCGTTCCAGGTCTCCCGCAGGTTTCGGAATCGCCACCTGGACCTCCACCGCCGTATCGGCCGTTTTCTCGTGCCGATCGGGATCGTGACCGGGGTCTTCGCCATTGCCTTCGGGATCTTCTTCTCCTTTGGCGGGTTCGCAGAGGCGAGCGCCACCGTGGTGTTCGGCGTCTATTTCATCACCGCGTTGACCATCGCCTACCGATCGATCAAGGATGGAGACGTCGTACGACACCGCCGCTGGATGCTGCGCGCCTTCGCCGTGGGCCTGGGTGTGGGCACAATCAGGCTCTGGGTGGGTCTCTTCGAGGCCACCGGTGTGCTCACTTTCGAGGAGGCCTTCGGGATCGCGTTCTGGATCGCGTTTGCCATGCACGCCCTCGCCGCAGAGGTTTGGCTGAAGCGCCGGCCCACCTGACCCTCCCGGTTTCTGTCCCACCCCGTACTTACACTCGCCGGAGTGACCGTCGAATTGGGAATGCCCCGTCTCGAGACACTCTCCCCCAGCCGGGCTGGGGACTTCAAGACCTGCCCCCAACTATTCAAGTTCCGGGCGATCGACCGCCTCCCGGAACCGACCTCGGTTTATCAGGCTCGGGGGACCACCGCCCATCTCGCCCTCCAGCGCCTCTTCGACCACCCGGCCGCCGACCGCTCTCCGGACCTGCTCTATGACCTGTTCCGTGACGCCTGGACCGAGCTGAGAGGCGACGACGAGTTCGAAGGCCTCTTCGAGGACACCGAGTCAGAGCGCAAGTGGGGAATGGAGTCGATGGAGTTGCTCGCCAACTACTTCGGCGTCGAGGACCCGACATCGTTCGACCCGGTCGACCGCGAGCTCGACATGCTCGAGGACCTCGATGGCATCGTGATCCGAGGGATCCTCGACCGGATCGATCGGGACTCCGATGGTCGCCTGGTGATCACCGACTACAAGACGGGCAAGGCCCCACCCGAGCGATATGCCCTGCCCGCCTTCTTCGCGCTCAAGATCTATGCCCTCCTCGATCCGACGGAGGACGGGTGAGACCCCCAAGGAGCTCCGCCTTCTCTATCTGAACGGGCCCGCCGAGTACCGGCTCGCGATCGACGACCGCCAACTCGACGCCATGGATGGCCAGCTCAGGGCCTTGTGGAACGCAATCGACCGGGCCATGTCTTCGGACCGCTACCCCACCCGGCCGGGCCGCCTCTGCGACTGGTGCTCTTTCAAGGAGATCTGTCCGGCATTCGCCGATCCGAACTAAGGGAAGATCCCCCGCACCAACTTGGCGTCAGCGACCTTGCGGATCCCCTTGATCAATGCCGCAGTCCGCATGTCGACCTTTTCGCTGAGTGTGATGTTGTGCACGTCGCTGAAGGCACGGGTCATGATCTCGCGGAGTCGGGCCACCACCTCGTTCTCGGTCCAGAAGTACTTCTGGACGTCCTGCACCCATTCGAAGTACGACACCGTCACGCCCCCGGCGTTGGCGAGGATGTCGGGGACCATGAAGACGCCCTTGGCCCGGAGCAGGTCGTCGGCTTCCAGAGTGGTCGGGCCGTTTGCCCCTTCGATGATCAGCTTCGCCTGGATCCGATCCGCGTTGTCCGCCCTGATCACGTTCTGGATCGCCGCCGGGACCAGGACGTCGACCGGCAACTCGAAAATGGCATCTCCCTCGATGTGGTCGGCATCGGGGTAGCCCTCGAGGAACCGGTTCTCGTCCACCCACTTGGTGACGGCGTCGATCTCGAGCCCGTCCGGGTTGTACACGGCTCCTGAGATGTCGGAGACCGCCACGACCTTGGTCCCCATCTGCTGGCCCGCGATGGCGGCATAACGCCCCACGTTCCCGAAACCGTGAATGGCAACCGTTGCCCCGTTGGGGTCGAGCTCCACGGCGGCCGCCGCCTGGGGGAGGAGGAACATGAGCCCGCGCCCCGTTGCCTCGCGGCGCGCGATGCTCCCACCGAGGGCTGGGGGCTTCCCGGTGACGACGGCTGGGACCGCATGGCCGACGTGCTGGGAATAGGTGTCCATCAGCCAGGCCATGACTTGCTCGTTGGTCCCCAGGTCGGGTGCCGGAATGTCGGTGTCTGGGCCGATGACGTTGATGATCTCCATCGTGAAACGGCGGGTCACCCGCTGCAGCTCGGCCCTGGACAGCTCCATCGGGTCGAGCCGGACCCCACCCTTGGCCCCCCCGAATGGGAGGCCCACGATGGAGCACTTCCAGGTCATGAGCATGGCGAGAGCGGCGACCTCTCCGAGATCGACATCGGGGGCAAAGCGGATTCCGCCCTTGGTCGGGCCCATCGTGGTCAGATGTTGGACCCGATAGCCGAAGAGGGTCTCCACCTCCGAATAGTTGTCATGGCGGAAGGGAAAGCTGACCACCGTCGCCTTCTGCGGGACCCGGAGCCGGTCGGCGACGTTGTCGTCGAGACCCATCAAGCGCGCCACCCGGTCGAACTGACCCACGGCCTCGTGGTACATCGGTGAGTCGAACTCGTGCTGGGCGACTTTCGAGGCGTCGGGCTTGGTTGCGGTCATACCTCGCCTCATCCTAAGCCGGAAGCCGGGGTCGGAGACTTTCTGTCACACCCAATGCTTAGCGTGACCTGAATGAACACTTGCACCACATCCAGTCGACGAGACAATGAACTTCTGGCCGATCCGTTCCAGGACCCGGTTGCCTACCTGGCGAGCCTCGGGATCGAAGCCGATCTCGTCGAGTGGTGGCCACCCGGCCTCACCTCGGCCGCTTGACACCTACGATCGACTACGTGACTGGTGGCGAGATCCGGATACGCCCTGGGTCATGGGATGTCTGGGTGGCCAACCCCCACGGAGCCCAGTCGATCGTGGCCGGGCCAGGCACCGGCAAGACCGAGTTCCTGGTGGAAAGGGTGGCCCACATCGTCGATTCCGGGCTCGCCAGACGCGACCAGATCTCCTTCCTCACCTTCTCCCGTCGCTCTGCCGCCGACATCCGGCGCCGGGTATCGGCGGTCCTCGGCTCCTCCGGAGCTCCGATCGATGCGTCCACTTTCCATTCCCTGGCACTGAGGCTGCTCGAAGCAGGCACCGGGGTCCGGCCGGTCCCGCTGACCGCGCCGGAACAGGTTGGCGTCGTCGCCGGCCTGCTCGCCGATGAGAACCCTGACGCCTGGCCAATGACATATCGAGGGATCCTGGGCACCCGCATGTTTGCCGCGGAGATCGCTGACTTCCTGACCCGGTGCTCGGAGCGACTGTTATCTCCATCCGACCTCGAGGAGCGGGCCTCACAGCGCGCCGACTGGAAGGGGATCCCCGCCCTCTTCTCCCGCTACCGGCAGGCGCTCGACGACCTGGGGAGGACCGACTACGGCACCCTGTTGGTCTCGGCGGTCGACCACCTGGGAACAACTCGCGGCCTCGAGCTGGCGGAAGGGTTTCGCTTCGTCGTGGTCGACGAGTACCAGGACACCTCGCCGGCACAGGCCGAGATGGCAAGGCTGCTTTCTGTCCCGCACGGCAACCTCACGGTCGCCGGCGACCCCTACCAATCGATCTACTCATTCCGTGGCGCCGAGCTGCGGAACGTCGCCGCGTTCACCGACGAGCACCCCGACGCGATCCGGATCGTGCTCGACAAGAGCATGCGCGTCCCCGCCGAGATCCTCGAATCGGCGCTCCGGGTCGTCTCCTCCGGCGAGTTGCCGGGATCGGCGGGCCCGGTCCAGCCCGCCGACCACCGGGGCCGGGTCGAGGCCTACGTTTTCGACCAGGAGACAGCCGAAGCCGATTGGATCGCACGCGAGGTCGAGCAGATGATCGGGGTCGAAGGCATGGAGCCCTCGAAGATCGCTGTCCTGGTCCGCTCCAAGCGAGAGCTACTCAAGGAGCTGAGCCGTGCACTCGACCGCAGGAACATCCCACACGACCAGCCCGACACCAGGCTCGTGGACCACCCCGCGGTGCGGGTATTCAACGACCTGGCGACCGTCGCCATCGAGGGGTCCTTACGTGGTGCGGCCACACCGGGCGAGTCGGCCGATGCCGACCGCGCCATGCGACGGATCTTGCTCGGGCCTTTGCTCTCGGTTGGATTGGGCAAGGAGCGCGAGCTCTTGAGAATGAGGCGCAGGGGGCTGGTGCCGTGGTCGGAGGTGATCCGGGCCGGCCTCCCCGACGAGGCCACCCTGCCCGCCCTCATCGATGAGCCGGTCTGGGCCGAGTCGATGCCGGCTACCGACGGCCTGTGGCACGCCTGGAGCCGCCTCGATGGCTTCAAACGCCTGGTCGCCGACCCCGCCCGGAGCGATTGGAGGATGGCCATCACCTCCTTTGCCCAGGTCCTGGAGCGTCAGGCCGAGCGCGACGAGACAGTGACACTGCACCGGTTCTTCGACATGGCCGACGAGGAGGGCTTCGAGTCCGATCCCCTGCTCCCCCATCGCCCAAACACCCAACGGGTTGCCCTCACCACCCTCCACCAGTCGAAGGGCCTCGAGTTCGACGCGGTGTTCATCGCCAATGCCGTGGAGGGAGTGTTTCCCGACCTGCGGCGAAGCCGGCGGATGCTGAGGCCAGAGCTCCTGTCACCTGAGCGCACCGCCGATGGCTCCGCTCTGCACCTGTTCCAAGTCCAAGAAGAGATGCGCCTCGCATACACCGCGATGACCAGGGCCCGCCTCCGCGTGGTGTGGACGGCGACCAACGCCGGAATGGACCAGGGAGATCACCGGCCCTCGCGGTTCCTGGTCGCGGCATCAGGAGCCGCCTCGATCAACGATCTCGGGCCGCCGGGGGAAGCCGAGCGGCCGCCGGTCACTGTCATGGAGGCCGAAGTTGCGATGCGGCGCACTGTTCTCGACCCCTCCCGACCCTCGCCGGAGCGGCTGGCGGCGACCAGGGTGCTGGCGGCTCCCGACGAGGCGTGGTGGGAGCCTTCGGCCTTCGCCGGCGTCCCCGAGCCAGGCCCGGACCAACCCATCATCGGACCCGGGCTGAGGTTGTCACCCAGTCAGGCAGACTCCTATGCCACCTGCCCGCGCCGGTACGCACTCGAGAGGCGGCTCCGACTCGGCGATCCCGGCTCTCCCTATTCCCAGTTCGGGACTCTGGTACATCGAGCGCTAGAGCTCGCCGAGAGGTCGATCGTGGGCACCGGTCGGCCCCATGCCGAGCTGGAGAGCGTGATCGAGGAAGTGGAGGGAGTCTGGGCCGCTGAAGCCGACTTCGGCACACCGGAGCTCGATGCTGCCTGGCTCGGCCATGCCATCGAAGCGGTAACCAAGCTCTACGCGAACTGGCCCAGCCCGCACGGGGAGCCCGTCGACCTCGAGCTCCAGGTGGAGATGGTGATCGATGGCACCCCGTGGGTTGGGGTGATCGACCGGCTGGAGCGACTCGGCGACAGCTTCAAGGTCGTCGACTACAAGACCACGAAGAACCCGCCCACGATCGCCGATGCCGCCGCCTCGATCCAGCTCGGCTTCTATGCGTTGGCCGTGGCCGACAAAACCGGAGAGTCGGTGAGCGCAGCGGAGATGTGGTTTCCGCGCTCCGATACAAAGAAGGTGTCGACCCGTTCCCTCGACATGAGCAGCATGGCCGATCTCGAGGACGAGATGACCCGGGTCACTGCAGCCATCAAGTCGGAGGCATGGGAGCCCCGGGTCGGTGAGGGGTGCAAACACTGTGGGTTCAGGCGCTCGTGCCCTGCCTGGCCCGAAGGCAGGGGAGCGTATCTGCCATGAGCCTCACCCCGAGCCCCGAGCAACAGGCGATCCTCGACCTCGGCCTGTCAACCGTGCGAATCAGGGCCGGTGCCGGCACCGGGAAGACCACCACCGCGGCGATGATCATCTCCAACCTGATCCAACGCTTCGGGATCGAGCCGGAACAGATCCTGGGCATCACCTTCACCAACAAGGCGGCCGCCGAGCTCGCAGACCGGGTCAGGTCGACGATCCAGGGCACCGTCGACGAAGGGCGCCAGGTCGAGGTTCACACCTACCACGGGTTCGCGGCCCAGGTCCTGGCCGAATTCGGGGCGCTGGCCGGCGTGGAGGGAGTCAAGGTGATCACTCCCACATTCTCACGTCAGCTCCTCGCTGAGACGTTCGATCGCACCCACTACGAGGCGATCGACATCACTAATCGCCAGACTCTCGACAAGATCCGCACCCTCGGCGACCGTCTCGGAGACCACCTCCTGGAGCCGCAGGACGTGCTCGGACCCGACCTGCCCGACGACGATGTGTGGCTGAAGCGGGCGGAGATGCTGGAGACCCTGGTCACATATGGCATTGAGAAACGGCGGCTCGGGGTCGTGGACTATGGCGATCTGGTGACCCTCTCCACACGGGTGATGAGGGACAACCCGCGCCTCGCTGACGAGGTGAGGGATCGCTATCGGGTCGTCCTGCTCGACGAGTACCAGGACACCAACCCGGCGCAACGGGTGCTCCTGTCGACGATCTTCGACGAAGGGTTCCCGGTGGTCGCGGTCGGCGACGAGGACCAAACGATCTACGAGTGGAGGGGAGCCTCCTCGGAGAACTTCGAGCTGTTCTCTGAGCACTTCCAACAGGCCGATGGAAGCCTGGCCCATGACAAGGAGTTGACCCTCAATCGAAGGTCGGCGCAGGTGATCCTGGACGTCGCCAACGAGATCCGTCGGATGGGCAATCCCGAAGCCGACCTGCTCCGAAGTGACGATCCGGCCAAACAAGGCGAAGTGATCACCTATTGGGCCGAGGACGCGATTGCCGAGGCCGACTGGATCGCGACCCGCCTCGAGGAGCACCACGAGAACGGCACACCATGGTTGGAGATGGCCGTGCTCTTTCGCAAGAACAAGGACTTCGCCGTCGTCCTCGACGCCCTGTCCCGCCACGAAATCCCGGTCGAGGTCGCCAACCTCGGAGGTTTGCTCTCGGTGCCCGAGGTCGCCGAGCTCAGAGCATGGATGACCATCATCGAGCGCCCTGAAGACGCCGGATCGTTGGTGCAGGTCTTGTTCGGCAGCAGGTATCGGCTGGGCTTCGCCGACATCGCCCCTCTGAGCCGCTGGGTCTTTGACGCCGGCACCGACATCGACAAGGAAGAGGTGACACCGGTGAGCCTCCTCGAGGCCATCGAGAGTCTCGACCAGATCGATGGGATACGAGTCGAGGCGCGAAAGGCGATGGCCCATTTCCTCGGGGTCTATCGAGAAGTGTTGATGGAGAGCCAGGGGATGAGCCTCGTCGAGATATGCCGCCTCATCCTCGACCGGACCCGGGCCTGGCAGGACATCGACGCCCTGCCCGCCACCGCCCGCCTCACCGCGAGGTTGAACCTGCACCGGCTGCTGGACCTCGCCGAGGACTGGAGCCCACTCTCCGGGCGGCCCTCGCTGACCGCCTTTCTCGACTACCTGGACCTGATGGAAGGTGAGCCCGCCGAAGAGCTCGACTCGGCGCACCTGTCCGGCGAGGACGCTGTGACCCTGGTCACGGTGCACCGCGCCAAGGGCCTCGAGTGGGACGTGGTGGCAGTGCCGGCAGTCTTCGACCAGAACTTTCCCACCAGGGCCAGGCAGTTCCCCAACCCGGGCAAGTTTCCCGAGTACCTACCGGTCGATTTTCGGATCGATACCGCGTTCGCGGACACACCGGAGGATGACGACGCCCGGACCAACTATTTGAGGCGGCGCCACGATTTGCAGGAGTGGAGGACCGCGTACGTGGCTGCGACCAGGGCCCGCTCCACGCTCATGGTCACCGGCAGCTACTGGTACGGCCTGCCCGAACCGAGCATGTCCGCCAAGAAACCTTCGGCTCTGTTCGATCTCGTCGAGCAGCACCCCCTGACGCAGTCCCTTGGGCACGAAGAACAGCCACCCCGTCCCGCGCTCCTCCGCTGGGCGGCGGAAGGGGTCACACCGGACCCTCATTTCGACAGTGGGTGGGCGTCAGCCATGCGCTCGGCGATCGCCGACCCGTCGACCATTGACGCCCTCGCAGAGCAGTTGGGCGTGGGGACGCGGTACGCCGAGCTGGTCGAGGCGTACACGACAACGCTCTTCGACGTCGATTCCTTCGACCTCCCCGTGCCGGGACTGCAACGGGACAAACAGGTGTCGGTGACCTCTCTGGTCACCTACGCGCAATGCCCCAAGCGGTACTTCTGGTCGGTCGTCGACCGGTTGCCGCGGAAGCGCAACGCAGCGGCGGTGGCGGGAACGGAGGTTCATCGCCGCATCGAGCTCCACCAGCGTGGCCAGGTCCCGTTCGAGGTCGTCGACGACTCGTTGTACGACGCACCCGATGGCACCTCGGGGCCTGGGGCCTTTGACTCGTTTCTCGGGTCGCGCTTCGCGGAGCAGGATGCCACCCTGGTGGAGGCACCGTTCGAGATCCAGGTCGAAAACGGCTATCTGGTCAAGGGCCGGATCGATGCCGTCTACATCGACGACGGCAATTGGGAGATCGTCGACTTCAAGAGCGGGAAGCCGAGCGAAGACCAAAGCCGACTGGTGCAACTTCAGGCTTACGCGGTCGCCGCAACGGACGCCGACCTCGGTTTCCCCAAGCCCACAACTCTGGATGTGACCTTCGCCTATCTGGGCGACGGGCTGACCGAGCAGAAACACCACGCCGATCCCACCTGGATCGATGAGGCGCGGGCCGAGGTCGACAGGTTGACCTCTGACATCGAGGCCGAGTCGTATCCAGCGACCCCGGGGAAGTGGTGTGGCTCCTGCGACTTCCTCCGTTTCTGCGAGCCCGGGAAAGCCTGGCTCGATCAATGATCAACCTGGGGGCGGCCCTGCTCGGCTACCTCATTGGAAGCCTCCCGACCGCCAACACTCTGGCCGGGCTCTGGGGCATCGATCTCCGCACCAGTGGATCGGGAAACCCCGGAGCCAACAATGCCCGCCGCCTGGGCGGGCCTGTCCTCGCTTTGCTGGTCTTCGTGGTCGAGGTCGGCAAGGGCGCCCTGGCCGTGTTCGTGGGCATGAAGATTGCCGGCGACCTGGGGGCGGTGCTCGCCGGGACTGGGGCGGCAGCCGGCAATGTCTACAACGTCTGGTACCGGTTTCAGGGGGGCAAGGGGTTGAGTATCAGCTTTGGCGTGCTCCTGGGGGCATGGCCGACCTTCGCCCCGATCGCCGTCGTCATTCTCGGTGTCGCGTCGGCCATCAGCCGTTCTACCGGCATCGGCTCGCTCGTCACCCTGATGGCGGTCTTCGTGGGCTCGATCGTGTGGGACCAAATGAGCTTGACGACCGGTTGGGGCGTGGCCGACACCGGCGTGCTCATCATCTTGGGCATCGGGTTGCCGTTGAACCTGTGGCAACGCCACTGGGCCGATGCTCGGGCCCGGCTCAGACGACCCGTCCCCCTCTGACATCGAGGACCAAGGTCACCGGCCCTTCGTTGACCAGGGAGACCTCCATCCTGGCCCCGAAGCGACCGGACTCGGTCTGGATCCCCTTCTCTTCGATCAGCTCCCGGAGGCGGTCGACCAATGGTGCGGCGAGCTCGGGGGGAGCCGCCCCGCTGAATGAAGGCCGGCGCCCTTTCTTGAGGCCGGCGAGGAGGGTGAACTGGCTTACGAGCAACACCGAGCCCCCGGTCTCCTCGATGGAGAGGTTCATGGCACCAGACTCATCGGGGAAGATGCGCAAGCCGGCCACCTTCTCAGCCGCAGCCGCCAGGTCGGGCTCGCCGTCATCGGCGTCGATGCCGACCAAGGCGAGCAGACCACCCTCGATCGCCGCCACCAGCTCACCGTCCACCTTCACCGAGGCCGCGGACACCCTCTGCAAAACCAGCCTCACGAAGCCGGATTGTGACAGGCAAATAGAGTGGCAGACGTGACCCGAAGGCAAGATCAGCCCGACCAGATCCTGGCCGGCCCACCCGGCGCGACCGTGCTCTACCTGCTGGACGCGGCCAGTGACTACGAGGCCGCGATGTTGGAGCGGTGGATCGAGGCGTCGGTGGGACCGGAAGCCGCCACCGTGCGGATCGCGTCGTCGAGGCGGGGCTGGGGCGGGGACGTCGATGCCTTGGCCGAGCAAATCCATGGCGGACAGAACCGATACCTGATCCCGGTTCGGGCGGTATGGCTGGCGCCACGCCACAAGGACGGGAGGCGGGCGGTGCGCTGGACGGACGTGTTCCAACCCGGAGACGCCAGAGACCCTCGCGGGCTGAGGGCCAGGTGGATTCGCAACTTTCGGCCCGATCGGGTGCGCCTGATCGCGGCCAGGGGGGCATCCCTCTCCGACCTCTCGGCCGACTACGAGGTCTCCGGACAGGTCGACCCTCTGGCCAGCTTCGTCACCAGGCGAGCCTGGAGCGTCCTCGACCAGGCTGAGCGGAGGCTGAGGGGGAACCGCTACAAGATCCCCCGGTTCGTCCCGGAGGCGATCCTCTCCCGAAAGGAGTTCCTCGACGCAGTCGACGAGTTGTCGCTTGCCGAGGGGATCACCATCGAGCAGGGACGGGCCAAGGCTGAGCGCTATCTGCGCGAGATCGCAGCCACTCACTCCCCCTACACCATCGACCTGATCGCCAACGGGATCCACAAGCTCTACAGCCAGGGGTACGGCTCGATCAAGTACTCGCCGGACCAGGTGCGTCGGGTGGCCGACCTCGGGCAGGCCCATCCGGTGGTGTTCCTCCCGTCTCACCGATCGAACCTCGATCGGCTCTCACTCCAGTTCATGCTCTGGGAGAACGACCTGCCACCAAATCACACCGCAGGCGGGATCAACATGAACTTCTTCCCGATCGGCCAGATGATGCGGCGGACCGGCGTCTTTTTCATTCGTCGCTCGTTCAAGGGCAACCCGCTGTACAAGACGGTGCTCAAGAGCTACCTCGACTACCTGATCGAGAAGAGGTTCCCGCTCGAGTGGTACATGGAAGGGGGCCGGTCCCGATCGGGACGACTCGGAGTGCCCAGGCTCGGGATGCTCAGCTATGTCGTGGACTCGCTGCGTCGCGGAAAAGCTGACGACATCCAGTTGATCCCGGTTTCGATCGCCTACGACCAGATCCAGGACGTGCCCGACTATGCCCTCGAAGCGCAGGGAAAGGGGAAGCAGCGGGAGTCGCTGGGCTGGATGTACCGAGCTGTCAAGTCGTTGCGACGCCGCTATGGGGATATTCATATCCGATTCGGAGACCCGGTCTCGGTAGCAACCCAGCTCGACTCGATCGCCGAGGGCGACGAGGCGTCGATCGGCCTCCAGAAGCTCGGATTCGAGGTCATGTACCGGATTGGCCAGGTGACCCCGGTCACGCCCACTGCCATCGTGACCATTGCCCTGCTCGCGGCCAGGGGGAGCGCCCGCACCGCGGATCAACTCGCCGAAGAGTGTGCCCGTCTCTCCGAATTCGTGGTCGATCGCTCGATCCCGACCACCGAGGCCCTCGACCTGTCCGACCCGGAAAGGGTGTCAGCGGTGCTCGACTGGCTCGCCGAGCACGGGAACGTCTCGAGTCATGAGGCTGTGGGACGACGGGTCTTCTGGCTCGACGAGGACCAGATGGTGCGGATTGCCTACTACCGGAACGTGATAGTCCATTTCTTCCTCCCCAGGGCGCTGGCCGAGATGGCCCTCACCTCGCTCCTGGAGAAGGAACAGGTGACCGCAGCGGCCGTAGACGTCGAGTTGTTGCGCCTGCGGGACCTGCTCAAGTTCGAATTCTTCTTCCAGGAGAAGGAGCGATTCCTGCAGGACGTTTCCAACGACGTCGACCTCGACGTGCCCCAATGGCGGTCATCACTCACCACCGCCGGTGTCTCGGAAGTCCTGTCCAAGATGGGCCCACCCGTTTCCCGCTGGGCGGTGTTGCCCTTCCTCGATGCCTATCAGATCGTCGGCGACGAGTTGGAGCAGACCCGGGGGACGTTCAACGAGAAGGCGTTTCTCAAGGCGTGCCTCGATCGGGCGCGCATGTACCGGATCGAGGACCGTCTGATCAGCGGCGAGAGCGCCAGCCAGGTCATGTTCAAATCGGCCGTGGCGTTGGCGGAGAACCGCGGCCTGCTCTCCCGTGATGACGGTGTCGCCGCCAGGAGGCGTGACTTCGCCAACGAAGTCCGCGAGGCGAGGAGACTGGCTGCCTCAGGCCTCTAGGGCTGCTTTTTCCCCCATCTCGCCCGTGCCTCGTCGACGAGTTGGCGTGACGACTTCGGAGTCGTCGGGATCGCGGGCCGATAGTCGGCGGCGAGTCCCGGATCCAGGAGCTCGGGCCCGGTGATCGCCGGCTCTTCCCGCTTGGCCTGCCGGCGCCTTCGGCGCCGGAGGTGGCGCGGAGGGCCGAGCTACTTCTGGGGGTTGTGATCGGGGGGCGTCGGGCAGGATCGGCGGGGTCGGCACCGCCACGGGCTGCGGGAGGCCTTCCTCTTCGCCAACCGTCCGTACCCGTTTTCTTAGGGCCCGGCCTAGGAAGACGAGAGCCACCGCATAGAAGGCCGACCCGGCAAAGTTCTCCGGCAATTCGATGACCCCGGTCCCGGAGAGGATGGAGATCAGTAGCCAGAGGTAGCCAACCGCCGACGCCAGCCGCCCTGCTATTGCCATGTCCCGTGATCCATGCCGGTCACGGTCTCATTCAAACATCAGGTCCTGGTGAGCGCGACCCGCAGCCGCCATGAGGCGAGGAGGATCAGGACGACCGCGAAGGCCAGGAGCACGCCGAGCTCGGGAAGGATGTCGACCACGGTGCCGTCTCGACGGACCAACTCGGCAAAGCCGTCCAGCGCCCAGGCGTGCGGCGTGAGGTGGGCCACCTTCTGCATGGTCGGCGAGAAGAGCTCGATGGGGAACATGCAGCCTCCAAGGGCTGCGAGCCCGAGGCTGACCATGACGCCGATTCCGGCGGCCTGGGCATCGTTGCTGAAGGTGGCGCCCATCAGCATCCCGGCACCGGCGCCGACCGCTGCGAACAGGACCAGGATCGCTGCAGCCCCTATCGGGTCGCCCCAGTTGACCCGGAACATGAGAAAGGTGACGAGGATGATGTAGAGGCCCTGGACCATGGCGACTGCCCACCTCCCCGAACCCTCACCGAGGACGATCGTGGAGGTCGAGGTCGGTGTGGAGAGCATCCGCCTGGAGATCCCCAACTGCCTGGTGAGGATCAGGGCAGACGAGCCGGCCAAGGCGGTCAGGAAGGTGAACAGGATCAGTTGCGAGGAGGCGCCCAGGTCGAAACGGCCCAGGGTCGACGGAAACAGCGCCTCCCCCACGGCGGTGGTCGACACGGTCACCCCAGGAGCCTCTCCCTCGAGCCCGATTGCGGTGTCGAGGGCGGTGTCGAACTCGGTGCCCGACTTCTCCATGGCGAATTGGGCGGCGGTGACCGGGGTCATCACTCTCCCAACCGCGGCCCCGACGATCGCTTGGAGTTGAGCCCCGCCCCCATCGGGACGCGTGATGGAGTCGATGGTCACCTGACCCCCACCAGCCGCGATCTCATCCATCCCGGCCGGGAGGAACACCCCGACCAACGCGTTCCCCCGCTCCACTGAAGTCGTCAGTTCCTCCGCGCTGTCGAAGGCCCTGACGTCGATCCCATCCACCGATTCGATCTCGGTGAGCAGCGCCGAGGACAGTCGACCGTCGTCAGCGGCATGGATGCCCACGACCGGCTCCACTCCGCCTCCGAACTGGGCGCCGATGAGAAGGATCAGGGCGAGAGGGAAGATGAAGACGAAGAAGATGTTCGAGCGCTCGCGGTACATGCGGCGGACGTTGGCTGCTGCGATTGCCCAGATCTTCACGCCAACACCTTCCTGCGCAAGGCGAACCACGCGATTGCCCCCAAGACCACGGCGAAGGTGAGCAGCGCGAGGGCAGCGGGCAGGACCTCGGTCCACGGCGCCCCTCCGGATATGTCGGCGAGGCCGCGCATGAACCAGGCATGGGGCGTCAGATAGGTGAGCCGGCTGAGGAGGTCGTCACCCTGGCCAATTGGGAAGAAAGTCCCGCCCAGCATCCCCAGGATCACCGCGATGATGGCACCGAGGTTGCCGGCGCCTTCAGGGGTCTTGGCCACGCTGGCGACCAGGCCCATGATGGCGACGGCTGCGAGGACCCCACAGACCACGAGGATGATCACCCCGAGAGGCGGCCCCCACTCGGCGCCCATCAGCAAAGTGGACACGATGATCAGGACGCTGACTGAGATCACCCCGAGCCAGAACGAGAGCAGTCCTTTGGCAACGATGACGCTGGCCCGGGGTATCGGTGCCGCCATCAGGCGGGCCAGTGTCCCCTCTCGCTGCTCCTCCAGGAGCCCAACCACTCCGAATTGCACCGTGAAGAAGAGGAAGAACACGGCCATCCCCGCTGCGAAGTAGGTGGTGGCATCGAGCTGACGGGTGGCCGACGAGACATCGTTGATCACGTACGAAGCGGGTCGAGCTGCTGCCTCCTGGCCCCACCCTGCAGCCTCGGGCGGCGGGGTACCTACCAGCGAGATCGACGTGGCCACCGAGAGCTGGACCCCGGCCACGCCGGAACCGAACTGCTCGGCGATCGATGAGGCGATCTGGGTGAAGGTAGAGGCATCGATGTCCCCGATCACCTTTATGTCGAAGGCCTCGCCGGCGATCACCGCTTGCTCCATGCCGGGCTCGATCAGGTAGTAGGCCTGCACCTCACCGTCCTCGATGGCCGCGTCAGCCGACGCCGCGTCGTCGAACTCGGTGAGCGTCAGCAGCTCCTCGGCCTGCAACTCGGTGAGGATCGAACGGAAACCCGCTGAGATCTCGGTGTTGTCCTGGTCGACCAGCCCGTATTGAAGGTCGAGGTTGCCTTCGAGGCCGCTTCCAAACACGAAGTTGAAGATGAAGGCGAGGACGAGCGGGGCCAGGATGCCGAGGATGAACGCCGACTTGTCCCTGATCCTGAGCTTCAGGTCCTTGGTGGCGATCCTGGTGGCAGCACCCACCTTCAGTCCCCGTCCACTAATCCCGCAGCGCTTTTCCGGTGACCTCGAGGAATACAGCCTCGAGATTGGGCTCGATCACCTCGACTCCCGCGATCACCGCCCCGGCACCGGCCACGCGACCCAGGAGGTCGGGGAGGATCGTGGATGCATCATCGGCCAGGATCTCGACACATTCCTCCGAAGGGCTGGCCTCGGAGACTCCGGGCATTTCGAGCGCTGCCTCGGCAGCCCGGATGAGGTCGCCGCCGGCAGTGATCCTGATCCGGTCTTTCTCCCCCACCAGCGACACCAGTTCGCGCCTGGTGCCCTCCGCCCGGACCACGCCTTCGTCGATGATCGCAACCCGGTCGCAGAGGCGCTCGGCCTCCTCCATGTAGTGGGTGGTGTAGAGCACCGCCATCCCCTCTGCAGAGAGGCTCTCGACGGACTCGAGGATCGAGTTCCGGGATTGGGGGTCCACGCCGACCGTGGGCTCGTCGAGGATCAGCAACTGGGGGCGATGCAACAGGCCGATCCCGATGTTGAGCCGTCGTTTCATCCCACCCGAGAACTCTTTGGTCAGGTCATCCTTTCGATCGCTGAGCCCGATGACCTCCAGGACTTCGTCGACCCGCTTCGCAAGGGCATCACCCGACATCTCATAGAGCCGCCCGAAAAAGGTCAGGTTCTCGGTAGCGGTGAGATCCGGATAGATGGCGAGGTCCTGGGGGACGAGGCCGATCGCGCCCTTTCCCGACACCGAGTTGGGTGTGATCGTCGTGCCCGCCACCTTCACCTCACCGGCGTCCGCCCGGAGCAGGCCGGCGATGATCGAGATCGAGGTTGTCTTTCCGGCACCGTTCGGGCCGAGCAACCCAAACGTCTCACCGTGGTCGATGGTGATGCCGACTCCATCGACGGCAGTCAGATCGCCGAACCGCTTCACCAATCCCGTTGCGGTCAGAACAGATTCCAAGCCAGCCCCAACTGTCGATTTAGCCGGGCACCCTAATTCCCCCGATCGTCACCGCGGTTGCCTGGGCGGCTGTCGGCTCGGCACAACAGAACCAACTCTCGGTCAACCGCGGCACGGAAGCGTTGAATGGGGCGAGAGGGCCGAGGTCGGCTCCTGAAGCCATTGCGATCGCGCTGCGCATCTCACCGAGCGTCTCGAAACTCTCCGCGCCACAGTCTGAGCCCTCCGCAGCGATGGCATCCAACTGCTTCTGCAGCACTTCGGTGGTGGGGTCGGCGAAATCCCAGCGCCATATCAGTGAAGGGCCGTCATACCCGATGAGATGGGGCAGGACCGCGGGGTGAGCCTCGAGCAGCGAGCCCTCTGGGATCAAGAGCCTTATCGAGAGTTGAACCGGGTCCGTCGCCGGCCACAGGTCATGCAGGTCGAGGAACCGGGCGAGATCAGCCAGGTCGGAGGGCCTGGTCCAAGGGAGGAAAGGGAGCCAGGTCGGCCTGAGGTGGACTCCCGCGGTCCGCGTCACCTCGACGGCCTCGCCCATGTCGGCCACGGTGTGGCCCTTGTCCAGAACCACCAGCGTCTGCTCGTCCACGCTCTCGAATGCGCTGGTGACGAAGATCACGCCGAGCTCGGCCATCTCATCCCACATCTCGCGATGGTTGAGGATGTGCTCCACTTTGACGGTCACGTCGAATGTGAGCTCGGGGTGGGCTTGGTGCGCCTGCCTGAGCAGGTCGATCGAGTAGCGGGGGGCATTGAAGAAGTCGGGATCGGCAAATGTGACGTGCTCCACTCCGCTCGAGGCCAGGGCCGAGATGTCGGCCAGGACTGGTTCCGCCCCCACCACCCGAAGCCGACCGTCGTAGAGCACCGGGATCGGGCAATGCCGGCACCGATGCCGGCAACCGTGACTTGCCTCCACCGCCGCAGCCAGCCTCGCACTGCCTTGCCACTCGAGCCTGGCGTATTCCTCGTGTCCCGGCAGCCCGCTTCGGTCCGGCACCAGAGCCCGCGGGTGCCCCATGGCGACGCTGACCTCATTCCCGGGAGCGGCGCCCCCATGGATCGCAAGTGCCCAGCCCACCAGGTCGTCCAGATATTCCCCGGCAAAAGCCGAAGCCTTGAGGGAGCGGACGGCATGGCCGCTTCCAACCACGGCGTAGAGGCCATAGAAGGCCATGGGCATCGCCGGGTAGCCGGACCTGATCTCATCCGCGGCCCGCGCCGCCAGCCGCATCGCGGTGTGCATTGGGACCGAGAACGCAATGGCGTCGATCGACTCGAGATCCCTTGCCGATAACGCCTCGACCGAGAGGTCGACAACGGCTACTTCGATCCCCGCTGCCCTCAGGGCCGATGCTGCCGAGGCGAGGTGAACCGGCTGGTGGCCGAGCTCATATGTCGAAACCAGGAGCAACCTCACCGGCAGATTGTAAGAAGGCAGCGGTTGTAGCCTCTCCGGCAATGGGCGCCTACATAGATACGGACCTCGGTCCCATGCACCATGTCGAATTCGGTGGTGCGGGGCCGAGCATTGTGTTGGTCCATGGGCTCGGCGGCTCGACGACCAATTGGTTGGCGGTTGCCGACAGGCTTGCCCGGCACGGCCGGGTGGTGGCCGTCGACCTTCCCGGATTCGGCCTTTCTCCGCCCGCCGGAGACTTCCACCTCGAGACCCATCGCCAGGCGGTCGAGTCCTATATCGCCGAGGAACACGGGTCGGCCACAATCATGGGCAATTCCACGGGCGGCCTGCTCGCAGAGATGGTGGCTTCTCACCGGCCCGAGCTCGTCGAGCGACTGGTCCTGGTGGCGCCGGCCACACCGCCGGTGTACCCCGATCCTCGCCTCGACTGGCCGACGGTCGTTCGACTCGCGATCCAGGCCACCCCGGTCGTCGGTGAGGCCTGGGGCCGCCGCTTCATTCGCACCCACACCCCCCAGGAGCTGGTCCGGATGAGCATGCAGATGATCACCCACAAGCCGGGCCGGGTCCCGATGTCGGTGATCGAGGCGTCGATCGAGATGGCACGAATCCGAAAAGGCCTTCCCTGGTCGCCCGAGGCCACTGCGCGCACGGCCACTTCGATCGCCGCGCTCTATGCCAACAGGAGCCGGTACGTCCAGATGATCAGGGGGATCACCGCGCCGACACTCGTGGTCCAGGGGGTGACCGACCACATCGTCTCTCCGACCGCCGTCGAGTGGCTCTGCCGATTGCGGCCCGATTGGGACCTGGTCCAGATGACGGACACCGGGCACACCCCGCAGATGGACGCTCCGCTCCGCTTCCTCTCCGCTGTGGAGCCCTGGCTGGCCAGGGCCACCGATGCGGCAGTCGTTGCCTGACCCCGGAGTTGGGAAAACCTCGCCCTAACTAGGCTTGCCCACATGCCTGGTGATCTCGGTCGCACACTCGGCGACGACTACATCCATCAACTCCCGGATACCGACCCGACAGAGACCCAGGAGTGGCTCGACTCCCTGGACCAGGTGGTGGCGGCCGAGGGCACGGACCGAGCGCGTTTCCTGATGGCCAAGCTGCTCGAGCGCGCCCACGAGACCAGCGTCGGCATCCCTGGTGCGGTGACCACGCCTTACGTGAACACGATCCCGGCCGAAGAGCAGCCCGAATTCCCCGGTGACGCCGACATCGAGCGCAGGATCCGGCGCTTCGTCCGGTGGAACGCCGCCGTCATGGTGATCAAGGCCAACCACCGCGAGAAGGGGATCGGCGGCCACCTTTCGACATTCGCATCGTCGGCAACGCTGTATGAGATCGGCTTCAACCACTTCTTCCGGGGTCGCAATGCGCCCGGTGGTGGGGACCACGTCTACATGCAGGGCCATGCCGCCCCCGGGATCTACGCGAGGGCGTTCCTCGAGGGCCGCTTCGACGAGAAGCACCTCGACAACTTCCGCTTCGAGATCGGGGGAGACGGCCTCTCCTCTTATCCCCACCCCCGGCTCATGCCCGATTTCTGGGAGTTCCCGACCGTGTCGATGGGGATCGGGCCCATCAACTCCATCTATCACGCCCGATTCAACAAGTATCTGCACAATCGGGGACTCGACGACACGACGCAGTCCCGTGTCTGGTGCTTCATCGGCGATGGGGAGACCGACGAGCCGGAGACTCTCGGCGCGATTTCCCTGGCCACCCGGGAAGGCCTCGACAACCTGATCTGGGTGATCAATTGCAACCTGCAGCGTCTCGACGGCCCGGTCCGGGGCAACGGGCAGATCATCACCGAGCTGGAGGCCGGGTTCCGGGGCGCCGGGTGGAACGTGATCAAGGTGATCTGGGGCTCGGGATGGGACCGGCTCTTGTCGCAGGACGACGATGGAGCATTGATCGACGTCATGAGCAGCACCGTCGACGGCGAGTACCAGCGGTACAAGGCCGAGGACGGGGCGCTTCGTCCGGGAGCACTTCTTCGGCAAGGACCCCCGCACCAAGGCGATGGTCGAGGACATGACGGACGCCGAGATCTGGGACCTGCGGAGGGGCGGCCTCGACTACCGGAAGGTGTACGCGGCCTACAAGGTGGCGACGGAGCTGGACAATGGCAGGCCGACCGTGATCCTGGCCAAGACGATCAAGGGCTGGACCTTGGGCCCCGACGTCGAAGGGCGCAACGCGACCCACCAGATCAAGGAGCTCACCAACCAGCAGCTCATGACCCTTCGGGCGACCCTCCACCTCGAGCAGGAGATCCCGCCTGAGGCGTTGGAGGGTGACCGCGAGCCGCCCTACTTCCGGCCCGGGCCGGGCACCCCGGAGCACGAGTACCTCCTGCAGCGACGCCAGGAGCTGGGGGGAACCATTCCTGCCGCGGGTCGTCCCCGAGCAGGGGCTCCAGCTCCCACCCCCGGAGGCGTACTCGGAGATCTACGCCGGCTCGGGCAAGGTCGAAGCCTCGACGACGACGGCATTCACCCGGCTCATCCGGAACCTCTCCCGGGTCGAGGGCTTCGGGGAGAGGATCGTCCCCATCGTCCCCGACGAGGCGAGGACCTTCGGGATGGACTCCCTGTTCCGCGAGCTGAAGATCTACGCCTCTCAGGGCCAGCTCTACGAGCCGGTCGACGCCTCGATGCTGCTCTCCTACGCCGAGAGCCAGGACGGGCAGATCCTGGAGGAGGGCATAACCGAGGCCGGCTCGGTCGCATCGTGGATCGCCGCCGCCACCTCTTATGCCACCCGAGGGGTTCCGATGGTCCCCTTCTTCATCTTCTACTCCATGTTTGGCTTCCAGAGGGTGGGCGACCTGATCTGGTCGGCGGCCGATTCGAGAGCACGCGGCTTCCTGCTCGGGGCGACGGCGGGGAGGACCACTCTGCAAGGTGAAGGCCTGCAGCACCAGGACGGGCACAGCCTGGTGCTGGCGACAACGGTCCCGGTTTGCGAGGCCTACGACCCGGCATTCGCCTACGAGGTGGGCACCATCGTCGAACACGGCCTGGAACGGATGCACGGGCGGGGAGAGGACGTCTTCTACTACCTGACCCTTTACAACGAGAACTACAGCCAGCCACCCCGCCCCGAGGGAGTGTCCGAGGGGATCATCGAAGGCCTCTATCGATGGCAAGAAGCCCCCCAGGCCTCCGGGCCTGGGGCCGCGATCCTGTTCTCCGGCTCGGCGAACCTGGCGGCCCGCGAGGCAGTCCAGGAGTTGGCCGAGCACTATGGGGTGGGAGCGGAGCTGTGGTCGGCGACCTCCTACAAGAAGCTGCGCGAGGAGGCACTGGCCGTGGAGCGCTGGAACCGGCTCCACCCGAAGGAGACGGCGCGGGTGCCTCTTGTCACCCGGAGGCTGTCGACGGTGTCCGGGCCGGTGGTCGCGGTCTCCGACTACATGAGGTTGGTCCCGGATCAGGTCGCGCCATGGGTTCCCGGCCGGTTCGTCACGCTCGGCACCGACGGCTTCGGCCGCTCCGACTCGCGCTCAGGCGCTGCGCAAGTTCTTCGAGATCGACACCGGGACCATCGTGGCCACCACGCTTTGGGCGCTCGCCGCCGACGGCTCGGTCCCGATGGACACGGTGGTCGACGCTTTCGATCGCTACGGCATCGATCCCGAGGCTCCAGACCCCGCTCACCTTCACTGATGCCCACCACGCCAGTCGTCCTCCCCGACCCGATACGGGTCGCGATCCTGGCCCATGCCAGAAATTGCTTCCCGGATGAATGCTGCGGGCTGATCGCCACGGAGGATGGGGCGATCCGCTTCGCCTACCCGTTGACCAACGCCGAACCTTCATCGGTCAGCTTCACCGTCGCCCCGGAGGAGCACTTCGGCGCGCTCCGCCATGCCGAAAGCAACGGTTGGGAGATCTCCGGGGTGTTCCACTCCCACCCGCGCGGTGAGCCAATGCCCTCGGCGACCGATGTGGCCATGGCATGGGATCCCGACTGGGTCCACCTCATCGCCGCCGGAGGGGAAATCGAGGCATTTCGGATCCAGGGGGGCCTGATCGAGGCCCTGCCGATCAGGCTGATCGCGAATGGGGAGCCTGACCCGGGCTCGTAAGTAACCTGCCGGCGAATCCGAGGAGATGAGCTTGCCCCGAATCGAGGAATCCTCCCTACCCGGCGTCGGGGTCAGGTACGAGTTCAGCACTGAGGATGGCCGTCGCATCGGTGTCGTCCATCATCGGACCGGCCGCCGCGAGCTCTTCGTGTGCGAGCCTGACGACACCGACGCCGCCGTGGTGACGATGAACCTCAGCGATGAAGACAGCCACGCCCTCTCCGAGGCGCTCGGGGGATCGACTCTGGTCGCCAACCTCACCAGCCTCCAGCAGCAGGTGGAAGGGCTTGCGATCGACTGGCTGACCATCGAGGAGCGGTCCCCGTACGCGACGGGCACGATTGGCGATGCCCGGATCCGGACCCGGTCCGGTGTCTCCGTCGTCGCGGTGATCAGGCGCGATCAGACCTTCCCCTCCCCCGGGCCCGAGTTCGAGATCCAGCCTGGCGACAAGCTGGTCGTGGTGGGGACTTCCCAAGGCATCGAACAGACACAAGAGATCCTGAGCAGCGGCTGATCGATGAACGAAAGCGCCCTCTTGCTCCTGGAATTGGGCGCCATCGTCCTCGGTCTCGCCCTGATGGCGCGTTTCGCCGGGCGGCTCGGGATCACTCCGATCCCCCTCTACCTCCTCGCTGGGCTGGCGATCGGACAGGGAGGCCTGGTCCCGGTGGTCACCTCCGAGGAGATCGTCGAGTTCGGTGCGGAGTTGGGTGTGATCTTCCTCCTCCTCCTGCTCGGCCTCGAGTATTCGGCGGGAGAGTTGGTGTCAGGCCTTCGCTCGGTGAGGCGAGTCGGGCTCGTCGACCTGGTAATCAATTTCATCCCCGGCTTCGTCACCGGGATGGTGCTCGACCTCGGCGTCGTCGTGTCGGTGTTCTTCGGAGCGGTCACATATGTCTCCTCGAGCGGGATCGTGGCCAAGCTGATCGAGGACCTGGGGTGGATCGGGAACCGGGAAACACCGACGGTCCTCTCGATCCTGGTCTTCGAGGACCTGGCGATGGCCGTTTTCCTCCCAATACTCGGCGTTCTCGCGTTGGGAAGTGGGCCCGAAACGGCGTTGGTGACGGTCGCGATCGCGGTGGCCCTGGTGGTGGGGATCATCGCCATCGCCTCTCGGGGCCAGGACCGCATCGGCTCGATCCTCTTTCACGACTCCGACGAGGTCAGTCTTCTCTCACTGTTCGGGATCACCCTGATCATCAGCGGGCTCGCCGAGGGGGTCAACGTGTCGGCGGCGGTGGGGGCGTTCCTCGTTGGCATTGGCGTGTCCGGCGAGTCAGTGGACCGGGCCCGGTCGCTGCTCACTCCCCTTAGGGACCTGTTCGCTGCCATCTTCTTCGTCTTCTTCGGGCTGCGCACCGATCCCGGCGACATTCCGGGCGTGGCCGTGGCTGCGGTCTCTGTCGCCATCGTGTCCGGGCTCACCAAGTACGCCATCGGCTGGTGGGCGGCCCGGAGGGCCGGTGTCGGGGTCAAGGGACGGCGCCGGGCCGGGGCACTTCTCATTGCCAGAGGTGAGTTCTCGATCGTGATCGCCGGTCTGGCCGCTTCGCTCTCGGGAGCGGGCGAGTTCACTGCACTCGCCGCCACCTACGTGTTGATCATGGCAATCGCGGGCCCGATCGCGGCCAAGGTCGTCGACATGGGCCGCCGCCACGTGGTCGTTGCCTGAGGATCAGATCGCGGCGAGCCAGCCCATCGCCCCCCGCTCGGCCAGCCAGTGCTGATGCGGGTGGAACATGTATCGGCCCAAATGGGGAAGGGTGAACTCGACGATCGCCCGCTGCGCCTGGCCAAGGGTGATGGTGTCATCCCGGAACACCGGGTGGGTCCCCATCCCTGCCGGATAGACGTCGAAGGTCTCGGCATGGAGGTGGAAAGAGGCCACCGCCTCGTGCTCCACCATGTTCACCAGATAGGCACGGACCGGCTCGCCGACCGGGACCTTGATCGGGTAGGCGTCGTAGTAGCCGGCGACCCCGTTCCAAGCGACCAGCCCGTTGCTGCCGATCTCCTCGTTGCTAAAGCCGGAGAGGACGAGAGCGACCTCGACCGCAGGAGGCCGGCCCCCGGGCGGATCTACGATGAGCATCCCGTAGAGCCCGCGCCCGATGTGCTCGGCGAATGGGGTGGTGTGACAGTGATAGGGGTGGAGCCCGGCAGGCCCGGCCACGATGTCATAGGTGGTCTCGCCGCCGGGCGCGACCGGCTCCCAGCCGTCCTGCTCGGGGCGATGTGCTCCATGAAAATGGATGTTGTGCGGATGGCCGGTCCGGTTCTCGAAGTGAACCCGGAGTGTGTCTCCCTCGGTGGCGCGGAGAATGGGTCCGGGCACCGTGCCGTTGTAGGTCCACGCCTCGAAGAAGGTGTCGGCCCCGACCTCGACCAGCCTCTCCTCGGCTGTGATCTCGATCTCCCGGACGGCGCCCGCCGGCCGGCCGTCCGGCACCGGAGGGAAGGTGTGAGGGTCGAGGGCGTCGGGGCCGAGCCCCGGTGGCGGGCTGTGCTGGTGGCCGTAGAGAGCCGGGGCGCCACCTTCGTGCATGCTGGAGCGCCCGATGGCGGCGGGGTTGTAAGCCTCTTCTTCCCCTTCTGCGGCCGCGGCCCGGTGTTGCATGGTGTGGCCCATTACCGACCCCCCGAGAAAGAGGGCGCCTCCGAGACCGGCCTTCTTCAACAGCTCGCGACGGGAGACGGGATCGGTCACAGGATCAGACGATGCCGCCCACGAACATTCCCAACCCGAGGAACAAAGCGTAGACCGCCATCCCCCCGAGCAATAGGACCCACCGCTGCCAACTCGGGATCGTGCTCCGGCCGAACAGGTAATAGGCGATCACGCCGAAGAACGGGACCACAAGGATCACTGCCATCCAGGTGATCGCTCTCCCCCGGCTCAGGTCCTCCCTCTTGGTCAGGTCCCAGATCGCGATCACGACCCAGGTCGTGTACAGCACCAGGGGCAGCACGTAGGCATAGAGGCCGAAGAAGACCCCTGCCGTCGACGCGAAACTGACTCCCATCACATTGATTCCTTTCGTCTGGGTCACTTCCAGGCCGGCCGGCATCTCGGGCACCGTGATGGCCGCGATGTCGGGGCGGGCATTCTCGAAAACGTTCACTGCCGGGATGACCGGGGCCTCGGCCCCGCCCGGCATCACCGGTTGCGGGCCCGGCTTCGGGGTAGAGCCGATCGGGATCTCCGGCTGGAGCCCGACTCCCGACTCGAAGTAGCGCCCGAGTTGGGCGCTGGTCGACCCCAGTTCGAACAGCGCAGGCAGCCGCAGCCCCTCACAGGGCTGCTTCCACTCGAGTGCGGCGGGCAACGAGGTCTGGAACTCGTTGTCCTCGAAGCAGTTCTCCGAGCCCGAGGGCCCTCCGAGCGCGATATCTGCCAGCCCGGAGCCGTCGATGACGTTGGAGCGGATCTCGTTGCCCTCCGACATCCAGAAGTTCTTGTCGAGTATCGGGAAGACCACGATCCCGCTCTGGGGGTGGTTGAACACCCGATTCTGGGTGACCAGGGCGTCGTTTCCACCGGCGAGCAGGATGCCATTGCCCTGAGCGGCCCATTCGAAGGCGAGAGCGGGAGCCTCGACGTTGCCGTTGTCGTGGACCAGGTTCCCGGCGATGGTCACCCCCTGAAACGGGGGCAGCAGCTCGCCGTCCAGGGTGTTGGGGACGATCCCGGCCACGTTGTGACGCCAGGTCGATGCGACCAGGTAGAGGTCGTCCGATGCGTTGGTGCCCGAGTAACCGAGCCCGTTCCACTCGGCGATGGAGTCGGTGATGACGGCCTGGCACGGCTTGCATTGGCCGATGTAGAACCCGGCATCCGGTGAGCCGGAGGCGTAGGCATGTTCGAACAGGCCGTCGCTCGAGTCGAAGGCGTAGATGCCGTACACCCCGTTGTCGATCGCGGTCACGTAGGAGCCCCGATATCCCCGGACTCCATTCCAGAACAATCCGTTGCCTGTTGCGTTGCGAACAGTCAGGTTCTCGATGGCGACCCCATCGGCAAAGGAGACCTTGAAGCCGTTTGGCCTCTGGAACTCGCCGTCGATGATGACCTCGTTGCGATCGACTCCTCGGATCACCAGGCCCGGAGTGGTCACCTCCACCTCTTCCCGATACACCCCGGCGTCGATCAGGATCAGGTCGCCCGGCGCCGCGGCGTCGACTGCGGACTGGATGTTGGGGAAGTCCTGCGGGACGAGCCGGGTCTCGCCACTCGCCTCGGCCGGGGCATCCGTCGCCGGGTCTCCGACAGCGGCCGGCGAGGGTTCGCCAACCGGGGGGCCGGCGCAAGCGGCGAGCCCCAGGATGAGCCCGCCGGCGACCAGCCAGACCCGGGATCGCATCACCCGGCGGCCTCCACGATCACGGTGCCCACCATCCCCGAGCCTTCGGCGTTGCCATGGAAGGTGCAGAAGAAGGGGTATTCGCCGGCGGTGTCGAAGGCCACGGTTGCCTCATCACCCTCGTATTGCTCGAGGCTGCCGAAAGCGTCCTCGGTCGACCACGACTCGTCGTTGGCCACGGCGTTGTGTGGGTTGCGCCCACCGCCCACGAAGTTGACCGTTCCCCCGGGAGGGATCCTGATCTCGGTGAACTCATACCGGTTGTCGAACATGAGGACCGTCACGTCCTCACCTTCGATCGTGGTCGATCCCCCACCGCCGCCGCAGGCTGTCAGGAGAAGGGCGCCGACCAGGGCAATCGGACCGAGCCGACGGATCATTCCGAACCTCCACCGAATAGCCGCTTGAACCATGCCCAAAGGGAGGAGAAGAAGAGGGAAACGCCGTGGACCTCGCCGGCGCTGATCGACACGGCCTCGGCCTCGGTGGGGGCGGCGAGCTTGGCCTCGAGGCAGGAGACGAACTCATTGATGAGCCGCTTGGACATCTCGTTGATCAGCCCGGTGCGCCCGAACTGTGCCGCCGGCCCGGACAGGGTCACGTCGGCGTCGACCACCACCTTCGATCCCTGGCCCTCGGGTGTGATCGTGTACACCACCTTCACCTGGCCCCTCGAGCCGCCCTTCTTGTCGACGCCCTTGCCGTCAATGGTGGCACTCATTCCCTGGGAGTCGGGGATCACGACGCACTGACCGTCGAAGGAAGCGGCCATTGGGCCCAGCTTCACCGAGAGGTTCCCCTCATAGGAGCCGTCGTCGTTCTGCCCGCTGAGATTGGCGCCTGGGAGGCACTGGGCGATGGAGGGGACATC
Source organism: uncultured Acidobacteriota bacterium (assembly GCA_963780755.1). Lineage (GTDB taxonomy): Bacteria > Actinomycetota > Acidimicrobiia > Spongiisociales > ZC4RG35 > JALYNX01. Next base: position 977,904 of record CAWACX010000001.1, read on the forward strand.
CTGGAAGACCTCCCAGACCACCTGCGTCGGGCGCGCCACCACGAATTCCTGTTTGATGTTCATGATCCTCCCGGGAGGTGTCCGAAGCCGGGCCGGAACGGTAGTGGATTCCCTGCTTTTTCCGTTACCGGTGCTCGGTGTCTCCACCAAGCAGATCGAGGGCGTGGGGGATCACTTCGATGACCGCTTCCAGGCTCTCGACTGCCCCCCGCGCCGACCCCGGGAGGTTGACCACCAGGGTCGATCCGACTGCTCCGGCCCGGGCCCGGGAGAGGGCCGCCATCGGCGTCGATTCGAGGCCGCGCTCCATCATGAGATGGGTCAGGCCGGGTGCTTCACGCTCGAGTACCTGCGCCGTTGCCTCGGGTGTGACATCCCGGGGGCCAAAGCCGGTGCCCCCGGTGGTGACGATCAGGGCGGCCCGGGTGCGTCCCTCTTCCAGGAATGCGGTGATCGCCGGGACCTCGTCGGGAACGACGGATCGCTCGACTTCGAACCCGGCTTCGCGGAGGGTGGCCTCGACCGCCTCTCCGGAGAGGTCCTCACGGGTGCCCGCGTTGACGCCGTCGCTGACGGTCAAGACAAGCGCCAGCTTGCCCGCTACCCCCACTGGGCAGGATTCACCGAGACCCCGCCCCTGAGGACGAAGATCTCGAAGAGGAGGACCACGAGCAGGGTGCCGCCCAATCCCCACGGCATCGGCGTCTCCTGAAATTCCTCCGGGCCCTGGACCGTGGTGGTGCCGGGGGCGGCGGCCACCGTGGCCAGGAAGATGACCGCGGAGAGTGGCAGAGCAGGGATCACCCCGCTCCCGGCGTCGGGTGCGAAGAACGGGATGGCGAGGAACACCGAGATCACTGCAGGCACCAGGGTGATCCAAAGGGTGAAGGTGAACCGCTTCCGCCCAGTGTTGATCAGCTTGTGGTGTGGGGTGAAGGCGAGGAACGCCGACGCGGCGGAGAGCACGACGAGGAGCAGACCGACGCCGCCCCCGGCTGCGATCACGTATTCGAGCCCGGCCGGGGCTTCCAGGGTCGCATAGGCCTGCGCCAACTGCCCGTCCGAGTCGAACGGCAGGAAAACGGCCTGGACAAAAGCCTGGGCGAGCACGTGGAGGAGCATCCAAAGCAAGGTGAGCTTTGCCGTGCCCTGGCCCCGCGCGGTCGGGTAGGCGAAGAGAAATGCGAATCCGACAATCAGACAGAGAAGGAATCCACCGGCCCAGGCCAGGTCGGACGCTCCGGTGATGTCGACCCGGTTGTTGTAGATCACGGCGTCGCCGCCCAGGATCAGGGCAAGGATTCCATCCCCGAGATCGTCGAGGAATTGGGCGACAACGAGCCCTAGGGTCGAGCCGAGGACCGAGGCGACCACCAACGACGGCCCGATCCGCTTGATCGTCTCCCTCGCCGATGACTGCTGGGTCGTAACCTCACTAGTCACGGAGGGTGATGCTAAACGCCATGTCGCCGCTGACTAGCCCTTCCGTGTCCTGAGAGCGAAATGTCTTTCTGCCCTAGTCAGGAGACCAAGAGCGTGCCCACGGCCCAGACGACGAACACAAATATCGAGGCGAGCAGCACGGGCACCGTCTTCCGCCATCGGAAGGCGGCCCAGGCACCGACCCCTAGCACCATGATCAACATGGTGGCCGTCCACCAGGTCGGGGCGAGACCGGCGACCGCGGCGCCGATCACCAGGAGCAACACGACCAGGAAGAAGCCGGCAGAGACCAGGGCATAGAGGACTTGACGGGGAGAGGGCTCGCTCACGACAGGCCGGCAGCCGCGCCAAGACGGCGAAACCACTCCGCGAGCGTTTCCGTGGTCTCGTGGGCGTTGAGCCCCGAAGGATTGGGAACGACCCAGAGGTCCGCCGTTCCGATCGGGTCCTCCTGAGGCCCGAGGACCGCGGCTTTTCTGTCGAAGGCGGTCCGGTAGGCGGTGACCCCGGCCACCGCGACCACGCGAGGACGGTGCTGTTCGACGGTGGCGGCCAATCGAACGGCTCCCTCGCGGAACTCAGGCACTGTGACTTCCGAAGCCCGGACCGTGGCCCTCGCCACCAGGTTGGTGATCCCGATGCCGGCCTCGATGAGGCGCTGTCGGTCGCGGTTGGTCATCCCCCTCGTTACGTCGAACTGGAAGTCAATGAGCCCGGCGGCCCGCAGGGCGGGATAGAAGCGGTTCGACGGATGGCAGAAATGGGTCTGGGTGGCTGCCGTCCACAGCCCGGGGTTTATCCCGACGAACAGGAGTCGGAGCCCGGGTCCGACCAGGTCGGGCACGGTCGCTCCCCGAAAGGACTCGAGCTGCTCCCTGGTGAACCCCACCGTCTTCGACTAACTGGCGGGGAGCCAGGGAGGTGCCGGGGCGTCGATGCGGGCCAGGCTGGATGGCACCGCGCCAAACCATTCCTCGTCATGGGCCTGCCACGCCCGCCATGCCTCGGTGATCTCGTCCTTGGTACGGGCGACGAAATTCCACCACATTTCGATTGGCTCCCCGAGCGGCTCCCCGCCCAGGAGCAAGAAGCGCGCGCCGCCCGATGAGGTGACCGGCAACGAGTCGGAGCCCGAGGGGATCAAAGCCAGCCAACCCGGCTCGACTATGTCTTCACCGACCTTGACCTTGTGGTCGAGGGGCACCACTGCGTACTCGAAGTCGGGCTCGGTTGGGACCTCGACCCGCCCGGGACCCATCGAAACGTCGGCGCCGACCATCCTCGAATCCACCTCGGCAGGCGACGCAGCCTCGCCGAGCGCCCCCACCAGGACGGTGGCGGTGGCGCCGATCAGCTCGGCCTGCGGCAGATCGGCCACGTGCTGGAACCGGGAGGCACCCTGCCGGGTCGGCCCCGGCTGGGCCAGCCACATCTGCACTCCGTTGATCCCTTCGGTGGTGCCCAGCTCGGCATGGGCGATCCCCCGTCCCGCGGTCATCAGGTTCAACTGGCCGGGGCGAATCAGCTGCTCCGTGCCCAGTGAGTCACTGTGCAACACTTCGCCGTCGAGGAGCCAGGTGACGGTTGAGAGCCCGATGTGGGGATGGGGCCCGATTTCGAGCGGGTGCGGATCGTCGAAGTCGGAGGGCTGGATCAGGTCGACGAAGCACCAGGGGCCAACCGTTCGCCTCCCTTTCGTGGGAAGCACGCGCTGGATCCCAACACCGCCGACGGTCGTCGCCCGCCCCTCGATGACCACCACGCCGGCCAACGGGCCTTGTTGGGCCCCGACGTCAGGAAGCTGAACGGGTCCGCTCATGTCCTCTGCTCGGAGCCGGGCTATTTCTTCTTGCTCTCGATGTACGGGTTCTCACCCGAGGCGTGATCGGTCACGTCCACCACCTGAGTCAGCTCGGGGATCGCCTCGAGCAGCGTCCTCTCGATGCCCTGGCGCAGCGTGACCTGAGCCAGGCCACAACCCTGGCACCCGCCGAAGAGACGGAGATAGGCAATGGTCCCGTCGACCGAGACCAGTTCGGCCCCACCACCGTGGGCGGCGATCGCCGGGTTCACCTGCTCGGTGAGCACCTGCTGCACCTGGTCCACCAATGGACCGCTGAGGTCGCCGTGAGCGCCCGATATCTGGGGTGACGACGGGGCGTTGGGGTTGTTCATCGCCAACCCTTCGGCGGTCAGGTCTAGAGAGGACCCTTCCAGCTTCGGGATGTCGGCCTCGGGGAAGATCACGGCCAGGTCACCATGCCGCTCCACCACCCAGGCGTCCTTGATGTCGCTCAGGGCCACGAAGGCGAGCTCATAGGTGAACTGAGGGCCGCGGAACCCGGTCACCTCGATCGAGAGGGCGAACTCTCCGTCGCCGGGCTCCTGGTCTCGCAGCTGGACGATCATGTCCAGCGCATCGGGAGCGATGCTGATGACTGTGGGCTCGGACATCTGCCAGGATGGTAATGGCCACCAGGAGCAAGCCTTGCCGACCGCCGTCGTCGTCCTCCCCAGCACCACCTATCGGGCGGCCGAGTTCGTAGAAGCGGCCCGGGCACTCGGCGTGGACCTGGTAGTGGCATCCGAGGAGCCGCCACCGTTCGACATGGGGGATCGCTGGCTCCAGGTCGACTGCACGGACCCCGAGATCGCCGCCCGGAAGATCATCCAAGCCGGAGACCGGGTGCCGATCGACGGTGTGATCGCGGCCGACGACGCCGGTGTCGAGATAGCCGCCCTCACCGGGCACGCCCTTGGGCTTCCCTCGAACCCACCCGAAGCGGCGTCTGCAACCCGTGACAAGGCCAGGCAGCGCGCCCTGCTCGCCGCGGCCGAGGTGCCCCAGCCCCGATTCAAAGTGCTCGAACCGGGAGATGACCCAAGCCGGGCCCTGGAATCCATTGGGTATCCCGCCGTCATCAAGCCTCTCGACCGGTCCGCCGGCCAGGGCGTGATCCGGATCGACACGCCCGACGAGGTCGAGGCGGCCCACCAGCGAGCCCTCCGAATTGCGGGCGAGGCACCGTTGCTCCTGGAGGAGTTCGCCCCGGGTGTCGAGATCGCCGTCGAAGGGCTCGTCACCGACGGCCGGTTGAACGTGCTCGCGGTATTCGACAAGCCAGGCGCCAGCCAAGGGCCCTTCTTCCCGGAGACGATCCTGGTCACTCCGTCGCGCCTCCCCGGGTCGACACTCAGCGAGGCGCAACGTGTTGCCCAGGCCGCGTTGGACGCCATCGGCATCGCCCACGGCCCGGTCCACATCGAGCTCAAAGTTGACGGCAACCGGGTCGTGGTCATCGAAGTGGCCGCGCGGTCCATCGGCGGCCTCTGTTCCAAGAGCCTCAACTTCGGTCTCATGGGGACCACCCTCGAGACCATGATCCTGCGCAATGCGCTCGGCCTCGACAAGCCGGAGTTGCACCGTGAGCAAGTGGCGAGTGGGGTGTTGATGGTTCCGATTCCCCGCGCCGGCAACTTCATCGAACTGCTCAATACGGAAGCGGTGCGAGCCCTGCCCAATGTGACCGGCCTGGATGTGACCGTGCGCCGGGGAAGCTCCGTCGAGCCCCCACCGGAGGGCGACCGCTACCTCGGGTTCGTCTACGCCCGCGGCCCGGATCCGGAGGTCGTAGAGTCGGCCCTGGTGGAGGCGGAGCGATTACTCGAAGTGGTCGTCGAGTGAGATCGATAAAAACGCATGTCCCAACGAGCAGAACCCGAGTCGGAGCACCTCAACCTCAACTTGAGGGTTAGCTCTTACTCGCGAATCGGCGCGTAAGACGATTTTGTCATTCTGATGGACACCATCCTCATCTTCGCCGGAGGAGACCCGCTCCGCCCCGAGCTCGCCCAGGAGCTGCCCATCGCTGACATGGTGGTCGCTGCCGACAGCGGATACGAGGCCGCGATCGACCTCGGCTTCCGTGTCGACGTCCTGGTAGGTGACCTGGACTCGATCGAAACCTCTCCCCTCCCCGGCCATGTGATCGTGGAGCGTCACAGCGCCGACAAAGACCAGACCGATCTCGACCTCGCTCTGGAGTTGGCGTTACGGGACGACCCGGAGCGGGTCGTTGTGGTGGGTGGCGTCGGAGGGAGGCAGGACCACGAGCTCGCAGCCTTCCAGCTCGTCTGCTCTCCGCGGTGGCAGGGTGTGGAAGAGCTCGACTGGATCTCCAACCGAAGTCGATGCCACGTCGTGAGGCGGCATCGAGTGGTGCATGGCGACATCGGCGCAACGGTCAGCCTGCTCGCGGTGGGAGGGCCGGTCGAGGGCCTCACCACCCGGGGCCTGGAGTGGGAGCTCAGCGAGGCGACGTTGGAACCCGGCTCGACGTGGGGGGTAAGCAACTTGATGCGCGGGCCTATCGCCAACATCTCGATTGCTTCGGGATGCCTGTTGGTGATCTTCCCCAGCACCTGATCCGAAGCCCCGGTCAGGTCGCCGGCAGGAAAGAAGCCGGCATCGGGCGATCATCGAGAGCGGCGATCAGGTTGTCGACGGCGAGCGACGCCATCCCGCGCCTGGCGCGGACCGAGGCGCTGCCGATGTGAGGAACCACCAGGCAGTTGTCGAGAACGACCAGGCGATGGTCGGGAGGAAGAGGCTCGGGATCGGTGACGTCGAGGGCGGCCCCGGTGATCCGGCCCTCCTCGAGGGCCTGGACGAGGGCTTGTGTGTCCACCAGGGGGCCCCGGGCCACATTGACCAGGAACGACGACGGGCGCATCCGATTCCAGCTCCTGACGACCAATGAGGTGCCTGGTGGCCGCGGTGAGTGGCGCCGTGAGCACGACGATGTCCGATGCGGTCAGCAGCTCGTCGAGCCCGACATGCGTGGCCCCGTAAACCGCCTTCTCCGATGGCGAGGAATAGAGGACCCGCATGTCGAATCCAGTGGCTCGCCTGGCCAATGCCGATCCGATGCGGCCCATCCCCACGATCCCCAGCGTGGCTCCGTGGAGGTCGCCGCCGAGCATGGCCCAGGGGTCCCACACCCCCCACCGGCCCTCCCGGACCACGTCGATGCCTTCCGGGATCCTCCTGACCACCGCAGCCATCAGGGCAAACGCTGTGTCGGCGACTGTCTCGGTGAGGACATCGGGGGTGTGCCCGATCATGATCCCCCGTTGCCGGCACGCGGCGACGTCGATGTTGTCCACTCCGACCGCCATCTGTGAGACCACCCGGAGGCCCGGTGCCGCGTCGAGCAGCTCCTCGTCGACGACATCCACGAGCATCGAGAGCAGCCCATCGCAGTCGGCGACCCCGTGCAGGAGCACTTCTCTCGGTGCCGGGCCGACACCTTCCCAAATCGCCACCCCGGCCCGGTCGCGCAGCGGCTGGAGGATGTCGTCGGGTATCTGATGGGAGACGAAGGCGGAAGGCACGAATGCCGAGGCTAGATGTGCGGGCCAGTTCCCAGGTTGGGGTAGAGATTCATCCCCGGCCCGCCGATACCATTCGAATGATGCGACGGCTCCCCATTGTCGTGCTGCTGCTCATAGGGCTCACCGGGTGCGGGCGTGATGCCGCGCTCGAATTGGCCGAGCCGCCGCGGGTGATGCTCGACGCCGCGATTCCCATCTCCCCGAGCCTGACCATCGCCCAATCCCTCGACACCCGGCAGCGTGAGGCGTTCGGTGGGTTGAGCACCGCCACCCTCCCCGACAACACCACGATGGTCGCCATGAGTGTCGGTGACACCGACGTCTTCGAGACACCGGACGGCCCGGCGCCGATGATGACGCTCCCCCACACCACCATCCTGGGCACGGTGTCGGTGTTCGAGGTGGTCGAGGGGCCCGTCGACGGCTGGGTGAAAGTGAAGGTGCCGGTCCGGCCCAACGGGACCCAGGGCTGGGTCGAGGCCACCGACCTGATGATGTACCTGGTCGATGGGCGTTTCGTCGTCGACCTCTCAGACAGGCGTCTCACCTACTTCGAAAACGGGGAGATCGTGCTCACCACCCCGGTGGCGGTGGGCAGCAAGCGGAACCCCACTCCAGAAGGGGACTTCTTCGTCACCGACAACGTTTCGCTCGCCGACCCGGGCAGCGCCTGGGGCCCGCACGCATTCGGGATCTCGGCGAGGTCGGAGACGATCACCGAGTACAACGGCGGCGACGGGATCATCGGGATCCACGGCACCAACCGGCCGGGGTCGATCGGAAATGCCGCTTCCCTGGGCTGCATTCGTGTCCCTAACGAAGTGATCACCCGGCTCCACGAGATGGTGCCGATCGGGACCCCGGTCGAGATCAACGCCTGAACGTCGGGCGGCGGTCCGTCAGGCCGACACTACGCCGTTCAACACGGTGGCCGACCGCTCCTCGACCTCGGCTTCGACGACCCAGGCGCTCCCTTCGGCCCAGATACGGGTGGACACCGTCTCTCCGGGGAAGACGACGCCCGAAAACCGGGCCCTGAACCTGGCGACCGCATTGACATCGCCATCGAGGGCATTGTCCACGACCGACTTGCCCACGATCCCGTAGGTGCACAGCCCATGGAGGATCGGCCGCTCGTACCCGGCGAAAGCGGCGAATCCGGGGTCGGCGTGAAGCGGATTGTGATCGCCCGACGCGACCCGGTAGAGCAACGCCTGCTGAGGGAGTGTGGCCGATCTCGCCACCAGGTCGGGGGGCCGGGTCGGGACCTCGATGGCGGTGGAAGGGCCCGGATCACCACCGAACCCGCCCTCCCCTCGCAGGAAGACCGAGGGTCGGTTGGTGAAGAGCAGCTCGCCGTCCTTCTCCGAGCGGGACTCGATCTCCATGATCACCAAGGCCCCCTTGCCCTTGTCGAAGACCCCGGTCACCCGGCCCTCCTGGACCACCTTCCCCGAGGCTGGGATCGGGCGATGGAGCTCGAGGTCCTGTTCGCCGTGGAGGACCGCGGCGAGCTCGAAGTCGAGCCCGTCGACTGTCCCCAGGCTCATCATCAACCCGAAGGGCGGAATGGTCCCGAAGGTGGGCAGGACCTTCAGGTCACCCTCGTAGGTGTAGGACAGCTCGCGTGGGTCGGTCGGGGGCACGCCGGCGCCGATCCCGAGGTGGTAGAGGATCACGTCGTCCTCGTCCCAGCTGTAGGTGGAGCCGGGGAGGGCGGCCCCGACCGCCCGCGTCGGCGTCGATCGGCATCAGCCGGCCAGCATCTGCCCGAGGAGCATGATCTCCTCGTTGTTGCTGAGCGGGGTCTGGTACTCCGAGAGGTCCCGGATCTCCTCGATGTGCGCGGATATCTCCTCGACTTCGGGGACCACCCCCTGGCCGGCGAGCCAGCCCGGGTTGGTGCCGAGGAAGATGCGGGCATACCGACCGCCGCCGGCCGTGAAGACCTCGTGGGTGAGCTCGTTGCCCTCAGAGCAGAGATACACGACCAACGGCATCACCTGCTTGGGGTCCACTAACTCGGCGAACGGCCCGAGGAGCTCCTCGGTCATCCTGGTGCGGGCGATAGGAGCGACCGCATTGGACTTGATGTTGTATTTCATGCCCTCGATCGCGAGGACATTGGACAGGCCCATGATCCCCGCCTTGGCTGCGCCGTAGTTGGCCTGACCGAAGTTGCCGAACAGCCCCGATGCGGATGTCGTGTGCACGAACCTTCCGTATCCCTTCTCCTTCATCACCCCGAATGCCGGATGAGACACGTGGAAGGCGCCTCGGAGATGGACGTCGATCACGGCGTCGACTTCATCGAAGGTCATGTTGGCGAACGAACGGTCGCGCAGGATCCCTGCGTTGTTGATGACGATGTCGACCGTTCCGAAGGCATCGAGAGCGGTGGACACGATCGCGGCGCCACCTTCACGGGTGGACACCGAGTCGTAGTTCGGCCACTGCCTCACCGCCCGCGCTCTTGATCTCTTCGACCACCACATCGGCGGCTGCGCTGGAGGCTCCGGTCCCGTCGACGGCTCCCCCGAGGTCGTTGACAACGACCCGGGCCCCACGGCGCCCCAGCTCGAGGGAGTATTCCCGGCCCAGCCCACCCCCACCCCCGGTCACGATGGCAACTCTCCCGTCGAACGTGATCGGCTCGGACATGGCTCCCTCCTTCAAAGGCCGAGGGACCTTCCGATGATCTCTTTCATGATCTCGGTGGTCCCTCCGTAGATGGTCTGCACCCGTGCGTCACGATAGGCACGGGCAATCGGGTACTCCTCCATGTATCCGTAGCCGCCGAAGAGCTGGAGGCAGCGGTCGATCACGCTCTTCTCCAATTCGGTGACCCACCACTTCGCCTTCGCCGCCTCGTCCGCCGACAGCTGACCGGCATTGTGAGCCTTGATCTGATGGTCGACATAGGCCTGCGCGACATCGAGCTCGGTCCGCATCTCCGCCATTGAGTGCTTGACGGTCTGGAACGAGCCGATCGGCTGGTCGAACGCGGTTCTCTCCTTGACGTAGTCCAGCGTCCAGTCGAAGGCGACCCTGGCATGTGCGATCGACCCCACGGCCAGGCTCAGCCGCTCCTGGGGCAGGTTCTGCATCAGGTAGGCGAACCCCTGTCCCTCGCCGCCGAGGCGGTTGGCCACCGGGACCCTGACCTCGTCGAAGAACAACTCCGCCGTGTCCTGGGCATGGAGGCCGATCTTCTCCAGGTTCCTCCCCCGGGTGAATCCCTCCATCCCGTCCTCGATGACCAGGAGCGTCATCCCGGCGTGCCGCTGCTCGGGATCGGTCTTCACCGCGGTTATCACCAGATCGGAATTGAGGCCATTGGTGATGAAGGTCTTCGACCCGGTGACCACGTAGTGGTCGCCGTCGCGGACGGCGCTGGTCTTGATCCCGGCGAGATCGGAGCCGGCGCCGGGCTCGGTCATGGCGATGGCTGTCATCAGCGTCCCGGACGCCAGCCCGGGCAGCCACCTCTCTTCCTGCTCCTCGGTGGCCAGGGCCGTGAAATAGGGCGTGCAGATGTCGTTGTGGAGCGTGATGCACATGCCCGAGGCGAGAGCGTCCCCGTAGACCAACTCCTCGACGACGACGGCATTGAAGCGGAAATCATCGATGCCGCCACCCCCGTGCCTCTCGGGGATCGCCATCCCGAGCATCCCCGCTTCGCCGGCCCGGCGAAACATCGCCTTGTCGACCCTGCCCTCCGCTTCCCATTTCGGGACGTTGGGGGTCACCTCGCGCTGGACGAAAGCCTGGACCGACGATCTGAAGAGGTCGTGATCCGCCCCGAACAGGTCCCGGATCACTGTCGGCTCAAACGCCGACGTAGAGCGCGTCGATCTCTTCGGCGTACCTCTCGTGCACGACCCGTCGCTTGAGCTTGAGCGACGGAGTCACCTCGCCTGAGTCAGGCGTCCATTCGTCGCCCACGACGAGGAACTTCTTGATCTGCTCCACTGAGGAGACTGTTTCGTTCGCTTCCCGGACCGCCCGTTCGATCTCGGCGTTGACTTCGGGCAGCTTCGAGAAGGTCGCAAGGTCGGCGTACTCGAGGCCATGGCTCGCGGCCCACGCCGGCGCCTCCTCATGATCGAGGGCGATGACGACAGTCAGGAACTTCCGCCCGTCCCCGATCATGCACGCCTTGGAGATGATGGGATGGTTGCCAAGGAGGGTCTCCAACTTGGCCGGGGCGATGTTCTTCCCGGCCGCCGTGATGATGATCTCCTTCTTCCGGCCCACGATCCAGAGGAAGCCGTCCTCGTCGATCTGGCCGAGGTCGCCCGAGTGGAGCCACCCCTCCGAGTCGAAGGACTCCTCCGTGGCCTCGGGGAGCTTGTAGTAGCCCTGGGTGATGACCCCACCTCTCATCAGGACCTCGCCGTCCTCACCAAGGACCACCTCGACCCCGGGGAGGGCGCGGCCCACCGAGCCGGTCTTGTTGGCGCCGGGGAGATTGGTGGTGGCCGGCCCGGTCGTCTCCGACATGCCGTATAGCTCGAACAGCGGGATCCCAATGGTGTGGAAGAACGTGATCAGCTCGGGGTGGATCGGGGCCGCGGCCGTGATCGCCAGCTCCACGGAGTCCATGCCCAGGCCCTCGCGCACCTTGGAGAGGGCGATCGAGTCGAGCAACCCGGCCATCATCGGGCCCGAGCCCCCGTTGGCCTCCGCCTCCACCCGCTTTCGGTTCGAGGAAAGCGCCCCGTCGAGAATCCGCTTCTTCAGGCCATGGGCCTCTTCGAAACGCGCACTGAGCCGGGCTGAGAACTTCTCGAAGACGCGGGGCACCCCGAAGAAGATCGTGGGACGCGCCTCCTGGATGTACTCGAGGACACCCGCCATGTTGGGGCAGAACCAGACCTCGCCAGCCATGTAGGTGCACAGATAGTGGGTTGCCAGGCGCTCGGCGATGTGGGCGAGGGGCAGATACGAGACCATCCGGGGACCGAGGCCGATGTCGGCCGCCCGGCGCAGGCACTCCGCGGTCCAGACCACGTTGCGATGGCTGATCATGACCCCTTTGGGGGTCCCGGTGGTCCCCGAGGTGTAGATCAGCGTCGCCAGTGAGTCAGGCGTCATCCTCGACGCGGCCCGAGTCACCGATTCCGGGTCCTCCCCGAGCCGCTGCTTGCCGCGGGCGATCAATTCGTCCCAGCTCAACACCCAATCGGCCGTGTCGTAGTTCTCGGCACCCGACATCAGCACGACGTAGCGGAGGTTGGGGAGCTCGGTGCGGATCTCCTCCCAGCGCTTCATGAACTCGAGGTCTTCCAGCACCGCGACCGTTGCCGCGCAGTTCTCCGCGATGTACTGGATCTGGTTGGCCACCAGGGTCGAATAGATGGTGACCGCAGTCGCCCCGGTGTGGATCGCGGCATAGTCGGCGATGACGTGCTCTGGCCGATTGCCGGCCATGATCGCTACGAACTGGCCGTCGCCGACACCCAGCGATTGGAACCCGGCCGCCGCATCGTGCACCGCTCTTCGGTATCCCGACCAGGTGAGCATGGCCCACTCGCCGTTCTCTTTCCAGTGGACTGCGGGCTGGTCGCTGTAGCGCTCGGCATTGCGGTTGAAGTAGTCGACGATCGTCTTTCCGTCGACTTCGGCATCGATCGCTGCGCGCTCTACCAAAACGGCTTCTTCGGTCATCAAGTCCTCCGGTGGGAAGTTGCCAGGGTCTGCGGAGCTTACCGGTGAACAGGGGGATAGAGCCCGGTCAGCCGTCGGTGACGATGACGTCGGCCCCGCTCACCAGGATGGGGACGTACGTGAAATCAGGTGCCACCGCGAACGCCCCCTGAAGCACGGCAGCTGACACCAGCGACGCAGTGAAATGATCGCCACCCTGCTCCAGGACGTTGAGAGTGGCCGGACCTTGATCGACTCCGAAGATCACGTCCGGCTTGCCTGACCACGCCGAAATGTTCCAGAACGGCCCGCTCGAGGAGGGATTTCCCTGAGGCCCGGTGATCACCTCGTTCCAGGCGAAGAAAGTTGGCTTCTGATACAGCGGGATCAAGGCCACGTCGTCGAGATAGAGCTCGTCGGCCTGGTTGTAGAGGGCCGCCCTCGCCCCGTCGTCGACCTCGGTCTCGGTCTGGCGGATCAGGTCCTCGATCTCGTCGTTGCAGTACCTGTTGACGTTGATGCCTCCAAAGCCGCTGGGAGCGGTCCCTTCGCAGTAGTAGACGGAGTTGCGACCCGACGGGTCGGCCGCCCCGAACCAGGCGAAGTTGAATATCTGCCACACCGACGAGTCCCCGTAGATGAACTCGTTGGCGAAGACCCTGGTCGCCGGCCCGAAGTCGGCGACCACTTCGATGCCGATCTCCATCAGGTCCTCCTGGGCCAGGTCAAAGAGAGTCTCCCGACCATCGATGCCGGCCGTGGTCGCCCACCGGAACGACAGCCGCTGCCCATCGCAGATGTAGATCCCGTCCTCGCCCAACACGCACCCATTGCTGACCAGGATCTGCTCCGCGGCCTCCGGGTCATATGTGTACTGCCCGAAGTGGTCTTCGTAGTACGGGGTCTCAGAGAGCCAAACCGTGTTTCCGAGCGCCACCGCGCCTTCGAGCATGGGTCGGACCACCGTGTCGAGCACGGCTTCCCGGTCGATCGCCCTGGCGAAGGCCTCGCGGACGAACTGCTGCGAAAGCAACGGGTCGTCATGGTTGAAGTCGATGTGCTCCCAGAGAGGGCCTGGCCCCACCTCCGAGGTGACGTCGCCCATCGAAGTCACCTCATCGACCAGGGACTCCTCTGGTTCGGGGTAGAACATGTCGATCTCCTCGTCCCGAAGGGCGTCCACCAGCGTCTCGGAATCGCCGAGGAAGTCGATTCGCACGCTTTCGACGTCGCCGAGCGGCGCACCCGAGGCCGGGTCTGTTCCTGCCCAGAAATTGGGGTTGCGGGTGAGCGAGATGCTCTCCTCTGCCACGTACTCCGAGAACTGGAAAGGCCCGGATCCGAGCGTGATCGCATCGTCCCACACGTCGTTGAACGGCTTGCCGCTCAATTCATGGGCGGGGAGCACCACGTTGAACAGGTTCCGCCAGGAGGAATAGACCTCGGTGAAGATGGCGAGGAAGGTCTTGTCGTCCGCGATCTCGTAGCCGGAGATGAGGTTGTACCCGGCTCGCCTCGTGACCGGGATGTCGAGGTCCGGGTCCGTCATCGTCGTGAGTGTGAAGGCGAAGTCTGCCGCGGTCACCGGCGTGCCATCAGCCCATGCCGCCTCGGGCCGGATGTGGTAGCGGATACAGAAAGCGTCCGGGCATTCGGGAGGCACCGTGCTGGTCGTCGAAGGGGGGACGGTCGTAGTGGTCGAAGGCGTCGTCGTCGTCGTCACCTCGGCATCACCGTTGCAGGCAGCGACCACCAACGCGAGCACGACTGCTAGGCACGCTCGCGAGGCGAGTGCGCCGATGCGCGAGTCCCGCACCTGAATCCCTCCGTGACTGGCCTGTCGATACCGGGCCGAAGCCCTGCCGGAGGAGGCAAGCCGACATCCGGCCGGCCCGACTCGTCCTGGCTCGGGTAAAGGTAAAGCGGCGCGGTCCCTACACCAAGAATTTCAGGACCGCTCAGTCGTCGTCGACCGGCTCCGGCACCTCGGGGATCACGTCGTGGCGATGGGTCGGAGGACTCGGAGATCAGAGCCTGGATTATCCCGGCCATGGGCAGTGCGAGGATGATCCCGATGCCGCCGAGCAGGGCCCCACCGATGATGATCGCCGCGATCGATATCGCGGGATGGATCTCCATCGTCCGCCTGGTGATCCGGGGGGCGATAGATAGTTCTCCACTTGCTGGTAGGCGATGAAGTACACGACCACCCACAAGCGTCGTTGTGATGTCCGTTCGCCGAGAGCGCCACGAGCGCAGGGAGGATCGCCGCCAGGTAGGTGCCGATCACCGGGATGAACTGGCTGAGCACGCCCACCCAGATCCCGAGGGCCACCGCGAACGGGACACCGAAGAAGGAGAGGACGAGGGCGGAGAAACGGCGCTGAGCGACGGCCAGGATCAGCCTGGAGTAGATGTAGCCGCCCATCTTCTCCACCGCGATGTCCCAGACGTGGAATGCCTCCCGCTGTCGGTCCGGAGGCATGTAGGAGAGGACCGTGTGCTGCAGCTTGGGCAGCTCGGCGACCATGTAGAAGGAGAAGATCGCCGACGGTGGTGGCGAAGAACAGGAAGTTGAACACGCCGGTAGTGATCCCGATCACCCCACCGAGCAGCTGTCCCGCCGGCGCCGGTGAGCAGATCGGCGAGGTTCTGGCCCTCCTCTTGCGACCTGGGGGTCCGAGAGCTGGACCCCGAACGTGTCCTCGACGAACTGCGCCAGCGTTGTGACGTACCCGGGAGCGGCATCGACCAATTCGTCGATCTGTCGGACGAACAGCGGCACCAGGGCGACGAAGAAAGGACGACCAGGATGCGAGATGCCGCCAGGAACACAACCCCGGTGGCCGCCCCTCGCCGCCAGCCCCTCTTCTCGAGAAAGTGCACCGGAGGCTCGATCGCCACAGCGACGAAGACCGAGACGAACACCATGAACAGGACATTGCTGAGTCGATAGATCAGCCACAGGCGCGGCGGCGGTGGCCAACAGCACCCCGGCAATGACGAAGGTCCGCCGCCGAAACTGCTTGTTGTCGGCCTTCTCGTGTGCCGTCGGCATCGCCGGGCAGGGTAGGCAACGAAAGGGCGAAGCACGAGGAACCTTCTACCCTCTGAAATGTGAAGCCAGGACCATGACCGAGCTCTACGAAGTGGTGTGGCGACCAACCCCGGCCCGTGCCGCTGCGGCCCACACCACCAAATTCATGGCCCTCCACAGCATCGACGACTTCGACGAGTTGCGTCGCCGGTCGGTGGCCGACCCTGATTGGTTCTGGTCGGCAGTCGTCGAGTTCCTTGAGTTGCCGTTCGACAAGCCATGGAGAGCGGTCAGCGACACCTCGCGCGGCGAGCCCTGGACCACCTGGTTCCCCGGATCCATGTTCAACCTGAGCCGGGCCTGTGTCGATCGGTGGGCGGAGTCAGATCCCAGTCGGCTCGCGGTCCGCTCCCAGCGTGAAGACGGGACCATCGAAGAGCTCGACTTCGGCCAACTCCGCGACGAAGTCGCGACGGCAGCGGGCGGGTTGACAGGGCTAGGCGTGGGACGGGGTGACGCGGTCGCGGTTTTCCTCCCGATGTCGCGGCATGCCGTCGTCGCCCTTCTGGCGATCGCGCGGATCGGGGCGATCGTGGTCCCCATTTTCTCCGGATTCGGCTCCGACGCGGTGGCGGGCCGGCTGGTCGACCCCAAGCCCAAGGCCCTGATCTGTGCCGACGGGTTTCTGAGGCGGGGACAACTGGTCGAGATGAAGGAAGTCGCCGATCGGGCAGTCGAGCTCGCCGGGGGCGTCGAGAGAGTTGTGGTCGTCGATTACGCGGGACGAGGGCCGGCCATGGTCCCCGGCAGGGACCTGGGTTGGGACGAGCTGATGACGACCGGCTCCCCGGCACCGCCTGCGCCGACCGGGTCCGAGGACCCGTTCCTGATTGCCTACACATCGGGCACAACCGGCAAGCCAAAGGGCGCGGTTCACGTCCACGCCGGGTTCACCACCCAAGTCTGTGCGGAGGGGGCGTTCCAGTTCGACATCCATCGCGACGACGTGGTGATGTGGGCTACCGACCTGGGCTGGATCATGGGACCGTGGGTCATCATCGCTGCCCTGGCCAACGGCGCCACGGTTGCCACCTACGACGGGGCGCCCGACTATCCGGGGCCGGACCGGCTGTGGCAGGTCGCATCCGAACTCGAGGTCTCCGTCCTCGGAGTCTCGCCCACCTTGATCCGCGCCCTCAAGCCGCACGGGGCCGACCAGGCGTCCAAGCACGATTTGTCCCGGCTGAAGACCTTCGGATCGACCGGCGAGCCCTGGAACCCCGATCCCTGGTGGTGGCTGTTCGAGCAGGTGGGAGACCGGGAGCGCCCGATCATCAACATCTCCGGCGGCACCGAGATCGGTGCCTGCTTGGTGTCGGTGAACATGCTGCAGGGGATCAAGCCGACGTCGGTCGGGGGCCCTGCTCTCGGCGTCGGGACCGACATCGTCGACGGCAACGGCGAGTCGGTGCGGGGCGAGGTCGGCGAGCTCGCGGTCCGCGGCTCCTGGCCGGGGAGGACCCGTGGCTTCTGGAACGACCCTGAGCGCTACCTCTCCACCTATTGGAGCCGAATCGAAGGCGTTTGGGTGCACGGAGACTGGGCGTCGACGGATGGGGACGGTTTCTGGTACCTCCACGGGCGCTCGGACGACACACTGAACATCGCGGGCAAGCGAATCGGGCCCGCCGAGATCGAGTCGGTGGCGGTCGCCCTGCCCGAGGTGGCGATGGCGGCAGCCATCGGAATCCCCGATGAGGTCAAAGGGGAGGCCATCGCGCTCTTCTTGGTGCCCGGGTCCGGCGTCGATCCCAACGAGGACCTGACCGAGCGGGTGGGACAGGCGGTGACCGCGAGCCTGGGAAAGAGCTTTCGTCCGGGGGCGATCCGCTGGGTCAGCGATCTGCCCCGGACTCGCTCGGCCAAGATCATGCGCCGCGTGGTCAGGGCGCTGGCACTGGGTGAGGAGACCGGAGACCTATCGAGCCTGGAGAACCCGGAGAGCCTGAAGGGGATCCAACCACTCGAGTGACCGGATGTGGCACGGGGCGAACCGCCTCATCACCTGGGCGGCATCCTCGCGGCCGCATCGAGGCGGACCACCTCTCCGTTGAGCAGTGGGTTCTCCACGATCGACTGGACGAGATGGGCGAAGTCCTCCGGGGTTCCGAGTCGTCGGGGGAAGACATGGATGGCGGCCAGCGACTCGAGCATCTCTTGGGGAGCACCGGCCAGGAGCGGTGTGTCCATGATCCCCGGTGCGATCGCGTTGACCCTGACGCCGAGCCCGGCCAGGTCCCTTGCCAGGGGCAAGGTCATTGCCACCACCCCGCCCTTCGAGGCCGAATACGCCGCCTGTCCGACCTGGCCCTCGAACGCTGCGATCGAGGCCACGTTGACGATCACGCCCCGCTCACCGTCGGGACCGGGTGGGTTCTCGGCCATCGCCCCGGCGACGTTGCGGATGACGTCGAACGTGCCGATCAGGTTGACCGAGATCACGAAGCTGAACAGGTCGAGATCGAACAACTCCCCATCGCGGGAGACAACTCTCTGCGCGGGGCAACTCCGGCCGCGTTCACGAGCACCTCGATTCTCCCCATCTCGGCGACCGCTTCGGCCACCCCGGACCTCACCTCGTCGGGGTGTCGAACGTCACACTGGATGAAGCGCGCCCGGTCCCCCAACTCGGCGGCGGCCTCCAGGCCCCGCGCTTCGTTCAGGTCGAGCATCACTGCCTGGCCCCCGGCGCCGATCACCCGTCGGGCAACACCCAGGCCCAGGCCCGACGCTCCCCCGGTGACCAATGCCGCACATCCTGCGAACTGCAACAGACCTCCGATGCGATGGATTTCGACGCTACCAGTAGCCCCGGCACCGGCCTGCTGAGATAACTCCCATGATCGGGCTCTTCGACTCGGGCGTGGGCGGCCTCGGCGTCCTCGCCCACGTGCGCCGGGAGCTGCCGCAGGCCGATCTGCTTTATCTCGCCGACCAGGCGCGTGCCCCCTATGGCACACGCTCCCTCGACGAGGTGGCGTCGATATCCGAACAGGTGACCGAATGGCTCCTCGATCAGGGGGCATCCACGATCGTCATCGCATGCAACACGGCTTCCGCTGCCGCGTTGAGCCGCGTGCGGCAGTCGCATCCCTCCATTCCATTTGTTGGGATGGAGCCGGCCGTGAAGCCGGCGGCCGTGGTCACCAGAAGCGGGGTGATCGGGGTGGTCGCCACCGAAGCGACGTTTCAAGGCGAGCTCTTCGCGTCGGTGGTCTCCCGCTACGCCGCAGGCGTCGAGGTGATCACCGCGGCCTGCCCTCGGTGGGTGGAGCTGGTCGAAGCCGGGATCACCGACGGAGACGAAGCCGAAGCCGCCGTGGCCTCGTGCCTCGCTCCGGTCTTGTCCGGGGGAGCCGACGTCCTCGTCCTCGGTTGCACCCACTTTCCATTTCTTCAGTCCATGGTGGCGGCGGTTGCCGGGCCCGACGTGGTGCTGGTCGACCCGGCTCCGGCGGTGGCGCTCCAGGTGGCCCGGGTGCACCGAGATGGCGGGGGGAAAGGCGCGCCTTCGCCTGGCCACCTCCGGGCTCGCCGCAGGTGTTGGAGCAACAGGCGCGTGACCTCGCCGGGATCGAGCCCACCGAGCCGGTCCTAGCCTGGTCACCTCCATGACCGGACCCTCCTCAGACCTGGCCTCTCTGCAGCCCTGGCGCTCCAAGCCGTCAGTGGCCTGGGCCCGAGAAGGGCTCGGCCTCTATGGATGGGGCGAAGCCATGCGATTCGACCCGGGGACCGGCAGCGGTCGCTTCGACCGGGCGCTCCAGGCAGTGCAGGCCACACCGGGTGGCATCGGCCTCGCCGCCTTCACCTTCGATGAGGAAGAGCCGGGATCGGTGGTCATCGTCCCCAAAGTCCTGGTCGAGACCCGAGAGACCGGGACCAGGGTCGTGTTCGGCGACGCCGCGGTCATTCCCGATGCGGCCGGATCGGGGCCAATGCCCCGAGGCGCGCAGGAGGTGGAGGACGGAGAGGCGTGGATGTCGACCGTCGATGCTGCGATGTCGGCGATCGCGTCGGGAGAGGTGGAGAAAGTCGTGGTGTCTAGGACCGTGGCCCTGACCTTCGAGTCTGCGGTGCCGATGGCGGAGGTAGCCGAGCGCTTGACCCGGACCGAGCTCGGCAGCCACACGTTCATGATCGACGGGCTCGTCGGCTCCAGCCCCGAGCTCCTCGTCTCCCAGCACGGAGCTTCGGTTCGCTCGCTTTCACTCGCCGGATCGGCCGATGGTGCCAGCCCGATGGCGTCGACCTGGCTCGCCTCGCCGAAGATGGGGATCGAGCATGGTCTGGCGGCTGACTCGGTCGAGGACGCCCTCGCCCCCTTCTGCCTCACGCTGTCCAGGGAGCCGACGACCGTGAAGAGCTATGCGGACATCTCACACCTGGCCACCGCCTTCGTCGGGGAGGCAGTGCCCGGCACCCGGGTCACCGACCTGGTGGCCGCCCTCCACCCGACGGCTGCCGTCGCCGGGACCCCGACCAAGGCCGCCATCGAATTGATCCGTGAGGTGGAGTCCCATGGCCGGGGGCGTTACGCGGGCCCGGTGGGATGGATGTCCGCCGATGGTGACGGTGAGTTCGCCATCGCCCTCCGCTGCGGCGAAATCCGCGAGTCGGAGGTCGTGCTCTACACGGGGGTTGGCCTCGTGGAGGGATCGGACCCGGTCGCGGAGTACGAGGAGACGAGGATCAAGTTGCGCCCGATGATGAGGGCGCTGGAAGTCAGCTGAGGTCGGCGACCACCGACCGGGCCGTTTCGTCGAGGGCGCGCCGCAGCTTGAGGTCGGCTTCGCGGTCCACGCTCACGACGAGGGCCTTGGCACCACCCTGATCGAGGCGAGAGTCGATTTCGGAAGGCATCCCATCGATCGAGGCCAGTTCGGTGGCATCGAGGCCCAACTCGCTGAGAAAGCGCGTCATGGCGAGGCCATGGGGCGCAACGAAGAGCTTCTCGTACCCGGGGGCATGGACCGCCTGTGGCAGGAGGTCGAACAGCCCTCCCCCGTTGTTGTCGACCACCACGAACACCACATCGCCCAGCCGGTCGCAAACCAGGCCACTGCCGTCGTGAAGCATGGAGAGATCGCCGGCGAGCACCACGGTTCGGGACACCGAGGTGGCCACGCCCAATCCGGTGGACACCAACCCGTCGATCCCGGAGGCGCCGCGGTTGGCGATGATCGGGCCACTGTGGACGGTGTGGGCATCGACATCGCGGATCGGCATCGAGGAGGCTGACACCAGGGCCCCCCACCCCACGTCGGAGAGGGAGCGGGCCAGCCCCGGCCCGGTGGCTTCACTCCCGGAGGCCAGCACCTCGTCGAGAGTCGATCGCATCGACTGGTCGGCCGCCGCCCATTGCCCATGCCAGCCCGGATCGGAGCCGACGCTCTCAGCGAGGCCCGTCAAAGATGATGCGGGTTCACCCTGGACCATTTGGGTGCTTTGCCTCCGTGGGTCGTACCACAAGCCCCAGCGGTCGATCGACACCTGCGGGCAGTCGATCGCGGTGAGGGCGCCCAACCGGTCACTGGGGCCGATCCGACCCACCGTGACCACCATGCCCGGCCGCAGCGACGGAGGCACCCCGGCCACCAGCAGGTGGTGGTAGGAGGTCACCACTTCGGCACCCCTGAGCCCGGACTGGGCGGTCGCCAGGACCGGCCATCCCAGGTTGCGGGCGGCCTCCAGGACCTCCAATGGCTCGTAATCGCCCTCCCCGCAGATCACCAACCCATTCGGGCTATCGGGGGCCTCGAGCAGTGCCGCACCGGCGGGAGCCGCCGAATGCCTCTGCCAGGGCCCGCCGTCAGCCCTTCCCGTGATCGGGAACGGGTAGACCTCGC
Source organism: uncultured Acidobacteriota bacterium (assembly GCA_963780755.1). Lineage (GTDB taxonomy): Bacteria > Actinomycetota > Acidimicrobiia > Spongiisociales > ZC4RG35 > JALYNX01. Next base: position 999,336 of record CAWACX010000001.1, read on the forward strand.
CGCTGGACCTCCCGTCGTCCGTGACGGGGACGGTGGGCTCGCGGAAGGCCGCATTGAGGTGGACCGGACCCGGTCGGTGCCCGTGGCCGAGCGCACGAGCGATCGCCTGAGAGACGGTGCTCCTCCAGTAGGCATCGGAGTCATGTCCCGGGTTGCCGGGCCCCAGATCGCATGACCATCTGACCCGGTCCCCGAAGATCCCGACCTGGTCGATGGTCTGGTTGGCCCCGATGTGCAACGACTCCGGTGGTCGGTCTGCCGAGATCGCGATCAGGGGGACCGCGGAGAGGTCGGCCTCGATGACAGCCGGAAGGTGGTTGGCAACCGCAGTCCCGGAGGTTGCGACCACCACTGCGGGCAGACCCGTCGCCCGGGCCCGTCCCAGCGCCCAGAAGGCAGCGGATCTCTCGTCGAGCACCACCCGGACCTCGAAGCCGGGGTGTTCCTCGAAAGCGATGGCCAAAGCAGCCGAGCGAGATCCCGGGGAGACGGCAGCAAACGAGACACCGTGCCGGGCCAGCTCATCGGCCAGTACCCGCGCCAGGGCAGTGCTCGCGTTTGGTTGGCTCAAGTCAACACCTCTGCCGCCGACCTGACCTTACGCAGCATCTCCGCCGATCGATCTCGGTCCGGCCGCCATCTCGCGAGCAGCTCGGGGTCCGGCTCGGGGCGCCTCACCTCGAGCATCCCATCCAGCGAGACCAGAGGGTCACGTGTGGGATCCCCCTCGATGAGGGCGACCGTGCCCAGCCCGCATGCGTAGGGCAGCTCGTCGAGCAGGGATGCCACGAGCAAGCCGCAGTAGATGCCGACCGAGGTCTCGAGCGCCGATGAGACCACCACCGGGAGCCCTGCGCGTGCCGCGATGTCCAGGGCGCGGGTGACGCCTCCCAGTGGCTGGACCTTGAGCACGAGGACGTCGGCAGCTCCAATCTCGGCCACTTCGAGCGGGTCTGGTCGGAGTCGTACCAACTCGTCCGCCGCGAGCCGGACTCCGGTGCGGCGCTTCAACTCGACCATCTCGCTCAGGCTGGCCACCGGTTGCTCGGCGTACTCGAGATCGAATCGGGAAAGGGCTATCAGCCTCTCGGTTGCAGTATCGAGGTCCCAGGCTGCGTTGACGTCGATCCGGATCTTGCCGTCGGGCCCGAGGGCGTCTCGAACCGCCCCCAGGCGGGCCTCGTCCTCAGAGGCGGCCTGCCCGGCTTCCCCGACTTTCACCTTCGCAGTCGACGCACCGGACTCCAACACCAACCCGGTGGCAACGTCCGGCGACACCGCGGGGACCGTGACGTTGACCGGGATCCGATCCCTTCCCGGGCTGGGCAAGGCGCCGCAAGCGGCCTCCAAGGCTGCGGCGAGCCATCTGGTGGTCACCTCGGGCGGATAGTCGGGAAATGGTGAGAACTCACCCCATCCTCCGGGGCCCCGGATCAAGACTCCTTCCCGATGGTCGACTCGACGAAATCGGTGACGCATCGGGATGCGAAACGGGTGCAGCTCGAGGGCATCGAGGAGGGCGCTCATCCCTGTTGGACCTCGCGGATGTAGTCGACGAGCCTTCCGACCTGATCGTCGGTCAAGGAGGTGGCAAAGGAGGGCATCCGACCTCTGCCCCCGGTGATGGTGACGGCGAGGAACTCGTCGGGTTGGTCCGCAGCGTTGCTGCCCGGCCCCAGTGCCGGGCCCAGGCCTCCCTCCATCCCGTCTCCATGGCAGTTGGCACAGAGCTGCAAATAGATCTCCTCGCCCGATGCATCCTCGGCCGGCCGGCCAACGCAGCCCTGAAGCAGAACTGCCACCAGCAGCGCGACCATCAACCGCCTCATTCCGCGGATGCTATGAGACAGCGGCGGACTGGCTCAATCCGCGGGCTCACCCGGGGCGAGCTCCGCCACCTCGCGCACCATCTGCGTCATCGACCGGGGAACGACGAGCACCGCCTCGGGAGTCTCGATGACCACGACGTCGTCGATTCCCAGGACCGCCACCCGGCGAGATGTGGCCCGCACATATGACCCGGCGACACCCCTCAACACCACGTCGCCGGCTGTGGCGTTCCCCTGTTGGTCATGTGGGGAGACCTCCCAGACAGCCTCCCAGGACCCGACATCGCTCCAACCGATGTCGATCGGCACCACCTCGGCACGATCGGTCTGCTCAATAAGGGCATGATCGATGGAAAGCGCTGGCGCATCGATGAACTGCGGTCCAAGCTCGATCCTGCCCCCATGCTCGGCCGGCACAGAGCTTCGGACCGACTCGAGCAGGGCCGGCTGGAGCGACTCACACTCCTCGAGGATCACCCCGGCCGAGAAGGCGAACATCCCTGAGTTCCACAGGTATCGACCGCTGGAGACATATTCCTCTGCCAGGCCCTGTTCGGGCTTCTCCTTGAAAGAAGCGACCCGACTCCCGAGGCTGGTGGGCTCACCGACCTCGATGTACCCGTATCCGGTCTCGGGTCGACTCGGCACACACCCGAAGAGGACCAGTGAGCCCGACCGCGCGATCTCGGCGGCCGTCCCCACGGCGGCCGCGAATCCCGGCGCCGTCGGTGATCACGTGGTCTGCCGGGAGGACCAGGAGCACGTCGTCGGGATCGGACACCAACGCGGCAGCGATCACCGCCGGCGCGGTGTTCCGCCCTTGCGGTTCGACGAGCACCGCCTCGAGGTCGATTCCCGCCGAAGTCGCCTCTCGATCGACTGCCGGAAGGTGGTCGCGCCCGGTGACGATCAAGGCAGGTGCTGAGCCCTCGAGCGAGCCCACCCGGCGCAGGGTGGCCTCGAAGAGGGAGTCGCCCAAGAGGTCGAGGAACTGCTTGGGGTTGTCTCGGGTCGACAACGGCCAAAGCCGGGTGCCGGAGCCCCCGGAGAGGATTACCGGGCGAACAGGTTGGGGCACCCGGCGAGGGTACCCGGGTCGACTGTCGGTCTCGGGTTGCCTGCTCGTCGCTAATTTGCCCATCGCCAATGAGCGCGGTGCGGGCCGAGGGCCTCTACAAGTCTTATGGAGCGGTGGAGGCACTGCGCGGATTCGACCTCGACGTTGCGTTCGGGGAGGTCGTAGCGCTACTTGGGCCCAACGGCGCAGGGAAGACCACGGCGGTCGAGATTCTCGAGGGCTATCGGCGCCCCGACCGGGGCACGGTCGAAGTCCTCGGACACGACCCGGAGAAGGCCGGGACCGAGCTGAAGCAGAGGATTGGGATCGTCCTCCAACAAGCAGGGCTCGAGGACGAGCTGACGGTCCGCGAATCGATCGACGCTTTGCGCCCCGCCTATCGCAACCCGCGAGGCACCGATGACCTGATCGCGATGGTTGGGCTCGTGGAGAAAGCCGATGAGCGAGTGAAGCGGCTTTCCGGGGGGCAGAAGCGCCGCCTCGACCTGGCGCTCGCCCTGACCGGAAACCCTGAGCTCTTGTTTCTCGACGAGCCGACAACGGGCTTCGACCCTGCCGCCCGTCGTGATTCCTGGGGCATGATCAAAGGCATGTCCGAGGCAGGGACCACCGTCCTCCTCACGACCCACTACCTGGAGGAGGCCCAGGTGCTCGCCGACCGGGTGGTGGTCATCAGTTCCGGGCGGGTGGTCGCGGAAGGGCCCCCGGACTCCCTCGGCAATCGGATGACGGCCGCCGCCACCATCAGCTTCCGGCTCTCCCGCCCCGAAGACGCCACCGAGCTGGGCGTATCAACCACGCGGGACGGGCAAGTGACGATCAGCACCGAAACCCCAACCCAGGACCTCCATCGGCTGACCGGTGCCGCCATCGCAGCTGGAGTCGAACTCGATGCCCTTCAGGTCCTCCGACCCTCTCTCGAAGACGCCTACCTGGAGTTGATTGGACAACATGAGAATGAACCCGAAAGTTGAAGAGCGCATCGGCGCGACCCACCTCATCTGGCTGACCACAGTCACGCCGGAGGGCAGGCCCAAGCCTTCGCTGGTCTGGTTCTGGTGGGACGGTGATTCGTTCCTCATCTACTCCCGGCCCGCAATGGTGAAGCTGAGCAACATCGCGGCCAACCCTGCCGTGGCGCTCAACCTCGATGCGATGGGACGGGGCACCGAGGAGGTCACGATCATCGATGGCGTCGCCGCGGTCGACCCCAGCGCCCGACCCGCTGCAGAGCATCCTGAGTACCTGGCCAAATACCGGAGGCTGATCGAGGACGAGTTGGAGACCAGCGTCGAGCAATTCAGCGCCTCCTACTCGGTGCCGATACGGGTCACCCCAACGTCGACCAGGGTCTGGTGACCATGGCGATACCGCTGTCATTGGTGAAGTCGGAGACCGGCGTTCAGACCAAGATCTTCTTCAGGACGCCGATCGCCGCCTTCTTCACACTGGCATTCCCCCTCTTCTTCCTGGTGTTGATCAACCTGCTCAACTCGGGAGCCACCATCGATTCGATGGGTGGGATCTCGATCGCGCAGTACACGACACCCGGGATCGCGGTGTTCGGGATGGTGACCGCCACCTTCACCAACCTGGCGATCAACACCGCGAACGCCCGCGACAGCGGGATCCTGAAGCGGGTGATGGCGACCCCGGTGTCGATGCCGGTGCACCTGGCCGGGAGACTGTTGTCGGCGGTGCTCGTTGGCCTGATCTCGGTCGTGATCATGCTCGCCGTCGGCGTGATCCTCTTCGGCGTTCAGATGCCGTGGGGCGATCTTCCCGAAGTCGTGCTCCTGATGGCACTCGGCGCAGCCACTTTCTCCGCTCTGGGGCTGGCGGTGGCGGCGATCGCGCCCAATGCCCGGTCGGCGCCGGCGCTCGCCAACGCCTTCATCCTCCCCCTGGCCTTCATCTCCGGGATCTTCTTCCCTCTGGAAGGGGCACCAGAGTGGCTGCAGACGGTGGCCCGGCTGTTCCCGCTCGAGCCGTTCGCCAGCTCGGTGGTGGACATATTCAATCCCACGCTGGATCCCCCGTTTCCTTGGCGCGCCGTCGTCACGATGGCCATATGGCTGGCGATCGGCGTCGTGGTCGCGATCAGGTCGTTCTCATGGGAGCCGAAGGCAGGGGGCAGCCTGCGAGGCTCGGACTGAATCAGCCGGCGTCGGTCTCGTTGACGCCGATCGATATGTAGCCGCACTCGTTGCAGATGTGACGGATGATCCCGATGCCGCCCGGCGCCTCGACGAACTCGTGCTCATGGGCGCCCTTGTTCCTGACGAATGCCGATCGCACGGCTCCGAAAAGACCCGACTTGTCGCCCGCTTCCGGTGTCGTCAGCGCCAGTGCCGGCTCCCGAGGCGGGGCCACGGCTGTCGGCGGCGCGGTCACCTGCTCGTAGGCGCCGAGATCGACAACCAGGCGACGAGGAGGTGGCGGGGCCGGGATTTCCGCAACGGGCTCAGGCTCGGGCTACCAACTCCGCAACCGGCTCCAGCACAGGCTCGGGCTCGGGCACCAACTCCGCAACCGGCTCCAGCACAGGCTCGGGCTCGGGCACCAACTCCGCAACCGGCTCCAGCACAGGCTCGGGCTCGGGCACCAACTCCGCAACCGGCTCCAGCACAGGCTCGGGCTCGGGCACCGACTCCGCAACCGGCTCCAGCACAGGCTCCGGCTCGGGCACCAACTCCGCAACCGGCTCCAGCACAGGCTCCGGCTCGGGCACCAACTCCGCAACCGGCTCCAGCACAGGCTCCGGCTCGGGCTCCTCTTGGAACACCTGCTCCGGGTCGAACTCGGGAACCTCCTCCAATGCAGGTCGGCGGGAAACGAGGCCGGGCCCGGGACGAAGGTGCTGCTTCGCCGGGACAGGCACTGGCCCGGCAACGGGTTCGGCATCCTCGGCGGGGGCGGGGGCGGGGGCCATCGACGCGTCCGGAGCGGCCGGCTCGACCACCGGTCTCACGAAGGGGGGGACGACGGTGAGGCGATCCCTCGGCTCGAGCTCCTCCACTTCGGCAACATCCAGATCGCCCGCGCTGTTGGCATAGACCTCGAGATTGGCGAGCATCGCCTGACGGAGCTCGGCGATGCGAGAAGGGCGGGTCCCACGTCGCGAACGGCTCACCGCCATCATGCGACGAGGCATCGTCATTGCCTTGTATCGGGCCCACACCTCGGCCATGTGGTCGACCCCTTTGTAGGCGAAGTCGACAGGCTCGTCCGCGATGAAAGTGATCTCGTCGCCGTCGAGGGAGACCGAGAAGGCGGCGGAGACCAGACGTGACGCATGCACGTCGAAAAGCGACCATCTGCCCAGTGATTCCCCTTCGAGGAGCACCTCTGCCTGCCCTTCCTCTACCAGGAAGGTGGCGGGAATACCGGGGTGATCGACTTCCGGAACCCTGACCTGTCCGGTGAATCTCACCGTGTCACCGTCTTTTTCTTGTCCCAGCCGACACCCGTGCCACGTTTCACGATCCCACCATGGTGTGGAAAGTCAAGGAAAGATTCACTCGTAGGCATCGAGGGGAGGGCAGCTGCAGACCAAGTTCCGGTCGCCCCGGGGGCCGTCGACACGGCGAACAGGGGGCCAATACTTGTCTCGCGTCGAATCGTGGCCCGGGAATCCCGCGATCCTGCGGCCATACGGGTGCTCCCATTCGTCGGCACTCACTGCCTCGGCGGTGTGTGGGGCATTGACCAGGGGATTGTCGTCCCTCGGCCATTCCCCCCGCTCCACCTTCCCCACCTCTTCGGAAATCGAGATCATCGCGTCGCAAAACCTGTCCAACTCGGCGAGGCTCTCCGACTCGGTCGGCTCGATCATCAGTGTGCCGGCCACCGGGAACGACAGGGTGGGCGCATGGAAGCCGTAGTCGGCAAGTCGTTTCGCCACGTCCTCGGCATCGATGCCCGTGGCCCTGCTCATGGGCCGCAGGTCAATGATGCACTCATGGGCAACCCGGCCCTTCGATCCCTTGTAGAGCACGGGGAAATAGGGGTCGAGACGACGTGCCACGTAGTTGGCGGAGAGGATGGCGACCTCGGTGGCCCTGCGCAGCCCATCTCCGCCCATCAGCCTGATGAAGGCGTAGGGGATGGGAAGGATCCCCGCAGACCCATACGGGGCCCCCGAAATCGGGCCGATGCCCCCTGGCGGGCCGGCCTCAGGATCGAGCGGGTGGTTGGGCAGGAAGGGGGCGAGGTGGGCGCGGGCCCCCACCGGGCCCACGCCAGGACCCCCTCCACCGTGTGGGATCGTGAAAGTCTTGTGCAAGTTGAGGTGGCCGATGTCCGCCCCGAGATCGACCGGTCTCGCCAGCCCCACCATGGCGTTGAGGTTTGCGCCGTCGACGTAGACCTGGCCTCCGTGATCGTGGATCAGCTTGGTCGCCTCGAGAATGCCCTCCTCGAAGACCCCATGGGTCGAGGGATAGGTGGTCATGAAGGCGGCGAGGCGGTCGGACAACTCGGCCACTTTGACTTCCAGGTCTGCGAGGTCGACGTTTCCGTCGCCCGCGGTGGCGACCACCACGACCTTCATCCCGGCCATCACCGCCGATGCCGCGTTCGTCCCGTGCGCCGATGCCGGGATGAGGCAAACGTCTCGCTGCCCCTCGCCACGGTCTTCGTGAAAAGCGCGAATCGCGAGCAAGCCCGCCAGCTCCCCTTGAGACCCGGCGTTGGGCTGGAGCGAGACCACGTCATATCCGGTCAGCGTGGCCAGGAGACCCTCGAGACCGCCGATGAGGTCCCGGTAGCCAACGGCCTGTGCCCGCGGCGCGTAAGGATGGATTCGGCCGAATTCCGGCCAGGTGATCGGGACCATCTCCGTGGTCCCGTTCAGCTTCATGGTGCACGACCCGAGGGGGATCATCGAGCGATCCAACGCCAGGTCACGGTCGGCGAGTCGCCTCAGATAGCGCAACATCTCGTGCTCGGACCGATGGCTGCGGAACACGGGATGGGTGAGGAACTCAGACTGCCTCCTCGACTCGGTCGGGATCCCGGAATCGGCATCGGCGTCGAGGCCGTCGACACCGAAGGCCGCCAGCACACCGTCGAGGATCAGTGGCGTGGTGGTCTCGTCGACAGCCACCCTCACCAGGCTGTCATCCACCCGCCCGAGATTGACTCCCCGCTCCAGGGCGATTCTGAGGACCTCGTCCGCACCCTCGGGGGCACGCACCGTCAGGGTGTCGAACCACGAGTCGTTGGCCAGTTGCCGGCCACCCCGCCTCAGTGCGCTCGCCAGCCGGGAGGTGAGACCGTGGACCTCCCCGGCGATCTCGGTCAAGCCTTCGGGACCATGCCAGCACGCATAGAGCCCCGCCATGACCGCCAGCAACACCTGGGCGGTGCACACGTTCGAAGTCGCCTTCTCCCTCCGGATGTGCTGTTCCCGGGTCTGGAGCGCCAACCGGTAGGCGACGTTGCCGTCACGATCCGTGGAGACCCCGACGAGGCGGCCGGGCAGCCCCCTCGCCATGGCTTCTCTCGAGGAGATGAACCCGGCATGAGGGCCCCCATAACCCAGCGGCACCCCAAACCGTTGCGCGGAGCCCACCGCGATGTCAGCCCCCCACTCGCCGGGTGGGGTCAGCATTGTGAGGGCGAGCAGGTCGGTGGCCACCGCAACCAGACCGCCATCCTCATGCACGGTCTCCACCAGCTCGCGGTGGTCGCCGACCTTGCCCGACGAGCCCGGGTATTGGATGAGGACGCCGAAGGCAGCGCCCGGCTCGACACCTTCGGACAGCATTCGGATCTCGACACCCACGGCTCGGGCACGGGTCTTCACGACTTCGATGGTGGGCAGGTGGCAATCGTCGTCCACGTAGAAGACACTGCGATCTGACTTGCCCAGGCGACGGCACATGGCCATTGCCTCGGCGGCTGCCGTGGGCTCGTCGAGCAGAGACGCATTGGCGATGTCGAGCCCGGTGAGGTCGGCGACCATCGTCTGGAAGTTGAGGAGTGCCTCGAGACGGCCCTGTGATATCTCCGGCTGGTACGGGGTGTAGGCGGTGTACCAGGCCGGGCTCTCGAGGACGTTGCGCTGGATGACCGGCGGCGTGATCGTGTCGTGAAAGCCGAGCCCGATCAAAGACGGGACGACCTCGTTGCGAGAGGCGAGTTCTCTCAGCTCCTCGATCAGGTCGGTCTCGGAGGTCGCCTCGGGGAGGTCCATCTCGCCCACCGCGAGGATCGCCGTGGGGACGGTCTCGGAGATGAGCACTTCGAGGCTGGCCGCGCCGACCGTGGCCAGCATCTTCTCGATGTCGTCGGCCCCGGGCCCGATGTGGCGGTCGGCGAATCGCTCTCTGGGGTTGGGCATCAGTCTCCTCAGGCTGTCAGCCCTCCCCCGCTGTCGTCACCTCCAGCGGTGCCTCAACCGAACGGTCCACGTGCCTGAGAGTTTCCGGGGAGGAGTTGCCCCTTCGGCGCCCCGCGATCTCGGGGCTCTCCCATTCGGTGTCGATGGCAATTCGCATGATACGACGATCGCGACGGGTCGCTGGAGATGTCTCATAGGGAGATTGCCACCGGTACTTTGCCGTCCGGCCCGGTCGGTCTCCGACCGGTGCCAACCCCAACAACCCGGGGCCTCAGCCCGGCGAGCCACCCCAATGCGCCAGGCTGAACACCGGTCCCGGCGTCCCTCTTCGGGAGGGACCGCGAGGGGCTCCGGTACCCCCACCGGAGCCCCTCCTTTTTGGGTCACACGTTGAAGCGGAACTCGACGACGTCGTCGGGGCGCATCAGGTAGGCCTTGCCCTCGGTGCGGACCAGGCCACGGGCGCGGGCCTCCACCCATGAACCGGTCTCGACGAGCAGGGGATAGTCGATCACCTCAGCGGCTATGAACCCCCGTTGGAAGTCGGTGTGGATGACACCGGCTGCCTCCGGCGCCGTTGCCCCACTGCGCACTGTCCAAGCCCGAGCCTCCTTTTCGCCAACGGTGAGGAAGCTCTGCAGCCCAAGGGCCTGATAGGCGGCACGGATCACCGAGTTGAGGCCGGGCTCGGCCTGTCCCGACGGACTCCAGCAGCTCGAGGCGTTCCTCCCCCGACAGCTCGTTCAGGTCGGCCTCGAGTTGAGCGTCGAGGAACAGTGCGGCAGCCGGCGCCACCAACTCGGACAAGGCCGATCTCCGCGCCGGGTCCCCGAGCAAGTGGGACGTCACAGTTGAAGACGTAGATCACCGGCTTGGCGGTGAGCAGGTGAAGGTCGGCGAACTCGGGCGCGTGATCGTCTGCCCTCCCGCTGATCATCCCGCCCTGATGCCACGCAGCTCGCGGAGCCTGCGCAGTGACTCCACTCGAGGGGCCAGGCTTGCGATCGATGGCAGCCTCCTTCTCGAGTCGAGGCAGGCGCTTGTCGATGGTCTCCAGGTCGGCAAGCGCCAGCTCTGCCTCGATCACCCCGATGTCACCGGCCGGATCCGAGTCGGAGCCGACATGGACCACGTTGTCGGAGTCGAAGGCTCGCACAACGTGACAGATGGCGTTGACGTCACGGATGTTGGCCAGGAAGCGGTTGCCCAGGCCCTCTCCCTCGCTGGCGCCCCTGACCAGACCGGCGATATCGACGAAGGTGACCGTCGCCGGGATGGTCCGCTTCGATCTGAAGATCGAGGCCAGGTGCTCGACCCTGGGGTCGGGGATGGGAACCACGCCGGTATTGGGCTCGATGGTGGCAAAGGGGTAGTTGGCCGCCAACACCCCGGCGTCGGTGAGTGCGTTGAACAATGTGGACTTGCCGACGTTGGGAAGTCCCACGATCCCGATCGAGAGACTCATGGCCGGATGCAGGTTAGGAAGGGCGACCGGGCAACGGTCGGCGGCCTGTCGCTAGCGTGCCGTGATGGAGCGAATCGCGGTGATCGGCGCCGGTTCCTGGGGCACCACGATCGCCGGCTTTGCGGCGCAATCCATTCCCACCTCGCTCTGGGCGAGGCGATCGGAGCTGGCTGCCGAGATCAACGAACAACGCGAGAACACCCGATATCTGCCCGGGTTCAAGGTGCCCGAGCTGCTCACGGCGACGGACGACATCGCGGAGGCAACAGACAGGGGCTTCCGCTCTGGTGATGGCCGTTCCCTCGCACGGATTCCGCGAGGTCTACGGCATGGCCTCGGCGCTCGCTGGGAGCGGACATCCCGGTGCTCTCTCTGACCAAGGGCATCGAACAAGAGACGCTGGCAACGATGACCCAGGTGGTCGCTGAAGCCTCGCCGGAGAAGGACCCGCGCCGGATCGGGGTGCTGACCGGGCCCAATCTGGCGAGCGAAGTGGCCGCCGGCCAGCCGACGGCCGCAGTCATCGCGATGTCCGACCTGGAAACCGCCCGTCAGCTCCAGGAGGTGTTCATGGGCCCGACCTTCAGGGTCTACACCCACGACGACGTTGTCGGATGCGAGCTCGGCGGCGCCCTCAAGAACGTGATGGCGATCGCCGCCGGGATGTCCGACGGGCTCGGGTTCGGGGACAACACCCGGGCGACCCTGATCACCAGAGCCCTCTCCGAATTGACCCGGCTCGGGGTCTCCCTTGGGGGCCGGCCCGCCACCTTTGCCGGCCTGGCCGGGATGGGCGACCTCATCGCGACCTGCATCTCCACCGCCAGCCGGAACCACCAGGTCGGGTTCGGTCTGGCCGCCGGCAAGTCCCTGGAGCAGGTGGTGACCGAGATGAAGATGGTCGCCGAGGGAGTGAAGACGACAAGGGCAGTGCTCGATCTTGCGGACCGCACCGAGATCGAGATGCCGATCGCCACCCATGTCGGCCACGTCCTCTACGAAGGTCTGGACCCCAAAGAGGCGGTGCTCCGTCTCATGAGCCGGGAAGCCAAGCCGGAAGACTGAGCCTCCGATATGGGTTGTATGCAACCCGAGCCCCCGGTTCGGGGTTCTAAGGCCAGATCACCGAGAGGAACACGTGTCGAACCGAATACTGATCACCTCACACGGCACCAACCGCGAGGCGTTCAATGGCCGGGACTGGGGCCTCTTCCTCGCCCTTTCTGCGATCTGGGGCTCGTCGTTCCTTTTCATGGCGATCGGCCTCGACGCGTTCCATCCCGGTCTCGTGACCTGGCTGCGTGTGGGATTCGGTGCTGCCGCGGTGGCCACGATCCCTCGAGCACGAAGGGCGGCGATACCTCGCTCCGAACGCCCACGGATCTTCACCCTCGGCTTGATCTGGATGGCGATTCCCTTCGTGATCTTCCCGATCGCCCAGCAGTGGATCGACTCGGCAGTGGCCGGGATGCTCAACGGCGCCACTCCGATCTTCACCGCGATCGTCGCCTCACTCCTTCTGTGGCAAATCCCGGGACGGCTCCAGATCGCAGGGCTGCTGGTCGGCTTCGCCGGCATCCTGGCGATCGCCCTTCCCTCCGCCGGTGAGGCGCCGACCGCCGCCATCGGCGTCGCATTGGTGATCTTCGCCACCGTTTGTTATGCCTTCGCCACCAACATCGTCGCCCCACTCCAACAGAAGTACGGCTCCCTCCCGGTGTTGGCCAGGGTGCAGTGGACGGCCCTTGCGCTGGTCACGCCCTACGGGATCTACGGGCTCACTCAGTCGAGTTTCGCCTGGCCATCGTTGTTGGCGATGCTCGCCGTCGGCGTGCTCGGCACCGGCCTGGCGATGGTGATGATGGGAAGTCTCGTGGGAAGCGTGGGGCCTACCCGCGCCACCTTCATCACCTACCTGATACCCGTGGTTGCTCTTGTACTCGGCGTTGTCTTTCGGGACGAGGTGGTGTCACCGATCTCGATCTTCGGCATCGGCTTGGTCATCGGTGGGGCCTTGCTCGCGTCACGGCGTGAGACCAACAGCGAGCAGATGGCTGCCCTCCTGGTCGAAGGCGAGACCGGCTGAATCAGGCAGCCGCGGCCGAGCGAAGGGCGCGAATCACCAGGTCTCGATCACCCAAGCGGCGCCGCAACTCGCGCTCCAGCCCTCCGATCGGGTAGAGGTTCTGCGGGGCACGCGGGTCTTTGTGGCGAGCGGAGGCGAAGCGGGGCAGTGCTCGCCGAGACCAGGTGGGCGACCCGGGCGGCATCAGCGACCGTCATATCGGCCTTCACCTCACATCGAACCAGGCCACCGGCCGGGCCCGCTCCATTGGCCAGCCGCAGATACCACGAGAACCGGCTCCAGGACGTCGTGGTGAGAAAGAGCGGAGTCCGGTAGCCGACGGGAAGCGTCCCCAGGGTGGCTCTGAGCTCATCGGGGAGATACTGGACGTGCTGGGTCTTCACATATCCGACGGCGCCCTTCGAGATGGCGGCGATGCGACAAAGGCCCGTCGACCACCACCAAGGCAGCGTCGGATTGGCCCGCCGCGACCTCGCCTTCGAGGTCCCCCATCCTCTCCTGAATCCCGAGCCAGAGCTCTTCGGGTGTCGACCCCTTGGTGCTCATCACCTCATATCGGCCAATCTTGGTGTCGACCTCGTCGGCGCCGGCGCTGGTGAATATCCCCCGGCGAACCTCTGCTGCCACCACCTTGGCATCGCCATTGCATCTGACGGCTCCCGCGGCGAAGGTCGCGGCCAGGCCGAAACCGGGGAACAAGCCCTCGCGATCTATCCAAAGGTTGGCATCGACCCGGCGCACCCCGTCGACGAACAGGATGTCTGATGCCGGCTCGCACTCGGGGAGCAGCGGACGCCAGTTGTCGGGGGTGAGCTCGACCGAGGGGTCGACCTTGTCTGTGGAGTCGGCAAGGTCGGCGTCCGACGGCGCCCCGTAGTCCGGGTCCCAGGCCTCGACGGTGAATCTCACGATGCCATCCTTTCGACAGACGACGTTTCGGCGCTCTTGGTGACCTGGAAACGAATCGGGATCCGCTCCGACAATTCCTGGACGTGGGTCACGATGCCGACCGTTCTCCCCCCGCTGGCGAGCTCGTCGAGCACCGAAGCGACGATGTCGATCGACTCCTGGTCGAGGGAGCCGAATCCCTCGTCGAGCAGCACACATTCGAGTCGCGATGAGGTGCCGGTGAGCTCGGCCAGTTGCTGCGCCATCGACAACGACAGCGAGAGAGCAACCAGGAAGGTCTCACCTCCGGACAGCCCTTTGGTGGTCCTCCTCAGGTCGGCGTTGCGATGGTCGATGACCTCGAACTGGCTCTTGTGAGCCATCAATGAGTAGGCGCCTCCGGTCAGCTCGCGGAGCAACAGGTTGGCCCCGTCCACGAGGGTCTCCATAGCCTCCTCGAGCAGCCAGGCCTCGAAGTTGTTGGACTTGAGATGTGTCCCCAGAGATGCGGCCACTCGGGCTCTCGACGACTCGGCTTCGAGCTGCTGCCCGAGATCCGCTGCCTCGGCAATCGACTTCTCCAGCTCCTCGATCTCGGTGCGGCGCCGCTCCTCGGCGAGGGCGAGATGGGCCTCGGGCGAACCGGTCACTTCGATGCCCAGGCTCTCCAGCCAGGCCCGCATCGCCGCAGAAGCCTGATCGGCTTCGGCCTGGGCAGTCGCGACTGCCTCGCCCATCTTCACGAGGTCCGACCGCCGGCGCTCCACTTCGCCGACACGCCACGACTCGAATGACTGCCAGGCCTGAACCGGGTCGTCCCCGGGGATCGGCGGCTTCTCTGCCGCAAGGAGATCCCGGGCACTGAGCAAAGCCTCGAACAAGCTCGAAGCCCGAGCGGAGAGCTCGGCCAGGCGTGCCCGCGCGTCCTCGGTCTCCAAGTGCACCCGCTCCAGGTCCTCGTCGATTCCGGCCCTGCGCTCGGCGAGCTCCTCCAGCGCCACGATCGCCGACTCGACCAGGTCCGGCGCCGCGGCGCCTGCGAGAAGCGCCTCGACCTCCGCCACCCGACGATCCAAGCCCTTGGCCTCGCCTTCGGCCCCTTTGAGCCGGTCGCGTGCCTCGGCGGCCCGGGATTCGAGACCAGCCAGCTCCTTCGTCAGTAGGTCCATCGATTCCGTCGGCCCCCCACCTTCCTCAGGTACTTCGCCGACCACGATGAGGCAGACCGGGCACGGCTCTCCCGGAACCAGGCCTTCTCGCACGACATGGGCGGCATGCGCCACCCTGAGGGTGTTGAGATCGGTCACTCCACGATCGCGGGCGGATGTGGCCTCGGCCAGGTCGGCACCGAGGGCATCGAGGTCGAGTGCGGCCCGATCGGCGGCGAGCTTCTCGAGTTGGGCCCTATTCGCCCGCCATGATTCGAGCTGTGCCAGCGGGGGCTGAGTCGAGACCGCCTGGTCGACCTCGTCCCTCGCCGCTTTGAGTTGGGAAGTGGAATCGGACAGGGCCTCCAGGCGAGTCGATCCTTCGAGGCGGTCCCTATCGAGGGTCTCCAGGTCTTCGGGCAATGTGATCGACTCCAGACGCTGCAAGCTCTGGTCGGTCTCGGCCCGCGCCGCCGTCGCCTCGGCGACCGCAGCAACCAACCGCTCGAGGTCCGCGACCTTGGCTGGGAGGTGGTCGCGAGCTTCGGCCAGTGCCGCCAGTCGCGACCGCGCCTCATCGATCTGCTCGGCAGTGGGCACGTCGAGCTTGGCCAGGCTCTCCTCGATCGCCTGAGCACGCCCCTCCGATGTCTTCGCCCTAGCGTTCGCGAGCTGCATCACCCTCTCGAACAGGCCGATGTCGAGTAAGGCTCGGAGCAGTGCCTGACGGTCGCTTGGCTTGTCGGTCAGGAAGTCGGCAAAGGCGCCCTGAGGCAAGACGACGGCCTTGGTGAACTGGTCGTAGCTGAGGCCGAGGAGCTCGATCACTCTGGCGGTGACCTCGTCGGCCCCACGCGCCAGCACCTCTCGGTCCTGTCCACGCTCCAGACTGGCCTCCGATGTGGTCGCCCCGGATTTGGTGCGCTCGACGAGGCGGGCGGCAGTGAACTCCTCTTCACCGACCGTGAACTCGAAAGCCACCTTCGCCCGATCGGCCTGCGCCGAGATCACCGGGGCAACCGAACGGCGGTCGTCGAGTCGGGGAATCGTGCCGTAAAGAGCGAAGATCATCCCGTCGATGACGCTCGACTTGCCCGCCCCGGTGGGCCCGGAGAGGACGAACAAGTCGGCATCGGTGAAGTCGACTTCAGTGCGTTGCCGGTAGGCGAGGAAGCCGTCCATGACCAGGCGTCGCGGCCTCATGTCGCGACCGCCTCCTCTTCGAGCTCTCGAAACAGGTCGAGCACTGCCGGGTCGTCCACTCCCTTGTGGGCCAGGTAGGTGGCGAAGAGGTCGGCTGGCGACCGGCCCGCCCTGCTCACCCGCTCCTGCGGTCGGGCCTCATCGGACCTGGCCAGGATCACGTCGACGGCGCCAGGGACCGCGGCCCGGACCTCTTCGTTGAGACCGGCGCGGGCTTTCTCGTCGAGCACGACCTTCACGAACGCGCCGTCCAGCTCGGGCGCCATCGCGATCACCTGCTCCAAGGTCCCGGTGACCTGGATCAGCCTGGTGCCAGACTCGATGGGGATGCCCTCCACGGAAGCCGGCTTGCCGGCTTCGGCTTCGACCAGAAGCACACCTTTGTCGTCTCCGACCTCGCCGAAATCGAGCTGCATCGGGGAGCCGCTGTACCAGACCGGGGCCGGCGCCGGGACTCTCTGCTGGCGATGAAGATGGCCGAGGGCGACATAGGTCAGGTGCCCTGGGAAGGCCTGCGGCGGGATGTCGTATCCCATGATGTGAGATTCCCGCTCGCCCCCGCCTGTTGTTGCCCCATAGACGAAGGCATGGCTGATCGCGATGTTCACCGTGTCGACGCCCATGTCAGCGGTCAGAGCCTCGATGATCCTCCTCAGCCGCAGCTCATAGGTCTGAACTTGCTGATCGGGGTCCAGATCCATGATCTGCTCTGCCTTGATGATCCCCCTCTGCGAAACGAAGGGGATGAATGCGGCCCTGAGGCCGAGAGACTCGAGGGTGACGACTCCGCCGTCGGCCGGCTGGGTGGGCCGGGAAACGACCACGATCCGGCCCAGGTCGAGCAACGGCTTCACTGCTTCGAGCCGGGCTGCATTGTCGTGGTTGCCCCCGACCACCAGGACCGGGCCGACCTCGGCCAAGCTGAGCAAGGCCCGGTACACGATGGCCTCGTCCTCCGGCGATGGGGATGACACGTCGAACAGGTCCCCGGCCACCACGGTGGCATCCACGGCGCGGTCATGGGCGATCTCCGCGATCTCGGCGAGCACCGCCCGATGCTCATCGGCCCGGGAACGGCCGCGAATCTTCCTCCCCACGTGCCAATCGGAGGTGTGCAAGCAACCTCATGTTTCCCGAGCCACCATCATCCCTCCGATCGTAGGACCGGGGTGGGACAGATTCGGGTACTCCTAGAGGCCTGAGAAGGGGTCGGCCGGCCCGCCGTCGGACACCGGCAGGGCGCCCGCCTCCGAGGCCCTGGTGGCCCAGGCGGGGAACGGGAACTCGAGGACCAAGGGCACCGGGAGCTCGGGTTGGGCGAGGAGCATCGTTCCCGGCTTGAGAATCGTTGCCCGCTGCCTCTGAGCAGACGGGAGGAAGCCGTACTCCTCACGCGAGGCCTCGGCCGAGTCGAGGCGGCCCACAACCCGAATCGAGGAGTTGGCGATGATGCGCCGCTCCACCTCGGAAGCCGTCTGCTGTGCCCCGATGAGGATGACCCCGAGCGATCGGCCTCGCTCCGCGACGTCGAGGAGGACCTCCTTGATCGGGCTCGCGCCCTCCCTGGGCGCGTATTTGTTCAACTCGTCGAGGACGAGGAAGAGCAACTCCTCGGACTGCCCTGCGTTCTCCTTGTCCTCGAAAGCGCGCCTGACAGTGACTCCGACCACGAACCGCTTTGCCCGGTCGTTCAGGTTGTGCAGGTCGACGACCGTCACTTGATGTCCCTGGACGTCGATGCCGTGACGCTCCGGGTTGGCGATGTCTCCCCGGATCAGGCGCTCGACATGGCGTACCGAGCCCTGCATGCGACGGACGAATGCATTCACCGTCCCCTGCCCGATGTGGGGCCCGGCCCAATCGCTGTTGGAGTCGTCCTCTTGGACCTTGCGGGTGATCAGGTCGACGAGCTCGCGAAAGGTGCGCACCGTCTCACCCTCGATCCGCACTGCGCCGCCGTCGGCAGGCTCGGCGTGTCTGAGCTGGGCCATGACGTTGTAGACGACCATCGTGTACTGAGCCCGCTCGTCCTCAGCGTCGGCGAAGAGGAAGACCATGAGGTCCTCGTGGCAGAACTCGGCGAGGGTCCAGAAGAACGAGGTGATGTCGGAGCGAGAGCTCACTTCGGCGACCGCCCGGTCCGAGCCCTGCCGGGGCGGAGCGAACAGCCCGACCGAAGTGA
Source organism: uncultured Acidobacteriota bacterium (assembly GCA_963780755.1). GTDB lineage: Bacteria > Actinomycetota > Acidimicrobiia > Spongiisociales > ZC4RG35 > JALYNX01. Next base: position 1,017,561 of record CAWACX010000001.1, read on the forward strand.
AAGGCTGTGCGGGGAGGCCGAGGTCCTTGTAGCGGCGTCGGGCATCGTCATCGAGGTTGAGGTTGGGCCGATCGATGTGGAGCAGGTCCTCGCCCTTCACGTTGAAGATCAAGGCCTTGGTGTTCACGGCCGCGGGACCGAGGACGTCGGACGTGAACAGCGAGTGGAGGAGGAAGGTGGCATAGCTGGTCTTGGTGGCCACTCCCGAAACCCCCGAGATGTTGACGTGAGCGCCCCGCTGCCCGTTGAGGAACTCGAAGTTGGCGAAGAGGGGATCGCCGTTCCGTGAGGCGCCGACCGGGAAGCGACGATCCATGCGGTCGAAGAAGAGGGCCTGGTCACGCTCCAGTCCCTGGGCTCTCCGCACCGGTTGACCGGGGCGCGGTGGCACGAAGATCTCGGGTTCGACCCGTGTTACGGTGATCTGCGCCGCCTCCACCACTTCGGCGGGGAGCACGCCGGCCTCGATGAGGAACACGTCGGAGTCGAAGCGAGCCCCTTCGTGGCGGGCTCTCACCTGGCTGACCGTGCCGAAAATCTTGACCAACTCGCCGGAAGGCAACACCCGCTCCAGGGCGACGACGTCGTCGAGCTCCAGGTACTCCCCGTCGGCCACCCCCACCCAAAACTCGAGCGGGGTGGCATCAACGGTCCCGATCACCCGGCCGACCATTTCTTCCATCTCAGCCGAGAGTAGACCTCGCCTGGGACAGGAACCCGCCTCGTAGGGTGACGGCGGTGAGCCTCGTGGTGTTCCCGTTCAAGGATGAGGACCCGGCTGTGGTGTCCGCCAACCTTGCGACCGCGGCCGCCCATCGCCGCGTCGAGGAGGTGTGGGCCATCGCGGCCCCGGACAGCCGGGATGCGATCGCAGTCACCGCGGGGGCCGAAGCACTCGCTTCCCGGTCGGGCAAGCCGGTAACGCGTCATCCCCCAGCGGCGGATCGGGGTGTTTCACCCCGGCAAGGGCGACGCGATGAACACCGCTATCGAGATCGCGGCCGGCGAGGGCAGGGAACGTGCCCACTTCTTCGACGCCGACATCACCAACTTCGACCACTCATGGATCGACGGCGCCGAGGGTGCAGCCGACCGGGGATATGGCGTGGTCCGCCACCGCTTCCCGAGGGCGTCGACCGATGCCATGATCACCTGGATGGTCACCAGGCCCAGCCTGGCGCTCCTCTTCCCCGGATCGTTCCTGCCCCGACTCGATCAGCCGTTGGGGGGCGAGCTTCTGCTCACCGGGCCTGCGTTGCAACACCTCGCCGGATCGGACCTGGTCCGTGCCCGGTCAGATTGGGGAATCGACACCGTGATCACTTATGCGACCTCGGTGTTGGGGCTCGGCATCTACGAGCACCACGTCGCCGACGGAAAGCGGCACAGCCTGTACGGGTCGCTGGAGGAGCTGCGCCCGATGCTCGTCGAGTGCCTCGGCGCTGCGGCCTCTCTGCGGGGCCTTCCCGGCCCGGGGCCCAACGCCCGGCATGGCAGCGACCCACCGGCCCCCGTTCCGCCCGACCTGCTCACCACGGTCGCCTATGACCTGGAGGAGACGACCGCCTTGCTCTCATCCCCCTTCGTGAAGGGCGAGCGCGAACTGATCACGGAGATGCCCGACCCAGGGTTTATCGAGCGTCTCGCCGACCCTGTCCGTCCCGAGCCGGGCCTTATGGACGAGCCCGCCTGGCGTCGAGCATTGGGGTTCCTGTTGCTCAGGTCTCAACCGGGCGATCCGGCGCTGGGAGTCGCTTGCGTTCCGGCTCTGGCTGCACCGTGTGATCGCCTACACGACGGAATGGGTGCCCCGGGGATATGCCGCCGCCATATCGCATCTGGAGGAGACGATCCGCGAGTTCGAGGCGGCTTCCGACCAGCATTGGGCGACATGAGCCTCGCAGTCGTTGTGATCATCGCAGTCCTGGGCGGCCTCGCCGGCGCCCTCCAGTCCCAGTTCCTCGGGGTCATGGAACAGCGGGTGGGGACGCTCGCTTCCACCTTCGTCACCTATGGGGGCGGCGGGCTCGCCATCACGATCCTGATGCTCGCGCTTCAAGGCGGAAAGCTCTCCGAGCTCCGCGCCCTCCCCTGGTGGGCGTTCACCGCAGGGCTGATGGGTCTCGTGGTGGTCGCCTCGCTCGGCGTGAGCGTCTCCCGGCTCGGCCTCGGCGCGGGCCTGACCCTTTTCACAGGGGCCACCCTGGTCCTGGGCGCCCTGATCGAGCATTTCGGGTGGTTCGGCGAGGCCAGGCCGCTGGACGGCCCCCGGCTCCTGGGGATCGCGATGGTGATCTTCGGGACCTGGCTGGTGGTGCGGGGCTGACCTAGCCGAGTGCGATCGCGGTCATCGCCAGCAATGCCAGGACCATCCCCAGTGCCTGACGGGGCAGGATGTGCTCCGAGTTGACCACCCGGGCGAGCAGGACGGTGACTGCCGGATAGAACTCCGAGGCGACCGCCGCCAGAGCAAGAGATCCGGCGCGGACCGCGAACAACAACGAGACGTTGGCGGTGACGTCGAAGAGCCCGCTCGCCGCCACATACCGGAACGGGACTTGCCGGGGCCCGGTCACCTTCCAATACCCGACGGCAGCGATTCCCAGCACCACCAAAATCGTGGCCCCGCGCGATGCGATCAATGGCAGCAGGTTCGACTCCTCCGACGTGAGCCGGAAGATCGTGGTGAAACCTCCAAACCCGAGACCGGCCACGGCGCCGTACCAGAACCCGCCACCCGGCACCTCCCCCGGATCGGCCACCCAGGCGCAAAGCAGGACGGCAGGCAGTGCCAGGAGAACGCCGATCCACGCGATCGCCGACGGCCGCTCCCCTCCGATGACCGCGGCGACGACCGGGATGGTTGCCCCGAGAGCCGCCGACACCGGCGCCACCGCCGCCGCCTGGCCCCTACTCAACCCGGCAAACAGCGCAACGAGCCCGAGCGCTCCGGAGATCCCGGCCAGCATTCCCAACCAATAATCGGCAGCCGCGGCATCGCCACCGACGATGAGAGCGACGACGGCGAGGATCGGAAAGCTGACCAGACCGGCCCAAAGGACGACAGAAGCGGCTGACACCCGCTTCGCCCCTTCCCCGCCGAGGAAGTCGGCGACGCCATAGAGCAGGGAGCTGATACCCCCAAAGACGACTTCCACCTAGGCGACCGCCCCCGCAGACACCTCGTCGCGGCCCATGGCCTTGAGGACATAGCGGATCGAGGCCGCCGACTCTTCGAGGGCCTCCGGTTGGCTGATCGAGGCCGCGGCTCGGGAGAAGTCGAGGTCCCGCGTGCTGTCGATCGGCACCACATGGAGATGGAGATGGGGCACCTCGAGGCCGGCGATCACCAGGCCCACCCGCTCCGGCCGAAACGCCTTCATCTGTGCACCGCCGATGATCCGGGCCACCTCGAGCAAGTGGGCGCCGAGGTCGGGCGGGCAGTCCAGCCAGTGATCGACTTCCTCCCGTGGGACCACCAGAGTGTGGCCGGGCCGAAGCGGGTTGATGGACATGAACCCGACGGCCCGATCGTCCTCCCAGACGAAGGTGCCCGGGATCTCACCCCGGATGATCCTCGTGAACAGAGTGGCCATCGTCTGAGCCTATCCCCGACAGGTCACCCGGCCGGCGTCACCTGGAGCAAGGCACCCTCGGTGGTCACGTACATCTCGCCCTGGCCGTCGAGCCCGAAGCCGGTCACCCGCCCGGGGACCCCCACCTGCTCCGTCCAATCGGTTTGCCCACTGACGCCGTCGCCAATGAGAAACGAGCGAAGCCACCCGCCGCAGTAGTCGGAGTAGAAGTAATGACCGTGGAGCTGTGGCATTGCCGGGCCCCGATAGACGATGCCACCCGTGATGGAGCAGGTCCCGTCGTCACCGTGCTCCACCTCGAGCACCGGGACCACCAGGCCTTCGGTGTCACAACTGCCTGCAGCCACTTGGAAGCAATGCAGCCCTTCGGTGATCGGCCAGCCGTAATTGTGGCCAGGTGCCAGCGTCTGCACGTTTATCTCTTCGAACTCATCCTGACCGACGTCGGCGATGACGATCAGCCCCTCGTCGATCCAGAACCGCCATGGGTTGCGCAGGCCCATGGCGTACTTCGCCGGGCTCGGGTCGCCGTCGACCCTGATCTCCACCAGGCCGCCAAGAAGCGTGTCCGGGTTCTGCCCGTTCCCGTATCGGTCGTCGGCCCCACCTCCGTCGCCAAGACCGACGAGGAGCGTGCCCTCGGGCGTGAACTGGATCATCCCCCCGTTGTGATTGGCCGCCGGCTGGTCGACGCCGAGCAGGACGCGCTCGCTCTCGGGATCGGCCACGGTCGGCGAGGTGAGAATGAACTCGGAGACGGTGGTGTCGCCATTGTTGTCCGAGTAGTGGAGATAGAGCCTCGGGTCGGAGGGATGCAGGGTGATCGAGAGCAAGCCCTGCTCCCCTCGGTTCGTAGACCTGATCCGAGATGTCGAGGACAGGATCCTCCGCGATCGCCGAACCGTCATAGGCCCACACCCGCCCGTCCTTGGTGATCACATAGGAGAGCTCCTCGCCGGCGCGGGCCGTCATCTGCACCGGGAAGTCCATCTCCGCGACCAGGGCATAGGCGAGGACCGTCTCTTCGAGGCCGAGGGTCGTCGTGGTGGTTGGCGCGGCGGTGGTGGGGGGCGTGCCGCCGAGGTCGACCACCTGAGTGGTGGTGGTCACTTCGACCGAGCTCGTCGTCGCCGGGGAAGGCTCGAGGTGGTGGAGGAAACACCATCGGCGGTGCAGGCGACCAGGGCGATGACGGTGAGGAGCAGAGCACGCCGCATCCGAGCCAGGTTATGTCTAGCTTCCGGCAACCGTGAGCAGTGGCGTCAAGAACGACCCGGCGTCGATAAAGGGTTGGGTCACCTACGACTGGGCGAACTCGGCATACGCCACGACGATCCTGGCTGCCGTTCTCCCCGCCTACTTCGCATCGGTAGTGGTCCCCGACGGTGGCGTGGACCTCCTGGGCAGGACCTGGACCGGTCAGGACCTGTGGGCGATCGCAGTCGGAGTCGGACCGCTGATCATGTTCCTGGCCACTCCCATCCTGGGAGCGATCGCGGATTACTCCGGCTCGAAGAAGCGCTTCCTCACGGTCTTCGCGACCTGGGGGGCGGTGCTGGCCGCACTCCTCTTCTTCTCCACGACCGGGGACGTCACCCTCACCCTGACCCTGTTCCTCCTCGCCCACCTCGGGTTCGTGGGGGCCAACGTGTTCTATGACGCCTTCCTCCCCGACCTGACTACCGATGACACCATCGACATGGTCAGCTCCCGTGGCTATGCCTGGGGGTACATCGGTGGCGGCGTGCATCTACTGCTCTCGCTGGCGCTGATCCAGGGCGCCGAGGCCGGTGCGATCCCGATCGACCCCGAGTTGGCGACCCGGATTGCCTTGGGTTCTGTAGGTGTCTGGTGGCTGGGATTCGCGGTAATGGCTTTTCGTGGGATTCCGGAGACCGGCCACTCCTCCGTGCTCCCTGGCGAGCCGAAGCCGGGTTGGGCGGAATACGCCAGGATCGGGTTCACCCGGACCATCAGGTCCTCAGGTCGGGTCTTCCGAAACCGCCCCCTGTTGGTGTTCGTGATCGCATTCATCCTGTTCAACGATGGAGTCCAGACCACCATCGCGATGGCATCCATCTACGCCACCGAGACCCTCGAGCTCGGGATCACCATCGTGATCGTGGCGGTGCTCCTGGTCCAGTTCATCGCCTACTTCGGCGCCATGGCCTTCGGCCGCTACTCGACGCGGGTCGGCACCAGGAAGGCACTGCTGACCAGCATCGTGATCTGGGCCGCTGTGACCGTGGCCGCTTTCTTCCTCCCGGTCGGGGTGGCCGCCCCATTCCTCGCCTTGGCCGTGCTGATTGGATTCGTGCTCGGCGGGACCCAAGCCCTTTCCCGGAGCCTCTATGGCTCGATGATCCCCGAGGAGCAGTCGGCCGAGTTCTATGGCTTCTTCTCGGTCTTCTCCAAGTTCAGCGCCATCTGGGGGCCCTGGATTTTCGCCTTCGTGCGACAGACAACCGGTTCGGCGCGGTGGGCCATCCTCTCCATCGCCCTGTTCTTCATCGTCGGCGGGGCTTTGTTCGCCACAGTCGACATCGACCAGGCCCGTCACAACCGGGACTCGCTACGCGCCACGGTGACGGCGTCTTAGGCTGGCGCGATGAGCGACGACCCGTTCGGCGAGCCTCCGATCGAGGAGAGCGAGCCCACCAAGCCCGAGCCTGGCGCCGAGCCCGGATCGGGGCTTCCCTGGGGTGCATTGATCGCGCTGGTCGGGATCGCGATCACCGTGGTGTTCGCGGTGCAGAACACCGATCCGGTACCGGTGACGTTCCTCTGGATGGACGGCGAGTACCCGCTCGCTCTGGTGATCCTGATCACAGCGGCGGTGACGGTGCTTCTGACCTGGCTGGTCGGTGTCGCCTATCGCCGTCGGCGAAAGCGGCGGCGAGCCGAGCAGCAGGAATTGAAGCGGTACCGGGAGTCGACCTGACCGCTCGGTTACAGGAATAAGTCCAAAAACCCATCACAAGTGTTTGCTTGACTGCCGACATATACGACAATGTCTCAGGCCCGGCTAAACCGGCGCCAACTCGCTAGGAGCCAAACAAATGATTTTCGGATATTTGGACGCAGGATCGGGCAGCCTCATTCTGCAAGCCGTGATCGCGGGAGCGGCCGGCATTGGCGTCGCGTTCAAGGCGATGCGGATGCGGCTTGCTCGCAACGGTGCCGGCACCCCGATCGAGGCAGAGAGCAACGATGCCATCGAGGACCAGGTCCTGCCCGCAGATTCCTGATCAAAGATGACCTCGCCCGACCCCGGGTCTTTTCGCGACCCGGCATCTCGAGTCGTCCTCGACGGGGACGACGTGCTCCGATTGCTCGACGAGCGCGGCCTGAAGGCTTGGCGCGCCCTGTCCGCCACCAAATTCTTCACCTCTGCGGTGGCAGACGGCCGCCTGATCGACGCGGTCGAGGTCGCTGACCCGCCACCCGGCAGCGCGGGGGCGCTGCGCCACCCCCGGCTCCCATTCATCTCCTACCCGTACGAGTGGACTTTCGCGATGCTCAAGGACGCCGCTCTCCTCCAACTCGACCTCCTCGAAGCCGCGCTGGGCGCCGGCATAACCATCAAGGACAGCACGCCGTTCAATGTCCAGTTCCATGACGGCAAGCCGGTGTTCATCGACATCGGCTCCTTCGAGGCCTACCAGCCGGGAGAGCCATGGATCGGATACCGACAGTTCACGCGCCAATTCCTGTTCCCACTGATGCTGCGTGCTTGGCGTGACGTCCCGTTTCAGCCGTGGTTGAGGGGAAACATGGAGGGGCCCACGCCTCGTGAGATGGCCAACCTCCTTCCGTTCCGCAAGAGGTACACCACCGGTGGGCTGCTTCACGTGGTCCTCCAGGCACGGATGGAAGAACAGATGTCGGGACGGGCGGTCCGCCAGGACCTGAAGCAGGCAGGTTTCAACTCCGACCTGATCCTGGCCAACATCAAGAAGCTGCGACGTCTCGTGGAGTCGCTGGACTGGGAGCCGGACACCGAGGGCTGGTCGGACTACCACGCCTGCGCCCATGTCGGCCGGGACCGTGACACCAAGAGCGAGTTTCTCGCCACCGCGCTCAAGAGGGTCTCGCCGCGGCGGGTCCTAGACCTGGGCGCCAACGACGGGCACTTCTCCAAGATCGCCGCGGACCACGGTGCGGTCGTCGTCGCCCTGGACAGCGACGAGGCAGTGCTCGACGATCTCTACCGGCGCAGTGTTGGAAGCAGCCTCTCCATCGTCCTCACCGACCTGGGCAACCCATCGCCGGCAATGGGATGGGCCGGGGAGGAGCGCCCGAGCGTGATCGAGAGGGCCCGGCCCGACATTGTGATCGCTTACGGGGTGATCCACCACCTGATCTACGGGTCGAGCATCCCGCCGCAAAAAGTCCTCGAGTGGCTGCGCGGGCTCAATTGTTCGGTGGCCCTCGAGTTCGTGTCCCCCGCCGACGAGATGGTGGCTCGCCTCGTCGGAAACAAGCTGCCCGAGGAACTGCACACGGGTATCGAAGAGGACGACTTCCGGGAACTCATGGGCGAGCATTTCGTGATCCGCTCTGAGCTCCAGCTCGAATCGGGCACGAGGGTGTTGTTCGATCTCGACCCCAAATGAGCCTGGAGCGGCTCGGGTCCACGCCGTGGTGGACGGTTCCACTCTCACTGGCCACGGTCGGCGCCTTCGCCCTCGCACAGCCCCTGCTCGACCTCCTCGGTAAGAATCCCGAGTTCTTCATCGCCCGGGGCCTCACCTCCCTGGACGTCGTCGTGTTCCCAATCGCGCTGATCGTCCTCCCCGCATTCCTTGCGATCCCGGTGCTCGCCCTGCGCTGGGTGGGCCCCCGCACCGCGGGCCTCGCCCACGCCATTGTCATCGGCGCCCTCTTCGCCCTCCTAACGGCCTCGATACTGATCGCTCTCGTCGGCAGCGACACCGGAACGGTGCTGTTCACCGCCTTGGCGCTCGGCGCCGGTGTCGCCTTCGCCGTCCTGTTCACCAGGTACGCCCTCGTCCAGACGGCGGTCAACTACGCCTCCCTGGCGCTGGTCGCCTTTTCCTTCTGGTTCCTGACGATGACTCCTGCGAGCGACGTCGCGTTTGCCAGCTCGGGTGACCTTCCGCAGGTGGACGAGGTCAGCAACCCGATACCGATCATCGTCCTGGTCTTCGACGAGTTCCCTCTCGCCACCATGATCGACGCGGAAGGGGACCTGCTCACCGAGCTGTTCCCCAATTTCGCTTCGATGGCCGACGACGGGGTCTGGTACCGAAACGCGGTCGGGGTCCGGCAACAGACCGAGGAAGCGCTGCCCACGATTCTGTCCGGGGTGGGCGCCGAGTTGGGCAGCATCCCCATCTCATCCGATCACCCGCTCAACATGTTCACGTTGCTCTCGGACGCATACGACATCGAGGCGGTGGAGACGGTCACCAATCTCTGCCCCGACTTCGCGTGCTCCAACTCCTCGCGCCGGATCGACCCGGTTGCAGACAGGTGGAGTGCCCTGGCCGCGGACCTCTCGGTGGTCTACGGCCACCTCACACTCCCCCGCGCCATGTCCGACGACCTTCCCGCCATCGACCAGACCTGGGGGAACTTCACGACCGGCGAGCGCTCGGAGTTCGACATCATCGACCGCTTCCTTGCCAACGTCGACGACGACCGTCGCCAGGAAGTCGATCGCCTGCTCGACACCTTCGAGTTCGGGGACGAGCCCGCTTTGCGATTCGGGCACTTCCTCTTCCCGCACCACCCCTGGGAGCTGACCGCCGACGGGCACCGCACCGGCTCGAGTGGCTCGCCGGGGAGCGAAGGAGCGGGATGGAAGACGGATCGCTGGTTGGTGGCCCAGGGATATCAGCGACACATCCTCCAGACCCAGTACGCCGACACGGTGCTCGGAAGGGTCATGGACCGGCTCCGAGAAGAAGGGGTCTACGACGAGGCGTTGATCGTCGTGGTGGCCGATCACGGGATCACCATCCGGCCCGGAATCGAGCACCAGAGGAAGATCTCCCCCGACACGGTGGGCACGGTTGCTGCGGTCCCCCTCTTCGTGAAGTACCCCGCGGGCCAGCCCGGGGTCACGCCGGGCACCATCGACGACACCCGCGCCGAGACGGTCGATGTCCTCCCCACCGTCGCCGAGGTAGCCGGGATCGACGTCCCATGGAACCTCGACGGGCTTTCGCTTCTTGACGGCGAACGCAACGAGCGGACAGAGTCGATGATGTTGGGCAAGGACGGCCCTGTGAGCTTTGGGGTCGACGGGAGCGAAAAGCTCGCGGCGGCAGAGGAGAAGGAGACAATGTTCCCGTCCGGCAACCCATGGGCGCTGGCCCCCGACGGCTGGTACCCGTGGCTGGGGGCCTCGCTCGGCGACACCATCACCAGCGAGGCGGAGGGCGTGATGCTGACGGTCAACCAGCGGGGCACACTCAACGCCCTCGAAGAGGACGCCGACCAGCTTCCGGTGTTTATTTCGGGGCGGGTCAATCTCCCGGAACCGACAACAGGCGAGGAGATCGTCGTTGTCTCGGTCGACGGCGTGATACGCGCCGTGACCAGGAGCTTCGAACCGGAAGGCAACTCCGCCCGGTATCAGGCGCTCATCCACCCCGACCTGCTCCACCCGGGCGACAACGACGTCGAGGTCTGGCTGGCGACCGGAGGGCCCGGGGACCCGGTGTTCGTCAGCTGAGCAACAGTCGCGCCTGGCTCCCATGAGTAGGGTTCGCAGCCCCGACAAAAGGAATCACTCATGGGGTTGATGGACACCATCAAAGGTTGGTTCGGGTCGGCATCGGATGCGGCCTCGGACACGGCAGACAGCGCCAAGGACTTCGCCAGCGATACCGGCGACAAGATCTCTGACTCGGCCTCGGACATGGGCGACAAAGCCTCAGACACGGCTGACAAGGCGTCGGACATGGCCGGAGATGCTGCGCAAGAAGTGAAGGAGACCACGTCGGACGCCTATCAGGCGGTGGAGGACAAAGTGTCCGACGTGACCGATAGCGCCGGGGATGCGGTCGACCAACGCATCAGATTCCGCATCGGCCGCTGTTGACGAGGCAAAAGACGACCTCACCGGCGGATAACACCCCGCCCTGACGACCGCCTGCGGAGTTTGCGGGAAGCCGCCTGGAGGTGCTTAGTCTGCGCCCAACATGAGCAGGGTTTCGACTCGTCTCGCCAATCTGCCGCCGTCGGCCACTCTGGGCATCGCCAGCCGGGCCCGGGAGATGCGGGCTGCCGGTGTCGACGTCATCTCATTCGGTGCAGGAGAGCCCGACTTTCCCACGCCGGAGCACGTTGTCGCCGCTGCAGCGCGCGCCTGTCACGACCCGGTGAATCACAAGTACACGGCTGCGGCCGGGATTCCCGAGCTCCGTAGCGCGATCGCCGACGACATCGCGAGGTTCTCTGGGGTCCAGGTCGACTCGTCAGAGGTGATGGTCACGAACGGAGCGAAGCAAGCGGTATTCCAGGGGTTTGCCGCACTTCTCGACCCGGGCGACGAGGTGTTGCTCCCCTCCCCACACTGGGTCACCTACCCGGCCGGGATCGACATGGCGGGCGGGGTGACGGTGTCGGTGCCCACCCGAAGCGAGGATGGGTTCAAGGTCACGGTTGAAGCCCTGGAAGCGGCGAGGACCGATCGCACCAAGCTCCTGGTGTTCGTCTCCCCGTCCAACCCGACAGGTGCGGTCTATACCGCCGAGGAGGCGAAAGCGATCGGGGAATGGGCGGCTACCCATGGCGTCTGGGTGATGGCGGACGAGATCTATCAGCGCCTCACCTACTTCACCGATGTCGCACCCTCGATCGCCGCAGTCACGCCGCGGTTTGAGAACTGGGTGCTGATCAATGGAGTGGCCAAGTCGTATTCCATGACCGGTTGGCGAGTGGGTTGGATGGTGGGCCCTCGGGATGTCATCGAGGCGGCCAACGCCCACCAGTCGCACGCCACCGGGAACGTCGCGAACGTGGCGCAGGTGGCAGCGATCGCAGCCCTCACCGGGCCTCAGGAGACCGTGGAGGAGATGCGGCGCGCCTTCGATGCCCGCCGCAAGCTCATGCACTCGATGGTGATTTCGATCCCCGGCGTTCAATGTGTCGAGCCCGAAGGCGCTTTCTACGTCTTCCCCGACTTCTCGGCCCATCTCGGTGAACGTTGGGAGACCACCGACCAGCTCGCCGAGAGCATCCTCGAGGAAGCAGCAGTGGCCCTGGTGCCCGGCGAGTCCTTCGGCGCCCCTGGCTTCCTCCGCCTCTCCTACGCGACAGGTGAGGAGCAGATAGAGGCCGGCATGGACCGGATCGCGGCCCTTCTCGCCGGCTGACAGACGGTCCTGGAACCGGGTTTACACTCGCCAGCGAATGGAGGCAGGGACTAGAGCTCGGGCGATGATGCTCGTGGAGCCCCGTCACTTCTCGATGACGGAGCTTCCCACCAACCCTGTGGACCGTGGCGGCTGGCTCGCTGTCGAAGCCACCGGCATCTCGGGAAGTGACGTTCAGGTGTGGAAGGGCGACGCCCGCGACGTCGTCTACCCGCTGGTGCCAGGCCATGAGGTCGTGGGGAGGATCGCCACCGAAGGGCCCACCATCCCCTTCCCTGTCGGGACCCGGGTCGCACTCGAGCCACGGATCAGATGCGGGGAATGCCACCGGTGCAAGCAGAGCCTGGCCACCTGTGTCCGGCGGCGACCATCGAACTCCTACGGGTTCATCCCCTCGATCGAGCCCCCCGGGCTCTGGGGAGGGCTCGCCGAGTTCCTCTTCATCGATCCCGACGCCCGGCTCCACCAGTTGACCGACGACGTCCCTGCCGAAGTCTCCACCTTCGTCCACCCCCTGGCTGCCGGCCATACCTGGGCGGTGGAGCTCCCCGCCCTCCAGACCGGGGAGAGCGTGCTCATCCTCGGCCCCGGGCCGCGTGGGCTCGCCTGCCTGATCGCGGCCAAGGCCGCAGGGGCGGGCTGGGTGGGGGTGACCGGTCTCAGCCACGACCGGGACCGCCTCGAGCTCGCCAAGCGCCTCGGTGCCGACATGGTCATCGACAGCGAGCAGGACGATGTGGGCGGTGCCATTGCCGAGGGTGCCGGCCGCCGCCCCGACATCGTCGTCGACGTCACCTCCGATGACCCCGAAGCCGTATTCACCGCACTCGACCTGGTCCGGAGCGGCGGGCGGGTCATCCTGGCGTCGACCAAGGGGAACCGGGCATTTCATTTCCTCAGCGATGTGCTCGTCGCCAAGCAGCTGACGATCAAGGGGGCGATGGGCGCCAGCAGCGTTGGCTATCAATGGGCAACCCGCCAGGTCGAGATCGACCCCCGAATCGATGACCTCGTTTCGCACCAGTTCCCCCTCTCCGAGGCCTCGCGGGCGCTTCAAGCCGCCGCCGGGCTCCTGGGGCGGGAGGAACTGATATCGGTAGCCGTCACCTTCTGAGATGAGCCGGGCACGGATCGGTGCCAATCGGCTGTCCATGTGGTCATGGGTGGTCTACGACCTGGCGAACACGATCTTCGCCCTCGGAGTGGTCGGGCGCTATTTCCCGCAATGGCTCCTTGCGATGGGCCAGCCCGACAGCGCCCTCGCCGTGGTCGAGGGGGCGGCCGGGATAGCAGTGATCTTCCTGGCCCCTTGGGCAGGAGCGCGAAGTGACGCCCGGGGAAAGCGGCTGCCCACACTTCGCGTGACGACCGTGGTCGCCGTCGCGGCCACCGCCTTCCTCGCGGCTTTCTCCGTGGATTGGACCCTGGTCCTGCTCGGGGTCGCCCTGGTGGCTTTCAACATCGGCTCGGTCGCCTATGACGCCCTCCTCGTCGATGTCAGCACTCCCGAGAACCGAGGGCGAATCTCGGGCCTAGGCGTCGCAATCGGGTACATCGGCTCTTTCGTCGGCCTCGGCATCGGCCTGGTGACGTTGGAGGTCCTCGACTGGTCGTACTCGGCGACCTTTGTCGTCCTCGCCCTGGGCTTCCTCGTGTTCGCCCTCCCGGCGTTCATGTTCATCGAAGAGCGCGGCGCGATCGACGACGCTCCCCTGCCCCGCTTCAAAGATGTGGCCGCGAAGATGGCCGCATCCTGGCGGGCCGCCTCCCGCTACCCGGGCATGGTGCGTTTCCTGCTCGGGAGGTTTCTCTACACCGACGCCATAAACACGCTGATCGGCGGGTTCCTGACGATCTTCGTCCTCGAGGAGTTGGAGTTCGAGAGCGGCTTGGTCACGGGGCTGCTCGCCCTGGCGATCGTCGCCGCCATCGCGGGTGCATTGATCGTGGGACGGCTCGTGCAACCCGTCGGCCCGCTGCGCGTCCTGCGCGGCGTCCTGGTCCTGTGGATGGTCGCCATCGCGTCCGGGGTGCTGGCCGCGATCACCGGCAGCACGACTTTGGCCTGGGCGATCGGTGCCCTGGGCGGGCTAGCCCTCGGTGCGACCTGGACGGCGGACCGCGTGGTGATGACCCGGATCTCCCCGCCGCGCCACCTCGGTCAGTTCTTCGGCCTGTATGCCACGGTCGGCCGGTTTGCCACCATCCTCGGCCCACTGATGTGGGCGCTCATCGTCGACGGCCTGGGGTGGGGGCGACGGGCGGCGATGTCGGCGCTGATCCTGTTCATCGGAGTCGGCTTGTGGGTGCTGAGATCGGTCGACGACGCGGAACGGCAGTGGCCTCCCGAAGACCTCCCGGTGCTCAGTGAAAGTCCCGCTCCCCCGATATGAGGTGCTGCTCCACGGCATAGGGGATCGGGAGGTCACGCACCTCCCTCGGCCCTCTGACCAATCGCCTTCCGATCTCGGCGAACCAGGTGTCGTTGGCGAAGGCCCATGGCCAGGCCCTGATGCCGACCCGAGCCCCGATGATCCCTCCCACGATGGCCCCGAGCGGGCTGCCCCCGATCCGGGCGGCATGCTCGACGGGGACATGGGGCCGGTCGACGAGGGGAGCCGCCAGCAGGAGCCCGGCCTTCATCAAGTCCCAAGGCTCGGGATTCTGACTGGCGCCCACCGCAGCGAGGGCTGCGTCGCCATCCACCGGGGCAACCAGGTCCAACAAGCCGTTCAGCTCCTCGATGAGGCGGTCCCATGCCTCCTCCCAACCTTCGACAGGCACCGCAGACGCGCCCCCGTTTCCCTCCATCGACTCGACGACCCCGGCGATCAGGTCCTTGCCGGACTGGCCGAAGCAAGAGGCTGCCACTGCACTCGCCGTCACGACCCCGGTGGCCACCGATGCCGGATCGGCGTGGAAGAGCGTTCCCAGCTCCACTACCGCCTGACGCAGCGCATCCGGTTCACGGCGCAGTGCAACGCCGACGGGGACTGCCCTTGATCCACCGTCCAGTGATGGTTCGCCGTCGAGGGCGGTCGAGCCTGTGCCTCCTCGGGCCAACCACGAGCGGAAGTGTGTTGACTCGGCCCTGTAGACCGGCTCCTCGACATCGGAGCCATCGAGCTCCCGGATGGCGTGCTCCACCTGGGTGATGTCGAACTCGGAAGGCTCGATCAGCTGGTAGGCGATGACCGTGGCCTGCTCGGTCAGGGCCGAGTAGCCGAGCTCCCAGGCGCCACCGGCGGTGTCACCGGCGACCAGGCCGAGCATGGCGCCGTCACCCTCCCCGGCGACGAGGGAGAAGCGGGATTCGGTGTCGCTCACGGGTAGAGGAGGCTAACCGGGGTACTCTCGGCCGCCGATGCACCGGATAGTGGTAATTGCCAACCCGGCAGCCTCCCAGTTCACCGGTGGCTCGCACCGTGACATCATGGCGATGCTGAGCCGCGGCTCAGATGTGGCCTCGATCTGGCCCGGCTCCCCCACAGAAGCCGAGGAACGGGCCCGCGAATCGGCCGAAGACGGCGTCGACGTCGTGGTCGCCATGGGGGGTGACGGGATGGTCCATCACGTGACACAGGGCTTGGTTGGCACCGGGGTTGCCCTCGGTGTGGTCCCGGTCGGGACCACCAATGTCTTCGCACGCCTGCTCCACATCCCGTCGAAGCCGACCAAGGCGGCCCGACTCTTCCTGGGCATCCCTCACACCCGGAGTGTCGGGGTGGCCACTATGACCCTGGTGCGCGGCTCCACCGAGACCGTCCATCATGCGGTGTTCGCGTGCGGAGTAGGGCTCGACGCGGCGGTGGTGCAACGGGCAGAAAAGGAGCCCTATCGCAAGTACCGGTTTGGGTCCATCCATTACGCCAGTTCGGCCTTGGGCACCGCCCTGCAGGACTACCCCCGCCGCCGGCCCCACGTGCGCGTTCGCTCCGGCGATCGGGA
This sequence comes from uncultured Acidobacteriota bacterium, assembly GCA_963780755.1. Lineage (GTDB taxonomy): Bacteria > Actinomycetota > Acidimicrobiia > Spongiisociales > ZC4RG35 > JALYNX01. The sequence continues at coordinate 1,033,453 of CAWACX010000001.1, forward strand.
GGCCCTGGCCACTGCGGCCCTCGTCCAGTTCCGCGACATATACACCTACTTCGGAAAGATCCCGCTTCGGTTTGCCCCCGGTGCGCCCGAGCCGATGAGTGCTTTCGTCATGGGCCGGCTGAGACGCCGCAGCATTCCCCGCATTGCGACCTCCGTTCTGACCGGGCGCGACCTCGGCTCGCTTCCTGGTATCGAGGTGTGGAAGAACCTGGAGCACCTGGAATTGGAAGCCGACCCGCCGGTCGAGGCCCAGGCCGATGGAGAAGCCCTGGGGATGGTCGACGGCGGGACCATCACCTGGTCGCCCTCCGCGCTCACCGTGGTCGTCCCACCACCCGACACCGACTAAGGGTTGTTCAGCGCGATCCCCTCGGCCTCGAAGCGATTGTTCAACCTGCGCAGGGCCTCGCTCTTCACCACCCAACGCTGGTCGGGATCGGTCATGATCCGGCCTCTGATCACCACGGCGGCGTCCGTCAACTCCTGGACACCCAGGACCTCCGCCGGGCCCCGCACCATGGACCCGATCACCGGGTCCGATCCCAGCTTGCCCAGTTCGTCGGCCATCACCTCCATGGCGCGATCGACGTCCTGGCCGTAGGGGATGCGGATGTCGACAACGGGTCGGGCATAGAGCCTGGTGAAGTTGGAGGCGACCCCGATCTGCCCGTTCGGCACGTAGTGGACGTTGCCCTCGTCGTCCCGGAGCACGGTCACCCGGAACTGGATGTCCTCGACGATCCCGTTGGCGCCGGCGAGGCTGACCGAGTCTCCGATCTGGTACTGGTCCTCGGCGAGGATGAAAAAGCCGGAGAGAACGTCTCTCACGATGTGCTGGGCCCCGAAACCGACCGCGGCTGCAATCACGGTCCCGATGGCGATGAACGGTGCCACGCTCCAACCCCAAATCGTGAACACCATGAGGACCACGAACACGATGAGCAAAGCGAGCACGACTCGCCTGATCATGAGCCAAAGGGTCGCAGCGCGGGCAGCCGACTCCGGCCCCTTCTGGCCGACCCTGTCGACGAAGCGGCCGCCGATCACCTTCACCACGAAGTAGGTGATGAGACTCGCCACCACCACGACCGCGGTGCCGATCCACGGCCCCCAGGACTCCATGGAGGCGGAGGGTAGTTACGCGCCGCGCTGGGCCAGCGACTGAACCTCCAGTGCGAGTTTCGTGATCGTCGCCTGAGCCCGCGCCCGACGGGCAAGGACCTCCCGCACCGGGGAACCGAACTCGCTCTCGAGGGAGTCAGCGACCGACGACCCTTTGGGTTCCGTGGTGGGCTCTGGCGTCGCTCGGAGCCAGAGCCGGCGCCGGCGCTTGCCGGGCTCGGGAGGAGGATCGTCGAGGACTTTGGACGACGCGATGTTGGCCAACTCTCTGAGCCGGGCCGACGTCGGCCCGGTGACTTCGTCGGCCAGATCGTCGAGGAACGCCGCGACCGCCGGACCACGGCCCTCGGGCACCCTGTCGAGGCCCTCGATCAGCCGAGCCCACCTCGCCTCGAAATCGACCCCGCCACCAGGCCCAATGGCCGTTGAGAGGAGAGAGACCGCGTTCTCGAGATCGCTGATCAACTTGGTGTGGGCTGCCCCCGAGTCGAGCATGGCGCGAAGGTGGGCCACCAACGCCTCGACGTTCCAGGGCGGGCCGGCCGCCGGTCGCGCCGCCACGGGGATGATCGTCCACTCATCGAGGCCGTCCTCATCCAGTGCGAGCCCGAGATCCGCCGACACTGCTTCGGCATCGTCGGGCGACAGGCGGTCTACCTGGTTGAGTGCGAAGACGAACTGGGACTGATAGTTGGCGAGGAGGCCGACCAGCCCTCGGTGCAAAGACGCATCCCGGTACTTCTCCGGGTCGACGACCCAGACCACGACGTCGATCCTGGGAAGGAGCCCGTCGACGGTCAGCCGGTGCTCGACCTCGATGCTGTCGGTGTCCGGTAGGTCGATGAGGCACAGCCATTCGGGCCCTGGGCCGACGATGCGGTCCTCGATGCCTGCGTCGGCAAGGTACCCGGCCAGCGCCTGATCCCTGCTCATCGGGATCAGGGCGAGGGGTTTGGAAGTTGTAGGGCGGATCCCACCTGCCGCGGCCAACTCGTCGCCGGCGATCGCGTTGAACAGACTCGACTTGCCCGATCCGGTCCCGCCGGCGAGGCCGGCGATGAGCACGTCCTCCGGGCGCCGGAGACGGGCCTCGAGCCGGCCCCGGATGCCTGCTATCGGCTCCAGATCGCCGACATCGACCACCCCGGCGCAGTCTGCGAGCGCCTGGTCGAGGTCGGGAAGTAAGTCGGCGATCGAGTCATGCATTGGCGAAAGCCGAGAGCGCAGCGGCCTCGGACAATGCGATCCGGGCATCGTCGACGTCGGGCGTCGTCGTCACCTCGGCTGCCATTGCGGATGCCAGATGGTCCCGCAACACCTCGTATGCCGGTCGGACCGCCTCGATCAAGCCCGCATTTGCCCCGGCCACCGCCTTCTCGCTGTCAGGCCCGAGTAACGACTCGAGAGCGGGCTCGGCGCCCGGTATCTGAAGCACCGCCATCTCTGTGACCAAGCCTTCCAGGTCGGGCCGAGCACCACCGGGCATCGATGACAATTCAACCGACCACGCCTCGATCGCCGGCGAGATCAGTTCCTGGCCCGACGCAAGTTGTCGTCTGTCGCCGGCCCGGCCGGCGAGATCCAGCCCCGAGTCGAACGCCGTCCGAAGATCCGCCTGGATCGCGGCCGCAAGCGCAGCGTGCAGCCAACGTCTGGTGGCGACGACCTGATCGGGGGGTGGCGCCACACGGCGCAGCTTGCGCCGGCCCCGACGGAGCGAGAAGCGCCCAAGATCGGCCATCCCCGCGAGGTCGACACGGTGCTCGGCGAGGGGGGGCAAGCCGAAGATCACCCGATCGAGATCAGGCGAGACCCGCTCTTCGATCAACTGCAATACGAGCTCCGTCTCAACGGCAGCCAGGTCGGCCTGCGAAATCAGGTCCCTGGCCTCGCCAAGGGTCGACCACAGGACCGTCTTCATGATCTCGGACCGTTGTTTGCGGTGTCGGGCCACCTCCGCCAGAAGGAGGCGCCGCAGTGACCGCACCGCCACCGACGGCACGGACGACCCGCTGCCGAGGTGGTGTTCGTGGACCAGGATGACTTCGCCTCCAAGTCCTTCTCTCTCCAACAGTCGTTGGTAGTCGGCCAGGGCCACACCCGAGTCCGAGCTCACCCGGTTCAGCACCAGGAGCAGGGGGGCGCCACGGGACCGGGCCCGGCGAATGACCTCCCATGGCACCAGATCGCCGTAGCGGGAGGCAGAGCTGACGAAGACCACGATGTCGGCGTGATCGATCATGATCTCCGCCACCTCCCGGTGTCGGGCGGCGGTCGAGTCGATGTCCGGCGTGTCGGCGAAGGCCAGGGACTCCAGGATGGGTGCCGCCCCACCGACCGTCACACATTCGACTCCCCCGACCATCTGGTAACGGTCCGGGTCGGCCGAGAGAACGACGGGCTCACGGGTGGTGGGCCGCAACGCCCCGGTCTCCGACACGTCGATGCCCGTCAGCGAATTGAGGAGAGTGGACTTGCCGGCACCGGTCGAGCCGGCGAACACGACGAGCAGCGGCGCGGCCGGGCTCTCGATCCGGGGCATCAGATATGACCGTATGGCCCTCACCAGACGGTCTCTGGTCGCAGCATGGCCGGTCTCTCCAGGCGTGTCGGGGAAGACCAGCTTCTCCAGCGAGCACGCCAACCGCTCGAGGTCCAAGCTCAGGTCATTGGGTGCGTTGATCGCCACCATGGGTGAGAAATTGTGGCATGACGCCTGGTGAGATCACGGCAAGCCTGACGGCTCAGCCGGTCCAGCCTCCCGACGGTCGGTCGAACCAGACATGGACCTGGCCGGTCCCGGTGGCATTCTCGTAGTCGGAGAACATCTCGCCGATGGCGGTGCAATCCCGGCCCCCAATCGATCCCAGCATCATCAGGTAGTGGCCGAAATTGCCCTCGGGCGCGTGCTCGAAATACTCACCCATCGTGTCCACGATCCGGGCGTGGTCGCCGGCACGCATCATCTCCAGGCGCTCCTCATCGGCGGCCCGAGCCTCGGGAGTGATGATGTGGACCGGGTCGGAGGCCTCGTGCTTGGGTAGTTCCTTGAGCGGCCAGAAGGTATGGCTCATCCCACCGGAGGCCAGGACCACAACGCGGCGGTCGAGCCGGGACACCGCCTCACGGATGGCTTCGCCCATGGTCATGAAGTCATCGGTGTCACCGGTCTGCACCAACGAGACCGAGACCACCTTCTCGTCCTTGCGCAGGTAGTGGAGGAGGTTGATGGTGGCGTAGTGGACGGGCAGGTAATCGTCTTCAGAGGCGTGCGTTGGCGTTCCCAACTCGGCGCCGAGGTCGGCGGCCAAATGCGCCAATTCGGGATCGCCGGGATAGTCATAGGGGATGCGGGCCATGCCCCGTGGAAGCTCTGAAGATGTGAAGATCCCCTCACGCCGCTCATGGGCGGAGAGGATGTGCTCCACGGTCGAGAACCAATGGGAGTCGACGATGACGATGCTGTCGGGCTGTAGCCGGTCGAAGACCTCGGTCCGGAGCCGTTGCAGACCGGGAACGAGGCTGATCTCCTTGCCGTCGTTGATCTCGAGCCGGGTCGACTCGTCGAACATGATGGTGGGGGCATGGCTGATGAGCCCTGCGCCGACGATCTCACCCATGGTCGGTCCTCCTCGAATCGTTCGGTAGCGAATAAAAACTCTAGACCGCAGGCGCCTCGTCGGCCACGAGCGGCACCCCATCTGCGGTCGCGGTCACACGCCGCAGGAGCCGGGCCAACTCGGCGCGCTCCTCGTCATCGAGATCGGCGGTGAATTTTGCCTCGTACTTGTTGAACTCCGGGAACACCCTCTCGATCAGGTCCCGGCCCTCCGGCTCGAGGTGAACGAGCACCCGGCGTCCGTCCTCGGCGTGGCGCTCCCTCGACACGAGCTCTGACTTCTCGAGGGTTCCCAGCATCCCGCTCAAGGTCCCCTTGGCCAGGCCACAGTCGTCGGCGAGTTGTGCCGTCTCCCGTTCTCCCCACACCCAGAGGACGAAGAGGATGGTGAACCCGCCCCAGGAGAGGCTTTCCGGCGCCAGCACCTCGCGCTCCATGCGGTTGCGCACCGCATTGGCCGCCCGGTAGATGTTGGAGACGGCCAGCATCGCCTCGAAATCGAGGGGCCGGTCGCCGAGCCGGGCCCTGATCTCCCGTTCGGCCTCCAGCACTACTTCCGGATCGTGGTCTCTTAAGGGCCCGGGCATGAGTTCACTGAGGTCCGGAAGTCTATATTTGCCCTGTTGACCACTCCCCTGCCCAGCACGCGCGTCGACATCTCGGAGCTTGCGGTCTCCCCCGATCACTACATAGGCGGCAAGCGGGTCTCCTCGGATTCGACGTTCGAGGTCCGCTCTCCCCTCGACTGGGATTGGAAGCTGGCCGACCTCGCCCGAGGGGATGCGCTCACCGCCGACGCCGCGGTGACCGCCGCGGTCGACGCCTTCCCCGGTTGGGCCGGCCGCTCGGTCGAGGAGAGAGGTGAGCTCCTGGTGGGCCTCGCCGATCTGATCGACGACAACATCGAGGCCATCGCCGGAGTCGAGTGCGTCGACATGGCGATGCTTCTGGAGAGCCTCCGGGCCCGGGGCATCCACCGCGGCGCGGAGAACTTTCGCAATTACGCCGAACTGGCAGCCGGCTACCAGGGCCGCACCTGGTCTTCGAAGGGGACCGACAACCAGGTGCAGAGGATGCCGGCCGGGCCGGCAGTGATCATCACCCCCTGGAACGCACCCTGGATCCTCTCCACCTGGAAGCTGGCCCCCGCCCTCGCTGCGGGCAACACCGTGATCCTCAAGCCGGCGGAGTGGGCCCCGCTCTCCGCCTCGGTCCTCGCCGACCTCGTCGACGAGGCCGGGCTGCCCCCGGGGGTGTTCAATTTGGTCCAGGGGATCGGGGAGGAGGTGGGCGCGGCTCTCGTGTCCGACCGACGGGTGAGACGCATCTCTTTCACTGGCTCACCCGAGACCGCCCGCCACATCGGGGTGGCGGCTGCGCGCAACATCGTCCCCTTCACCGCGGAGTTGGGGGGAAAGGGACCGTTTCTCGTCTTCGCCGACTCTGATCTCGAGGCGGCGGCGAGAAAGGCGGCCCTCCAGTACGACGATGCGGGCCAGGTCTGCCTCGCCGGTACTCGCCTCATCGTGGAGCGATCGGTGTCGGGCGACTTCCTCGAGCTGTTCAACCGTTTCACCGACGAGCACGTGCTCGGGGACAGTCGGAGCGCGCAGACCACGATCAGCCCGCTGATCCACCCCGATCACCTGGCCCGGGTGGAGGGCTTCGTGGAACGGGCCCGGGGGGCCGGCGACCGGATCGTCCGCGGCGGGGAGCGCTGGAAGCAGGACGGGCTCTGGTACGAGCCAACCCTCATCGAGCCCAAGTCCAACGACTCCGAGGTGGTGCAGCGAGAGGTGTTCGGGCCGGTGCTCACCTATCAGACCTTCGAGGTCGAGGAAGAGGCGGTCGATCTCGCCAACTCCACTCGATACGGCCTCTCTGGGATCGTCTACACCGGCTCCGAGGAGCGGGCACAGCGGGTGGGCGCCGCGGTGCGGGCCGGCACCATCTGGGTGAACACCTTCCTGGTCCGGGACCTGACCGCGCCGTTCGGGGGATGCCGGATCTCGGGGATCGGCCGTGAGGGCGGCGACTACGCCCTGGACTTCCACTCCGAGCTGAAGACGATCCAGATCAGAGAGGGCTCGGTGGGCTGAAGCCCTCTTCCCAAGGGTTGTTTGGGCTCTTTGCCTGTGGATAAGAATTCTTCTGAATCGGCTTCGGAGGGATGGAATCTGTCCCTCGGGTTCCGTACGCTACGAACATATGTTCGATAGTCCTGGTATCCCGAAGGGTCTGGCGGAGATCCCACCTGGTCCCCAGCTGGCGTGCATTTTGGCCTCGATCGACCGGGATTCGCTTTCGGGCCACGACCTGGTGTCGTTGTTGAAGGCTCAGCGTCGACAAGCGGCTCACTATGAGGCCGGGGCTTACGCCACCATGAACGCGGTGGCGGAGTCGACCTCAGAGGAGGTCGGTGAGCTCCTACCCGTCGACGTGGTCGACGACCTGGCTTCCTCGGAGATCCGGGCTGCCCTGAACCTGACCCGCCGATCCGCTGAGCATCAGTTGGGGTTCGCTCAGCAGCTGGTGACCGAATATCCGGGCGTGTGGACCGCACTTCAGGGGGGTGCGATCGATGTGCCCCGGGCCATGGTGATCGTCAACCACACCTCCCATCTCGAACCGGATGTCAGGGTCCGGGTAGTGGAGGAGGTAATGGAGAAGGCAGCGGGTCATACCACCGGACAGCTCGCTGCCAGCCTCCGCAGACTGGCGATCTCGGTGGATCCCGATTCGGCCAAGAAGCGTTATCAGGAGGCCGTCGAGGAGCGCAAACTGACCTCGGAAGCCAATCCTGATGGCACCGCCAACCTCTACGGGCTTTCCCTCCCCGCCGCTGAGGCCCAAGCCGCGATGCGACGGATCAACCGTCTCGCCCGGTCCGCCCGCCACGGCGACGACTCCCGCACCATCGACCAGCTCCGCGCCGACATCTTCTTGGACCTGCTCCACGGGCGAGCCCGCCAACAGGGCGGCGACAAAGGCGTCGTCGACATCACAATCGACCTGGGCACCCTCGCCGGGTTGTCCGAGACTCCTGGCGAGCTCAACGGGTACGGACCAGTCATCGCCGATGTCGCCCGCCAGATAGCCCGGGACCAGGACACCTCGACACACCGGGTCACGGTCACCGACCACGGCGAACCGGTCTGGACCGGTACCACCCGGCGAAGACCCACCACCCACCAGCAACGCCTGGTCGAGGCCAGCACCCCCTCTTGTGTCTTCCCGGGATGCCGGATGCCCGCAGCCGCATGTGACATCGACCACACCCGAGCCTGGGCAGAAGGCGGACCCACTACCACCGACAACCTCTCGCCACTCTGTCGCCACGATCACCGTCTGAAACACGCCGGCTGGAAACTGACACGAATCCGACCCGCCACCTATGAATGGATCAGCCCCCTCGGCCACACCTACACCATCGGCCCCGACCCGCCGTAGAAAGCAGAAGCGGAGCAGCCCTAAACCTTGCCGACGCGATACGGTCTCCATCCGGTGAGGTCCATTCGATCGATCGCCGCCGCGATGATGCTGTTTTCTCTGACCTGCTCGACAGGTCCGACTCGACACCTCGATGGCGAAGGGCCTGTCGCGTGGGTGGGTAGTCCCGATGAGTTCGCGGTTGGCATACAAACAAGTGCCTACCCGGAGCGTGATGTCTTTTCGTTCGGTGGGATGATCTTGTGTCGCTCGGGTGAAGAAGACGCGACGATCACATCGGTCGAGCCCTTGGCGACCATTGGGGACGGGTTCAACTTTCTTGGGGCCATGGTCCGAGACGCACGAGTTCCCTACGGAGGGGCAGCCTCGACAGTCGGGTTTCCACCCGCAGGCGAAGACGCAAATGCTTATCGGAGAGCAGCTGGAGCGACCATGGACGTTCCGTGTCAGACACCATCCGAGGGTTTGGAACTGGTCCTCGGATTCGAGAAGGTCGGCGACCATGGCGGTGGCTGGGAGGGAGTCGATGTTCATTACTCGGCCGGTGACCGCGAGTACGTACTCGAGATTCGCAACCTCATGGTTCTCTGCCCTCCTGGGCAGGACTGTGCGGAGTTTGTCGAATCCGTTGGCAGCTGACTCGCGGGGTAGAGGAATCGCAGCGAGACCCGGTCAATTTTCTTCAGTGCGCGACGTGGACCAGCCCTCGGCCACACGGCCTACCAGTTGACGCGATGTACTTGGTTTCCAGGTACTCGTCCATGCCCTCGTGGGAGCCCTCGCGGCCGATACCGGAGTGCTTGACCCCACCGAATGGCGCCGCCGGGTCGGAGACCAAGCCCCGGTTGAGTCCGACCATCCCCGACTCGATGGCCTCGGCCACTCGCAGGCCCCGGGCCAGGTCGCCGGTGTAGAGGTATGAGGCCAGCCCGTAGACCGTGTCGTTTGCTAGGGCGATCGCCTCGTCGTCGTTGTCGAAGGTGACGATCGGGGCCACCGGCCCGAAGATCTCCTCTTGGAGGATCCCGGCGTCAGCGGACACCCCGCCGAGCACCGTCGGCGCGTAATAGAAGCCGGTCCGGTCCGGGATCGTCGCCCCCGTGACCACCTTGGCGCCATCGTCGACCGCCGCTTGCACCAGGCTCGATATGTCGTCCCGCGCCTTCTCGTTGATCATCGGGCCCACCTGATTGCTGCGATCGATGCCGGGCCCGACCTTCAGAGCGCCCATCGCGCCTGCCAGCATCTCGGTGAACCGCTCGGCGACTGCATCGTGCACCAGGAAGCGATTGGCCGAGGTGCATGCCTCCCCGGCGTTGCGCATCTTGGCCACCATCGCCCCCTCCAGCGCAGCATCGAGATCGGCATCGTCGAAGACCAGGAATGGCGCATTGCCGCCGAGCTCCATCGAGACCCGGAGCACCTGCTCGGAGGCCACCTTGAGCAAGGTTTGTCCCACCTCGGTGGACCCGGTGAAGGAGAGCTTCCGAACCCGGGGATCGCCCAGCACCTTCTCGATCACCCCGGACGAGCCCTTGGCCACGAGCACGTTCACCACCCCGGCGGGCAGCCCGGCTTCCTCCATCAGGTGAACCACGGCAAGCGTGGTCAACGGAGTGTCGGAGGCCGGCTTCACGATGGCGGTGCACCCCGCGGCCAGCGCCGGGCCCAGCTTCCTGGTCGCCATCGCCGCCGGGAAGTTCCACGGGGTGACCATCACCGAGACTCCGACCGGTTGGCGCAAGGTCATGATCCGCTTGTCACCACCGGGAGCGGTGCGGACCTCACCACCGACCCGGGCCGCCTCCTCCGAGAACCATCTGAAGAACTCGGCGGCATACCGCACTTCGGCCAGGGCGTCCGGGAAGGCCTTTCCGTTCTCGAGCACGATCAATTCGGCGAGGTCCTCCTCCCGGGCCCGCATCAGGTCGAAAGTGCGTCTCAGGATCTCGCCTCGCTCCCGGGGAGCGGTGGCCGCCCACGGTTGGGCCGCATCGTGGGCCGCGGCGACTGCCTCTTCGCCGTGCGCCGCCTCGGCGAGGCCGACGTCGACCAGGACCTGCTCGGTGGCTGGATCCACCACGGGCATCTCACCCGAACCTTCGACCCACTTGCCACCGATGAAGAGCCCGGTCTTACCGCCGGACTTCAGCTCTTCGAGAATCGCAGTCATCCGCCTTCCACCTCCATGGGAACGGTACGCCGGAGGGTCGTCCCCTGTCTCCAGGTGACGCCAACCCGGTGGTAGTAGCCACCGATCATCTCGACCGGCTCGAGCCCGGCCAATTCCTCAGTGGGTGAATCGAAAAGCTTCGATGGTCGCGGACCCGGACCAGACGTCGGCGACTTCCCCGTCCTCGCCCTTCATCGTCACCAACTCGTCGAGGGAGTCGGCGCCGTCGGACTCGATGGCGGGCCACAACCGGTTGTGAAGCATCTGGTGGCCGTTGACGAACCCCGGGCTCGGAGCCGGCTGCTCCAAGGTGACAACCGCCTCAGCGATCCGTCTCCCGGATGCCGACAGAGTCGCCCCGAAGCGACCCCCCGCCTTCAGGCGGGGCCCAGCCCGGCCCACGGTCACCGGGCGGGTCATCCAGATGTCGCCCAGCTTCTTGGGATACCCCTGGTGGTAGCCGCGGACCATGGCGAAGTCCTTGTCGACCCAGATGTAGGGGCATCGGCTCCACGTCGACCCCTCCCACTGGCAGCGGATGACGACGAAGCACTCCTTGTACTGAGCGCGGACCGGATCGAGCAGCTCCTCGAATTCGTCACTGCAGCTCTGCCAGTCGGCCCAAATCACCGCCACCGCTCCCGGGTCCTCGTCCGCCAATGAGAGGCCTTCGGGCAGGAGGCCGGCGACACGGTCGGGATCGGCCCGGTACTCGACCGTGAGCATCTCCCCCGAGTAGTGCCAGGGCGGCGAGGGAAGGAGAGAGGCTCTGCCTTCGGGGGTGCGTGGGAAGAGGAATCCGGGCATCGTGGGCGCCAATCATCGTAGGCCTGTGGGTGCCGACTACCCGCCGCCGGCGGGCTACCTTGACCCTCCATGTCGTCACGCCTCGAGCCCGATCAGGCCGAACGCGCCCTACTCGCCAACCAGATCCTGGCCTTCCTCGATGACTGGATGGAGAAGGCCGCAACGATGCCCGGTTCGGGCACCGACCTCAGCGCTGAAGAGATCGCCAGCCTGATGGTTCCCCCAACAGAACAGGGGCGCTCACTGGATTCGATCCTTGCCGACGTGGAGCTGGCCGGGAAGGCGGGGCACATCCACCTCTCCGGGGGGCACCTCTCGTATATCCCCAACAGCGGGATGTACACGGCCGCCCTCGCCGAGTTTCTGGCTGCAGGCCTCAACCGCTACACGGGGGTGGCCAGCGCCGCACCCGGGATGACCGCCATCGAGCACGCCACGGTCGATTGGATGACGTCGCTGTTCGACCTGGGGCCATCGGCTTCGGGATTGCTGCTCTCTGGTGGCTCGATGGCGAACTTCACCGCCATCGTGGCGGCGAGAACCGCCAAGCTGGGTGACGACCTGGGGAAGGGTGTCCTCTACGTGAGCGGGCACACCCACCACTCGGTGGCCAAGGCTGCCCGTCTCGCCGGCTTCCGCAACGAGCAGATTCGGGTGGTCCCGGTCGACCAGGACCTTCGTATGGAGCCCCAGGCACTAGCCGAAATGGTGACGGCAGACCGAGGCGCTGGCTTGCAGCCGTTCCTGGTGGTGGCATCGGCGGGCACGACCGACACCGGGACCGTCGATCCCTTCGGCCCCCTCGCCGACGAAGTCTCGAAGCATGAGCTCTGGATGCACGTCGACGGCGCCTACGGGGGCTTCTTCCAGCTCACTTCGAGAGGCTTGCGCACCCTCGCCGGGATCGAGCGCGCCGACTCCATCGCCCTCGACCCGCACAAGGGCCTGTCGATCCCATTCGGGGTCGGAGCGCTCCTGGTACGGGACGAGGCACACCTGATCGACACCAACCGGGGTCGGGGCGCCTACTTGCTCGACAGCGACCTCCATTTCGGGCAGCGCGACATCGCCTCGCTGGGACCGGAGCTGAGCCGCCCGTTTCGGGCCCTCCAGGTCTGGCTTCCGCTCCACCTCCATGGGATCGCCCCATTCCGGGAGGCCCTGGACCTGACCCTCGATCTCGCCCAGAAGGCTCACGCACGCATTTCGGCGATCGCGGGGGTGCGGGCCCTATGGGCTCCAGATCTCTCCATCGTCGCCTTTGGATTCGACGACGACGATCGCGGGCGGGCAGCGATGGAAGCCGTCAACAGCGATCTGCAGGTTCACCTGTCATCCACGGTGGTCGACAGTCGGTTCGTGCTCCGCTTCGCCATCCTCAACCGGAGGACGACCATGGAGCACATCGACCACGCAATCGACATCATCGAGAAGTCCCTCGCCGGCTAGACGCCGCGAAAGCCCTGGTCAGGCGCCCACTCGCACCGGCAAATGCTTGATGCCGTTGATGAAGTTGGAGCGGAGCCGCACCGGCTCGCCCACGACCACGAAGTCGTCGACTCGCTTCAACAGCTCCTCGAACACCACCCTCACCTCGAGGCGCGCCAGTGACGCCCCGAGGCAAACGTGGCGGCCGGTGCCGAAGGCGAGGTGATCATTCGGCGTGCGCCGGATGTCGAAGCGGTAGGGATCGTCGAACACCTCTTCGTCGTAGTTCGCCGAGGAGTACCACATGACCACACGGTCACCCTTGCGTATCTGCTCACCCCCTAGCTCGGTGTCGTCGGTGGCGGTGCGCCGGAAATGCATCGTCACCGTTGAAGCCCTGAGGATCTCTTCGGTGGCCGACATCGACAGGCCTGCCGGGTCCTGGCGCAGATCATCCATCTGGTCCGGGTGCTCGGTGAGATAGATCAGCCCGTGGCTGATGGTGTGACGGGTCGTCTCATTCCCGGCCACCATCATCAGGGTGAAGAAGTTCTTGAACTCGAGGTCGGTGAGTGGCTCTCCGTCGGGCTCGGCGTGGAGCAGTGTGGTGATGATGTCGTCCTCGGGTTGGGCGCGACGCTCCAGCGCCATCTCCTCGGCGTACCGAAAGACCTCGATCGCCGCCGGCGATCGGAACGGGAGCAGCCGGTACTCCTCGGTGTCGTCGCGATCGATAACGACCGGGGTGTACTCCGGGTCGGCATTGGAGATCATCTGGTCCCCCCATGCCACCAGCTTCGAGGCATCGGACTCGGGCACGCCCAGCAGCCGACAGAGGAGGCGGATCGGGAGCTCACGGGAGATCTCTGTGACGAAGTCGAACTCGCCGAGCGTCAGGACCCGATCGAGCACCAACCCGGCCAGCGTGCGGAAAGCTTGCTCGTAGGTGGCCACCACCTTGGGGGTGAACCCGGGTTGGACCAGCCGGCGCAGGCGAGCGTGCTCCGGCGGGTCGAATTCCATCATCGTCCGCCGCGCCTCGAGGGCGTCGGGGGCCATCTCCTCGATTCGTATCCCCCGCGAGGCGGTGAACCTCCCGAAATCCCTGCTCACGGCTTCGACATCGGCGTGTTTGGTCACCGCCCAAAACCCCGAGCCGTCGCTCTCCTCGACCCAGGACACGGGTCGGTCGCGGCGCATCCGCTCGAAGGCGGCGTGGGGGACACACCTCATGTAGGTGTCGTGCGCGGAGATGTCGGCGTCGACTTCCCCGAGGTCGCGATGAATGGAGTTCACTGGCATGGGCTCTGGGGCCAACATAATCGGGCGGCCGCCCTGGGTACCGTGTGGCCCCATGGCCGAAATCCGTCGAATCGAGGTCGATGGGGCGCCTCTCATCGTCCAACTCGATGGCGATCAGTTGGTGAGCGGAGACGGGATGCGCTTCGACGTCGATTCCGCCCATCACCTCCCGCCGGTGGAGCCGACCAAGGTGCTGGCCGTGCACCTCAACTACCGGAGCCGGGTGGACGAGTTCATGACCCGGCTCCCACCGGCGCCCACCTATTTCCAGAAGCCGACCACCGCCCTGAATGCCCATCGCGGCGACGTGGTGAGGCCCCCGAGATGCCGGTTTCTGAACTTCGAGGGTGAGATCGCGATAGTCATCGGGCAGGAGTGCCGGAACGTGGCGTCGGGAGGATGCCCTCGATTTCGTCGCCGGGTACACCATCGCCAATGACTACGGGCTCCACGACTTTCGTGACACCGACGCCGGCTCGATGCTGCGGGTCAAGGGCTCCGACACCCTCTGCCCGCTAGGCCCGGGAATGGTCGACGATTGGGACTTCCACGACAAGACGATCCGAACCGTGGTCAACGGTGAGGTGCGACAGGAAGCCAGCACCGCCGAGATGGAGTGGGACATGGCCTACCTGGTCGCCGACCTGGCGCGGACCATCACCCTGCTCCCCGGGGACGTGATCCTGAGTGGGACGCCTGCGGGGTCGCGGCCGGTCGTGCCCGGCGACGTGGTCACCGTCGAGGTCGAGGGAATTGGGGCGCTCACCAACACCATCGTGGAGGGCAGCATCCCGATCAGCGGCGACGTGGGGGCGCAGCCAAGCGACTCCGAAGAGGTGCTGTCCACCGCACTCGGAGGCGACTGGGAATTCCGGGGAATTCGGCCTCCGAGATGAGCCGGGTCGCTGCGCTGCTGCGCGGGGTCAATGTGGGAGGACGAGTCCGGGTCCCGATGGGTGACCTCCGTGTCGCGCTCACCGGTGCGGGGCTCGTGGACGTGCAAACGCTCCTCCAGAGCGGGAACGTGGTGTTCGAGGCCGGGACCGGGGACGATGCCCGCCTCGTCCGGCGAGTCATCTCCAAGGAGTTCGGTGTCGACGTCACCGTGATCATGAGAACAGCGGGCCAACTCCGATCGATCGCGTCCAAGCACCCCATGGCCACCCCGGACGCCAACGGGTCGCTGCTCCATGTCGCGTTCCTCGAGTCGAAGCCATCAAGTTCAGCCGTGGCGCGGCTCGAACCGGAGCGCTTCGAGCCCGACCGGTTCACCGTTGCCGGGCAGGAGGTCTACGTCAGCTACCCCAACGGGCAGGGCCGTTCCAAGCTCACCCTCGACTACTTCGAGAGGGCGCTGGGGATCAAGGGGACGATGCGCAACCTGAACACGGTCAACAAGCTCGTCGAACTGACCAGGCGTTGACCGCGGTTCAGGCCAGGGTCGCCTCGATCGTGATGTTCACGTTGCCCTTCAAGGCGTTGGAGACCGGGCATCCGTCCTTGGCAGCGGCGGCCGCTTCCTGGAACTCGTCGGCGCCGATGCCAGGCACGGTCCCGGTCACGCTGAGGGCCATGGTGGTCAACCGCCAGCCGGCTTCGACCTTCTCGAATGTGGCCACTGCGCTGGTGTCCAGATGGTCGGGCACAAAGCCACGGCCGGAGAGGCCGTTGGCGAACGCCATCGAATAGCAGGCGGCATGGGCGGCAGCTATGAGCTCCTCCGGACTGGTCTTGCCCTCCGCCGCCTCGGTGCGGCTCGGCCAGCTCACCGGGAGGGGCGGGGCGACGCCGGTGCCCAGTGTCGTGGTCCCACCACCAGTGAGAAGGTCCCCTTCCCAGGTGGCCGTTGCGCGACTCTGCATCAGTTCTCCTGTCTATCGACTTGGGGGCAAGCCTAGGGATTGCTTTATTGACACACCTCGATATATCGACGATGATCAATATATCGACGATCATCGATAGGAAGGAGCCTCGAGATGATCACTGTCGAAGCATCCGGATGTTGTGGCGGTGGAGGCTGCTGCTGCTGACGGAGTGAGGCCGGCCGGGGCCCTTCTCAGTCGAGGAGCGCCTCGGCCGCCTTTCCCTCTACGCAATCCTGGAGGAGCGGGCAGTAGCGGCACCAGGGGCCACCGTGCCTCGCCGGCTCGGTGCCTGAAGACCAGGCACGGCGGAGGTCGTCGACCATGGTCCCGACTTCTGCGGCAACCCGGTTCACGTCCGAAGTGGTGGGGACCGTCCGATAGCGCTCCCCGGTTCGGACAGAAACCGCCTCGACATAGGCCGGGACCTCGTCCTTCTCCAGGGCCCAGAGCAGGGCATAGAAGAAGAGCTGGTCCTCAGGGTCACCCAGGTCCCCGGTCTTCCAATCGACCAGGCGATGACCGCCCAACTCCTCCCGATAGACCGCGTCCACGGAGCCGACCAGCTCCACCCCGGCCACGGGCTCCTTCTTGATCGAGACCTCCGATCCTTCGAAACCCTCACTGGGTAGGCGGGTAAATCGCTCATAGAGCCCACGGACCTCCTCGATCACCGAGGCCAGGATCGACGGCTTGATCTCGAGCGGGCCCAGTTTGTGGTTGAGCGCCGAGCCACCGATCTCCTCACGGCAGGCCTGAACGAAGTCATCCGAGGCAATCGGGCCGGCCGTGAGATGACGACTGAACATGCGGTGGGCGAGGCTTCCCAGGAACGAGGCGCGTGAATCAGGCCCGAAAACTCCCTGAAGCCGCGCGTTCGCCTGGCCGGGGCATTTCTTGTAGGTGACGTAGGTCGTCGCCGAAACCCGGATGTCGTCTCCATCGACCACCGCAGGGAAGGCGACCAACACCCGAAAAGCGTAGACCGCGCCGGGGTCCCGACTGCAAGTAGGGCTCAGGCGAGGGTTACCATCGCCGCGCCATCCACTAGGTCGTTTGGGGCGGCCTTCTGAATGAACAAACACCCCTCCCTGCCCGACAACCCATGGGTTACGGCCGCACTAGGCCTCGCCGCCGTTCTCGTCTTGTTGCTTGGTCTCTACGGGCTCACCAGGGCCACGTCCAGAGGCGAGGTGATGGGTCGCGTCGAAGTGTCGGACACACCCATCGGAGGGCTCGACACCGAGCAGGCCCTGACCGCGATGGTGGCCGTCGAAGACGAATACGTCAGCCGGCCGGCGATCTTCACCCTCGATGCCAAGGTGGTCAGCCTGGTCCCTCCCGAGGCGGGGCTGGACATCGACGAGGAGTCGATCGTCGACGAGGCGATGTCGGTGGGCAGGGAGGGCAGCCCGCTCGACCAGTTCGCTTGGTGGCTGGGCCACATTTTCGCAACGGTCGACGTCCCGGTGAGTGGATCGATCGACGAGGCGTCGGTGAACGCGATCTTTGACACGTGGGATGCCGAGGTGATCGCCCGCCCCGCCAACCAGGGCGGGATCCAGCTCGTCGAGGGGACCCTCGAGGCGGTGTACCCCCAGATCGGGAGCGGCGTCGACCGACCGGCAGGCACCGCGATAGTCGAATCCTCCCTGCTCGCCACCGAGGCGCAGAACCTGACGATCCCGGTCGTCACCATTGAGCCCAGCCTCACCGATGCCGACGTCGACGCGGCACTGGCAGAGGCCGAGATGATGCTCTCGGACTCGATCGAGCTCACCCATGACGGCACCGAGGTGGTGTTCAGCACTTCTGAGTTGGAAGAGGCGTTTCGCTCGGAGACCATCGAGCAGAGCCCGACCCAGATCGTCAACAGCTTCGATCCGGAAGTGATCGATGGCTTCCTGGAGCCGGTACGCGAGGAGTTCGAGGACGAGCCGGTCAATGCCGAGTTCGAGATCTCGGGGGATGCGATCTCGATAATCCCCGGCGAGAAGGGCACCGAGATCGACGCCACCGAGACGGCCGATCGGCTCGAAGTTGCCGGGCTGACCGAGGAGAGATCGGGAGAGCTGCCATTGGTCGAGGGAGCCGACCCCGAAGTCACCACCGAGTATCTCGAGGGCCTGGGCATCGAGCACCTGGTGTCCCAATTCACCACCTATCACGACTGCTGCCAGCCTCGGGTCACCAACATCCAGACCATGGCCGCCACCGTCGACGGCACCATCGTCGTCCCCGGCGAGACCTTCAGCCTCAACGACACCGTGGGGCAGCGCACCGAAGAAGGCGGATATCTCGAGGCTCCCGGGATCTTCGAGGGCGTGCTCCAGGAGTCGATCGGAGGCGGGGTGAGCCAGTTCACCACCACCCTGTACAACGCCGTGTTCTGGGGCGGCTACCAGGACGTCGAGCACAAGCCCCACTCCTATTACTTCGACCGCTACCCCGAAGGCATCGAGGCCACCTTGAGTTGGACCACCCCCGACCTCAAGTTCAAGAACAACCGGGAACATGCGGTCCTGATCGACACCCGATGGACCGACACTTCGATCACAGTCCGCATCTTCGGGCGCAACGACGGCCGGACCCTCAAAGGCGAGCAGAGTGGGGGGGTGACCAAGATCTGGACAGATGGCGAGGGCGGGCCCGACGCCCTGCTCGTCAGCGGCGAAGTCTCCGAGCGCTATGCCCTGACCGAGCCCTCCGAGCCGAGGTACGTCGGCAATCCTGAACTGGGCATCAACGAGGAAGACCAGATCCAGAGCGAGGAAGGCGGGTGGAGCGTCACCGTCACTCGGGAGATCAGGCGTGGTGACGAGATGGTCGAGACCCAGGAGTGGGTCGTGCGCTACGCGCCCCGATTCGCGGTGTACGAGGTGCACCCGTGCAAGGTGCCCGACGGAGGAGTCGCCTGCCCCACGACGACGACAACGACCACCACCACGACGACGATTCCCACCACTACGACCACTGCGCCGGCCACGACGTCGACCCCACCACCCTGAACGGGGCCTACTCCTCCTCGGACTCGTCGTAGTGACGGAGGAAGGCGGAGATCACATCCAAGCTCTCGCCTCGAGCTTCGCTGTCCCAGGGCCGAGACCGCCTGATGGTGACCGTGTTCTGGAGCACGTAGAGGTGGTCGATCCCGATGTCGAGGTCGAAAAGGCCCTCCGCCAGGAATCCCGGCACCGCGGTGCCCGGCGAATCGGGGGTCATCGACTGCCCGTCCTGGCCGGTGAAGCTGCGGTCGGTGGTCACGAGGAGCACGTCCCCCACCGCCACGTGGTCACGGATGATCACGGTCTGGCCCATCAGGTCTCGAGCCTGATCAAGGACCCGAAGCCGCCGGGGACCTCGCCGATGACCTGCACTTTGAGGAGATTGGTCGACGCCTGGACGTTGGGCGGGACCCCGGCAACCATGACCACGGTATCGCCTTCCCTTGCCATCCCCTCCCTCTCCAAGATCTCCGACGCTGCCGCCATCTCGTCATCGGTGTACTCCCGCCTCTCGAACTCGTGAGGCGAGACCCCCCAGAACAACGCCATCCGACTCAGGGTCGATTCATTTGGGCTGAAAGCGACGATCCGGCCTTCGGGCCGGTACTTGGAGATCAGCCGGGCGGTGTTGCCGGACTCGGTGAAGGCGACTATTGCCTTGGCCCCGAGGTTGATTGCCACTTCGGTGGCGGCCTGGGCGACCGCTGAGGCCACCGTGTTGCCATTCCCGACGAATGGGACAGGGTGGTCCCCGCGATTGGACAACGTGTCCTCCTCGACCACCCGACAGATCTCGGCCATGGCGGCGACCGTTTGGGCCGGGTAGTCGCCGACGGCGGTCTCACCGGACAACATCACAGCATCGGTGCCGCCGATGACCGCAGTCGCCACGTCGGTGACCTCGGCACGGGTCGGCCTCGGATTCTTGGTCATCGACTCCAACATCTCCGTAGCGGTGATCGAGATCCGGCCCGGCGGCGTTGGTCCGTCTTCAGGATCTCGGACTGAATGAGAGGGATCCGCTCCAGTGGAAGCTGCACACCGAGATCCCCTCTGGCCACCATCACCCCGAAGGACGGCTCCAGAATGTCATCGAGGTTCTCATATGCCTGCGCCAGCTCGATCTTGGAGATCACCGGGGTGTCACCGGCCAGCTCCGCGACCCTGCGCACGTCGTCGCCGGATCGGACGAAGGAGGCAGCGACGTAATCGACACCGATCTTCCGGCCGAATGCGAGATCGACCTCATCCTTGGCAGTGACGCTTTCGGTGGACAGCCTGCTGTCGGGGCAAGCCACCCCTTTGTGGTCCGAAAGGTCTCCACCGACCTTGACCTCGGCCATCAGACCGGTGTCCGACATCCCGATCACCTCGAGCCGGATGAGGCCATCCGCGAGCAGCACGCGGTCGCCGGGGCGAACGTCGTCGAGAAGCTGCTCGTATCCGATCGGGATGACGTCTCGGTCTCCCATGCCTCCATCGGGGACCAGCCTGACCTCTTCCCCCTTTTTGAGCCGAATCGACCCCGAAGGGAACTCGCCGACCCGCAGCTTCGGGCCTTGGATGTCCTGCAACACGGCGACCGAGCGGCCGGCTTCGACGGCCGCGGCCCGCACCCATCCCAGCATTGCGGCATGCAGCTCGTGCTCGCCATGGGAGAAGTTGAGCCGGGCCACATCCATCCCGGCTTCGACCAGCGCGGCGATCGACGCCTCGTCGGCGACCGCAGGGCCCAAAGTCGCGATGATCTTGGTGTGCCGGAGCATCGGGCCAGACGGTAACCGACGACGAGCGCCCGGTTAGTTCAGTCGGCGAGGCGGGAGCGAAGCAGTTCGTCGACGACCCGAGGATCGGCACGGCCGTGAGTCGCCTTCATGACCTGTCCCACCAGGTAGCCGAGGACCTTCTCCTCACCACCCCGGAAACCGTCCACTGCCTTGGGATTGGCAGCGAGGACCTCGTCCACCGCTGTCTCGATGGTGGACGAGTCGGTGATTTGGATGAGATTGCGAGCGTCGGCCACCGCGGCCGGCGGCCCTTCGCCGGCCAGCACCCCCTCCAACACTTCCTTGGCGGCCGACTTCGAGAGGCGCCCTGCTTCTACGAGGGCGACCAATTCGGCAAGGGAGGTGCCGTCGATCGGGACGCCAGAGGGCTCACCATCCTGGCGGCGCACCCAGGCCGTCACCTCCCCAGTCACCCAGTTCGCCGACGCCCCGGGGTCGGCTCCCTCGGCAACGGCTGACTCGTGAAGCTCACGGAGTTGCAACGGGGAGGCGGATAGGACCGCAGCCATGGACTCATTGAGGCCCTGCGCCCGATATCTCTCCCGGCGCCTGGCCGGCAGCTCGGGCAGCGAGGCTCGGACCCTGGACACCCAGGCCTCGTCGAGGACCATGGGCACCAGATCGGGCTCGACGAAGTAGCGGTAGTCGGAGGAGCCTTCCTTGGTGCGCATTGGATGCGTCACGCCGGCCTCTTCATCCCAATGCCTCGTCTCCTGAATGACTGCGGCCGCCGGAGTCGACCAGTGTGATCTGTCGCCCGATCTCGTAGTCGACGGCTCGCTCCAGAGACCGAAAGGAGTTCATGTTCTTGATCTCGACCTTGGTCCCCAGCTCGGTGCTCCCCTCGGGGCGAATCGAGACATTGGCATCGAAGCGCACCGAGCCCTCCTCGAGCCTGGCGTCGGAGACGCCGAGCTCGGCAACGAGGGCCCGCAGCTCCTGGGCGTAGACCCGGGCCTCGACCGCACTCCGCAGGTCGGGACGAGACACGACCTCGACCAAAGGGACTCCGGAGCGGTTGAAGTCGAGAAGTGTCGACTCCGCGGCATGGATCCTCCCTCCGACACCGACATGGGTCGACTTCCCGGTGTCCTCCTCCATGTGGGCCCGTTCGATCCCGATGCGGCGGGCCTCGCCCTCGACGACGATGTCGAGGTGGCCGTCATGGCTGACCGGGATGTCGAACTGGGAGATCTGGTAGTTCTTGGGGAGGTCCGGATAGAAGTAGTTCTTGCGGTGGAACACCGAGCGCTCTGATATCTCGCAATCCAGCGCGAGCCCGATCGCCATGATCGACTCGATGGCTGCCCGGTTGGTGACGGGCAGGGCCCCGGGCAGCCCGAGACAGGTCGGGCAGACGTTGGTGTTGGGCTCCGCCCCGAAGCTGACCGCACATCCGCAGAACATCTTCGACTCGGTCCGCAGCTCGACGTGGACCTCGATCCCGATGACCGCCTCCCAGGTCACGAGGCCACCTGCGCAAGCTCAGGGGAAACATCGAATTCGGCGAGACGCTCCACCTCGGCGGCCACTTGAAAGAGGACCTCTTCCCCCAATGCGGGCGCCATCACCTGGAAGCCGATCGGCAGGCCATCCTGGTCCAGTCCCACCGGGACCGAGATCGCAGGGTGACCTGCCAGGTTGGAGGGGATGGTGCAGATGTCGGACAGGTACATGGCGAGGGGATCGGCGACGCGGGCACCCGCCTCGAAGGCGGCGGTCGGGCTCGTCGGCGAGACCAGGACGTCGACCTGCTCGTAGGCCCGGGCGAAGTCCTCCTGGATCGCCGCCCTGACCCGCTGCGCCTGACCGTAGAAGGCGTCGTAGTAACCGGCGGAGAGCGCATAGGTCCCGAGCAGGATCCGCCTCGTCACTTCCGGCCCGAAGCCCTCGGCGCGGGTGGCCCCCATCATCTGCTCGGTGGTGACCCCCGCGGACCTCAACCCGTACCTGACGCCGTCGAAGCGGGCCAGGTTCGCAGAGCACTCGGCGGGTGCGATGAGGTAATAGGCGGAAAGGGCGATCTCGAACGAGGGAAGCGAGACCCTGACCACTTCCATCCCTGACGACTCCAGCCTGGCCACCATCTCCGCCGTCGCCGACTCGACCGCCGGCTCGTACCCGTCCCCGCTGAGCTCGTCGACGACACCGACCCGCAGGCCGGCAACCCCACGGCCCAACCCGGCTCCGGGATCGGGATAAGGCCCGCTGAGAGAGGTGGAGTCCAACGGGTCGTGCCCCCAGATCGCGCGCCAGAGTCAGCGCCGAGTCCTCCACAGTCCGGGTGAGCGGCCCGATCTGGTCAAGGGATGAGGCGAATGCGATGAGGCCGAAGCGGCTGACGGTGCCATATGTCGGCTTCATCCCGACCACTCCGCACAGCGAGGCCGGCTGGCGGATCGAGCCGCCGGTGTCCGAGCCCAGGGCGGCGAGGGCGGACCCGATGGCGACGGCAGCAGCCGATCCTCCCGACGAGCCCCCCGCCACGCGGGTGGTGTCCCACGGGTTGTAGGTGGGGCCATATGCCGAGTTCTCGGTGGAGGAGCCCATGGCGAACTCATCGAGGTTGGTCTTGCCCACTACGACGGCGCCGGCCTCGCGCAGCCTGGCCACGACGGTGGCGTCGTAGGGCGGGCGGTATCCGGCCAGGATCTGGGATGCGGCCGTGGTCTCCACCCCCCTGGTGCACATGTTGTCCTTCACCGCGACCGGGATGCCGTGCAGAGGCCCGTGGTCGATGCCCCGCTCCAGGTCGGCGTCGGCTTTCCGTCGCCGACTCCACGGCCCGCTCCCGGTCGAGGGTGAGGAAGGCGTGGATCTGGGCCTCCGAGCTGGCCGCGGCGCTCAAGGACCGAATCCAGCAACGCCTCCGAAGTCGTCTCGCCCTTGCGCAGTGCGGCGCCCCGCCTCGGCGACACTCAACGGGCCGGTCATTCCGACTCCATCGCCGGGGGCACGACGAAGTACCCATCTGCGGTGTCTGGGGCGGAGGACAGCACTTCTTCCCGGTCCAGGGACTCGCGGGTCACATCCTCACGAAAGGCGTTGACCAGGCCGAGGGGATGGGCGTTCTCGACATGAGGCTCCGCATCGAGAGCTTGGACCCGGGCCGCGTGCTCCAGGATGACCCCCAACTGGCTCTTGTAGCCGTCGAGCTCCTCCGGGCTCAGGTCGAGGCGTGCCAGCCGCGCAACATGGGCGATGTCGATTTCGATGGGCATGGGCCGGGAGTGTAGGAAGCAGCGGTTGGATGGCTTCCGGCGTTATCCGTCAGCCGGCCACCTTCGAAATGGACTCGTAGGCCCATGCCAGGTCGTCGACCCGCACCGACTCGCCGGGCTTGTGGGCGAGGGCCGGCTCCCCGGGCCCGAAGTTGACCGCTGGTATCCCGGCCTCGGAGAGCTGGGCGACGTCGGTCCAACCCTGCTTGCCCTGGAAGGTGGCGCCCGATGCGGCCGCCAGGTCGAGGAACAGAGGGTGCTTGGAGTGAACGGCGCCCGCCGGAGCGACGTCGGTGACCGCGAAGCGATCGGCCTCGGCGCAGACCGACTCCAGATGGGAGATCGCCTCGTCTCGCGGCCGGTCCGGTGCGAAGCGGTAGTTGACGTTCATGACGAACTCGGAGGGAATCACGTTCCTGGCGATCCCGCCGTGGGCCATGGTCACCGAAATGACCTCCTTGAACTCGAGGCCCTCGACCACATGGAGCTCTGGCTCGAGCTTTCGCATCGCTGTGAGGAACTCGCCGGCCTTGGTCACCGCGTTGTCTCCGAGCCAGGGTCGCGCCGAGTGTGCCGCTTCTCCCTCGAAGACCACATCGGCGTTGATCACCCCCTGGCAGCCGGCTTCCAGGTTGCGATCGGTTGGCTCCAGGACAATGGCCGACTCGGCCTCCCGCAGCCAGGGCGCGGCCTCGAGCACCGTGGCCAGTTGGTTGCCGGTGAGAGGGCCTTCTTCTCCGGCGTAGAACACTGCTGCCACCCGGGCCGGGCCCAGGTCTTCGAGAAGGTGGACCATGACCGCGATGCCGGCCTTCATGTCCGTCGCCCCCAGGCCGAAGACCCGGCCACCTTCGATCGTGGAGCCGACATGGCCCTGGAGCGGGACCGTGTCCAGATGGCCTACGAGCAGGGTCGCCCCGCTCTGCGGCTCGCCCACGACCAGCGAGTCGGCCACGGAAACCGCTGGAAACCGAGAGAGCCGGTGAGCGATGGCGTCACGGAGTTGTGCTTCGCCTCCGGTGACGGAGGGGATGTCGACGAGCCAGCGAAGGGTCTCGACCAGATCGGTCACAACTGAACACCGAGGTCACGCAGATAGGCGTTGAGGGCCGTCTTCTCGCTGGTCCTCTCGGTTCGCTTCCCGATGATCAGGGCGCACACCAGGTCGTATGTCCCACTGGGGAAGTCCTTGGGGCGGGTGCCGGGCACCACCACCGAGCCCGCGGGGACCCGGCCCCGGTGCTCGACCGGCTTGGGCCCGGTGACATCGATGATTGGAGTCGAGGCGGTGAGCACGGTGTTGGCGCCGAGCACCGCGCCCTCTTCAACCAGCAGCCCTTCCACGACGATCGACCTGCTCCCAATGAACGCCCCGTCCTCGATGATCACCGGGCTGGCGCCAGGGGGCTCGAGGACACCCCCGATGCCCACGCCTCCCGAGAGGTGGACGTTGCGGCCGATCTGGGCGCACGATCCCACCGTGGCCCAGGTGTCCACCATGGTCCCCGCACCGACATAGGCGCCGATGTTGACGTACCCGGGCATGACGATCACCCCCGGCTCGCAGTGCGCCCCGTAACGGACTGTGCCCGGTGGCACCACCCTCACCCCCTGGGCGGCCAGGCCATGTTTGAGCGGGATCTTGTCGTGGTACTCGTAGGCACCCACCTCGACGGTCTCCATCTCCCGGAGCCGGAAATAGAGGAGGATGGCTTCCTTCAGCCACTCGTTCACGACCCAGCCGGCTTCGGTCTTCTCAGCGACTCGCGACTCCCCGCGGTCCAACGAGTCGATGGCCGACTCCACCGCGTCCCGGGCGCTTTCGACCTCGGCGTCTCCGGCATATGCCGCCCTGATCAGGTCTTGGTTGGTCACGCCGTTTCCTCGCTTCGGTCCCGGCGGCAGAGTAACTGGGCCTGGCTACGGTGCCCGTGGCATGTCATACCGCCTGATCTATCTCGGGCTCGGACTGGTGGCCGTGGCCGCTATCGCGTTCGGGATCGTGCTCTCGACCGAGGGCGAGGAGATCGTCCTTCCCGGGCCCATCGAAGCCGTCTCGCCCGGTCCCGGTGACCTGGTGCCTCCGCAGACCGCCATCGAAGTCGACCTCGAGCCCGGCTACCAGGCAGACATCTACGTCGATGGCTGGCTGGTAGAAGACGCCACCTTCGTCGAAGGGACCGGGGTGTACCGGTGGGCGCCGAGCCCATCGAACCCGACGATCACCGAATGGACGCCGGGCCAACACACGGTGGAAGTCCGTTATGACACCATCAACGGCCTGCCCGAGCCCGGCGAGTTCTCCTGGTCGTTTCGTATAGGTTGAGCTGAACCATGGAGAAGACCGACAAAGACCCCGACGCACACCTCGCGTCCTTGTCGGTTGGGGTCCGCGAGGACATGGAGCGCCTCGACGACCTGATCTCGGAGGCGATGCCGGGACGGAGCCGGACCCTATGGGAGGGCACGTTCTGGGGCGGCAGCGAGCAACAGATCATCGGGTATGGCGACTTCAGCTATGACCGGCCAACCGGGACCGTCGAGTGGTTCATGGTCGGCCTCGCCGCTCAGAAGAACTACATCAGCATGTATGTGAATGCGGTGGCCGACGGGGGCTACGCCGTCCAGAAGTACGCGGAGCGGTTGGGCAAGGTCAAGGTGGGCAGCGCCAGCATCAGCTTCAAGAAGGTCGCCGACATCGACCTCGCGGCCCTCACCGAGCTGGTGGGCCTCGCCAACGCGCAGCTCGACGGGTGAGCCTGCGGACCGGGTCGGTGCTGACCGAGCTGATCGGGAACACCCCGGTCGTGAAGCTGGATGCGGTCGTGCCCGAGGCCGCGGCAGATGTCTTCGTCAAACTGGAATGGTTCAACCCCACCGGCTCCTACAAGGACCGAATGGCCCTGGCCATCATCGAGGAGGCGGAGCGGCGCGGCGACCTGAGGCCGGGGATGACGGTCGTGGAATACACCGGTGGCAGCACGGGCTCGTCACTCGCCTTCGTCTGCGCGGTCAAGGGCTATCGGTTCGTGGTCGTCTCCTCCGACGCATTTGCACCAGAGAAGCTGAGGACGATGAGGGCACTCGGGGCCGAGCTGACCATCGTGCCGAGCGAAGGCGGGATGATCACCCCCGACCTGGTGCCCCGGATGATGGAGAAGGCCCGCGAGCTCGCTGCCGAGCCGGGCACATACTTCACCGACCAGTTCAACAACCACGACGCGATCACCGGCTACCGAAAGGCTGGCGAGGAGTTGATGGAGCAGGTCCCGACGCCGATTGACGCGGTGGCCGTGGCCGCGGGGACCGGAGGATTCTCCATGGGAGTGGCAACCGCTCTCCGGGAGGCCGGCGCCCCGACCAGGGTGGTCCTGCTCGAGCCTGCCTCCTCAGCTGTGATCACGGGCCAGGTCGCCGGGACCCATCATGTGGAGGGGATCGGTGCCGGGTTCGTCCCTCCTCTGCTCGACACCGACCTCTACGACGAGGTGAGGGCGATCGACGAGGGTGAGGCGAGATCGATGGCGAGGAGGCTGGCCAGGGAAGAGGGCCTCCTGACCGGGATCTCCAGCGGCCTCAACGTGGCGGCTGCGATCGACCTTGCCCGGGAGCTGGGCCCGGGGAGGACAGTGGCCACCGTCGCCGTCGACACGGGCCTCAAGTACCTGGCGGGCGATCTCTTCGACATTTAGGCCACAGCTCAGAGCGGTTCGAGGATCACCACCGGGATGATGCGCTCGGTCCGCTCCTGGTACTTGTCGTAGTTCGGAAAGATCGCAGCCATCATCTCCCAGAGTCGCGGCTTTTCGCCGTCGTCCGCGGTCCGAGCCATTGCCCTCATCTTCTCCGACCCCACCTGCAACTCCACCTCGGGATTGGCGACCAGGTTGAGGTACCAGGCCGGGTGGTGGTCGCCGCCTCCGGTCGAAGCCACCACCAGATAACTCCCTGCGTCCTCGCCATAGATGAGCGCAGACCGGCGCAACTTTCCGGTCTTCCGGCCGCGGGTGGTCAACAAGAGCGTCGGCACCCCGTGCCAGTTATGGCCCTTGGCCCCATCGGTCTCCACGTATTCCCGAATGTGGCGGTTGACCCAACCCTCCGGGCTGTCGTAGATCTCCTCGGTCACTCGTCGCCCCCGGGAAGGGACGACACGCCGACCTCGAGCAGCTTGGCGAAACCGGTCTCGTCGAGGATGGGGATCCCCAACTCCTCGGCCTTCCTGGTCTTCGATGCGCCGGGAGACTCGCCCACGATCAGAGCGGTGGTCTTTCCCGACACGGAGCCCGCCGCCTTCCCGCCCCGGACCTCGATGGCGGTCTGGGCCTCCTCTCGGGTGAACCCGGGCACCGTGCCCGAGATCACAAAAGTGGCTCCTGTCAGCAGCCCGGACGCGGCGTCCTTCACCACATCGTCCTCGAGGCGCACCCCGGCATCCCCCAGCTTGGCGACCAGGGCCTTGTTGTCCGGGTCCGCTGCCCAATCCGCGATTCCCCTGGCGATGACCGGGCCGATCCCCTCCACCTCCGCGATCTCGGCCTCGCTGGCCGCCATCAGGGCGGGAAGGCCCCCGAAGTGGCGGATCAGCGTCCGGGCAACGGTGCTTCCGACGTGCCTGATGCCGAGGGCGGTTAGAAGCCTCGACACCGGGCGGTCCCGGGCGCCGTCGATGGCGGTTCTCAAGTTCTCGATGGAGATCGTCCCCCAGCCCTCTTTCCCCGCCAGCGATTCCGGATCGAAGGTGAAGATGTCGGCAGGGTCTTTGATCAGCCCATCGGTGAGGAGCATGTCGATCGTCTTGTAACCGAGGTGCTCGATGTCCATGCCACCCCGGGACGCGAAATGGAACAGCCATTCCCGGACCCGGGACGGGCACTCGAACCCGCCTGTGCACCGGGCGACCGCCTCCCCCTCAACTCGAACGATCGGATTTCCGCAAAATGGGCAGTGGGAGGGCATCTTCCACTTCTTCTCCCGCCCGGTCCGCGTCGACACCACCGGCCCCACCACTTCCGGGATGACGTCGCCTGCTCGACGCACTATCACCTGGTCGCCGATGCGGACGTCCTTGAGCTTGACCTGGTCCTCGTTGTGCAACGTCGCCAGGCCCACGGTGGCGCCGCCGACGAAGACAGGCTCGAGGACGGCAAACGGCGTGGCGGCCCCGGTGCGGCCGATGTTGACCGCGATGTCCTTGAGTTTCGTCA
The DNA here is from genome assembly GCA_963780755.1 of uncultured Acidobacteriota bacterium. GTDB lineage: Bacteria > Actinomycetota > Acidimicrobiia > Spongiisociales > ZC4RG35 > JALYNX01. Next base: position 1,062,436 of record CAWACX010000001.1, read on the forward strand.
CCTGCTCCTCGGCCGGGAATTTGTAGGCGATGGCCCAACGAGGCGCACGGGAGGTGAACCCGAGACGGTCCTGCTCGGCGATGGAGTCGGCCTTGATCACGACCCCGTCGGTCTGATAGACGGTCTCATGCCGCTTCTGCTCGGCCTCGGCCACGTAAGCCAGCACTTCATCGAGCGTGGAGACGACACGGGTCAGAGGGTTGGTCCGGAGGCCGAGGTCCCGGATGTAGTCGAGTGTCTCGGCATGGGTTGCCAGGCGGGGCCCGCCGTCGATGAGTCCCAGTTGATACACCCAGATGTCGACCTTGCGAGAGGCGGTCGCCCGGGGGTCCTTTTGCCGGACCGACCCTGCGGCGGCGTTGCGGGGGTTGGCGAAGAGGCGCTCGCCCTTCTCCGCCTGGCGCCGGTTCAGCTCCTCGAAGGCGCTCGCCGGCATGTAGACCTCGCCTCGGACCTCGATGAGGCTGGGGGGCTTGTTCCCACGAAGGCGGAGGGGGACCGACTCGATGGTGCGCAAGTTGGGGGTGATGTCCTCGCCGGTCACCCCGTCGCCTCGGGTGGCCCCGGTGACGAGGGCCCCATCCCGGTAGGTGAGGACGACAGCAAGCCCGTCGATCTTGAGCTCGCACACGTAGCCGCTCGGTGGCGCCCCCAGCTGGCGCTCCATCCGCTGTTCCCAGGTCTCGAGGTCCTCCCGTGACACTGCGTTGTCCAGGGAGAACATGGGCCGGAGATGGCGGACCGGGGCGAAGAGGCTCCCCACGACGGCGCCCACCCGTTGCGTTGGGCTGTCCGCGCGTGACCAGGTCCGGGTGCTCCTCCTCGAGCCCCTGCAGCTCTTTCACCAACGCGTCGTATTGAGCATCGGACACCACGGGGTCGTCAAGGATGTAGTAGCGGTGGGAGTGCTCGCGGATCTCAGACCGGAGTTGGTCGATGCGACTGGCAGCTGAGGGCATCGACACCGACCTTACCGACCGCCGGTCAGTCCAGGATCCTCTCGATCAGAGCGCCGCCCAGCACCAGATCACTGTCCCCATAGGCGTCATAGAAAGCAACGGTCTGACCGGGGGCAACTGCTCCCTGGGGCTCATCGAACATCACCCGGTTGCCGTCCACGAAGGCGGGCACCGCGAGGCCATGGGCCCGATACTGGACCAGCATCCGGCCTGCCCAGGGCCCACCATCGACCCAGGTCATCTTGTCGATCACGAGCGTGCTGACCCCGAGCCGGTCCCGACTCCCAACGACCACGGTCGCGGTGGAGGGCTCGATTCGCAACACGTATCTCGGCTCTCCAACGGCCACGCCGAGGCCCCGGCGCTGCCCGACCGTGAACCCCGCCACCCCGTCATGGCGGCCCAGCTCTTCCCCAGACTCGTCGACGACGGGGCCCGGCCGGAATGCCCGGGGGGCGACATCGGCGACAAAAGCCCGGTAATCGCGCTGGCCGACGAAGCAGATGTCCATCGACTCGGGCTTGGCGGCGGTGCGAAGGCCCAACGACGATGCGACTGCTCGGACGTCGGCCTTGGTCATCTCTCCGACCGGGAACCGGGCTCTCGACAGCTGCCTTTGGGTGAGCATCGACAGCACGTATGACTGGTCTTTGGCGGAGTCGCGCCCCCGGAGCAGGGACCAGGTCTCGCCGTCGAGCCGGGTCCGTGCGTGGTGGCCGGTGACCAGCACTTCGCTTTCGAAGTCGTCGAGGCGCTGCGAAGAGCCGGTCGAACTTGACGGTGCGGTTGCACTCGATGCAAGGGTTGCGGGGTCCGTCCCGATGCGTAGTCGTGGACGAAGCGCTGCACCACGCCGTCCCGGAACTCCTCGGTGTAGTCGAGGACGTAATAGGGGATGTCGAGCTGGCCGGCCACGCCGCCGGGCGTCCTCTGCGTCCGAGACCGTGCAACAGCCGGCGGTGGGGGCTTCTCCGTTGGGGCCTGCCCACATCTTGAGCGTGACACCGATGACCTCGTGCCCGGCTTCCTTCATGAGCGCGGCGGCGACCGATGAGTCCACCCCGCCCGACATCGCGACCAGGGCCCTCATCTCAGCTTCTCGACGAGGTCGATGACGATCGAGGCAGCTTCCTCGGACTCGTCCAGCGTGCTGGCCCATCCGAAAGAGAAGCGGACACTCTCCCGGGCCTGTTGCGGCGTGAGGCCCATCGCCTCCAACACGTGCGACACCTCCGCAGCGCCCGATTGGCACGCAGAGCCCGCGGATGCGGCCACCCCTGCGAGGTCGAGGCGCATGAGAAGGGTCTCGTTGAGCACTCCGGGGAACCTGACGTTGAGATGGTGCGGAGATCTGCCCTGCACCGGTGTGTTGACGACCACGTTCTCGACATCGGCGGTCAGCCGCTTCTCGAAGTCGTCGCGCACCTGGCCGATCTGGTTTCGGAAGCGCTCCCTATCGGCCACTGCCAGCTCCATGGCCATGGCCATGCCCACCGCTCGCCCGACGTCGTGGGTCCCCGACCGGCGACCCAACTCCTGACCGCCCCCATGCAGCAACGGCTCCAGGGCAGTCCCCTCGCGCACATAGAGGATCCCGGCTCCTTTGGGGCCGCCGAACTTGTGGGCAGCCACCGTCATCAGGTCGACCCCCAGCGCGTCGACGTCCAGGTCCTCTGATGCGAATGCCTGGACTGCGTCGGTGTGGACCAGCACTTCCGGGTGTCGCCGCTTCACCGCCGCACTGACGCCGGCCACGTCGGAGATGAGACCGGTCTCGTTGTTGACCAGCATCAAGGACACCAAAGCAGTGGAATCGTCGATGGCCTCCAGCAGTCGCTCCTCATCGACCCGGCCCGCGCCATCGACGCCGACCACCGTCACCGGTGAGCCCGTCCTTCCCAGGAAGTCAGCGGTGTCGAGGACCGCCTCGTGCTCGGTGGCGACGGTGACGATCCCGCGGCGTGGGCCCGGTGCGAATGCGGCCCCCTTCAAAGCCAGGTTGTCCGACTCGGTCCCGCCTGCGGTGATCACCGTCTCCAGCACCCCCGCACCGATCGAGGCTGCGATCCGCTCCCTTGCCTCCTCGAGCGCGTCCTTGGCGCGGCGGGAGACGAGATGGATGCCGGAGGAGTTGCCGAATTCGACATCCGAGAACGGTCGCATCGATTCGAACACTCCGGGGCGCATCGGCGTGGTCGCGGCGTGGTCGAGATAGATCATCGACATCTGATTGTCGCAGGGCGGCGATGCTGTTTGGACCAGGAATACCAGCCGGCCGGGCTTGTTCCCTTTGCCGTGAGCCTCCTCGAAGAACGAGTTCCCGTGGGGACCATCGATTCCGTGACCACCCTGGAAGGCGGCGGGTTCCTGGTCCATCGACCCTTCCCCACCGCCCGACTCGACCACATCGGCCCGTTCCTCTTGCTCGACGAGATGGGCCCGGCGGACAACGCCCCCGGCGAGGCGAAGGGGGCACCGGACCATCCTCATCGCGGGTTCGAGACCGTCACCTATGTGCTCGCCGGCGAGATCGAGCACAAGGACTCACAGGGCAACCGTGGCCTGATCACCCCGGGCGACGTGCAATGGATGACCGCGGGTGCGGGGATAGTCCACTCCGAGATGCCTTCGAGCCGGATCATGCGCCAGGGCGGCCGGGCACACGGGTTTCAGTTGTGGGTGAACCTGCCCCGTAAGGCGAAATGGCACCGACCCCGGTACCAGGACCTGGCCGCGGCCGACATGCCCATCGTCGAGTTCCCGGGGGGCTCAGCGGTGGTGATCTCCGGGCACACTCACGGAGTCGACGGCGCGGCCGACACCTTCCTCCCCGCCAACTATCTCCATCTCAAGGTCTACCCCGAGGACGAGGTGAGCCTCGAGATCGAGCCCGGGCACCAGGCGTTCGTCTACGTGTTCCGGGGCGATGGCATGGTGGGGATGGGCAGGGCGCCCATGACCGCCGGCCAGATGGCCGTGTTCGAGAGGGGCGATGGCAGCCTGAAGCTGATCGGTGGTGAGTCCGGCTTCGAGGCCATGGTCGGCTCCGCAGAGCCTCTCGACGAGCCGGTCGCCAGGTACGGGCCGTTCGTGATGAACACGCGAGAGGAGATCGTCCAGGCCTTCGACGACTACCGGTCAGGGAAGATGGGCTCGATCGAGCCGGAGCTGAGCGACTCGATGGAGCACGGTTGATCCGACTGGTCGAGACGATCCCCGCCCCGATCGAACGCGTCTGGGCCGAGCTGGCCGATCTGGGCTCTCACGCCGAGTGGATGGCGGATGCTGCCCAGGTCGACTTCGGGGGCGGGCCACAGGCTGGGCCTGGCGCCAGGATGAAGGTCGCGACCTCCATTGGGCCCTTCAGGGTGACCGACTCGATGACCGTCGTGGAGTGGATCGAAGGCTCCTCCATCGTCGTCGAGCACACCGGTTCGGTGTCGGGCACCGGGCGCTTCGACCTCGCACCTGATCCGGGAGGGACCAGGCTGACGTGGACCGAGGACCTCGTCTTCCCATGGTGGCTCGGGGGTCGGCTCGGTGCCTGGGTGGCCGCCCCGATCATGAAAAAGGTCTGGAGATCGAGCCTGGGTGAGCTCAGCGCTCGGGTGCTCAGCGCCCCTTGAACTCCGGAGTCCGCTTCTCGATGAAGGCGTTCACCCCCTCCCTGGCGTCCTCACTTCCGAAGGCGCTCTGGAAGGCATCACGCTCCACCTCCAGGCCCTTGGCGACCGGCAACCCGAACCCCTGATTCATGGCCGTCTTGGCCGCGGCGACTGCTTTGGTTGCCCTCGTGGCTAATTCGGCCGCGTCAGCCATGGCCAGGTCGAGCAGCTCTGCGCTGGGAGCCACCTTGTCGGCGAGCCGGATGGACAGTGCTTCCTCGGCTCCGACCTGGCGGCCGCTCAAGATCATCTCTTTCGCCCGTTGGAACCCGACCAGTCGCGGGAGGCGCTGGGTCCCGCCGGCGCCGGGGATGATCCCGAGTTGGATCTCGGGCTGTCCCACGAGGGCATCCTGGGCCAGATACCTGAAGTCGGCGCCCATGGCGAGCTCCAGCCCCCCTCCGAGGGCGTAGCCGTGGACTGCGGCGATCGTCGGCTTCTCCAGGGACTCGAGGAGAGCAATCGCCTCCTGCAGGGTCCAGGCGGACCGTTCGGTCACCCCGGCTTCGAACGACGCCTTGAACCCCTTGATGTCGGCCCCGGCGGCGAAGTGGGGCTGACCGGTGACCACCACGGCCCGGATATCGGGATCTCCGAGGCCGGCGAAGGCCTCCCTCAGCTCGACGGCCACCTGCTCGGAGAGTGCATTGACCGGGGGCCGGTCGAGGCGGACCAGGGCCACCGCGCCCTCGATGCTGACTCTTACGTGTTCCATGAGCCGAGAGTAGACCGGCGCCCCTGCCCGAGGCGTAGGGTTGAAAACCCGACGAGAGGAGCGCGCGACGGCTGCACCATTCACCGGGTCTGGCACCGCCGACGACCCCTGGCTGCTCAAGACGCCGAGTCTGGGCTCTGAGATCTTGATGCACCGTGACGAGGAGACCGACCCACCGGTGCTGGTGTGCACCGTGGGGAGCACCGTGCTCCATTACGACCTGCGGATCATCGACGACCTCTATCAGATGCTCAAGGAGAACGGTGACTGGGTCCCGCTGGGCAATGCCGACGAGCAGAAGCCGGCCGCGGACGGAACCGTGGAGGCCTGGGCGCGGTCAGCCGACAACCCGATCGGAGGCTGGTACGGGCTCAAGAAGGGGCTCAGGGGCAGGGTCGGCAACTACGTCCCTCCCGTCCTCGAGGCTTTGGGCCTGGCCGAGGTGGAGCACAACCCCCGCAACAACCGAATGCGAGCTATCTGAACCGGGCCTAGGCCGCGGGCCCCGGAGGCCGGCTGGTGACCCCGGGCAGATCACGCATCCGCGGGTGACGGGTCGCGGGCACCGGCTGCAATCGCATCCTGGCATCGACCACGACGACTCCCTCACCGGGCGCGAGGACCTTCACCGGGTTCAGGTCCATCTCGACGAGTTCGGGCACCGCCGCGATCAGGCCCGAGACCCTGAGAAGCGTCTGCTCCAGCGCCGGGACGTCACCCTCCGCCGTGTTGCGATAGCCCGTGAGGAGGCGGAACCCCTTGGTCTCCCTGATCATCTCCGCCGCATCGACGTCGGTGAGGGGGTGAATCCTGAAGACCACATCTTTGAGCAGCTCTACGTAGATGCCACCGAGGCCGAATCCGACGAGTGGACCGAAATTCGGGTCCTGGGTCATGCCGATCAGCACTTCGTGGCCCCCGGGGATGAGCTCCTGGACCAGGGCGCCTGCCGCGTCGAACACCGACCCGGTCACCGAGTCATAGGCGGACTTGATCTCGGCATCCCCCTCGACGCCGAGAATCACCCCGCCGACGTCGGACTTGTGGAGGGCGGTCTCCGAAATCACCTTGACCACCACCGGGCCGCCGATCGCCTCCGCGATCTCGACCGCCTGGTCGGCCGAGGTGGCGACGGTTGACTTCGGCACCCGAAGGCCCGCGGCGATCAGCAACTCGTCGACCTGACCGGGTTCCAACCAGGCACCGGTGGCCGGGATGCCTGGAAGCGCCTTGTCGACGATGGCGCGCAATAGCGATTCAATTTCGGCCCCGAGAACGGCCTCTACCCCCGGATCGCGCTCGTCTCCAGATCCCGTGACCGACCGCTCGGGCCAGAGCGACCGCGGCCGCCTCCGGGAACTGAAAGGTGGGTATTGACTTCGTCCCTTCCCCGCCGGCGAGATGGTGAGCCGTGTCCCCGGTGTGCATGAACACCGAGAGGAGAGTCACCGCGCCGTTGTAGCCCTCCTGACACCGGGCAAGGGCCCGAGCCACCTCGACCGCGCCTTCGGGCGCAGTGGGGACGTAGATGACCATGACGGCGTCGACTTCACCCGATTCCAGGAGCAGGGTCACGGCGTGCTCGAACTCGGACGGCCCGCCGGAAGCGATGAGGTCCACGGGATTCCGGGTCGAGGCCTCAGCGGGAAGCAGGGCGGCGATCTCGGTTCGCAGACCCGGTGACAACTCGGGCAGATCTAGCCCATGGGCCTCGAGTGCGTCCGCGGCGAGGATCCCCGGTCCTCCGGCGTTGGTCACGATCCCCACCTTCGAGCCCTCGGGGATCGGCTGATTGGCGAGCAGGCTGGCGGCGTCGAACAGCTCCTCGATGGTGTCGACACGGATCACCCCCGACTGGCGGAAGAGCGCCTGGACCGCAACATCCGATGAGGCGAGCGCACCGGTGTGTGACGACGCGGCCCGGCTCCCGGCCGAGGTCCGGCCCGACTTCACCGCGATGATCGGCTTGCTCCGGCCGATCCGGCGGGCAATGCGTGAGAACTTCTTGGGATTCCCGAACGACTCGACATAGAGGGTGATGACATCGGTCTGGGGATCGTCCTCCCAGGCCAACAGCAGGTCGTTGCCACTGACATCGGCCTTGTTCCCCACTGACACGAACTGGGAGATCCCGATGTTGTTGCGGGTGGCGTAGTCGAGGATCGCTATGCCGAGGGCGCCCGACTGGCTCGACATGGCCACATTTCCGGCGGGGGGGTAGACCGGGGCAAAGGTGCCGTTGAGGTGGACCGACGACACCGTGTTCAGGAGCCCCATGCAGTTCGGCCCCACCATCCTCATCCCCGAGTCGCGGACGATCGTCAGCAGCTCCTGTTCCGCCGCGGCACCCTCCGGGCCCACCTCGGAGAAGCCGGCGGAGATGACAACGATGCCCCGCACCCCGGCCTCGGCGCACTGGTGGGCCACGTCGATGACCGCTCTCTGTGGGACCACGATGTACGCGAGGTCGACCTCGTCGGGAACTTCCAGGATGGTGGAGTAGGCCAGCACCGAGTTGATCACCTTCGCCTTGGGGTTGACCGGGTAGAGGGGGCCGGTGAACCCCGTGGACAGGATGTTGTGGAACAGCCTGCCCCCGATCGAAGACCGATCATTGGAGGCCCCGATCACTGCGACCGAGCGGGGGAAGAACAGTGGCAGCAGGGATGCAGCGACCGCTCGCTTCTCGTGCTCTGCCTCTGCCTCCAACATCCCCTCGCTGGTGGCAACCGGGAAGTCGACCGTGAACACCCCGTCGTCGATGGTCCGCGTCATCTCGTAGCCGGAGTTGCGGAACACCCTCATCATCTGCCGGTTCTCCGGGAGAACGTAGGCGTGGAACCTTTCGATCCCATGGGAGCGGGCATGGGTGGTCAACAGCTGAAGGAGCTGGGTGCCCAGACCGCGCCCCTGGTGCCGATCTGCCACCGAGAAAGCGACCTCGGCCGAGGTGGCGTCGTGTCCCTCGCGGTCATACCGGGCCACCGCGATCATCTTGCCTTCGAGAAGGGCGATCAGGGCCATTCGATCCGAGTAGTCGACCTTGGTGAAGAATTCGACCTCCTTCGGCTCCAGGGTCGCCTTGATCCGGAAGAACCGGAAGTATCGGGACTCCGGCCCGAGGGTTTCGAAGAAGTCACGCAAGAGGCCGGCGTCCTCGGGCTTGATCGGGCGCACCCGGGCGCCACCCCCGTCGCGGAGGACAATGTCCAATTCGAACTCGGCCGGGTATTCAGCCATCTTTCATCATCAGAGTGAACCTAACCGCCATTGGACGCCTGAGGATGCTCCTCGCTCGCCGACAGGGTGTCGGATTACACTCGACCGGGACGGGGTTGATCTGTGAGGGAAGGTGGTGTCCTTTGGAGAACGATCTGGCCTCGCGGATCGTGGGGCCCGGGCCCGGTTCCTCTCCCCTCCCCCACCCACCGGCCCGGGTCCCACGACCTCTTTCGCCTTGAACCGAGATGTTCCTTCGCAGACGAACGACGAACCATGATCCGGACGAGAAGCCGCTGAAACGCGGCTACGGAGTCGCCCTGGGAAACGCGATGGCCGAGTTCGAGGCGGTGCTCAATCCCGCAGCCGAGCATCGCATCGTCGAGATGCGAATCCAGGACCAGATAGCCGACATCAACTGGAGCGGCGCCATCGACCAAGCTGACGAGACAGGGGACATCCCCTCGTCTTGAGGTAGCGCCGGCCGGACCACCAAAATGACCCGGTGAAACGGGCATTTCTCCTGCTCGCGATCGTCCTTCTCAGCGCTTGCTTCTCTGGCGAGCCCGACGCCCGCGTCCTGTTCATCGGAAACAGCTACACCTACTACAACGACATGCCCGAGATGGTCTCCCAACTCGCCGGTTCGGTTGGCGTGGACATCGAAGTCGATGCAGTCGTCGAAGGTGGAGCGTGGCTGCGCGACCATCGCCAGGACGGAGTCGCTTCGGGCAAGATCGGAAGCGGCGAGTTCGACTACGCAGTCATTCAGGAGCAGTCGGCAGTCCCCTCGGACCCGGAGCTGGCGCGTTCGGTGATGTTCCCCGCGGCCAACGGCTTTGCCAACGACGCCTTGGTCGCCGACGCCACACTCGTCCTATTCGAGACCTGGGGTCATCTCTCCGGGTTCGCCGACACCGGGCACTCCAATTACAACTCGATGCAGAACGCCATCAACGCCACCTACGCCGAGCTCTCGGAGCTGCTCGATGCGCCGGTGGCTCCTGCCGGTGAGGCCTGGCAGGCCTCACTCAACGGAGGCACTGGGACCCGCCTCCACCAGGCCGATAAGTCCCATCCCACGATTGAGGGCAGCTACCTGGCTGCCCTGGTCATCGCATCGACCATCACCGGCGTATCGCCATCTGAGATGACTTTCGATCCGGGCCTGCCGGAGGGTGTCGCCAGTCTTCTCCGGACCTACGCCAGCCAGGCCATGAGCCAATGAGGTGCCCGGGGTGGGATTCGAACCCACACGAGCCGGTTCGGCTCAAGGGGGTTTAAGCCCCTCGCGTCTGCATTTCGCCACCCGGGCAAGGTTCCTGAGTCAGGGTAAAGCCAACAACGACTTGGCGACGCCGTCCAGTGTGTCGTGCTGGGAAACGAACGCCGTGTCAGCGCCCAGAGCGTCCATGACTCCCTCGGCGACCAGGATGCCGCCGAGGATGACCTCGGCGCGCTTGGGGTCGAGCCCGGGGAGATGGGCGGTCTCTTCGAGGTCCAGCTCGGCCATGATCTCGATGATCTTCGCCACCTCGGCGCGTGTCACCTCGCGGCCGTGGACGGAGCTGCCTACGGGGGCGGCACGGGCCACCGAAGCCAGGCTGGTCCAGGTGCCGGCAACCCCGATCAGGGAGCCATACTCGAAGGCCGACAGGCCCGAGAATGCCTCTCGGACCTCATCCCTTGCCGCCTCGACCTCCTCGGGCCGCGCCGGGTGGAAGGGAACAGCCCGCTCGGTGACCCGCACGGAGCCGATGTCGATGGACACACCGCTCCCTTCGGTGACGATTTCAGTGCTTCCACCCCCGATGTCGGACACGACGATGGGGCTCGCTCCCTCGAAGCCACTCACCGCTCCCTCGTATGCAAGGCGCGCCTCGTCCTCGCCGCTGATCAGGGTCGGCCTGATCCCGATTGCCGCCTCGGCGCGATCGAAGAACGTCTCCCGGTTGGCGGCGTCGCGGGAAGCAGAGGTGGCGATCACCTTGTGTCGCGCGACCCCGGCCTCGCTCATCAGCTTGCCGTAGCGCTCGAGCACCGCAACCGTCTCCACGATCCGCGGCTCGCTGAGGACACCCGTGCTGTCGACTCCGCGGCCCAAGCCGGTCACTTCCTCCAACCTCTGCAGGTCGATGATCCCGTCCGTTATCAGCAGGCGCATCGAGTTGGTTCCGATATCGACGACTCCGACATTCACGGCTTGCCCCCCCACCTGGGATTTCGTGTCCCATCGACGACGCACTGGACCTCACAGTCGAGTGGCTCTACCCAGGAGGCGACGATTTGACCCACGGGATTGCTGCCACCTGCGCCGTGGTGGGCGTAGTGGGCATGGAGGCACTTGACGCCGGCCCGGGCGCCACCGACGCCGCCAGTGGGGACGGGGGTCGCCCCGGGTGGGATCAGGGCGTCTCGCAGTTCGGCGTATGAGGCGTGGGCGCGCTCCAGGGCGGCGCCGAACTCCGGGTCGGCCGTCGCCTTCTGCTCCATCCGGCCCACACCGCCCGTGCTCTCCAGCCTCCCGACGCGAGCGGTCGCCAGTGGGCAGGTGAGCCAGTAGAGGGTAGGAAATGGAGTTCCATCGTCGAGCAGAGGAGGGACCTGGATCACTACCGGCAACCCGAGGTGGCACCGGGCCACCACGCGGGAGGGGGCGCGGGGTGCCCTTCCGATCTGAGCCTCGATGACCTGGTGGTCATCCATTCCGATCACTCCGGCGAATCTAGGTCGCCTCCGGTGAGGAAATCCCAAATCTCCTCTACCCATGTCCTGTCGGAGAGGTCGGAGGGTGTCGGCACGGCGTCCGCCGCGCCCGTGGCCCCCGGGGGGTCGAGGACCACGTAGGCGACCTCCCCTTCCCGGACGTATCCCAGCTTCTCCCGGGCCAACCTCTCGATCTCTTCGGGCGTGTTCAAAGCGGCGACGTCGGCCGAGAGGACCTCGTTCTCGGCCTCCAGTGCCGCGAGCTGGTCCTGGGCCGCCTGGACCTGATTCCGGGAGTCGAGGATCTGTCGATAGGGCACCACCTGTGTCAGGAAGGCGGCGCCCGTCAGGATGAAGAGCAGGGTCACGAGGGCGGCCCCGGAGCGGCCTCTGACCCTCAACGGGGCCTCCGGAAGGTCGACCACCCCGGGAACCGGGCATCGGGCCCCAATTCCTCCTCGATCCGCAGCAACTCGTTGTATTTGGCCGTGCGCTCACCGCGGGCCGGTGCCCCCGACTTGATCTGGCCGGAGTCGGTGGCCACCGCCAGATGGGAGATGAAGCTGTCCTCGGTCTCACCGGAGCGATGGCTGACCATCGTCCCGTAGGAGGCGCCTCTCGCCATGCTCATTGTGTGGAGGGTCTCCGACACCGATCCGATCTGATTCACCTTGATCAGGATCGCGTTGGCAGCAGACTCCGCGATGCCCTTGCGCAGGAACTCCTCGTTGGTGACGAACAGGTCGTCGCCGACCAGTTGGACGCGATGGCCGACCTGGGCTGTGAGGGCCTTCCAACCGTCCCAGTCGTCTTCCCCCATGCCGTCCTCGACTGACACCAGTGGGTAGCGCTCCACCAGGTCCACGAGGTAGCCGACCATTTCGTCTGAGTCGAGGCCTCTCCCTTCGAGGTGGTAGCGCCCTTCCCGGTGGAGCTCGGTTGCCGCCACGTCGAGAGCGAGGGCGATCTCCGCACCCAGCTCGTACCCGGCAACTCCAATCGCCTCGACCAGGAGGTCCAAAGCCGCTTCATTAGTCGGCAGGTCAGGGGCAAAGCCTCCTTCGTCGCCGACGTTCGTGCCCAATCCCCGGCCCCCGATCACCTTCTTGAGTGCCTGATAGACCTCGACGCCGGCACGCAGCGCCTCCGCAAACGTCGGAAACCCGGCGGGCACGATCATGAACTCCTGGATGTCCACCGAGTTCGCGGCGTGGGCCCCCCCATTGAGCACGTTCAGGCAGGGGACCGGCAGGGTGCGGGCCGACGGACCGCCCAGGTAGCGGAAGAGAGGGACGCCCAGACTGGCGGCGGCGGCTCTGGCCACGGCCAGCGACACGGCCAGGATCGCATTGGCGCCGAGGTTGGCCTTGTTGGGAGTGGCGTCGAGGTCCAGCATCACCTGATCGATGTGCTCCTGACGGGTGACATCGGTGCCGATCAGAGCCGGGGCAATCGCCTCCGTGACATTGGCCACTGCCCGTCCGACGCCCTTTCCCGCCCAACGATCACCCCCGTCGCGCAACTCGACGGCTTCCATGGCACCGGTCGAGGCTCCGGAAGGGACTATGGCCCGGCCCTGCCCACCACCCACGGTGGTCACTTCTGCCTCGACCGTGGGGTTACCCCGGGAATCGAGGACCTGACGGGCGTGAATCCGCTCGATGTTGTTCAGAGTCATGCAGCGACAGGTTCCCCGGTAGGACTGGAGGGAAAAACTAACAGCAGCCGGTTGTTGTTCAGATGACTGCCGTGCACCGGTCAGCCGGGTTCGCCCTTGGCTCGGTCCCAACGCTGATTGAGCCCATCGAGGTCCAGGCCGTGGAGTGAGCCTTCCGCCTCCATGCGACGGAACCGAGTTTCGAAGCGCTCGGTGGCCTGACGGAGTGCAATCTCCGGGTCGAGCCCGAGGTGGCGGGCCAGGTTCACCACAGAGAACAGGACGTCACCAAGCTCAGACCCTGCCTGTTCCCGATCATCGAGGACCGCCTCCAGCTCGTCGAGCTCCTCCCTGACCTTGGGAAGGACCTGGGCAGCCTGCTCCCAGTCGAATCCCACCTTGGCGGCTCGGTTCTGCACCTTGGAAGCCCGTTGCAGGGCAGGAGCACCGACCGGCACACCGTCGAGGGCGGACTCCGAGGCCCCACCCCGCTCCTCTTCCTTGATCCGGTCCCAATTCGACTTCACCTCGGCCGCCGAGCCCACCTCGACGTCACCGAACACGTGAGGGTGCCGGCGCACCAGCTTCTGGCGCATCACCTCGGCCACATCGTCGACGTCGAATGCCCCGGCCTGGCGGGCGATAGCGGCATGGAACAGGACCTGGAGCAGGACATCGCCCAACTCGTCCTCGACTTCGGAATATGCCACCCAATCGGGCTCTCCCTCCGGGAGCCGGCTCACCGCCTCTATGAGCTCATAGCTCTCCTCGACCAGGTTCTTCATCAAGCTCTGATGCGTCTGCTCCCGGTCCCAGGGGCACTCCTCGCGGAGCCGGGCCATGGTGTGGACCGCTCCGATTAGGCCACCGGGCTCCGCGTCTATGTACATCGAGGTCCGGAATCCGGCGAGCGACGGATCGACGCCGTCCGCCGTGGACTCGATGACCCGGCCCTCCTCCGATCCGAGCTCGGTGAGCATGAACACAGGAGTGCCCTCGGGCAGGACGCGATCGACGGCCGCCGCCACTTCGGCGAGGACTTCCGGGCGGTCGAGGTGGGCGATGATCGTGGGCTTGTCCAACACCAATGGCGCTGGCAGCCCATGCCCGTTGAGGATCTGGAGGCCCCGGTCCAGGGGGTCATACCCAACCGTGGAAAGCACGGCATCGACGAAGGACTCTGCCGGTATCACCTCGACCTCGGCATCCGACTGCAGCAACTTGCGCACCGCAAACTCGCCGATGAGAGGGCTGCCGGGAACCGCATAGACCACCGGCCCGGACTCGGCGGCAGCCAAGACTCGCTCAGCTATCGCGGTATAGACGTCATCGAACCCCTCGAAGGACTGGTACAGGTCATCGCAGAAGATGACATCCCTCAAAGCTGCGAGTTGGGACGCGGCCGGGTGATGGCGAGTGCGGAGGATCACCTGCATGCCGGGATCGAGGAAGATGGCACGGACCGGTGCCGGGACCCGGTCGAAGTCGCCGGGACCGAGACCGGTGACCAGGATCACCCGGTGGTCGTTGTGGCACCGGCGGGAGGAACGACTCCGGGTGTGGGATCGGTCTCCCAGGTCCCGTACTGCTCGTTGACCTCGACCTCGGCGGCCTCTGCCTTCGAGACGAACCAATCCTGGGATGCCAGCTCGACTGCCTGTGCCTGGAGGGTCGTCGTCGCTTGCTCGACAGTGGGCAACTCGTCCTCCCGCACCAGGATCACGTGGTACCCGAATTCGGACTGGACCGGCGCGGTGGGCACCCCGACTTCGGCAGCGGTCATCGCTTCAGCGAACTCCGGGACGTACTGCTCTGGAGCTTGACACCCCAGGTCCCCGCCGTTTGCGGAGGATCCGTCCAGCGATACCTCCAGCGCCACGTCGGCGAACTCCTCACCGGCCTCGAGACGAGCGACGACGTCCTGAGCTTCCGTTTCGGTGGCGACCAGGATGTGCGATGCGCAGGTCTGGGTCTCGGCGAGGGCTTCCGCCTCGGCGATGATGCCGTCGATCTCCTCCTGGGTGGGGGCTGCCACTTCGCCCTCCATCTCCTCGCGGATCGCGCCCTGTATCAACGACTGATGGGCGATCATCTGCAGCAGCTCTTCGGTTACTTGCATCTGGGCGAGCAGTTCCTCACGGGTCTGGTCCCCGGTGAGCTCGGCGGTGATGATCCGGTCGGCCTCTTCCGCGATCTCGTCGACGGTGAAAGTGATGCCGAAATCGTCGTCGGCTCCGCGGGCAAACACATCGAGAACGATGTTGAAGGAGAGCAGGTCGGCGAACTGCGTGGGATCGATCGTCTGTCCCTCGGCCGCGGTCACCAGGCTCTCGATTTCGGCGACGGTGATGTCCACGCCGTCAACCGTGGCGGCGACATCGTTGCCACCGGCACAAGCGCCGAGTGCGAGCACGACCGTCAGCACGGGGATTGCAAGCTTCTTCAAGAGGGGTCCTTTGCGGAGAAGGAAATTGAGGTCGAATGGTAGAGACTCGGGTCGACAACCATTACTCGACAAGTCGGGCTCAGGCCTCGTCCTCAGGCCACATTCTTGCAATGAAGTCGGAGAGCCCGGGCACCAACGGGTTGGGTGCGGGTATGAAGACCAGGCCCTCGGCCGCCCTCAGCACCGACCGGGGCTGGAGCCGCTTCAGGCGGACCTCCTGTGATGGCTTGAGGTCCACCGGGCCGATTCGGATCTCATGGCGCAACTTGACCATCTCCTCCAGGCCGACCCTCATCGCATCGACCCTGAGCCGCGCCAGGTCGAGCAAGGCATCGGCCGCGGCGGGCCGGGGGCCAAATCGGTCCTCCCACTCCCCGGCCACATCGTCGACTTCGCCCCTGGTCGCGGTGGCGGCCAGGCGCCGGTATGCCTCCAACCTCAATTCCTGGTCCGCGATGTACGAGTCGGGAAGGTGAGCGTCCACGGGGAGATCGATCCTGATCTCAGCCGGGACCTCGTTGACCACGCCCGTGCCCTCCAGCTCTGAAACTGCTTCCGCCACCAGCTCGGCATAGAGGTCGAACCCCACAGCGGCGATGTGCCCGCTCTGGACCTCACCGAGGATCGAGCCGGCACCCCGGATCTCGAGGTCCTTGAGGGCGAGGAGGAATCCCGAACCGAGGTCTGTTGCTTCACCAATCGCCTCCAGCCGGCGATGGGCCTCCTCGCTGAGGGTGCGGTCGTAGGGATGGAACAGATAGGCATAGGCGCGTTGGCTGGAGCGCCCGACCCGGCCCCGGAGCTGATAGAGCTGGGCGAGACCGAGGAGGTCGGCCCGCTCCACGATCAGCGTGTTGACCTGGGGGAGGTCGAGCCCGGACTCGATGATGGTGGTAGCCACCATCACGTCGTACTCACGGTTCCAGAAGTCGATCATCACCTGCTCCAGGCGCCCCTCCGACATCTGGCCGTGGGCCACGACGTAGCGGGCGTCTGGCACCAGCTCGCGAAGCCGGGCAACAGCCCGATCGATCGACTGCACCCGGTTGTGCACATAGAAGACCTGGCCCTCCCGCAGCACCTCGCGGCGGATGGCGGCTGAGATCGCCTGGTCGTCGAAGGGGCCGACATAGGTCAGGATCGGATGGCGGTCTTCGGGTGCGGTCCGAATGTGGGACACGTCACGGATCCCGGTGAGTGCCATCTCCAGGGTCCGGGGTATCGGGGTGGCGGTGAGCGTGAGCACGTCCACGCCGATCTTGAGCTGCTTCAGGGCGTCCTTCGCCGCAACCCCGAACCTCTGCTCCTCATCGATGACCAGGAGGCCCAGCTCCTTGAAGGTCACGTCGTCGGAAAGGAGGCGATGGGTTCCGATCACCACATCCACTTCGCCGGTGGCGAGGCCGGCGACGACCCGGTCCTGCTGTTTAGAGGTGAGGAACCTTGAGAGAGCCTCCACCCGGACCGGATAGGGAGCGAACCGCTCGCCAAATGTCTGGTGGTGTTGCTGTACGAGCAAGGTTGTCGGGCATAGCACCGCCACCTGTTTCCCGGCCTGGACCGCCTTGAACGCGGCCCGGATCGCGACTTCGGTCTTGCCAAACCCGACGTCGCCGAATACCAGCCGGTCCATCGGCTCGACCTGCTCCATGTCGGCCTTGACCTCGGCAATTGCACGCATCTGGTCGGGGGTCTCCTCGAACGGAAACGAGCTCTCCAGTTCCGCTTGCCATGGGGTGTCGGCCCCGAAGGGGAACCCGACCGCAGCGGCCCTCATCCGGTGCAGCTCGACCACGCGCTGGGCGACCGCCGCAACCGCCATCCGAACCCTGGCCTTCTGCTCCGACCAGTCCCGCCCTCCCATCCGGGACACCCGAGGCGCCTCGCCGCCGGTGTAACGGGTCACGGCGGCCAACTGGTCCACCGGCACGTACAACCGGTCTGCGCCGGCGTAGGCAATCACCAGATAGTCGCGCTCGGTCCCGACCATGGTCCTCGAGACCAGTCCCTCGAACCTCCCGATGCCGTGCTGGTGGTGAACGACGTAGTCGCCTTCGGTGAGGTCCCGGTACTGGTGGGTGAGGGCGGCCCGGCCCCGGCCGACACGGCGATGTGCCCGTCGCCGCCCGGCGATCTCCTGCTCGCCGAGCACCGCCACACCGAGGTCGGGGGCGATCAGCCCGTTGTGGATCCCGACCGGGACGATTCCCGACCTCGGTGTCATCAAGCCATCGAGGCGGTCCAGGGCGAGCCCCTGCTCCAGGAGTGCTCTCGCCACCCGATCCGCGGCAGCTTCGCCATCCATCGCGATCACGGTGGTGATCGAGGCATCGAGGAGCCGCCGGAGCGAGGCAGACACCGACTCCGGGTCACCCGGGGTCGCGTCGAGCACGCGGGTCGCGAGTACCGAATCGGCGGGCCCCGTCGGAGCGGTGGGAACCCGGAGATGCGGTGTGCCGTCGAGTCGCTCCCCGAGGTCGAGGAAGAGCGCAGGGTGGGCGCCGGCCTCAGGCGCCTGCTCCCCCCAGGTCGGCGCCAGGGCGCGGGCCAGCTCCGCTTCCTCCTTGATCAAGTCACGCGCGCGGTCGATTGCCCGCGACGGCTCGACGACGATCAGCCGGCTTCCCAGGGCGAGGTCCAGGAGCGAGACCGGATCCGCAAGCCAGGGCAGCCAGGACTCGATCCCGGAAAAGATGTGGCCCTCAGCGATCCGATCCCAGGTGGAGGCGGCCCACGACTCTTCGCTGCTGAGCGTCGCTGCACGGTCCCTCACGAGAGGGTCGGGCCGGAACTCGCGTGCCGGATACGCCAGCAGCTGGTCGACAGGGTCCTCGGAGCGCTGCGATGCGACCGAGAACACGCGGATGTCATCGACCTGGTCACCCCAGAAGTCGACCCGAACCGGCTCGTCGGACTGAGCCGGGAACACGTCGACGATGCCTCCACGCACCGCGAACTCCCCTCGACCTTCGACCCGGTCGGTCCGCGAATAGCCGAGGGCGGCCAGAGCCCGGGCCAGGTCGTCCAAAGGCCGCTCCTCGCCGCGGGACACGGTCAGTGGATCGGGTGAGGACGGGCTGAGACGCTGGATCGCGCTCCGAACGCTGGCAACCACCACGGCCGGGCCCCCTCCCGTTGCCAGCCGATGGCGCGCCCTCGCCCGATGGGCCATCGTGGTGAGGTTGGGCGACACGTGCTCGAACGGCAGGGTCTCCCAGGCCGGGGCCAAGGTCACGTCCTCTATGAAGAGGCGGAGGTCGTCGCTCAGGTCTTCCGCGTCACGCTCGCCGGGGACCAGGACCAGAAGCAACTCACCTAGCTGGTCGGCGAGGCCGGCGATGGCAAAGGCGCGACCTCCCGGCGACATGGCCCACGTCGCATCGAGCAAGGGCAGGGAGGCAGAGCGCCATGCCGAGAGAAGGGGAGCAAGCGGAGAGGGCACGGGCCGACCGATGCTACCGGGATGCGGTGAGAAGTCCCTCGGACCGGAACCAGTCGATCGTTCGCCGGAGGGTGCCCTCGATTGGCCGGTACTCCAGGCCGAGCTCGCGTGTCACCCGGGACCCGTCATAGCTGTGCCCATGTCTGAGGACCCGCGCCATCTCGCGACAGATGGGAGGACGGTGATCGGTCATGCGATAGCCGAGCTCCACCAACCCGGCGACGGCCGTGGCGAGTGGTCCCGGCACGTATCGCTGCCTGACCCCATCTCCGGTGACTTTCGCGGCCAACTCGATCGCCTCGCCAATCCGAAGAGACGCCCCACTCAGCAGGTAACGCCGGCCCGGCTCCCCTCGCTCGGCAGCCAATAGGTGGCCTCTGGCGCAATCGTCGATGTCGACGATGGAGATCGTGGTGTCGACCAAGAACGGGACCCTGCCCCGCACCACGTCGAGGACCAACTTGCCGGTGCCGGTGGCCCTCCCCGGTCCCTGAACGGAGGACGGGTTGACCACGACCACTTCGAGGCCGGGCCGCTGCTCGAGGGCGATCTTCTCTGAGAGGTGCTTCGAGCGCTCGTAGCGGGACAGGTACCACCCCCGGTGCGGGCTCTCCTCGGACCCGACCGCTCCCTTCCGCTCGCCGATGGCCACCGCACTCGAGGTGTGGACCAGCCTTCCCACACCGGCCTTGAGGCACGCCTCGATGACGTTCCAGGTGCCCAAGAGGTTGACCTTGTCCATCTCCGCCGGATCTCGGGGCACATCTCGTTGACCCCGGCCACGTGGAAAACCCAGTCGGCACCGGACACCAGGTCGGCCAGGCCGGCGGTATCGAGGACGTCGCCCCGGACCGGGGCCGCCCCCCGCGCATCGACCTTCTCTGCGGACTCGGGCGACCGGGCAAGTGCCCGCACCTCGTGGCCGGCCTGAACCGCGTGATCGAGCACGGCGACGCCGACAACACCCGAACCACCGGTGACCGCGACCTTCACGTCCGGGCGCCGGTCGGCTCCGAACGGACGGTGTGCCAGAAGGCGGTCAAGTAGCCCCAAGCCGAGCCGATGGTTGCGATCACGGCGATCAGCATCGCCCACTGGTCGAGGTACCACGGGCCCCAGGGCTCGGGAAGCCTGAAGAACGCGAGGAATATCGCCACGAATTGGGTGATGGTCTTGATCTTCCCCCAGGTCGAGGGACGGATCAGCCCGCCCTGCGCCGCGACCACCCCTCGCAGCGCCATGACCAGGAACTCGCGGAAGATGATGATCGCCGCCGGCCAGATCGAGACCAGATCGACCGAGACCAGGGCGAGCAGGGTGCCGGTGACCAGGATCTTGTCCGCCGTGGTGTCGAGAAAGGCCCCGAGGATCGTGCCCCCCGTGGCGCTCTTCCGTGCAAAGTAGCCGTCGAAATAGTCGGTTATCGAGGCGAACCCGAAGATGAGAGCTGCGATCACGAGGTTGTTCTCGATCTGTTCGCTCCTGGTGAAAGCCATGATGACCGGGACCAGGACGATCCTCGACAGCGCGAGCATGTCAGGCAGAGAGATGGGTCCTCCTCGACTCACCCGTGATCTTACGGGCAGGGTCTCGCAAAACCCTGCTCAAACCCACCCGAATGAGCGTTCCACCGCCTGCCTCCACCGGGCATAGAGGCGTTCCCGATCTTTCGGGCCCATCACCGGTGACCATCGCGAGTCCTCGGCCCACAAGGAGGCGACTTCGTCACGGTCATGCCAGAGCCCAACGGCGAGGCCGGCCCCGTACGCAGCCCCGAGCGCGGTGGTCTCCGCGATCCGGGGACGGACCACTTCGACCCCGAGAATGTCCGCCTGGAACTGCATGAGCAGCGAATTGGCGGTCATTCCTCCGTCCACCCTGAGCTCCGCCAATTGCACCCCGGAGTCGAGAGTCATCGCATCGAGGACATCTCTGGTCTGGTACGCGCTGGCCTCCAATGCGGCCCGCGCGATGTGGCCCTTGGTGGCGTACCGGGTGAGCCCGGTGACCACGCCCCTGGCATCCGGCCTCCAGTAGGGAGCAAAGAGCCCGGAGAACGCAGGGACCAGATAGACGTCTCCGTTGTCCTCGACGGACATCGCCAATGCCTCGATGTCGGCAGCGGACTCGATGAGCCCGAGGTTGTCCCTCAGCCACTGCACCAGGGACCCGGTGACCGCCACCGAGCCCTCCAACGCATACACCGGTGCCTCCCCAGCCTGCTGGTAGGCCACCGTCGTGAGCAATCCGGAGGTGGATGGGACAGGGCTGTGGCCGGTGTTGAGCAGCATGAAATTCCCGGTCCCATAAGTGTTCTTGGCGTCTCCAGGTTCGAAGCAGACCTGTCCGACCATGGCGGCGTGCTGATCGCCGAGGACAGCCGCCAGAGGTACTCCTTCGAGGTCGCCGACGCACACCGCGCCCACTCCGATCGAGGGCACGATCTCGGGGAGCATCGCGGTGGGAACCCCGAGCTCCCCTGCCAGGTCGGCGTCCCAGGTGGTGGTGCCCAGGTCCATGAGCATGGTGCGGGAGGCATTGGTCACATCGGTGATGTGGTCGCCCCTGCCCGGCCCGCCGGTCAGGTTCCACGCCAGCCAGGAGTCGATCGTGCCGAATGCGAGTTCTCCCCTGGCCGCGGCGTCGTGCAGGTCGTGCTCATCGAGGAGCCATCGGATCTTGGGACCGGAGAAGTAGGTGGCCAGGGGCAGCCCGGTCAGGTCGCGGAAGCGGTCCGGGCCGTCATCCGCGGCGAGCCGGGAACAGAGGTCGGCGGTCCGCGTGTCCTGCCAAACGACGGCATTGGCCACAGGGCGGCCGGTCGAGCGCTCCCAGATCACGGTTGTCTCCCGCTGATTGGTGAGGCCGACAGCTGCCAGGTCAGAGGGGCCGATGTCTGCCTTGGCCAGTGCCGCTTCGATGCAGGCATTGGCGTTCGACCAGATCTCCGTGGCGTCGTGCTCCACCCAGCCCGGTTGCGGGAAGATCTGGGCGTGCTCTCGCTGGTCGACGCTGACAACGGCGCCCGAGGAATCGAAGACCATGAACCTGGTCGATGTCGTGCCCTGATCGAGGGCGCCTATGAATTCGGCCACCTGCAGAGGTTATGCGCCGGTGCCACTCAGTCCTTGCCGCGGAGGGCAGCCATCTCCTGGGCCCGGGCCGGATCGAGCGGCCATTTCTCGACGATGTCCCCGGCCTCCTCGAAGATCACGTCGACCTGGACCCTCTCATCGCCAGTGAATGGGCGCAGGACGAAGGCAGCCGGGTCCGTCGAGCCCGGTGGGCGGCCGACTCCAACCTTCAGCCTGTTGAACTCCGGGGTTCCCAACGCCCTCTCCACCGAGCGGATCCCGTTGTGCCCGCCGCTGCCGCCGCCAACCTGGAGCCGAAGCCTGCCGAAGCCGAGGTCGATGTCATCGTGGAGCACGAGGAGCCGCGAATTGTCGATCCCGTGATACTCGAGAGCGGAGCGGACCGCTCCCCCAGAATCGTTCATGAATGTGGTCGGCACGACGTAGAGGACCCGGGAGTCACCGACACCCACAGTGGCGATCTCACAGCGGAGCCGGGAAGGCCCTCGCTTCAGTTGGGCGTCGTGGCGTGCCAGGACTCGGGACACGACCTCGAACCCCGCGTTGTGCCTGGTCTTCTCGTAGTCGGCCCCGGGATTGCGGAGCCCGACCACCATGTGGACCGGGCTATTCGGCGGCTTCGCCGTCTTCGTCCGCCTGAGCAGGCTCCTCACCCTGAGCCACCTCACCTTCCTCGGCACCCTCGGCGAGCTCGCCCTCCACCTCCTCGGGCTCCTCAACGATCTCGGCCGCAGGCGTGGTGACGCTCATCACGACTGCCTCGGGGTCCTCGGTGTAGGTGACGCCGTCGATCACGGGTAGATCGGCGATTCGGAGCGAGCCTCCGATCTCGATCTCAGAGACATCGAGCTCGACTCCGGAGGGGATCGCGGTCGCCAGCGCCTCGATCACGACGTGGGTCCGTTGCGGCGAGAACACACCTCCGTCCCGCACACCGATCGGTGTCCCCTCGAAATGGATGGGGATCTCGGCGGTGACCACTTCGTCCAGCGACACCGTCACGAAATCGATGTGGCGGTACTCGTTGCGGAAGGGATGGCGCTCGATGACGCGGGCCATGGTCAGCAGCGTGTCCCCTCCTTCGATTTCGAGGTTGATCAGGGCGTTGGCTCCTGCCTCGGTGTGGAGGACGAGATGGAGATCATGGGCGTCGACGGCGATGGACACCGGGTCGGTGCCTTTGCCATACACGATTCCGGGCACATTCCCGGTGCGGCGGAGGCGCCGGGACTCCCGTGAGCCGGTGGCCCTGCCCGCCTCGGCGCGCAAACTGACTTCGGACATCGAAAAACTCCTTGGAGAAGTGAGAGGTGAGCGCCAATTATGCCCGTCGACGGCTGGTTCTGCCAGATGACACGGCACGGATCCAGGCGGTCGACCCCTCCACGAGCCGCGCCACCATCGACTCCAGGGTCCAGCCACCTCCCGAGAACGAGTGACCGGCGCCGTCGAGGAGGTCGACCGTCACCCCGTGCAGAGGCACGATGTGCTCTTCGAAGAGGTCCATCCGGCTCAGGGCATCGCGTGTCCCCTGAAAGAAGAGCATGGGAACCGTGACCAGCGGGAGATGGTCGATCCGGAGCGTGTCCGGCTTGCCGGCCGGGTGCAGGGGATAGGAGTAGAGGACCACTCCTTGGGCCGGGTAACCCTCCGCTGCAAGGTGGGTCGCCATCCGGCCCCCCATCGACCTCCCGGCGAGGAACAGCCCCTCGACCTGTGCGGCGAGGAAGTCGGCCGCGGCCCGATGACAGGCCAGAAGGCGCTCGGGGCGGTCCGGCCGCTTCGA
This sequence comes from uncultured Acidobacteriota bacterium, assembly GCA_963780755.1. Classification (GTDB taxonomy): domain Bacteria; phylum Actinomycetota; class Acidimicrobiia; order Spongiisociales; family ZC4RG35; genus JALYNX01. The sequence goes on from CAWACX010000001.1 coordinate 1,086,126, forward strand.
CCCGCGCTCGCTGTAGGGGTAGTTGAAAGTCAGCACCCGGTGACCTTGTGCCGCCAACCCATCCCTCATCTGCACCATGAAGCGATGGGTCTGATCGGTCCCCGCCCCATGAGCGAGAACGATTCCCGGGCCGCTGCTGCCGGCCAGGAACCCGCCCACTTCACCGTCCGACCATTCGATGCGCACCTCGTCGACCACGGTCGGCAATGTATCGGAGCGTTACCGTTGCGCGATGGAGCTGGTGCTTCACGACACGCCCCAGGAAGCCGCCGATGGCGCGGCGGGCCGCGTCGCGGGCCTGATCTCCTCGGCCGGCGACCGGCTCTCGATCGGGATGGCGGGCGGATCGGCCGCCGAGGCGGCCTATCGGGCGTTGCGGGGGCGCGCCAGCGGTTGGGACCGGGTCGACGCGTGGCTCTCCGACGAGCGCTGGGTCCCACCGGACCACGAACGGTCCAACGGGCGGATGGTGGCTGACACTCTCCTCGACCACGTCGGCGCCCGGTTCACCCGCCCCCGATGGAGTGAGTATCTGGAGCCAAACGACGTCTCAGCTCATTACGAGGCGCACCTCAGATCCCTCCACGGGTCGTCCCCACCGGACTTGATCATCCTGGGAATGGGCAGCGACGGGCACACTGCGTCTCTGTTCCCCGGCACTCCCGCTCTCGCCGAGGAGCGGCGCTGGTTCGTCGCCAACGAGGTGCCCAGCCTGGACGAGATGCGGCTCACCGCCACCTACCCACTCCTCTGGAGTGCGCGGCTCACCGTCGTCGTGGCCTACGGCGAGGAGAAGGCCGAAGCGCTCCAGACGGCTTTCAATGGCGAGAACCCGGCAGGGAGGCTCGGTGAGGGCCAGGGCGTGGTCGAGTGGTACGTGGACCGGGGGGCAGCATCACTGCTCGCCTGATCAGCTGTCTCGCTCTCCTCGCGCTCACCTCGTGCGTTGGGACGCCCGATGCCGAGCCAGGCACCACCAGCGTCCCGGGGCCCAACACCACATCGGCCATCAGGACGACCACGACGGCACCGTCCACCACCTCGAGCACAACGACATCGACCTCCATCACCACTACGACCACTCCGATAACGACGACAACCGCACCGGCGCCAACATTCGAGATCGACGCCGAGGTCCTGGTTCCCGATGGCGACCCGCCGTTCCCGGCGGTGGTTCTGGTCCACGGTGGGGGCTGGGTCGCCGGTGGCCCTTCGATAATGAGGCCCCTGGCCCGCTTGCTGACCGACAACGGCTACCTCACCGTCAACACCCCCTACACCCTTGCCGGGCAGACCCCCGGTTACCCGGCCGCCGTCGAGGACGTCTCCTGCGCCGTGGGATTTGCATCCAGCCATCCCGACTCCGACAGCACGGTGACTGTTCTCGGCCATTCCGCCGGCGCCCACCTCGCAGCTGTCGCCGCCCTCGACGCCGAAGGGCACCAGGGCTTGTGCCCGCTCCCCGGTCCCCACATCCCCGAGCGCCTGATCGGGCTCGCCGGCCCTTATGACATATCGAAGCTCGGGTTCTTGATGTACCCGTTCTTCGGAGGAGGGCCGAATCAGGTGCCCGAAGCCTGGGAGCAGGGGAACCCGATGAACCTGGTCGACCTGAACCCCGATCTCGAGTCCCTGCTGATGTACGGGGTCGAAGACGGCTTCGTCGCCCCTTCGTTCACCGTGGACTTCGCCGACGCCCTGAACGCCGCGGGATCGACCGCCCTGGTGGAGGCGGTCGAGGGAGCCCAGCACAACGACATGTACCTCCCCGAGCACGTCGGCGACTTGATCCTCGCCTGGCTCGAGGACTGAGCCGGACGACCGTCGGTCAGGTGGGCTCTTCGCCGGGGAGCAGGATCCAGGCGCTGTTGTGCTGGGTCATGCCGATCCGGGGGTAGTAGTCGACCGCCTTGGGGGCAGCGAGAAGGATCACGGTCGCCCGCGGGGTCTCCTCCCGGGTCCTTCGCACCAATTCACGCCCGATCCCCTGACTCTGATAGTCGAGCCGGACTGCGAGGTCCGAGAGGTAGGTGGCGTACACCCAGTCGGTCACACACCGTGAGATCCCGACCAGAAGCTCCCCGTCCCAGGCGGTGACCACCAGATCGGCGTCGGCAAGCATCCCGGCCATCCGCTCCCTGTCATCCACGGGGCGCCGCTCACCGAGCGTCGAGTCGACGTAGAGGTCGATCACGGCGTCGAGGTCCAGGTCGTTGCCGAGGCGGTATTCGATAAGGGCGGTCACACTCGGCCGGCGATCTCGTCGAGGAACCAATCGAGCATCGACTCCAGGGCTGGCTGGGTCTCCACTTCGAGCGCCCGGCTCTCCTCCACCACCTGGTCGATCTCGAGGCCCGCCTCCACCATCTCCCAGCCTCCATCGACTTTGCACCAGGATGCGATCAGGTCGGCTGTCATCTCGGGATGGAACTGGACGGCGAGCGACCTGTCGATGCAAAACGCCTGCACCCCTGACCGGTTTCGGGCGAGCTCGGTTGCACCGGGAGGCAGGGTGAACTCGTCGTGGTGGTACTGGAACCAGGGGCCGTCGGCGATCTGGCCGACCCCCGACTCGATGCTCCCCCACCCGTACTCGGGGTGATCTGCTCGGCTCACCGTCCCACCCAGGGCGGCACTGAGGGCCTGGGCCCCAAAGCAGATTCCCAGGACCGGGACCCCGGCATTCACCTTTACTCTTATGAACTCCAACTCGGGCAGAACCCAGCCGCTCATCGCCGGGTCATAGACCGACCAGGGGGCGCCCATGAGGACGATCAGGTCGTGGTCCCCGCTGGCGGGAAAAGTGGCGCTGACCTGGGGAAAGTCGATGTCTTCGACGACGACGAAGTGGTCGAGGGTGTAACCCCGCTCCTCCAAGTACGCTCCGACCCGCTCCGGGGTGGACAGCGGGTCGTGTTCGATGACGAGAGCCCGCATCCGGGCGAGCATATCAAGCCGTGCCGCCCCCAAACTGCAAGCCAATTGATACTGTTTCCCGGCCCGAACAGTGACAGGAGCAGGTTCTGAGCGCAGCGCCTTATGACCGGGTCCGGTTCCTCTGGCCAGACCACCTCGGGCTGGCCCGGGGCAAATACCTCTCCGGGGCCCGCGCCGCCGAGGGGAGCAACCATTGCGTCGCGGTCTTCTCCCTCCAGCTGAACCGGGTGATGATCCCCCATCCCGGTGCCCATCACGAGAGTTTCCCCGACGTCGACGCCCGATTCTCCATGGACGACGTGCGACCGGGGTGGGAACCAGGCACAGGCGTGGTGGTCGCCTCGATCAGCAAAGGCGGCACCCCGGTTGAGCTCGCCCCTCGATCGATCCTGGAGCGAGTCGTCGGGGAGTGGCAGGAGCTCGGCCTGACGCCGATGATCGGCTTCGAGCTCGAGGCATTTCTCTTCGAGCCGGACGGAGACGGTGGGTGGCGGCCCATCCTCACTCCCGGTTCCTACGTCTACGGGACCGGCCCTGCGGTCGACCCCACCGGGACCATCCAGGAGATCATGGAGACCGCCAAGGCTGTGGGCCTGGAGTTGGAGTCGGTCAACTCCGAGTACGAGGACGGCCAGTTCGAGCTCACCCTGCGCTACGACGAGGCCGATGAAGGCCGCCGACGACGCCTTCCTGTTCAAGGTCATGGCCAAGGAGATCGCGGCCAAGCGCGGCTATCTGCTCGCGTTCATGGGAAAGCCGGTCACCGAGCGTGGGGGAAGCGGGATCCACGTCAACTTCTCCCTGGTCGATGAGAAAGGGCACAACGCCTTCGTCGACGACGCGGCGCCCGACCGCCTCAGCGATCTGGCGAAGCAGTGCATCGCGGGAATCGTCAACGATCACGTCTCGATGACCGCTTTGGTCGCACCCACGGTCAACGCCTACAAACGCTTGCAACCGGCCTCGCTCAACGGGTATTACGCCAATTGGGGTTACGACCATCGGGGGGTGGCGGTGCGGGTGCCTCCGGCATCCGACTCGGGGATCCGCCTCGAGCACCGCCTCGCCGACGGTGCCACCGGCGTGCACCTCGCTGCTGCAGCCACGTTGGTGTCGGCGTTGCGCGGGGTGCGACAGGAGATGGAGTGCCCACCTGCGGAGACCCAGGACTGCATCACCGGCTCCGACACCGACATCTGCTGCCCCCCGGACTTCGGCGCGGCCCTCGACGCACTGGAAGGGGACAAGGAGTTCGTCGAGGCCTTCTCCCCGGGATACGTCGAGGGGTTCCTCGCGGTGAAGCGCGCCGAGTGGGAGCGATTCTCGACCTACACCACCGACTGGGAGATCCACGAGTACCTCCCCTACTACTGAGCGAAATCAGCTCCTGGTGAAGTCCCGGGCCCTGACCCGGGGCCCGAACTTGGGCTCGTGTCCCAGGGTGTGAAGCAGCCTGACCACCCGGCCCCGGTGAGGGCGGAATGGCTCCAGCAACTCGAGCATCTCATCGTCGGTTCCCCGCGCTCGGCCGGTTAGGTGGTGCACCACCAAGTGCTTGACGTGGAAGTCGCCGACTTCGACCTGGTCGGGGTCACCGTGAGAGACCACGAGTGTCTTGGCAACCGTCCACAGCCCGACACCCGGATAGCCGCCGAGCTTCTCCGTTGCCTCTCGCACCGGGAGCCCGCCCAGGCCCTCGATGGCATCGTGATCGGCCGCCACCCGGCGCAGGGTCTCCGCCCGGCGTCGCTCCAGATGAAGCTCGTGATAAGCCCAGTAAGGGGCCGCCGCCATCCGGTCCGGGTCGGGAGGCAGCCGGAGCCCGGGACGGGGGCCCGGCGCATCATCGGAGAACTCGCGACGGAGGCCGGCGGCTGCCGCCGTCGCCTCGGCACCTGTCACCTTCTGCCCGACGATCGCAGTCACCAATGCGTCGAAGACCAGGCCCGTCCGGCCAAACCGCAGTCCGGGGTTTCGTCGATGGAGCTCACCGACCACCGGAGCGTCGGTAGCGAAGAGGGTCGGGTCGTCGTCGAGCCCGGCTATCGAGCCGAGACGGTCGAGCAGCCATGAGCTTCCCTCTCCCCAGGCCTCGCCGACCAGCCCATCTGCGGTGCGGGTGATGCGCAACGCCCCGGTCCCCTCCGGAGTGCGCGCCGGCATCCACCATCCATCGTCGGCGAACCAGCCGTGGAGGGGACGAAGGGTGCGCTTCAAGTCGAGAGGGACGTCGATCGGGAGGGTGCGGGAGTCCATCCCTAGCCCGAGACCAGGTCTCTCACCTCTCGGATCCGGTCCATGGTGTCGCCGGCGGGGCGACTGGGGTCGACCATCGGCCCGTCGACGGTGGACCACGCCTCGGCGACGTCGGAGCAGGGCTTGCCGCTGAGCATGGAAGCTGCCTGGATCGCCGCACCCATCGCCACCGGCTCCTCGATGTCCGGGACTACCAGCCGGCGCTGGGAGAGATCGGCGATGACCCGCTGCCATGCCTTTCCCTTGGCACCCCCGCCGATGAGTATCAGCGGGGCGTTGTCCGGGATCCCGGAGCCGGCCGCGGAGATTGCAGACATCGCGTCGAGGAGTGAGGCCGCAGCGCCTTGATAGGCCGCGAGCAGGATCTCCTCCGGCTTGGTGTGGTGCCGGAGGCCGTGGATACTCCCCGCGGCATCGGGCAGGTTCGGGGTTCGCTCGCCATCGAGATAGGGAAGCACTATTACATCGGTGGTCTCGGCGATTTGGTCGCGATCGAGACCAAGCCACCCCGAATAGCGATCGACCGCAAGGGTGCAATTGAGAGTGGCTGCCAGCGGCAAGAAACCACGATCGGCGGTGGCGAACCCCGCCACCACGCCACTGGGGTCGACGATGCGTGAGTCGGAGACGGCATAGATGGTGCCCGACGTCCCCAGGCTCATGACCGGACGTCCCGGACGCAGCCCCAAGCCGAGAGCGGCTCCCATGTTGTCACCGGTGCCACCAGCGACCGGCACGCCCGCCGGCACCCCGATCGCCGATGCCGCCGCTGCATCCACCTCCCCGGCCGGCGCCCCCGGGGAGACGACAGCGGGAAGCATCCGCTCATCGAGACGGACCAACTCGAGGGCCTCACTGGCGTAGGCCTCGGTCGCAGACGACCACCAGCCGGTGCCCGAGGCATCGCCGCGGTCGGTCGCATGCTCGCCGGTGAGCCGGTATGTGAGGTAGTCGTGGGGTAGGAGCACCTTCTTCGTTGCCCCGGCAACCCCCGGCTCGTTCTCCAACAGCCACTGCCACTTCGAGATAGTGAACGACGCAACCGGGACCACACCGATGCGCTCCGCCCACGTGACAGCGCCCCAGGTCTCGGTGAGCCGGGCGGCCTGTGGTGCCGATCGGGTGTCGTTCCAAAGCATCGAGGGCCGGAGCGGCTCGCCGGCGGAATCGAGGACGACCAGGCCGTGCTGCTGACCGGCAATGGAGATGGCAAGGACCTCGGGGGCCCTGCCGGTCGCGGCCATCGCCTCGGCAAGGGCACGCCACCAGACCGCGGGATCCGTCTCCCGGGCGCCACCGATGCCGGTGACTTCGTGCTCCGCTCTTCCCTGGGCGACAACCCGGCCCGACTCGAGGTCCACGACCAGGACCTTCGTGGATTGAGTGGAGCAGTCCACCCCGGCGACGAGACCGGACAGCGCCATCAGCCTGAGTCGGAGTCGGCGACGATCCGTTCCATCACGACCATGTTCGCCACCGCGTCGGAGGGAGGCGTCGGCACCGGGGTGTTCTCCCGTATCGCCCTCGAGAAGGCGTCTGCCTGGATGCCGTATTGATCGGCCGCCGCGAACTCGTGGATTTCGACGCCGGGATCGGTCGGCGGGTCGCCACCGGCGTAGTGGAAGAACCTGGTCGGCCGGTCCGGAGGGATATTGAAGGGGATCTCGATCTCGAGTCGTCCGCTGGTACCCACGATCGAAACGCTCTGCGAGTCTTCGATCTGGGTGGAGCAGGTGAAGGTTGCTTGTCGGCCGCCGAAGTCGAGCACCGCGGAAGTCAGGAAGTCGGTTCCGAAGTCGGGATCGCGCCGGACTACCGACTTGACTCCTGTTGGCTCCGACCCGAACAGCAGCCGCGCCACGTTCACCGGATAGCAACCGATGTCCATGAGGGCGCCGCCGCCGAACTCGGCGATGTTCCGGATGTTCTCGGGGTCGACGTTGCGGTAGGAAAAGAACGACTGCACCGCGAGCAACTCGCCGATGCCGCCGGTATCGACGATTCGCTTCGCTTCGACCCACGTCGGATGGAGGCGGTACATGAATGCCTCCATCAATTTGACCCCGGCCTCCTCGCAGAAGTCGACCATTTCCTGGGCCTGAGCGCTGCTCATCGCCAGTGGCTTCTCGCAGAGAATGTGCTTGCCGGCCGCCGCCGCATTCATCGTCCACTCGGCGTGCAGGTGGTTGGGCAACGGTATGTAGACCGCCTCGATATCGGCATCGGCCAGGAGTGCTTCGTAACTCCCGTAGGCACGCTCGATCCCGAGTTCAGGAGCGGCGTCTTCGGCCTTTCCCGCCGTCCGGGAGGCGATGGCCAGCACCGAGCTCGACTGCGAAGCCTGGGTCGCCGGTATCACCTTGTGCACCGCGATCCCGGCTACGCCGAGCACTCCCCAGGAGACTCGGGGCGCGACTGACTCGTAGTTGGTGATGCTGGGCGTTGACGTCATCCGGTGATTTCCGACAGGGCGGGCAGGCTAACCAAACGGAAAGGCCCGCCGAGGCCGGCTGATCTTTCCGACTAGGAGTCGGCACACGGCACTGGCACAGTCGCCCGCCACGCCGCGGCATCGGTGGCCGACCGGGTCGTGCTCCTGTCAGACGGCTCCGCCGTGGCTATGGGTGAGCCTTCGGCGGTCTTCGCCGATTCCTTGCTCTCAGAGGTCTTCGGCCATCCGATCTCGGTGGTGCCTCATCCCTTCCAGGACGGTCCCCTCATAGTCCTGAGCTGAGAGTCGCCGCGCTCAGACGGCGGGCGGAGACACCGCTCCGGCCGCTCCCACATCGCTCACCGAGGTGACTACGGAAGCGGTGTCGGCCCCCCACGGAGCCTGGTAGCTGATCTGATTGATCAGGCCCCCGACGATGAGGATGCTGACCCTCGCCCCTGCCGCCGGCCCGGCGGCCGGCCCCAAAGTTGCCAGCACGGTCCGGCTGTTTTCCCCTGTGGCGTCGAGTGTCAACTCGGTGGCATCGCTGAGGCCGATCAGCGGAGGGCCGACCGGGGCCTCGCCCTCGAGGACCGACCACTCCTCATCGGGCCCGGTGACCCACTCCCCCTCCGGCGTGCGGATGTAGGACACCGCTGAGGAACCGGCGGCGATCTCCGCAGCCACCGACTCCCCGTCCACCACTCCCTGAATCGTGGTGACCTGGGTGTCCCCGACCGATACCACCGACTCAAAGCGATAGTTGACCGATGAGGCGGCGAGGGCCTCCTGGAACACCGCCGCCACGTCAACGGGCTGGGTGGTGGGGGCCACAGCCGCAGTCGAACTCACCGCGAGGTTTGTGGTGGTGGTCGGGCCGATGGTGGTCGCTGCACTGCTGTCCGTGACCGCCCCATCGGAGCACCCTGCCATTACGACCATGGCGAGGACGAGAAGTTGGAGGGCCCACCTGGCGGGCCCTCCAACCGACTGGCTGTGACCGAGACGCTCAGTCACCCGAATCAGTCTCGATCGCCGTCATCGCCACCGCGGTCGTCGTCGTCATCGTCGTCGCCACGCCCGCGGTCATCGTCGTCGTCATCATCGTCATCGTCACCACGATCCCGACCTCGATCGCGGTCGTCGTCATCGTCGTCGTCCCAACGATCGCCCGATGACGCGGCAGCCACCTCGTCATCGTCACGGTCGCGGTCGTCATCGTCATCGTCATCGCGGTCGTCGCGATCGCCCCGGTCGTCGTCGCACCTGACGTGGCTCTTGGAGTCGAGCGTCACCGCGAGCTTCACTTTGAGCTCGCTTTCCTCGTCATCGTCGTCGTCGTCGAATCGCGCCGAGGCATGGAAGTTCACCCTCGCCTCGTCCTCGCCATTCGACAGCTTGACGCTGATCTTGAACTTGGACTTCTCGTCCCCGGCCTTGACCCTGGGCTCACCGATCTCGGCAGTCACGCCCGCAGGCAGGCCGATTTCACCGATCGTGATCGTTGGGTTGTTCCCGTCCCACGACACGGTGTAGGGGATGGTCACGACACCGGTGCCGAACACATCAGCTGACCAGGATCCCGGCCCGGTGACATCTGCGGTGGCGTCGGCCGTGACCGTGGTCTTCACCCCGGCAGCCCGCTCTCCATCATCGCCTTTGTCCTTCGAGTAGGACTTGACGACCACCTGGGTGTCGCCATCAGCGAGCAGAAACACGACCTTGTGGTCACCTTCCTTGACGATGGTGGCACCGGAAGGGTCGAGCGCGACCTGGGTGATGGTCCCCGCGTCGTCCCTGGTGAGCGAAACGGTCAGACCCGAGCCCAGCACCGGAAGCACGGAGGTGACCTCGGTCACCGGCGGTGGTGGTGGAGTGGCCGGCGATTCGGTCGCTCCCTCTTCGGGCTTGGCCTCTTCCTGGGCCTGCGCAATTCCTGGCAGTGCGGCGACGACGGCCAGCGCCATCGTGGCCAAGATCATCTTCCGTCGGTAGCGGAACCCCATAGGCGATACCTCCTTGGTTGGGGTTTCCGCCGCCCTACCCCCCGATCGGGTGTGTCATACCCGGCCGGCACCTCCGAACAGCGCCGAGGTCCCGCGCCATACGAAGCGAACCCCGATCACGAGCACAGCCAGCGCGGCGGGAGCCGCCATCACTTGCAGAGCGATCCGCGAGTTGTACACCAGGAGGAGGAAGGCTCCCACCCAGGCCGCGGCCAGCAGCCAGACCGTGAGCGTCGGCTTCGGTCCAATCCGGGAGCGGGCGAGCTCCGCGCCGCTGGCCGGGGCGATCCTGGCCCACAACGCGACGGGAAACACGACCAGCGAGAGCGCGATTGCGATCCCGAGAGCCACGGGGTGATCCTCCAACTGGGAAAAGACCCATACCAGGACCGAGAAGCTGGTCACTGCAAAGACCAACCCGGCGACGACTCGACGGACGGCGAAGTGGCGGTCGAGTTCCGCCGCTTCATCAGGCGCGCATGCTGCTTCGATCGCAGCCAGGTAGCGCCGGTTGGTCAGGTCCTGAAGGCGCCGGCCGATGGGACCGGAGAGCCTGGCGAGCCAGGTGGCAGGGCGGGAGAACGAAGCAATCCGCAGCCTCACCGCGTCATCGCCATCCAATGACAGTTCGAAACGGACCTCACCCCTCTCCGGGTGGCCTTCCACCGTCCCGTAGGCGAATCCGGTGCGGTCTGCCTCTTCGATGGTGTACACGACCCGACAGGGTGCGGCGATGCGGAACGGGCCGATCCCGATGCCCAGGGTGAACTCCGAGTCGGGCGCGACACGTGTTGGCCCGCTGCGGACGCTGAGACCTGCTCTGCGTTGCATTCCGAGAGTCAGGAGACACTCCGTCGCCGCGTCGTATTGAGAGCGACCCGAGCCCACCACCCAGGTCTGGTCGATCACGCGGTAGCCGTCAGGCAGGACCACTCCATCGAGGGATCGGGTGAGCCCTACTTCCGGATAGGTGAATCGGGCCGACGTATGAGCCTTCACAGGCCCTTGGGGTGCCACACCGTCTTCGTCTCGGTGAAAGCGGCGATCCGGTAGGGGCTTTGACCTTCCCCATTGTTGCTGGGCACCACCACCCGCTTCACGTTGTGCACCGCCCCCTGCTGCACCCTGAGCACCTGGTCGGGCGTGGCCCCGCCGGCATCAACGGCGTTGACGTCCATGTGGTCGGCCAGCCACGGGATGAGCTCGTCCTTGAGCCCGGTGAGCACGTTGACCACCCCGCCGGGGACGTCCGAGCTGTTGAGAGCCTCGGTGAAGGTGATCGCCGGCATCGGATGACGCTCGGAGGCGAGGACCACCGCGGTGTTGCCCGGCACCAGGACCGGGGCGAGGCGGGAGACCAGGCCCAACAGGGAAGGCTCCTCGGGGGCGATCACCCCGACCACCCCGGTGGGCTCAGGCGACGAGATGTTGAAGAAGGGCCCAGCCACCGGGTTGAGGTTGCCGTAGATCTGAGCGAACTTGTCGGCCCATCCCGCGTACCAGACCATGCGATCGATGGCGGCTGCCACCTCGGCCTCGGCGGCGCGCTTGGCGAGGCCCGTGGCCTGTAACTGCTCGACGAAGGTCCCACCCCGGTCCTCGAGGGTCTCCGCGACCCGGTACAGAACCTGGCCCCGGTTGTAGCCGCTGGTCCCTGCCCAGCCGTCTCCCGCCTCCCGGGCCACCCGGACCGCATCACGCAGGTCCTTGCGGCTTCCCTGGGCCACCCGAGCAAGCACCTCACCGTCGCTGTCGAGGGCCGGGTAAGAGCGTCCGGACTCGGAGCGGGGAAACTTGCCGCCGATGTAGAGCTTGTAGGTCTTGCGGACTTCGAGTCGGCTCATGACTCATCCCAGTCGAGATAGGAGAGCAAGCCGTGCCGTCCCCCTTCGCGGCCGAAGCCCGACTCCTTGTACCCGCCGAACGGCGAGGCAGGGTCGAACTTGTTGTAGGTGTTGGCCCAGACCACCCCGGCCTTCAGGCGGTCGGCCATCCACAGGATCCGCGAGCCCTTGGAGGTCCAGACCCCGGCTGACAGGCCATAGGGGGTGTTGTTCGCCTTCTCCACCGCCTCCTCCGGAGTGCGAAAGGACAAGATCGACAGCACCGGGCCGAAGATCTCCTCCTGGGCGATCCGGTGCGACTGGGCGACGTTGGTGAACAGCGTCGGCTTGAAGAAGAACCCGCGCTCGGGGAGGACGCAGTCGGGCTGGAACATCTCGGCGCCCTCGTCAAGGCCGGACTCGACCAACTCGTTGATCTTCTCCAATTGCGCCCGGCTGTTGATCGCCCCGACGTCGGTGTTCTTGTCCATCGGGTCCCCGACCCGCAGGGTGGCGAGGCGGCGCTTGAGCTTGTCCACGAACCGGTCGTGGATGCTCTCCTGGACCAAGAGCCTGCTCCCGGCACAACAAACATGGCCCTGATTGAAGAAGATCCCGTTGATAACCCCTTCGATCGCCTGGTCGAGCGGGGCATCGTCGAAGATGACATGGGCTGCCTTTCCCCCGAGCTCGAGGGTCAGCTTCTTGTGACTGCCCGCGAGTTGGCTCTGGATCAGCTTCCCCACCGCAGTGGACCCGGTGAACGCAACCTTGTCCACGTCGGGATGACCCACCACCGCAGCGCCGGTCCCTCCCGCGCCGGTAAGCACATTGAGCACCCCCGGGGGAAGGCCCGCCTCGCTTGCGATCTGGGCGACGATCAGCGCCGTCAGCGGCGTGGTCTCCGCGGGCTTGAGGACCACCGTGTTTCCCGCAGCGAGAGCCGGTGCGACCTTCCAGGCCAACATGAGCAGCGGGAAGTTCCAGGGGATGACCTGCCCGGCGACACCCAGCGGCTTGGGGCGGATGCCGGGAAAGGCGTATTCCAGCTTGTCGGCCCAGCCCGCGTAGTAGAAGAAATGGCCGGCCACGAGGGGAAGGTCCACGTCGCGGGCTTCCTTGATCGGCTTCCCGCCGTCGAGGGTCTCCAGAACCGCCAGCTCTCGTGACCGCTCCTGGATCATGCGGGCGATGCGGAAGATGTACTTGGCGCGCTCCGGGGCCCCCATCGGGCCCCACACCTCGGTGAAGGCCCGCCGTGCCGCCTCGACCGCAAGGTCGACGTCCTCGGGGCCGGCTTCGGCCACCTCGGCCAACTTCTCCTCGTTGGCCGGATTGATGGTCGGGAAGTGCTTGCCCGACTTCGGCGCTACGAACTCGCCGTCGATGAAGAGGCCGTAACGGTCGTCGATGGTGGCGAGGTCTGTCGACTCGCGGGAACCCGCGTACTCCCAGCGCAGCGGGACGGTGGTAGCGATCTCTGAAGCCACGATCAGTCCTTGGTGAAGTAGTCGGGGGACGAGTAGCGGCCGGTTTCGAGCCAGCGAATCTGCATCAGCACGTCGTTGAGCAACGTGGAGGCACCGAGGCGGAACCAGTCCGGAGTCATCCAGGCCTCACCGAGGGTCTCGTTGAGGACCACCAGATAGCGGATGGCGTCCTTGGCGGTGCGGATCCCCCCTGCCGGCTTCATTCCCACCATGACCCCGGTGGCGTCCATGAAGTCCCGGATCGATTCCAGCATGACCAGGGTCACCGGAAGCGTGGCCGCCGGCTGCACCTTGCCGGTGGAGGTCTTGATGAAGTCGGCGCCCGCGGCCATGGCCAACAGCGAGGCCTGACGCACGTTGTCCAGGGTCACCAGCTCACCGGTCTCCAGGATCACCTTTAGATGGGCGTCGCCACAGGCGTCCTTCACCCTCCGGATCTCGTCGAACACCTTGAAGTACTCCCCGGAAAGAAAGGCGCCACGGTCGATGACCATGTCCACCTCGTGGGCGCCCATCCGCACCACTCGTGATGCCTCTTCCACCTTGAGATCGGTGTCGACCAGGCCCGATGGAAAGTAGGTGGCGACGCTGGCCACTTTGACGGCGGAGCCCTCGGTCGCCTCCAGTGCGTACTTGACCATCGTCGGGTAGACGCAGACCGCGGCCACCGATGGGACCGAAGAATCGGTGGGATCCGGCCGGATCGCCTTGGCCGACATCTGGGCCACCTTCCCTGCGGTGTCCTTTCCCTCCAGTGTGGTGAGGTCCATCATCCGGATGATCAGGTCGAGGGCGGCCCGCTTCGACTCTTTCTTGATCGACCGCGTCGAGAGGGCGGCTACCCGCTCCTGGGCGCCTACCTCGTCCACCGAGGGCACCGAGCGCAGGAAGGAGCGCAGCGTCGGAGTAGTGATCCGGTCAGGGAGGATCGAGGTGCGCGCTGGGGCCAGTGTCACAACGCGGATGGTACAGGCATCCCCCCGGCACCCCCTTGGGTCACCCGACCAGGGTGACCCGGGTGCGATCCGGTCTAAGCGAGCAGTTCGTAGGTCAGCTGCTGGTCGAGCGTCATGTCCATCACGAACCCGGACAACTCATTGGTGGTCTCATCGGGGATCAGGATGTCCATCGTGATGTGTGATCCCGACGCCATGTCCGTCGAGTGGACTACGCCGGCCTCGGCATCGAAGCGCGATGTCCCTTCGGAACTGGTGCCGTCGATCGTCATCACAAACCGCATCTGACTCATGGCTTCCTCGAGCTCGGCAGTCTCTTCGGGCGTGCCGCCCTCCGGGGCAAATGCCCCGAACAGACCACGGAAGAACTCGGCGAGGTCGAACTCGATCAGCGAGGTGCTGGTCGCGGTGTCGATCACGTAGAGCTGGGTCCCGTCTACTTCCTCGACGCCGGTGATCGTGTTGGTCACGCTGGTGACGATCGGCTCTTCAGCCACCACCCCTGGCGTTTCGATCTCGTCGGACCAGGTGTCGCCCACGGTGACCTCAGCATCGGAGAACAGGGGACCGAAGAACTGCCCTGGATCGAGGCCCGGCGCCGGGGAGCTCGACATCGAGCCCATGTCACCGAAAATGCCGGCCATCGGGTCCTCGACCTCCTCGCCGTCCACACTCACCACATTGCCCTGCTCGTCGACCACCACGGTCTTGTCGATCGGCTCCATGGCGGCAAAGTCGGGAGCCTCTTTGCTGTCCACCGGCTCACCGTCCACGGTGCCGGTGACCGACAGGTCCTGGAAGTCGCCGGTGATGTGGATCTCGTAGGTCCCTTCCTCGGGACCAGCGGCGACGGTGTGGGTGAAGGTGCCAGTGCCCGCGATGTCGACAGATGCCGACCCGGGAAGCTCCTCGCCCATCGCCGTCGGATCACCGCTCGTTTCCATCTCAATGTGCTGGTCGATGCCCACCTGGTATTGGAACTCGTCCCCGGCCTCCAGCGAGTAGGAGAGGAGGGCGGCATCGGGTGCCTCCAACGGAGTCGAGGGACCGGACTGGTCGGGGTCGCCGCAGGCGGCCACCGCCAGCGCCAACACTGCGAGGAATGAGACGACAAGCTTGTTCATGGTGATCAGATTATCGGCCGTCCGGCCCTTAACTTTTAGCCCAACCCTGGCCCATCGTTACCGTGCCCACCGATGAATCCGTGGACCCCACTCGTGCTGGCGACCCTGGGTTGGGGCTCCTCGGCGGTCCTGACCCGGGCGATCCTCCAGAGCGGCGTGTCCACCTTCACCCTGCTCCCTTTCCGCATCGGCATCGCCCTCTCCATCATCCTGATCGTCTCCATTTTTCGCAGGCCGTTGCGGGGCCTGGATCGTGAGCACTGGCGACGCGGGATCGTCCTCGGGGTCGTCGCCATGACCATCCCCAACTCTCTGCTCACGCTCGCTCTTGAAGACGTGCCGGTGAGCCTGGGCGGGCTGCTGATCGGGTTGATCCCACTGACCACGATCATCGCCGCTCATTTCATGGTTCCCGGTGAGCGGTTCAACCCGAAGTCGACACCGGGACTCGTGATCTCGGTAGTGGGCACGGCGATCCTGGTCGGCATCGGCGGGGCGACGATGACTGGTGTCGACAACCTGGCACGCGGGGTGACGGTCGCCCTGATCGGCGTGGTCCTGGCCGGGATCGGTGCCGCCCTCACTCGCAAGTTCGCCCTCGAGGTGGGTGGTGAAGGCCTGGTCATACCCCAATTCACCACCGCAACCGTGCTCTTCGTCCTGGCCCTGCCCGTGCTCGGCGAGAGCACCATCGCCTCGGTCGAGCCGGCGCAATGGGCGTTGATCGCGGTCCTCGGCTCCTTCGGCACCGCGGTGCCTTTCACCGCCTTCCTGATCGCGGCCGAGATCAACCCAGCGAGGCGACTCGGGGTGTCGGGGTACCTGGTTCCGGTGGTAGCGGTCGCCCTCGCGGTGATCTTCCTGAATGAGACCATCACGCTCACGGTCCTCGCGGGCGCCTTGCTCATAGTCGGCGGCGTGGTCCTCACCGAGCGGGCTACCAAGCATGTCCCCGAACCGGGGATCGTCACCGCGCAATAGGGAATCGGTGGTGACCGCCTCTCGTTACCCTCAGCTTCGATGACCCGTCACATCCTGGTTGCTGTCGCCTGGCCTTATGCCTCCGGCCCGCGCCATCTCGGGCACCTCGCCGGCGCCTACCTCCCCGCCGACATATTCGCCCGGTATCACCGGACGATTGGCAGCGAGGTGTTGATGGTCTCGGGGTCCGACGTCCACGGGACACCGATCACGGTCCGGGCCGACAACGAGGGCGTCGAGCCCCAGGTGATCGTCGATCGGTACCACGCCGAGTTCCTCGACAACTGGGAGCGGCTCGGGATCTCCTGGGACCTCTACACCTCGACCGGGACTCCCAACCATCACGCCGTCACCCAAGACGTGTTCTTGCGCCTCCTGGAGCACGGTTACCTCGCCAAGCAGGTCTCGGCCCAGTTCTTCGACCCGGAGGCCGAACGGTTTCTCCCCGACCGTTACGTGGAAGGGACCTGTCCCCACTGCGGATACGGCGAGGCCCGAGGCGACCAGTGCGAGAACTGCGGGCGGACCCTCGACGCCACCGACCTCATCGCACCCCGATCGAAGCTGAGCGGGGCGACTCCGGTCCTCCGTGACACCGAGCACTACTTCCTGCTGCTCTCCAAGCTCGAACAGCCACTTCGTGAATGGCTGGAGTCGCGCCAGGGTTGGCGCCGCCACGTCAAGAACTGGGCGCTGGGGATGGTCAACGAGGGCCTGCCCGACCGCGCCATAACCCGTGACATCGAGTGGGGGGTGGAGCTGCCGGTCGACGACCTGGGCCCGGGAAAGAGGATCTACGTCTGGTTCGACGCGGTCATCGGCTACCTGTCGGCAGCCAAGGAATGGGCCCAACTCAGTGGCGACCCCGAGGCGTGGAAGCTGTGGTGGGAGGACCCCGAAGCCGAGTCCTTTTACTTCGTGGGCAAGGACAACATCCCGTTTCACACGGTCATTTGGCCCGGCATGCTCATGGGGTATGGAGGGCTCGACCTCCCTACCGACGTCCCCGCCAACCAGTACGTGACGTTCGGTTCGGAGAAGGCATCGGCGAGCCGGGGGGTGGGGAGGTCAATGGGCTGGTATGCCGATCGCCTCGAGCCTGACGCCATCCGATACGCGATGGCCTCGGTGCTCCCGGAACAGAACGACACCGACCTGAGCGACGAGGAGATCATCCGCCGGGTCAACGACGAGCTGGTGGCCACCTGGGGCAACCTGGTCAACCGGGTCCTCTCTCTCACCGTCGCCAACTTCGAAGGCAGGGTGCCCGAGCCATCTTCGCCGATCCCCGAGGACGAGGCCCTGCTGGCAACCATCGACGCCGCTCTGGCGACGGTCGCCTCCCACATCGAGAAGGTCGAGCTCCGGGCCGGCCTCAGGGCGGCGATGGACGCCGCTTCGGAGGTGAACGTCTACCTCAACGCCAACGCACCGTGGAAGTTGGTCAAGGAGGATCGGAGACGTGCCGCGACCATCCTATGGACGGCGATCCAGGCCATCTCGGGGATCAGAGTCGCTCTGTCCCCCTATCTCCCGTTCACCACGCCGGTGGTGGGGACGATGCTCGGCGGCCCGGTCGAGGTGAGCGAATGGCTCCGGCCTCCGATCGAGGCCGGGGCGAAACTGGGCGAGGTCCAGCCCCTATTCACCAAGCTGGAGCCGGACGCCCTCGACTGACTGAAACCACGGCCTTGTTGCCGGGGTCGAATCAGGGTGAATCCCGATCCACGCAACTTCCGATCGCGGGTAGGTTCGGTCCCATGACACGAATGCTGCGCGTCGCTGGGGGTTTCACCCTTGTCGGAGCCGGCACGGCAATGCTGGTGCTGCCCGGGCCCGGGATCGCCACCATCGTCGGCGGCCTCGCCCTGCTGTCCACCGAATACGAGTGGGCGGCGAAGGCGATGAACGAGGTCAAGACCCGCGTGGGCTCGGTGCTCAAGTCGGACGCGAAGCCGGAACAGGATCAGGCGGGCGGGTAGACCCCCATCCCCTTCGCCTTCTCGGTCTGCCAGAAGATGTCGGCGATCTCGTCGATGAGAGCGATCAGCTTTCGCCCGTCCTCCGGGTCGACCGACTTCTTGGCATCTCCAGCCTGATGGATCGCCCGCCAGAACAGGTCGTCGAGGTTGGCGAACTCCTTTCGATGCTCGGCGGTGAAGAAGTCGGCCCACAGGACCATCAGGTGGTGCTTGACGTCCTCCGCACGCTCCTCCTTGAGGGCGATCGCCCGGGCCTTGAACACGTCGTCGGTCGACTCGGCGTACTTCTCGGCGATCTTGAGGACAGACAACGCCTCGATCTTGGCCTGGGCCGGGTCGTAGACCCCGCAGTACAGGTCGCAGTGGGCATGGGCAACCGTTACCCGGCGCATTGAAACTCCTTGTTGTCGGGCATGTGCTTTCGACCATACCCTCGGACGATCATGTCCATGCGCCGATTTCAGGTGGCCGAAGGGTCGATGCTCCCCGCCCTTTCCCCGGGGGACGAGTTCGTCGCCAGCGACTCATTGATCCCAGCCACGGGAGACGTCGTTGCGCTCCCCCACCCCGAGCGGCCCGACTTCTGGCTGGTGAAGAGGCTGGCCGGGGCGCCCGGTGAGACCCTGCTTGACCGCAGTCTGAGCGACAACGAGGCCTGGGTCCTCTCCGACAATGCCGCGGCCACCCGCGCCGACTCCCGGACCCTGGGGCCTGTTCCCTTCGACCGCCTCTGGGCCCGGGTCACCCACCTCACCGAGCAGTCCTTCGTCGAAGCGGTGGAGTTGCTCGTCGATGAAGATCCTGCGTTGGCAGCCATAGTCGATCAATGGGGGCTCCCCGCATTCTGGGCCCGGGAGCCGGGCTTTCCCACCCTGGTCCTCCTCATCCTCGAGCAACAGGTCTCTCTGGAGTCGGGGGCAGCCATGTACCGGCGCCTGATCGATCTCATCGGAACGGTGGATCCGGTGACCATCCTCGCCGCGGGCGAGGCCGGTCTGGCCGCGATCGGGGTCACCCGGCAAAAGGCCGGCTATCTGGTCTTCCTGGCGGAGGCGGTGCTTTCCGGGGCCCTCGACCTCGGCGGGCTCGGAGAGCTGGCAGCGGAGGATGCGCACAGCCAACTGGTGGCGATGAGGGGAATCGGGCAGTGGACCGCCGACGCATATCTCCTCTCCGCGTTGCGGCTGCCCGACATCTTCCCGGTCGGTGATCGCGCCCTCCAGGTCGGTGTGGCCGAAGCGCTCGGCCTGGGGGAGGTCCCCTCTCCTGACGAACTCGAAGTCCTCTCCGCGCCGTGGCGCCCGGTGCGGGCCGCGGCAGCGCGGCTGATCTGGCATCTCTATCTCATGCGCCGCGGGCGCTCCGAACCTGCGGTCCCGGTCACGTGAGGCCTGGGGCGGCGTAGAGTCACCAACATGACCGAGTTCGAGGTCCAGATGGAGAACCGCCCTGGAAGGCTCGCCACCCTGACCGAGACACTCGCCCGGTTCGGGGTCAACATCGAGGCGCTCGCCGCCTACGGGAACAACGGCGAGGGCACGGTCCGCCTCATCGTCGACGATGCCGCCACGACTCGCCGGGTGCTCGAGGAGTCGGCACTCAGCTGTGAAGAGCACATGGTCCTCACCGCCAACCTCCCCCATCGCCCGGGTGAACTGGCCCGGCTGACCAGGGCCATCGCGGACGCGGGAGTCAACATCGACGCCCTCTACGTGCTCCGCTCCAACTCGGAGGGGATCGAGCTGGCCGTCGTTCTCGACGACCACGAAGCCGACCTCCCCGGCCTCGCCGTAACCGGAGGGGTATTAACGGTTTAGGCCGGATCGGGGATACGCTGCCGGCCATGCGTTCAACCCCTATCAAGTTTGTCGTGCTCGCACTGGCCCTTGCCGCATGCTCTCCGGCGGCCGGGACCGACACCACGACGACCACGACAGCAGAGACCACCACATCGTTAGCGACCACGACCACCACCGAGCCGCAGGTCACGGCTGCGCCAGTCTCCGCAGACTCTCCGATCAACGGGCTGCCGGTGACCGACACCGAACTGCTCGACCGGAGGCTGCTCGCGGTGAAGATCGACAACCACCCGAACGCCCGACCTCACTCCGGGATCAACCTGGCCGACGCGGTGTTCGAGATCAGGGTGGAGGGGATCACCAGGTTCCTCACACTCTGGATGCAGTCCGACGCCGAGTTCCTCGGCCCGATGCGCTCCGGTCGCCCCACCGACGCCACTCTGCTCGCCGCACTCAACCAGCCCACCTTCGCCATCTCCGGCGCTCAGGGATGGGTGCAGAACCTGATCGTGTCGATGGACATCAACCTGCTCACCGAGACCACCCCTGCCGCCTTCCGGGTCGACTTCCGCCGAGCTCCGCACAACCTCTACACCACCACGGCCGGGCTGCGGGCCGACGCCGATGCGAGGGACTACGAAGACCTGCCCCCGACCGGGCCGATCTGGGAGTTCGGGCCGATGCCGACTGATGCCGCGCCGGCCAACGCAGTCCATATCGACTTCCGAGGGACCTCCGTCGACTGGACCTGGGATGCCAGCACCAAGACCTGGCTGCGGAGCGCCGACGGGCGGGAGTCCGGTTGGCGTGACGAGGATGGGACCGAGGGCCGTATCGGGTTCCCGGTGCTCATCGGGCTCGAGTCGGAGCAGTACTCCAACAACGGGCTTCCCAGCTCGCACACCACCGGGTCCGGCCAGGCTTGGGTGTTTGCCGACGGCAAGGTCGTCGAAGGGACCTGGACGCGGGAAGTCGAGACCGACTGGTACACGCTGACCGACGCCGAGGGGAACACCATCGCGGTGCCCCCCGGCCAAGTGTGGATCTCTCTGGTCCCCGACATCGGCGGCCTCACCTACGAGTGAAGCAGATCGCTCGATCGCCACACGCAGGACGCCAGGGTTAGCGTCGCTCTGTGCTCGGGGTGTCGGCTACGGATCGGGTGAGTGAGGCGCTTCGTCTCGCTCACGAATCACAGCCCTCCCTCAACGCATTCATAGACATCGACGACGAGCGCGCCCTGGCCAGGGCGGGCGAGATCGACGGCGTCATCGAGAGCGGCACCTACGCCGGACCACTTGCCGGCACCCCCATTGGCCTCAAAGACCTGATCGATCATCAGGGCCGGGAGACCACCTGCGGGTCGGCCTTCTACCGGGTCACGGCCGACAGCAGCGCCACCGCCGTCATACGGCTGGAGGAAGCGGGTGGGGTGATAGTGGGTCGCACCGGGCTCCACGAGTTCGCCTTCGGGTTCTCCAGTGAGAACGTGCATTTCGGCGCGGTGCGCAACCCGTGGGACGTCGCCACCTCACCGGGAGGGTCATCCGGAGGCTCCGGAGCAGCGGTGGGTGTCGGGATCACACCGATCGCAATCGGGAGCGACACCGGGGGCTCGGTCCGGGTGCCCGCCGCTCTTTGCGGGTGCTACGGCCTCAAGGTGACCTACGGCCGGATCCCACTCGACGGGGTGTTCCCGCTGGTCGCATCGATCGACACCGTCGGCCCTCTGGCCAACTCCATCGAGAACATCGACCTCGCCTATCGGGCGATGTCCGGGGACGACGCGCCTGAGCCGAGTTTGCGCCCGCTACGGATCGGCATCCCCCAGCCCTGGTATGACGATGCGCCGATGGACGATCGAGTGGCCGCGGCGTTCGATGGCGCGGTGGCCGACCTGGCGGCCATGGGCCACGAGGTCCACCCGATCGTCCTCCCCGATGTCGTCCCGGGCCGCGAGATCATCCTCGCCATCGCCGAAGAGGTGAACGCGGTCCACGCCGGTTATCTGGGCGCCGGCTTGCCCTACGGGGCCGAGGTTCGGGACCGGTTGCTCGACTGCGCGACGGTGACAGCCGATGAGTCGGCCCAGGGACGGGGATGGCAGCAGATGGTCAGGAGCCGCTTCGACGATGCCTTCGACACAGTCGACCTGCTGCTGACGCCCACGGTGCCCGCGATGCGCAAGGTGATCGGTGAGGACTCGATCGGGGACCGCCACTATCGGACGGTCCTCTCCTGGTTCACCTCGATCGTGAACCACGCGTTGCTGCCCGCGATCGCTCTGCCCCTCCGAGACGCGACCGGCCCACCTCCCTCACTGCAGGTGATCGGTCCGATGGGATCGGAGGCCCAGCTCATAGGATTCGGCCGCGCCCTCGAGGAAAAAGGGCTCGTCGGATTTGTCGCAGCAACCGTTCAACCGGGGTAGCCCTGACGGCCGATAAAATGGGTCCAGCGAGCCACCCAGATGCAGTCGTTCTCAACCGAGGCTGGTGTTGAATGACAGCGAGACGCGTGCTCTGACAACCAACAAGGAAGTGAAAGTGGCTGAGGTCACTGCCACAACAGACACTGAACCCGACCCAACCGAAACCTTCGACAAGTTAGTCATCAGATTCGCCGGAGACTCCGGCGACGGAATGCAAGTAGCCGGATCCAGATTCACGGACGCCAGTGCCCTCTTCGGGAACGACCTGGCGACGCTTCCGTCTTTCCCCGCCGAGATCCGGGCCCCCGCCGGGACCCTTCCCGGTGTGTCGAGTTTCCAGGTCCAGATAGCCGATTTCGACATCCTGACCGCCGGGGACCAACCCGACTGTCTGGTCGCGATGAACCCGGCAGCCCTGAAGAAGAACCTCAAGGACCTGCGCCAGGGCGGGACATTGATCGTCAACACCGATGCCTTCGACGAGCGCAACCTCGACAAGGCCGGGTACACGTCGGACCCGCTCGACGATGGAACCCTCGAGGGCTATCGGGTGATCAAGGTCCCCATGGACGAGCTCACCAAGGAAGCTGTGAAGGACTCCGGTGTGAGCGGGCGAAGCGTGCTCCGCTCCAAGAACTTCCTCGCTCTCGGCCTCCTCGCCTGGCTCTTCCACCGGCCCACCGAGCCGACCGTCGAATGGGCTCGTAAGAAGTTCGCCAAGACCCCTGAGGTGGCCAACGCCAACATCGCTGCCTTCCAGGCGGGGTACACGCTGGGTGAGGCGACCGAAGCGGCCAGGACCACTTTCGTCGTCAAGCCGGCCAAGCTCGAGCCAGGGACCTACACCAACATCAACGGGAACTCGGCGCTGGCCTGGGGGCTGATCGCCGCAGCGAAATTGGCCGGCCTCCAACTCTTCTACGGCACCTACCCGATCACGCCGGCGTCGGACATCCTCCATGAGCTGTCCCGCCACAAGAACTTCGGCGTCCGTACCTTCCAGGCGGAAGACGAGATCGCCGGAGTGGGAACCGCGATCGGTGCGGCGTTTGCCGGCAACCTCGCGGTGACCGGATCTTCGGGCCCCGGGATCGCTCTCAAGAGCGAAGCTATCTCCCTCGCCTTCATGACCGAGCTCCCCCTGATCGTGATCAACGTGCAGCGCGGTGGCCCCTCGACGGGGCTTCCCACCAAGCCGGAGCAATCCGACCTGTTGTTCTCGCTCTATGGCCGCCACGGAGAATCTCCGATCCCGGTGATCGCCGCTGCCTCGCCGAGCGACGCATTCGAGATGGCAATCGAAGCGGCGCGGATCGCCCTCAAGTACATGACTCCGGTGCTGTTGCTCAGCGACAACCAGATCGCCAACGGCTCAGAGCCCTGGAAGATCCCGGACGTGGACAGCCTGGCCCCGATCCCGGTGCAGTTCGCAAAGCACGCCAACGGCCCCGATGGGACCTTCCTGCCCTACATCCGCGACATCGACACCTTCGCCCGCCCCTGGGCGGTGCCGGGGACGCCGGGCCTGGAGCACCGGATCGGCGGGTTGGAGAAGGAAGCCATCACCGGCAACGTCTCCTACGAGCCGGCAAACCACCAATTGATGACCGACACCAGGGCATGGAAAGTGGCCAACATCGCCAACGACATCCCCCAGGTGGAAGTGAACGGTGAGGAGGACGCGGAGATCCTGGTCCTGGGCTGGGGCTCCACCTACGGCTCGATCCGGGCCGCGGCGCGCCGGGTGCGCCTCGCCGGGAAGAAGGTCGCCACTGCGCACCTGCGATATCTCAACCCCCTCCCGACCAACCTCGGCGACGTGTTGCGCAGCTTCGACAAGGTCCTCATCCCTGAGCTCAACACCGGACAACTTCGGCGGGTGATCAGGGCCGAGTACCTGCTCGACGTCAAGGGCCTGAACAAGGTGGCCGGCGAGCCATTCAAGGTCTCGGAAATAGAAGAGAAGATCCTGGAGATGATCAAGTGACCGCCCCGACCTACACCCGTTCCGACTTCCAGACGGACCAGGAGGTCCGCTGGTGCCCGGGCTGTGGCGACTACACCATCCTGGCCTCGGTCCAGCAGTTCCTGGCCGGGCTGGGCCGGCCCCGTGAGGAGTTCGTGTTCATCTCCGGGATCGGCTGCGCATCGCGCTTTCCCTACTACGTGAGCACCTACGGCATGCACTCGATCCATGGTCGGGCGCCGGCGATCGCATCGGGGGTCGCCACCACGCGGCCCGACCTCTCGGTCTGGGTCATCACCGGCGATGGAGATGCCCTCTCGATCGGGGGCAACCACCTGATCCACGCCTTGCGCCGGAACATCAACCTCAAGATCCTCCTCTTCAACAACCAGATCTACGGGTTGACCAAAGGCCAGTACTCCCCGACGTCAGAAGTGGGGAAGACGACCAAGTCGACGCCGTTCGGGTCGATCGACTATCCGTTCAACCCGGTGTCGCTGGCGCTGGGGGCGGAGGCGTCATTCGTCGCCCGCACGCTGGACATGGACCGGACCCACACGCAGGGAATTCTCGAGGCGGCCTATCAGCACGAAGGGTCGGCGTTCATCGAGATCTACCAGAACTGCAACGTGTTCAACGACAAGGCATTCATCCAACTCACCGGCAAGGAAGAGCGGGTCCACAACCGAATCGACCTCGAGCCAGGAAAGCCAATCGTCTTCGACGAGGGCGCCAAGGCGGTTGTCATGCGAAACGGGCAGGCCACCATCGTTGACAGCTCCAGCGTCGATCCGGGGGCGATCCTGGTCCACGACCCGACCCGTCCCGACCCGTCGGTGGCCTTCAGTCTGAGCCGGCTCTCACACGGGCCCTATGGGCCGACGCCTCTTGGTGTGTTCCGCAGCGTGAGCCGTCCCACCTACGAGTCTCAGATGGAGGAGCAGCTCTCGGCGGCCAAGGAGAAGTTCGGCGACGGCGACTTGTCGAAGCTGATCGCCAGCCACGGCACCTGGACCGTCAAGGACGCCGGCGCCAACGGCGGGGAAAACAGTCAGTAGTAGAGAGGGGGGCGTCTTCGACGCCCCCCTCTTGATCAGTCTCGAGCGTGAGTCAGGCGCTCTGCATGGCGCGGCCGTGCACCGCCAACGCCCAGATCACGACGACATCGATGGCGATCACGATGATCGACCACAGCGGGTAGTAGGGGATGAACCCGAAGTTCACGACGGCACTGACCACCGCGAGGATGATTCCGATCACGCGGGCCCAGGTCGCGCCACTTATGACGGCAAAGCCGGCAAAGGCGACCAGGATTCCCAGTCCGAGGTGGACATAGCCCCAGGTGGTGGGGTCGATTTCGAATATGTAGTTGGGGGTGGCGACATAGAAGTCGTCCTTGACCAGGGCGAACAGGCCGGAGATCGCCGAGAAGATCCCGCTCATAGCCATCATGATCCCGGCGAACATGATCGCCCCAATCGCCAGTCCGGGGGGGCTCTCGTATCCGCCCGATGAATGCGACATGTGTCGCTCCTTTCGTTGTGTTGTTTCGACGCCGGTCAAGCTACACAACCTCCTGCCGCGAGCCTGGCACCCCTGATCGTGTCGGCACCTAGAGTCCGGCCAGCGCTCTAAAGCGACGAGGAGAGATGACGACCACTGAAACCCCTGAAGCGGGAGCCGAAAAGGGCCCTGATCCGGAACCTGAAACGGGCACCGTGAAGTGGCGGCGCATCCTTGCCATCGTCCTCGTGGTCCTCACCTCGCTGAGCGTCGTCGTTGCCGCAGTGACTGTCTGGGCCCACAACGCGGTGCTCAACACCGACAAGTTCATGGAGACGGTCGGGCCTGCCCTCGATGACCCCGCGCTCTACACGGCGGTCGGGGAGAAAGTCAGCGAGCAGACGCTCCAAGTCCTCGATCTGGAGACCCGGATCTCCACCGCCCTCACCGATCTGGATGACTTCCTGTTCGGAGCATTGCTCGATGCCCTGGAGATCGGAGATCGCGGCAGGGACATTCTCGAGTCGGTCGACCGCCCGGCATTGGAAGACCTCGCTCCGGCGCTCTCCACCGGCCTCGAGGAGCGGATCACGGCTCGCATCGAAGGCTTCGTCAGCTCCGAGGAGTTCCGCGCCGCGGTCCCGGCACTGACCGAACGGGCCCATCGCGGGGTTATCGCCTTGGCCCGGGGCGACCTGGAGCAAATCCCGAACGTCACGGTGGCCGACGGCGAAGTGACCCTGAACCTGATCCCGATCATCGTCGAGGCGATCCGCCGGGTGCTCCCCGACCTCAGCGGCCTGGGGCCGGACATCACGCTTCCCGACCGGATATCGGATCGGGCAGTCGAGGCCAGGGAGCAGCTGCGGGATGCCCTCGGCGCCACCATCCCCGAGAACTTCGGGGAGCTCACCCTGATGTCGGAGGACCAGCTCAATGCCCTTCAAGAAGGGGTGGTTCGCCTCGACCGGCTGATGTGGGGGCTGATCGCACTCGCGGTCGTCCTCGCCATCGTGACCTTGTTGGTATCGCAGACCCGGATGCGAACCGCGATGCACCTCGCCATCGGCTTGGGCATCGGGTTCATCGTCACCGTGTTGCTGGTCGACTGGATCGAAGGTCAGGTGGTGCAAGCCATAGTCGACCC
The DNA here is from genome assembly GCA_963780755.1 of uncultured Acidobacteriota bacterium. Classification (GTDB taxonomy): domain Bacteria; phylum Actinomycetota; class Acidimicrobiia; order Spongiisociales; family ZC4RG35; genus JALYNX01. The sequence continues at coordinate 1,112,958 of CAWACX010000001.1, forward strand.
CGCGGACGCGATCGCAGCGCGCGAGATCGTCGCCCAGGTCTTGGCCGGGCTCCGCCAGGGAGCGCTCTTGATCGCGTTGATCGCGATCGTGGCGGCCGTCGTCTTGTGGTTGATGAACCGTCCGGAGAAGCCTGCCGACGAGGAAGTCGAGCCGGTCAGCGTCTGAGGGCTGCCAGCACGAAGGACCTCAACTCGGCGACCAACTCCTCGGCCCCGGCAGCGCCATCGGCCCGATACCAACGCTCGAGGGCGTTTAGGACCGAGAGGACGAAGATGGCCGAGAGCTTGGGGTCGGCGTCGGCGCGGAAGGACCCGTCCGACCTCCCGGATGAGATCACCTCGCGGAACACTGCTTCGTAGCCGTCCCGGGCGGCGATCACCCGGCTCCGATGCGCCTGGTCGAGCATCCGCGCCTCGTTGAGGAACGTCCGCGCCACATCCCGGTTTCTAAGAACGACATCGACGTGCCCGGCGATTAGCCGGGCCATCTGGTCCGAGGGCGACCCTCCTCCTGCCATGGCCGCCTCGGCGGACGCCTGGAACAGGCGGGCCCCCTCCTCCACCACCTCCACCAACAGGTCCTGCTTCGACTCGACGTGGGCGTAGAGCGATGAGCCAAGGAGTCCGAGCTCCCGGCCCAGATCGCGCATCGAGGTCCCGTGGTAGCCCCGCTCCGCGAACAGCCTGCCCGCTGCTGCGATGACGTCGCCCCGGGTGTTGCGGGTGGTGACCATCAGCGGTGGTCGTACCGGACTACCACCCGCTCACCGACCGGGTGCGACTGGCAGGTGAGCACGTAGCCGGCCTCGACCTCGGAGTCGATCAGGGCGTAGTTCTTGGCCATGGTCACCTCGCCGTCCTCGATCCTCCCCTTGCAGGAGGCACACATACCTCCTTTGCAGGAGAAAGGCAGCTCGGGGCGGACCCGCAACGCGGCATCGAGGATCGAAGTCTCCGGGGTCATCCGTGTCTCCACGGCCCTTCCGTCGAGGATCACGGTCAACGCCACCGTGCCCTCTCCGGGAGGGGGCTCAGGAGGAAGGTCGGCGGTGTCCAGCGGGCCGGCGAAGAAGAGCTCATCGCGAATCCTCTCCTCCTCGACGCCCAACTCGGTGAGTGTCGCCCTCGCCATCGTCACCATCTCGTAAGGCCCGCAGAGGAACCACTCGTCGATTGGCTCCTCACCGAGAAGGCGCTCGTGAATGTGTCTGATTTTCTCCTCGTCGATGCGACCCGAGAGCAGGGGGAGGTCGGAGCCCTCACGACTCATCAGGTGGAACAACTGAAGGCGGGCCGGATAACGGTCTTTGAGCCCTTCCAACTCCTCGAGGAACATCACGCTGGCGGCGGTCCGGTTGCCGAATACCACCGTCCATCGTGCTCCCGGCTCCGACTCGAGAGTGGTCGCCAACAGCGAGAGCACCGGTGTGATCCCGGACCCGGCAACGATCGCCACCCGGTGTGAGAACCGAGTCGGGTCGGGCTCGATGGTGAACTCGCCGACCGGGGGCATGACTCCGACAACGTCTCCGATGTCGAGGCTCGTTGTCGCCCATGTGGAAAACGCCCCACCAGGAAGCCTCTTGATGCCGACCCGAAGGCCACCTTCGTTGGCGTTGGCGCAGATCGAGTAGGAGCGACGCAGGTCCTCGCCGTCCACCGTCGCCCGCAAGGTCACGTGCTGGCCCGGCAGGTAGCTGAACCGGGGCCGAAGCTGAGGCGGGACCTCGAAGGTCACCGCCACCGACTCGTCGGTGAGCGGCGCCACCTCGCTCACCTTCAGGTCATGGAACTCGACTGGGGTCGCCACCTCAGTGCTCCTTGAAGTGGTCGAACGGCTCGCCGCAACGACTGCACACCATCAGCGCCTTACAGGCGGTGGAACCGAAACGGGAAACGACTTCGGCAGGCGCGGCGCATCGAGGGCATACGACGTCGCCGATCTCCGTGGGAGGGGCAATCCCGAACTCGGCCAGGGCCTTTTTCGCTTCGGGCCCGATCCAATCTGTCGTCCACGCGGGGCTGTGGGCTAGTCGGACCTCGACGTCGTCGAAGCCCTCAGACCGGGCGGCCCTTTCGACGTCAGTCTCGATCTGGCGCATCGCCGGACAACCCGAGTAAGTCGGGGTGATCGTGACCACCAAGCGGCCGCCATCGAGGGACACCCCACGCAAGATTCCGAGATCGGAGATGGTGAGCACCGGGATCTCGGGGTCGACGACGGCGCCGATGGCCTCGATCGCGCGATCGAGCTCGAGCACGGTGGCGGCCATCACCACTCCAAACCGGGGTAGGACCGCTGCATCCACTGCATCTCGGCGAGGAGGAACCCGAGGTGCTCGGTGTGGAAGCCGAGGCGGCCACCGTCTCGCTGATATGTCCCGCCGGGGAGGACCAGTCCGGCCTCGCCGAGCACCACGCCTACAGCCTGGTCCCACCTCGCATGATCCACCGCGTCGCCCACCTGGAACATCTCGTCGACAAAGGGCCAGAGGGCATCCAGCGCAGCCTGGGCTCTACGGTGGGACTCGTCGGTGCCGTCCCCGAGTCGGATCACCCACGACGACGAGTGGAGGAAGTGATATCGCGCCTCTTTCAGGGCACGACCGGCGATGCCGGCCAGATCGGGGTCAGGATCGGCCGCCAGCGACTCCCAAAGCTGGAGCTGATATGCGTCGAAGAGCATCTGGCGGACCATGGTCCGGGCGAAGTCCCCATTTGGCTGTTCGACGAGGAGGAGGTTGAGGAACTCGCGCTCGGTGCGGTGCATCGCCAGGTCATCTTCGGTGCGGCCCTCCCCTTCATAGGCCCCGGCGAGCGTGTAGAGGGCGCGAGCCACGCCGAGATGGTCGAGGGCGATGTTGCCCAGTGCAATGTCCTCCTCGAGCTCGGGAGCTCGCGAGATCCATTCCCCGAGGCGCTGGGCCAGCACGAGGTTGTCGTCGGCGTGTGCCAGCAGCATCGTGAATCTGTCGTCGAGGTCCACCGCGGGGGTGCCGGAAGGGGCGGAACCGGTCACATGTGCCCCACTTCGTCCGGGATCACGTAGTGGGTGGCCAGCCTGTAGCCCTTCTCGTTGGCCTCGACATAGTCGGCGGCATCTTCGGGCTCGAATGCATGGATCTCAGAGCTCGGCACCACCCAGACACTGACTCCCTCCCCACGGCGGGTGTAGACGTCGCGGGCGTTCTGCAGGGCCGTCTCAGCGTCAGGTGCGTGGAGGCTCCCGATGTGGACGTGTGAGATCCCGCGCCGGGCCCGGACGAACACCTCCCACAGTTGCCAACCGCCGGGCGCGTCCCCGGTCTCTGTCTCGATGGAGGCGCTCTCCCCCGGAGCGATCGGGACTTCGTAAGTCATATCGTCCTCCTCAAGCCGCGGAGCGGCCGGCCTTCTTCTCGGCGTGCGCAACAGCGGCCTCGCGCACCCAGGCACCCTCTTCCCAGGCCGCAACCTTGTGCGCGATCCGCTCCCGATTCATCGGGCCCGACCCCTTGACCACAGCCCAAAACTCGTCCCAGTCGATCTCCCCGAAGTCGTAATGGCCCCGCTCCTCGTTCCACTTCAGCTCCGGGTCGGGGATGGTGAGGCCCAGGTAGTCGGCCTGGGGAACCGTCATGTCGACGAACTGCTGACGGAGCTCGTCGTTGGAGACCCGCTTGATCTTCCATGACATCGACTCCTCGGTGTGGGGCGAGTCGGAGTCGTGGGGGCCGAACATCATCAACGACGGCCACCACCATCGGTCCAGGGCGTCCTGCGCCATCGCCTTCTGCTCCGGGCTCCCCTGGCAAAGCCTGATCAGTGATTCATAGCCCTGGCGTTGGTGGAACGACTCCTCCTTGCAGATGCGGACCATCCCCCGGGCATAAGGGCCATAGGAGCACCGGGTGAGCATCACCTGATTGGTGATCGCTGCTCCGTCGACGAGCCAGCCAATCGTTCCCATGTCGGCCCAGCTCAGAGTCGGGTAGTTGAAGATCGACGAGTACTTGTGCTTGCCCATGTGCAGCAACTGCTGGAGCTCGTCGCGGCGGACTCCGAGTGTCTCCGCCGCCGAGTAAAGGTAGAGGCCGTGCCCCGCCTCGTCCTGGACTTTGGCCATGAGGATCGCCTTGCGATGGAGCGAGGGAGCTCGGCTGATCCAGTTTCCCTCCGGCTGCATCCCGATGATCTCGGAATGGGCATGCTGGGCGATCTGGCGGATCAGGGTGTTGCGGTAGCCCTCGGGCATCCAGTCCGCGGGCTCGATCTTCTCCTCCGCGGCAATCAGGGCGTCGAAGCGGTCTTCGGGAGTCATGATTGATCGATCATAACAAACGAACGTTCGTTTGTCAGCTGGTGAAGGGGAGGAGGGGTGGCTTTGGGGTTTTGCTCAGCTGTCGAACGAGCCGACCGGCTCGCCGTTGAGGACCACGTCGCGTGACTCGTCGGCCCAACTGCCCAATGGCACGGAGATCATGAACGGCTCGATCACCTGAGCGCATGCCTGGTCGCTATTCACCTGGGAGATCATCGTGATCTCGATGGTCTCCCCATCATCTTCGGCGGTCCAGAAGATCTCGTGACACGGTGTCGGCTTCTCACCTTCCACCTGGAGGCTCACCTGGATCGGGAAGCTCTCCATGATCAGGAGGTCGGTCTTTGTGATCCATACTTCTCCGTCGGTGCTGCCATCGATCGGCGGCCTCGGCTCGGGAATCTGGCCAGGAGGGAGCGGATCCGTGATCGGCTCGTCCCCGCCGGAGTCGACCGGCTCGTCGGGAGCAACAGTCGTTGGCGGCAGCGTGGTCGAGGCGACGGTGCCCCCGGCACCGAGATCGGCACCACCACACGCGGCCAACACGGCAAGCAGAATCACAAGCGAAAGCGTTCTCCTCATGCGGATTAGATGGCGAGCGGCGCCCAACGGTTCCAGAGGACGCGTCAGGCGAGGGCCACCAGGTCGAGCAGGGCCTCGTCGAAGAAGCGCATCTCCCCCTCTGGCATCAACACCGCCCGGTCCGGAAAGAGCTGTGCCACGAAGTCGGTGTCATGGCTGACCAGCACGATCGTCCCTTCATAGAGGCTGAGAGCGTCGAGCAGGGCCTCCTTGGCCTGGGGGTCGAGGTTGTTCGTCGGCTCGTCGAGCAGGAGGACGTTGGGCCGCTCCGCCACCAGCATCGCGAGGGCGAGCTTGGTCTTCTCGCCACCGGAAAGTGTTGAAGCGTCCTGATCCACCTTGTCTGCAAGCAGGAAATGGCCCAACAACGAGCGAACGGTCTGGTCGGGCAGCCTGGCCACCCTCCGCATGTGATCGAACACGGTGACGCCACCTGAAATCTGCTCGTGCTCCTGGGCGTAATAGCCGAGGCTCGCGTTGTGCCCATGATCGACCTGGCCGAGATCGGCGGTCTCGACCCCGGCGAGAATACGGAGCAAGGTGGTCTTGCCCGCACCGTTGAGCCCGATCAACAGCATCCGCTCTCCCCGCTCCACGGCGAACTCCACATCCACGAAGACCAGGTTGTCTCCGAACGACTTGGCAAGGCCGATCGGCGGACAGCGGGACTCGACCGGACTTCTCCGGCTGGGGGAATGCCACCTTCACCGCCTTGCCCGACTTCTTGACGTCGACCAGGTCGCGCTTCATCCGATCGACGCGGCTCTCCATGGCCCGGGCCACCTTCGCCATCTTCTCCGTGGTGCCCTTGAACCGGCGGATGTTCTCCTCGAGTCTCTCGATCGCCTCGTCCTGATGCCTTCGCTCCCGTTCCTTGCGCTCTCTGCGCCGATCGCGCTCCAGCAGGTAGTGCGAGTAGTTGCCCCGATAGGACTCGACCTCCCCGTGCTCCAGTGCCAGGACCGAGGTGATGGCCTCGTCGAGAAGCGGCAGATCGTGGGAGATGACCAACATTCCTCCGCCGTAGGTGGTGAGCCACTCGATCAGCCAGGCCTTGGCGTCGAGGTCGAGGTGGTTGGTGGGCTCGTCGAGGAGCAGGACATTGGTCTCCGCGAAGAGAATGCGGGCCAGTTCGACTCGTCTCCGCTGCCCGCCCGACATCGTCACCACCGGTTGGTCCAGCTCCTGGTTGCCGATCCCCAGTGAGGCCGCCATCCGTTTCGCCTCGGCCTCTGCGACAAAGCCGCCCTTGGCCTCGAACTCATCGTGAAGCCGCCCGAAGCGGGCTATTCCCCGATCTCTTTCCTCACCAGAGAGGTCGTGAAGGCGTCGTCTCGCCTCTTCGATACGTCGTTGCAGGGCACCGATGTCGCGTGCCATGAGGATGCGCTCCAACGCGGTCGCGTCAGGGTGCTCCAACTCGGGGAGGGCGGCCTCCTGAGAGAAGTACCCGATGACGCCGGACCGGAGCACCGACCCCTCGGCCGGCACCATCTCGCCGGTCAGGGTGCGCATCAGCGTCGTTTTGCCGGCGCCGTTGCGTCCCACGAGCCCGATCCGGTCTCCCGATTGCACGCTGAACGAGGCCCCCTCGATGAGAGTGCGGGGCCCGACGTCGATGCGGAGGTCGCGTGCGATCAGCATGGGCGTGTCCGGTGAGGATGAGGTTAGAAACGAGCCGAGGTCAACCGGGTCGAATTAGGCGCTGGGGCGATCGAGGCACAAGGTTCGGCCGATGAAAAGACCTCGTTCACCGGGCTGTCATCTGGGACGGTTACAAAGCAGGTGTCACGGTCAATGACCGTCGACCACAACAGATCCCTCCTCCCAGGGGCAACCTCGGGGCGACGCCAAGCGTCGCCCCGAATTCGTATCGGGGGCGGCCCGAAGGGTAAAGCCGGCGACCACTAACCTCGGCACCCGTGGAGCGCACTACCGGTTACGCACGCCTCGGGGCGGACCGGATCGCATACGAGGTGCTCCACTCCGGCGCCGTCTCGTCAGTGGACCTCGTCCTGAGTGCAGGCAGTTTCGGCGCATTCGACACCGACTGGGAAGACCCACAGGCTGCAAACTTCCTAAATCGACTGGCTTCGTTTGCCCGTGTCATTCGCTTCGACCGAAGGGGCACCGGGGGCTCGGACCCGCTCGCGCTGGACGTGCTTCCACCGTGGGAATCGTTTGTCGAGGAGTTGGACTGCGTGATGCAGACGGTGGAGAGCGACAAGGCTGCCATCGTCGCTACCTATGACGCCGGCCCGATGGCGATGCTGTTCGCTGCCAGCAAACCGGAGAAGACCTCAGCTCTGGTCCTGGTCAACACCAGTAGCAAATACGTGGCTTCGGACGACTACCCACAAGGGATGCCCCGCCAGGCAGCCGAAGAGTTGAGCGCCACCATGTCCGATCGGTGGGGCACCGATCAACACGTGATCCTCCAGGTACCGAGTCGGGCGACAGACACCGGTTTCCGAGCGTGGTATGCCAAGAAGACCCGCTCGATTGCAGGGCCTACCGCAGCATCTGCCTACTTCCGGGCCATGTTCTCCGCCGATGCCCGGTCGCTACTGCCCGCGATCCATGTCCCGACCCTGGTCCTACACCGAACTTCATACCGATTCATGCCGATCGAGCAGGGGCGGTACATAGCGGACAACATCGACGGAGCGAAGCTGGTCGAGCTTCCCGGCGCCGATGGCCCCCTCTATTGGGATCACCCCGACGCGGCCCTCGACGCGATCGAGGAGTTCGTGACCGGGGTCAAGCCCAGCGCCCCCGCCGACCGGGTGCTGGCGACGGTCCTCTACACCGACATCGTCGACTCGACCCGGCTCCTCTCCGAGATGGGCGACGCCCGATGGAATGGGGTGCTCGATACCCATGACACCCTGGCCAACCAGTTGGTGAGGCAGAACGGTGGGCACTACATCAAGAGCACGGGCGACGGCCTGCTCGCCACTTTCGATGGCCCGGGTCGAGGAATCAGGTTTGCGACGTCGTTCCGGGAACAACTCCACCCCATGGACTTGAGCATCCGCTCCGGGATCCACACCGGTGAGATCGAGGTCCGCTCCGGGGATGTGAGCGGGATGGCGGTCCACCTGGCGGCGCGGATCATGGCCGAGGCGCAGGCGAACGAGATCCTGGTGTCCCGCACGGTCAAGGACCTGGTGGTGGGCTCGGAGCTCACTTTCGAGGATCGCGGGCTTCATCACCTGAAGGGGATCGAGGGTGAATGGCAGTTGATGGCGGTCAGCGCCAACGGCTAGGTGGAGGCGCTGTGGGCGGCCTCGGTCCGGTCTTTGAGATCACGCAGCACTCGCAACTCATCATCAGTGGGGGGCTGGGTCACCCCCACATCGCCTGATACGGCCAGGTCCCAGCAGGTGGCAGCGCGAACAGTGCCCAAGTCCACCCCGGGGTGGGTCGCTACCAGCGTCAGCTCATGGGTCTCGGCGTCGGGCTCGAGCACCCCGAGATCGGTGATGACGACACTCGGGCCACCGCCAGTCCCGGCGGGTCGCCCCTCGCCGTTTCGCCCGAATCCGTAGGAGGTGATGAAATCGACGGCCTTCACGAAGCTCCGGGTGGACTGCCGCAACATGACGAAGACCTCACCAGCGTTGGTGGCGATCTCCGGAGCCCCACCTGCCCCCGGGAGCCGGACTTCGGGCTGGTCGTAGGGCCCGATGACGGTGCTGTTCAAGTTTCCGAAACGATCGATCTGCGCAGCCGACAGGAATCCGACGTCGACCCTCCCTCCTTGCAGCCAGTACCCGAAGATCTCCGGCACCGACACCACGACATCGGCTTTCTCCGCCAGTTCCCCGTCGCCGATGGAAAGTGGAAGCACGTCAGGCCGGGTCCCGATGGTGCCCGACTCGTAGACGAGAACGAGGTCCGGCGCGTGGGAGAGACGAGCGAGATTGGCCGCCTCGCTGGGAAGCCCGATGCCGACGAAGCAGACCTGGCCGTTGTGCAGGTACCGGGCGGCAGTCACGGTCATCATCTCGTCAGTGGTGTAGCCGTTGCCGGCCATCGTCACCCTTCCCCTCTGGCGTCCATGACGTTGGCCTGCACCCAGGCCCGGAACGTCTCACGATCCCTGGAGATGGCGTCCCACGACTTGTAGAAGGCGTTGTCCCGGATGCTGTATCCCATGGCATACGACGGATGTGCACCGCCCGGGGCGACTGCGACCGCAGTGACCACCCACGACGGGAGCATCACCCAGTTCGGCGAGCGGGGCTCGAGTGCGTCGACGATCTCTTCGACTGTGACCAGCGAGGCCCGGGCCGCGAGCACCGCCTCCTTCTGGACTCCGCTGATGCCCCAGAGACCGACGTTCCCCTTCCGGTCGGCCTGCTGGGCGTGGATGATCGTGACATCGGGGTTGAGGGCTGGCACCGCCGCGAGCTCCTCATCGCTGAACGGGCTTCGGATGGTCGCCACTTCGGTTCGACCCAGGAGGTCCGATCCCTGATATCCCCTCAGAACCGCGAACGGCAGCCCGGAAGCCCCGGCGCTGTAGCGGGCAGCCATGGCCGCGTGACTGTGCTCCTCGATGCTCATGGGTTGCGGATACCCGTTCTCGACTGCGTCTCGGAATCTGTGGAGCGAGCCCACGCCGGGGTTGCCTCCCCAGGAGAAGATCAGCCGCGAGGCGCAGCCCATGCCGATGAGCTGGTCGTAGATGACATCGGGGGTCATCCTCGCCAGTGTGAGATCCCGTCGCCCCTGTCGGATCACCTCGTGCCCTGCGGCAAAGGGAATGAGATGGGTGAACCCCTCCATGGCGACCGTCGACCCGTCTTTGACGAGCGCGGAGACAGCGTCCTTCAGCGTGGTGATCTCGGCCAATGCCGCCCTCCCCGCACCGATGCCGGCTGGCCTCTCATCACCAGCCCAAGGTAGCGGGGTGCGTTCAGGCGGCGACGCCTACGAGCAGGGACCCTTCGAGGCTCGATGACACATCACCCGTCACCGACGCCAGCTGATACTGGCTCCCGTCGCTGAACACGTTGTCCTGGGAGATCTCCGCGACAGAAGTGTTGGGCCCTTTCGCCGAGTAGGGCTCGACTGCGTACACGGCATCGGTGATCTCCGGAGGAAAGGCGAGCTGGGAGGTCGCCACCAGCCCATCGCCAAGGAAGACCTGGAAGTGGACATGGGTGATCCGGCCCGGGTACCACCCGGGATAGATGGTCTTGAAGGTGACCAGGCCGGCGCCGTCGGAGATCTGGATCCCCCGGCAGAAGGTTTCCCCGGTGGTGTCAACCCCGGGCTGCCCGAATCCGGAGTAGTTCCCGTCGGCGTCACAATGCCAGAGGTCGACCCGGGCGTCGCTGATCGGGGCGCAGTCGGCCGAGGCGTTGACCAGGGCCATCGTGAGCGCCAGCGGGACCCCGGGACGCCCCTCGGTGATGTCGCTCCTGAAGAAGACCTCGTCTCCCGAGAGGTCGAGTGGATAAGGGCCGGCAGTCTCCTCGGGGATGAGCACACAGGTCCCGTCGCCGCCAAAGACGGTCGAGGATGAGCCGGCAAGGGTGGTCCCGCTAGCGATGGAGGTGCTCGCCGAACCGGCGGCCAACGCGGTTGTGGTGCTCGCCACCGATCCGGTCGCACAACCGGCAATCAAGGCCAGGCCCGCTCCACCGAGGAGTCGGATCGCATCCCTCCTGGTGAGGAGGCGCAACTCTTCGTTGGTCGGCTCCTCGATGTGGTCGTGCTCGATGTCCACCTTGTCTCCGTTCACTCCTGACCGACCCGACCGTAGGCCGACCGGGGTAAATCTGGTGTTCAGGGCGAAGCGCGGACTCGGTTAGGTTGCCGCCGTGCCCAGCCAGACCTTCCAGCACTCATCGGTTGCCACCGCGCCTGTCGCCAGGGTTTGGGCGGCGATGGACGATCCCAAGAGCTGGGAGGCGATCTCCGGCGTCGACCGGGTGTTCGACCCATTGGTCGACCCCGAGGGGCACCTCCAGGGGTTCTCGTTCGAGAGCGTGGCCGCCGGGAAGCAGTATCTGGGGCGGGCCCGGCCAGCCGGGCGGGAGCCGCAGAAGATGGTGGCCTGGGACATCGAGACCTCGGAGATGCGAGGACGGGTGGTGGTCGGGCTGTCACCGATGGACGGTGACACTCGGGTCCACGTCAGCTTGCGTGTCGAGAGCGTGGGAATGCTCTCCTCGGTCTTCTTCCCCGTGATCGCATCGGCGATCGGCGAGGGTTTCGCAGGAACGGTGGACGAGTTCGCGAGGACCCTCAGCGGGTCATGACTCCGATTCGGCAGCCAGACGGTCGGCGATGTCCTTGGCCTCGGCCCGGCCCCCCTCGGCGATCTCGGCGCGGTCGGTGATCAAAGTGACCTGGTTGTTGAGGACCTGAAGGAACCCACCGTGGACCCCGATCGTGGTCCGGGTCCCGTCTTCCGCCTCGACGATCACCGCCCCGGTGACCAGGGCCCCCATCAACGGCTCGTGGTTGGCCATGATGCCGAGCTCCCCGTCGGGGGTCTTGGCGAGGACGAAGGTCGCCTCACCGCTCCACACGGTGGCCTCGGGTGAGACGACGTCGACTTGAAAGATGTTAGGCATCCTTAATTGGCGGCCGACTTCGCCGGCGGCCCACCTTTCGCGTAATCAGAGGTAGCGGCAGTCGTGTCATCGCCGCCGCCGTCGAACAGACGCCGGTCGGCCGCAGCTACCGCTCCAAGGCCAGATTTCGGACTTGTCATCAGGCAGCGCCCTTGGTCAGCTCGGCTGCCTTGCGCTCCACGTCCTCGCGGCCGCCGACCATGTAGAACGCCTGCTCGTTGTACTGGTCCATCTCGCCATCGAGCACCGCCCTGAACGAGGCAATCGTCTCCTCGAGGGGGGTGTAGACCCCGGCCTGGCCGGTGAACTGCTCGGCCACGAACATCGGCTGGGCGAAGAAGCGCTGGATGCGCCGAGCGCGACCCACCACCAGCTTGTCTTCCTCCGACAACTCGTCGATCCCGAGGATGGCGATGATGTCCTGGAGGTCCTTGTACCTCTGCAGCACCCTCTGCACCTCGGTGGCCACGGAGTAGTGGTCGGTGCCGACGATCTGCGGGTCGAGGGCCCGGCTCGAGGAGTCCAGCGGATCCACCGCCGGGTAGATGCCGAGGGCGGTCAGCGGCCGGGACAACACGGTGGTGGCGTCGAGGTGGGCGAAAGCCGTATGTGGCGCGGGGTCGGTGATGTCGTCGGCAGGGACGTAGATCGCCTGCAAGGAGGTGATCGACCGCCCCTTCAGCGAGGTGATGCGCTCCTGGAGGAAGCCCATCTCGTCGGCCAGGGTCGGCTGGTACCCGACCTCAGACGGCATCCGGCCCAACAGGGTCGATACCTCGGACCCGGCCTGGGTGAAGCGGAAGATGTTGTCGATGAACAACAGCACGTCCTGGCGCTGCACGTCGCGGAAGTACTCGGCCATGGTGAGGGCGGAGAGCGCGACACGGAGACGGACTCCGGGCGGCTCATCCATCTGGCCGAAGACCAGGGCTGCCTTCTCGATGACCCCGGACTCCTGCATCTCGAGATAGAGGTCGTTCCCCTCGCGGGTCCGTTCCCCGACCCCGGCGAACACCGAGACACCACCGTGCTGGGTGGCGACCCGGTTGATCATCTCCTGGATCAGAACGGTCTTGCCCACCCCGGCCCCGCCGAAGAGGCCGATCTTCCCACCCTGGAGATAGGGGCAGATCAGGTCGAGGACTTTGATCCCGGTCTCGAATACCGTCTTCTGCGGCTCCACTTCCTCGAATGCGGGCGGGGTGCGGTGGATCGGCCACCGGGGCTCGGAGAAGTCCTGGTCCGGGGCGTCCAGGGAGTCGCCCCATACGTTGAAGATGTGGCCCAGGGTCTGGTCTCCCACCGGCACGGTGATCGGCCCTCCGGTGTTGTGCACCTCGGCGCCGCGAGTGAGCCCATCGGTCGGTGCCAGGGCAATGGCACGGACTTTGCTGTCCCCGAGGTGCTGCGCCACTTCGGCGATGACCGAGCGCTGATCGCCGCCGACACTGAAGTCGACGGTCACCGCATGCAGGATCTCGGGCAGCTCGTCCGGCGGAAACTCCACATCTATCACCGGGCCGGCGACCTTGACGATCCGGCCCACGCTCCTGGCGTCACTCATGACTTTCTCCATTGTTGGTATCCCAAGACTTGCTCATTTCCGATTTCCGGCCAGGGCCTCGGCGCCGCCCACGATCTCGGAGATCGCGGTTGTGATCTCCGCCTGCCGGGCGCGGTTGGCCTGAACGCTCAGGACCCGAATCAGGTCCTCTGCGTTGTCGGTGGCGGCCTTCATGGCTCGACGGCGGGCGCTGTGCTCCGACGCCGAAGCCTCGAGGAGGATGTTGAAAATGGTCGCCTCGACATACCTGGGCAGGAGTCGGTTGAGGATCTCCTCGGGCGAGGGCTCGAACTCGTAGGAGATGGTCGGAGCGCCCTCCTCCTTCTCCGGCGGGGTGATCGGCAGCAACTCGAGGCGGGTCGGGACCTGGGTCATCGCCGACTGGTAGCGGGTGAAGAACACCTCAACCGAATCTATGTGCGCAGTGGCGAAGGCTGACACCGCGGATGCGGCGATCGCCCTCGCGTCGCCATAGCCAGGAGTGTCGGTGACCCCGAGGAACGAGCTCTCGATCCGGTAGCCCCGATAGCGGAAGTAGGCCTGGGCCTTCTTGCCCACCGCGTAGACGATCACGTCTTTGCCCTCGCGGTCGAGCTCCCTGATCCGGGCCTCGGTGAGACGGATCACATTGGAGGCATAGGCGCCGGCCAGGCCACGATCCGAGGAGACCACGACCAGGCCGACGGTCTTCACCTCGCGGCGTTCCAGCAACCGATGCCCGGCCCCGGCGGCGGCGACGTTCTCGATGACCTCGATCAGCTTCGCGGTGTACGGCTTGGAGGCGTTGACCCGGGCCTGGGCCTTGGGGATGCGGCTGGTGGCGATCAGCTCCATGGCGCGGGTGATCTTCTTGATCGCCTCGACGCTCCTGATCCGCCGTCGCGTGTCCCGCAGTTGGGCCGAGGCCATGCGAAATCGCTACCCCTCTGACCCAGAGCGCTCGAACGACTCTTTGAACTCACTGATCGCGGCGTTCACGGCCTCGACTTCCGGGAGCTTGCCGGTGTCCTTGATCTCGCTGAGCAGGCCGGGATGACGGCTTATGAAGAAGGCGCGCAGGCCTTCCTCGAAGCGGCGAACGTCGGCAATGGCGATGTCGTCCATGAGGCCCTCGGTGACTGCGTAGATCACGACCACCTGCTCCTCGACCGGGATCGGCGCGAACTGCGGCTGCTTGAGCACCTCGACCACACGACGACCCCGCTCCAGCTGTGCCAGAGAGGTGGCGTCCAGCTCCGAGCCGAACTCGGCGAAAGCGGCCAGCTCGCGGAACTGGGCCAGGTTGAGGCGGAGCGGGCCGGCGATCTTCCTCATCGCATTGACCTGTGCGGCGCCGCCGACCCGGGAGACCGAGGTGCCGGCGTTGAGCGCGGGCCGGATCCCCTGGTAGAAGAGGTCGGTCTCGAGGAAGCACTGGCCGTCGGTGATGGAGATGACGTTGGTCGGTATGTAGGCCGAGATGTCATTGGCCTTGGTCTCGATGACGGGAAGGCCGGTCATCGACCCCGCCCCAAGCTCATCGGAGAGCTTGGCGCAACGCTCCAGCAGCCTGCTGTGCAGGTAGAAGACGTCGCCCGGATACGCCTCGCGCCCTGGAGGGCGACGGAGTAGGAGCGAGATCTCCCGGTAGGCCACCGCCTGCTTGGAGAGGTCATCGAACATCACCAGGACGTGCTGCCCGTCGTACATCCAGTGCTGCCCGATGGCCGAGCCGGCGTAGGGGGCATACATCTGAAGTGCCGGAGCAGCAGATGCCGGTGCGTTGACCACCACCGTGTACTCGAGGGCGCCGGCTTCTTCGAGCGTGGAGACGATTTCGGCCACCGTCGATGCCTTCTGCCCGATGGCGACGTAAATGCACTTGACCTCGTCCTTGGTCCCCTGGTTGACCTTCTGGTTGATGATGGTGTCGACCAAGATCGCGGTCTTCCCGGTCTGTCGGTCGCCGATGATCAACTGGCGCTGGCCGCGGCCGATCGGGGTCATCGAGTCGATCGCCTTGATCCCGGTTTGCAACGGCTGGTTCACGGGCTGGCGCTGGACGACCGTGGGGGCCTGGGTCTCGAGGAGGCGACGCTCGGTGGAGTTGATCGGTCCCTTGCCATCGACCGGGTTCCCGAGCGGGTCGATGACCCTCCCCAAGAGGGCATCGCCGACCGGCACCGAGAGCACCGTCCCAGTCTGCTTGACCGGATCACCCTCCTGGATGTGGCTTGCCTCGCCAAGGAGCACGACACCGAGATCTTCCTCGTCGATGTTGAGGGCGACTCCGATCAGGCCGCCGGGAAACTCGAGCAGCTCGGAGGCCATCACATTGGGCAGCCCTTCGACCCGGGCTACACCATCGGCAACCGACGTCACATATCCGACGGTCTCCTTGTCGAGCTCTGGCTCCCAGCCCGAGAGCTGATCACGGAGCGACTTGGTTATTTGATCAGCGGTAATCGTCAAATCTGACATGACACTCCTCAGCGGCTCAAAACGGCCTGACGGACCTGGCTCATGGCGTGGGCAAGGCTTCCGTCGATCACGACATCGCCAACCCGGGCGACGATCCCACCGACCACCGACTCATCGACGATCACCTTGACTTCGACCCTCTTTCCGGTCGCCTTCCCCAAGGCGACAGCAAGCCGCTCCACCGTCGCTTCATCGAGCGGGACCGCCGAGCGCACCTCGGCGACCGCGTGGTCCCGGGACTCGACGGCTTTCTCGACGAAGGCCTTGGCCATGGCGGGGACATCCGACGAGCGTCCCTGGGCGACGATGAACTGGATCAGGCCGACGGTCAGTTTGGAGGCCCGGCCACCCAGCAGGTCGTCGAGCACGGCCTGCTTCTTGTCCAGTGGGATCTGGGGGTCGGTCAGCGTCGATCGAAGCTCTGGAGACTTCTCCAGGGCCTGGCCGACCGCGAGGAACTCGCCCTCGACGCGCTCCAACTCGCCCTCGGCGCGGGCGAGGTCGAAAATCGCGCTGGCGTAGCCGCTGACCCGGTCGTCCATCTAGAGGCGCTCCAGGTCTTCCAGGTAGCGATCGATGAGGTCTTGCTGCATCTTCCCGTCGAGCGACTCGCCAACGATCTTCTCGGCGAGCCCCACCGAGATCTCACCGACCTCGCGTTTGGCGTCGGCGAGGGCGCGGGCCTTCTCGGACTGCGCCTCCTCCCGTGCCTTGGCCAGAGTCTGGCTTGCTTCTTCTTCGGCGCGGGCCGCGATGTCGGCCTTGAGCTGCTCGCCGGACTGGCGTGCCTCCTCGATGATCCGGTTGCCCTCGGCTTTGGCGTCTGCGAGCTGCGCCTTGTAGTCGGCGAGGAGGCTCTCGGCTTCACGCTTCGCTTCCTCCGCCTCGTCGAGCTGCCCGGTGATCGCCTGCTGGCGCGCTTCCAGGGTCTTGTTGATGGTGGGAAGCGCCCACTTCCATGCGAAGAAGAAGACGATGAGGAATGCCAGGATGCCGGCGATCAGCTCCTCGGGGTGAGGCAGCACCAGGCTCAGGCCGCCGGACGCCTCCTCACCTTCCTCGGTGGCCAACACGGCCAGGGCACTCAAGAACTGCATTTCGCTTTCCTCAACCCGCCGAGGCGATGAAGAAGAGAACGAACCCGATCAGCGCCAGGGCCTCGGTGAGGGCGATGCCCAGGAACATGGTGGTCCGGATCGTTCCCTGCATCTCGGGCTGACGGGCCATCGCCGTGATGGCGTTTCCGGCCACGATCCCGATCCCGATACCGGGGCCGATGGCCCCCAGGCCGTATCCGATCAGGGCGAGTGCGCCGGTGAGGGCCTCGATATTGCCTTCCATTCTCTCTTTCTCCTTAGTGCTCGAAGTGGATGGACGATTCGATGTAGATCGCGGTCAACAGAGTGAAGATGTAGGCCTGGAGCACCGCGATCAAGATCTCCAGCAGGTACATGAAGAGGCCGAGGGCGAACCAGAAGATCCCGATGGTCCCCTTGACCCCGATCTCGGGAATGGCGGCGACGAAGATCACACCCGATCCGAGTAGCAGGGTCAGCATCAGGTGACCGGCCACCATGTTGGCGAAGAGCCGCACTGCCAGGGTGATCGGGCGCAGGATGAAGATCGAAACCAGTTCGATCAGTCCCACCAACCACCTGAGGCCGATGGGGACCGCCTTGGGCCATGCGGTGTCGATCAGGTATCGAAAGTGGTTCTTGGAGAACCCGACGATCACGAAGATCCAGTAAGTGACTAGGGAGAGGAAGGCCGGGATCGCCATGCGCGAGGTGATCGGGAAGTTGACGAGCGGCGTGACCGAGAACAGGTTGCCCACGAGGAGGAACGAGAACATCGCCAGCAAATAGGGCAGGTACTTGGTCGACTCCGGTCCGATGACGTCGCGTCCGATACCGTCGCGCACGAATCCGACCATGCCCTCCATGGCGACACCGAACTTGGAGGGGACCAGCCGCTGCTGGCGGAGCCCGAAGTAGAAGAGGGCGAGCACCACGAACGCGGCGACGAACATGAGGATCTCGGTCCGCGTCACCTCGTAGCTGCCGAGGGTGAAGACCGTGGGGAACTCGAAGAGCTCGTTCACGTCCGCCGGTGCGCAAATCACCTCATTGGCGACATCGCACTCCGCGGCGAGGATCATCGTGGCCAACTGAGTTCCCTTTCTCTGTCCCTCGAGATCGAAACCGCTTCCCAGGTGAGCAGGGCGAAGTACGCCACCACCGCCGAGATCCCGAAGGCGATCCGGTCGACATCGACCAAGGTGGCGATGAGGTAGACCGCGCCGACGAACAGAGCCAGACGAAGGAAGAAGCCGATCAGAGCGGCGGCATGATAAGCCTGGAGGCTGATCCTTGCCGAAATCGAGAGGATGGCGCCGGCGAGGAGGAAGTTGGCGACCACCACGAGCACGCCGAGGGCCGCACTCCAGGCCCCCTCCCAGCCCCGAAGCAAGCCAAAGACCAGGACCAGGACCGGCCCCACGTAGATGCCGCGAGCCACTGTATCTCGGGCGAGATTGGACTCGATGGGCGGTCCGTGCTCAAGACTCACGGTCAGGTGCCTCGATCTTCTCCGAGTAACGCCACACGTTCAGGAACCCCGAATAGATGCCGACCAGACTCCCGATCACGACCAGCCAGGGCTCGGTGCCGAGCCATTGGTCGGCGAGCAGGCCGAGCAGCATCCCGGAGAGGATGGAGCCGAGGAACGAACCGGCCTGGGACCAGCCTTCGTCCATGGCGCGTCCGATTTGTTGGTGGGCTGTCTCTTGCTCCATGGATACTTCGGTGAGCTTGTGAATCCGTTCACAAAGTGTAGGAAGGCCTGATTTCAAGGCGAAATCGGAACCTACCTTATTGCCGGCCAGTTCTGGAGTTGGAACCGAGCGGCAGCCCCGGCCGACCGGCGTCTGTTCGCCCGAGGCGGTCACGGCTCAGTCGAAGCCGAGAACGGTCTGTCGGACTATCGGGTCCTCCGCCAGGTCCGTAGCGCTGCCTTCCAGCACGACACGCCCCTCGGAGAGGAGGTACCCACGCGTCGAGATCGCGAGAGCACGACGGACGTTCTGCTCCACGAGGAGCACGCCAACCCCCTGTCCGCGCACTGTGTCGATCACATCGAACACCTCATCTACCACCACCGGGGCCAGCCCCAGCGAGGGCTCGTCCATCAGCAGGAAGCGGGGGCGGGTCATGATCGCCCGGCCGATTGCGACCATCTGCTGCTCACCACCGCTCAAGCTCCCGGCCACCTGGTCCCTGCGTTCCGCGAGCCTGGGGAACAAGGTGTGCACCCACTCCATCGATTCGGCGGTGTGCTGCCTGGCCGTCTGGTTGAAAGCCCCGAGGTCCAGGTTCGCCTGCACCGACAATGAAGGGAACAGCCGTCGGCCTTCGGGCACGATGGCGATGCCGGCCTGGCAGATGCGATGCCCAGGGCGGCTGGTGAGCTCCATGCCATCGAGCTCGACTCGGCCGCTACACGCCGGGAGCATCCCCATCACTGCCTTGACCAGAGTCGTCTTGCCTGCGCCGTTGGAGCCCACGATCGACACTACTTCACCGCCCTCGACGGTGACCGAGGCGCCCCATAGGGCCTGAGCGTCCCCGTAGAACACATCGAGGTCACTCACCCGGAGCATGGCCCTCCCTCCCCAGATAGGCACTGACCACGAGAGGGTCGCTCATGACATCGACCGGCTTTCCCTCCGCCAACAGGCGCCCCTGATCGAACACCACGATGCGCGTCGCCAGCTGGTTGACCACTCTGAGAATGTGCTCGACCAGGACAATGGCGACTCCGGACCGGTGGATTCGCGTGACCACGGCTACCGCATTGTCCACCTCGACAGGGTTCAGTCCGGCGAGAGCCTCGTCGAGCAGGAGAACGGACGGCTGGGTGGCGATGGCTCTCGCCATCTCCAGGAGCTGGCGCTCGTGAAGGTTGATCTGACCCGGGAAGGCCTCGGCCCTGTCGTTCAGCCCCACGAGCCCCAAGTATTCAGCAGAGGCAACCCTCGAATCCAAGAGACTGCGTGACTGGCGCCCGAACATGATGGCAATGGCAACGTTGTCGCGCACGGTCATCGAGGAGAACGGGCGTGGTATCTGGTAGGTCCGAGCGATGCCGAGATGGGCGATCCGATGAGGTGGGAGCCCGACAACCTCATGGTCGGCAAACGTGATGGCCCCGGACGATGGGGGAAAGGCGCCGGAGATCAGGTTTACCAGCGTCGTCTTTCCTGACCCGTTGGGGCCGACCAATCCCACGAGCTCGCCCTCAGACACGGACATCGACACGCCGCGCAGAGCGTGGACACCACCGAAATCCTTGGCCAGGTCGGTGGTGACGATAAGCGGCCGCCCAATGGAATTGGGATGGCTCTCAACCTCGTCCGGCAGTTCGATCGGGGGCTCATCGACGGCGTCGAAGTGGCGTCCGGCGACCTGCCGCCCCGACGGCAAGAACGCAGCCACGACGGCAGCAACGAGAGCGATGGCCAACCAATCGACAGGGCCTCCCCAGGCGCCGTAAGCCGCCAAGCCGACGAACACCGCGGCAGCACTGCCGGCGACTGCCCACGGCCTCCTCAGGAAATGCACGATCAATCCCTCTGGCGCCAGAAGCATCACGACCACCAAGACCGCGCCCAGCACGATCAGACTCCATCCGTCGAAGCCTGCATCGGCCATCCGGTTCTGAATCGTCTGCACATAGACCGCACCGACCAGGGGACCCGCCCAATGGGAGCGCCCACCGAGGACGCTCATCACGATCACGAAGAGGGGAACTCGCAGGTTGAACGTCCCCTCGACACTGACGAAACCGAGATTCAGCGCGATCACCGCGCCGGAAATCCCGGCAATGAAACCATTGGCGCCGATTGCGATCATCTTGTGGAAGAACGTGGGCACACCCAGCCCTTCCGCCACCGCCTCGTCGTCACGGATGGCAAACAGAGCCCACCCGTATCGATTCCTTTGCATCAGGAATGCGACGAGGAGGGCGAGCAACGCGACCGCGGCACTGACTACGAAGTAGAACTTCTGGAAGGGTCCGAGGATCTCGGGGAACGACGGGACCGGGACCACGATCCCCTGACCGCCGTCGATGGCATCGACCAAGCGGACGATGGCGGCCAGGATAAAGGGGAAGGCGAGGGTGAGAAGGGCGAAGATCTCACCCTTGAGCGACCGAAGGCGAAAGGCGAGCGCGCCTATGCCCAGGGCGAGGCCGAGCGCGAGCAGACCGCCCGCCACGATCGCAGCCAGCCAGTTCCACCCGTGGCGGCCGAAGAGCACGGCCATGGTGTAGACCCCGACTCCGAAGAATGCCCCCTGGCCGAAGCTGAAGTACCCGCTGTAGCCGGAGAGGATGTTCCAACTCGTGGCCTGGGCCACCCAGAAGAAGAAGCCCGCGACGAAGACCAGGTAAAAGACGGGGAACTCCGTGAGCTGCCAGAGCAGGGGGGTGACCACGATGGCCAAGGCGATGACCGCCAGCCCGAACCAGCCCCGATCCCGCATCAGTGGCCCGCCTTTCGGAGAAACAGGCCGTGGGGGCGGAAGAGCAAAGCGAGGACCACCAGGGTGAAGACGACCAGTGGAGCGGCGGACGGCGACCAAACGGCAGAAACGACACCAGACACCCCTCCCACCAAGAGACCGGCATAGAGGGTGCCAGTCACATTGCCGATCCCTCCGAGGATGACGATGGCGAACACCCTCCCGATCCATTCGAACGCCGTGTCGGGAGTGAGCGGTTCTCCCACCGCCACCAGCATCCCGGCGATGGCTGCGCTCGCCCCGGCGGCACCGGCGAGCAACGCGCCGAGCCGTCGGTGATCGATGCCGAACGCCGACGCGATCTCCCGATCCTGGCCGAAGGCTTGGAGCGCCTTGCCGGCGTATGTCCGATCGAGGACGAATTGGGAGGTGAGCACCAAGGCGACCCCGAAGATCGCGGCGAGCAAGGTCGAAGCCGGCAGCACCAAGCCGCCGATCGACACCGATTGCGCTGCCAGCGGGTTGATCGTCGGGTCCATGCGCTGGAAGTCCGCCGTCCAGACATTGGTCACCACCTGCACCGTGATGATCAGTAACCCATAGCTGATCAACAGGGAGTTGAGCTCGGACACTCCGAACCTGTCGAAACCGATCTGGACCACGGCCCCAAGAGCGAACATCAGCGGGACGGTGACCAGGAGCGTGGCCACTGGGCTGATCCCCATGTTGCTCGCCAGATCCACCGTCAGGTAGCCGCCGAGGAGGACCATGGCGAAGTGAGCCAGATTGATGATCTTCAAGAATCCCCATGCCATGGAGAGACCGAGGGCCATCAGGGCGAAGAGGGCACCGGTCAGGGCACCGAAGATCGCGGCCTGTATCTCGGTCAATTGGTTGCCCTCCGAAGGTCCCTCGTCACCATGGTGATCGGGCCGCCCACCGTGCGATGGGCGGCCCGATGGTAAGGGCTGGGTCGGTCGGATCTCAGCCGGTGGGGCCTCTCAGCTCCGCCGCGGCGCCGTCCTCGGGCCATACCACCCACCAGTCACCGTCCTGGACCTGCTTCAACACCTGGGTCGTTGGCCAGTAGTTGTTCACCGCCGGGTCGAAGTCGACGTGCCCGGAGAAGGTGAGGTCGGCACCGTTCTCATGCAGGTAGTCGCACATCGCCTGATGGTCGATGTCTCCCGCTCCTTCGACTGCCTGCACCATGATCTCCCACGCGTTCCAAGATGCTGCCGCCTGGGTCTCGAAGGTCGTGTACGGAAGGCCTGCTTCTTCCACCCGGGCCGAGAACTCCTCGGTTATCTCAGTCACTACCGGGTCCAACTCAGCGACGATCGATGGGTTGGGCTCGAAGATCGAGACCGAGAGCATGCCGTTGGTGGCATCGCCGAGGCTGAGCACCGCTCCCGGCGCCGGGAACAGGGCAAACATCATGGGCGGCGCGTAATCGAGCTGACCCATGGCCTCGACAAGCCCATTGGCCTCGACTCCGAGTCCGTTGACCACCACGATGTCGGGGTTGGCGTCCCGGATCACCGTCGCCACCGATCCCCACTCGGTGAAGCCGATCGGGTACGGCACGTTGGCCACGATCTCATAGCCCCTCTCGGGGAGGATGGTGTCGGTCGCCGGATCCGCAGGATCGTCGGCCGCCCCGAAGCTGACGAAGCTCGTCGAGCCTCCCTCATTGGTCACCAGGCCCACAGTGCTCACCGCTCCGCCCAGGCTGTCGAGAGCATCGGCGAGCTGGTTGGGGATGAAAACGTTGGGCTCGGGTCCGATCGACCAGCCCGGGAACTGACACGCGTAGGCCATGGCCGGAGCCAGGACCGAGGTGTGCTGGGGCAGGATGTATCCGTGACGCTCGGCGACGGGCATCGCCGCCAGGATGTTCGGCGTCGCGTAGGGCCCCATGATCAGGTCCACACCGTCCTGGGAGATGAGCTGCTCGTAGAGCTCTCCGATTCGTTGCGTGTCGGACTCGTCGTCGAGGAGGTTCCACTCCACCGGCCGGCCAAGGAGGCCACCGGCGGCATTGAGCCGGTCGACGAATAGCTCACCTGCGATCTGATGGATCACGCCGGTTGCGCTCAGCACACCGGTGAGGGCCAGCGACCCGCCGACCACGATCGGCTCACCGGTCGGCGCTCCCGCAGTGGTGCTTGGTGCAGTCGTGGTGTCCGGGGAGCCCGTTGTCCCCGGGGCCTCAGTGGTCGCAGTCCCCTCCGTGGTCGTGCTCGCGGAGTCGTCGGCGCAGGCGGCGATCACTATCGACAGCGCGACAAGCGACGTCCCGAGCCTTGCTCGTCTTCTCACGGTTCA
Organism: uncultured Acidobacteriota bacterium; assembly: GCA_963780755.1. GTDB lineage: Bacteria > Actinomycetota > Acidimicrobiia > Spongiisociales > ZC4RG35 > JALYNX01. The sequence continues at coordinate 1,136,307 of CAWACX010000001.1, forward strand.
TCCTCCTCGTCAGTAGACGGTCGTTGCGTCCCTGATCTCCTGCGGAGGCTCGCCTCCGCATTCTGAAGTGGGGCGCCTGCACGGTCGAACCCCCCGGCCGACAACCGTGACTGGACACTAGCGATCGAGTCGTTCAGCGTGACTGCTCAAATGTCCCTTTTCATGATGACAACACTGCGGATGTTCGGTGCCACTCACACGTGACCCGAGAAGTCGGTCGGATACGGGGGGAAACTCGCAGCCAACTCAGAGACCCGTCCCGCCACCTCGCCGAGCACGGATGGCTCGTTCCGACCGTGGAGGGCCTTGGCGATCAGAACCGCCACCTCGGCAGCCTCGCCTTCCTTCATCCCCTGGGTGGTCATCGCCGGGGTCCCCATCCTCAGTCCCGAGGCGCGATACGGGGGCCTGGGGTCGAAAGGGATGGTATTGAAGTTCAGGGTCACGCCGACACCGTCGAGGAGCTTGGCGGCGTCCTTGCCCGTCAGGTCCTCGTCGACCGACCTCAGGTCGGCCAGGAGCAGGTGGTTGTCGGTGCCGCCGGACACGACGCGGACTTCCTTCTCCTGGATCGATGCCGCCATCGACGCGGCGTTGGCGACGATCTGATCGGTGTATGTCTTGAACTCCGGCTGAAGTGCCTCGTGGAAGCACACAGCCTTGGCCGCGATCTGGGACTCGATCGGCCCGCCCTGCACGTTCGGGAACACCGCCTTGTCGATGGCAGCGGCAAATGGCTCCTTGCTGAGGATCAGGCCACCGCGCGGCCCTCGCAACGCCTTGTGGGTGGTGCCGGTCACGATGTCGGCGTGTGGCACCGGCGAAGGGTGTGATCCTCCCGCCACCAGCCCGATGAAGTGGGCGGCATCCACCATGAAGACTGCTCCGATCTCGTCGGCGATGGAGCGAAAGCCCTCGTAGTCGAGGGTGCGTGAGTACGCGGAGTAGCCGGCGAGGACGATCTTGGGCTTGTGCTCCAGGCCAGCGATCGGACCTCTTCCATGTCGATCAACTCGGTGTCGGGGTCGACCCCGTACGCAACGAACTCGTAGTACAGGCCCGAGAAGTTGACCGGGGACCCATGGGTCAGGTGGCCGCCCTGGTCGAGGCGCATGCCGAGCACCTTGTCCCCCGGCTCCAGCAGGGAGAAGTAGACACCCATGTTGGCCTGGGCTCCGGAGTGGGACTGGACGTTGGCATGCTCGGCGCCGAAGAGCTCGATGGCGCGGTCAATGGCCAACTGCTCCATCTCGTCGACCACCTGGCAGCCCTCGTAATACCTGCGCCCCGGGTAGCCCTCGGCGTACTTGTTGGTGAACACCGACCCGGATGCGGCCATGACCGCCGGCGAGGCGAAGTTCTCCGATGCGATGAGGTGGATGTGGGTGTTCTGGCGTTCCAGGTCTTTGCGGATGAGGCCGGCGATCGCGGGGTCGACCTGCTCCAGGGAGTCCATCGAGATCATTCCCGGAGGGTACCTACACCACTACGGGCCCTTGGCGGAGGACAGCGAGCCTGGCCCCGGTGGCATCGACGACCGTCGATGCCTCACCACCGGGCGCCCGGCCCTCTAGATACACAGCGACCCCATCCCCGAACACCTCCCGAGCTTCGAGGTCACTCATCGCCTCGACGCCACCGCTGACGTTCGCCGAAGTCACCGCCAAAGGGCCAACGACGGTCAGCAGCTCGACGGCGACCGGATGGTCAGGGACCCGAATGCCGACAGTGAAGCGCTGGGCATCGCCGACCCAATTGGCGAGGATCACCTTTGGGGTGACGATCAGAGTCAGCGCCCCCGGCCAATGGCGAGCCGCCAACTCCACAGCCACACCCTCGATCTCGCCGATCTGATGGGCCTGCTCGAGTGACGCCACCAGGAGGCCGATCGGTTTGTGCTCCGGGCGCCCTTTCAGCTCGAAGAGTCGGCCCACCGCCGTGTCATTCAGTGGGTCGACCCCGATCCCGTACACGGTGTCGGTGGGGAGGCCGATCACCTCGCCGGCGCGTATCGCTCCCGCTGCCGCGTCGAGACTCAAGGCTTGACGGCGACCAGATAGCGGTCGCGCCCGGTCATGTCCTGGCGGACCACCACCGGAAGGTCGGGGAACGAGCTGGAAGCTGACACGCCCTGGTTCTCCCCAATCTCACAGATGAGAACGCCCCCCGGTCGCAGCCACTGTCCGGCAGCGGCCCCGATGCGTTGGATGACCTCGAGCCCGGTCGGCCCGGCGACAAGGGCGATCCTCGGCTCCTGTTGAACGTCCCGAGGCAGGCCGGGGAAATCGACCTCTGCAACATAGGGAGGGTTGGCCACCATCAGGTCGACCATGCCCAGGATGGCGGCGGGAAGGGGATCGAACAGGTCTCCCTCCGCGAGGTAGACCTGAAGGCCGGTTCGGTGTCGATTCATCGATGCGACTTCCAGGGCCTCTGGCGAGATGTCGGTGGCGAACACCCCGGCACCCGGGTATGCGTCCTTCAGCGCCAGGGCCAGGGCCCCCGACCCGGTGCACAAATCGACAATGACCTCGGGCGCCCGCACCATCCGCTGGGCGATCTCGAAGAGCCCCTCTGTCTCCGGCCTCGGAATCAGCACCCGATCGTCGACCATGAGGTCCAGTGAGGCGAAAGCAGCAGTCCCCTCGAGATATTGCAGCGGCTCACCGGCAAGCCGCCGAGCCACCAACTCGTCGATCGACCGATCCGGCCCGGCGACCGCTTCCAGTCGCTTGAATTCGTGATCAGGGATTGCTCCCATGGCGGCGAAGAGTCTTACATCCCGGTCAAGCCCTTGCGGGATTGCCCCCGGAGTCGGGCAACTCACAGATACATTTGCCATTCGGGCAGGAGAAGGCTTCATTCTGCGGCCGCGAACGCGCTCCTTCCCAGGAGTCTGATGAGACCGAAGATCCATGAATGACGCCAAGCGGGTGCTGGTCGCCGATGACTCGGAGACGGTCAGAACTCTGCTGTCGACCGCTCTCGAGCTCGAGGGTTACGAAGTCGAGACCGTCGACAACGGGATCCATGCCTACGAGATGGGGGCGACAGAGGAGTTCGACCTGGTGATCCTCGACCAGTTGATGCCCGGCTTGCTCGGCCTCGAGGTCATCGACCGTTGGCAAAAGGAAGGCATCCGGGTGCCGGTGATGATGCTCTCCGGTGTCGACGACGACCGCACGGTGGTGTCGAGCTTCGAGTTGGGGGCGGTTGACTTCGTTCGCAAGCCGTTCCGGCTGCCCGAATTGATGGCGCGGATCAAGCAACGAATCCCTGACCGCGTCGACCCGCTGGTCTAAACAGGGCCTCCCCGCCGACCGATGTTATGGGGAGGTACCTCCATTGGATGCAACAACGATCGGTCTGGTCGCGGTTGCGATAGTCCTCGGCATCGACCTCCTGCTGATGGTGGGCTTGGTCGTGTTGAAGGCTGTCCACCGCCGTCGACGGGCGCGGTACGACGAACGCCGTGCCCGATACGTCGTTGCACTGAGCCGTCACCTCGCCTCCGGCGACAAGAGCCAACCATTCGATCTGGAGACCGTCGAAGACGAAGCGTTCCTCGACGCAGTGATCGACCTGAGGAATGTCGTTTCGGGAGTCGAGACCGAGGCCCTCGCCGGGGCCATCGACATGGTCGGCATGGCCAGACACCAGGAAATGCGGCTTCGCAGACGCCGCCCGATCGGTCACAGGTTGCGGGCCGCAGTGGCCCTGGCCGAAATGGGCGAAGAGTCGACCGCTCCTCTCCTAATCGAGTACCTCGAAGACCCCGAGCCGGAGATCCGGATCCAATGCGCCCGGGGGTTGGGTCGCATGAAGCACACCGCTGCGATCGACGCAATCCTGGAGCGGTTCAGCATCGAGGAGCCTTGGGTAAGGGCCCGCTTCGCCGACACGCTCGTCGGTTTTGGCGCCAGGGCGACCTGGCCCCTGATTGCCTACATCAGGGTGAACCTGGGCCACGACGAGAACGTGGGTGTCATCGAAGCGATCCGGGTCCTGGGCACGATCGGCGATTCCGAGGCCGGTCCCACCCTGGCCTCGATCCTCCGCAAGACCACCGATCCCGAGGTGGTGCTGGCCGCGATCGAAGCGATGGGCATGGTGGGAGGCCCTCTCTCGATTCGGCCGCTGAAGTACACGCTCCGTTCGCCTGACTGGCGGCTCCGCGCCAAGTCGGCAACTTCCCTCGGCCAAATTGGTGATCCCTCGGTGAACCTCGCCCTCGCCCGAGGCCTGGAAGACGCCAACTGGTGGGTACGGCGCAACAGCGCGGCCGCCCTCGCCGGCCTTCCCGGGGGCTCGGCCTTGCTGTTCGAGGCGATCGGTTGGAAGACGAGTTTGCCCGTGACGCCGCAGTGGAAGCGCTGGCCGGCACGGGCGCCCTCACCGCCGCCCGCGACCGAGTCGAGACCGGAGTGGGGAGCGACGACGACCATCGATTCCTGGAGTACGTGAGCGCTCAGGTGGGGACGTTCGGTGATCCTCGCCCTGCTGCGCTGGGTCGGCTACCTCACGCTCGTCTACTTCATCCTGATGCAGTCGTACATGATCTGGCTCGGACTGCGCTCGGCGGTCCTGGTGCGCCGGGCTCGTCACCTTCAGCGCTTCGGCCGGGTCACTGACATGCTGTCGAGCCAGACATCGCCACCGGTCTCGATCGTCATCCCCGCCTTCAACGAGGCCACCGGAATCGCCGACTCGGTCCGCTCGATGTCCATCGTCGGCTATCCGAGATTCGAGATCGTTGTCATCAACGACGGATCCACTGACGAGACCCTCGACACGCTGATCGACGCCTTCCACCTCGAGAAAGTCCGCATCCCCTACCGCCCAGACATCCCGACGGCCGAAGTGAGGGGGATCTATCGGGGCCGGGGCAATGTCGAGATCACGGTGATCGACAAGGAGAACGGGGGCCGCGCCGACGCTCTCAACGCAGGGATCAACGCCGCCCGATACCCATATGCCCTGTGCACCGACGCCGACGTGATCCTCGACGCCGATTGTCTGGTCAGCGCAATGCGGCGCGTGGTCGAAGACAGGCAACGCACTGTGGCAGTCGGAGGGAACATCCGGCCTCTCAACGGAAGCCAGGTGCGCCTGGGCCATCTCATCCGCGCCGGGGTCCCCAAACGCTTGGTGCCGCGGATGCAGATTTGGAGTACCTCCGGACCTTCCTGGCCAGCCGGCCGGCCTGGTCGAGGATGGAGGCGTTGCCCCTGGTGTCCGGAGCCTTCGGGATCTGGAAGCGATCGGCGGTGATCCAGGTCGGCGGTTTCAGCACCGGGCACATGGGCGAAGACATGGACCTCACCATGCGGCTCCACCGCTACCACATGGACAATCGCATCCCCTATCGAATCGTCTACGAGCCGTCGGCCGTGATCTGGACCGAAGTGCCGGGCAACTTGCGGGTTTTGAGAAGGCAGCGGGTGCGATGGCATCGGGGTCTGATGACCGCGGTCAAGGACTTCATGCCGATGACCTTCAACCCCCGCTACGGGAAGGTGGGGATGGTGACCTGGGCGGCGATGTTCCTCTTCGAATACGTGGCGCCGATCGTCGAGTTCGCGGGGTGGATCACGATTCCGATAGCGCTGCTGCTGGGAGCGCTGAACACCACTTCACTTGTCATCCTCCTGACATTGGCCTTCGGAGTCGGGCTGCTCAACTCCCTCGTCGCCCTTTCATTGGACGAGGGATACGGCTTATACACCTCACCGGCGGACACCACCCGGCTCATCGTCATGGCACTCATCGAGAACTTCGGGATGCGGCAAATGACGGTGGCCTGGAGGATCCGTGCCTTCCTCGGGGGACGGTCGACCAGGTCCTGGGGCAACATGGAGCGCAAGGGCGTCGCCAACCTCGGCGTCGAGACCTGAGCCAGGGAAGAGTCGCGTGAGGCGGGTCAGGACTCGCCACTGAGCTGGGCCGCCAGGTCCTCTGCCGCCATCGCTTCGACGAGCTCATCGAGGTCGCCGTCGAGCACCTGGTCCAACCGTTTCAGCGTGAGCCCGATCCGGTGGTCGGTGACCCGGTTGTCCTTGTAGTTGTAGGTACGGATCTTCTCCGAGCGTCCTCCGCCGCCCACTTGTGAGCGCCGGGCACCTGCCACCTCCGATTGCTGGCGCTCCGCCTCGAACTGATAGAGGCGGGCCCGAAGGATGCGCATCGCCTTCTCCTTGTTCTGGAGCTGGCTCTTCTCGTCCTGGCAGGTGACCACCTGACCGGTCGGGAGATGCGTCAGCCGGACTGCGGAGTCGGTGGTGTTGACCGACTGGCCGCCGGGACCGGTCGAGCGGTAGACGTCGATCTTCACGTCGAGAGGATCGATCTCGACTTCGATCTCCTCAACCTCGGGCAGGACTGCGACCGTCGCGGTCGACGTGTGCACCCGGCCCTGCGACTCGGTCTTGGGGACCCGCTGCACCCGATGCACCCCGGCCTCATACTTCATCCGGGAGAAGGCGCCTCGGCCCTTGACCGCAACCGTCACCTTGTCGTAACCGCCCGCGTCGGAAGGCGAAGAGTCCATGGCCTCGATGCGAAACCCGTGTCGATCGGCGTAGCGCTCGTACATCCGGAGCAGGTCACCCGCCCAGATCGCCGCCTCGTCCCCGCCGGCGGCGGAGCGGATCTCGACGATCACGTCCTTGGTGTCGTTGGGATCGGTCTGGGTGAGGGCAGTCTTGATCCGCTGCTCGAGGGCCTCGATCTCTTCGGCGAGGTCCTCCGCCAGCTGCGCCATCTCGGGATCGTCGGCCATCTCCTCCGCCTCGCTGTGGTCCTGAGTGGCGACCCGCCATTGTCGGATCTCGGCAACCAGGTCCCTGAGATCGGCATGGCGCTTCCCGAGCTCGGCAAGTTTCGCCGGGTCGGCGTGGACCTCGGGATCAGCGAGGGACGACTCGGTCTCGGCGAAAGCCGACTCGATGTCCTCGAGCCTGGCTACCAGCCCGGGGTCCATCAACTGTCCGTTGGAGCTGCGCCGACGGTGGCGGTGTCCCGCACCGCCAACGCCACCGGCGGGACCGCGCCCCGTTCGATCACCTCGGCGGCGGTCTCCTCATCGAGGGCCACCATGAGGCTGGAGATCGCGACCTCGATTTGCGCCTCGTCGGGCACCCGGGTCGTCAGCTTCTGGAGCCAGATGCCCGGAGCGGCCAGGGCCTTGGCCAGCCAATCGTCGCCGCGGGTCCCCGACCAGCGCAGCAACTCGTAAGCGATCCCGGCGATGATCGGGATCCCGACCAATCGGGAGACGACGAGGAACGCCCAACCGGGACGGCCGAACACGGAGAAGAAGACGATCGAGCCCAGGACCACGATCAGAAGGAAAGAGGTCCCGCATCTGGGATGCTCGGGCGGATAGCGGCGCACCGACTCGATGCTGAGCGGCTGTCCCGCCTCGTAGGCGTGGATCGACATGTGCTCGGCGCCGTGATATTCGAAGACCCGGCTGATCTCGGCGGAGCGCCCGATCGCCCAGATGTACCCCACGAACAGGCCAAGGCGGAGGATGCCTTCGATCACGTTGAACAGGATCCCGGACTCGCCGGAGACGAATCCGGCGACGATGGCAGGAAGGATGATGAACAGCCCGGCGAAGATGAGAACGGCGACCGCCATGGTCCACCCGATCTGAGAGGAGGTCAGCGGCTCCTCCTCCTCACCGGATGCCTTCTCCGCCGACCAGGAGAGGGCGCGGAAGCCGAGGCTCAAGGATTCCCAGAGCACGAGGATGCCCCTGAGGAACGGGATTCGGGCGGCGCTGTTGCGCTCCGAGAGTCGTGCCAGGTCGTCGCGACGGGCGACCACGGTGTTGTCCGGTTGACGGACCGCCACCGCCCAGGCACCAGGGGCGCGCATCATGACGCCTTCGATCACTGCCTGTCCCCCGACGGTCTTCGCCGGGTCGATGCGGGGAGCGGCCTCCAAATTGGGGTTCTCAGCACTCATGGTGAATGCTCATGTTCCCAATTTCGGGCCGGTATGCCCGGAATCGTCACTCGGAAGCGACGGCCTCGGTCTCCTCGGCCGCGGAGGCTTGGTCCGATCCCTTGGTGAAGGTGGTCTTGCCGTACCGCCTCTGGAAGCGCTCGACCCGGCCACCGGTGTCGACCAGCTTCTGCTTGCCGGTGAAGAACGGATGGCACTCGTTGCAGAGCTCGACATGCATCTCGCCGGGCTTGGTGCTCATCGTGGTGAAGGTGTTCCCACACGAGCAGGTGACGTGCGTATCGGCGTAGGTGGGGTGGATTTCGGTCCTCACGGCTGGCTCCTTCTCAGTTCCCGCTGCTCTTGGCGACTTCGGCGAGGAACTCGGGGTTGGACTTGGTGGTCTTCAATCTGTCGATCAACAACTCGAGCGCGGCGCCCGGCTCGAGAGCGAGGAGCACTCGGCGCAGTTTCCACACTTGGGTGAGCTCCTTCTGATCGAACAGGAGCTCTTCCTTCCTTGTTCCCGAAGCTTCGATGTCGATAGCCGGATAGATCCGCTTGTCGGCCAACTTGCGATCGAGGCGGAGCTCCATGTTCCCGGTCCCCTTGAACTCCTCGAAAATGACCTCGTCCATCTTGGAGCCGGTCTCGACGAGTGCGGTCCCGAGGATGGTGAGCGAGCCGCCTTCCTCGATGTTCCGGGCGGCGCCGAAGAACCGCTTCGGCGGGATAGAGGGCCTGGGAGTCGACACCACCGGAGAGGATCCGGCCCGATGCCGGGGTCGCCAGGTTGTGGGCCCGGGCAAGGCGGGTGATCGAGTCGAGCAGGATCACGACATCGGTACCCATCTCCACCAGGCGCTTGGCTCGCTCCAGGGCGAGCTCGGAGATCTGGGTGTGCTCCTCTGCTGGGCGGTCGAAGGTGGAGTAGATGACCTCCCCTTTCACCGAGCGCTGCATGTCCGTGACTTCCTCGGGCCGCTCGTCGACTAGCACCACCATCAGGTAGCACTCGGGGTTGTTGGTGGTGATCGCATGGGCGATCTCCTGGAGGACCGTGGTCTTCCCCGCCTTGGGGGGCGAAACGATCAAGCCTCTTTGCCCCTTCCCGATGGGTGCGATGAGGTCGACGATCCTGGTGAGGATCCCATTGGACTTGGTCTCGACCTCGAGACGGAGTCGCTGATCCGGGAAGAGGGGGGTCAGGGACTCGAACTTGGGCCGGCCCATTGCCTCGTCGGCGGTCATCCCGTTGACCTTGTCGATCCGCACCACTGCGGGGAACTTCTCTTTGGAGCGCGGGGGCCGGATCGGGCCGGAGACGATGTCGCCCTTGCGGAGGCGGAACTTGCGCACCTGATTGGCCGACACGTAGACGTCTTTGTCCCCGGGGAGGTAGCCGGTGACCCGGAGGAACCCATACCCCTCGGGAAGGATGTCGAGGAGGCCTTCGCGGACCTCGAGATCCTCTTCAGGAATGAATTCGTCGTCGCGCTGGCCACCGCCACGACGGCGGCGGCGCTGGCGGTTGCCGCCACGGAACTCGTCCGAGAACTCCTGGCGATCGTCACCGCGTGAGATCACTTCGATGGATACGCCCGAATCGGCCTCACCATCGTTGGAGTCGCCGTCGGCCTGACGCTCAGGGCGCGTCGTGACCTGGGGCAATTCGCCAACGTCGGTGGCCGAGTCGTCCTCGACGACCTGACCGGCATCGACGAGCGCGCTGATCAGTTTGGATTTCTGGAGACCGTCGGTCTCGATCCCGACCGCTTCTGCGATAACACGCAGTTCATCGATCGGCTTGCTCTGGAGTTGAGCTCGTGTGGTCATTGGATCCTTCGCGATATGTCCCTTGCGGGCTCACTTGGACCGGGATACGCACCATCGCATGGCTATGGGGCATTGCCTCGAAAGAGGTATGTGAGTGGGTCGCCCCCGGGTCCCTTGGCGCCGGTGGCAATGCACATCGTAGCGATTCGGTGGGTTTGCGCAAAGCAAGCCCGAAGGCTCAACGGATGAGTGCGGCCAACTCTGAGGGATCGGCCTCGATGGTGACGACCCTCTCCTCGGTTGAGGCCAGGCCCTCGAAGCCGGACGGCACTGGTGATTCCACCCCGAGGACAGTGGACACGGTCTCCGCGAACTTGGCAGGGTGCGCCGTCCCGACAACGACCTGAGGCCGGTCGGTCCGATATCGCCCGCCCACCGCCCAAGCTGCCGCCGTGTGTGGGTCGAGGACATACCCGTGCTCCGAATAGGTCTGTTTCATGGCCGCCCCGATCTCGTCGTCGCCGGCGTAGCCCGCCGAGAACTCCCGAGAGGGGTCGCCCGTGAATCGCTCCAAGTTGGAGGGGACGGCGATGTCCATTGCCGGCGCCACAGTCGCCACCACCTGATCCTGTCCGATCGACCCGGCGTTGACCAGATCAGCAAGGGCGTGGTTGGCGTTGTTGGCGATGACGATCTTCTCGATCGTGGCCCCCATCTGCTTCGCCAGCCAGCACGAGAGGGCGTTGCCGAAGTTGCCCGTGGGGACGACGACGTCGAATGGCGACCCGACCCGGGCCGCGAGGTACACGTAGTAACCCACTTGGGCGGCGATCCGTGCCCAGTTGATCGAGTTGATCGCCAGGAGGCCGTCGACCCGCCCGAAGCACTCTTTCACCATTGCCTGGCAGTCGTCGAAGGTGCCCCGGACCGCCACCGCCATCACGTTCTCATCGGGCACAGTGGTCATCTGCCGGCGTTGAAAGTCCGTGACCATGCCGTCGGGAAAGGTGATGACGATGTTCAGGTTGGGGCGACCCCGCACCGCCTCGATGGCCGCCGACCCGGTGTCCCCCGAGGTCGCTCCCAGGATCGTGGACGCGAGATTCGACGTGTTGGTCGAAGAGCCGTCCCAGGACCTGCAATGCGTGGTCCTTGAATGAGAGAGTCGGCCCCCAGAAGAGCTCGAACACCATCCGATCCCCGACCGTCGTCAACGGGGCGATCTCGGGATGGGCGAACCGTGCCGCGGCCTGGCTCACCAACGGGCCCACCTGCTCGGCGCCGAAAAGGGTCAGGGTGGCGGTCACCGCCTGCTGGTAGTTCCACCCGGCCCAGCCCTCGGGAAGGCTCGGCATTTCTTCGGGCACGTAGAGGCCACCGTCGGGCGCAAGCCCGGCGAGCAGGGCACCCCGGAAGTCAACGGGTTCGGCGGCGCCACGGGTCGAGGTGTAGAGCACGACCGGAGGCTAGGAGGGCAAGCGCGCCGTGTTGGCCCTGTTGGGTGGGCATCGCGATTCGGTGGGTTCCGATTGTTGTCAGAAATAGATCGTCGTGTTCGCCCGGAAACTCAGTGAGATACTCGGTACCGCAGATGATTGACCGAGACCGAAGGGCGTGCGTCGAGCTGTTCTAGGCGCAGAGCATTCATTGGCAGGTCGCCGAACAGACTCGCACCGCCGCCGAGGATGATCGGCACGAGATTGATCTCGATCGTGTCGATCAGGCCGCCGATCAGGAGCTGGCGGGTGATGTTGGCACCCATCACATTGACCGCCTTGTCATCCGCTGCCGCACGAGCTTGCGCGACGGCGCTTTCGAGTCCATCGGTCACGAACGTGAACGTGGTGTCGCCTTTGACAATGGTTTCATGCGGGCGGTTCGTTACGACGAAGCAAGGCATGCCGAAGGTGCCGTCGTCGCCCCAGTGGGTGATGCCGACATCGAGAGTCCGGCGCCCCATGAGCACTGCTCCGACCGTGTCGGCCGAGTACATGGCGGCCGCGACCTCAGCATCGACGGAGGCTGGGTTGTTATCGACCAACCACGCGTGCAGGGCCTCCCCTCCCTCGCCCATCGGCTTGGCCATGCTGACATCGGGGCCAGCGGTGTATCCGTCGAGCGACATGCTCACGTGCAACTTGATGCTTCCCATCGCTGTCTCCCGAAGGACTGATTGCTTTCTGCAATTGGCTGCCACCACCCTATGCAGACATTGCGGGCGAGCCGATACCTGTCGACGACGGAGAGTTGAGCGTCGACCGAACGGCTCGCGGCTGCGAACCGTGCAGCCGACGACCGTACGGGAGGCTAGGAGGACCGGGCCTAATAGAATCCACTCCTCACGCTCCCGTAGCTCAGGGGATAGAGCACCGGCCTCCGGAGCCGGGTGCGCAGGTTCGAATCCTGCCGGGAGCGCTGCGTTAATGGCTGGCCCACTTTGACCGAGGCCAACCCTCACTACCCATCGGAACGAGGCGTTTTGCGAAGCGCAGCCTCGGTCAAACAGACGCCGGTCGGCCAGCAGCTACCGCCGCATTAGACCCGACTGCCGTTTGGTCCGACAGCGCTCGACCTTTCGGTGTGATTCCTGTCACCACGGGTAAATAGAATCCCGAACATGCCACGTGCAATCTGGAAGGGCGCCATCAACTTCGGGCTGGTCACGATCCCGGTCGGCCTCTACACGGCGACGGACAACAAGACCCCCAAGTTCAAGCAACTGCGGAAGACCGACCACTCCCCGATCCGCTACAAGCGGGTTGCCGAGTCCGACGGCAAGGAAGTCGAGTGGGACGAGATCGTCAAGGGCTACGAGTTCGAGAAGGACCGCTATGTGGTCTTCACCGACGAAGAGCTGGAGTCGGCCCATACCGAGGGCAACAAGCTGGTCGACGTCATCCAGTTCGTCGACGAACAGGAGATCGACCCCATGTTCTACAAGTCGTCGTACTTCCTGGCCCCGGAAAAGACCGGGATCAAGGCTTACCGGATCCTGGAGCAAGCGCTCCGCGACAAGGGTCGGGTCGGGATCGCCAAGGTCTCGATCAGAGAGAAGCAGCAGCTGGCCACCTTGCGCGCCAAGGATGGTGTGATCGTCATGGAGACGATGTACTGGCCTGACGAGCTACGCGCCGCCGAGTTCGAGGAGTTGGACGCCGAGAACATCGAGATCCGGCCAGAAGAGGTCGAGATGGCGGGCAGCCTGATCGACAACCTCACCAAGCCGTTCGAGGCCTCCTCGTACATCGACCGGACCCGAGAAGCCATCGAAGAGCTGGCGACGAAGAAGGTGGCGGGCGAAGAGATCGTGGCCGTGTCATCGCCGGAGCCGACGAAGGTGGTCGACCTCCTCGAGGCGCTCAAAGCCTCCGTCGAGGCCACCAAGGCCCCGGCCAAGGCGGCAAAAGCCGGCTAGCCAGGGCCCTCTTCGGCCCAGCTGGCCAACTCAGGCTCGATCATCACCACACCCTTGTAGACCGGCGCCCTCAGGTGATCGTCGTGCGTCCACTCCTTGTATTCGACGTCGACGACGATGCGGGGCTCCACCCACACCGGGCGATGCGGCCCGGGGACCACGACCTGGTTGTGAAATGGGCTTCCGGGGCGCTCCATCTGGCGCAGAGCGCCTGAGAACGCGGCCAGGCTCTGCTCATCGAAACCGGAGCCGACAGCTCCGATCCAGCGCAGGCCTTCGTCGTCGTGGAGCCCGACCAACACCGAGCCGAAGGTGCTGGATCGGCTGCCTTCACCCGGCAGGTAGCCGCCGACCACGGCTCGCAGCCGGTGCCGAATCGCCACCTTTCGCCAATCGGGGGAGCGTCGACCCGGCTGATAGATCGATCCGAGGCGCTTGCCGACGATGCCCTCCAGGCCCTGGGCCTGGGCCGCGGCCATGAGCGAGAGGCCGGCGCCCTCGGTCGGTTGGGGCACGATGATCGGGCTCGGCAACTCGAGGCGCTCGAGGATCGCTCTCCGCTCCTCGTACGGCTGGGATGTGACCTTCTCTCCAGCGAAGAGGACATCGAAGACCACGAGATTCACGCCGACATTCGCCATGGTGCCCCGACCTCCGAACCCGGTCCGCCGTTGCAGATTGGAGAACGAAGGCCTCCCTTGCTCATCGAAGGCCACAACCTCCCCGTCCAAGGCCACGCCGTCGGGGATGGGAAGCGAAGCCAGTTCCGGGAACGGCCCGAGCAGGTCGAGACCGCGACGGGACCGGGCCCTGACCTTCCCTTCCTCCGCGGACACCACCGCCCGGTATCCGTCCCACTTGATCTCGAACCACCAGCCCTCGTCGTCGAACGCATTTGGCCAGCTGGTGGCCAGCATCGGATCGAAGTCCGGGACCCTCAACCGGCTGCCAGCTCCTCCCGGACGAGCCGGTTCACCAATCCTCCGTCGAGATCGGCCCCTCGTGTCTTCATCAGCTCGCCGGTGACCCGCCCGGCGGCTTTCTCCTCCCCGGCGACGCCGAGGTCGGTGATCACCGAACGGACCAATTCCCGCGTCGATGCCTCATCGAGCTTCGAGGGGAGCCAACGCGACAGGTACTCCACCTCGTAACCGAGCTTGGCCGCCATCGCCTCGCCCCGCTCCCCCAGCTCCAGGTACTCGGACCGGGCCTTGTCCATCTTCTTCACATACGACCCGATCACCTGGCGATAGAGGTCGTCGTCGGCCTCGCCCTCGAACCCGGGCTGGCTCCGCGCCACCGCGACTTCGGTCTCGACCTGTCGGATCACGTCGCGGCGCGGAGCATCCTGGGACCGCATCGCGTCCCGCAGTTCGGCCGTCAGTTCTTCTTTGATGGTCATGAGGCATCCCGGGCCGCAGCGATGAGTCCCGGATCGTCGGTAATGATGCCTGTTGCCCCCGCGGCGGCCAACTCGCTCGCCAAACCAGGGTCGTTGACGGTCCACACGAAGACCTCGAGCCCGCTATCGACGAGATCGGCGGTGTCTCCCCCGCTCAAGAGGGACCATGCCGGGGCCAGGAGGCGGTGCCCCACCTGCAAGCAGTGCTCGATGGCATCGGCGAGCCTCGCCTCCTTGCCCACGACCACACCGGTCCGTATCTCGGGAAACTGGCGGTGGACGGCGTCGACCGTCGGCCAGTGAAAAGAGGTCAGCATGTCGGTCTCGCGGGCCCGAGTGGCGGTCTCCAGGGCCAAGCGGTGGTCCGGCTCGAAGCCTGGCTCGTGGGGCATGTTCTTCACCTCGAACATGATCGGGAAGTCGGGCAGGGAGGCGAGGCACTCATCGAGAAGCACCGGATGGTGGCCCCCTCCGAGGTCGACCTCGCCGAGAGCCGCCCAGGCATTCGATTCCACGGGGAGACCGCCGATCTCGGGGTCGTGGGAGAGGACCAATTTCCCGTCCCCGCTGCGCCGGATGTCGGTCTCGATGGCATCGGCCACGGCCGCAGCCGCAGCGAAGCCCGACAGCGTGTTGTCGGGGTATCGGGCGGGCCAACCCCGGTGGCCGATGACTGAAAACGATTGAGTCATTTGCTGGATTTGGAAAGAAAACCGTTTACAAAACGACACAACGACATTACATTTCGCCCCGGAAATCCCTCGGCCCAGCCTTTAATTGGCGAAGGCCCTTGTGAAAAAGATCACAAATTGAAAGAAAATCTCGTGCTCACCACCACCATCACCACCGATTGGCGTGACCTGGCCGCGTGCCGGGACTCGGAGCCGAGTCTGTTCTTCCCTGTGGGCACCACCGGCCCCGCGGTAGACCAGATCGACGCCGCCATCGCCATCTGTTCCACCTGCAGTGTTCAGGAGGACTGTCTTCAGTACGCCCTCGAGACCAACCAAGAGTCCGGGGTCTGGGGCGGGTACGCCGAAGACGACCGTCGTCGCCTTCGCAAGCGCTGGCTGGCCGAGCGCCGCCGGCGCGCCATGTAGCTGGCTCCCTTCGGGAACGTTGTCCGAAAGGCGGCAGCCTGGTCGACCAGCGTCTGTTTGCCCGAGTTCAGGACCTCGAACCATCGGAGATAGAGGTCTGTCCCCAGCCACAGGTCGATACGGTCGACCTGGGAGCAACCGGCGCGAAGCTCGAACTGCGCAATAAGGCCGTCGGCCAGCCATCTATACAGCGGGAGCGAAACCGACCGACGGGCCGCTGGCGGTGTCGTCGACCTCGATGAACGCCACCTGACGGGTGGGAATCCCCACCGTCCGACCTTTGCTGTCGGTGAACCAGGCGAGGTCGCCACTGGCCACGGCGCTCTCCATTTCCTTCTTGAACGAGGCGACATCCTCGATCTCGATCTCGATCATCTTGTCGGTGTCGGCGATGCCGATGCGAGCCTTCATTCGGGCCATCGTAACCCCCTTCCTCCGGAGTGCCCCACGGCATACGTTGGCTATATGGGCAGCGGCTGGAGACGGGCGATGTGCCTCGGGGCGACGACCATGGTGACCATGGCGGGATCGGTCGCGATGGCCGAATCGACGGCTACGCCCGACTATCTCCCGATCGTGATCGAGGTGAGCACCGCGGCCACGGTCGTCGTCGAGAAGGGCGACCACCTGTGGAGCATCTCGGCATCACACCTCGAATCGACCTCCGGCAAGGAGCCGTCGGCCGCGGAGATCACGCCGGTGTGGGTCGAGGTGATCGAGACCAACCGCGACCGCCTGCGCTCCGGCGACCCCGACTTGATCTACCCGGGGGAGACGATCGTCCTCCCCTAACGGACTGCGACGAACTTGGCGACGATGCCCTCATGTGTGACCAGATAGAGCTCACCGTCGCCACCCTGCCCAAAGCTGTTGATCTGGCCCAGCGGCCCTCCAAGATCGCTGGTCCAATCGCGCTCCTCGGTGACCTGGCCGTTCACGTACTTGAACGACTTGATCCATTGTGAGCACCAGTCGCTGTAGAAGTAGGTGCCCTGGAGCTCGGGTATCTCGCTCCCCCGGTACACCCACCCTCCCGTCACCGAACAGCCCTCCTCGTGGCTGTAGGTGATCGCCGGGGACGTGTAGTCGTCGGGGTTGCAGTCCTGGAGGTGGAAGCAGCGGGTGCCCTCCATGTCCGACCATCCGAGGTTGTAGCCCCCTTCTTCGATCGAAAGGACGTTCACCTCTTCCTGGTCGGCATGTCCGACATCGGCGAGATACATCAGGCGGTCGACTGGGTCGATCGACCATCGCCACGGGTTCCGCAGCCCATAGGCCCAAATCTCGGGGCGCTCGCTGTCCACGAACGGGTTGTCGGCGGGGATCCCGTATGGGTCGCCGCTGTCCACATCGATGCGGATCACCTTCCCGAAGAAGGTGGTCGGGTCCTGGCCTTGGGCCCTGGAGTCGGCGCCGTCACCCATCGAAAGCATCAGGTAACCCTCCGGGTCGAAGCCGAGCTGGCCGGCGTAATGACGGATGTCGGTGGCATCGGGCGGTTGCTCGAGCTCGAGCAAGACCTTCTCGGAATCGGCCAGCGCTCGATTGGGATCAGAAGTGGTGACTGCGAACTCCGAGAGCTGGCGCCTCCCGTCACGGTCGGTGTAATAGACGAAGAACCGGCCATTGGTCGCGTAGTCGGGGTGGAAGGCGAGACCGAGCAGGCCCTGCTCGATGCCCCCGGCCAGGACCCGGTCGCTGATGTCGAGGTAGGCGGGGTCGAGCATCTCCCGATTGGCGTCGAGGATCCGGATCACCCCAACCCGTTGCACCACGAAGAGCCGTTCGTCCCCGGCCGGCGCGGTCACCACAGTCGGCTGGCGCATCTCGTTGAAGATGGTCTCCAGAGTGACCCCCTGGAGCGGTGCCAGGTCGTTGCTGGTCGCCGTGGAGCCTCCCGGCGTCGAAGTCGTGCTGCCCCCGCCCTCCGTCGAGCCCGGTGCGGTGCCACCCGCGGGCTGGGTCGTCGAGCTTCCGCCGGCCACCGGAGTCGTGGTCCCGGTCGCGCCATCCTCGCCTCCGAACACCCTCGACACCACGAAGGCGACTGCGAAAACCACCACGAGAGTGACGATCAGCCCCCGCATTCTGGATTGGGCCTGTCCGGAGGGCTGTCGGTGTCGGGAGGTCACTGGCGCGGGAGTGTAGGAATCACTGCCCGCTTGACAATTGCCTAGGCGTTCTCGCCGAGGAAGATGTCGGACACCGAGGTGTCCATGAAGATCGCCTGCAGGGCCTCGGCCAGGATCGGTGCGATGGAGAGCACCTGGATCTTGTCCAGTTCGAGCACCTGTGGCGGCACCGGCAGGGTGTTGGTGACGATGACCTCTTCGATGGGTGCGTTCTTCAACCGGTCCACCGCAGGATCGGAGAAGACGCCGTGGGTGGCCGCGATGCGGACACTGATCGCGCCCTGGTCTCTGACCAGCTCCGCCGCGCTGGTGACCGTGCCCGCGGTGTCGATGATGTCGTCCAGTATCACCACGTGGCGCCCCGCCACCGAACCCGCCATCTCGAGGGCCTCGGAGACGTTGTGGTGCGCCGGATCGCGCCGTTTGTAGACGAAGGCGACGGTGGCGTCGAGGAAGCGTGCATAGCGCTCCGCCCTTTTCACACCACCGGCATCGGGGGAGAGAACAGTGATCGGGCCTTCCACTCTGCCCTGGAGGTAGTCGGTGATGATCGGAAGCGCCGTCAGGTGGTCGAAAGGCTTGTGGATGAACCCCTGGAGCTGGCCGGTGTGGAGGTCGACCGACACCAGGCGGTCGGCACCCGCGGTCATGAACAGGTCACCCACCAGCCTCGCGGTGATCGGTTCCCGGGGCAGTGCCTTCTTGTCCTGGCGGGAGTATCCGAAGAACGGCATCACCGCAGTGATCCGCCGCGCCGACGCCCGATTCAGAGCGTCGATGGTGATCAACTGCTCCATGATGTTGTCGTTCATCGGATCGCAGTGGCTCTGCATGACGAAGCAGTCGGCGCCCCTGACGCTCTCGTTGGGGCGGACGTAGATCTCGCCGTTGGCGAACCGGGAGCGCTCGATGCTGCCGAGAGAGACTCCCATGACTTCGGCGACTTCCTCGGCAAGGGACTCGTTGGCCCCTCCAGTGAAGAGCAACATCCGCTTGCGGGAGACGATGTCCAACTCAGTCCTCCGGCTCTTGGTGCCTCTCGGCGCGCCGTCGAGAGTAGCCGGGGATCTCCTGCTGCTCGTTTCGCTCGATGGCCAGGGCGCCCTCGGCCACGTCGTTTGTGATCACCGACCCCGCTCCGATCACGGCCCCGTCACCAATCGTCACCGGCGCCACGAGCATGGTGTCGGAGCCGACGAAGACATCCTCACCGATTTCGGTGTGGTGCTTCTCGTATCCGTCGTAGTTGCAGGTGATGGTCCCCGCCCCGATGTTGCTGCGGGCGCCAATGCTGGCGTCACCGAGATAGCTGAGGTGAGGCGCCTTGGCCTTCTCCCGAAGGATGGTGTTCTTGGTCTCGACGAAAGTCCCTACCTTCGAGCCCTTCTCCAGGACGCTTCCCGGGCGAAGCGAGGCGTAGGGACCAACCTCGCAGTCGACCCCGACGACGGCGCCGCGCAGCACCGCGTACCAGACAGTGGAATCGGCACCGATGGTGGAGTCGACCGCAAAGACGTCCGGCCCAACCCGGGCCCCCGCCTTGACCGTGGTGGCGCCTTCGAGGTGGACCCCGGGGTAGATCCGCGCCCCGGGCTCGACGATGACGGTGTCGTCGATGTAGGTGCGCTCGGGATCGAGCATCCACACTCCCGACTCCATCAGGCGCTGATTGATCTGCATCTGCAGCATGCGTCTGGCATCTGCCAGTTGGTCTTGAGAGTTGATGCCGACCACCTCCTCAGGGATGGCTTCCACCGCCTCGATCCGCTCGCCGCGTTCGGCGAGGATCCCGATGACGTCGGTCAGGTAATACTCGCCCTGGGCATTCTGGTTCGTGACCTGGCCCAGGGCGTCGATCAAATCGGCTGCCCGGAATGAATAGACCCCGGCGTTGATGGCGCGGATCGCCCGCTGTTCGTCGTCGGTGTCACGCTCCTCGACGATGCCCGTGACCAGGCCCTCCGGGTCCCGGATCACCCGGCCGTATCCCGTCGGGTCCTCGAACTCGACCGTGACCAGGCGCGCCGCCACCTCAGGGGGCCGGGTAGCCAGGCCCATCACCAGGTCTGTGGTGAGCATCGGGAGGTCGCCATAGAGGACGACGATCGTGTCATCGGGATCGGTCCCGGGAAGGGCAGCCAGTCCGATCGAAGTGGCGTGCCCGGTGCCCAACTGCTCAGGCTGGACCGTCGTTGTCACGGCCTCGGGAAGCACCGCGATGACCTGTTCGGCCCCATGCCCCACGACCACGACCACGTTTGCCGGCTCCAGAGGCTCTACCGCGCGGAGCACCCAGTCGATCAGGGTCCGTCCCGCCACGGCGTGTGCCACCTTGGGAAGGGTCGACTTCATCCGCTTGCCCTCACCGGCGGCGAGCACGATGACATGTGTTGGCAAGCGGTTTACCTCTCGACGGATCGACGCTGGGGGGGCAGGACTCGAACCCGCTCTTACAGGACCAAAACCTGCCGTGCTACCGGTTACACCACCCCCCATGGGGACGCACAAGGTTACCCACGGGTCGGCCAATTCCCGCCCGAGCGGCTTATCCGCAAGTCCGCACATGCGCACATGCGCACATATGTGTCTGCGGCTCCGCGGGCCTACCCTCAACCCCATGACACCGGTGATCCTCTGCTCGGGTCTGACCAAGTCTTACGGCGAGACCAAGGCCCTCGACGGGCTCGACCTCGAGGTCACCGAAGGCGAAGTCCACGGCTTCCTCGGCCCTAACGGAGCAGGCAAGACCACCACCATCAGGATCCTCCTTGGCCTGATTCGGGCCGACGGAGGCGAGGTCGGCCTCTTCGAACAAGACCCCTGGAGCGAGGCCACCGACCTCCATCGCCGGCTCGCATACGTGCCCGGTGACGTGAACCTCTGGCCCAACCTCACCGGGGGCGAGGTCATCGATCTCCTGGGACGGATGCGAGGGGGGCTCGACACCGCTAAGCGAAACGCGCTGCTGGAGAGGTTCGACCTCGACCCCCGCAAGAAGGGGCGCACCTATTCGAAGGGAAACCGGCAAAAGGTCGCCCTGGTCGCCGCGCTCTCCTCCAACGTAGAGCTGTTGATCCTGGACGAGCCAACGGCCGGCCTCGACCCTCTGATGGAAGCCGAATTCAGGGCTTGCATCGAGGAGGACCGCCACCAGGGGCGGACCGTGCTCCTCGCCAGCCACATTCTCTCCGAGGTCGAAGCGCTCTGTGACCGAATCAGCATCGTCCGCGCCGGGAAGACCGTGGAGAGCGGGACCCTCGAGGACCTCCGCCACCTGACCAGGACCACCATCTCCGCCCAGGTGACCGGCGACCCTTCGCCACTGCAATCGGTGCCTGGCGTCCACGACCTTCAGATCTCGGATCACCGGGTCGATCTCGAAGTCGACTCTGCAGAGATCGGCCACGTCCTGACCAGGATCACCGAGCTCGGAGTGGTCAACCTCACCAGTCATCCACCAACTCTCGAAGAGCTCTTCATGCGGCATTACCGCGACGAGCCGGAGGCATGAACAGCCTGGTCGGGACCGGGAGCCTGATCCGGCTCATCCTGCGGCGGGACCGCATCCGGCTCTTGGTCTGGATCGCGGTGCTCGCCCTGGTCCCGGTGTCGACCGCCAGCGCATTCAGTGGCCTCTACCCCACCGAAGCGGAGCGACTGCTCCTCGTGGGGACAGTGGGCTCGAACCCGGCGTTGGTCGCGTTCCTCGGCCCCATCTACGGATCATCGATCGGGGCGCTGACCACTTGGCGGGTCGGAGTGATCGGGTCGGTGTTCGTGGCGATCATGGCCGTGCTGACGGTCATCAGGCACACCCGCGAAGAGGAGGAGTCGGGCAGGCGCGACCTCCTCGGGGCCACGGTCGTGGGCCGCAACGCCCCTCTCACCGCTGCCCTGATCGTCACCTCGGTTGTGGGCATGGTCGTGGGCTCCATCTGTGCCGCCGGGATGATCTCCCTCGGCCTCGAAGCCACGGGATCGGTCGCCTTCGGCGCCGGGTTTGCCACCGTGGCCGTGGTGTTCGCCGCCCTTGCCGGGGTTGCCGCTCAACTGACCCAGGGCGCAGGTGCCGCCCGGGGCATCGCCATGGGGAGCATTGGAGTCTTCTTCCTGCTCCGGATGATCGGGGATGGGAACTCGGCAAATGGAGCAGTGGGCTGGGCCTCCTGGTTGTCCCCGATCGGGTGGTTCACCCAACTCGGGGCCTTTGCCGGAGAGCGATGGGGAGTCCTGCTCCTACCGCTCGGCTTCGCTGCCATGACGACCGTGGCAGCGTTCTGGCTCGCCGGGCGACGTGATGTCGATGCCGGGATCGTTGCCCCCCGGCTCGGCCCGCCCGAGGGTTCTCGGATCCTCGGCTCGCCTTCGGGCCTTGCCTGGCGTCTCCACCGCCCGTCGCTGATCGGATGGACGATCGGGCTCGCCTTCCTTGGCCTGGTCTACGGAAGCGTGGGCAACAGCGTCGGGGAGCTGATCTCGGACAGCCCTCAGCTTGCCGACATCTTCGAGCGGCTTGGAGGAGAGGAAGGCATAACCGCGGCCTTCTTCGCCACCGCGATGGGCATCCTTGCCCTCGTCGCCACCGCCTATGCGATCCGCTCGGCCCTGCGCCCCAAGGTCGAGGAAGAGTCGTCCCGCGGCGACATGGTGCTGGCGACGGCGACAACCCGCACCGAGTGGGCGGGGAGCCACTGGCTCTACGCCGTCCTGGGACCGGTGTTGATGCTCGTGGTCGGCGGCACCGTGGCGGGTGCGACCTACGGGGCGATCACCGGGGACCTCGGTGGAGAGCTGACGACGATCCTCGAGGCCGCCGTGATCCAGCTCCCGGCAGTCTGGGTAATCGTCGGCTTCACCATCCTCCTCTTCGGTGTGGCCCCGCGACTGACGGTGCTCGCCTGGGCCGTGCTCGGGGTGTCGCTGCTCCTCGGTCAGTTGGGGCGGATCCTCCAATTCCCGCAGTGGGCCCTCAACCTCTCCCCGTTCAGCCACGTCCCAACTCTCCCGGTGGCCGAGCTGGACATGACGCCGCTGGTGATCCTCACCGTGATCGCCATCACCCTTACCGTGGTCGGGGTGGTCGGCTTGCGCCGACGTGACCTTGGGGTCTGACTCAGTCCTCGAGCAAGGCGACGCCTTCGCGGCGTAGCTCCACTCCAACCGCGAGTCGTGCCTCAGGAGGAACCGCCCTCGCCGCATCCACGGCTTCCCCGATATCGCCGAAAAGCCCGAAGCAGGCAGATCCTGATCCGGTCATCAGCGCTGGGAAGCCCCACCGATCGCTCAGGTCGGCGAGGAAATCGCCGAGCGAGGGCTCGAGATCCATGGCGGCCGGGGTCAGGTCGTTGCGAATCGGCATCCCGTCGCGGAGGGCGCCAGGCAGGGAGCGGGTTGGCGCCTCCTTGCCTGCCGGGCCCTGCATCCGATCCCATCTCCGGTACACATCGGCGGTCGCCAGTTCGAAGCCGGGGACCGCGATCGCAATGGCGAACCCCTCCAGGGGTCGTTGTGCCTCGATCAGCTCGCCAAAGCCGGAAACCTGGATCGACCCTCCGATCAGGAACAATGGGACATCCGAGCCCAGGCCGGGCGCCAGATCCTCTGCCACTGACCCTGGCTGACGGGCGAGCCCGGTTGCGGCAAGGAGCATCGCCGCCGCGTCGGAACTGCCGCCGCCCAACCCGGCCCCGAGCGGGATCCGCTTGTCGAGTTGCACAGCAACCGGAGGCACGAAGGTGCGGTCCCGCACCGACCGCAGGGCTGCCACGACGAGGTTGTCCTCTTCGTCGAGGGCTACGCCAGTGACGACGAACGAGTCCTCATCTGATTCCTCGACCCTCAGCGAGTCACAGAACTCGACGGTTTGCACCAGCGACTCGATCGGGTGGTAGCCGTCGGCCCCGGCCGAACCGACCAGAAGCGACAGATTGACCTTGGCCGGAGCTTCGAACACGCTCATGCCCGGGCCAACTCCACATAAGCCTCCGGAGGGAGGTCTTCTGCCCTCGCCGTCGGGTCGAGGCCTACGGCCTCAATGTGTGCCACTGGATCGGCAAACACCGAGTCGAGTGAGCGGCGCAACATCTTCCTCCTCTGCTGAAAAGCGACCGTGGCGATCTCGATCGCCCGCTCGCACTCAGTCGGTGCCGGCACCCGGTCGAGAGCGACCACCGCCGACTCCACCGACGGTGGCGGGTAGAACACCTGGGGCGGAACCCGGAATGCGAGCCGGCTGGTGGAATGGAGCCCGGCGACCACGGATGGCAGGCCGTAGGCCTTGCTGCCCGGCGTCGCCACCAGTCGCTCCGCCACCTCGCGTTGAACCATGACCACGAATCGGGTGATGGCCGGCGAGTGGCGCAGGGCGTCGAGGAGAAGCGGCGTACCGACGTTGTACGGGAGGTTGGCGACCATCACCCACACTCCGTCTGCGAGCGCGTCCCCAATGCGGCCGGTAGATGCGTCCGCGAATCGCAACTCGACGTCCAGGCCCACCGTCACCTCGTCGAGGACGGGAAGCAGACCGGCATCGATCTCATAGGCCACGACGTGGGCCCCGGCCGCCGCCAGAGCACGAGTCAAGGTCCCGGTCCCGGCCCCGACTTCCACCACCTGGTCGCCGGGGCCGACACCAGCGAGGTCGACGATCTTGCGGGTGATGTTGGCGTCGGCGAGAAAGTGCTGCCCCAGCCGGCGCGATGGCGAAAGACCGTGTCGTTCGAGAAGAGCTGCGATCTCGGTGCGCGTCTGAGCGGTCACCGCCCGAAGACCCGGGCCGCATTCGCCGACGTGACCGAGGCAACCTCCTCAGGAGCAATCCCCCAGACCCGGGCCAGGGCGGTCCCGACCAGGGCGACGTAGGCCGGCTCATTGGCCTCGCCGCGGTGTGGAGGCGGCGCGAGGTATGGGGTGTCGGTCTCCACCATCGCCCTGTCCGGCGGCACCTCTGCGGCGCCCAGGCGGACCGTGTCACCAGTCTCGAAGGCCACGGGCCCGGCGAAAGAGAAGGTCACTCCGAGGTCGAGAAACCGTCGCGTCCACCGGGGGCCTCCCGTCCAGCAATGGAGGACCGCCTGCTCACCGACACCGCTCTCCTCGATCAGCTCATGGACCTCGGCAAAAGCGTCCCGACAATGAACGATGATTGGCTTGGCCAGAGCAAGTGCCATGTCGATCTGCTCGCTGAACGCCCTGATCTGCGCCTCTCGCGGCGCCAGGTTGCGATAGAAGTCGAGACCGGTCTCGCCCACCGCCGCCACGTCACCAACCATCCCCGCGATCGTGTCTCCCTGCTCAGGCCAGAGCTCGGCATCGTGAGGATGAAGCCCCGCGCTGGAGAGCGCGCGCTCGCCGATATCGTCAGCCAGGTCACGCGCCGCTGCCGAGCTCTTGGCATCGACGCCCGGTATCACCAGCCAGTCCACCTCCGTGGCGCGGGACAAGAGCTCCGTCGGGTCGCGCCCGTCGAGCTGAAGGTGACAGTGAGTGTCGACCCATCCCATCGTGTCGACGGTACCCGCCACCGCCTTCCGGGCCATGGGTAGGCTCGGTCACCGACTGAGATCGGACCGAACATGGAAACTGGCATCGCCCGCAAGATCGACGACCTGGGACGCATCGTGATCCCCGCAGAGACCCGGCGCCTGTTCAACATCCGTGAAGGGGACCATCTCTTCATATCGGTCGAGGGGAGCTCGATCGTGCTCCGCAAGATGACCGACACCTGCACCTTCTGCGGGTCTGAGACCCGGATCACCCAGTTCAAGGGACGAGGCGTTTGCTCCTCGTGCCGATCTCAGCTCCGCTCCTGAGCGTTGAGCAGCGCGTGGTAGATGTCCCTCCGGTTGAGACCGCTCTCCCGCGCCACCTGGCGCGCGGCTTCTGAGGAAGTCAGTCCCCGGGCAACGAGGTCGGCGGCCTCCGCCCGCGCTTGATCGATTGAGATCGGTCGGGTCGCACCCGGCGAGACCACGATGGTGAACTCCCCCTTGGGTGGCCTCTCCTCCCATTCGGCTAACGCCTCGGCCACGGTGCCGACCCATATCTCCTCATGGACTTTGGTCAGCTCGCGGGCGACGGCGATGCGGCGCTCAGGCCCGGTGTGCTCGGCGATGTCTCTGAGGTCAGAGTCGAGCCGGTGCGGGCTGACGAAGAGAACAGTTGGCCGATCGTCGGCTGCGAGCCGCTCCAGACGGAGCATGCGCTCATCTCCTTTGCGGGGGAGAAAGCCTTCGAAGGAGAACCGGTCGCCATTCATGCCGGAGAGAGCCAACGCGGTGGTGACCGCACTCGGCCCGGGCACCGAAGACACCAGGAAACCCCGCTGCCGGGCCCGTCTCACCACCTCAGCGCCGGGATCGGAGATGCCGGGCATCCCGGCGTCGGTGACCAGAGCTACCGACTTTCCTTCGGCCAGGGCCCCCAGCAGCTCGTCGGTCCGGCCCGCCTCGTTACCGACGAACAACGACTTCGCTTTCGTCCCCACCCCGAGATGGTCGAGCAGGACCCTTGTTCGCCGGGTGTCCTCGGCGTAGATGACGTCGACATCCCCCAGGACCTCGGCGAGCCGGGCGGAGACATCGCCCAGATTGCCGATTGGCGTGGCACACAACACGAGGCGGCCTCCATCAGACATCGACGATCTCCACTTTGGAGTCGAGGTCCGGGAGGTCCGACCCGTGCGGGACCTCGAGGATGTGCCGGGCGAGACGATTGACCAGCACCCGGTTCCGGGTGAGGGTCCGGGTGTCCAGCACCGACCCGTCGCGGCCGATGACCACGACA
This sequence comes from uncultured Acidobacteriota bacterium, assembly GCA_963780755.1. GTDB lineage: Bacteria > Actinomycetota > Acidimicrobiia > Spongiisociales > ZC4RG35 > JALYNX01. The sequence continues at coordinate 1,162,866 of CAWACX010000001.1, forward strand.
TTGATCGGCCGTGGAAAGCCAATGGTGTGGACACTTCTGGTCTCGATGAGGAGTCGTGCACCCGGGCTCAGGGCGCGAAGCCCACGAAACCGGTCGACGAAGGTGACAGCTTGTTCTGCCTCGGACGACCACCCACCGGCGGTCAGGCGAACCCTCCTCATCCTGGCGAAGCTAGAGGATCAGCAGGCTTGCGGGAAGATGTCAGCCGGCAACGGTTGCCTGGATCAGCTCTCCGACGGTGGTGTCGTCGGCGACGATGAAAACCAGCCTCTCGTCGACGATCTCGACCGACACGAAGTCTTCGTCGTCTACCGCGGCCTCGGCGTAGGAGGCCAACGCCACTCGAAGCTCCTCCGTGTCGCGGTCGGTGTCGCCCTGGAAGACGATGACCATGGCGGCATTCGTGCCGTCAAACCAGTGGCTGTATGCGTCCCCACCCCAACCGTCGGCGGCATCCACCCCGATGCCCTCGCCCAATACCTGATCGATCATCAGGCGGAACCCGAGCTCGCCCCACACCGAGGTCCGCTCCAACTCGTAGGCGGGGACAGTCACCTCGGGAGCCGTGACCTCTATAGGGAGATCCCGCCCGAAGTCGGATGGGGTGATCACCTGCTCGGTGGTCCCGGGGAGCCCTGGCATCGTCCCGTAGGCCTCGTTGATCGAGGCCCAACCGTCGTCGTCATAGAGCTGCTGGTTGAACGCAAGGCCAGAGTCGTAGGGGAAGATCAGCGAGTCTTGGATGAACGCGGGGGCGGCGTCGAGGGCGGTGGTGTCGACGTCGAGGGCCTCTGCGAAGAACTCGCCCAACTCGCTCTGTGACAGCGTCTGGAGGTAGTGGAACTCGGCGAGGGAGGCATCTCCTTCGATCAACGCCTGATACGCCGACGCCTCGTCGAGACGGTCCTCCTCGATCATGGCGTCGAAGGCCACGTCGAAATCGAACTGTTGATCGGTGAGGGCATGTGTCAGCTCGTGGATCAGCGTCGCCCGCTGCACCACCGAGAAGCCGTCCTCACGCATCGGGACCACCAGCTCGCCCACCTCCCCGTCGTAGTAGCCGGCGACCTGCTCGCCGTAGAGCTCGACGAGCATTGCCTCCAGGTTGGTGTCCTCGGACAGAAGGCCGAGGAGCTGATACAAGGCCTCATCCGCCGGGAAATCCTCGGCGTCCTCCGCGATCTGTTCCTGGACCCGGGTAGCCAACTCTTCCTCGGTGACCACGGTGACGACCGGCATCTCGACGAACTGGAGGCCCCGCACCTCTTCTGTGATCCCGACGAGCTCGATCAGCTCCTCGGTGACCTCGGGCGGGAGGTTCTCGGTCCCCGGGAGCGGGCCATTGGGAATGGCTGCCGCAGTGGTCGTCGTGCTCGAGGGGACGGTGGTCGAGGTCTCACCCGTGGTCGGGGCGGAGCTGACGTCAGGGAGGGTGGTCGAAGTCGTCGCCGCGTCTCCGGTGCACGCCACGAGAGCGAGGGCGAGCGCGAACACGAGAGCGGAGGATCGGAACATGTCGTCAGATTATCGGGATGCCGGAGCTTTGAATTGAACGGCTTGACAGCCGCTTTAAGTCTCGGGGTCGCCCTGCCCGGCGAGAAAGCTCGCCCGCTCGAGCTCTAGTCGTCTTGGTGGCTCCTCCACAGCTTGACGATCTCGTCCGCTATCGCCGGGGGTTCCGCACCCTCGGTCCCAATCTGCGGGAAGCGCCGGTAGTCGTCGCTTCGCTCGGTCATCAATTCGATAATGCGCAGTCTCGGATCTTCGACCTGGAGCAGTGGGCGCTCTTTCCCCGACTCATCGTTGACGATTCGATGGTGGATTTCTTCAGGTGTCGCAACGAGGCAGAAGATCCGCCCGTTTCTGCTCAGGACCCGAAGTTGTCGTCATCGAGGACCATCCGCCCACCGGTGGCAATGACCAGACCCGATCGCTCTCCCAACTCGCGTGCGACTTCCTGCTCGATGGCTCGGAACTCCGATTCTCCCCGGTCCGCGAAGATGCGGGGGATCGGCCCATGCCGGGACTCGATGAGCTCGTCGGTGTCTACGAACTCCATACCGAGCTTCTCAGCGAGCATGCGACCCACCGTGGTCTTCCCGGTCCCCATGAATCCGGTGAGGACGAGATTCTGCTCGGAGCGCATCACCACAAAGTAACGGAAAGGCCCCTGCCGGCTGAGTCCGGACTCGCCCTGCAGATTGTGACTGCCATTGACTCCCCACGCGACCTCCTGTAAAACAGAAAATGTTTGGCGATAGAAGCCGATCGCCAAACGGCAGCTATCAGGAGGACCGAGCCATGGCAGAGGCGAGTTTGTACGAGAGGTTGGGTGGCGTTTTCGCCATCGCAGCGGTGGTGGACCGATTCAGCGACGCTCTCATCGAGAACCCGATCGTGGGCCAGGGCTCGAGCAATCCGGCCCTGCGGGACTGGCACACCAACAACCTGGGCCGGCTTCCCGGGCTGAAGTTCATGCGGACCCTGTGGGTGTGCAACGTCTCAGGCGGGCCCTTCGAATATGTGGGGACCGAGCCCGGAAGCACGCCGCTGGGGCTCGAGGAGGCCCATCGCGAGTTCAGGATCTCGTCAGCCGAGTTCGACGAAGTGGCTTCCGTGCTGGCACAGACCATGGACGCCTTCGAGATCCCGGCGACGGAGAAGGAAGAGGTCCTAGGCGCCTTCGCCGCCCACAAGGGCGAGGTGACCGAGGGATCGATGGCCACGGCCTAACGCGAGAGGTGATGGTCTAACTTCGGCGTTCCGAGCGGGCGACGATCGCACGCTGGACCACGATGAACACCAGGAGCAGGGCCCCGATGATGATCTGCGTCCACGACTGCTTGGCGCCCATGAAAGCGATGATGGTCTTGATGGTGCCGTAGACGAAGACACCGACCATCGAGCCCAACACATAACCCCGGCCTCCGGCGAGCAGGGTTCCACCAATGACCACGGCAGCGATCACGTCCAGCTCAGTGCCGATGCCGTTACGGGGATAACCGGCACCCGAATATGCAGTCAGCACCAGACCGGCGAGACCACCACACACACCCGAGATCACATAGACGGCCACCGTGGTGCGCGGCACCTTGAGGCCCATCAGCGCCGCCTGCTTGTTACCGCCGATCGCGTAGGTCGTGCGCCCGAACCGGGTGAATTGCATCACCCAGGCCCCGATGAAGACCACCACCAGCGCGAGGATTCCGGTCGGCGTTATGTAGAAGTCGCCAAGTTGGATGCGGGTCGACTGCAGCCACAACACCTCCGTGGTCTCGACTTTGATCGATGAAAGACTCACGACGAAAGCAAGGCCCCGGGCCAGGAACAAGCCGGCCAGAGACGCAATGAAGGGCTGGACCTCAAAGAACTGCACCAGCACCCCGATGAGAAGGCCGACCAAGGCGCCGGCAAGCAGGACCACCGGCAGGGCGATTGCCAACGAGGTGCCGGCTTCGAGCAGCTTCGCCAGCCAGATTCCGGTGAACGCCATCACCGAGCCCACAGAGAGGTCGATGCCCCCGGTGACGATGACGAACGTCATGCCGACCGCCAGTATCAGCAGGTAGGCGTTGTCCAGAAGTAGTGCAGAGATGTTTCTCGGGGTGATGAAGTCGCCCCGCACGAAGATCTCCGCGCCGATGAAGAGCAGGATGAGGATGGCGACCGCCGCGAGCGTCGGAAGCAGGGACGCACGTCGGCTCAAGAAGGTCTCGAAACCGGCCGGCTTTCGAGTCGTCGTGCTTGCGGTTTCGAGGCTCGTCATATCGCCACTCCCGCATCCTGACTGGGTTCGGCCGACCCGCGAGAGCGAGCCGACCGGGTGATGCCGCGCACGAAGCGGTGAAGGCGCGGAGACTGGATGACCACCACTACCACGACCACAACGGCGAAGAACACCGGGCTCTCCGCGGGCGGGACCCCGAGGAAGAGCATCGTGGACTCGAGCGTCTGGATGATCAACACGCCCACGACTGTCCCGGCGAGGGTGAACTTCCCACCCATCAGCGAGGTGCCGCCCAACACGACCGCAAGGATGGCGTAGAGCTCGATGAACTGCCCCGCAGCGTTGGCGTCGGCGGCCTTGATGTTCGAGGCATAGATGATGCCCGCGATGCCCGCGAGCAGGGCACTGGCGGCGTAAGCGCTCCAGATGATCCCTGTCGAGCGCACCCCGGCGAGACGGCTCGCCTCGGGGTTGATGCCAACGGCCTCGGTGAGCACACCGAGTGCGGTCCGGCGCTCGGCGAACCCGACCGCAGCGACCGCGGCGACCCAGATGAAGAACGCGAACGGCAGCAGGAGGAGGTAGCCGGTCGAGAGGAACTCGAACGGCGTGCTATTGACGGTCGTGATGAAGCCTTCGGTGATGAGGAAGGCCATCCCACGGCCGGCGAGCATGAGCACCAGCGTCGCAATGATCGGCTGTATGCCGAGCAGGGAGACGAGAAACCCGTTCCATGCGCCAAGCAGGAGCGAGACCAGGATCGCGACCACGACTGCGACCGACACCACACCGAGGTCATTGGGATCGGCCGAGCCGTCGATGATCGTGAGCGCCACGGCACCGGACACGGCCATGACCGCTCCAACCGAAAGGTCGATGCCGCGGGTGGCGATAACGATGGTCATCCCCAACGACACCAGCATCAGGGGGGCGCTCTGACGCAGGATGTCGATGAGGGCGCCATAGAAGCGGTCGTCTTGAACGGTGATACTGGCGAACTGGGGACGGGCGACGGTGTTGATCACTATGAGGGAGATCAACACGGCAACCGGCCAGAAGAGCCGGTGCTTGGTGACTCTCCTCAAGCTGCGCTCCCTTTGCCCTCATTGGCTATGAAGTCGATCAGGCCCTCCAGTTCGAACCGTTGCGAGTCGAGCTCACCGATGCACTTGCGATCCCGCATCACGACGATCCGCTGGGCGAGGCGGAGCACTTCCTCGAGCTCGGACGAGATGAAAATCACGGACAATCCCTGCTCCGACAACTCGGCGACTTTGCGCTGAAGCTCGGCTTTGGTGCCGACATCGATGCCCCGTGTCGGCTCGTCCAGGATCAGGAGCTCAGGCGCCGTGGCGAGCCATCGCGCGATCAGCACCTTCTGTTGGTTACCTCCCGAGAGGTTGCCGGCGATCATGTTCGGGTCGGCCGGCCGCACATCGAGCGCCGCCATGTATTCGGACACGACGGACTCCTGCTTCTCGCGGCGGATCTTGCGGAATCCCTTGCGCGCCTGGATGCCGAGCACGATGTTCTCGGCAACGGTGAGGTCGGACACGATTCCCTCCGCACGCCGGTCCTCAGACGAGAACGCGATACGGCGGTCGATTGCATGGCGGGGTGAGGTCATCTTCGCCGGCTTGCCGGCGACCTCGATCTGGCCCGAGTCGGCCCGGTCGGCGCCGTACAACAGCCGCACGAGCTCGGTGCGCCCGGAGCCCAGGAGACCAGCGATGCCGACGATCTCACCTTCGAACACGTCGAGGTCTGCGGGCTCGAGCACGCCACGCCTGCCCACACCTGTCGCTTCGAGGATCGGTGAGTCGGTGCGGTCGATCACGCGGGCCGCAGTCGCGGAGATCGCCTCGAGGTCATCGAGCTGGCGACCGATCATCTTGGTCACCAACTCCTCACGCGGGAGGTCCTTGACGAGGTACTCGCCAACCAACTTGCCGTTGCGGAGAACTGTTATCCGTTCCGAGATCTCGTACACCTGGTCGAGGAAGTGGCTCACAAAGAGGATGGCCGCACCCCGGTCTCTCAGGTCGCGGATCACCGTGAAAAGCTGTTCGACCTCGCCACGGTCCAGGCTGGAGGTCGGCTCGTCGAGGACGAAGACCTTGGCGTCCAGCACCATGGCCCGGCTGATGGCGACCAACTGCTGAATGGCAATCGAATGGTTGGAGAGCAGCGATCGGGTGTCGATCGAGATCCCCAAGTCTTCAAGGTGGTCGGCTGCCATCCGATGCACAGCCTTCCAATCGATCCGCCCGCCCCTGCGGGGCTCGTGGCCGAGCATGACGTTCTCGCCCACGGAGAGGTTCGTACACAGGTTGATCTCCTGGTACACGGTCGAGATGCCCGCGGCCTCGGCATCCGAGGTGCCGCGGAAGATCTGGCTGGTGCCGATGACGTCGATCGACCCGCTGTCGATGGCATAGACGCCGGTCAATGCCTTGATTAGGGTCGACTTCCCGGCGCCGTTCTCGCCCATGAGGGAATGGACCTCGCCCGGACGAACGAAGAAGTCCACGTTGTCGAGGGCGAGCACACCAGGAAAGCTGATTGTGATCCCCCGCATCTCGACGATGGCGGGGGAGGCAGTGTCCGCAGGCAAGGTCACACGTTCACTCTCGATCCGTTACACAGCGTCGGACCGGGGGCCGGTTCGTACCGGCCCCCGGTCAGACACTCCAACCTATCTACATGGGACTAACCCGTGTAGATCAGTACAGACGATCGGGGAGGGCCTCTTCGGCCTGCTCCACGGTGAAGGTCTGGTCCTCGACGTAGTACCGCTTATCGACGGCGGTTCCCGCGAGCACGTCGGTCACTAGGCCTGCTGCCAGGTCTCCGAGGAGCGGGTTGCACTCGACGATGAAGTTGATCTTGCCGTCGATCAACGCCTGCATGCCGTCATGCACCGCGTCGATGGAGACGATCTGGATGTCCGTGCCCGGAACGCCACCCGCAGCCTCGATGGCCTCGATGGCACCCAGAGCCATGTCGTCGTTGTGGGCGTAGACCAGGTCGATGCCGTCGACACCGTGCACCTGGAGGAAGCCCTCCATGACGGTCTTGCCACCGTCACGGGTGAAGTCACCGGTCTGCGAGTCGATCTTCTCGATCCCGGTGCCGGCGATGGCCTCGTCGAAGCCCTCGGCACGGTCGTTGGCAGGAGCTGAACCGGTCGTGCCCTCGAGCACCACCATCTTGGTCGGGGTGTCACCGAAAGTCTCGGCGGCCCACTCACCAGCCATGACGCCCTCGTTGCGGAAGTCAAGGCCCACCCACGTGGCGTACAGGTCTTCTGGAGCGGTCACGGTGCGGTCCTCGAGAATGACCGGAATCCCGGCGTCCGCGGCTTCTTGAAGCACGTCTTCCCAGCCGTCCTCGACGATTGGTGCGATGACGATTGCGTCCACACCCTGGTTGATGAAGCCACGGACCGCGGCGATCTGTGCCGCCGGGTCGTTGTCAGCCTCGTTGAAGATCAACTCGAAGCCGTTCTCCTCCGAGAAGGCCGCCTCCATCGACTGGGTGTTGGCTGTGCGCCAGCCCGACTCGGAGCCGGTCTGGGCAAAGCCAACCGTGACCAGCTCTCCGCTGGCGGCGGTGCTGCCAGTGGCTCCGCCTTCGGTGGTGTCGCTCGATCCGTCGCCTCCACAGGCGGCAAGTACCAGTGCGAGCACCGTGACAAGACCTAGGAACCTCTTCCGGTCTCTCAGTTTCATACCTTCCTCCTCATTGATCGGGATTTCCCTTCTCGTTCGTCGATGTGACGCTTGTTGGATAACTCGGTGTTGGTCGGTCGTTTGATGTCATCTCCTCCTGTGATGGGGTGAGTCAGCGGGGTGTCCTTGGGAGTCGAATGCTGGGCGACAGCTCGATGTTATCGTATTCATGTTAACGTATGCATGTTATCGTTAACGGGAACGCTAACACCATTAACGTGACCTTGTCTACCTCGATTCCGCCCAGATCCCGTTAACGCTCCCGTTAACGATAACGGCGGCTGGAGACAGGTAGTCTCCGAAGCCGAGGTCTCGAAGTCGTCACATTCCGCGAGGAGTCAGGCAATGTTGGGGTCGAGCCACAGAGTCACCATCAAAGACGTGGCTGCGCTCTGCGGAGTGTCGACCCAGACCGTGTCCCGAGTGCTCAACAAGCGCCCGGATGTCGCCCCGGATACGAGACAGCGAATCGAAGGCGCCATCGCCACCCTCGGCTACAGCCCGAGTGCCGTGGCTCGAACCCTCGTCGCCAGACGCAGCAACGCCATCGGTGTCCTCCTCGCCGGAATGGGATACACCGGAACCGTTTCCACTCTGCGTGGCATCATCGATGAGTCGGCCAATCTCGGGCTCACTGTCCTCATCGCCGAACTTCCCGAGGGTGACAGCCTCGACGATCCTCGTCCTGCAGTCGCGGCTCTGGTCGAGCGCCATGTCGACGGCATCATCATGTCCGTCCCTGCCGTCGGGCATGCGGTGGATCGGATCAAGGCCGTCTTACCCGACCGTCATGAGCCGGTCGTCTTTGTAAAGGCCGGCGTATCGGACACACACTCCAGTGTGCTGGTCGACAACGCCGCCGCGGTTGAGGAGGTGGTAGACCATCTGGTCTCGATCGGCAGAAGCCGGATCGGCCACATCTCCGGCCCTGCCAACTGGCATGAGGCGCGCGACCGCCGAAACGGCTGGGAAAGGGCATTGAACCGGCACGGGCTCGATGCCGACCCCGGCCTGTGCGAAGAGGGGGACTGGTCGCCCCATACTGGGGCCGCGGCCATGAGCGCCCTGCTCGATCGCATCCCGGATCTCGATGCTGTCGTAGCCGCCAACGACGGGATGGCCCTGGGGGCCATGCACACCCTGCGAGACCGGAGACTCCGCATACCCGAAGACATAGCGGTCACCGGCTTTGACGATATCGAGGAAGCTGCCTGGTTTGCTCCACCGCTCACCTCGGTCGCGCAACCCCTCGCCGAGATGGGGCGACAGGCGGTGCGAAGGCTCTGGTCTGAGTTCAATGGCAACGCCACCCCGCCCATCGTCATCCCGCTCCGCGCCGAGCTCGATGGTTCGCGAGACACCATCGGCGCCGGCCAAACCGGGGCCGAATAGGCCACTGCGCCGGCCCCGCTCAGGCGAGGATCCTGGCCTTCTCCCGCTCGAACTCGTCGTCGGTGAGGACCCCCGAAGCCCAAAGCTCACCCAGCCTCTTGAGACGATCCAGCCGGATGTCGGTCTCCGACTCCACCTTGGGGGCGGCCGGCGGCAAGGGCCTGTCGCCCGGAGTTGCCGTCATTTTGACCCAGAGGTCGCGATTCATCTCACGGACGACGGGCGGGCGGATCCGCATCATTGGCCTCCTGGAGACCATGCGGCGGACACGGCCATCGCGTCGATCCTTGTGGTCTCAACCATGGCCGGAATCTACCGTTTGCGGGTCGCCGACTCCGCGTTCGCCGACGCATGGAGGGCGCTGAAGAGAGGGCACCAGCGGAGCATCGAGAAGAGCTTCGGGGAGTCAGAGAATAATGAGCGAGCCCTGCGCTGTGACCCGCTCGCTGGTGGTGGCCTGGTACACCCGGTGGCCATCGGAATAGACGTTGGTGTTGGGGCAACCGTCGGCCTGGTAGTTGACCCGGAAGGCAGCAGGGGCCAGATACTCTCCGCCGAGCCCGATGGCCGAAGGCTCGGACCAGGCGGCCACGCTTCTCGGATCTGAGCACTCACAGAAGAGTTCGGTCCAGACCATCAGCCGACCTAGATGGTCACCGCCGACGTGGAGATCGCGGACCACGGTCACGACACCGGTCTCGATGTCGGTGATCTCACCTCTCCAGCCGGCCTCCGGTGAGGGGGAGATCCGCAAGCCGTACCTCCGCCCCGGCAGCCAGGCGTAGTCCCGGGTGTTCGGATCTCCCGGTGTGCTGGGGAGCGAGGAATTGGATCCGGGAAGGATGTTTCCCCGGGCGTCATAACCACCCCAGTTGACGGCCTGGTGGCCGGGGTAGCGGGGATTCCATTGCAGTCCGAGGTGCGCTCCGCCCTTCGAGCCGGAGCCATCCAGGAACGATGCCTGGAGGGCCCAGAAGTAGAGACGGTCCACCGAGGGAGGCTCGAGGACCTCCAACGTCACCGTCACTTCGTGGGCCGGTTTGTCGAGATCCCAGAAGAGGTGGAAGGAGAAAGCCATGCGATTTCTTCTTTTCGAACGAGCTGGACAGGAGAAGGGTACCGACTACTTGACAAGGACTTCATACGACCGTATTGGTTGTATAGATGCAGATCGCCCCTCCCGACTTCGACCGCATGTTCGGCGCGCTGGCGGACCCCACCCGCCGCGACATCTTCCGCCGCGCAATCGACTCCGAGGGGGGGTCGCCGAGCTGGCGCGCCAGTACCCGATGAGTCTTGCGGCGGTGCAGAAGCACGTCGCCGTGCTCGAGCGGGCTGAACTGGTCACCAAGCAAGCATCGGGCGGCGCAAGGTCGTCCGTACCAACATCGAGGGCCTGCGCGTCCCACGCCGGCGCCTCGACCGGTCGAGGAGCTGTGGCGGGGCCGGATCGAGCGCATGTCCATCGTCGACGAAGACAAAGGAGACAGACCGATGACCGTGACCGACGTCCGCAAGGACCCCCACGCCCTGACGATGACCCTCACCGCCGAGTTCGACGCCTGCGCCGAGCGAGTGTGGCAGATCTGGTCGGACCCGCGCCAGTTGGAGCGCTGGTGGGGGCCGCCGACATACCCAGCGACCTTCGTCAACCACGAGCTGCGCCCGGCGGCCGTGTCGAGTACCACATGACCGGGCCCGAGGGTGACCAGCCGCGGGGTTGCTGGGACGTCCAGGAGGCCGATCCCCCGCACTCCGGCTGCGTCCGGGACGGCTTCGCCAACGAGGACGGTAGCCGAACACGGAGATGCCGGACGGCGAGATGCGGGTGACGATCGAGGAGATCGGCGCCGGGCGGACCCGGATGGCGATCCTGACCAAGTTCGCCAGCCCCGAGGTCATGGAACAGATCGTCGAGATGGGCCGGAGAAGGGATGGCCCAGGCCCCCGGCCAGATCGACGCCATCTCGAGGAAGACCGCAGCAGAAAGGGGCAACACGATGACACTGACCGCACAAGCCACCCGCAACCTGGAGGTGCCGGGCACGACTCTGGCCTACGAAGTTCGGCCTGGGAGCTGGACGGACGCAACTCCCCTGTTCCTGATCGGTTCGCCGATGGCGGAGGCCGCCGGCTTCGCCACACTGGCGGGCCATTTCACCGACCGCACGGTGGATCACCTACGACCCTCGTGGCAGCGAGCGCAGCCAACTGAGCGAGCCGACCACACCGCCGACACCCGATGGAGCACGCCGACGATCTCAACCGGATCATCCAGGAGCTCGGAGGTGGGCCGGTCGACCTGTTCGCGAGCAGCGGCGACCAGGTGAACACACTGGCTCTCGTCGCCCGCTACCCCGATGACGTGCGGACCCTGGTGGCGCACGAGCCGCCGGTCCCCAAGCTCCTCCCCGACCGAGAGGCGGCACTGGCGGCCTCTCGTGCCGTGAACGAGACGTATCGGCAGCAGGGTGGGGTGCGGGGATGGCCCACTTCATCGCCGTGGTCAGCCACCGTGGCGAGTTCCCCGCTGACTGGGCGCAGCAGCCCGGGCCCGACCGACAATGTTCGGCCTGCCGACCGAAG